>QQVD01000041.1 GCA_003388555.1 Acidobacteriota bacterium | reverse complement strand
GGCTCAAGGCATCGAACAACGCCGACACACTCCTACCCGTCTCGAGCAGCGCCGGCGACTGCTGTCGCCGGCGGGCCGCTGTGAGCGGGCGATGGCTCAAGGCATCGAACAACGCCGACACACTCCTACCCGACTCGAGCCGCGACGGCGACTGCAGTCGCCGTCGGACCGCTGGAGAGCGGGCGATGGCTCAAGGCGTGGACGAAGTCCACGCCGAGACATCGCCCGACTCGAAGCCGTCGGCGAACACCCCCACCAGGTCGGGAACCACGCAGATGCGCTCGACCTGGCCGACGTCGCCGGGCGACAGGTCCGAGATCACGGCAATCCAGTCACCGAACAGACCCTCGAGCGTGGAGAGGGGCTCGAGAGGGCGGTATCTCGCCTCCGGAAAGGCGCCCAGCCCCGGCACGTCGCGGCAGTCCGTGACCGCGTCGAGCTCGGCCTCGTCGTCGAAGGTCAGGCGCAGATCGCTGCCGCTGCAGGATGCGCCGCGAACGGCCTCGCGGAACTGGTCGAAGAGCACGATCCCGCTACCGGGCGGGCCGAGCAACAGGATCCTGACGTCGGACGCCCTCGTGTGGCTGATCGAGAAGATGATGTCGAAGTCGCTGCCGCTGGCCAGGGCGGTCGCGATCGGCACCTGGATCCCGACCGGGTCGTCGTCGGGGATCGCGAGGGGAGACTGCAGGTCGGCGCAGACCTCGTAGTCGGTCGCGCCGGCATCGCAGGCGTTGCGCACCATGCCGCGCTGATCGACGACCGAGGAACACCCCGAAGGGACCTCGCCGGCCATCGGCGAGACCTGGCGATCTACGATCCGGTGGGTCGCCGTCGGGCCGCCGTTGTCCGCCAGCGGCCCGAGCCCGGGGATCGGAGAGCCGACGTTGATCTGGTCGCCGGGGCCGGCGGTCGTGCAGCTGCCACCCGACTTGACGTTGTCACCCAGGCTGCCGAGCAGGAAGAGACCACCGCAGTCGCCGTCGAGGGCCGAGGCGCGGATCGTCACGTTGCTGTTCTGCACGTTGACCAGCTCGAGCCCGCTGCCCTGCACCATCGTCAGGTACCGGAGCGCGATCGGACCGTTGCCGAACAGCGTCATCGCCTGCTCGTTGTCGCTGAAGGTGGAGTTCTCGACCGTCACGAGCGGGCCGTCGGTGAACGCCGAAAAGGCCGCTGGGGCGTTGCCTGTGAACGTCGAGCGCAGGATGTCGGCCTTGCTCCTGAACAGGTTGACGGCCGAAGGGCCGTTGTCCTCGAACACGCTGTCCTCGACCGTCGCCTCGCCTTCGAAGGTGGAGATGGCGGACCCCAGGAACGCGTCGTTGTCGAGGAAGGCCGACTCGAAGACCGACAGATCCGACTGGCCCTCGACAGCCACCCCTCCGCCGACGCCCTGGGTCGTCTCGTTGGCGAGGATCGTCGCCCTGCGGATCTCGAGGTCCGTGAAGCCAAGAACGCCGGCGCCGTTCTCGTCGACACCCGACAGGTTGCCGCCGGTGATTCCGAGCGCCTCCAGGACGAAGGAAGCGACACTGGCAGCGACCTCGATCACCCGCTCACCGATCGTGGTCTGCTCGATGATCGTCTGCTCGCGGTCGACACCGCGAATCGTCAGCTCGTCGGTGACGTCCAGATCGCCGGCGGTCTCGTTGGCGCCCGGCAGCGACAGTACGTAGGTCCCCACTCCGAGCTCGATGACGTCGGCGCCGGGATTGGCATTGGCGGCGATCACCGCCTCACGCAGCGAGCAGTCGGCGTCGCAGACTCCGTCCGCCGAGTCGGTGAGCTTGGTCGGCGTGAAGGTGTCGGCGTAGCCGGGAGTGGCTGGCAGGGCGACGAGTGCGATGCAGACGAGACAGGCGTAGCCCCACGCCTGCGGCTTCTGGAAGCGCATGCGGACCTCCTCGGGCGCGATTCGTTCTCCTATGGATGTACCGGTTGGTTGCTCGAACCTACAACAGTGCCCATGAGGCCAGAGCGGGTGAGCGAGGAACGGGAACCGACGAACGCCGCCGCGACCGGCACAGAGCCGTCACGGGAGCGGAATCGGCATCAGCAGACGCAAGCGCCCCAGCCTCGGATCGGCTCCGGGGCTGGGACGCTCTTTCTCGCAGTGACGCAACGGATGGCTGGAGTCACCTCGAAGGGCGGCAGACCGGCCCTGCCGCCCTCCAGGGCCACCCGGGCGACCGCTCCCTAGCGCCGCGCGTCGAGGTCGACGTTGCGCCGCGGCAGCTTGACGTGGTCACGGTCGGCTGCGGGAGTCAGCTCGGTGAGCTGCACCGACTCGGGCGCGGCGTCGTCGTCGGGCTGCGGCGCGTGCTGGTCCCACTGGCTCCACTGCAGCAGCGAGATCGACAGCTGCAGGGAGTAGTCGAGGGAGATCCACTCCTTGCGGCCGCTGGCGTAGACCGGCATCGTCGGCAGCACGTCGGTGCCACCCACGGTGGTGTTGAAGGGAGTCGCCGCCGCGGTGTTGAAGAAGTAGAGGCTGTCGATGTCGGCGAAGGAGACGCCGTTCACGGTCGATCGCTTGGCGCCGCCGGCGTCGACGCCCTGGTTGGGATTGCCGGCGTCGGGCTCGACGCACTGGGCGGTGAGCCCCGGCTTGCCGCCCTCGAAGTAGAACTGGGCGACGATCGGCGGCGTGTTGAGGTTCTCGTCGACCACCGACGCGGTCATGTGGCACGACATGCAGGCGCTGTTCTGGTTGTCGGCCGGGCCGTCGAGGCGCTGGTTGCAGCCGAGGTGGCCCGGCCACAGCTCCTTCTGGCCGCCGCCGTACTCGTTCAGCATGTCGACGGTGTCCCAGAAGATCACCATGTCCTCGAAGCCGTTGGTTCGCGGATCCGCCGGGTGGTCGTACGCCAGCTGACCGGCCGGGGGCGGCTCGACGCCCCACATCAGGCCGAGCGGCGCGATGCGGTTCCAAGGCTCCGGCTCACCGGCCTTGCGCACGCCGTCGGCGACGAAGGTGCCGAACACCCAGGCGGTGCCCGGAGCGCGCGAGTCCTTCACCGCGATGTCGAACTGCAGCAGGCTGACCGGCCCGTAGGCGTCGAGCGAGCGCGGGCACTGCTGGCTCTGCTCGACCATCGAGCAGCTCGACTCGCCCGCCGCGGGCTTGCACGCACAGAACGAGGGCTCGGAGATGTTCGCCTTCCACGCCGGCATGTTCGACAGCACCGGCAGCTGCGCCGGCGAGGAGGTGTTGAACAGCGGCTTGGCGACCACCGCGCCCTCGGCGAAGTCGATGTTCTCGGTGGGGAACTCGGGCGTGCCGTCGGCCTCCCAGATCTGGCCGAGGGTGTAGGCCGCGGTGGGGTTGAAGTAGCCGACCGCCCACATGGTGGTGTCGAGCAGGTCGCTGGTCGTGTTGACCGAGAACTTCACCGGCGCCTCGCGGGTCAGCCCGTGGGTGAACTCGCGGCCGGAGAGCACGTCGTAGGTCTGGAAGGGCATATGGTACCAGTTGCGCTGAGTGTTCTCGCACACGTCCCAGTCGTTCTCGAGGTTGCCCTCCTGCGAGTAGCGCATCACCGCCCAGATGTAGTCGTTGGCGAGCTGGGTCTTGGTCGCCTGGTCGGTGGACGGATCGAACATCGCGTCGAAGCGCGCGTCTCGCCACGGCTGATCGGCGCGCTCGTCGGGGAGCGACGTCGGATAACCGTCACTGAGCCGGAACACGGGGCCGGTGTAGCCCTCGGGCGGCACGTTGCTGACCTGCTGACCCACCCACTGCTCGGCGAACTTCGGGTTCGGGTCCTGCCAGTAGCTCGGATAGATCGAGCGGCAGGTGTTCGGGTCGACGGCGGTGCCTGCGGCCGGCGCTGCGGCGCCGAGAGCAGCGGACTCCTCTGCCGGCTCGCTCTCGCCGCCGCAGCCGGGCAGCAGGACGAGGGCCGGGACCGAGACGGCGACGATCACGAAGCGGGTGAACGCACTCCTGGAACGCGACATGTGAGACCTCCCTGAGATGTCGGGCGTTTGGTGGTGTCTACCGGAACGCCCGCCGGACGTTTCCAGGGCGGCAGGTGTTTGGGGGAGTGGCGGAGTGGCGGAGCAGCGTAGACGCGCGAGCTCCGGTCCGGCGGTCGTAGGCAGCGGATGCACCGTCAGGCCCGCAGGCGAAGCCGCTCCGCCTCACGAGACGCTTGGATGCCAGCCTCCGCTGGAGTGACGGTCGGGAAGCAGTGCGGTCGTCGGCACCGCGGATTCCCCGCTTCGGGGAGGCGTGGCTTCTTCGCTTCCGCCGGAGTGCCGGGCTGGGGAGGGTCGCTCCGGCGACGCCTCACTCCAGGATCGCGACCACCCGAGCCGGCGCGCCGCTGCCGCGCTCGATCTTGAGCGGGAAGCAGGCGACGGTGAAGCCGCGCGGCGGCAGCCGGTCGAGCCCGACGAGGCGCTCGATCTGGGAGTACGGCAGGTCGGCCTGGTGGGCCTGCCAGAACACGCCCTGCTGTCGCAGCTCGAGGGCGCGACGGGCCTGGCGGTCGAGCGGCTCGTCCCAGCCCCAGGCGTCGATGCCCATCACCCGCACCCCGCGCTCCCACAGCCAGCGGGTGCCCGCCGCGGTGACGCCACAGCCCCTCGTCAGGTAGTCGGGCTGGTCGATGTAGCGGTCGCAACCGGTGCGCACCAGCACGATGTCTCGCTCGCGGAGCTGGTGGCCGGCCGCGTCGAGTGCCGCCTCGAGATGCTCGGGAGTCGCCGGATCGCCCTGGCGCCCCTCGTCGCGCACCAGGTGGCGCAGGTCGAGCACCACCCCCGGCGCGAAGAACCACTCGAGCGGCAGCTGGTCGATCGTCGCGGCGGGCTCTCCGGCGATGCGGCTGTTGTAGTGCCAGGGCGCGTCGAGGTGGGTCGAGTTGTGGGTGCCGAAGCTGGTGAAACGTTCGACGGCCCAGCCCTCGCCGTCGCGCAGCAGTTCCTTCGGCACCCCGAACAGCTGCTCGATCGCCGCGGCCCCGGCCGCATGGCCGCTGTACTCGATGCCGGTCGCCTGGTGGGCCGGCGTGCCGGGCGGCGAGTTGCGGATCGTGGTCGACAGGTCGACGATCTTCATCTTCTGCTCCCTGGTCTGCGCCTTGTCGGTGGCGCGATGCGACTGGCATGCTGGAGGCATGAAGCATACGGGGCCTTCCGTCGCATCCTCCTCTGCCGCAGGCGCGCGCCGAGCGCTGCCGACCCTCATCCTGGGGCTCGCCACCCTCCTGTTGACCCAAGGAGTGCTGCCGATGAGCGCCCAACCGATCGTCATCGCCCACCGGGGAGCCAGCGGGTATCTCCCCGAGCACACCCTGCCGGCCTACGCCATGGCCTTCGCTCAGGGAGCCGACTCGATCGAGCCGGATCTCGTGCGCACGAAGGACGGCGTGTTCATCTGTCTGCACGACATCCACCTCGAGGCGACCACCGACGTCGAGGAGCGCTTTCCCGACCGCAAGCGCGCCGACGGCAGGTGGTACGCCGTCGACTTCACCCTCGACGAGATCAAGGGCCTGCGAGTTCACGAACGCATCGCGGGGCGCTTCCCGCAGCAGAGCGCGGCCCGCTTCGAGGTGCCGACCTTCGAGGAGATGATCGCCCTCATCCAGGGGCTCGAACGCAGCACCGGCCGCCAGGTCAGCATCTATCCCGAGCTCAAGGCGCCGGCGTTCCACCGCGACGCCGGGCTGGCGATGGAGCAGGACTTCCTCGACCTGGTGCGCCGCCACGGCTACCGCGGCGCGGGCTCACGCATCTTCGTGCAGTGCTTCGAGCGCGAGCCGCTGGTGCGCCTGCGCGAGATCGGCTCGCAGCTGCCGCAGATCTTCCTGCTCGGCGACAACGCGGCGGCGCGCGAGGCACTCACCGAAGCCTCGCTCGACGCCCTGGTCGGCGTCGCCAACGGCATCGGCCCGGCCAAGAGCCTGATCGAGAAGGACCCGGCCCTGGTGCGCAGGGCCCACGACCGCGGCCTGCTGGTGCACCCGTACACCTTCCGCGCCGACGACGTCGGCGCCGAGTACTCCTCGATCGAGGAGGAGCTGAAGGCGTTCTTCTTCGCCTACCGCGTCGACGGACTGTTCACCGACCACCCGGACGTGGCGCTGGCGGTGCGGGAGGAGGGGGAGTAGGGGTCAGGGGTTAGGGGTCAGGGGTCAGGGGTCAGGGGTCAGGGGTCAGGGGTCAGGGGTCAGGGGTCAGGGGTCAGGGGTCAGGGGTCAGGGGTCAGGGGTCAGGGGTCAGGGGTCAGG
>QQVD01000049.1 GCA_003388555.1 Acidobacteriota bacterium | reverse complement strand
GGAGTGGAGGCAGAGTCGCGGCCCTCCGCCTCCTCCCCCTTCAGGGGGAGGACAAAGGTGGGGGTTTCCCAGTCATCCGGCTTCGCTTCAGGGGGAGGACAAAGGAACGACCGTCAGTGTTCGCAGGCGTTCACTGCCGGTCCTGCGGCTCAGCTCGCTGGCGCTCGCTTCGGCGTGAGGGGTCTCCCAGTCATCCAGCTGGGCTGCATGGGAGGCTGAGTCGTCGGTGTCGGGGCCGATCCGCCTCGCCTTCGACGGGCAGGTGGATCAATGGGCAGCGAAGATTGCCGGAGCGCGTACCATTGCCCACCCAACTCCCCTCTTTCGACGAGCCACGACGAGCAACTCCTCGCGAGTGGTCCAGGCCTGATCCAGGTCTCCCACGCGACGACGCCGCTTCGCCACCGCTCCGTCCCTCCGGAGAACACCGCATGAGCCTGATGGCCTGGTCCTGGATCTTCCTGGTGCTCTATGCCGGCGGCATGATCGCCTTCGGCTGGATCGCCAGTCGCAGGGTGCGCAGCGCCGACGACTTCGCCACCGCGCGGCGTGGATACGGCCCGCTCGTCCTGGCCCTGGCCTTCGCCGCCAGCACCGCCAGCGGCGCCACCTTCCTCGGCTCGCCGGGGCTCTCGTACTCGTACGGCATGGCTTCGGTCTGGGGCGCCTTCCTCTACCCGATGGGGGTCTACCTCGGCGTGCTGCTGGCGATCAAGCTGGTGTCGAGCTCGGGCCACAGGTTCGGCAACCGCTCGATCCCCGAGTATCTCGGCGACCGCTACCAGAGCGACGGCATCCGGCTGCTGGTGTCGATCTTCTCGCTGGTGCTCTTCTTCTACATCGCCGGGCAGCTGGTCTCGGGGCTGGTGATGTTCGAGATCATGCTCGGCCTCGAGCCGATCTGGGCGCTGATCATCACCACCATCGTGCTGGTGGTCTACGTGGTGCTGGGCGGCGCCCACGCCGACATCCTCACCGACAGCGTGCAGGGCTTCCTGATGCTGCTGGTGGCGGCGCTGACCATCGTGCTGGTGGTGGTCGGCTTCGGCGTCGAGGGCGGCTTCGGCGGCGTCGTCGACTCGCTGCGCTCCCAGGACGAGAACCTCGTCGGTGCCCTCAACCCGGCGACGCCGCTGTACCACTCGTGGTGGTCGATCCTGGCGATCCTGCTGGCGCACACCCCGCTCGGCATGCTGCCGCACATCGGCAACAAGGTGTGGGCACTGCGCGACGACCGCGACCGCTCGCGCTTCGTCTGGATGGCCTTCGGTGTCGGTCTGACCCTCGGGCTGCTCGGCATCGGCGGCCTGCTTTCCAGAGCGATCCTCGGCGATGCGCTGCTGCAGCCCGGGCGCACACCGAACGAGGCGCTGCCGGCTCTCTTCATCGAGCTCTTCCCGACCTGGTTCGCGGCGCTGATCGGGGTCGGCATCCTGTCGGCGATCATGTCGACCGCCGACGGCCTGGTGGTGTCGTCGTCGCAGATCATCGCCAACGACATCTACCGCCGCTCGATCGTGCCCAGATTGAAGCGCAAGATGACCGGCTCCGAGGTCGACCGTCAGGTGCTGATCATCAGCCGCTGGAGCACCGTGATCGTGCTGCTGGCGTGCATGGGCCTGGCGTGGTCGACGATGAACATGAACGTGGCGCTGCTGGTGTGGGTCGGTTCTGGCGGCATGATGGCGGCGTTCGCCGGGCCGCTGATGCTCGGCGCACTCTGGCGCGGCGTCACCGCCCGGGGCGCCTACGCCGGCCTCGTCCTCGGCATGGGCACCTTCGTGCTGCTGCACTCGGGCATCGTGTGGCGGATCTTCGATCCGGCGGGCCTCGGACCGCTCTCCGGGGTCGCCGTCTGGCTGCAGGGCGAGCAGACGAACCCGTACTCGTGCGCCGCGATGGGCGAGCTGGTCTCGGTGGCGGCGACGTACGTCGTCTCCAAGCTGACCCAGCCGCTCAGCGCCCAGCACCTGGCCGACGTCTTCGGGGATCCGGCCCAGGCCGGCGCCGAGTGAGGCGCCCCGCTCCGGTCGCGGCCGTGCTCGGCGCCGTCCTGGTGGCGGCGTGCTCGCGGGAGGGTGCCGCGCCCGACCTCGCCCCCGATGCCGTCCCGGTCGTCGTCGCGGAGCAGCCGTTCGCGCCGCTGACCGGCCCCCACGCCGTCGGCGCGCGCGACCTGTTCTTCCTGCTCGAGCGGCCCGAACCGTTCACCAGCGACCCCGAGGACCGACGACGGCTGCTGGTGAGGGTCTGGTACCCGGCCGAGATCTCAGCCACCGACGAGTTGGCACGCTACGTCCCCGATCCGGCCGAGTTCGACGGCGCCGACAGTTTCGCCGGCGTGCTGCACGTCAGGACACGCGCCTACCGAGACGCCCGAGCCGACGGATCGCAGGCCCCGTATCCGGTGCTGGTCTTCCACCCCGGCGGCGGCTGGACGCGGCTGAGCGACACCTTCTGGACCGAACAGCTCGCCAGCCACGGCTACGTCGTCTTCGCGGTCGATCATCAGGGCTTCAACCAGAGCGTCGTGTTCCCCGACGGCCACCGCTTCACCCCGGACCAGCTGGGCTTTCCCGAGGAGAGCGGAGACCTGGAGAGCGACGCACGCGCCTTCTGGGCACAGCTCGACCAGCACCACTTCCCGCTGTGGCTCGAGGATCACGCAGCCCTGCTCGATCGCATCGAGATGATGGCCGCCGATACCGCCGACGACCTCGCCCCACTGCTCGACACCTCTCGCATCGGGCTCTTCGGCTGGTCGTTCGGCGGCGCTCTCGCCGTGCAGGCCAGCCGCGACGACCCGCGGGTGCTGGCCGCGATCGACGGCGACGGTCAGCTGTTCGGTGACGTGCAACGCACCGGCACACCCAAGCCCTTGCTGCTGCTGCACTCCGAGCCGGAGCCGGTGCCCGCCGAGCAGCGGGCGGTGCTCGAGGAGCTCATGGCGGAGGTCGAAGCGGGCTTCGCCTCCCTGCGGGCCAACTCGCCCCGGGTCTGGGACGTGACGCTACGCGGCGCCAGCCACGGCAGCTTCTCCGACCTGGTGCTCGCCGCGACGCCGCCGGCCGACCGACTGTCCGCGGCACGCGGCCATCAGATCATCAACACGCTCTCGCTGGCCTTCTTCGATCGTCACCTGAAAGAGGGTTCCACGAACCTCTCCGACGTCATCGCGTCGATACCGGAGGCGATCGAGGTCTCCCGACCGGAGGACGAGTAGCAGCCCCGAGGATCGGCAGGCCAACAGGGCTCTCGAGTCGACGCGTCTCGGCCGCATCGGGCTCGAGCACCCGCTCCACGGGGCCGAACGCTGCTGCGCCAGAGAATCCGGCGATGGTCTTGGGCACCTGGTGGTTGCCGAGCGATCTGTCGAGGGCGCGGCAGGCCGCGGCGGCGGCCAATACCCGGCACGGATCAGGGGCGCAGATCGAGCAGCACCTGAGGATGGCTCGGCGGCTGCGCTTCCGGGGAGCAGAACAGCCAGTGCAGCAGGTCGCGGTAGTAGCCGAACAGCGGCACGCGACGCGCCACGTCGTTGCGCAGTGCTTCGCGCCGGGCCTTGAACTCCTCGTGCGACTCGGCGGCGATCAGTGAGCGCTCGAGGTAGTGGTTGCGCAGGGTCTGCACCTGGATCTCGAACGGCACTCCGGACCAGCGCACCACCGACTTGATCGCCTGCCAGCCCGAGGCCTTGATCTCGTCGCCGTCGAGATAGTCCTTGACCTCGACGATGTGCAGCCGCGACGGCGCCGAGCGATCGACGTCATCGCAGGCAGCGGGCTCGGCGATGCCGTGACGGCGCAGCTGCAGCGGCGTCCACTCGAGACGCTCGAGCAACGCCTGCACCCGGCGCGCGTGGGCGACGTCGGCGACGACGATCTTCACCCCGAAGACGTCCTTGACGTAGGAGCTCAGGTGGCGGAGCTGCTTGTCGCGCTCGACCAGCGAGTCGAGACCGAAGATCTCGTCGGCGACCTTGTTCCAGATCTCCTCCTCGGCCTTGATCCGGCTGACCACCCGGTGCACCCCGGCGGCGTTGGCGGCGAGCGCCTCGTAGTCGACGAAGTTGGCCACCAGCTCGGGCTGGTGCCAGCCGTGACCGCCGGCGAGCCGCAGCCTCTCGAGCTGGGCGTTGCCGAGATCGAGGTCGGTGCGGGCGTAGAGCTCCTCGCGGCTCAGGTCGCGCACCAGTACGAAGCGCTCGCCGGTGGCCGGGTTGCGCCCGAAGACGGTGCTGCTGAGCTTGAACTGCGACTCGAGGAGCGACTCGGCGAACAGCTCGCAGAGCTTGTGCAGCTGCCGCTCACCGCGCAACAGGGTGTCGGCGAACCCGGCCCGCACGTCGGCGAGGCGGCGGCGCGAGAAGCGCAGGGTCACGCCCTGCGAGCCCTTGCCGTCGAGGGCGCGTCGCTGCCGGTCGAGGTAGACGATCAGCTCGTTGAGCGCCGGCTCACGGCTCACCATCCACAGCGGCGATAGGGGCGCTCGGTCGTCCCTTTCCAGCGTCTCCTGTGGCCTCGCGTCCATGGGCGGCAGGCGTATCCTACGTGGGGATGCTCATCCCTTGACCGCCTGCGGATCAGTGGGCCTGGTCGTCCCGCACACTGGGGATCGTCTCGACAGTCGACGCCTGATCCAGATGCAGAGCGAGGTCCCCGAGCCCGCGATCGAAGGTGGCGACCACACTGTCGTTGCGCGCCGCCAGCAGGAGCAGATGGAGATCGTGCACCTGCCGATGTCCGTGGACCTTCTGGAGAGACTCGGCTTCTCGCGACCAGTTCACGTCGTCGATCAGGAACGCGTGCCGCGGATGCGCCGTCATCTCGGCGAGCTGCCTGCCCGCGCGCGCCGGGCTGACCGAGTGGTCGGTGATCCTCGAATTGCAGCTGATGCGCAGGAAAGCCGTCTGCGTCGCAGCGCAGGTCTTCCAGGTCGCCTCGCCCTCGAGCCTCTCGAACCACCGATGCGCCGCCCCGTGGTGCAGGTGGTTCCCCCACGCCAGGGCGACGAGCACGTTGACGTCGAGCAGGAACGAGTTGCTGCGATCAGAAGTCTTCGTCGAGGGCATCGGCGACCTCTTCGGGCCCGAACACCGCAGCGTCCTCGCGAATCTCGAAGACGGGGAGGCCGCTGCGCGAACCGGACCCGGGACCCGCCTTCAAGCCGCGCCGCGCCAGATCGGAGACCACGGAGCCGAGGCTCGTCTCGCGTTCGCGTGCCAGCACGCGTGCCGCCCTCAACACGTCATCGTCGATCTCCAGCGTGGTGCGCACGGGTCCTCCTCGTCGCATTCTAGCATCACAGCATCGACACACCAGCGCATCATCGCATCGCGCGTTGGCCGAGGCTCGGCAGCTCTCAACCGGCTCGCAGGTCTGTGTGGTACTCGAGCAGCCGCGCCTGCAGCCAGCGCAGGCCGCGCTCGCCGTCGAAGGTGCGGCGGGTCTGGCCGGAGAGGGCCCGCAGATCGGCCTCAGGGTCGAGGCGATCGCCGAACAGCACATAGGCGTCGCCATCGGGCTCCCAGCGCGAGCGCCACACCAGTCCGGCGGCGTCCGGAGCCCACTCGCGCAGCCGGTGCGCCCAGCGCCGGGTCACCGGATAGGAGCGCTCGGCGCAGTGCACCAGGGCGGCGGTGGCACCGATCGCCGCCAGCGCGCGGCCGCCGCGCAGGTCGACGAGCTCGAGGGACCGGGTGACCTCGAGCGCGCCGCAGCCGAGATGCGCGACCAGGCTGCGCAGCACCGTGCGGGTGCCGCTGTCACTGAACGCCGCGTCGCGCAGCAGCGACTCGGCGACGGCGACCCCGGGCGTGCTGCCTGCGTAGAGGAAGGGGTAGGGCTGGTCGACGGTGCCGTCGAAGCGGCCGCCGCCGGGCTGCGTCGACCCGGTCGCAGGGGACATCGACCGCTTGAAGGCGCCGAGCCCGTGGCGCAGATGGTAGACGCGGAAGAGGAGCGTTCCCGCCGCCAGCGCGGCGCGGCGCGGTCGGCCTGGGGGTCGGCCCGGAGGCTCGGCGGGGGCCACGCGGCGCGCCTCCGCCTCAGCCGAGCCACTCGCTGGCCGCCTCGGCGGCGGCGACGACGTCGCGCGGACGCGAGAGCACGCAACGATGCGGCGGCTCGCCCAGCCAGCCGTCGGGTGCGGCCCACCACGACGCGACGCCCCACGGGTCCTCGGCGGCGCCGAGCAGCTTGTTGACCTGCGCCACGGCGGCGTGCACCGCCTGGCGCGCGGGGTCGAACTGGAAGGTGGGATAGCGGTAGTGGGTCAGCTCACGGCTCGAGCGTGGCAGGCCGAGCAGCACGCCTTCGACCCGTAGCAGACGGACCTTCTCGCGGTTGCTCGCCTTGGCGCCGAGCAGACGGGCCGCGTCGCCGGCGCCAACCATCTCGAGCTCCTGCACCCGCTCCTCCGCCGCGCCTCGCACTGCTTTCTGCGACAGCTCGTCGACGCCCGGCGAGCGCATCGCGGCGCGCGCCCGCTCCTCCGCCGACGGCGGCGCCAGCTGCTCGAGGCGCTCGAGCGCGCTCTCCAACGCGTCCTCCACCTGGCTCACGCTCTCCCGCGCTCCTGGCCGCTCGGCGGAGCGCAGCCAGGCGCGGGTGGCGCGAGCGCGCTGCTCGAGGTGACGCAACAGCTCGGCGAGTCGCTCGGCGGGGTCGGCCGACGCAGCGCCCTCCCGGCCGCCAGCGCCTGCGACCCGGGATTCGATCGCCTCCGCACTCGTGCCCATCGTCTCCTCCTACGTCACACGGTAGAACAGAACGTCAATAACGTCAATTCCCCGCCAGAGGCGCCGCCTCTCGAGGCGACATCGTCGCCGGCGGACCGCTGGTGAGCGGGCGATGGGTCGGGCATCGAGCAACACCGACCCGCTCCTACCCGACTCGAGCCGCGACGGCGACGGCAGTCGCCGGCGGACCGCTGGTGAGCGGGCGATGGCTCAGGGCATCGAGCAACGCCGACACACTCCTACCCGACTCGAGCCGCGACGGCGACTGCTGTCGCCGTCGGACCGCTGGAGAGCGGGCGATGGCTCAAGGCATCGAACAACACCGACCCGCTCCTACCCGACTCGTGCAGCGACGGCGACTGCTGTCGCCGGCGGACCGCTGGTGAGCGGGCGATGGCTCAGGCATAGAACAACGCCGAACTACTCCGACCCGACTCGTGCCGCGACGGCGACTGCAGTCGCCGGCGGACCGCTGGTGAGCGGGCGATGGCTCAGGGCATCGAACAACGCCGACACACTCCTACCCGACTCGTGCCGCGACGGCGACGGCAGTCGCCGGCGGACCGCTGGTGAGCGGGCGATGGCTCAGGCCATCGAACAACACCGACACACTCCAACCCGACTCGAGCCGCGACGGCGACGGCAGTCGCCGGCGGGCCGCT
>QQVD01000060.1 GCA_003388555.1 Acidobacteriota bacterium | reverse complement strand
TAATGCCACGACCCGAGAGGCCACCCGTAAGCCGTGTGCGGGAAATCCGCATGCACGGTTTGAAAGGGGGTCTTGACATCTATCCGGGCGGGCAACCGCACGGAGGAGTGTAAGGATCTACCAATGACGAGCGATGAGTTCCAGGCCGGTTCCCCGGCTCTCGCGCCGCTGGCTCTGCACCGGCGCGGCGCCGGTCGGCCGCTGCTCCTCGTCCACGGTTTCCAGGGCGCCGCGGCCGACTGGGTGCACGTCTTCCCGGAGCCTCCCGGCGCCGGGTCGTCCTCGCAGCCGGGCGACGAGCCTCGGGAGCTGATCGAGGTCGACCTGCCGGGTCACGGCCGCTCGAGCGCCGACGCAGACGGCCGCTTCCGCTTCCGCCGCGCCGCCGAGCGCCTCGCCGCCACCCTCGAGGGGGCCGAGCTCGCGGCGGTCGACGCCATCGGACTGAGCGGCGGCGCCCTGACCCTGCTGCTGCTCGCGCAGCGTCATCCGCGGCTGCTGCGCCGGGTCGTCGCGGTGAGCGCGACGCCCTACTTCCCGCCGCAGGCGCGCGACTTCATGGCGGCGGTGGATCCAGAAGAGCAGTCCGAAGCCGACTGGCAGGCGATGCGCGCCCGCCACCCCGGCGGTGACGCGCAGATCCGGCGCCTCTGGCAGTGGAGCCGCGATCTGAGGCACAGCCGTGGTGACGTCGAGCTCGGCCACGTCGAGCTGCGGCGCATCGCCACGCCGTTCCTGCTGGTGCACGGCGATCGCGATCCGCTCTATCCGCTGCCGCTCGCGCTGCAGCTCTACGAGGGCCTCGCCGACGCGCGTCTCTGGGTGGTGCCGGAGGGTGGGCACGGGCCTATCTTCGGGTCGCAGGCGCCGCCGTTCCGCCGCGCCGCGCTCGAGTTCCTGGGTGCGGCCGGAAGTCAGCAGAAGGAGGCTCGGGGATGAGCGAGACGAACGAGACGGGCGAGACGGAGGGGACCAGTGGCAGCGGCGCGGCGTCCAGCGGCAAGGCGCCGCCGAAGGCGGTGCTCAAATTGTTCACGCGGGTGCACGTCTTCCTGCACCGGTTGAGCGGCGGCAAGCTGTTCAACACTCTCGGCGGCGACGAGGTCTGCTTCGTGCAGATGACCGGCGCCCGCAGTGGCCGACGGCTCACCGTGCCGCTGATGTACGTGCCGCACGGCGACGCACTGCTGCTCGTCGCGTCCCAGGGTGGCGCGCCGAAGAACCCGGCCTGGTACCACAACCTCAAGGCGCACCCCGAGATCGCCATCACCCACCGCGGCAACACCCGTCGCTACCGCGCTCGGCTCGCGGCAGCGGAGGAGAAGCCGGAGCTGTGGCCGGTGTGTGACGCGCACTACGCGCCCTACGCCGACTACCGGAAGCGGACCACGCGCGACATCCCGATCTTCGTCTGCGAGCCGCTCTAGGGAGCTGGCGAAACCGGGACACCCCCACCTCGGTCCTCCCCCTGAAGGGGGAGGAGGTTCGGAGCCGAGCTCATGCGAGGCGAGACGCAGGGAGAGCGGCAGAGCAACGTCGAGGCGAGCTGCGCGAGCCGAGCCGCACGAACGAGCCCGGCAAGTTGCCGGTCTCGTTCGTACCGCTGACGTCTGGAGGCTCCTAAGGTGTGGTCAACGACCACATCGTGGTGTCTCCAGACTCAACGCCGCGCTCGAGCCGTGAGGCGATGAGCAAGCCGCTGACGTCTGGAGGCTCCTAAGGTGTGGTCAACGACCACATCGTGGTGTCTCCAGACTCAAACCCGTCCGCGAAGATCCCGTCCGCGGTGCACTCCGTCGCGGTGGAGATCTCGAAGTCGTCGACCCACCAGCCGACGTCCGAGACGGAGCTGTCGCAACCGAAGCGCCAGCGCAGGTGGATCGTCTGGCCGGCGAAGTCGTCGAGATCGACCACCGTCTCGATGAAGTCGCCGCTGTCGCCGTTCCAAGCTGCACGCCCCGGCAGCGGGTTGGAGAACCCGGTGCTCAGGGTCGAGACGTACTCGCCGGCGAGGAAGCGGCCCGGGTTGCCGTCGAGGATGTCGACCCAGGTAGAACCACCGTTGGTGGAGATCTCGAGCACTCCGCCGTCGAAGCCGGACTCGGTGTCGAAGTGGTGCCAGAAGCTGAGTAGCGCGCCGCCTTCGGGTGGCAGCGCGATGCCGCTCGCGGTACGCACCACCTGGTCCTTCACCGATCCCTGGTCGGAGACGAACCAGCTGTGGGTCGGCGAGTGCGAGTCGGTGTCGACGATCGAGAACGGTGCGGTTCCGCCGCCGTTGTTCGGTCCCGCCTCGGCGACGAAGTTGGCGCCGCCGGCCTCGACGTCGTCTTCGAAGGCGACGATCGGCGGACCGAAGGCCTCGCCTGAGAGCTCCTCCGTGTTCGTGTCCTCGTTGCCGCCGCGGCACGGACCGCCGCCGTTGCCGCTGTCGTCCTCGGCGCGCACGACGTAGTAGTAGTCGAGACCGGGCATCACCTGGTTGTCGACGTATGAGGACCCGGCGACGCAGGTGGCGATCGGAGTCGTCGCATCGGGGTCGAAGCCCGGGGTGAGAGAGCGGTAGACGTTGTAGACCACGTCACCGACGCCGCCGCAGCGGTCCGAGACCTCGGTCCAGCTCAGCGTCATGCCGCAGCCCTGGGTGCCGGCGCTGGCGACCTCGGTGACGCCGGCGAAGTCCGGCGGCAGGGTGCAGACGCCGGTGGCGGTCGCCTCGACGCAGTTCGAGGGCAGCGAGCTGCACTCCTCGACCTGGTCGTAGCGCCGCACCCGGTAGGCGTAGGTCGAGCCGCCGCTGACGCCGTTGTCGGCATGGGGCGACGTTGCGTTGGTGGCGATCTGGGCGAATCCGTCGTTGCTGGCGCAGGTGCCGAGCGCCCGCTCGAGATTGGAGATCGTCGAGCCGCGCGCGACGGTCCAGCTGACGTCGATGCGGTTGTCTCCGTTCGCGGCGGCGCCGGTGGCGGTCGCCGGATCGGGGGCGTCGCACACCGCCCCGGCTGGCAGATCGGGCCCGAGGTCGGTGATCACGCTGGGGATCGGCACGCCGCGGTTGCGGTCGTCGCTGGCCGGATTGCCGCTGGTGCAGAACGCCGAGCCGCGGCAGTGGTGCAGCGCCACGACCTTGTGATCCGACCAGGCGATCACCGGCGATCCCGAGGAGCCGCCGGCGGTGTCGGTCCAGTAGCCGATGTCGCCGGGGCCGCCCGAGCAGGGCGTGTCGCTGGTGTTGGAGACCACCGTGTTGCCCGGAGGCGGCGTGTTGCCGTCCGGCGGATCGTCCGGATAGGTCGACAGGTAGACGATCTGCTTGCCCCAGCCCGAGGGGTGCTGCGGATGGAAGATCGGCTCGCCGAGATCCGGCAGCGTGTCACGCAGCTGCAGGCGTCCGTAGGTGGCCACCAGGTCGGTGCCGCTGGCGGTGCTGGTGTCGGGCAGGATGAGAGCGTAGTCGAGCGCCGCATCGTCGGTGATGAAGGTGCCGCCGCTGGCCTCGATCGTGCCGGAGCAGGCGAGAGCGCTCTGGCAGTTCATGCCGGAAGGGCCCTCGGCCATGAACTCGAAGTCGATGTCGTTGGTCTGCGTCTGGCTGGTGATGCAGTGCTCGTTGGTCATCACGTGGCCCTCGTCGCCGACCAGCCAGCCGGTGCAGTGGGCGCTGCCGTTGAGTAGCAGGCGGGCGACGGCGCGCGATGTGTCGTGCGCGGCCTGCAGGTCCGGGTTCGCCGACGCTGCGACGTCGCCGGCCTCGCTCCAGTCGGCGGTGGTGCACACCGAGCGGTCGGCGAAGAACGGCTCCGGCAGAGCCATCTTCTCGCCGACCCCCTGGAGCCAGAAGTCGGCGATCTCGGCATCGCTGTAGCCGCGGCCGAAGTAGTCGATCTTGTAGCCGTAGCCGCCGGCCGGGCTCTCGGACCACAGCTCGACGACGGCCGTGTCGCCCTTGATGTGGGTGGCGAAGAAGCCGCCCTGCACGCCCAGGCCGCGGCGGCCCTGGTCGCGGTAGGTCCAGCTCTGCTGGCCGTCCGGCGAGCGGACCACGATGCGATCGCCCGGCGGCAGATCGAGCTTGGCGAAGTGCGGCGCGATGTAGGTCGCTCCCGGGTGGTGGATGGTCTGCTCGACGATCAGCTGAGGCCCGGCCTCCGTCTCGACCCCGAGATAGGGGTGGCGCGACTCGAAGGTCTGGTGCACGTACTCGCCGACCCGGACCTTCTGGGCGGCGGTCTGGGAGGCTGCGGCGAGCAGCAGCGCGAGCAGGACGAGAAGCGTGGTGCGGAGGGCGCAGGCGCGGAGCGCCCGCCTTGCGGGACGAGTCTTCATCGAGGACTTCCTCAGTGACGTAGAAGAGCTGGAAGGCCGACGAGCGCGGCCGGACGACTGGAACGGATCGGGGCAGGGTAGCAGACCCGCCCCTCCCCGCTCCGCGGCTGCAGCGCGGCCTCAGTCGGCCGCCGAGCGGGCCACCAGTGTGGTGCGCACTTCGAGCGCGACCGGCCGCTCCAGGGCCTGGGACAGCGCCGAGCGCAGGCGGTCGACCTGGCCCCGGGCCGGCGGGCTGATGGCCTCGATCTCCAGAGTCACCGCGAGGGCGTCGTCGTTCTCGCCGCTCTCCTCTCGACCGCCGCTCGGTGCACTGGCGACCGGAGCCTGCTGGACCCGCACCAGCCGCTGGCCGGCCGCGAGCAGCTCAGTCGCCACGGTCTCGATGGTCTCCACTCGGGCCGCGCGCTCGGTGACCTCGGGGGCGGTGCGTTCGACCGAGGCGCGGGCGAGCGGCCAGGCGAGCAGAGCCACCGCGACCAGCACGCCGAGGAAGGCGCTGCGCATCCACGGACGGATCGCGCCGCTGCCCGACTGTGGCCTGAGGCCGCCGGCGTAGAGGCTGATGAAGGCGCCGACGACGATCGCCGCGACGTTGGTGAGGAAGAGCAGGAGAGCGCCGGTGGCGACCTCGAGGACGCCGGCCGCGAGGGCGATGCCGGTGGTCGCGATCGGCGGCACCAGAGCTGCGGCGATGGCGACGCCGGGCAGCGCGGCGCTGAGATCGGGCCGGGCGAGGCAGTAGGCGGCGGCGAGACCCGAGAAGAAGGCGACACCGAGGTCGAGGAGGTTCGGATTGCCGCGCGCTTCGAGCTGCGGGGTGAGGTTGTGCGTCGCCGTGATCACGCCCACCGCTACCGAGATCGCCAGCGCGATCGCGTAGCCCAGGAGCAGCGCCTTGGCGGCGCTGCGCAGCAGCGGCAGGTTGCCCTGCACGATGGCGAGACCGGCGCCGAGGATCGGCATCATCAGTGGCGCCACCAGCATCGCGCCGATCACCACCGCGGCGCTGTCCTGGATCAGGCCGAGCGACGCGATCGCGGTCGACAGGGCCATCAGCGACAGGAAGTCGAAGTTCGACTCGGAGCCGTGCTGGAGGCGCTCGGTCAGGCCGACGCGCTGGTCGCGGTCGAGCTGCGGCACGACGACGTCGAGCCAGCGACCGAGCCGCAGCTGCATCCGTGCTCCGAGGCTCCAGCGGCTGCGCACGACGCCGAGCGCCAGCTCCGCGGCGAGGGGAGTCCGGCCGCGGACCATCCGGTCGGGCAGCAGGCCGAGCAGCTGACCGCGTGGGGAGCGCAGGCTCGGGATCTGGGTGCCGAGCCCCGAGGCGCCGAAGAGCACCAGCTCGTGCTGCTCGGCGGCCCGAACGATCGCCGCCTCCACCGAATCGTCGAGCTCGACCCTCATCTCGACGGCGCTGGCGTCGGCCAGACCCGCGGCGTCGAGCTCGCGCTGGATCCAGCGGCGGCCGACCCCCTCGCCCTCGGTGAACGCCCGCGGCTCCACCGCGAGCGCGGTGAGGCGATCTCCTTCCTTCGCGAGCGCCTCGGCCAGACGCAGCGCCGCGCCGTTGTCGGCGCCGCGCAGCAGCGGCACCAGGATCTTCCCGCACGCCCCCTCCTCCTCGCCGAGCCGCAGCAGCACCGTGGTGTTGGCGCAGCGGTCGAAGAGGCGGCGCGCCAGACTGGGACCGCGACGGTCGCGCTGCAGCGGGACCTCGGCCAGCACGTAGCGCACGTCGCCGCCGTTGCAGATCTCGAACAGGCCGGCCTCGTCCGCGTACGGCGCTACGGTGACCTCTTCGCTGTCGAGCCCCCAGGCCGCGAGCGCGCCGGCCTTCGGCTGTTGGTCCGAGGGCTGCTCGGGCGTTGCTGCGTCGCCATCGGCTCGCTGCCTGCGCGTCGGTGTGGCGATGCGCTCACCCTCCGGTCGCGCCACGATCAGGGGCTCTTCGATGCGCTGCGCCAGTCGCTGCGCCCAGCGCGCCAGTGGCGCGGCCCGTCCGGCATCGGTGATCACGGCGACGACGCTCATGGCGTGACTCCGTGACGAACCAGTGGATTGCGGTCCCTGGCTTCGACGCGCCGCCTCGAGAGTGTCCCGCCATCGCCTTCGTCGGCGACGTCTGGTCGGGGACCGCGGATGCGTGCGTTCAGCTCCACGAGGGTTTCACCGCGTGCTGCTGCACGGTCGTCAGGCGAGGGCGCGCATCGGACCGGGCGGACCGAAGAAGAGCCCCTGACCGAGCTCGCACAGACTGTCGACCAGCCAGTCGTGCTGGGTCTTCGTCTCGACGCCCTCGGCCGTGGTGGCGATGCCGAGATCGCTGGCCAGGCGGAGCAGCGCCTCGACGATCGTCTCGCTCCTCCTCGAGCTGCCGATCCCGTGCACCAGGGCGCGAGGGATCTTGATCCGGTCGCAGTTGCTGCGGCCGAGCCGGCCGAGGGTCGAGAAGCCCTCTCCGAAGTCGTCGAAGGCGATGCGCACTCCCTCGCCGCGCAGCGTGCGCAGGTTGTTGGCCGCCCAGGCGCTGTGCTCCCACGAGCAGCCCTCGGTGATCTCGAGCTCGAGGCGCTCCGCCGGCAGCTTGGAGCTCCTCAGCTCACCGAGCACCTCGGCGGCGAAGTGGCGGTTCTCGAGCTGGACGCCGCTGACGTTGATCGCCAGCAGCAGATCGTGGCGGCTGAGTGACTCGTCCCACTGCCGCACCGCCTCGTGCAGCACCCAGCTGCCGATCTGGCACATCAGACCGTGGTCCTCTGCGACGGCGATGAACTCGGTCGGGTTGATGACGCCACGCTGGCGCGAGTCCATGCGCACCAGGGCCTCGGCGGCGCGGAGGCGCCCGGTCCGCAGGTCGACCTGGGGCTGGAACTCGAGGAAGAAGCCGTCGTTGCGCAGGGCGCTCTGGATCTCGCGCACGATGACGCCGTCGGCGTCCTCGATCGGCGATCCGGCGACGTGGATCGTCCCGCTCGGCGCCTCGTCGGCGACCCGGATGCTCTCGCGCACCAGCGCCTCGGCGGCGATCCCCGGCTCGGCGACGACGGCACCGACGGTGATGCGCGGTTCGCCGAACAGGTGACGTACCAGGTGAGAGCGCAGACGATGGCGCACCACCTCGGCGAGCCGCTGCACCCCGTGCGAGTGGGTGATGCCGCGTTGGAGCAGGAAGAGGGTGCGCGGGCCGCCGATCGCGAGCAGGTCGTTGGTGCGCACGATGGCGGCGGCGTGCGAGCAGAGGCGGCCGATGAAGCTCGCGTGGCGCTCGTGCATCTCGCCGTTCTCCACGATCGGGCCGCGTCGCACACGGTCCTCGGGCACCAGGACGTGGATGGTGTGCAGCGCCATCTGCTCGGCGGTGCGCGAGGCGTGCGAGAGCGCCCTCTCGAGCTCTTCACGCAGCGCCGCCAGCTCGACGACCGCTCTCGGCGTCGATGCCTCGTCCATGGCGGGCAGGCGGTCCTCGGGTCGCTCGGCGAGTGAGCGATACGGGTCGGAGACGGAGCTCATGCGGGGGCGCGATCTCGGGACGCGGAGAGTTCGGGGGCTCGGCAACGAGAAAGGCGAACCGTTCCCGGAGGACGCCGGTCGGCTCCGGGTCGTCGCCAACGAGGGGAGCGAGTCGTCGACGGCGGGGCCGCCGCGCTCGTGTCGGTATTCGTCTAGCTGTCTGATTCTACAGTGGTTGCGCGCATTGGCCAGAGGAGGTTCGCGATCATTCGCCGGCGAGCGGCGCCGCGGACTGCGGTTGGTGGAAGTCGGGCCTCTCGGCGCCGCTCGGCCGCCAGGCGAGGAATCTGCGCGCTGCGCCGAGGCCGTGCACGGCGAAGGCATTGGCCAGCAGGTCGCTGCGGGCCGCCGTGCGCAGCCAATCCGGGAGGTCGCGGCTGGCGATCTCGAGCTCGCCGCGCCAGCGTCGAGCCGCCTCGTCGCGCTCGACCTGCGCCCGGGCCGGCAGCGACCCGACCCGTCGCCGCACGCCGTGGAAGCTCCAGGCCAGCCAGTGGCCGTGCGGTCCCAGCTCGAGCTCGAGGTAGCGCACCGTGCCGTCCTCGTCGGCACCGTCGGCGCGATAGAGGAAGAGCTCGACCACCTCGTGCTCCCACAGCCCCGGCGTCGGGCCGGGCTCGGCCTTCGGCGGCGGATCGCGGTGCAGCGGCGCGTCGACCGCCAGGACCAGCGCGCCGCGCCGGTCGGCCGTGGCGCCCGGGTCGCCGGGGAGCTCGAGGGTGATCCCGACCCGTTCGCCGTCGCCGATCGATGCGCCGTCCCAGGTGCGGTCGATGATCAGGGGATGGGCCACGACATCCGATAGTAGGGCTTGCGGACGGTCGCCGGCGCTCGTCGCTCAGGCATCGGCCGGGAACCGCGCAGGGAGTTCGTTCGCGGCGGATGCTGGACCCGCCGCCGGTCGACTGCAACAATCGCGGACGCCGCGCCCGACGGACCCTTCGGACGCGCCTGCACCTCGCCACGCGGAGAGGCGCGCGTGGAAGTCTCCCCGATCGAAGCGAATGAGGACCGAGGATCGATGATCGAACGCACCAAGACCAGGTTGATCCACGGTGGCCACAAGGGCACCGAGGCCGAGTTCGGCCGCTGCGCCGAGCGCGCCGGCATTCCCGAGACCACGATCTCCTTCGACGGACACGTGATGGAGCGCGGGGTGAACGTCGAGACGCTCACCGAGGAGGTCCTGCAGCAGGGCGACGTCAGCATGGCGATCGTCTTCCAGCGGCTCGGCCGGCGCTTCAATCGCGGCAAGGGGATCCGGCGGGTCATCCAGTCGATCTTCCACGTGGTGACCCGGGCCGACGAGGTCTACGCGGTCGGTTGGCTGCAGGAGGACGACACCGTCAAGGGTGGGACCGGCTGGGGGGTCGAGCTGGCGAAGTTCTTCAACCGCCCCGTCTTCGTCTTCGACCAGGGCAGCGACCGCTGGCTGACCTGGGACGGACACGACTGGCGCGAGCACCAGCCGGTGATCGCCGACGCCACCTTCGCCGCCACCGGAACCCGCAACCTGACCGACTCGGGCAGGCAGGCGATCGCAGATCTCTTCGAGCGGTCGCTGAAGGCCGCCGGCATGCCGGCTTGAAGCGCGCAGCTGGGCGCTGAGCTCCAGCGCGGGCTGCCGGGCGCCGCGCCTGGCGAGCGGGATCGCGCGACGGTGCGGGCCAAGGGGCTAGACAGGCTCTCCGATGGGTGACGTCCTCTCGCTGCGCGGGCTGAGTCTTTCGTACGGCACCGCGGCGCCGCTGCTGCAAGGCGTCGACCTGCAGGTCGCGGCAGGCGAGCGCATCGGTCTCGTCGGCCGCAACGGCGCCGGCAAGTCGACCCTGCTGAGGCTGCTCTCCGGCGAGCTCGAGCCGGACCGCGGAGAGGTGGTGCGCTCGCCCTCGGGCCTGCGCGTGGGGCGGCTCGAGCAGGAGGTGCCGCGCGACGTCGCCGGCACGGTCTCGGACGTGGTCGGCGACGGCCTGCCCGAGTTCCAGTCGCTGCTCGCGGAGTTCGCCCGCCTGAGCGAGCAGGGCGGCGAGGTCGACCTGGTGCGGTTGGAGGAGGTGCAAAGGAGGATCGAGGCGGTGGGGGCCTGGGACCTCGAGCGGCGGGTCTCGACCGTGCTCTCGCGCCTCGGTCTCGAGCCCGAGGGCAGGTTCTCGGGGCTCTCG
>QQVD01000065.1 GCA_003388555.1 Acidobacteriota bacterium | reverse complement strand
TGGGCCTCGACGCCGAGCCGAAGGGCAGTCTGCTGCTGGTCGACGAGCCGGGTCGGCCCACCTACGGCAGCGGCGAGATCGACGTCTCCGGCGGCACCTTCGAGGCCTATGGCCAGGACCTGCGCATCGAGCGCGGCCGCCTCGTCTTCTCCGGGCCGATCGACCTGCCGCGGGTCGACCTGCGCGCCTACCGGCAGGCGCGCGACGGCGTCGTCGCCGGGCTCGAGGCGCGCGGCCCGCTCGACGCGCCCGAGATCACGCTGTGGTCCGAGCCGCCGATGAGCCAGGCCGACCAGCTCTCCTACATCCTGCTCGGCAGGCCGATCGACTCGGTGGGGCAGAGCGAGGGCGACAGCGATCTCGTCGCCAAGGCCGCCTCGGCGCTCGGCCTCAAGGGCGGCAACCTGCTCGCCGAGCGCCTCGGCGCACGCTTCGGCCTCGAGGAGGCGCGTCTCGAGACCGACGGCGGCCTCGAGGAGGCGTCCCTGGTGCTCGGCAAGTACCTCACCCCGCGCCTCTACGTCGCCTACGGCGTCGGCCTCTTCGAGGCGGTCAACACCATGCGCCTGCGCTACGTGCTGTCCACCAAGTGGACCCTCGAAGCCACCACCGGCATCCACAGCGGCGCCGACCTGCTCTACACCATCGAGCGCGGTCGCGGCGCCAAGCGCCGGGTGCCGGCGGTGCAGGAGGTGGAGGAGCCGAAGGGGCCGAGCGGAGACGACGGGACGGAAGGACGAGAGGCGCAAGAGGATCCGCCGCCGCGATAGCCTTCGCGGCCCACCCGCGTCGATCTTCGACCGACGGCACCCACCGATCCTCGGGAGCAGCGACGAACGATGGCGAGCGGACGGGTACGACTCCAGGAATCCTCCGGAGCTCAGGGGGCCTGCAGCTGAACTCGCCGCGGCTGCGACATGCGGCCACGGCTTCAGAGGTCTACCGCTGGAACTGAGGCTCGTGTCGGCAGGCGCCACGTCGAGACCCATCGCAAAGGGGAGCGGATGAGCGAGCGCAAGGACGCGGAGATGCAGTTCGGTGCGACGACGCCGATCCTGAGGCTCTTCGACGAGGCCGCGACGCGCGAGTTCTACGTCGACTTCTCGGCTTCCGCGTCGACTGGGAGCATCGTTTCGAGGACGACCTGCCTCTCTACATGCAGGTGTCGAAGGGCGGCTGCGTGCTGCACCTGTCGGGACACCACGGCGACTGCACGCCGGGCTCGGCGGTGCGCATCGCGATGCAGGGCGTCGACCGCTACCAGCAGCAGCTGCTGGCGAAGCGCTACAAGTACGCCAGGCCGGGGGTCGAGCAGGCGCCGTGGGGCGACCGCGAGCTGCGAGTCGGCGATCCCTCGGGGAACCGGTTGGTGTTCTTCGAGCCGGCGGAGGGGTAGCGGCGGAGGTGGGACTGAGGATTGAGGTCGGGAAGGGCGAGGTCGCGGGCGGCTTTCGGGTCCCCGGTCTGGTCACTCCGTCGCTGGGACCCATCGGTCTCCCTCCAAGGGATGCGTTCGCTTGACGTGACACCCCCACCTCGGTCCTCCCCCTGAAGGGGGAGGAGGTCGGAGGATGGCTCCCTCCCCTTTCAAGGGCAGGGTTGGAGTGGGGCTGTCCCTGTCAGCCCGAGTGCCAGTTCGGTCGAACCGGGGCAGCTCAGAGGGTGGAGTCGCGCTCCTCGTCAGTTCCCTCCCGACGGCGGCACGACGACGGCGGGCAGCTCGATGCCGGCGACCAGGGCGTTGAAGTCGCCGACGCCACCGGTGAGGATCTCGTCGAGCCTGGTGTAGACCGCGGCGAGCTGGGCGTCGAGGTCGGCGAGGCGCTCGACGGAAGCGCGGGTGGGCGGTGCGTCGCTGCCGCTGTTGGCGACGGTGTAGAGGTGGGCGAGCTGGGCGGTGAGCTTGCCGGGGTAGTTCAGCGGGTCCTCGAAGGAGCGGCTCTTGGTCTGCACCAGCTCCTCCTCGACGGCGGTGAGGGCGGCGACGAGGTCGTCGGAACGCTGCTTCACCGCTGCGAGGCGCTCGTCGCTCGCCGAATTCTCGTTCCCGTCGCCCGAGTCCTCACCCGCGGCGCCGGACCCGGAGGGCGTCCGGCCGCCCCCCTGCGAACCGGCGAGCACCTGCTCGATGCGCTGCGTCGCACCCTGGATCTGCTGACGCACCGAGCGCAGGTCGGCGAGCCGCGAGGCGACGGTGGCGATGCGCTCGCCGACCTGTCCGAGGAAGCGCAGCTGCGCTTCCATGTCGTCCACCGAGCGCTCGGATCGGGGATCGGGCGCGACGGTGAAGGAGACCTCCTGCCGGACGTCGCCGGCGCTGAAGCGCGCGGTGTAGGTGCCGGGCACCGCCACCGGTCCGGTCAGGAAGCCGAAGATCACCGCGCCGGCCGGCAGCTTCGGCGCGTCGAGCGTCAGATCCCAGAGCGCCCGGTTGTGCCCCGCCTGCTTGGGCAGCGACTTCGGTCCGAACGAGATGCCGAAGGCCTCGGCCATCTGGGCGAAGCCCTCGGGGATCGGGAACGGCGGCGGCGGAGGCGGCGCGCTGCTCAGGGTTTTGACCACCTCGCCCGAGGGATCGGCGATCTCGATCGTCACATCGCCTGCGAGTTGCTCTCCCTGCGGCAGGAAGTAGTCGAAGTGCACGCCCTTCGGCGCGTCGGTGGCGCGAGGCCCACCCTGCAGGGCGAAGCCGCCGCTGCCGGCGAGGCGGTGGGTGGGGCGTGGCGCGAGCAGCTTCGGCCGGTCCGCGACGCCCTCGGTGGCCACAGCGCGCAGCGGCGTCAGGTCGTCGAGGATCCAGAACGAGCGGCCCTGGGTCGACAGCACCAGGTCGCCGCGGTGCACCAGCATGTCGGTGATCGGGGTCACCGGCAGATTGCGCTGCAGCGACTGCCAGGTGCGGCCGTCGTCGAGCGAGACGTAGATGCCGAACTCGCCTCCGGCATAGAGCAGGCCGGCGGCCTCGGGGTCCTCGCGCACCACACGCAGGAAGTGGCGTTCCGGGATGCTGCTGCCGGCTCCGGTGAGCGAGCGCCAGGTGCTGCCGCCGTCCTCGGTGAGGAAGGCGTAGGGGGCGAAGTCGGCCTCGCGGTAGCGGTAGGCGGTGACGATGGCGCGGCCCTCGCTGCGCCGTGAGAGGTCGATGGCGTTGACCGTCGCGCCCTCGGGCAGGCCCGGTGGGGTGACCTCGTTCCAGGTGGCGCCGCCGTCGGGCGACGTGTGCACCCGTCCGTCGTCGCTGCCGGCCCAGAGCACGCCGGCGACGAGCGGCGACTCCTCGAGCGCGAAGATGGTGCCGTAGACCTCGACTCCGGTGCCGTCACGGGTGATCGGGCCGCCGGAGAAGCCCTGGTGCTCGGGGTCGTTGGTGGTCAGGTCGGGCGAGATCACCTCCCAGCTGTGGCCCTGGTCGCGCGAGCGGTGCACCACCTGGGAGGTGTGGTAGAGCACGTCGGGGTCGTGCGGCGACAGGCGGATCGGCGCGTTCCACTGGAAGCGGTAGCGCAGGTCCCGGCGCTCCTGCGCCAGCTGCAACTGCGGGTAGGCGACGATCTCGCGGGTGTCGCCGGTCTCGCGGTCGTAGCGGGTGATGCCGCCGCCGTAGCAGCCGGCGTAGATGATGTCCGGGTCGCGCGGGTCGACCGCCACGTGGCCGCTCTCGCAGCCGCCGAACTGGAACTCGTCCTCGAACGAGCTCGCCATGCCGGGCGGCAGGCGGCTGGGCACCGAGATCGTCGAGTTGTCCTGCTGGGCGCCGTAGAGGCGGTAGCGGAACTGGTCGTCGACCGCGACGCGGTAGAGCTCGGCGGTCGGCTGGTTGCGCTGGGTCGACCAGGTACGGCCGCCGTTGAGGCTGACGTTGGCGCCGCCGTCGTTGACGTTGATCATCAGCTCGGGTCGCTCGGGGTTGATCCACAGGCCGTGGTTGTCGGGGTGCGGCGTCATCACCGGCGACGTGGTGCGGCCGCCGTCGACCGAGCGCAGCAGCATCACGTTGGAGAAGTAGACGGTGTCGCGCACCTGCGGGTGGGCGGTGATGTGCATGTAGTACCAGGGCCGCTCCCACAGCGAGTGGTCCTCGTTGATCAGCCGCCAGCTGGCGCCGCCGTCGTCGGAGCGGTAGAGGCCGCCCTTCTCGTGCTCGATCAGCGCCCACACCCGGCGCGGATCGGCCGGTGAGACCTCGACCGCGGTCTTGCCGACCAGGCCACCGGGCAGTCCGCCGGCGAGCTTGTTCCAGGTGACGCCGCCGTCGACCGACTTGTAGATGCCGCCGTTCTCGTGGCCGGAGAGGATGTCCCACGACTTGCGCTCGCCGCCGCCCCAGGCCGCCGCGTAGAGCACCCGCGGGTTCGAGGCGTCGAGAGAGAGGTCGACGACGCCGGTGCGTGGGCCGAGATCGAGCACCCGCTGCCAGGTGGCGCCGCCGTCGGTGGTGCGGAAGACGCCGCGTTCGTCGTTGGGGCCGAAGGCGTCGCCGAGTGCCGCCAGCCAGACAGTCTCGGCATCGTTCGGGTGCACCACGATGTCGCCGATCTGGCCGGCGCGTTCGAGGCCGATGCGCTCCCAGGTGACGCCGCGGTCGAGCGAGCGGTAGGCGCCGACGCCGGGCGAGACGTTGCCGCGGATGCAGGCCGAGCCGGTGCCGAGGTAGATCACGTTGGCGTCCGACGGAGCCACCGCGACGGCGCCGATGCCGCCGGCGTCGATCTTGCCGTCGGTGACGTTGCGCCAGGTCTCGCCGGCGTCGTCGCTGAACCAGAGACCGCCGCCGGTGCTGCCGAAGTAGAAGCTGTACGGTTCGCCGGGCACCATCGCGGCAGCGGTGGCGCGGCCGCCGCGGAACGGGCCGACGTGGCGGTACTCGAGGCCCTGCCAGAGCGTCGGATCCGGCGCCGCGGCGGCGAGCGGCGGTGCGGCGGTGCACAGCGCCAGGAGGACGACGGCAGCGACGCCGTGGAGGCGCGCGAGAGTCGCCGACCCCTGGCGGACGGGGCGGGGCGTGGAGAGGCGGTGCAGGTGGGCTGGCATGGAGGCTCCTCGGCGACGCGGCGCCGGTCGGGGGCGGGCGATCGCCTGGTCGGGCGGCAGGTGAGTGGGTCGCACCGGTCTCACGGCGGTACCCGCTCGGGTGCGCTGGTTTCGAAGCAGCGGACGCAGGGAGCCGGCGGCCTGTTTCCGACCCGCCGATCGGGGCGCGACCGAGGCCGGCCGGGTCGTCCGGGACGGCGCGGGCCTCTGTCGCCGGCCCGGAGGCCACGGGCGATTCCGTCGGCGCTTCCGGGGGGCGCCAGACCGTTGGCGTCCAGGGGACGGAGAGACGACGCTGTCTCGGCGCCGGTTAGCATCTCCCGGTGTCGCGTCGCTCCGCTCTCTTCCTGCTGGCCGGGATCACGGCCCTCGCCGGCTACCTGCGCTGGCACCAGTTGGCGGTGCCGTCGCTGTGGCTCGACGAGATCCTCCACCTGCGGGTGACCCGGGAGCTCGACTGGAGTCAGCCCTGGCGCTACCTGCTGGGGTTGCGCGAGACGCGCGGATACGCCGAGAACGGGTCGCTCTACTACGCGCTGCAGTCGCTCGGCCAGTGGCTGTTCCCGGGCGATCTCGGCGTGCGTGTGGCGCCAGCTCTCGTCGGCACCCTCACCGTGCCGCTGTTCGGCCTCGTCGCCGGGTGGTTCGCGCCGACGCGCCAGCGGCAGCTGGTCGAGCTCGCGGCCGCCTTCGCGCTGGCGGTGGCACCGCTGCACGTCTACTACTCGCGCGAGGGCCGGCCCTACTACCTGCTGCTCGCTCTCGCGGTGCTGCTGCTCGCGGCGCTGGCGCGGGCGGTGCGGCCGGTGGCGCTGCAGCGGCGCGAGCTGGTGGCGTTCGCCGGCCTCTGTGTGCTCGGCGCCTACATCGGAGTGCACGCGCTGCCGCTGCTCGCCTCGGCGGCGGTGCTGGCGTCGCTGCTGCTGCTGACGACGTGGCGCGCCCCGAGCTCCGGGACCGAGGACGGGCGCGCCGTCGTGCGCCACAACCAGATCGGCCTGCTGATCGCACTCGGCATCGGCATCGGCCTCTGCGCTGCGCTCTACCTGACCCGCTCGCAGCACAACCTGCCCTCTCTCGAGCTCGGCGACGCGCAGCGCGAGATCGCCGCCGCTCCGGTGTTCGAGTCGCCGCTCGGCGGGGAGACGCTGCGGCGTTTCGTCGCCAGCATGACGACCGCCGGCACCCCCTCGCTGCACGTCGGCGAGCGTGCGCTGCTGCTGGCGCTGCTCGCCGGCAGCGGTCTGGTTGCGCTGCTGCTGGCGTGGCGCCGTCCGGGGGCAGAGGGTCCGCCGGGCCAGCCGGGTCCGCCGGACGAGACGCCATACCGTCGCCTCGCCCTCATCGGGCTCGGCATGTTCGTCCTGCCCGCGGCGGGATCGCTGGCGGCGCTGGTCTCCACCGGGCGCTGGTATCACGTGCGCTACACCGCGACGGCGCTGCCCGCCTTCCTGCTGCTGGCGACGCTCGGCATCGTCGGGCTGGCTGTCCTCGGCGAGCGACTCGCGCGCCGCTTCACGGCCAACCTGCCGGCGCTCGCGTCGCGGGCGCTGCAGCCCGCTCTGGTGGTGGCGGCGCTGGTCGTCGTGGTGCTGCCCAACATCGGCCCGGCGCTCGCCGATCCGCACGACAAGCTCGACTGGCGGGACATCGCCGGCTACGTCGACCGCATGGTGCTGCCGGGCGAGCCCCTGGTGGTGTCGACCGACTGGCCGATCATCTGCCTCGGCCACTACCTGGAGCAGCGCGGCCGCGAGGTCGAGTTCGTCAAGATCTGGGAGCGCTCCGACCTCGGGCAGGAGGTGGTCGCCGAGCGCCAGCGCGGCTGGCTGCTCTCGGCCGGGGTGCGCAAGTCGGACCACGGGCGCACCTGGATGCACAACTACGTGCCGATCTGGAAGCAGAGCCGCGAGGCGTTCGCGCTCTTCTACTTCCCCGATCTGGAGGACCTCTTCGCCACCCGCTTCTCGGGCGAACGCCGGGCGTTCTTCGAGCAGGAGTTCGCGGCCCGTGGGCTCGGCTTCGAGTTCGCCGGCAACGAGGAGCCGCTGCAGGGGATCGGCTGGTCGTACCCGGAGATCCTGCCCGAGCACCACTTCCAGTGGGCGCTGGGCGAGCAGGCCGAGCTGGCGGTGCCGATCGGCCGGGCCCGCGACGTGCGCATCGAGATGCGCGCCTACGCGCTCGCCTACTCCGGCGCGCCCGACCAGGTGATCTCGATCTGGCTCGGCGATCGCTTCCTCGAGCAGGTGGGTCTGAAGCGCGACTGGAACCAGTTCGCCATCGACGTACCGGCCGAGGTCTGGGAGCGAGAAGTACCGGTGCTGCGCTTCTTCTTCTCCGACAGCCAGCGGCCAGCCGACGTGCTCGAGGGCTCGACCGACACGCGCGATCTGGCGGCCGCCTTCGACTGGGTGCGGGTGCTCGAGGTGGAGCGAGGTGGCGCATAGAGTGGGCGCGCAACCCCTTGGCGTTCCGAGGAGATGGCCGATGGTGACGAGAGCAGAGCCACAGTGTCGGGGTGGACGGGCCAAGCCGGCGGACTCGCGATCCTCTACCCGGAGGACTGGCGGGATGCTGGCCGTCGCGCTGTTTCTCGCCGGCGCGCTCCTCGCCGTCGAGAACGGGCCCGCCGACGAAGGCGCCGACGTCCCGACCGACACCGACTGGGCGGCGGCGACCGGCAACCAGCTGAGTCAGCGCTACGCGCCGCTGTCGCAGATCGACGCCTCGAACGTCGCCGAGCTGGTGGAGGTGTGGCGCTGGTCGTCGCCCGACAACGCCCTGCGCGAGTCCGACGAAGAGCTCGAGAGTCGGCGCATGGAGCCGGGCAGTCATGAGATCTCGCCGCTCAAGATCGGTGACCGCCTCTACGTCATCACCGGCTACCAGCAGACCGCGGCGATCGACGTCGGCAGCGGCGAGACGCTGTGGGCCTACGACCCCGAGGCCTACCGGCACGGCAGGCCGGCCAACCTCGGTTTCGTGCACCGTGGCGCCACCTACTGGCGTGACGCCGAGGGGCGGGGAAGGGTCGTCTACGCTGGCGGCGACGCCTTCCTCCGCGCGGTCGACGCCTACACCGGCGAGCCGGTCGGCGGCTTCGGCGAAGGGGGAGCGCTCGACCTCACGCTCGGCCTGCGGCGGGAGGTGGCGCGGCGCGGCTACTCGGTGAGCTCGCCGGTGATCGCCTGCCGCGACACCCTGATCGTCGGCTCGTCGATCTCGGACGGTCAGATGCATCCCGAGGCGCCGCCCGGCGACGTGCGTGGCTTCGACGCGGCCACGGGGGAGCTGCGCTGGACCTTCCAGTCGGTGCCGCAGCCCGGTGAGCACGGCCACGAGACCTGGCAGGGCGAGTCGTGGAAGCACACCGGCAACACCAACGTGTGGACGTTGATGAGCGCCGACGAAGAGCTCGGTCTGGTCTACCTGCCGTTCGGCACCCCGACCAACGACTGGTATGGCGGCCATCGCCTCGGCGACAACCTGTTCGCCGAGAGTCTGGTGGCGCTCGACTGCCGCACCGGCGAGCGCCGCTGGCACTTCCAGACCGTGCACCACGGCCTGTGGGACTACGACCTGGTGACCTCGCCGGTGCTCGGCGACGTGACCGTCGACGGCGAGCGGGTGCAGGCGGCGTTCCAGCTCACCAAGCAGGGCTTCGTCTTCGCCTTCGACCGCGCCACCGGCGAGCCGATCTGGCCGATCGAGGAGCGCCCGGTGCCGCCGAGCCCGGCGCCCGGCGAGCAGGCGTCGCCCACCCAGCCGTTCCCGACCCGGCCGCCTCCCTACGAGCGCCAGGGGATCGGCGAGGAGGACCTGATCGACTTCACTCCCGAGCTGCTCGCGGAGGCGAAGCAGATCCTGGAGAAGTTCCGCCACGGGCCGATCTACACGCCGCCGGCGGTCGACCGGCCGACGCTGAACCTGCCGGGCTGGGCCGGCGGCTCGAGCTGGCAGGGAGGCGCCTTCGACCCGGCGACCGGGTTCCTCTACGTGCCGTCGTTCACCAACCCCACCGAGGTGCAGCTGGTGGCGCCCGATGCGGCGCGCTCGAGCTTCCGCTACGTCGGCCGGATCAACCCGATCGTCGCCGGGCCGCGGGGACTGCCGCTGATCAAGCCGCCCTACGCCCGCCTCACCGCCTACGACATGAACCGCGGTGAGATCGTCTGGCAGCAGACCCTGGGCGACGGCCCGCGCGACCATCCGGCGCTCGCCGGGCTCGAGCTGCCGCCGCTCGGCCAGCTGGCGCGCAGCCACGTGCTGGTCACCGACACGCTGCTCTTCGTCACCACCGGACGCGGCCTGGGGCGGGGCTACGCCGCGACCACCGGGCTCGAGCAGGCGTACCTCAGAGCCTTCGACAAGGCGACCGGCGAGCTGCTGCACGAGCGGGTGCTGCCGGCGCACACCGACGGCTCGCCCATCACCTACCTGCACGAGGGACGCCAGTACCTGGTCTTCGCGCTCGGAGGCAGGGAGGAGCCGCAGGAGATCGTCGCCTACGCGCTCTCCGCCGGATCGCCTGGGCACGACGGCTCCGAGGCCGAGGCCGGGTCACAGGAGGGAGACGAGGTCGGCGGCCGATGAGCGGCAGGGGCCGCAGCCGGCTCGCCTACTCGAGCGACCCGCGCCAACGGCCCGTCTGCCGGCACTGCGGCGCCGAGCTCGGCTCGTGTCGGTGTCTGGAGAAACGGCAGGAGGCGGTGCCGGACGCGATCGTCGCCAAGCTGAGGATCGAGAAGAAGGGGCGGGGAGGCAAGACGGTCACCGTGGTCCACGGCCTGCCGCGCAACGAGGCCTTCCTGCGAGATCTCGCGAAGGAGCTCAAGTCCGCCTGCGGCTCGGGAGGCACCGTCTCCGGCGAGACGGTGGAGATCCAGGGCGATCACCGCGATCGGCTGCGCCAGCTGCTGGCCGGCAAGCCGGGCTGGACGGTGAAGGGCTGAGGAGCGAGCGGCTGGGTCGCGGGGCCGCCCGAGCCTTGCGCCAGC
>QQVD01000059.1 GCA_003388555.1 Acidobacteriota bacterium | reverse complement strand
ACGGAAGAAACGAGAAAGGGACCGGTGAATCGTGCTCGCCCGAGGAAGAGTGGTAGGGCGCTCCGCGCCTGGCGTAGCGCATGCTCATCGTTGAGTTGCGATTCCCTACACTCGTCTTGGATTTGGAGAACCGTGCAAGGAACCGGTGAACCGAGCTAGGCCCTAGGAGAAGTGGTGGGCGCTCCGACTTCCTCCCCCTTCAGGGGGAGGATCGAGGTGGGGGTGCCCCAGTCTTGAGACTCCAACCTTTGCTCTTTACTCTGGAACCTCAGGTCCCCAGGACATCGACCGCACTGGCCAGCTGATCGACAGCCGACCGACGATCCGACTCAGACCAAGAACATCCGACCACGAGCATCCGACAACTGAAGGTCCACAAGCGATATGAACTCGAAGACGAGATTCCCCCACACCCCCACCGCCTCATTCACGTTGCTCGCAGCGTCGCTGCTGATCCTCCTCGGCTGCAGCGATCTGCAGCCGGCGGCGCAGGACGACGCGTCGGCAGCAGACGCTGCGCCGACGACGGCGCCGGCCGACGCGACGCTGGACGCTGCCGAGGCGCCGGCGGCCGCCGGCGGTGCGGTGAGCGCCAACGGCATCACCTACACCCTGCCGGAGGGCTGGCGCGGCGAGCAGCCGGACAGCCCGATGCGCATGGGCCAGGCGACGATCCCCGGCCCGGGAGGCGACGGCCTGCTGACGGTCTTCTTCTTCGGGCCCGGCGGCGGCGGCAGCGCCGAGATGAACATCCAACGCTGGGTCGACCAGATGACCGCCGATGCCGGCGCCACGCCGGTCACCGAGACGGTCGCCCAGGGCGACTTCGTGGTCTCGTTCGTCGAGCACCAGGGCACCCTGCAGGCGAGCCGCATGGGCACCTTCCCGAGCACCGACATGCCGGGCTACCGGCTGCTCGGCGCCGTGGTCGAAGGACCGGGGGGACCCTGGTTCTTCAAGGCGGTCGGCCCCGACGCGACGCTCGCGGCGGAGCGCGACGCCTTCCGTTCGATGATCCTCGGCGTCCAGCTGGCCGGCTGAGGCGCCCGCCAGTCGGCTGAGCGGTCGGTTCGGCGCCCGCGTGCTCCGGCCGACTCGACGGAGGCTCAAGGGCCCTCAGGCGCTGGGATCGTGAACCGGCGCCGGCAGCCCTGGGGCCGCTTCCGGCGAGGGGCTGCGCCGCGGCGCTACGCAATCACTCGCCGAGCAGCCGCACCGACTTGTCGATCAGCCGCTCGGCGGCGCGCCGCGGCACGGTGACCCGCACGTGGTTGTCGGGCGCGTCGACCTGGATGTGGAAGTGGCCGCGGCGCTGGGCGATGACCACCTGCTGGTGCGGATCCTGTACGCGGAGCAGCTCGCCCTCCGGGATGTCGCCGATCTCGCGCGCCAGGTCGCGCAGCAGCGGCGCATACTCGCCGAGCTCCTCGCGCGCCTGTTCGAGCTCCTGCTCCGGCGCGGCCCAGTCGGCGACGCCGAAGGCGAGGTCGACCAGACGCAGCGGCACCGGGATGTAGAGATCCGTGTCGGGGTTCTCGACCTGCACCGACGCCACACCGCCGGTGAACAGGTAGCCGACGATGGTCAGCGTGCCGACTCCGAGCGCGGCGAGCGCCGAAGCGGCAGCGATGGCGAAGAGCTTGAGCAGTGCCATGGAAAGTCAGCCTCGGGAAGGATCGTCGATCGGAGATGCGGAGAAGGGAGCACCGCGTCGGGCGGCGCTCCCGGAGTCGGCCTGGCGGAGGTCGCGCCGGCCACTCGCCTCGATCCTACGGTCGTTCAGTCGACGGTGTTTCGGTCGTCGATCCAGATGCGCACCGAGGAGTCGCGGTCGCGCACCGTCACCATGTCGCCGGTGCCGTAGTCGGCAAGGGCGCGGATCGCCGCGGCGAAGTCGAGCCGGTCGGTGCCGCTGCTGAACAGCGCGTCGACCACCTGCAGCGGGAAGCGGATGTCGACCCGCACGTCGTCGGTCTCACCGACCGTCTCGGCGACGAAGAGGTCGCCGACCTTGCTGACCCGGATCTCGCTGTCGTTCTCGCGCACCTGCAGGAAGGTGGCGTCGTCGCCGTAGCGGACCTCCTCCCACAGCCGGCGCAGCTGGTCGACCTGGAAGCCGTGCTCGTTGAGCTCCACCTCGAGCTCGCTGGAGACCTCCTGCGACAGGTCCTCGGGGATCATCTCGAAGGCCATCTCGATCAGGCTCAGCGGCAGGTTGACGGTGACCTCGGCGCCGTCGCTCGAGTGCTCGTCGACCTTGAGGTGGAACCAGCGCTCGCTCGCGGCGCCCGGGGCGGCGACCAGCAGCAGGGTGAGCATCGCCATGGCGACGTAGGCGATGGGACGACGGGCAGGCATCGTGGGCCGGGGGCGGGAAGAGCGTGTCGAGGGAGCGTTCATCGTCGGTCTCCTATGGTCTCGAGCGGCGCGGGCGGCGCCGGGGGTGTTCCTCCCTAACGACGCCCGACCCCCCTCCGTGGTTTCAACCACCGCGACGAGCGCGCTCGGGCGAGCAACGTCGACGAGCACCGTCGTCGCCCTCCCGCCACCGCGCGGCGCATCCGCCGCAACGCCGCGGCCGAACCAGTTGTCGTGAGCTCACCTCCCGAATCGGTGCCGCGCCAACGCGTCCTCGTCAAGCGCGACGACAGCCCGCGCCCTGACGGCGCCTACGTCCTCTACTGGATGACCGCGCAGCGACGGGTGCGCTGGAACTTCGCGCTGCAGCGCGCCATCGACTGGGCCTTCGAGCTCGACAAACCGGTGCTCGTCTTCGAGGCGCTGCGCTGCGACTACCGCTGGGCGAGCGACCGGCACCATCGGGTGATCCTCGAGGGCATGCTGTGCAACCGCGAGCGCCTCGCGAAACGCCACGTCACCTACCTCCCCTTCGTCGAGCGGTCGCGCGGCGAAGGCAAGGGGCTGCTCGAGGCGCTCGGCGACAACGCCTGCTGCATCGTCACCGACTGGTACCCGAGCTTCTTCCTGCCCCGCATGCTGGACGCCGCGGCCGAGAAGGTCGACTGTCGGCTCGAGGCGGTGGACTCGAACGGCCTGCTGCCGCTCGCCGCCCCCGACAAGACCTTCCATCGTGCCGTCGACCTGCGCCGCTACCTGCAGAATCATCTGCAGCCGCACCTGCTCGAGATGCCCGCTCCGGACCCCGTCGCCCGGCTCGACGGACGGGGGCTCGACGGGCCCCAGATCCCCGAGTCCGTGCGCGAGGGCTGGACGGCGGCCGACCTCGACGCGCTGCTCGCCCCCGGGGGCCTCGACGACCTGCCGATCGACCACGACGTCACGCCGTGCGACTTCCGCGGCGGCAGCGAAGCCGCGGAGCAGCGCCTGGAGCGCTTCCTCGACGAGCGCCTCGAGCGCTACGTCGACGGCCGCACCGACCTCGACGACCGCGCCACCAGCGAGCTGTCGCCCGATCTGCACTACGGCCACCTCTCGGCCCACGAGATCTTCTCGCGCGTCGCCGAGCGCGAGGAGTGGACGCCCGATCGGCTGCCGTCCTCGGGCCGCGGTGCGCGCGAGGGCTGGTGGCGGATGAGCCCGGCCGCCGAGTCCTTCCTCGACGAGCTCGTCACCTGGCGCGAGCTCGGCTACAACGGCAGCTTCCGGCGTGAGGACAACGAGGAGTACGGCGCCCTGCCCGACTGGGCGCTGGAGACCCTCGCCGACCACGAGGGCGACGAGCGCGAGCACGTCTACAGCCTCGAGCAGTTCGAACGTGCCGAGACCCACGACGAGTTGTGGAACGCCGCCCAGCGCGAGCTGCTGCTCGACGGCAGGATTCACAACTACCTGCGCATGGTCTGGGGCAAGAAGATCCTCGAGTGGTCGGCGACGCCACAGGACGCGCTCGAAGTGATGATCGAGCTCAACAACAAGTACGCCCTCGACGGCCGCGACCCCAACTCCTACAGCGGCATCTTCTGGGTGCTGGGGCGCTACGACCGCGCCTGGGGACCCGAGCGCGAGATCTTCGGCAAGGTGCGCTACATGAGCTCGGAGAACACGGCGCGCAAGATGTCGGTGAAGGGATACCTCGAGCGCTACGGCGACAGCGCCCAGAGTCAGCTCGAGCTCGACTGACCTCGAAAGCCACGGCGCCTCGAGCGATCAGGCAGCGCCACGAACACCGCGACAGCCCAACTCCGACCCAGAAGGGCGACTTCGCTTCCAACCCTTTCGGGCCCTCGCTGCGTCCAAGCGGACGACATGTGGTCCTACACGCCCGAGAAGTCCGAAGACTCTGACCAGTCCGCCCCAGGGGACCGCCCGTCGCCCCCGACGTGCTCTCGCGCGCCTCAACGCCCGGCGGCCGCGGTCGTCCTGGCACTCTTCCTTTGCTGCCTCGGCCCAGGGTTCGCCGCCACGGCACTCACGCCGGGCGGGGCGAGTGACGCTTCCAGCTCGGCGAGCGCGGGGACTGCCGACCAGCCCGACGCCGTCGACCTCGCCGTCGCCGAGCTCCTCACCGACTGGAACGTCCCCGGTGTCCTGCTCGTGGTGATCGACGGGGGGGAGCTCGTCGAAACCCGCGCCTGGGGGGTGGAGGATCTCGAGAGCGGTCGGCCGATCGGCCTCGACACCCGTTTCCGCCTCGCCTCGATCTCCAAGCCGGTGACTGCCGCCGCGGTCCTGCGCCTGGTCGAGCGGGGAGACCTGGATCTCGACACCGACGTTCGCGAGTACCTCGGAGCTCTCCCGGATCTCGGCTTCCTCGACGGACCGGGAGATCTCACCCTGGCCCATCTGCTCACCCACACCGGCGGCTTCGAGGACCGCTTCCTCACCCGCATGCGCCGCGACCCGGGAGCGCTCGAACCCCTGGCCACCTACCTGCGACGCGACATGCCCCGCCGCATCGCTCCCGCCGGTACGGTCGAGGCCTACTCGAACCACGGCATCGCCCTGGCCGGGCTGGTCGTCGAGCAGGCTCTCGGCGTTCGTTTCGCCGACGCCATGCGCGAGCTGGTCTTCGAGCCCCTCGACATGGCGAAATCGACCTTCGATCTGCCAGAGGATCTGGCGCAGGGTCATCGCTTCGGCACCGCCGTCGCACCCGTCGGCATCCAGACGATCCCGGCCTCGATGCTGGTGTCCACCGGCAACGACATGGTGCGCTTCCTCACCGCCCTGATCCGACCCGAAGCCGCGACCTTCCTCGAACCTGCCACGGTCGAACGGATGCTCTCCCGGCAGGTGGGACACCTAGCCTTCGTCGGTCGCACCTTCGGCTGGGCGGAGGACGCGAGCGTCGAGCCGCGGCGGCTGCTGCACTCGGGCAATCTCGACGGCTTCGCCGCCGGCGTGGTGCTGGTTCCGGAGCGAAGCGGTGCAGTGCTGGTGGCCTGCAACGGCAACGCCTGGGTCTGGGGCGTGATCCGGGCGGTGCTCGAACAGCGGTTCCCCTCGCAGCCGCGACCCTTCGTCGCGCCGACCACGGATGAGCCCGCCAGCGCGCCCTCCGCACCGAGGGACTTCGCCGGAGCCTACCTGCCCGCCGAGCTGCCGCGCTCCACCTTCGACGCGGTGCGCGCGCTCTTCGAGCAGCAGCGCCTCGAGGTCACGGGCGGCGGCGCGCGCTGGCAGGGCACCCCCTACGTTGCGCTCGGCGACGGCCTGCTGCGCTCGCAGGACGGTCGTTGGCTGCTGCTGCGCCCGGCGCAGCCGGGGCTCGCGGCGCTGCTCACCGACGCCGGCGGCACCCATCGCCGACTGCACTGGAGCCGCGATCGCCGGCTGCAGCTCGGCGCGGTCTTGCTGCTGCTCGCAGGCCTGGTGAGCCTCGCCGCCGGTCGGCCGCGGAGCTGGAAACGCGGCACCGGCTGGCCGGGGCGCCTGCTGCGTGCGGCCGCCGGCCTGTCGCTCCTGTTCGTCGTCGGCCTGGGAACCGTCGTCTCTGTCTCGATGGCGAACGACGGCGGAGCTCTGCGCTTCGCCGTCCCCTGGTACGTCGCCCTGCTGTTCACCCTGCCGCTGCTGTCGCTCGGGTGCGTGGCGGTTACGCTGGCGGGCGTGTTGCGTGGCGCCTGCGAGCGGCGCGCTCCGGTGCTCCTCGGCGCCGCTCTGCTCTCGCTCTTCAGCCTCTACCTCGCATCGTGGAACCTGCTGGGCTTCTCCTGGTGACCGCGACGCTCGACGACGGACAGACGGCCGCGCACCCTCCAGTCGACTCCTCCCGAGAGGACGAGGGGGACCTCGTCGCGCGCGCCGCCCGCGGCGATGTCGCCGCCTTCGAAGAGCTCCATCGGGCCCACGTCGATCGCGTCTACGGGCTCTGCCTGCGGCTGGTCGCCGATCGCGCAGAGGCCGAAGACCTCACCCAGCGCGTGTTCGTGCGCGCCTGGGAACACCTGCCCCGCTTCCGCGGCGACAGTCGTCTCTCGACCTGGCTGCGAACCATCGCGCGCAATCTGGCGATCTCGCAACACCGACCGGTGTGGCGTCGTGCCCTGCGGACCGCCGGCCTGGATCCGGCCGGCGACGATCCAGCGATCCGGGCGACGACGCCACGGGAGAGCGACGCGAGGATCGACCTGGAGCGAGCGGTGCGGACGCTGCCGGCCGGCGCCCGGCAGGTCCTCGTGCTGCACGACGTCGAGGGACTGACCCACGCCGAGATCTCCTCGCGGCTCGGAGTCACTCGCGGCACGACCAAGGCGCAGCTGTCGAGGGCGCGGCGCCTGCTCAAGGAGAGACTGCGATGAAGCCACCGGAAGATTTCCTCCCGCGCTCCGGCCGTGGCGCGGAGACGGCCCAGGAGGAGACCCTGCTGGTCGACCTGCGGCGCCTCGCCGACACGGGCGTGCGGCCGGAGCACGACCTGTGGCCGGAGATCGCCGACAGGATCGCCCACCGTCCGCAGCTGCCCCCGTCTCGACCGCTCGCCGACGTCGCCGCGTCCCGCAGCGTCGCGGCGCTGGCGGCCGCGGCCGGCCTCCTCGGGCTGGCGTTCGGCCTCTGGCTGTTCCTGACTCCAGGCATGAACGGGGATCGCAGGGTCTTGCGCACGGCGGCGGCCAGCCTGCCGCCGTCGGCGCAGGCCTCTCCCGAGCTGCGCGCCGCTCTCGCCAGCTACAGCGACGAACGCCGCCTGCTGGTCGCAGCCATCGAACGGGAGCTGCGAGACCATCCGCCGCGGGTCGCGGCCGAGGTGCAGGCCAATCTGGCGGTCATCGAGGGCGCCCTCCGCGAGATCGGCGAGGCGCTCGGCGAGGAGGGCTCGCCGCCGCTCCTGCTCGATTCGAGCCAGCAGATGGCCGCTCTGCTCGAGCGCGAGCTGGTGGCGCTGCGCCGGGTCCAGGCGCGCCTCGCCGGCGCGGCGCCGGTGGAGCGGGAGCTGCCATGAAACGCTTCCGGAGAGCGGCGGCGTTGCTCCTCGCCGGCGCCACTGCCGTCACCCATGCCGCGACCCCCGCTGCGGCCGCGAACGAGCAGTCCACCCCGAGCCGGCGCGTCGACGAACGCCACGAGGCGGCTGCCGACGGCCCGATCCGGGTCGACATCGCCCACGGCAGGCTGCGCATCGTCGGCACCGAGGCCGGCCCGGCGGACGGCCGCGGCGAGACCTCGGTGAGAGTCCGCGGCTCGGTCGACGCGGCGCTGCGTGGCGTCACCGTGCGGCGCGAAGCCGGGGCGATCGAAGTGCGCACCCGCCTGGCACTCGCCGACCGCGTGGTGCGCGTGGTGCGCAGCACCGAGCCGCCCCACCCGGTCGATCTCGAGATCGAGGTCCCGGCGGCCAGCCGGCTCTTCGTGGTCACGCGGGACGCCGAGATCACCATCGAGGACGTGCGCGGCCCGATCGGTGTCGGCGCCGTCTCGTCGAGGATCGTCGTCGACGGCGATCCGGCGTGGCTCTCGGTCGAGACCCTGAGCGGCAGCCTCGACTTCGCGGGTCGGAGCGCCTCGGTGACGGCGAGCACCCTCGGCGGAGATCTCTCGCTGCAGGGGACGATCGCGCGGGCTCGCCTCGACACGGTCAGCGGCGCCGTCCGGCTGCTCGCCAGCGGGCTCGAGGAGCTCGCGCTGACCACGGTCTCCGGCGCCGTTTCGTTCGGTGGACGGCTCGCAGGTGGGGCCGAGGCCTCGATCGGCACCGACTCGGGGCGCATCGAGCTCGCCGTCGGTGTCCTTGGGGCGGAGAGCGGCGGCTCGGGCGCGGCGCTCGAGCTGCGCACCGGCGGAGAGATCGTCGACCGGCGCAGCGGCGCGCCGACCGAGCTCGCCACCGGCGAAGACGGATCGAGGCTGACCCTCGGCGAGAGCGAAGCGACGATCCGCGTGCGCAGCCGCACCGGCCAGATCGTGCTGGTCGAGGAGCTCCCGGCACCGTCTCCTCCCGGCGCCTCGTGAGCGCTTCGGCCGACGGGCGCCCGATCAGGGAAAGGCATCCGACCAGGCGGTGGTTCTGGGGACTCCCTTCCCAGCAGCGCCTCCTCTGAGCCGTTCCGCCGTAACCTGTCGTCTGCTGGTGCAGAGACGAGCCCCGCTCGCGACACGGACGCCACCAGGACCCCCCCAAGGAGGAGGCATGGCCTATGGCCTCATCGCGATTCCGATCGACCGCCACGCGCGTCCCCGCTTCCTGGCCCACCACCCAGAGAGACTCTGAGGACTCTGGGAATTCCCACCGCGCTGTCGAGAGATCGCTCCACCCCGACGCCCGGGACCCCGACGCCGAGGACGAGGCGCCGCGATGGCCGATTCGGCGGCGTCTCGGCCCGCTGTCCGGGTGCTGCCTCGCCGCCGCGCTGTTCGCCGCCAGTGCCGACGCCGCACCGCCCTTCTCGGGCACCATCTTCCTCGATCCCGACATCGTCACCGCGGCGGATCCGTCGAGTCTCGTCGAGGTGACTCCCGCCGGCCTCGGCGAGCGCACCCTCTTCGACCGGCGCGCGGACGCCTTCGTCACCCTCGAGGTCTTCCTCTTCGACGCGACCTTCGACGACGGGCTCGCCGCCGAGGTGCAGGTGAACCCGGAGTTCGGGGCGCAGACCGCCGCCGAGGTGGCGCTCGAGTACGCCGCCGCGGCCGGCCGGATCCCGACCGCGCTGCGCACCGACGTCGACGCACTGTGGATCCACCGCGGCGTGCAGCCCTTCGGCGGCGGCAACCGCAGCCTGCTGATCCACACCGGCCAGGGCGAGCTCTACGTCCAGGACGGCATCCTCGAGGAGACACTGATCCACGAGGCGACCCACACCTCGCTGGATGCGGCGCACGCCGCGGCACCCGGCTGGCTGGCGGCCCAGGCCGCCGACCCGGAGTTCATCTCCGAGTACGCGGAGCAGTTCCCCGGGCGCGAGGACCTCGCCGAGAGCCTGCTGCCCTGGCTCGCGGTGCGCCATCGCCCCGAGCGCATCTCCGAAGAACTGCGCACCACCATCGAGCAGACGATCCCGCACCGCCTCGCCTACCTCGACGGCCTCCAGCTCGACCTGCATCCGATCGTGGGCGACCCGCAGGTCGGCGCCGGGCCGTGCGTGCGCGACGAGCACACCGCGTGCCTGCTCGCAGAGCGCTTCGAGGTCACCGCCGAGCTGCGCGACTTCTCCAACCCTCCCGACGGCCCCGGCGCGCTCTTTCCCGGCACCATCCAGCGCTACGGCGACGCCGGCACGGGAAGCGACGTGAGCTCGGAGACGGATCAGTCGGTGAGCTTCTACGCCTTCGAGGACGGCAACGTCGAAGTCTTCGTCAAGGTGCTCGACGGCTGCTCCTTCGCCGGCGCCGAGGCCTTCTGGGTGTTCGCCGCGGGCGCCACCAACGCCGAGACGACGATCGAGGTGCGCGACACCTGGAGCGACGAGCTCTACCGCATCGAGAGCCCGCGCGGCGTCGACTTCTTCGCCCCGCCCGACACCCAGGCGTTCCGCACCTGTGACGCCCCGCCGCCGTGAGGAGCGGTGGTGAGAGGGCAGAGCGATCCAGGCGTGCTCGAATGCTCGCGCGTCCGCCCGAGACCCGATCGACTCACCGAGCGCGCGTCCCTGCTGACTCCGCGCGCCGGTCTGTCTGCGCCTCACCGAGGGATCGCTGCCTAGCGTGAGCACGAAGGCGCACGCGTCCGCCAGACACGGATCGGCTCACCGAGCGCGCGTCCCTGCCGAACTCCGAGCTCCGGTCTGCGCCTCACCGAGGGATCGCCGCCGAGCGTGAGCACCAGGGCTCACGCGTCCGCCGTGACTCGGATCCCCTCACCGGTCGCCCGTCCCTGCCGCACTCCGAGCTCCGGCTCTGGTCTGCGCCTCACCGAGGGATCGCCACCGAGCGTGAGCACCAGGGCTCACGCGTCCGCCGAGATCCCGATCGGCGCACCGAGCGCGACGAACGAAGTGAGGAGCGATAG
>QQVD01000011.1 GCA_003388555.1 Acidobacteriota bacterium | reverse complement strand
CTTTGGTCCTCACCAGCCCCTGGCCCCCAACCCCTGACCCCTAGCCCAAACCCCCAACCCCCAACCCCTGTCCCTTTTCCCTTGTCCCTTGTCCCTTGTCCCTCAACGGGCGAAGCGCCCGTTGGGATCGAGCGCCGAGCGCGCCGCCTCGTAGAAGGCGCGCGCCGCTGGCGCCACGCCGTCGGGTCGCGGTGCTCCCGCCGGCCAGGGATCGGCGCCGCGCACGGGCTGCAGCCGCGCCGTCAGCTCGTCGCCGCCCGACCACAGCTCGCTCAGCCGCTGCGGCGACAGCGCCAGCAGCAGCTGCTGGCCGCCGGCGCCGATCCAGCCGGGCTCACCGGGGCGCCAGCAGCGCTCGACCAGCGCCTCCGTGGCGCGCAGCGAGCTCGGTGCCCGCACCGCGACGGCGCCGGGGGGGACCCAGCTCCAATCCTCGAGCCGCCGCCACGGCGCGCCGCGGGATCCGTCGCCCTCCACGTCCTCTCCGCAGGCCTCGGCTGCTGCGGCTCCGTAGCGAGCCCGGAGCCCGCCGACGGCGCGACGGGTGCGCTCCGCCACCGCGTGCTCGGCACCGGCCAGGCGCAGCCAGCCCCGGCATCGGTCGGCGCCCAGCAGCTCGATCTCGAGAGCCTCGCAGGCGATCGCGTCCTCACGGCAGGCGCCCACCAGCTCGAGCGCCGAGCGCGGCGCGGGGCCGGCGAGATCGACGGCCACGGTGTGCCGGGCCAGCGGTCTCGGGAAGATCTTGAGGGTGACCTCGACCAGCGGCCCGAGACGACCGCCGGCACCGACCATCAGCTTCGGCAGGTCGAACCCGGCGGCGTTCTTGACCACCCGGCCACCGCCGCGCACCAGTCGTCCCAGCCCGTCGACGCAGCGCACCTCGAGCACATAGTCGCGCACTCCGCCCCAGTGCATCCGGCCTGGCCCGGCGAGACCCGAAGCGATGGCACCGCCCAAGGTCGCGCCGGCGCGCACCAGCGGCGGATCGAAGGGCAGGAACTGGCCGTTCTCCGCCAGCGCATCGGAGATCTCGGTGAGAGGGGTGCCGGCGAGCGCGCTGAGGGTGAACTCGCTGGGCCGGTACTCGGTGATGCCGCGCAGCGTACCCATCACGACCGTGACGGCGTTTCCTGCCGGCGGCGCGAGGAGAGGCTTGGTTCCCACGCCGACGAAGCGCAGCGACGCGTCGCTGCCCTCGCGCACCAGCTCGCAGAGCTGCTCGGCGCTCGCCGGCCGCTGCTCAACCACCACGGCCACCGGCGACGGTCGGCACGCGGAAGCCGGTGAGCGCGTCACTCACGCGACAGGATCCCGGCGCGCTCGAGCGGGTGCGGCCGCGATGCGCTCAGCGCCGGCGCCTCGCCGACGAGGCGGTCCTCGAACACCTTGCCCGGGTTCGAGATCCGCCTCGGGTCGACCGCGGTGTGCAGCCGCCTCATCCAGCCGAGGTCGTCCGGCCCGAACATCGACGGCAGATAGGCGCGCTTCTCCATGCCGACGCCGTGCTCGCCGGTGATCGAGCCGCCGAGGCCGACGCACATCTCGAGGATTTCGCCGGCGAGCGCCTCGGCGCGCTCCAGCTCTCCCTCACGCCGCCCGTCGTAGAGGATGAGCGGATGCAGGTTGCCGTCGCCGGCGTGGAAGACGTTGGCCACCCGCAGCTCGTGGCGCGCCGCCAGCGCCTCGATGCGCGCCAGGGCCTCGCCCAGGGACGAGCGTGGCACCACCCCGTCCTGCACCAGGTAGTCGGGGCTCAGCCGGCCGACCGCGGAGAACGCCCCCTTGCGTCCCTTCCAGATCGCGGCGCGCTGGCCCGGATCCTCGGTGGCGCGCACCTCGCTCGGCCCGGTGCCGTCGATCAGACGCCGCAGCACCTCGGCCTCCGCCCCGACCTCCTCTGGCTCTCCCTCGAGCTCGACGATCAGCAGCGCCGCGGCGTCCGGATAGCCGGCGCCGACCGCCGCCTCGGCGGCCTCGATCGCCAGCCGGTCCATGATCTCCATCGCCGCCGGCAGCAGACCCGAGGCGATCACAGCGCTCACCGAGTCGCCGGCCGCGGCGAGCGACGGGTAGGCGGCGAGCAGCGTGAAGACACGCGGCGGACGCGGCAGCAGGCGCAGGGTGATCTCGAGCGCGACGCCGAAGAGCCCTTCACTGCCGACGTAGAGCCCCACCAGGTCGGCGCCGCTGCCCTCCTGGCTGCGCGATCCGAGGCGCACGATCTCACCTCCCGGGAGCACCGCCTCGATCGCCAGCACGTGGTTGCTGGTCATCCCGTAGCGCAGGCAGTGGGCGCCGCCGGAGTTGAAGGCGACGTTGCCGCCGAGGGTGCACACCGACTGCGACGAGGGGTCGGGCGCATAGTAGAGCCCGTGCGGGGCCGCCGCCTCGCTGACCCGCAGGTTGATCGCCCCAGGCTCGACCACCGCGACGCGATCCACAGGGTCGATCTGGAGGATGCGGTCGAGCCGGTTCAGCGCCAGCACCAGGCCCCCCTCCACCGGCAGCGAGCCGCCCGACAGCGACGTGCCGCTGCCGCGCGCGACGAACGGCAGCCCGTGCTCGGCGCAGAGGCGGACGATCTCGACCACCTCGGCGCGCTCCTCCGGCAGCGCCACCGCGACCGGCGCGGCGCGGAAGGCGGTCAGCGCGTCCGACTCGTAGGGTGCGAGCGCCGCGCCGCTGCGCAGCAGGCGCTTGCGGCCGAGCAGCTGCTCGAGCCGCGCCAAGGCCTCTCGGCGCTCCGATTGGCGGATTGCGTCCACTGCGACGATGCTACTCCTCTGTCCGCCGGAGGAGCTCGCGATCCAGGCGCAGGGAATCGCCGGCCGACGCCGACCCGTTGCCCGCTACGGTGCCCTGCTGTGCCCTGCAGTGCCCTACCATGGCAGGGCGCTCGGAGCATCCGCGCCTTCCGACCCATCGTCACCTTCGACCAGCCGAGGCCTCCATGCACTCACTGCCGCCCACACTCCCACTGACGCTCGGCGCCGTCGCCCTCGCCCTCGTCGCGCCGTTCGCTGCCACCCTCGCCGCGCAGCAGCCCTCTGGCGAGCCGGAAGTGCAGCCGGACGCCGAGGTTCGTGAGAGCATCGCGGTTCTCGAGGCGAGCACCCTGGTCGAGCTGCCGCGGCTCGGCGAGGAGCGCCGGCGAGGTCTCGCCCCGGCCGACTTCGTCGTCCAGGAGGACGGAGTGCGGCGCGAGATCACGTCGGTCACCGCCCTCGACCCGCAGTCGAGCGAGTGGACGGTGCTCGTCTACTTCGATCCGTTGCTCGCCACCGCCGACACCGTGGCGCTCGGCGCCTTCACCCTCGCCGACCACGCCGCCGACCTCGTCGCCCTCGGCCCGGTGCGCCTGGTGACCTCGGCCCCGGAGACCCAGGAGTGGCTGCCGCCGTCGCGCGACGAGTTCGCGCTCGCCGCGGCGCTGCGCTCGATCGCCGAATCGCGCATCGGTCGCGACGGACTCGCCACCCTGCGCCGGGCGCAGGATCCGCCCGCCGAGCGGCTCGCCGAAGAGTCGTTCTTCCTGCGCGAGCGCGCCGACGCCCTGCTGCTCGAGACCTCCGAAGGCTGCCCCACCACCCCCTGTCTGCTGGTGCTGGTCAGCGAAGGCTTCGACACCGTCGTCGAGGCGAGCTATCCGGCCGAAGCCACCGCCACCGAGACGCCACCCCACGCGGAGATCGCGCGCGAGCTCGAGGGGCTGCTCGCCGGCTTCGGCTGGACGGTGCTGGCGCTGCCGCTGGCGCCGCCTGCCGAGCCGGCCGGCGAGGCGCCGCCCGAGGGTCCCGGCACCGACTACTACGCCTGGAAGCGCGAGGCGGGAGGAGTGCAGATGCCCAGGCCCAGCCGCCGCGGCAACCGACTCAGCGGCCTCTCCGAGCAGGCGCTCGACGTCTTCGTCAACGCCCGCCTGCAGACCCTGCGCGCCTGGGCGGCCGCGAGCGCCGGCGCCACCCTGCGCCTGCCCCAGCAGGTGGGGCCGGAGCTCCGCCGCCTCCGCAACCGCGTGCGGGTCGCCTACCGCACCGACCGCTCCGGCCCGCCGGTGCGCTCGCTCGACGTGCGTCTCGCCGCCATCTCGCCGTTCCAGGAGCGGCGCGAGGTGCGCGAGTCGCTCGGCCTGGTGCCCGAAGAGGAGCCGCTCCGGGCGCCCCGCTACGCCGTCTCGGGGGTGCCGACGGCGCTCAGCGGCGCCAGGGTGCGCTCGCTGGCGTTCGGCAAGCGCCTGACCGGTGAGCTGGCCCTGGAACAGCAACCAGGTACCGACGGGAAGACCGAGATCCGCTGGCCGTCGGTGCCGCCACAACACCCGGTGCGGGTCAGCGTCGTCGATCCGGAGGGCGAGCTGAGCCACCGGGTCGAGAGCGTCAGCTCAGAGACCCGCAACCGGCTGCAGCTGGAGCCCGCCACCACCGGCTGGGTGCTGGTCGAGGATCTGCGCACCCGCGCCTGGGGCGTGCTCGAACTGCAGGGCGGCGAAGGCCTGTTGGAGTAGCGGGGCGCCATCGGCGCCCACTCCCCGCGCTCCTGGCGGAGCGCAGCGACGACTACCTCCAGCCGGCCACGACGGCGTCGAGATCCTGGCGCCGCCACAGGCAGAGCTCCTCGCCGAAGGCGTCCGGGATCCGCCGCACCGGATCGGGCAGGGAGAAGGGTGGCAGGAGCAGGTTCTGGAACTCGAAGGAGCCGGTCGGGATGTCGCGATTGCGCGCCACGCCGGGGTGACTGGTCAGCGCCAGGTGCGCCGCCCCGGAAGCGACGCAGTTGGAGATGGCGCGGAGCGCGTCCTCGAACGACAGGTGGTAGAGCACGTCCCGGCACAGCAGCGCATCGGCGGCGGGAGGAGGGGCCTGCACCACGTCGCACACCTGGAACGAGGCCCAGGGATGACTGGCAGAGAATCGCTCGCGGTTGCTCGCGATGAGCTCCTCGACGATGTCGACGCCGGTGTAGCGGAAGCCGGGAGGCGGCGAGTACTGGCTCATCCAGTTGAAGTCGCCACATCCGACGTCGACCAACGAGCTCCATCCCTCGGATGCGACCAGCCCTTCGAGAGCCTGCAGGGTCGAGGCCGTCTCGTCGCGACTCGACCCGGCGCCCGAGACACTCTCGTCGTCACCCCACGAGTTCTCGCGATAGATGCGGCTGAAACGCTCGCGCCGATCGTGCCGGCGCAAGCGGAGCCAGTCCCTGAACAACCTGACAGCCCGCATTCGGTACCCCGGAAGAGGTCGTGGAGACGACGTCGAGTAGCGCGGCGATCCCGGCCGGCCTCGCAGGGCCGAGTCTAGCCGGCGGCGAATCCGGCGACGCATCGGACCGGCTCGCAGGGACCGCCAGCGAGCGCTCAGGCGGCCCCCACCTCCCTGCCGCCCGTGGTCGCCGGCAGCACCCGCGGATTGCGCAGCACCGCCGCCGAGATCAGGCTGATCAGCAGGCCGACCGGGAAGATCTCGAGAAAGGTGATCGGGACGCGGAAGAGCGGCAACGCGTAGCGCTCGCGCATCACCTGCATCTCGGCCTCCACCGCGGCGAGCTCCTCGGCCGTGGCGCCCTCCTGACGACTGGCCTCGATCACCGAAGCCGTGTACTCCTCGATGAACGCGTAGTCGGTCGCCGCCAGGTGCGCCTCCCAGCCGGCGACGTAGACGAGGCCGGCGACGGCGCTGATCGCGGCGCCGACGCCGAGCGCCGGCCAGAAGCGGATGACACCGCCGAGCTCGTCGTCGCGGTAGCGCTTGACGCCGAAGAAGATGATGCTGAGCGCCACCAGCATGATCAGGTAGCCGAACGCCTGCGAGGTGGCGACCTGGCCGGCGCGGCCGTCGGCGAGGGCGAAACCGATCAGCATGGTGCCGATGACGATCGCACCGCTGATCAGGCCGTGGACCAGGACGATCCTCACTCCACGCTTGCTGCTGGATTCCATCGTTTCCTCCAGAAGATCCGTTCGAAAAGGCTCCGTCGCCCGGTCTCTCCACTGACTCCCCGACGGCGCCACGTGGCGCCGGGCGACCCGCGCAGTGGACCAGCCCGGCCCGCACCGAGTCATCACCCGAACGGGTGAATCTCCGCGATTCGTCCCTTCGGGTGAGTCGGGTGAGGGTCTCGGGTGGGCGAGTCGGGTGAGGGTCTCAGGGGATCAGGCCCAGCTCGCGCGACTTGCGCACCGCCTGGGTGCGCCGCGACACCTGCAGCTTGCCGTAGAGGTTGGAGAGGTGGGTCTTCACGGTGTTCTCGGAGACGAAGAGCCGGTCGGCGATCTGCCGGTTGGTGCAACCCTCGGCCAGCAGCTCGAGCACCTCGTACTCGCGGTCGCTGATGCCGAGCGTCGCGATCGCCCGCTCGTTGCGCGCGAACCCACCACCTTCCAGGTCAGGAGCCGCGGCGCCAACGCCGCTGAGGCGGCGGCCGGCCCAGATCCCGAGGGCGGTGAACAGCGTCGCGACGACCAGCACGTAGACCTCGGTCGACAGGGTGCGCACGCCGTGACGGAAGTCGAGCCACTGCAGCAGCAGGGCGGCGACCGCGATGAGCACTCCCGACGCGACCACGATGCGCGTGCGACTCGACACTCGGCCTCCGTCCCTCGTCGTTCGCCCCGGATCGCCCTTCGAGCTCACCGCGGCCGGCGGCAGAGCAGCACGTGATCGGTCTCACCGCCCCCGATCGGCCGCTCGATCCAGTCCGTCTCGAAGCCGACACCAGCAGCGACCTCCACCCAGGTGCGCCGAGGAAAGAGACCCTCGAGGTGAGTCTCGTGCACCGCGCGGACGTCGACGCCGCGCCGCAGCAGGAAGGCGAAATCGACGCGGTAGACGGTGTCCGAGGGGTCCGGGTCCCAGGTCCACTCGACCGCCTCCAGCCCCAGCTCGCCGTCGCAGCCCGAGATCAACCCGCTCGACGCCTCGAAGCCTTCGCGGTACAGATCCGGCGCCAGCAGCGCGGCACCGCCCGGCCTCGTGTGCCGCCAGGCAGAGTCGATCGCCAGCCGCAGGTCCGCCTCGCTGGTCATGTAGGTGATGGCGTCATGGATCAGCACGGCGTCGAACGTGCGGTCGAGCCGCAGCTTCCGCATGTCTCCCGCCACGTGCTCGCACTCCGGGTTCTGCGCCCGGCTGAGCGAGAGCATGGGCTCGGCGATGTCGCTCAACGTGCAGGCGAAGTGCCGCTTGAGGAAGACGGCGTTGTTGCCGGCGCCGGCTCCGATCTCCAGCAGGCTGCCGTTGCCCGGGCCCAGCACGCCGCGCAAGGCGGCGGCGAAGCACTCCGCCTCCTCCTCGTGCTCGGCGACCGGATCGAGCAGCGGGTACCAGGCCACCAGCTCGCGATAGATGCTCTCGCACTCGGCGCCGTCGGCGCCGCCAGAGGCGCCGACGTCAAGTCCCGGTGGTCGCTGATCGTTCACTTCGCACCTCCATCCGGCGTCGGCTCGCCGAGGTTGCGGGCGAGACAGAAGCGCACCCGCGCCGCCCCGCGATGGCGCTCGCTGGAGAGGCAGGCGAGGAACTCTCGCCGCAGCGCCCCGAACTCGTCGCCGCAGTGGCGCTGCAGGTGGACCATGCGATCGAGCCGCTGCGCCCAGGCCGCGACGACCTCCGCAGCGGCCGGGCCGGAGAACGACAGCTCCGGATCGTCCAGCCACTCGCCGTGCTCCGGCCTGTAGCCGGCTCGCGAGATCTCGGCGTCGAGTCGTCGTCCCATGCGGAAATCGTAGCGGCCTGCGGCCAGAGCCTCGTCGGCGAAGCTGGCGAGCAGCTGGCGACTTCGCGATCCGAGCGGCGCGTGGGCGAAGAGATCGTCGATCTCGACCAGCGCGATCCAGCCGCCGGGCCGCAACCACCGGCGCCAACGTTCGAGGCTGGGCGCCAGGTCCGGCAGGTAGGCGGCAACGAAGGAGGCCCAGATGCCGTCGACCCGACGCGGCCGGAGCCCCAGCTGGCGCAGGTCGGCGGCGACGTAGCCGACGCGGTCCAGGCCCCGCCGTGCGGCGAAGGCGAGCAGCCCCAGGTCGGCGTCGACCCCGACCACCCGCGCGCCGCGCCGCGCGAGGCGTGCCGTCACCTCGCCGGGTCCGCAGCCGAGATCGAGCACGCGCCGACCGGCGACCGGCGGCAGCCGGTCGAGCATGCGGTCCCAGTCGCGCCAGCGCGACTGGGCGAGCAGCCGTTCGATCTCTTCTCGCACGACGCCGCAGCGTAGCGCGAGGTCCCGGCAGCCCTGGGACCCCTGGGGCTCCGGGAAGCCGCCCCGGGCTCAGCCGCGCAGCAGCGGCAGGCGGCTGCCGCCGAACCCGGGGAAGATCCCGGCCAGCTCCGACTCCCCGACCCCGAGATGACCGACGGCGAGCTCGCCGAACACGGAGCGGAAGTCGGTCGCCACAGCGAGGTCGCGTCCCTCGTCGAGCTGTTCGTGCTCGAGCCCCGGCCAGGCGCCGTGCACCCTGCCGCCGCGGACCTTCTCGCCCAGCGCGAACATGCAGGACGCGCGTCCGTGGTCGGTGCCGGCGGATCCGTTCTCGGCGACGGTGCGCCCGAACTCGGTCATCGTCAGCAGCACGACGTCCGAGCGGAGGGCGCCCAGATCGCGCCAGAAGGCGGCGATCGAATCGCCGAGGTCGCGCGCCCGTCGCGCGAAGCTGCCGGCGATCGTGCCCTGCTGCACGTGAGTGTCCCAGCCGCCGCTCTCGGTGAAGGCCACCTCGAGGCCGACGTCGGCCTTGATCAGCTGCGCCACCTGGCGCAGGGCGCCACCGAGCGGGCTCTCGGGGTAGCGCACGCCGGCCGCGGGGCGGTAGACGGCGCTGGCGTGGGCGTCGAGGGCCTCCATCGCCTCGAACGTCTCGACGCCGGTGCGGGCGAGATCTCCCGCTGCCGGATCGGAGTAGAGCGCCTCGAAGGCAGAGCGGGTGGCCTCGGACGTCTCGTCGCGGCTCGTGGTGCGACCTCTGGGCCGCGGCCCGCGACCTGTCCGGCGGCTCGCCGCGACGTCGCCGTGCAGCCGGAACTCGCCGAGCTCCGAGATCGCCACTCCGCCGGAGGGACCCTGCAGGCTGCGCGGCAGCACGTCGGTCATCGCCACCGCGCGCAGCGGCGACGGAGCTTGGGATGCGCCGCCATCGGGCGCCCCGGGTGCCTCGTGGCCGAGCTCGCCGACGACGCGATCGAGCCAGCCGGTGCGGGTCGATTTGACGCCCGGCGTCGCCGTCTCCATGTAGTCCTGGGCGTCGAAGTGGCTGCGGGTCGGATCGGGCGAGCCGACGGCGTGCACCACCGCCAGGTGGCCGTCACGCCACAACGGCTGGAGGCCCGCCAGCGCCGGATGCAGACCGAAGCCGACGCCGAGATCGATCACCTGCTCCTCGCCGGCGGCGCGCGCCGCCGAAAGCGCCAGGCTGGGCCGCAGCCTGGAGAGCGGGCCGCGCAGCTCGCGCTCGAGCGGCGGCACCGCCATCAGTCCGTCCATCGCCCCGCGCTGGAAGACGGCGACGAGCACCGGGCGACGACGGGCGGTCCCCGGCGCCGCCCAGGCGGCGCGGCGCAGGAAGAGCGGACCGCTGCCGCTGAGGCCGAGACCGAGCACGCTGACGGCGCTGCCCTTGAGGAAGGCTCTGCGATGCAGCTTCATGGCGACTCTCCTCTCTTCTCCGTTCCTGCGCTCCTTGGCGCAGGCGTCGTGCCGCGACCGGCTCAGCGCCGCTGGAACTCGGGTGAACCGAGGGTCCAGGCGAACAGCTCGTTGGTGGACGGGGGAGCCTCGCCGTTCTCGAGGGCGTCCTCGACCAGCGGCAGCAGCCGCGCCACCGTCTCGTCGACCGACCGCTCCGGCAACAGCGCCTGCACCACGGGTCGCACCGCGCCGCGCACGTCGCCCGCCGGCACCTGAGGGAACGAGGACTCGAGCGACGGCCGGCGGATCCCCGGTACCTCGCCCTCGAGCAGGGCGACGGCGAAGTTCATGCGGGCGAGCAGGGTGCCCGAGTTCAGCCACTGGCCGGCCTCGTCGGGATAGCCGGTGGGGGCTGCCTGGGCGTAGAGGGGCTGGCCCATCGACTCGAGGGCGTCGAAGATCTCGCGGCTCGGCCGCTCGAGGTGTCCGTCGAGAGCCCTGATCGCCGCCGCAACGAGCTCGAAGGGAGAGCGCACCTTGGTGCGGGGAGCACCCCAGAACTGCGGCAGCTCGAGCAACCGGCGCACGACGGCGCGCAGATCCCCCTGGCTCCGCGAGAAGGTCTCGGCGAGGGCGTCGACCACCTCGGCCGGCGGCTCGTCGGCGACGAAGCGCACCGCCAGCTTGTGGGCCAGGTGGCGGGCGGTCGAGGGGTGGGCGACGAGGATGTCGAGCACCTCCTGGCCGTCCTCGATCCCGCGCCCGGCCGGGAGGTCCACTCCGAGCACACGCTTCTTCGACGCGTCGTGGTAGCCGGGGTGGAAGACGAAGACGCCGTCGCTGACGAAGCCGGCCCGACGCGCCCGGGGCGACTGCAGCCGCTCGGCCCCCAGACGATCGGCGGCGACGGGCGGCAGCATGGTCCAGCCGGTGAACGCCCGCGCCACCGCCTCGACGTCGTCCTGGCTGTAGCCGCCGTCGACTCCGAGGGTGTGCAGCTCGAGCAGCTCGCGGGCGTAGTTCTCGTTGAGACCCTCGGAGGCGCGGAAGGCGGGACTCTTCGCCCGGGCCGCGCCGTCGGCGCGTGCGCCGCGCGCTTCACCGGCGGCGGCGCCGCGGCGGCCGC
>QQVD01000013.1 GCA_003388555.1 Acidobacteriota bacterium | reverse complement strand
GGGAGGCACCGCCTCCGGCGGCACGGTGGAGATCCAGGGCGATCACCGCGATCGGCTGCGCCAGCTGCTGGCCGGCAAGCCGGGCTGGACGGTGAAGGGCTGAGGAGCGAGCGGCTGGGTCGCGGGGCCGCCCGAGCCTTGCGCCAGCCTGTGCCTTCACCTCGGAGCGGGCGCCGCACTTGCGGGCGCACCCGAAACCGCCCCCTCGTGGGCGTCATGGTGGGCATGGCGAGGGTGTCGGGCCGGCGGCAGCGGTCGGCACGGCGGGCACGGTGGGCTCGGTGGGCGTCGTCGCGGTGGGTAACCTCGCGCGTTCGCCGGCGTACTCTCGGCGAACCAGCGACGAAGGGGCTCGAGGTCGCCGAGCACGCGGCGGGAGCCGAGCAGCCGGACAGCGGAGACAGGGAGGCCTGGCGGGATGGGCAACGATGCGACGAGTGGGAAGAGGTCGGTCTCGGTGTTCCGCCGCGCCTGGAGGATCGTTCGCTGGCCGGCGCGGGCGCTCGGCGTCCTGCTGCTGCTGTTCGTCGTCTGGCTCCTGATCCCGCTGCGCGGCTCGGTCGACCCGATCGAGCCGAACGAGCGCACCGCCTGGTGGACGCTGCGCGACGGCCACCGCATCGCCTACCAGAAGGTCGGTGCGTCGAGCGCGGCGGCGCAGCAGCGGCCCGCGATCGTCTTCCTGCACGGTGGCCCCGGTGGCTACGTGCACAGCACCGCGGTCGAGGTGATCGATCGGGTCGGGCGCGAGATCGGCGTCGAGGCGTTCCTCTACGACCAGATCGGCTCGGGCCTCTCCGACCGCCTGGAGCGACCGAAGGACTACTCGTTCGAGCGTCACGTCGCCGATCTCGCGGAGATCGTGGGCGAGGAGATCGGGCGGCCGGTGCTGCTGGTGGGCCAGTCCTACGGCGGCGTCCTCGCCTCCTGGTTCACCGCCCACCATGCGGATCTGGTCGCTGCCACCGTACTGGCGTCCCCGGGCGGCCTGAACCCGCCGCTGTTCGACGACGAGGGACGCTACCTACCCGAACAGCTCTACCCCGTGCCCGCGCATTACGAGTTCCGCGACGCGATCGACGTGCGCGAGGAGATGAGCCCGTGGTCGTTGCCGCCGCGCGCCATCGCCTCGATGGCTCTCGCCATGGTGAACGTCAAGCTGATGCCGGACCGCGAGGCTGACGGCCAGCTCAACCGGTGGGCCACCCGCTTCACCAAGGGCCTCGCGTGCGATCCCGCCAACGTGCCGCCCGAGGAGGGCGGCGGCGGGTTCTACGCCCACATCTGGAGCAACTGGTTCGGCGGGCTCGAGGATCCTCGCGAGCGGATGCGCCGCACCGAGGTGCCGGTGCTGGTGGTGCAGGGGGCGTGCGACACCGTCTCCTATGCCGCCGCCTACGAGTACGCCGCCCTCTACCCGCGCGGCCGCTACGAGTTCATCGCCGACGCCGGGCACGACATCTGGTGGGACCGGCCTGGCCGCTTCGTCGAAGTGCTGGCGGAGTTCTTCAGCGAGACGGTGGAGGGTGTCGGCGCAGGAGCAGCGGAGGAGGGTGGGGATGCGCCCGGCGAGACCGGGGAGCCTCTGGAGCGCGGCGGCGCGGCGCTGGTGAGGGCGAGCGGCGGTTGACCGCGGCCAGGTTGGGCTCAGGCGGATGGTCGAGGCCGGTACGGCTGGGAGGGAAGTCGCCCGCCGCTCGACGTGCGATCTGGTGAGGGGAACGCCCGGTTGTCGGCGGCGGCTTCCGGCTTAGCCGTCATAGCCGCGAAGGCGGGAGACCAGGCGGCGCTTGGAGCGGCGTCGTCGCAGTCTGGGATCTTGGGGGCGCTGCACGGGACGGCCTTGGAGATATCTGGCTTCGCGAGACACCCGCTCAGCTCCTTCGAAACGAGCCGGATGACTGGGAACCCGCTCACGCCGTAGCGAGCGGTCGCGACCTGAGTCGCACCGGAGCCAGTCGAGCTGCGAGGACTGAACCTGATTCCTCGGTCGTACCCCCTGGAACGAGCTGGATGACTGGGATACCCCGCACGCCGAAGCGAGCGGCAGCGAGCTGAGCCGCACGATCGGCAGTGTGAGCCTGCGAACCCTGACGGTCGTTCCTCGGTCGTACCCCCTGAAGGGGGAGGAAGCAGCAGAGGTATCGCGGTTGCGTACGAGCTGGTGGCTCGTCGCCCGACTCGTGGAGCACTTCGGCGAGAGTTGCTCGCCGAGGGACCCCTAGGGGGTTGCTGAAGAAGTCCTGTGGGCCTCGTTTCGAGCGCCGCCCCGCGCAGATCCTGTGGCGCGCGAGCGATGGCAATGCGGTGCCATTGTAGAGTGAGCGCAACGCAGGAGATGGTGGGGCGCCGCCGAAACCCACAGGGCGTGGGGGTTTGCGCCGTCTGGCCGCGTTGGGCCTCCTCCACGATGGCACCGCATCGAGTTCGTCGGCCGCGCCACGACCAGACGACGCAGATCCCCGCGCGAGGCTCCACAGGACTTTTTCAGCAACCCCCTAGTGAGCGGGCGTCGGCTACTGCGTGGTTGCAGACCACGCCGAGGCGTCGCCCGACTCGAATCCGTCGGCGAACAGCGGCGCCCCCACGAGCACCTTCTCGTCGAGCTCGGGCAGCCAACCGGGGTTGGCGCCGTCGGTGGCGTAGGCGCCGACGAAGGTGGCAGCGCTGGTGGGTCGCGGCAGGCCGTTGAAGTCGCGGTCCAGATCGCTGAGCGCCGCTTCGACGGGGCCGGCGAGGCCGAGGTCGTAGGCGACGATCTGCAGCTCACCGGTGAGAGGGTGCAGGTCGAGGCGGTTGGTCGGTCCAGCGAGCACGCCGAACGGGTTCTGCACGTGCAGCGGCGCGTCGGCGCGCGCCGCGACGAGGTTGTCGCGCTCGACGACCGCGCCACCGGGCTGGACGATCGGCTGGGCCGCGAACACCGCGTTGCCGACGATGCGCTGCTCGAAGCCGGCCGCCGGCGAGGTGAGGCGGATGCCCTCGTCGACCGCCAGAACCGTGTTGTGCAGCACCAGCATCTCCTGCGGTGGGCCGCCGGTGTGCGGCTGCAGCGCGACCGCCGAGCCGTTGCTGGTGACGAAGAGGTTGTCGTAGAGGCTGACGTTGCCGTTCGCCTGCAGCAGCGCCTCGGGGGTCGGGTTCTCGAAGAAGAAGTTGCCGTAGACGAGGTAGCGGTCGGAGCTGCCCGGGGGCCACGCGCCGAGCAGCAGGTTGGGACGCGCGTCGCCTCCGGTCGACGCCCCGTTCTGCTTGCTGAACACGTTGTGGCGGACGATGGTGGTCCCGAAGCTCGGCATGCCGGCATCGCGCGCGTTCTGGTGCTTGATCTGCATCGCGTAGCCGATCGGGTCGAGCACCACGTTGAACTCGATGAGCGAGCGCACGAACTCGTCGTCGCCGTCGGAGTTGCCGAGGTAGATGCCGGTGCCGGCGCCGGTGATCCGGTTGTGGGCGATGACCCAGTTCCAGGCCTCGGTCTTGGTGCTGATCCCCACTGTCTGCTGGCCGCCGCCCTGACCGAACAGCGTCAGGTGCTCGAGGGTGACGTGGTGTACGGGATCCGCGTCCTGCGCCTTGACCCCGTCGACCCCTGAGAGCCCGAGGCTGTCGACGGTCAGATGGCGCAGCACCAGGTAGCTCGAGTCGCGCAGCTCGATGGTGTTGCAGCAGATCGGCTGGCGCGCTTCGACGATCGCCGGAGCACCGCTTTCCGGGCCCTCGACGATGGCGCAGTCGTTCTCCAGCCCGTGCACTCCGGTGAGTGAGAAGCCGTCGTCGTAGGTGCCAGGCGCGAGGCGCACCAGCACGCCGGGGCCGAGTTGGGCCAGAGCCGCCTGGTAGTTCGTCGGGTTGGCGTCGAGGATCGTGCTCGGCACGGTGGCTGCGCAGCCGCCGATCTCGGCCGCGGTCTGCGTCCGGGCTCCCGCCGGGAAGAGGACACCGAGGCACAGCATCGCCGCCGCGGCGTGCGAACGCCGCCGACTCGCTGCGGTCTTCGGGGCGAGTGTGCGCATCGGATCGTCGACCTGGACAACGAGGGGAGCAGCTGGATCCGGACGGTCGCGGAGGCCCGGGCGATGGCCATCCCCCCGGAGGGCCCGGGCGCGAGGCCCTCGACTCAGTTGACGTATCCCATGCCGCGCAGCTTCTCGATCTCGCGCTGCCGCATCGCCTCGCTGCGCTCGCCGCTCTGGATGCGCGGTGTCCAGAGACCTTCGTAGCTGGAGATCCGGAGGCCGGTGGTGCGGCGCAGGAACTGCGGACGCAGTGCCTCCTCGAGCACGCGGCCGGGCATGTCCTCGGTGGTGGGCAGCGAGAGCAGTCTGAGCACCGTGGGAGCGACGTCGTAGATGGTGGCACCCTCCAGGCGCACGCCCTGGCGGATCGGATCGCCCCAGGCCAGCAGCACTCCCGGCGGGCCGTGCCGGTGCTGCGTCGCCAGACGGTGAGCCAGCGTCGCCACGTGTCCGTGATCGGACACCACCAGGAAGGCGGAGCGGGGATCCGACGCCGCGACCAGCTGCGACAGGAAGATGTCGAACTCGCGGTGCAGGTCGCGGATCGAGGTCTGGTCGGCGGCAGGACGCTGCCAGGGTGGATACCTCTCTGGCTCCACCTCGGCCCAGGCCTCGTGCTGCAGGGCGTCGGGCTGGTGGGTGTAGAAGCTGAGCAGCCGCGGCTGCTCGCGGCGCGACAGCAGATCGAGGATGGCGGCGCGTTGCCAGTGGAAGTCCTCGGCGCGAGGCAGGTCGGCGGCGGCGAAGAGGTCCGGTGGCTGCACGTAGAGGCCGATCTCCTCGGCTCCGACGCCGCCGTTCTCGTCGGCGGAGTTGACGAACGCGTCGAGCCCGTAGGTCAGGAACCAGCTCTCGGGATGGGTCGGTTGGAAGGCCGGATAGGAGTACAGGTAGGCGTCGACGACGCCGGTCGAGACACCGAGCTGATCGGCGATCTCCCACAGCGGTACGGCGGTGAGATCGCGCCGCTCGATCGGCACCTTGGCGGCGACGCCGAAGCGCTCGAGCGGGCCGAGCAGCTCCTTGAAGGCGGTGCGGTGGGCGGGGTAGATCGGCCCGACCAGCGGCAGTCGCACCCGGTAGAAGTCGTGCACTCCGTGCTCGTCCGGCGTGCGCCCGGTGTAGATCGACGCCCAGATCACCGCCGAGTTGGCGTCGGGTATCGTGGCGAGAGGTCCCCACACCCCGCGCTCCGTCATGCGCGCGAGGAAGGGCAGCTCACCCTCGGCCATCATCCGCTCGAGCAGCACCGGATCGAGGCCGTCGAGCGCCACCACGACGACCTTGGTGTCGTCGGGCCTCACCCGGATGTCGCCGAGCGCCAGGTCGGTGCGCGGCCCGGGCTCCTCGGGCGTGGGCTGCACCAGCGTCGTCGCCACCAGCACCACCAGCCAGAGACCGGCAACGATCGCCAGCAGCTGGCCGAGCCTTCCCTCGCGCGAGATCGCCGAAGCGACGCGAGCGGCAGCCAGCGAGATACCCGCACAGGCCGCGACGACGAAGCCGGCGGCGGCGAGGAGGTAGGCGAGCATCCCGGCCCACGCCTGCGGCCGGAACACGACGGTCTGCTCGTAGGTGACGCCGTAGAGCGCGATCAGCAGGGCGAAGGGCAGGCAGACGGCGAACGGCCAGGCGGCTGACACCGGTGCTGGCTGCGAGGCAGACCCCGCCCCTCCGCCACCGTGCTCGCCGGGGGTGCCCGCGCCTCGCCAGCGCACCCACAGCGAGCGTCCCAGATCCCCCAGCCACGCCAGCGGAACGGCCGCCAAGGCGTAGAGGAGACCGGTCCCCAGGCACAGCAGGAGCACCCGCGGCACGCTGCGCAGGTCGTTCAGGTAGACGTGGCGCAGGGTGACCACCGGCGCCGCGAGCAGCAGGGCGATGGCGAGGCCGGTCAGGCCGGCGGCGCGGAACCTCATGGTCCCAGCCTAGCCCGGAAGTTCCATGAACGCCGTCGCGAGCCCGTGGAGGCGCCCGTCAGACGGGATGCCTCTGCGGGCGCAGTTGGTGGCTCATGAAGGACCCGGGCTCATGGCTCTCGGCCCGGCGCACGTCCGGCGGAGGCTCCCTCTTTCGTGGTGAGGGGCGTGTGCCCCGCGCCACGCACGGTCTACGGGGTCGGCCGTGCATCGGTCGCCGGCCCGGCTCGAGCTGACGCCGGGTCTCGGATCGCTCCTCTCCACGTTGCTCGCCATGTACCCAGCGCGTATCTCGCCACGGCACCTGCCGACCCGCTCGTTTTCGCGTCGTCGAGAAGACGGCTAGACTGCAGCGATCAAAGGCCTTCGGCCTCGACGTCGGGCCGAAGGCTCCGGCGCCGTCCGATCCCATCGACTGGTTTTCCATGCGCATCCTCGTCACCGGACACGACGGCTACATCGGCGCGGTTCTCGTCCCGATGTTGCTGCGAGACGGCCACCAGGTCGTCGGTCTCGACAGCTCGCTGTACGAGCGCGCCGACTTCACCGCGGCGCCGCCGCTCGCGGAGGTGCCGCGCATCCACAAGGACCTGCGCGACCTCGTGGCCGACGACGTGCGCGGTTTCGACGCGGTGATCCATCTCGCGGCTCTCTCGAACGATCCGCTGGGCAACCTCGACGCGTCGCTCACACGGCAGATCAACTTCGAGGCTTCGCTGCGTTGCGCCGAGCTGGCCAAGGCGGGCGGGACCCGCCGCTTCCTATTCTCCTCGTCCTGCTCGACCTACGGCGCCGCAGGCGACGAGATGCTCGACGAGAGCGCCGCGTTCAGGCCGGTGACGCCCTACGCGGTGGAGAAGGTGAACCTAGAGCGCGCCCTCGCAGAGCTGGCCGACGACGACTTCTCGCCGGTCTACCTGCGCAACGCGACCGCCTACGGTGTCTCGCGTCGACTGCGCCTCGACATCGTGCTCAACAACCTGGTGGGCTGGGCGCACACCACCGGCAGGGTGCTGCTGCTCTCCGACGGCACTCCCTGGCGGCCGATCGTGCACGTCGAGGACATCTGCCGGGCCTTCCTCGCCGCCCTGGCGGCGCCGCGCGAGCTGGTGCACGACGAGGCCTTCAACGTCGGTCGCAGCGAGCACAACTATCGCATTCTCGAGCTCGCCGAGATCGTCGCAGAGACGGTGCCGGGCGCCCGGGTCGAGATCGCGTCCGACGCCGGTCCGGACGCGCGCAGCTACCGCGTCGACTTCCGCAAGATCGAGGAGAAGCTGCCCGGTTTCCAGCCTCAGTGGGACGCGCGGCGGAGCGCTCGCGAGCTCTACGACGCCTACCGTCGCTTCGGTCTGCGTCGGGATCACCTGGAGCGCTCGCCTTTCGTGCGCCTGGCGGAGCTCGAGCGGCGCATCCACGAAGGTGAGATCGAAGCCGATCTGAGGCCGCGGGTGCACGCTCTCTGACGCCTCTGGGCGGAGCGACCGATGAACCTGCTGCGTCGCCTCTACCGTGCCCTGCTCGGCGCCGGTGTGCGCCTGCTGGAGTCGGCCGGACTGAACGTCGCGCGGGCCAGCGACTACTATTCGCCGTTGCCGTCGCGCCGCGAGCTGGCCGAGACGCGCACACGCTGGGACCGGCCGAGCCAGATGATCGGGGTCGAGTACGACCTCGACGAGATGCAGGTGCGCGCCTCCAAGCTGGTGTCCGCCTACTACGCGGAGTACAGCCGGCTGCCGCCCTACGCCGACGTCAAGCAGATGGGCTTCGGCCCCGGCTTCACCGTGCACGACGGCATGTGGCTCTACCTGATGCTGCGCCATCTCAAGCCGGCGCGGTACATCGAGATCGGCTCCGGGATCTCGACCTGGTACGCCGTGCAGGCCGCCCAGGCCAACGCCGGAGACGGCAGGCCGTGTGACCTTCTGGCGATCGATCCCTACTCCAGCGCCGAGGTGCGGGCCCTGCCCGGAGTCGAGGTGCTGCCGGAGCCGGTGCAGTCGGTGCCGATGTCGCGCTTCGAGGAGCTGCGCGCCGGCGACGTGCTCTTCATCGACTCGACCCACGTGGTCAAGATCGACGGCGACGTGCCTCACCTGTATCTCGAGGTCCTGCCGCGCCTGGCGACCGGGGTCAACGTGCACGCGCACGACATCCACTTCCCGTACAACGTGCCACACCCCGCCGAGCAGTACGTCTTCCGCTCCAAGTGGCCGCTGTTCTGGACCGAGGCGATGCTGCTGCAGGCCTTCCTGGCCTTCAACCGGGAGTTCGAGATCGTGCTCTCGCCGCCGATGCTGCGGCACTACGACGAGGAGTTCCTGCGCCGCACGGTGCCGGACTACCGTCCCGTGGAAGTCGCCGACCACGACACCCATTCGGGATCGATCTGGCTGCGGCGGGTGCTCTCCCTCGGCGGCTGAGGCCTCGCGGGCCAAGAGAGGGTGGCGGGGGTCAGTCGCCGCCGTCGTCGTTCGGCGCCTCGATTCCCGCCTTGCGCAACGCCTTCGCGATCGAGGCGAGCGCCTTGCGGTCGGCCTCGCCGGTGCACGGCCGCACTGCCGCGTAGCCATCGGGCGGCACGGTGGCGGCGCCCGGCGGTTCGTCGAACAGGACCACGTCGACCGACATCTCACGGAACTCCTCGCGCAGCCGCTCGCGCAGCTCGTCCTCGTCGATGGCGAACGAGGCGGCGCCGCGCAGCTGACAGAGCGCCGCGGCCTTCTCACGCGCTTCGGCGATGGCGGCGGCGACGTCCTTCGTATTGCGTTCGCGATAGCGGATCAGGAAGCGACCTTCGCCGAGCCAGTGCACCTCGTCGTCGCCGAGCGCGGGAGGGGCGACGAGCAGTGCCAGCAACAGCGCAGTGAAGAAGGTGAGCGCTCCGGGCGAGCCGCGTCGACGCCGCCCGGGTGCGACGACGTCGCTACGGGGGGCGACGGACTTCCTCGATCCGGGGGAGCACAGAAGGGGAGGGCAGGTCATCGTAGGGAGCTCGCGTAGAGAGCCTGCAGGCGGCTGTCGGGGCCGCCGGCCGACCGACCGCGGCGCACGCCCGCGGTCGCTGGATGCAAGTCGTCGCCCGACGATCCGCATTCCGGTGTCGAGCTACGTTCCGAGCTGAAGAGGAGTTGCAGGTGGAACAGTAGCAGCACGCGGCGGCAGGTTGGCGGGCTGTTCGCTGCGCCCGTGCTCCGATCCCTGAGCGATCGCCGCACCACCCTCGGGCGTCGCGGCCGTCGCACGACCCCACGGCTCCTGGTCCGAAGAGCGCCGCGGCGGAGACTCAGTCCAGTGCCTGATAGACCAGCGCCCGCAGCTGGGGCCGTAGCGGATAGGTGCCGCTGGGCAGGAACTGCGTCGCCTGCAGGGCGAAGAGTCCCTCGTGGGGGTCGACCCAGAACTGGGTGCTCGCGGCACCGCCCCAGCCGAAGGCGCCGACCGAGCCGGGGACTCCGTCGCGGGCAGGGATCTCGGTGACCGCGACGGTGATCCCGAAGGCGGCACCCCGGAACCAGCGCATGCTGGAGAGCGAGGTGATCGGCGCCGCGCCCTGTGCCGGAGTGAGGGCGGCCGGGAGGTGGTTGCTCGCCATCAGCTCGACCGACTTGCGGCCGAGGATGCGCTCGCCGTCGAGCTCGCCTCCGCGCAACAAGGCGCGGGCGAAGCGAGCGTAGTCCGAGAGCGTGGAGAGCAGGCCGCCGCCGCCGAAGTCGATCTTCGCCGGCTTGGCCAGCGGCGACTCGGCGCCGCCCGGGTCGATGACCTCGAGGCCTCCATCGGCTTTGCGACGGTGCAGCGCAGCGAGCCTGGATGCCCGTTCCTCGGGCGCCCAGAACGCGGTGTCCCGCATGCCGAGCGGAGCGAGGATCCGTTCCTCGACGACCTCACCGAAGCGACGGCCGCGCAGCACCTCGACCAGGCGGCCGAGCACGTCCATGCCGACGCTGTACTGCCAGCGCACGCCGGGCTGGGCGCCCAGGGGCAGCTGCCCGAGGGCCCTCGTCCACTGCTCGAGCGTTCCGTGCTTCGGCGCCGGTAGGCCGCCGGTGACGCCGGCGTCGCGGTAGAGCGAGGCCACCGGGTCGTGGGGAAAGAAGTCGTAGGTCATGCCCGAGGTGTGCGTCGCCAGATGGCGGATGGTCACCGGCCGCGCGGGCTCGCTGTCGATGCCGTGGAAGCTGCCGCCGGTCAGCACCCGCAGATCCGCCAGCTCGGGGAGGTAGGCGCCGATCGGGTCGTCGAGGTGCAGGGCGCCCTCCTCGACCAGCTGCAGCAGCGCCACTCCGGTGACCGGCTTGGTCATCGAATAGATGCGCAGCAGGGTGTCGGGACCGATGACACCGGCGCTCGGTCCGGCGACTCCCGAATAGTGCTCGAAGCAGTCACCGTCGCGATCGCCGACCAGCACCGCGATGCAGGGCAGCTCCTCGCGCTCGACATAGGCGTCGGCCCAGTCGCGAAGGCGGGCGAGTCGATCGGGTTGGAAGCTGGGTCTCATCGGTGGGCACCCGTGAGGCGATTGCCGACGCCGTCGTACGTCCAGGTCAGCGTACCCCAGGGCACCGCCCGACGCCGAGGTCAGGAAGTGCTGGTGGGCCTGGTAGCCGTCATCGCCGCGGGCTCGATCCCGAGGCGACGCCGGCCAGGCGTCTCGTCGCCGGGGGACCTTGCACCGCTCCGATGTCAGCTCGCGGCGAGCGGCTCCGTTCTGATGGGAGCAGGTCGGCGAATCGACGCTGACCTACTCCCCCGCCGGAGGTCCGTCCCTTGCCCCGCCACCCACGCTTCGTCCCGCCAGGCAAGCCGATGGTCGTCACCATGCGCTGCTTCCAGTCGCGCTTCCTGCTGCGGCCGGGCGAGCGCGTCAACGCGCTGATCAAGGGCGTCATCGCGAGGGCGCAGCTGCTCTACGGCATGGCGATCCACGACCTCGTCGTGATGAGCAACCACGTACACCTCTATTTGTGCCCGCGGGACCACGAGCAGCTCGAAGCCTTCCAGCGCCACATCGGCAGCAACCTCTCCAAGGAGATCGGGGCCGAGATCTCCTGGGAGGGCGGGATCTTCCACGGCCGCTACAGCTCGGTGCC
>QQVD01000069.1 GCA_003388555.1 Acidobacteriota bacterium | reverse complement strand
CAGCCGACGCCGATGCCGCCGAGCGCGCCCGCTCCGGCCTCCTCGCGCAGGCCGCGCACCAGCCCGACCAGGTCGGCGATCACTGCATCGGCGCCGCGCTGCGAGCGAGTCGCGGCGCTGCGCTCGGCGACGACGTCGCCGCGGCCGTCGGCCAGCGCGGCGCGCACCGTGGTGCCGCCCAGATCGACCCCGGCGTAGAGCGTCATCGAAAGGGCTCTTAGGGAGCGACGGCCTCGATCTTGTCGACCGCGTGCACCGGCGCCGCGTCGCCCTCCATCAGGTGGGCGATGGCGCCGAGCACCATGCGGTGCTTGGCGAGGGTGTTCTTGCCCGAGAACTGCGCGGCGACGACACGGATCTCGAAGTGGCCGCCCATGCCGCGGGCCTCGACCTCGCAGCCGGGGATCGCCTCGGCGATCGCCTTCTCGATCCGCTCGGTGGTCTCGGCGGCGGGCCGGTTAATGTGCAGTGCCACTTCGTGACTCCTCGGGGTCCTCGACGCGCTCAGTACTTCGGCACCGAGGCGTCGATCTCGCGCGACCAGGCGTCGATACCGCCGGCGAGGTTGTGCACGTCGGTGAAGCCCTGCGCCGCGAGCTGCTCGGCGGCGCGCTGCGAGCGCCCGCCGTGGTGGCAGTGGAGCACGATCTTGGCGTCACGGTCGAGCTCGGCAAGGCCGGCCTCGAACTCGGAGAACGGCACCGCGCCGTCGATCTTCGCCTTCGCCCGCTCCTCGTCGGTGCGCACGTCGACCAGGTGGTGGGCGACGCCGGAGCGGCGCAGCTGGTCGAGCTCGGCGACGCTCATCTGGGCGACCTTGGGCTGGTTGGGGTTGTTCAGCGTCAACCCACGACCGCCGGAGGGCGAGGAGCCGACGCCGATCTCGAGGCCGTCGGCGCGGGCCGCCGAGTCGGGGTCGAGCAGGATGGTGAAGCCGGAGGTGACCACCGCGACCTCCTCGCCCGAGGCCGGACCGAAGCCGAGCGAGGCGCGGAAGCGGGCGTCGATCCCCAGGTGCAGCGGCTCGCCGCCGTACTGCTGCTGGGCCTCGCGCAGCATCTCGAGCGCCTCGTCGCTGACCGAGATCGACGGCTCGCCGGCGCCCGGCTTCTCGAGGCCGAGCGCCTGGTGCAGCTCGCCGTTGCCGTACATCTCGCGCACGATGTCGCAGCCGCCCTGGAACTCGCCGCGCACGTAGAGCTGCGGGATCGTCGGCCAGTCGGAGTACTCCTTGATGCCGGAGCGGATGTCGGCATCGGCGAGCACGTCGACGGTGACGTACTGGGGCAGCACCCGGTCGAGCACCTGCACCACCTGGGCCGAGAAGCCGCACTGCGGCTGGTCGCGGTTGCCCTTCATGAACAGCACCACCGGGGCGCCTTCGACGATCTTCTGGATGCGCTGGTGGACTTCGGAGACGGCTTCGGTCATATCGGATCTCCCGGCTCGGGACGCAGGACTCGGAATGCAGGGCGGGCCGGCCAGCTGCGCAGCCGGTCGGAGCCCGTCGGGCTCGGATGTGGCGATACCAAAGGCGATACCAAAGGTCCGCGCGCCTCGCCCGCGGCCGCGCCGGCGCCTTCGGATCCACCTGAGGTCGATCCTAACAACGCCGGCGCGGTTGTCGATCCGGCGGCGGTTGACCTACGATGCCCCGCAACAGGACGCGGAGAGCTGGCGCAGCGGTTGCAAAAGCGAATGGCCTGTGCCGCACCTCGGAGCGGTACTTCCAACTGCGGTCAGATCTCAGGCGAGCAGATGCCCAATCGGCGCAAGACGCAACGCTGGTCACGTCGGGTCGCGGTCCGCTACTGGCCGCGCGGCAAGCCGGATCTCGTGAGCAAGGGCTACACCACCAACATCTCGGAGGGTGGCGCCTTCATCGAGACCCAGCACGTGCTGCGCTCGAACACCCGGCTGCAGATCGAGTTCGCCAGCGATCGCGGCGGCTTCGTGATGGAGGCCCGGGTGACCCGCGCGATCAAGGTGCCGGTGGAGCTCCACCAGGTGCGCAAGAGCGGCATGGGGGTGCAGTTCGCCACGGTCAAGGAGCTGATGGCCGAGATCCTGCCGCTGGGCGACGCGATCGAGAGATCGGCCAGCGAAGCGCTGTCGCGCGGCGACGAGCTGCAGACCGGACCGATCGCGCAGCGTCCGGATCTTGCGAAGAAACAGGAAGCGCCGGCCGCGGCGTCCGAGCCGGCGAAGAAGCCGGAGCGCAAGGTCGACTTCGAGAAGCCGTCGAGCAACACGGCGCGCTTCCACCCGGCCGCCGCCCCCGGCCTCAAGCCACCGACCGATCCGAAGCCGGAGCCCGCGCGCAACCGGTCGAGGACCGACGACACGCAGCGCCTGTTCACCATCCGCTTCAAGGACGTCGAGCGGCTGCGCGACGTGTGGAAGAGCGAGCTGCAGTACGGCGGTCTCTTCCTGCCCACCCGCAACCTCCTGCCGGTCGACGCGAAGATCGACCTGCGTATCTTCCTGCCGGAGTCCGAGGAGCCGATCGACACCGAGGCACGAGTGGTGGTGGTCAACCAGCCCGGGCCCGAGGACGACGAGAACCTGCTCGTCGGACTGGGCGTGCGCCTGTCGCACCCCGAGCCGCTGTTCAAGCCGATCCGCCAGCTGCTCGGCGTCGGCAGCAGCGTCAGCGTCGGCGGCTGAGAGCCGGGGCTCGTCGGGTGTCCCGTGACCACGCGGCCGGCTCCGCCGGCGAGCTGTTCCCCGACATCGAGCGCCAGCGCGAGATCACCCTCGAGCTGGTGTCGCGCCTGCTCGACGACCTGCGGGATCTCCCCGAGGCGCCGGTGCTCGACGTCGCCAGCCACCAGGAGATCCTGCAGCGGCTCGACGAGGAGCTGCCGCGCCGGGGTCACGGGGTCGAGCCGACGCTGGAGCGCTTCTGGCAGCTGGTGCGTCCGGCGATGACCCGCGTCGACCACCCGCGCTTCCACGGCTTCATCCCTTCGCCGTCGAGCTTTCCGGCGAGTCTCGGCCAGCTGATCGCCGGGATGACCAATCCTTTCGTCGGCAGCTGGCTCGGCGGCGCCAGCGTCGCGGCGCTCGAGCTGATCGTGCTGCGCTGGATCGCCGAAGCGGTCGGCTACCCCGCCACCTCGGGCCTGCTGACCAGCGGCGGCTCGATCGCCAACCTCAACGCCTGCGTGGCGGCGCGCGAGGCCGCGCTCGCGGCGCACCCCGAGCTCACCACCGGCCAGCTGATCGATCGCGCCCGCGTCTACGCCGGCGACCAGGTGCACGACTCGATGCTCAAGGCGGCGCGGGTCGCCGGCCTGCCGAAGAGCGCGCTGCGGGTCGTCGCCAGTGGCGACGGGCTGGTGCTCGATGCCGCGGCGGCGCGCGCCGCGATCGCCGAGGACGTCGCCCAGGGGGCGCTGCCCATCCTGCTCTGCGCCACCGCCGGCGCCACCAACACCGGCGCCGTCGACCCGATCGACGAGCTGGCGACGCTGTGCGCCGAGCAGCGGATCTGGCTGCACGTCGACGGCGCCTACGGCGGCTTCGGCGCGCTGGCGCCGTCGGCACGCGGGCTGTTCCGCGGCCTCGAGCGCGCCGACTCGCTCACCCTCGATCCGCACAAGTGGCTCTACTCACCGATGGGACACGGCTGCTTCCTCACCCGCGACCACGTGGCCCTGGCCCGAGCCTTCGAGACCGGTGGCGACTATCTGCTCGATGTGCCGCGCGAGCAGGTCAACTTCTTCGATCGCGGCCCGGAGCTGTCGCGGCCCGGCCGCGCGCTGACCCTGTGGCTGCTGCTGCGCTCGGTGGGGACAGAGGCTCTCGCCGCCCGCATCGAGGAGGACCTGCGCCTGGCGCGGGTGGCTGAGCGCCTGCTGCGCGCCTCGGGCCGCTTCGAGATCCTCGCCCCCACGACTCTCTCGGTGGTCAGCTTCGCGGTGCGTGGCGACCTCGCGTCGGATGCCGAGGCGGCGACCCGCGCCGTCTACCGCGAGACCCTCGAGGCGGCCGAGACGATGGTGTCGACCACACGCCTGCGCGGTCGCCTGGCGCTGCGTCTGGTGGTGCTGTCACCGCGCACCGACGACGGCCAGGTGGAGCGTTCGGTCGCCGAGCTGGTGCGAGCGGCCGACCGGGCGCGCGACAACTGACATAGACTCAGGGAAATAAGTTCAGGACAGGAATCATGTCCGCTTCTTCCCCAGACACCTCCGAGACGCGCTCCGGGCACGCCGAGCTGAACCGACTGCTCGAGCGGCTCGGCGAAGGCGATCGTTCGGCTCTCGACGAGCTCCTGCCGCTGGTCTACGACGAGCTGCACCGGATCGCCCGCGGCCAGCGCCAGCGGGTGTCGGGTCGCCTGACGGTGAACACCACGGCGCTGGTGCACGAGGCCTACCTGAAGATCTCGCAGGGCAAGGGGCAGGGCTTCGCCGACCGCGGCCACTTCCTCGCCGTGGCGGCGACGGCGATGCGGCAGCTGCTGATCGACGAGGCGAAGCGCCACGCGGCGCAGAAGCGCGGCAGCGGTCAGCGGCCGATCTCGCTGGAGAGCGTCGAGGTGGGCGTCGATGCGCAGGCCGAGGGTCTGCTGGCCCTCGACCGCGCGATGAGCAAGCTGGGCAAGATGAGCCCCCGTCTGCTGCGCGTCGTCGAGTGCCGCTTCTTCGGCGGCCTGACCGAGAACGAGACCGCCGAGGTGCTCGGCATCACCGACCGCACCGTGCGTCGCGACTGGGTGAAGGCGCGCGCGTGGCTGGCGCTCGAGATGGGCGGCGACGGGGCCGGTGACTCGGTGGCCAGCTCGGCGAGCTGAGCCAGGGCTGAGCCAGGGACCGAGCCAGGGCTACTCGCCGGCGTCGATGCGCAGGACGCAGGAGCCGATCTGCAGCTGATCGCCGATCTGCAGCGCCGAGCGCCCCTCGATGCGTTCGCCGTTGCGCAGCACTCCGCCGCCGCTCGAGATGTCCTCGACCTCGAGGCCGTTGGAGGACCGGCGCAGCAGGGCGTGACGTCGCGAGACGGTGGCGCCGGGCAGCACCACGTCGCAGGTGGTGCTGCGACCGAGAACCAGCTCGCGGCCCTCCATGCGCACCGGGCCTGGCACGTCGGCGCTCAGCGGCGTCACCACGATCGCGCCGCGCAGCTTCGTCGAACCGCTCCTGGCGCTCTCACGGGGCATCCCCCCGGGCGAGGCGACGATCACCGTCTGGCTCTGCGACGCACCCTGCGGGATCGTCGGCAGGATCGCGGTCTGGTCGGCCGACGGATCCGACGAGGCCTCGTCCGCCGGTAGCGGCGCCTGCGGCAGCGGCGGGGTGGCGGCCGGGGCCGGCGTCGGCTCGCTCTGGCTCGCCTCGCCATCGCCCTCGAAGACCGCCTCGGCGTCGCGACCGAGCAGCGAGCGCACGGTGCGGTAGAGCGATTCGATCGCGTTGAGCTTGACGTCGAGCTCGGTGAGCTCGACCGTGCTCTCCTGGCGGCGGGCGTCGAACTCCTCGTCGTCGAACTCCCCGAGCTGGCGCCGGAAGCGCAGCTCCTCGACCACCTCGTTGATCTCATCGAGCCGCCCGCGGACCGCCCGCTCCTCCCCCATCACGTCGCGCACGTGGGCGAGGATCTGGTCGCGGATCGGCGAATACTCCTCCTCGATGGAGGCGAGACGCTTCTCGTAGTCACCGGTGACGCGGCGGTAGATGTCGCTCGAGACACGCTCGCGGCCCTCCTGGGCGGCGCTCAGCAGCTGCTCGAAGCGGGTGCGCTCCTCGACCAGGCGACTGGCGTCCTCGACCAGCGCCTCCGGCAGTTGGAACGGCAGCGGTTCGTCGGAGGAGGCGGCGACCGACGGGGCGGCGGCGTCCTCGGACTCGTCGGACTCCTCCAGCTCCTCGGGCTCGTCCTCGCCGTCGTCGGACTCTTCGTCCGAGGCCTGCGCCTCGTCACCGGCCTCGTCGGCCTCGTCGCCCGCGTCGTGATCGTCGTCCGGGTCGTGCTCGTCGACTTCGCCTTCGCCCTCGATCTCGTCGAGGGCTTGCACCTCGGCCTCGCCGGACGCCTCGGCGGCGTCGCCCTGGGCGGGGATCTCGGTGGTCGAGCGATCGATCTCCCCACCCTCGCCGGCGTCGTCGCGGGTCGAGCTCTTCTCTTCTTCGGTCACGGATCTCGCCATCGTCCGCACTCCTTCTCAGGGCCTGGGGCCGCGAGTCGACGGTGCGCGGCGCGATCCGGGGACCGCTGCCGCGTCCTTCGCGCAATCCGCAAGTTTAGCACTGCTCGCACTTACGGTCATCTCCTCTGGGGCGCCTGAGGGGCCTGAGGACCTGAGGGGCTCAGGACCTCAGAGGTTCCAACTCACCCCCAGGTTGACTGCGAAGCCGCTCAAGTCGACGCGCGGCTGCTGGCTGTCGGGCTGACTGGGGAAGAGCTTGATGGCGACTTCGGAGAGGTAGCGGTACTGGCCCTCTACGAAGAGGCCGGGGCCGCGGCCGTCGCCCCACTGCAGCCCGAACATCGCATACCCGCCGGTCTCGTCGTCGGTCTCGCCGAGGTCGCTGCGCAGCCGCGCGAAGGTGCCGCCGAAGCCGATGTAGGGCTCGACTCCCGGTCGCACCCAGGTGTAGCGCAGGCCGAGGTCGAGGGGCACCACCCGCAGGTCGTCGGCGAGCACCACCGCCTCGCTGACCCGCACCGGCGCCTCGAGGCCGTCGTAGTAGCTCGAGGTGAGCTCGATCGCCCACTGGCTCGAGCGCAGATCGAGGGTGTAGCGCAGGCCGAGGCCGAAGGTCTCATCCGCCCCGTCCGGTGAGACGTACGATGCGTAGAGCGAGTAGCCGGAGCCGAAGGCGGCGGGCGCGCTGAGCGGCGCCATCGCGGCGGCGATCAGCAGCACGAGGAGAAGTCTCGTCCTGGGCATGCTAGGCGTCCCAGGCGTGCTGGGCGTTCGGGGCGTTCTCTGGGCAAGCGAGTTCATCGATCGAAGGGCTCCGGAAGCAAATACGAGAAGGGAAGTGCGCCCGGGACATCGACGCCCAGGGCCCGCCGGGCATGATACGCCCGTCGCCATGACCGACAGAAGCCGAGGAGCCAGCGACTTGCACACCGATCCGCAGCCGGAGACCGGCGGCGATGACGACACCAGCCAGCCCGGGCCCGGGCAGCTCGAGCTGCGGGTGATGTCGTCGCTCGACGAGCTGACGGCCGCTGCCTGGAACGGCCTCGGGGGCGAGCGCCGCAATCCCTTCCTCTCATGGCAGTTCCTCGAGGGCCTCGAGCGCACCGGCTGCGTGGCGCCGGAGCGCGGCTGGGTGCCGTGCCACCTCACCGCCTGGCGGGGCGAGGATCTGGTCGCCGCGGCGCCGGCCTACGTCAAGGGCGACGAGATGGGCGACTTCTCGCGCGACTGGGGGTTCGGCCACGCCCTGCAGCAGCTCGGCGGCTCGCTCTACCCCAAGCTGGTGATCGGGGTGCCGTTCAGCCCGGTCTCTGGGCAGCGGTTCCTGCACGCCCGCGACCTGCCGCTCGAGCACGCCGTCGCCGCGCTCTGCGCGCTGGCCCAGGAGGTCTGCCGCCAGAACGGCCTGGCCCGCTTCCAGGTCCTCTACTGCTCGCCGGCGGAGGCCGAGATCCTCACCCGGCTCGGCCTGGCGCCGCGCGCCCTGATCCAGTACCACTGGCACAACCGGGGCTACGCGACCAGCGACGACTGGCTGGCCGGCCTGAAGTCGAAGCGCCGCACCCAGGCCCGGCGCGAGCGCCGTGAGCCGGAGCTCCAGGGTGTGCGCATCCGCACCGTGCGCGGCGCCGAGCTGGCGGAGCGCGCGGACCACTGGGCCGGGATCGCCCACGGCCTCTACCGCACCACCTGCGACAAGTACATGTGGGGCGGCGCCTACCTCAACCGTGCCTTCTTCGACCATCTCTTCACGGCTCTGCCGGAGAACGTCGAGCTGGTGGTCGCCGAACGCGCCGGCGAGCCGCCGATCGCGGGAGCGATCAACGTCTCCAGCGACACCCATCTCTACGGCCGCTACTGGGGCTGCCACGAGGAGCTCCGCTTCCTGCACTTCAACGTCTGCCTCTACCACTCGATCGACGACTGCATCGCGCGCGGGCTGCAGGTCTTCGAGGGCGGCGCCGGCGGCGAGCACAAGATCAGTCGCGGCTTCGAGCCGGAAATCGTGCACGGCGCACACTGGTTCTCCGATCGCAGGGTGCACGCCCTGCTGCGCGACGCGCTGCGCCGCGACGAGGTGGCGCAGATCGCGCGCGTCGAGGCGTGGAAGACCGAGAACCGGAGCTGAGCCGCTGCTTCGCAGCAGCGCTAACATCACCGATCCGATGAGTCAGGAAGACCAGGGCAAAGTCGTCACCAGGGTGGAGCGCAAGGCGGCGCTCAAGACGCCGCCGATGTATCGCGTGCTGCTCCACAACGACGACTTCACGCCGCGCGAGTTCGTGGTGCTGATCCTCCAACACGTCTTCCACCTCTCCGAGGCGCGCTCGACGGAGCTGATGCTCTACGTGCACAACAACGGCGTCGGCGTCATCGGCATCTACCCCTTCTCGGTCGCCGAAACCAAGGTCGCGGAGGTCGCCGCCGCATCCGAGAAGGCGAACTTCCCCCTCCTCGTCACGCTCGAGCCCGACAGCGATCCCTCCGATGCGGGCGAAGGCGGTGACGGCGATTTCGACGGCCCGGGATCCACCCCATGAACATGACCGACGAGTTACGTACGACGCTGGAAGCGGCCCTCGGCGAGGCCCGCGCCAAGCGCCACGAGTACGTGACCCTGGAGCACCTGCTGCTGGCGATCTGCGCCGATCCCAAAGGGCTCGAGATCCTGCAGGCGCTGGCGGTGCGGCCTACGCGGCTGGTGCAGGAGCTGGAGAAGTACCTCGACGACACCCTCGAGCGCATCCCGGCCCCGGCGGACGACGAGGACGACGAGTTCGAGCCCAAGCAGACCATCGCCCTGTGGCGCGTCTTCGAGCGCGCCGCGATGCACTCGCAGGGGGCTGGCAAGGACACCCTCGACACCGGCTCCGTGCTCGCCTCGCTGATGCGCGAGCAGGACTCCCAGGCGGTCTACCTGCTGCGCGACCAGGGCGTCTCGCGGCTCGACATCGTGCGCTACCTCTCGCACGGCACCACCAAGCTCGGGCTCGGCCAGCCCAAGCCCGACCTCGGCGGCGTCGACCCCGAGGAAGAGCCGATCACCGATCCGCTCGAGGCCTTCGCCAGCGACCTCAACGCGAGAGCCGAGAAGGGGCGCATCGACCCGCTGATCGGGCGCGAGAAGGAGTTGCGCCTGGTCATCGAGACGCTCGCCCGCCGGCGCAAGAACAACCCGGTGCTGGTCGGCGACCCGGGCGTCGGCAAGACCGCGATCGTCGAGGGGCTGGCGCTGGCCATCGTCGAGAAGCGGGTGCCGAAGATGCTCCAGGGCGCGACGATCTACTCGCTCGACATGGGCGCCCTGCTCGCCGGCACCAAGTACCGTGGCGAGTTCGAGCAGCGGCTCAAGGCGGTCATCGAGGCGGTGACCGAGGATCCGAGCCACATCCTCTTCATCGACGAGATCCACACCATCGTCGGCGCCGGAGCGGTCTCGAGCGGCTCGCTCGACGCCTCGAACATCCTCAAGCCGGCGCTCGCCGCCGGTGAGCTGCGCTGCATCGGGTCGACCACCCACGCCGAGTACAAGGGCGCCTTCGACCGCGATCGCGCGCTCGCCCGCCGCTTCCAGCAGATCGACATCGAGGAGCCGTCGCTGGAGGACTCGATCGCCATCCTCAAGGGCCTGCGCTCGCGCTACGAGGAGCACCACGGGGTGCGCTACGCCGACGACGGCCTCGAGCGCGCCGCCGAGCTCGCCGCCAAGTACATCAACGACCGCCGCCTGCCCGACAAGGCGATCGACGTCATCGACCAGGCCGGCGCCGCGAACCAGCTGCGCGAGGACGACGAGCGGCTCGAGATCCTCGGCGCGCCGGAGATGGAGGACACCGTCTCGCGAGTGGCCAAGATCCCGCCGCAGTCGGTCTCCAGCACCGACGAGGAGGCGCTGGCGCAGCTCGAGCCGTCGCTGAAGAAGGTGATCTTCGGTCAGGACCCGGCGATCGAGTCGTTGGTCTCGGCGATCAAGCTGTCGCGGGCCGGTCTCGGGCCGCCGGACCGGCCGATCGGCTCGTTCCTCTTCTCCGGGCCCACCGGCGTCGGCAAGACCGAGCTCGCCAAGCAGCTCGCCGAGAGCCTCGGCATCCAGTTCCTGCGCTTCGACATGAGCGAGTACATGGAGAAGCACACCGTGTCGCGCCTGATCGGCGCGCCGCCCGGCTACGTCGGCTTCGACCAGGGCGGCCTGCTCACCGACGCCATCCGCCGCACCCCGCACGCGGTCCTGCTGCTCGACGAGATCGAGAAGGCGCATCCCGACGTCTTCAACGTGCTGCTGCAGGTGATGGACCACGCCACCCTCACCGACAACAACGGCCGCAAGGCCGACTTCCGGCACGTGATCCTGCTGATGACCACCAACGCCGGCGGCCGCGAGCTCACCTCGAAGGGCCTCGGCTTCAGCAAGGACACCTCGCAGGCCAGCACCTCGGCGAAGTCGCGTCCCGAGATCGAGCGCATGTTCAGCCCCGAGTTCCGCAACCGGCTCGACGCCTGGATCGTCTTCGAGCCGCTCGAGCGTCCTTCGGTGGAGCGCATCGTCGACAAGCTGTTCGGCGAGCTGCAGGAGCAGCTGGTGCAGAAGCAGGTCGAGATCGAGCTGGCGCCCAGCGCCAAGGCATGGCTCGCCGACAACGGCTACGAGCGCGACTTCGGCGCCCGGCCGATGCGGCGCCTGATCGACGGCGAGATCAAGAAGCCGCTGGCCGACGACATCCTCTTCGGCGACCTGCGCCACGGCGGCAGCGTCGTCGTGCACGGGCCCGACGACGCCCCGAAGTCGAGCTCGCTCGCCGACGGCGCCGAGCTCGAGGAATCGCCGAAGGGCCTCTGGCTCGAAAAGAGAGGCGGCGCTGCTGCCGACCTTCCGCCGCAGAGCGCCGCGGGCGAGGGTTCGAAGGGTGGGAAGGACACTGCGGACCTCCGGCCGCGGAGCGCCGCTGGTGAAGATTCGGAAGGTGGTGAGGACAGCGACGAGACCGAAGCCGAGGCCTCGCCCAACCCCGACCCCGTGAACTGAGCCGGGAGTCCGACCGGCCGCCGAGCAGCGGCCACCTCGGCTCCCTCTCCCGTCTCCCTACTCCGCCGTTCCTCCGTCATCCCAGCGAAGAGCCGGTTCCCGGACTTGGATCCGGGGCTGCGGTTCCCTGCGTCACGTGATGCGACCAGCTTCCGTGAAAGCGAGGACGCCCCCTCTCCCCTTCTCGCTCGCTCTTCGCTCTTCGCTCTTCGCTCTTCGCTGTTCCCTTTGCCCTCTGCCCTTCTGCCCTCTGCCCTCTGCCCTCTCTTCCCTTTTCCCTTTTCCCTTTTCCCTTCCCCAACCCCCAACCCCAGCGCCCTTACCCC
>QQVD01000009.1 GCA_003388555.1 Acidobacteriota bacterium | reverse complement strand
GTCGGTAGCGGCGCCGTGGTGGGCTCGGCGGTGAAGGCCAGCCCGCTCGAGGTCGCGGCGACGTCGCGACCGTCGGCGCGCGGCGCCTCTGGGGCGGCGCCGGCCGCAGCCGCACCGCCCGGCTCCACGTCCCCCGACCCGGCGGCGCCCTCTTCCGGCGCGCCCGCCTGCTCGTGCGCAGCCGCCTCGTCCAGCGCTGCCGGCAGCGGAACCCGCGTCACCTCGGAGTGGCGGAAGGTGCGGCGACGCACCCGCTCGATGCGGAAACGCGCCCCGCAGTGGGGATCGGGGCAGGCAATCTCCGCGTCGGTGCTCATCCAGTCGGTCGCCGCGGTATCGCGCTGCTTCGCCGGGAGGAGCGGCAGGATCGCCGCCAGGGCGTAGATCGAGAACGCCTGCCCCTCGGGCAGCGTCAGGTTCTCGCCCGAGACCTCGAACCAGTCGCCGGGACGGTGGTCGCACACCATGTCTCTCGGCTCGCCGACCACCGTGACCCGCAGGTCCCAGAGGTCGAAGGCGTCGTCGGGGCGGTCGGCGGAGTCGGATCGATTCTCTGGGGGCATAGGGCGGCAGGCTAGCGCAGGTCGGCAACGGTCTCCCAGCCGACGGTCTCCTCGCACCGCCTAGCGCCTCCGGCCCCGGGAAGCGTGGAATCGCTGCCTGCGCGAAGGACGGAAGGGGAACCAGATCGCGACCCTCCGACTTCCTCCCCCTTCAGGGGGAGGACAGAGGTGGGGGGTGTCCCGTGAAGCGAGCTGTTCGGGAGGAGGAGGTCCGAGGGTCGCCTCCTGGTGCTGGGTTGCCTGCAGCGACTCAACGCAGCGGCGCGGGTACGGCGGCCATCGCGGCCCCTTCGCTCCGCTACTCTCCGAGCTCTCCCCTTCCTTCCCACGGCCGGAGACCTCGAGATGCCACCAACCCCCGTCGCAGGCCGCCGGCCTCTCGCCGCCGCTCTCTCCTCCGCTCGCCGCACGGCTCTGCACACGACCCTGACGGCCGCATTCCTCGCCGCCCTGCTCGCCTCCGCCGCGCCGGCGCAGCAGGACGCCAAGCGCCTGGCGCGCTACCAGGAGGAGCTGCTGGCGCAGATCGACGCGCGGGCGAAGCTGACCCAGGAGATGGTCGACTCGATCTTCTCGTTCGGCGAGCTCGGCTTCCAGGAGGTCGAGACCTCGCGCTACGTCACCGCGATCCTCGAGCAGCACGGCTTCGTCGTCGAACGCGGCGTCGCCGGGATGCCGACGGCGTGGGTGGCGCGCTGGGGCAGCGGCGAGCCGGTGATCTCGTTCGGCAGCGACATCGACGGCATCCCGAAGTCGTCACAGAAGCCGGGCGTCGCCTACCACGACCCGATCGTCGAGGGCGCTCCGGGGCACGGCGAGGGGCACAACTCCGGCCAGGCGGTCAACGTCGTCGCGGCGATCGCGCTCAAGGAGCTGATGCAGCGCGAGCGCATCCCGGGCACCCTGATGCTGTGGCCCGGCGTCGCCGAGGAGCAGCTCGGCAGCAAGGCGTTCTTCGTCCGCGCTGGGCTGTTCGAGGACGTCGACCTGGTCTTCTTCACCCACGTCGCCGATTCGCTGTCGGTCTCCTGGGGCGAGGCCTGGGGCAGCGGCCTGGTGTCGGTGGAGTACACCTTCCGCGGCAAGGCGGCGCACGGCGCCGGTGCGCCGTGGCTCGGCAAGAGCGCGCTCGACGCGGTGGAGCTGATGAACACCGGCTGGAACTACCGCCGCGAGCACCTGCGTCTGCCCTACCGGCTGCACTACGTGATCACCAACGGCGGCGACCAGCCCAACGTGGTGCCACCGGTCGCCTCGGTCTGGTACTACTACCGCGAGCTCGACTACGAGCACATCAAGGCGCTCTTCGATCTCGGCGAGGTGATGGCCGGCGCCGCCGCGGCGATGTCGGACACCAGCTACAGCTCGCGCGTGCTTGGCGCCGCCTGGCCGCGACACTTCAACAAGGTGATCGCCGAGACGATGCAGACGCACATCGAGCGCGTCGGCCTGCCCGAGTGGAGCGACGACGACGTCGCGCTCGCCGTCGCGCTGCAGCGGGAGATGGGCTTCGAGCCGGATCCCGACGCCGGCCCGTACGGCGGCGTGCACGGCCTGCGCACCGATCTCGGACCGCTGCAGGGCCCGATCGAGGGGCCGCGGCTCGGCGGCGGCTCGGACGACATCGGCGACATCGCCTGGAACGTGCCGACGGTGACGCTGCGCTTCCCCGCCAACTTCAACACCGGCGGCGGCGGCCACCACTGGTCGAGCGCGGTGGCGATGGCGACGCCGATCGCCCACAAGGGCTCGCTCGCCGGCGCCAAGGTGATGGCGCTCACCGCGCTCGACTTCTTCCTCGACCGGGCGAAGGTCGAGCAGGCGTGGGCCTACTTCCGCGACGAGCAGACCGCGAAGACCCGCTACCAGAGCTTCCTGCGCGAGCAGGACACGCCCGCGATCCACCTCAACGAGAGGATCATGGGCGAGTACCGCGAGGCGATGCGGCCCTACTACTACGACCCCTCGAAGTACGACACCTACCTCGAGCAGCTCGGCATCGACTACCCGACGGTGCGGGTGGAGGTGCGCGAGGGCGCCACGTCGGAACCCTAGTCCGGGGGCGCGAGGCAACTTCGCCCGCCCGTCCCGGTTGACTCCTGCGAGAGCGATCTCACCCGCAGGGAGCTCACGCAACGGAGGGAGGCGGCATGGCGGACGAGAAGGTGCTCGACTTCGCGGTCATCGGGGGCGGCGTCGGCGGCGTCTACTCCGCCTGGCGCCTCAAGCAGGCGCGGCCCGACGCCACCGTCGCCTTGTTCGAGTACAGCGACCGGATCGGCGGCAAGCTGTTCAGCGTCGCACTGCCCGGCATGCGCGATGTCTACGCCGAGCTCGGCGGCATGCGCTACATCGAGGCGTCGCAGCCACTGGTCACCGGCCTGATCGCCGAGCTGGGCCTGGCGTCGCGCCCGTTCCCGATGGGCTCCCCGGAGCCGGTGGGCGACAAGAAGAACTTCGTCTACATGCGGCGTCGGCACTTCTACAACGAGCAGTTCTCCGATCCCCAGGTGACGCCGTACGACCTCGACTGGGCCGAGATCGGACGTTCGCCGAACGAGATCACCGACAACGTCCTGCGCATGCTGGTGCCGAACTACGCCGACCTCAGCTTCGACGACTGGTTCGAGGTCAAGGCGTTCGGCAAGTACCTCTGGGAGTGGGGCTACTGGAACCTGCTCTACCGGGTGCTGACCCCCGAGGCGTACGCCTACCTGCGCGACGGCCTCGGCTACGACACCAACGTCGCCAACGGCAATGCCGTGAACCTGATGTTCACCGCCGGAGACACCTCGGGCCAGGACCAGTACCGCACCCTGGTGAAAGGCTACGAGAGCCTGCCGCGCGCCGTGGCGAAGCAGTTCGAGGAGATCGGCGGCGACCTGCGGCGCAACCAGAGGCTGGCGGCGCTCGAGGGCGACGCCAGCGGCGGCTACACCCTGCACTTCGAGGAGACCACGACCGACGGCTACCGCACGCGGGGCACCGGCAGGCGCCACTCGCTGCGCGCCGAGCACGTGATCCTGGGGTTGCCGCGGCGCTCGATCGAGCTCGTCGACTGGGCCGCCAAGCAGGACGACCCGTTCCTGCGCCGCAACCTCGACTCGGTGATCGTGCAGACCGCCTTCAAGCTCTTCCTCGGCTACCCGCAGCCCTGGTGGCACGCGCTGGGGCTGCAGGCGGGCCGCTCGATCACCGATCTGCCGATCCGCCAGACCTACTACTTCGGCACCGAAGGCGAGATCTCCGGCTCACGCGAGAAGGGCAACCTGAACTCGCTGCTGATGGCGAGCTACAACGACCTCGCGACGGTGCCGTTCTGGAAGGGCCTGGAAGCCGGCGAGCGCTTCCCCGGCCTGCCCAATCCCTGGACGGCGGGCGGCGCCGACGAATGCGAGACGCTGCACGAGTCGATCACTCCTTCACGCCAGCTGGTCGAGGAGGCGCAGCGCCAGATCGTCGAGCTGCACGGGCAGAGAGCGCTGCCCGAGCCCTACACCGCGGCGTACATGGACTGGGGCGAGGACCCGTTCGGCGGCGGCTGGCACAGCTGGAAGGCCGGCTACCGCTACAACGAGGTGATGCCGAAGATGCGCCAGCCCGTCGACGGCCAGAAGATCTACATCTGCGGCGCCGCCTACTCGAGCGACCAGGGCTGGGTCGAAGGCGCGCTCGAGACCGCCGAGCTGATGCTGCGCGAGAACCTGGGGATCGGCGAGCACGCCTGCTCACGCGGCTGGCAGCACGATCCGCTGAAGAACCTCAAGGCCCGCATGCGGTGAGCCGAAGGCCGCGAGGCCCCAAGCTTCGGGCGGCCCGCGGCGCGCGACACGCCCCTGAAAGCTCCCAGCCTCAGGTTCTCTCTAGAACAGCGTGTAGATGAACGGCGCCGCACCGGTGCCACTGAGCAGCACCAGGCCGCCGAGTAGCGCGATCGACAGCAGGATCGGGATCAGCCACCACTTCTTGTTCTCTTTGAGGAACTGCCAGAACTCGGCCACCAGGCCCTGTTCCTCGAGCTCGTCGAGGGGGTCGTGCTGCTGAGGGGATTCGCTGCTCATGACTTTCCGGGAGGAGAAGGTTGCGGCGTCGCGATCGGCGGCGACCGGCCGCGATCGGCCCCGTTCGGCCACGATGGAGCCGAGTCGGGGCGCCCCGAAGCGTAGCGGATCGGGGAACGGCTTCGGGCCTAGCGAAGGATGGCTCCGGTGGGGCGCGCGGCCCGAACCGACAACGCGAATCTCCGGCTCCTCCCCCTGCAGGGGGAGGAAAGAGGTGGGGGTTCCCCAGTCGTCCGGCTCGTCGCACCGCACGGCGATCCGGCTTCAGGTAACGCATGGAACCGTAGCCCCGGCTCGAGTTCGGGGCAGGCTCCTCGCTGGGATGACGGAAGCGCGTCGCGCGAAGGTGCGCGGTGAAGAATGGATTGCCGGAACGCGACTCGAGTTCGACTCGATGCCGCGAGCCTCCGGATCAGCAGTCCACCCTCAGAACCGCGACCCCACCAGCTCGACCTGCGACCCCTCCCACACCGACTTCAGGCGCTCGGCGACCTCTGCCGCGTCATCCGTCCGGCCCTGACGCACCAGCGTCTGGCGCAGGCCTTCGAGCGACCAGCCGTTGTTGGGGTACTTGTCGAGATCCTCGCGGTAGACCGACTCGGCCGCCCCGAGCCGACCCGCCTCGAGCAGCACGGCGCCGAGGTGCTGTCGCACCGGCACCATCCACGGCGGCGGCTCGTCGTAGGTCAGGCCGTCCTCGAGCGCGACCGCGGCCTCGAGGAAGGCCACGGCCCCATCGTACGCGTCCCTCGCGGCCTCGATCTCGCCCGCCAGCACGTTCTCGCCAATGCGCATCAGGGTGCGGCTGTCGTTGAGGTCCCACACCGTCACGTCCTCGAGCGCCTCGTCGGCGACCAGCTCGCGCAGCGCCGCGAGCTCCGCGTCCGCCGCGTCGATCTCGCCCCGGCGCGCCAGCGCCAAGCCGCGGGCGTAGTGGCGGGCGGCGCGCGGATAGAGCAGATCGGCGTCGGGCTCGGGGGCGGCGAGGATCTCGTCCCAGCGCCCGAAGCGCGCCCACACGAAGTAGGGCGTCAGCCAGAAGTGCTGCGTGGTCGACATGCCGGGCTGCCGCATCACCTCGGTGCCGACCCGCGAACGAAGCTCGAGCGCCGCCTCGATGGCGCGCTCGGCGTCGCCGGCGAAGCCGGCCGCGGCGACCAGGAAGTGGATGTTGTGCAGCGCGTAGCCGTACGCGTACAGGTCGGAGACCTCGTGCTCGGCCGCGAACTTCTCGTCGGCGGCGATCGCCTTCTCGTTGACCCGCATCGCGTCGCGGTAGCGGCCGACGCGGATGAAGATGTGGCCGCCCATGTGCACCAGGTGGCCGGCCCCCTCGGAGAGGCTCTCGAGCCGCTCGGCGGACGGGATCCCGAGCTCGGGGCGCACCTTCTCCACCGCGTGGATCAGCAGGTGGTTGGCGCCGGGATGGTCCGGGTCGCGGCGCAGCACCGTCTCGAGGCGGCCGAGGAACTCGGTCGTCTGCGGCTTCGGCGAGCCGTCCTCCAGCCAGTAGTCCCACGGCATCGTGTCCATCAACGCCTCGGCCGAGATCACCGCCGCGTCGAGATCGTCGGGGAAGCGCAGCGCGACGACCCTGGCGGCGATCGCGTAGGCGAGATCGAGCTCGCTGCGATCCTCCTCCGGCTGCGGGCGGTAGCGGTCGCCGAGCGCGTCGATGTAGGCGCGCTCGCGGGAGGACGAGCGGCGCGCCGCCAGCTCGCGCGCCTTCTCCAGCGCCGCCCAGGCCACCGGCACCGCCTCGGGATCCATCGGTGCGTTGATGTTGGGCCCGAGCGCCCACGCCTCGCCCCAGAAGCACATCGCGCACTCCGGATCGAGCTCCTGCGCCTTGCGGAACGCCCGCACCGCGGCGTGGTGGTTGAAGGCCCAGGCCAGCTCGAGCCCCTGGTCGAAGAACTCTTGCGCCCGCTCGGACTCGGTGGTGACCGGGTGGTGGTGGCCGCTGAGGCCCTCGACCAGCGTGGTGGCGTGATCGTGCTTGTCGTCGGCACGCGCCATTGCAGCGGTCGCCAGCAGCAGGGCGACGACCATGACACCCCGAGCGATGTTGTTGCCGATTCCGCCTGCGGCAGCCTTCCGGTCGCCCGCGAACTGCCTCGCTTCGACGAGTTCGGCGTGCATGGCGTCCTCCTTCTCGTTGAGTCTCTCGTTCCGGGAGCCCGCACAGGCTCGACCGGCTGAACTCGGGTTGACGAGAAGCCTGACAGATGGCGGACACCGCAGTCTCGGGAACAGGGATCGTCGGCGCCGGTCGCCTCTGCGCCACTGCGCCTCTACTTCCTCCGGCTCTTCTTTCCTCAGTCCCGAATCCCTGGTTCCCGACCCCTCTCCTCCCTCTGCCCTCTGCCCTCTTCCCTTGTCCCTTGTCCCCAACCCCTCGCCCCTGACCCCTGACCCCTTCCGCCCTCTGCCTTCCGCCTCTGCCTTCCGCCTCTGCCTTCCGCCTCTGCCTTCCGCCTCTGCCTTCCGCCTCTTCTCTGCCTCTGCCTCTGCCTCTGCCCCCAAACCCCTGACACCCAACCCCTTATCCCTTCTGCTCCCTCTGCCCTCTGCCCTCTGCCCTCTGCCCCTTTTCCCTTCTCCCTTTTCCCTTCTCCCTTTTCCCTTCTCCCTTTTCCCTTCTCCCTTTTCCCTCTTCCCTTTTCCCTAATCCCTAATCCCTAATCCCTAATCCCCAACCCCTGACCCCTGACCCCTGACCCCTTCTGCCCCCCGGCCCCTTCCGCTCCGCTCCCCTCCGCCCCCTCCTCGTAGTACTCGAAGAAGCCGATCATCATCTCGTCGCTGGTCTGCTGTCCCCACGAGACGCGGCGGGTGGGATCGGGGTTGTCGGGGTTGGCGTCCGAGTTGTCCCAGGTGCCGGTGCACACCAGGCGGGTGCCGGCGGGCAGACGCTTCGGCTCGGCGAGCACGTAGCGGGTCTGCCAGTCGAAGTCGTAGTCGGGGACCAGCAGCAGGATCTCCTCGCTTCCGTCGGGGAAGTGGGCGCGGTACTCGAAGCGCTTGCCGCGCAGATGCATGTGCGGGCGCATCGAGAGCAGCACGCTGTCGCGGCGGAAGACGTGCTCGGCCGACAGCGACGTCTCGGCGCTGCCGGGCGGGATCGAGATGAAGGGGCTCGACGCGATGCCGGTGCGCACCTCGTGGCGCGGTGGCCCCTCGGCGAGCACCAGGCCGACGCGCGAGCGGTCGCGCTGCTCGCTGCCGCTCGGCGTGTAGTGCATCTGGAAGTGCAGCCTGGCGCCGGCCGGGATGCGCCGCGCCAGACCCTGCGGCAGCACCATCGGCTCGTCGCCCGGCACGTAGCCGCCGAGACTTCCCTGCACCCGCGCCTCGAGGCCCTGGCGGGCGAGCTGGCGGCGGCGCAGCGGATTCGAGATCTGGTAGTCGACGATGATGTGGTGCACCACCGCGGGGTTTCCGGGTTGCGCCTCGGCGGCGCGCACCCAGACGTCCTCGGTGAAGCCGGGATCGATCACGTAGTCGTGGTACGGCACCTCACCGCGGGCCGGCACGACGACCTCCTCGGGCAGCTCGAAGACGAGGTCGGGCTCGCCGATGCGCCACTGACTCCCGGCGGGTGCGACGCCGGTGTCCGCCGGGTCCTCGTCGGGCACGAAGCCGGACGCCGGCAGACCGTCGTCCTCGCCGAGCGGCGCGCCACGCGCGGCCCAGGCGAGCAGCAGCCGCCGCTGCGCCTCGCTCAACCTGCGGTCGTTGGCGAAGACTCCGTAGCGCGGGTCGGCGTGCCACGGCGGCATCGCTCCGCTGTCGACCTCGCGCGCGATCGCGCGAGCCCACGGCCGCGACTGGTCCCAGCTGAGCAGCGCCATGGGCGCGCCGCCGCCGGGGCGGTGGCACTCGCCGCAGTGCTCGACGATCAGCGCCCCGACGCCGCCTTGCCAGGTGGCGTCGGCGACGGTCGGCTCGGTGAGGACCGGCGTGACGGCAGCAGTCGCCGCCGTGGCGAAACTGCCGAACGCACCGATCGGGAGGCCGAGAGCGGCGACGATGGTGACGGCCCTGTGCAGGACCGTGCGGGCGAAACCGCGGGCCGCCGGCCCGGACGCGGCCCTACCCGTCGTCGCGCTCCCAGCGCGGCGGATCAACGACCCGGCTTCTCCTCGCCCGGGGAAGCGTCGGCAGCCTCGGCGCCGGCCGCGTCTTGCGTCGGCTTCGCGTCGAGGTCGGTCAGGCGCCAGAGGTGCGAGCGGGTGCGGATGAACAGGCTGCCGTTGGCCACCGCCGGGGTCGACATCGCCACCTCGTCGAGGGGGTTGGTGCCCACCACCTCGAAGTCCTTCTCGGTGTCGATCACGTAGGTGTCGCCGTCCTCGCTGAGCACGAAGATCTTGCCGTTGTAGGCCCACGGCGAGGCGGTGAAGCCGCCCGAGCCGCGCGCCACGCGCTGGCGGACTTCCTTGTTCTGCTTCTGCGAGTCGGTGAAGTACAGCTCCTCGCCGGTCTTGGCGTCGTGCACCGTGAAGAAGCCGAGGTCGAGCAGGGTGAAGTAGTAGTCGCCGTAGACCAGCGGCGTCGGGTGGTAGGGGCCGGCCGAGTCGTTGTACCAGACCACGTACTCGTTGCTGTTCTGGCCCTCCTCGAGCGAGATGTCGCCCGTGGCGCCGGGGCGAATCGCGAACACCGGCTTGATCTTGTCGCCGATGTAGCCCGAGGTGATGTAGAGCAGGCCGTGCTCGCTGAACGGCTGCGGGATGGTGATCGAGTCCATGCCCGAGAGCCGCCACAGCTCCTTGCCCTCGAGGTCGTACGAGCGCACCAGATTGCTGCCGACGGTGATCACCTCGGTGCGACCGTCGTGCTCCCAGACGAACGGCGTCGCCCAGTTCGACTCCTCGTCGCGCGCCACCTTCCAGCCCTCGTTGCCCGTGGCGGTGTCGAGCGCCACGACGTACGACTCCTCCTCGTTGTCGTTGACGATGAACAGCGAGTTGCCGTGCACCACCGGCGAGGCCGCCGGGCCCCAGCCGAGGCGCGTCTTCTTCGGTGCGAAACGCTTCTCCCACTGCAGCTCGCCGCTCTTGGCGTCGAGGGCGAAGACGCCGAGGTTGCCGAAGTAGGCGTAGATGCGCTTGCCGTCGGTGACCGGCGTCTCCGAGCCGTAGGTGTTCTTGAGGTGGCGGTCCCAGCGCGGGATGCCCTGGTGCACCTGCGTCTTCCACGCCACCTCGCCGTCCTCGAAGCGGAAGGCGTAGACCCACCACTGGTGCACGTCGCGCGAGCGCTCCATCAGCTGCCCGTCCTTGGTCGGCATGCCGCCGGACTCCGGCGAGCCGTACGGGAAGTAGAGGCCCATGCGCGGCTCTTCGATCTCGCCCTCGCTGACCACGGTCGTCACGTAGACCAGGTCGCCCCAGACCACCGGCGACGACCAGGCAAGGCCCGGCACCTCCGCCTTCCAGGCGACGTTCTCGGTGGTGCTCCAGGTGATCGGCAGCCGCGGGTCGTCGTCGGCCACCGCCAGCGCGTCGGCGCCGCGGAAGGAGGGCCAGTTGTCGGTGCTCAGGCTCCAGGCCGGCGAGGCGAGCACGGCTGCGGCGAGCACCAGCAGCGCGGCGACGGTGGCGCGGCGCAGGCCGGAAGAGATGGCGGGAGAGGAGAGATCGGTACGCATCGGGGAACCTCCTGCGGTGGGGTTCTCGGGAACGGCGGAATGGATGGGCAGCTTAGCGGATGGCTCCTTCCGTCATCCCCGCGAAGGGTACGGTTCCGCTCGTTGGGTGAAACCGGACCCTCGCGAAGTGCGACGAACCGGATGACTGGGAAACCCCCACCCAGCCTCCCCCTGAAGGGGGAGGTGCCAGAGGGTTGCGACGCTCTCACCACATCCGCGCGTAGCGCTTCTTGCCCTGCTCCTCGGGGCGTGGGTGCCACATCGTCGTCCTGCCGCCGCGGCGCAGCGACAGCGGGTCGCGGCCGCTGAGGCGCAGGGCGAAGCCGATCGGGGTGACGATGGCGTAGAAGAGCAGCGCCACCAGCAGGGTCGACAGCACCAGACCGATCGGCCAGGTCGCCCAGCCGAGCAGCAGGTAAAGCGGCCGGATGGTGCGCGGCAGGAGCGCGCCGACCACGCTCCACGCGACCAGCAGGCCGGCGACGGCGTAGCCCCAGGTCGCCCACTCGTCCCAGGCGATCGCGAAGTGGCGCGACAGCAGCCAGGCGACGAGCAGCAGGGCGACCGGCAGCAGCAGCGCGAAGCCGCGCAGCTGCTTCTCGGTGGCCTGGTCGGGTCTGGGGATCATGCTCACGGGCTCCGTCGTCTCTGCTCAGTCGAGCGCGAACTGCTCGAGGTGGCGCTCGCGGTCGGGGATGAGCGACGCCGGCTGATCCTCCTTGAGCAGCACACAGTCCTCGACCACCAGCACGTCCATGTCGGTGGCGAGGAAGCAGCGCAGCGCATCCTCGACGGTGCACACGATCGGTTCGCCCCTGACGTTGAAGCTGGTGTTGATCAGCACCGGGCAGCCGGTGCGCCGATGCCAGCTCTCGAGCAGGCGGTGGAAGCGGCCGCAGCGCTGGTCGACGGTCTGCACCCGCGCCGAGCCGTCGACGTGGGTGATCGCCGGCAAGCCGCCGCGCACCGCGCGCAGCTTGGCGAGGCCGCGCTGGCGCGTCGACTCGTCGAGGTCGGCGCCGTGCACCGGCATGACGAAGAGCATGTAGGGCGAGGCCAGCTCCTCGAGGCCCTGCATCTCGAACCACTCGGCGGCGTGCTGGCGCAGCACCACCGGGGCGAAGGGGCGGAACGACTCGCGGAACTTGATCTTGGTGTTGACCACCCGCTGCATCTCGGTGTCGCGCGGGTCGGCGAGGATCGAACGACCGCCGAGAGCGCGCGGCCCGAACTCCATGCGGCCCTGGAACCAGCCGACCACCTTGGCATCGTCGAGCAGCGCCGCGACGCGCTCGAGCAGCGCCGCCTCGTCGTCGATCCGGGTGTAGACCGCGCCGCGCTCGTCGAAGTGGCGCACCGCCTCCTCGCTGGTGCGTCGTGGCCCCAGCAGTGAGCCGCGCTGGCGGTCGTCCTCGCCGGCGGCCGGCGCCGGGCGCGGCTCGCCGAGCAGGGTGTGTGCCGCGACGCAGGCGGCGCCGAGCGCCCCACCCGCGTCGCCCGCCGCCGGCTGCACCCAGATGCGATCGAAGACCCCCTCGCGCGCCAGCTTGCCGTTGGCGACACAGTTGAGCGCCACGCCGCCGGCCAGGCACAGGTCCTTCATGCCGGTCTCGCGGCGCACGTGACGCGCCATCTTCGAGACGATCTCCTCGGTGACCACCTGCACCGAGGCAGCGAGGTCCATCTCGCGCTGGCTCAGCTCGGTCTCGGGGCGCCGCGGCGGGCCGCCGAAGAGCTCGGCGAAGGCCGGCGAGGTCATCCGCAGACCGTGGGCGTAGGCGAAGTAGCGCGGATCCATCCACACCGAGCCGTCGTCGTGGATCTCGAGCAGGCGCTCGCGGATCAGGTCGGCGTAGCGCGGCTCGCCGTAAGGCGCCAGCCCCATCAGCTTGTACTCGCCCGAGTTGACCCGGAAGCCGCAGAAGTAGGTGAAGGCCGAGTAGAGCAGGCCGAGCGAGTGCGGGAAGCGCATCTCGGAGCGCAGCTCGACGCGATCACCGCGACCGACGCCCCAGCTGGCGCTCGCCCACTCGCCCACCCCGTCGACGGTGAGGATCGCCGCCTCTTCGAATGGCGACGGGAAGAAGGCGCTGGCGGCGTGCGACTCGTGGTGCTCGGTGAACAGCAGCCTGCCTCGGAACTCCCTGCCCAGCTCGCGGCGCAGGGTGCGCCGCAGGTTGAGCTTGCCCGACGCCAACTCGCCGATCGCGAGGCGGAACGAGCGCAGCCCCCGCGGCACGTGGGCGAGGTAGGTCTCCATCAGCCGGTCGAACTTGAGCAGCGGCTTGTCGTAGAACGCCACCACGTCGAGATCGGCGACCTCCAGACCCGCCTGCTCGAGGCAGCAGTCGATGGCGTGGCGCGGATAGCGCGCGTCGTGCTTGGCACGGGTGAAGCGCTCCTCCTGCGCCGCCGCGACGATCTCTCCACCGCGCAGCAGCGCCGCCGCGGCGTCGTGGTAGTAGGCCGAGATGCCGAGCACGTTCATTGGCGGAAGGGAAGAGGAGGCGGGAGGGGTCAGGGGTTGGGGGATAGGGGTCGGGGGTTGGGGGTTGGGGGTTGGGGGTTCGGGGTTCGGGGTACGGGGTACGGGGTACGGGGTACAGGGGAATAGGAGCCAGGGAGAGGGAAGGGAGATGGAGACGGGGGTGTGCACCCGGGATCGACGAGGAGTGACGGTATCGCGAACGAGGACCGAGATGCCGCTGCAGGTCGCCTGGAGACCTAGGACTGAAAAGGGGAAAGGGAGGCGGAAGGGGTCAGGGGTTGGGGGTTGGGGAAGAAGGGACAAGGGAAAAGGGAAAAGGAAAAGGAGCTCCCCTGCCGGCGGTGGCCGCTGGATGCTGCTCGGATCGCGACCCTCCGACCTCCTCCCCCTGCA
>QQVD01000003.1 GCA_003388555.1 Acidobacteriota bacterium | reverse complement strand
CGGCTCCCGGGTGGGTAGCGCTGAGCGCGCCGAGCCGGTGGGCGCCAGCGCCGCGAGGAGCTGAACCCGGGATCGGCCCAGCCGCCCCGCCGCCCAGCCGCACGGCCGCCCGGCGCCGCGACCGCGCCGGCCGCAGCGTCGCGTGCCGGCGCAGGAGATGAAGACCTTGGACAAGAAGGAAACGGCTCGCAACGTCCTCGCCGAAGTCAGCGGCAGGCCGGCGGCGGAGATCCGTGACGACATGCAGCTCGTCGCCGACCTCGGCATCGACTCGCCCAAGGCGCTCGAGCTGCTGGTCGAGCTCGAGGACGCGCTGGGCGTCGAGATCAGCGACGAGGAGGCGGCGCGCATGGAGTCGGTGGGGGACGTCGTCCGTTACGCCGCCGCCTGCTGAGAGACCCAGCGTCGATTCGGAGCCATTGGAGGAGTCGGAGGAGATCGGATGCGCAAGCGTCGTCTGTCGAACCAGCTGTCGAACCGGAAGTCGGTGGTGACCGGCCCGCGCCACGTCACCAAGGTGGGTCGCAACGACCCCTGCCCGTGTGGCTCGGGCCGCAAGTACAAGGACTGCCACATCAAGGAGGGCGAGGCCTTCCTGCAGGGCCTGCGCGACGCCGAGCGCAAGCGCGCACTGATCGAGCAGGGCGTGCCCTGGTACAAGCGTTGGTTCCTGTGAGGCCTGCAGGCGGCCGGGAGCGCCGGCTGCTGTCGATCCTCGCCCTGCTCGGCGCCCTGGGCTGCGCCGCCGGCGAGACGCCTGGATCCGGCGGCTCCGCCCCGCCCGATGCGGTGCGACGAGCCAGCGAGCTCGTCGACCAGAGCATCGAGCGCACGCTGAGCTTCTATCCGTCGCGCGCCCTGTCGGCGGGGCGGCAGGAGGCTGCCCTACGCCTCGAGTCGTACTCCGACCAGGCGGTGGCCGAGTGGATCGGCTGGAACCGCGAGCTGGTCGAGCAGGGCACCCTGCTCGTGGCGGAGCTCGCAGGACGCGGCGGCGAGGGCGACGCCTTCGACGCGCGCGCCGACCTGAGCCTGGCGATCGCCGAGGCGCGCATCCAGCTCTTCGAGCTCACCGAGCAACGGGTGCACGAGACCGATCCGCTGCTGTGGAGCGGCACCATCGCCAACGCGCTGCCGTTCCTGCTCATCCGCGACGAGATGCCGATGACGGCCCGTCTCGATGCGATCGCGGCGCGCATCGCCGAGGTGCCGCGCCTGGTGGGCGAGGCCGGCGAGGCGCTGGGACGCGCCGACCGTGCCGACCTGTCGCCGGATCTGCTCGCCATCGCCGTCGGTCAGCTGGGGTCGGTGGCCGAGTTCTACGGCGGCGACCTGGCGCGCTTCGTCGACGGTCCCGCGGCCGAGGAGCTCGGTGGCCAGGAGGGATTCGCCGCCCGCCGGGAGGCGATCCTCGCCACCGCCGCCGACGCGGCCGAGCAGGTGCGCCAGCTCGCCACGCTGCTCGAGGAGCGCCGCGAGACGGCGCGCGGCAGCTTCCGTCTCGCCGACCGCTACGAGCGCCGCTTCCGCCTGGTCACCGGCGAGACGCGGCCGGTCGCCGAGGTGCTCGCCGCGGCAGAGGAGGATCTGGCGAAGAGGCGCGGCGAGACGGCGCTCTTCGCGCGGCGGATCTGGGACGAGCACCTCTCCGGCGAGATGCCGTTCGGCGACCGCGAAGTGATCCAGGGCCTGTTCGACCGCATCGCCGAGGACCGCGCCGCCACCGTCGAGGAGTTCGTCGAGGACTACCGCACCCTGGTGCTCGAGGCCGAGGCGTTCGTGCGCGAGCGCGGCATCGTCGGCCTGCCCGATCCGCTGACCCTGGTGGTCGACCGTTCGCCGGCCGTCTTCACCTCGCAGGCGTTCGGCGGTGTCTACAGCAGCGGGCCCTGGGCGCCCGAGGCCGACACCCTGCTGCTGCTGCCGACGCCGCCTGCCGACGCCGACGACGAGCAGCTGGCCGCGTTCTTCCGCGACTTCAACCACCACTTCAACACGATGATCATCGCCCACGAGCTGATGCCCGGCCACTACCTGCAGCTCAAGGTGGCGGCGCGCAGCGAGCATCCGGCGCGCTACCTCTACTCCGATCCGGTCTTCGTCGAGGGCTGGGGCACCTTCAGCGAGCGGCTGATGCTGGAGCAGGGCTGGGGCGACGATCTCGCCTACGCGGCGCACCTCAAGAAGCAGCTCGAGAACATCGCCCGCACCATCGTCGACATCAGGGTGCACACCGAGAACATGACCCGCGAGGAGGTCGAGCGCTTCGTCACCGAGGAGGCGATGCAGGACGTGCAGTTCGCCCGCAACATGTGGCGCCGGGCGATGACCACGTCGCCGCAGCTCACCTTCTACTGGCTCGGCGACACCACCATCGCCGGGCTGCAGCGCGACGCGCGCGCCGCCTGGGGCGACGACTTCTCGGTGCGTCGCTTCACCGACGCGATGATGGAGGTCGGCCCGGTGACCCTGCCCGACGTGCGTACCGCGCTCGGACTCGCTCTCGAGGCCGCGACGTCAACGACCCAGTAGGCAGGAGGCCGTCCTGCTCGAGCCGTCGCGCGACGTCGCCCGGCCCCCGCGCCCGGAAGGCGCGCAGGCCGACCGCCAGCGCCGCCTCGACGTTGACCGCCGCGTCGTCGGCGAACCACACCTGCGGCGGCTCGAGCCCGAGGGTCTCGCAGGCGTGCGTGTAGGCGTCCCGATCGGGCTTGACCTGGCCGGTGCGGTGGGAGAGAAAACGCACGTCGAAGGCGTCCTCCCCGAGCCAGCCGAGGATGCGCTCCTCGTGCAGCGCGTTGGTGTTGCTGAGGCAGCCGATCCGGGTGCCCGCCGGCAGCTCGCGGCGCAGCCGGGCGAGCAGCTCCGCGGCACCGGGCAGCGGCTCGCTGACCCAGCCCACGAAGCGACGCAGGAACTCGTCGGCCGCGATCGGCAGCCCGAGCTGCACCACCGCCTGGGCCGCGAACAGCCCGGCGTCGCGGTGCTCGCCGCGCTCGAAGGCGCGCACCGCCTCGCAGCCCAGCCAGCGCCGGGTGGCGGCGTCGAGATCCGGGCGGTCCGGCAGGAGCCTGCGCAGCTCCTCGAGACCGCGGAAGCGGACCAGGACGCCGCCGAAGTCGAGCAGGACGGCTCGGCCGCCTCTGCTGACGCTGTCGACGCTGTGACCCCGTTCGCTTACGACCAGGGCGGCTTGACGCCGTTGGAGCGGGCGTAGGCGATCATCTGGCCGAGGTGCTCGTGGTTGTGCGACAGGCCGGCGTGCAGCAGCCCGGCGACCGTGCCGTCCTGACCGAAGTAGCTCTTCGGCGCGGTGAGGTCCTCGGCCGACTCGATCGCCTTGCCGAGGTGGTCGAAGGACTGCTCGAGCAGCTTCTTGACCTCGGCCTTGTCGGTCACCTTCTCGAGGCCGCGAAGGTCGAGGCCCTCGGGGGCGGCGACGCCGAGCATCGAGGCGAAGAAGAAGTTCGCCGTCGCGGTGTGCATCAGCGACTGCGACACCGTGCGCACGCCCTCCTCGGGCGCCCAGCCGTACTTGTCGGCCGGGATGGCGTCGGCGAGGCCGACGATCTTCTCTTCGATCTGGGCCAGGTCGCGCGACAGCTCAGCGCGCAATCCGTCCTGGGCGATGGCGGGGCCGGCGACGAGCAGCACGGCGACGAGAAGGGCGAGCGAACACAGGAGACGCTTCGAACGGGTCATTTCGTTCCTCCGGAAATCTCTGGTTGCGGTTTCGTCTGGTGAGGTTCAAGCCTAGTACGTGCCGCGCCCGTCCACCGGACGCACCCGGCCGTCTCAGGGGCGGTCTCGGCGTCAGATCCAGAACTCGGCCACCGCCGGCAGCACCTCGACCGACTCGAGCACGAGGCGGCGCACCTCGCCGTCGAGCTGCACGTCGCGCTCGACCCTCTGCTGGAGCTCGACTCGCTGCGCCCGCAGGTGACGCACCGCCGGATGGCCCATGTGCTCGCCGGTGCGCAGCGAGGGCAGGGTGCGCAGCAGCTCGAACCGGCCGATGCGCTCGACCAGGACGCCGTCGAGCAGGCCGTCGGTTGGGTCGGCCGGCGGCGCGATCGGCAGCGCGCCGCCGAACAGCGAGACGTTGTGGAAGCCGGCGGTCACCACCTCGCCGCGCCAGGCGTCGACCCGGCCGCCACGGCGCAGCACGATCTCGAGCGGCTCGGCGTTCGGCCGCAGGGCGCAGAGCGCGGCGCCGAGCTGGTAGCCCAGGTTTCCCAGCCGCTTGAGCCTGCGGTTGCAGAGGTCGGCGACCCGCGACGAGAGGCCGAAGGCGACGAAGGAGAGGGCGTAGAGATCGCCGCGGTCTGTGCTGGCCCGCAGCACGTCGAGCCGGCGCGGCCGCCCCTCGACCAGGCGGCGCAGGGTCTGCTCGACGCCCTGGCGCCAGCCGCCGTGGGTCCCGGCAGGCTCGAAGGAGCGGGTCCACGAGTTGCCGGTGCCCAGCGGCAGCACGCCGAAGGAGATCGCGGCGCCGTCGTCGATCGCCGGCGCCAGCGCTCCGTTGAGCACCTCGAAGGCGGTGCCGTCGCCGCCGGCGGCGAGGAAGGCCCGGTGGCCCTCCACGTACGCCGATCGGGCGAGCAGGGTGGCCTCCAGCGGATCGCCGGTGAGGCGCAGGTCGAGCTCGAGGCCGGCCGCCTCGAGCCGCCGGCGCAGCCCGCGCAGCTGGCGACCGGCACGTCCGGCGCCGGCGCGCGGGTTGACGATCAGGCAGACGCGGTCAGGGCTGCAGCGAGATCCGCTGGATGTCGGACCACTCGACGAGCACGCCGCCGCGACCGTCTCCGTCGAGGACGAGGACCCCGGAGTTGTCTTCGTTGACGTCATGCGAGTCCGACAGTTCGAGCCTCTCGCCGGAGCGCAGCGTCACCGTGGCGCCGTCGGTGCCGGCGGGCGCGATGCTGGCGATCTTGGAGAAGGGGATCGAGTAGCTGATCTTGCGCTGCACGCCGTCGAGCAGCTCCCAGCCGTGGGCTTCGTCGAGATCGTAGACCAGAGCGCCGCTGCGCGGTGAGCCGGAGCGGTCGACCACCTCGCCGCGCAGGCGCTGCGGTCCACCGCTGGCGGCGTAGGTCGCGTAGTCGGGGCCGGAGCCGCGGTCGAAGCGCATGTCGATGCGCTGGAAGGCGCTCCACGGCACCTCGACGCGCCCGTAGCGCCGGTCCTCCACCAGGATGCCGCGGTTGTCGTCGTCGACGTCGTTGCTGTCGTCGAGCACCAGCTCGCGCCCGTCGCGCAGCACCACCTGCGACGCGTTGCGCGACGGGTGCTTGGCGATCGAGGCGATCTGTCCGAAGGGGATCGACATCTTGACCCCGTCCTCCTCGCCGTCGAGTGCGTCGATCGACAGGCACTCCTGCTTGTCCCACTGCACGAAGCCCTCGAAGGTCCCGGCGGTGGTCTTCACCGAGCCCCAGAGGCGGTCGCCGAAGCCGACCGTTCCCGCCGGCGCCTGGGCGAACTCGATGCGGGCGATCGTCTCCCACTCGACCTCGAGCAGGCCGAGGCTGGTGTCGAGGATGCGGATCGTCGCTTCGACGTCGTTGCCGACACCCTCGACCTCGAACTGGCTGCCGTCGCGCATCGTCAGCTTCGCCTCGGAGTCGCCGAGCACATCGATCCGGGCGATGTCGCCGAAGCGCACCACCAGCTGCCTGCCGGTTTCGCCGCCGCCCCAGTTGACGTTGAACTTGCGGCCGAAGATCTCGAAGGTGCGGGTCTTCTTCTCGTCCGAGTACTCGTCGAGGTAGGGCAGGTCGACCTTGCCCGAGTTGAAGTGGTCGTCCCAGGCGGCCTCCTCGTCGTCCCAGCGCAGCACGCCCTGGAACACCCGGTCCTTGGCGGTGGTCACCTTGCCGTAGAGGAAGCCGGAGGCGGCGTCCAGCTCGGCCTCGGCAGGGGAGTCGCCCTTCTGGGCGTAAGCCGGGGCGACGGCGAACGCGCCGAACGCGGCGATCGCGGCGAGTGCAGCGAGCGCGGCGGGTCGCGTCGCCGGGCGGCGGATATCGGTTCTCATCGGTCTTCCTTTCGCGGTCACCAGGTCGCGGGTCAGGCTACGACTCGTCAGTTCATCTCGATCAGTACATCTTTGGTCAGTACATCTCGATGCGCACACCGTCGGAGGAGCCGCCCTCGAGCTCGTTGCCTCGGGCGCGCGGGTCGCTGCGGCGGTCGCTGAAGTCGGAGCGGCGTCCCTCCTCGACGTCACCCTCGCCGCTGCCCAGCTCCTGCTCGATCGCGGTCATCAGGGCCAGCAGCTCGCGGCGGTAGGAGCGATCCGCCTCGAGGATCTCGGTGGCGAGGTCGAAGAAGCGCGCCGGGTCCATCTCGCCGGCGCGGGCGCCGACCTCGACCTCGGCCAGCTGGGATTCGACCGTCGGTTCGTCGGGCTCGCCGGTCAGCTGCGGCCACAGCAGCAGCACCGAGAGCGCGGCGATCGCCAGCAGCCCCGCGGCGGCGAGCAGCAACAGCCGGTTCCCGGAAGCCTCGGGGCGCCGGCCCCAACCGCGGACGGGGCCGGCGTCGACCGAGGTCTCCGCGGCGATGCGCTGCCACACCTCGACCGGAGGCTCCTCGCGCGGCAGCTCGTCGAGCGCCGCGGCGAGGCCGTCGAGCGCCCGGGCGCGGCGGTAGAAGCGTCGCGCCTCGGGATCGCTGGCGAGCCGATCGGCGAGCGAGATCAGATCGCTCTCGCCGCGATGACGGTCGAGGAACTCGCTCACGGCCAGATGCCTCTCTTCGGCGCTCATGGTTCGATCCTCATCGGTCAGGGAAGGTAGTCGGCGAGAGCGCGGATCGCCCTGGCCCGTCCCCGGTGCACGTTGACCTTGACCTGGCCGAGGGTCCATCCGGTGCGACGGGCGATCGAGCGGTAGCTCTGCTGGTCGAGCACCGCCATCTCGAACGCCTGGCGTTGGCGCTCGGGCATCGTCTCGAGGGCCGCCTGCAGGCGGGCGCCGAGCTCGCGGAAGTCGGCCTCGGCATCGCTCGGCGCGGTCGTCGCCGCGGGCTCGCCGCCGTCCTCGCGTCCATCGTCCAGCGGGTCCTCCGGCGGCGCGTCGCGTCGCCGGTTGGCGAGCAGGTTGCGCGCCACGGTGAGCAGATAGGCGCGGGGCTGCTCCGGCGCGCTCGCCGCGCCGCGTCTCTGCTCGGCGCGGATGGCGCGCACGAAGGTCTCCTGCAGCAGGTCCTCGGCGGCGTCGCCGACCAGGCGGCTGCGCAGGAAAGCGAGCACCGCGGGGCCGTGCTCACGGTAGATCCTCTGCCAATCGACCGCCGATTCGCCAGCCACTCCGAGGTCCTCCCACTCCTGCCGCGCCCGCGGATCGCGGGCGCCGCCAGAGTAGCGGAGATCATCGCTGCCGGAGCGGCGTCTTCGTCGCTTGCTCTCGTCTGCCTCACAGGGAGGAAGACACCGGAAGGGCGAAGAGGTTACACGCCGGCCGCGCGCCGGCCTCGCTCGCTCACCTCGAGCTCGGCCAGCGCCACGCCGAGGGTGCCGCGCAGCATCGAGTCCGCCGAGTCGTCGTCCTCTCCCTGAGCCTCGAGATCGCGCCGGGCGCGGCGCAGCAGCTCCTCGGCGCGTGCGATCCACTCGCCGCCTCGGGCTGCGAGCGTGGCGAGGGCCATCGCCCTGCCGGCGAGGCCGCAGCACAGGTCGGCGGAGGCGGCCGGCAGGCTCCAGGCAGCCTCGGCGGCGGCGAGCGCGAGCTCGCCGTAGCGCCGCTCGTCGGGCCAGCGCCGGGCCGCCAGGTCCCACAGCAGCAGGTGCCCGGCACTGCCGGAGCACCAGCCGGGGGCGTGGTCGGGGGTGGCGCCGAGGTGGCGGAAGCAGGGCAGGGTGCCGGGCCAGGTGGCGCGGCCGTGGTCGTCGTGCCGGGCGAGCTCGGCGAGCCCACCGAGGCGACGCTGGAGCAGCTGGCTCAGCGCCCCATCGCCGCCGCGGTCGGCGGAGGTCTCGATCAGGGCGTAGAGCACCCCCGCCCAGCCGTGGGCGAAGCCGAGGTGCGGCAGATCGGGGTTCGACGTCGGACCGGCGGCCGCGATCGTCGCCACCAGCCGGTCACTCTGCTCCTCGATGCAGCGGCCGAGGCGCGTTGGGGCGTCGCCGCCCGGGCCCAGACCGTCGATCCGCGCCAGCAGCCGGTGTGCCGCCAGCAGCAGGCCGGCGCGCCCGAGGCAGAGCTCGGCGGGCAGCGCGGCGTCTTCGGTCGCAGCGCAGAGCTCTCGGGCCGTGGCGTCGAGGGTCGGCTGGTCGCCGCGCGCCGCCGCCACCGCCGCGCACACCGCCAGTACGCCGGGCCGGCCGTGCGCCAGCGAGGCGACGCCGACCCGCTCCGGGGTGACGCCGCGCTCGGGGGCGGCGAAGTCCGACGGCCCTCTCGTCCACAGCGCCTCGCAGCGGGACGACCAGAGGTCGGCCAGGGCGAGCAGTCGCGGGTCGCGGCCCACCTCGGCGGCGCGGAGCAGGAACCAGGACACTCCCGCCGCCCCCAGCGCCAGCGAGGCACGCGGCGGCGCGGGGCCGCCCCGCAGCAGCGGCGAGTCGAAGTCGTAGCGCGCGGTGGTGCGCTGGAGCAGTGACGACGGCGCGGCCGCGACGGCGACCCCGTCCCCATCTGGCCGCGCCCGGCGAAGCGCCGCCGCGAGGCCGCCGAGATCGGCGAAGCGCCCGGCCGGATCCCGCGACAGCTCCCGGCGCAGCGCCGCCTCGACCGCCGGCCAGGGCGGCAGCCCGTGGTCGGTGAACGGCAGCGGGTCGGGATCGGCGAGGCGCTCGAGCAGGCGTTCCTGCTCGGCGCTCGGCGGCAGGTAGTGGCCGCCGGTGAACAGCTGGTAGAGCATCGCAGCGACGGCGTAGCGGTCCGTCGCGAAGCTCGCCTCGGGCGGCATGCGGCCGCCCTGCACCGCGGCCGCCGTCTGCGGGTCGTAGTAGAGGCCGACCGCCTCGCGCAGCGCCCTGGACCAAGGCTCCAGCTGTTGCGGGAGGGCGCCGTCCACCGGTTCGACGCGGGCGCTGCCGAAGTCGACCAGGGTCACCGCGCCGTCCGGCGACACCAGCACGTTGCCGGGATGCACGTCGCCGTGCACGACGCCGGCGCGGTGCAGCCGCTCGTAGGCGGCGACGAGCTCGAGCGCCAGCCGGCGCTGCGCCTCGCGTCGCCGCGCCGGAGGCAGCGCCAGGCGCTCGGCCGCGGCGGCGGCGAGCGACAGCCCGTCGCACCAGCGGGTCGCCAGGAAGGGGCGCTCTCCCTCGAGCTCGCAGCCCAGCAGCGCGGCGACGGCGACGCCGCCGTGAGCGGTCAGGTGGCCCAGGATCGCCGCCTCCCGGCGCAGCTTCTCGGGCGCCGGGATTCCTTCGAGGCCGCTGTCGGTGCGCGCCAGCTTGAGCGCCACGGCCTCTCCCGTGACGCTGCGCGCGCGGTACAGCTCGACGTCTTCGAGCAGGTGGACCAGACGCTCGATCTCGTAGCCGCGGAACTGCTGTCCGGCGGCGAAGGCGGGGGCCAGTGTCTGCGCCTCGAGCGGATCGCCCTCGGGCACCAGCAGGCGCTCGGCGACCAGGAGGCGCAGCGCCTCGAACGCCTGCTCCAGGGTGCTCTCGGGATCGACTCCACTGCGCTGGCTGAGCTCGATCACCGCGTCGACCAGCCGGCAGGGTCGGCGGAACTCCTCCAGCAGGTCGGCGGTGGCGCGGTCGACGACCTTCTGCGGCCGCCGGCTCCGCGGCACGCCGAGCGCCCAGCTGTCCTCGGCGACGTCGAGCGCGGCGCGGGCGCGCGGCGACAGCGAGGAGACCGGCACCAGCAGCGCCTCGGCCGGCAGCACCCAGCGGGTCTCGAGCACGTCGAGCGGCGGCGGGGCGGGACCGCTCACGACGGCAGAGCCTCCGGCGTGCGGGGCGCCCAGGTCACGGGGTCGACGCCCTGCACCCGCAGACGGTCGAGCGCGAAGCGGGCCGCGACGTCCGCCGCCACCGCGCCCTCACCCTCACCCTCACCCTCACCCTCACCCTCACCCTCACCCTCACCCTCGGTCCGCGCCGCGACGAGGCCGCTCGCCAGCTCGTTGCAGATCCAGGCGCGCCAGCTCTCGAGACCGCGCCAGGCCACCGCCGCCTCGTCGACCGGCGGGTCGACGCCGTGCGAGAGCAGTCCGTCGAGGGCCAGCTCCTCGCTGAACGGGACGCCCTGCGGCCGGGCGCCGACGAGGCGCGACGCGAGCTCGTCGCACAGCTCCTCGACCGCTCGCCGCGAGCTCAGGTGCAGCACGATCTTGTCGGGCCGCAGCGCTCCATGCTCGCCGCGCCCGATCTTCAGCGCAGGGACGCCGAGGCGCGCCACCACCGCGGCGACCTCGCGGAACGCCGCCGGCAGGTCGTCGGGCGCCGGGCTGACGTAGACCTTGTGCCCTGTCGACGTCAGATCCTCGGCGCCGCGCAGCGACCACGACCACCAACCGGGCACCTCGAGCGCCTCGTGACCCTCGGCCAGCAGCGCCCCGGTCTCCTGGCCAGCCTGCAGCCCGAGCTCTGCCCGGTAGCGCTGGGCGTCGTCGAAGCGGCGCCGCCACTCGGGCAGTCGCGGCGCCGTATGGAAGGCGTAGAGGCGGCGGGCCAGGGCGCGAGCGTCGAGCGGCGGCAGGGCGGCGCCGTAGCGCAGCGCGTCGCGCGCCAACGAGGCCAGTGCGCCCCGGCCGTCGGCGGAGGTTTCGGCGTCGTCGGCGCCGAGCGCCGCGTGCGCTCTCGCCCCGAGGAGGAAGCCTCCGCCGAGATCGATCTCGATCAGCCCGTGCAGCAGCAGATGCTCGAAGACCTCCGGCGCCAGGCCGGAGCAGCCGATCGGCGCCGCCTCGGCGAGCGCCACGAGCCGCGCCGCGGTGGTGCGGTCGAGCAGCTGGATCGAGCCGCGCGCCGGCGGTCTCGGCATCGACACGCCGAAGAGCTCCGGCCTTTCGGCGAACTCAGCCAGCGCCGCGCGCTCCGAGCCGTCGAGCTCGTCGAACGCCACCAGGCGGCGGTGGGCGGCGACGCGGACGCAGGCGTCACGCGCCGCCGCTCGCGCCCACAGTGGAGCGAAGCTCGCCACTGCAGGACTCTCGGGCTCAGCCGAGGGACTCGAGGGCGCCTTCGAGCTGCTTGCGCACCTTGGCGACCTGGCGGCCGCTCGGCACCAGCGCGGCCTGCGCCTTGTCGACCGCCGCGAGGGTCTCGTGCAGCTGGGCCTTGAGCTGGCGCAGGTGCGAAACGCGCAGCAGCGCGGCGTTCTTGTGCACCACCGGGGTGATCGGGGTCGGGATGGTCTCCAACGAGGTGCCGCCGCAGTTCGGATCCGGCAGCATCACACCGCCCCCCTGCGCCGCCGCGACCACGATGCCGCGGCCGATGTCGAGCGCGACCTCGTCGATCGCCTCGACCACCGCCGGCGAGCCGTCGGCATCGCCGGCCGCGACCAGTCGCTTGGTGACGTGCTGCACGTGCTGCAGCACCGGCGTCTGCGCCGCCACCAGCACCACCGGAGTCAGCGGCGTCGGCACCGTGGCGGAGACATCCTCCGCACACAGCCCCACGCTGCCGCGATCCGACAGCACACTGACCATCAAGTCCTTCACCACGAACGTCGACATGGATGCCCCCCTTGTCGTTGGGTTGTCGGAGTGCTGACGTCCCCCGGCTCGACAATGGCCGGAAGGCCTTCGTCGCCCTCCACTGCGATCCAACGACAAGCCAAGGCGGGGTCGGACAACGGCTCCCGTATGCTCGCCGGGCGATGAGCTGGAGCGACGAGGTACGGCAGATCGAGGAGCGCCGGAGGCGGGCGCTCGAGCTCGGCGGCGAGGAGGCGGTGCGGCGGCATCGCGAGCGCGGCAAGCGCACCGTGCGCGAGCGCATCGACGATCTCGTCGACGAGGGCTCGTTCCGCGACGAGGGCCCGCTGGCAGGCTGGGCCGAGCAGGACGAAGATGGCGAGCTGCGTTCGTTCACGCCCGCCAACTACGTGCTCGGCGTCGCCACCATCGACGGCCGCAGGGTGGTCGTCGGCGGCGAGGACTTCACCCAGCGCGGCGGCTCGCCGACGCCGGCGGGCCTGCGCAAGAGCGTCTGGTCGGAGGAGCTGGCGCTGCGCTACCGCATGCCGCTGGTCCGCTTCCTCGAGGGCGGCGGTGGCTCGGTCACCGGCTCGGGCGGCAAGGGCAGCCGCGCGCCGGTTGGCGACCCGGTGTACTCGCGCGCCCGCTTCCTGCCCATCGCCCAGCTCCTGCACACCGTGCCGGTGGCCTCCGCCGCGGTCGGCGCGGTGGCCGGATTCCCCGCGGCGCGGCTCGTCGCCTCGCACTTCGCGGTGATGGTCAAGGACACCTCGCAGGTGCTGATCGGCGGCCCGGCGCTGGTCGAGCGCGCCCTCGGCGAGAAGCTCGACAAGGAGCAGCTCGGTGGCTGGCGGGTGCACGCGCGCAGCGGCGTCGTCGACCGCGTCGCCGACGACGAGGCGCACGCCAACCGACTGATCCGCCGCTTCCTCGACTACCTGCCGAGCAGCGTGCTGCAGGCGCCACCGCGCCGGCCCTCCCAGCCCGACGACCGGCGCGACCGGCGCGAGGAGGAGCTGCTGTCGATCGTGCCGCGTGACCGTCGCCGCCCCTACGACGTCGAGCGCCTGGTCGGCCTCGTCGTCGACCGCGGCTCGCTGCTCGAGAAGGGCGAGCAGTTCGGCCGCTCGCAGCGCACCTTCCTCGCCCGTATCGACGGCTACCCGGTGGGTGTGCTGGCCAACGACCCCACCGTGCTGGCCGGGTCGATGGACCGCGACGGAGCGCTCAAGGTGCGCCGCTTCGTCGAGCTCTGCGACACCTTCCACCTACCCGTCGTCGCGTTCGTCGACGAGCCCGGCTTCTACATCGGCTCGGCGGCCGAGCAGGCCGGCACCATCCGCTACGGCATGGAGGCGATCTCCGCCGTGGTGCGCTCGCGCACGCCGTGGATCTCGATCGTCGTGCGCCGCGCCTACGGCGTCGCCGCGGCGGCGCACTTCGGCCCCGAGGCGCGGGTGCTCAGCTGGCCCTCCGCCGACACCGGCGCGCTGCCGGTCGAGGGCGGCGTCGCCGTCGCCTTCCGCCGCGAGATCGCCGAGGCCGAGGATCCCGAGGCCCGCCGCGCCGAGCTCGAGGAGCAGTTCGCTGCCCGCCGCTCACCTTTCCCCCGCGCCGAGTCGTTCTCGGTGCACGACCTCATCGACCCGCGCGACACCCGGCTCGAGATCAGCCGCTGGCTCGATCTCGCCTGGCCGTTGGTCGAGGAGCAGGCCAGGGGTTAGGGGATAGGGGATAGGGGTCAGGGGTCAGGGGATAGGGGTTGGGGGTCAGGGGAAGGGAAGAGGGAAGAGGGAGGAGGGAAGAGGGAA
>QQVD01000010.1 GCA_003388555.1 Acidobacteriota bacterium | reverse complement strand
GTCGTCGCCGCCTCGCCGGGAGTCGAGCCACATCGCATGGCGGAGCTGATCGAGGAGATCGACCGGCTCGACCCACGCAAGGCCGAGATCGTCAAGCTCAAGGTCTTCTGGGGCCTCGAGCACACCGAGATCGCGGACACCCTCGGGATCTCCGTGAGCACCGTCGAGCGCGACTGGCGATTCGCCAGGACCTGGCTCGCCGCCGAGCTCGACCGCAGCGGCGGGTAGGAATCGCCGACCCTGCGGCTCTCGCGCCTCTGGCGAGTCAGGGGGGAGGCCCGACGGCAGACGAAGGTCGAGCCAGCGCCGCGATCGATCAACGATCTCTCCCTCGATGAGCGATCTCACCGACGCCCTGCGTCTGTGGCTGTTGATCCTCGGTCGGCGGTCGTGCGTGTCCGCGACCGCGACCCCTGCGAGGCCACAGCGAGACGATGACGACGCCCGGCCAGTTCCGCCGCATCGAAGAGTGCTTCCACCGGCTCAGCGAGCTCGACGAGGGCGAGCAGAGGGAGCAGCTCGTGGCGCTGCACCGACGCGAGCCCGAAGTGGCGGAACGTGTGCAGCGGATGCTCGCGGTGACCGATCTCGAGCTGCCGACACTCAGCGAGGGCCTGGACCTCGCCGGGCACGGCGAGCCACCGCCGCACATTCCGCCCTATCGCCTGCTGCGTCTGCTCGGCGTCGGCGGAATGGGCGAGGTCTGGGAAGCCGAGCAGACGGAGCCCCTGCGCCGCCGCGTCGCCATCAAGCTGGTGCGCAGCGGTCTCGACCAGCGAGCCGTGCTCGAACGCTTCCGCTCCGAGCGCCAGGCGCTGGCGATCATGGATCACCCGGGCATCGCCAAGGTCTTCGAGGCCGGCGCCGACGATCGCGGTCGGCCCTTCTTCGTGATGGAGCTCGTCGAAGGCGAGTCGATCCACCACTACGCGGCTCGCCATCGACTGACCGTGGCCGACCGCCTGAGCCTGCTCGCCCGGGTCTGCGACGCGGTCCAGCACGCCCACCGCCGCGGCGTCATCCACCGCGACCTCAAGCCATCGAACATCCTGGTCTCGGGACCTCCCACGGCCGCCCGGCCCAAGATCATCGACTTCGGCATCGCCAAGGCGATCGACCCCGCGTCGCCTCTCGGCGAGACGGCATCGCCGCTGACCGTGCTCGGGCAGCCGCTCGGCACGCTCGACTACATGAGCCCCGAGCAGGCGGCAGGGACGGGCGTCGACACCCGCACCGACGTCTACGCGCTGGGCGTCCTGCTCTACCAGTTGCTGGTCGGCGCGACGCCGTTCCGACGACCCGGCGAACAGGTCTCCCAGGGCGAGATGCAGCGGCGCATAGCCAGCGACGATCCGATCCGACTGCGCACAGCGCTGCGCCACCTCGGCGCCGAGCTCGAGCCGCTGGCGGCCCGGCGCGACAGCGACGGGCGCACCCTCTCCAGGGCGGTGCGGGGCGACCTCGAGTGGATCGTCTCGCGCGCGCTCCACCGCGATCCCGAGCGTCGCTACGACTCCCCCCAGGCGCTCGCCGACGATCTGCGACGCCATCTCGAGCTGCGACCGGTCGTCGCCGGGCCCGACGCTCTCGGCTACCGCCTCGGCAAGCTCGTGCGCCGGCGCCGCGGCGCGGTGCTCGCCGTCGCGGCGATCCTCGTCGCAGCGACCATCGCAGCCTCCGGCCTGCTGGTCGGCTGGGTGCGCTCGGAGCGAGCTCGCGAGCAGGCGCTCGCCGAGGCCGCCGAGTCCGACGCCACGCGCGACTTCCTGCTCAGCCTGTTCGAGGTCGCCGATCCCGAGAACGACTCACCGCCCGACCTCACCGCGCCGGATCTGCTGGCTCGCGGCGCCGACAGGCTGCGTAGCGACCTCGACGGACAACCCGACCTCGAGGCGTCGCTGTCGCAGACCATCGGCCGCCTCTACCTGAAGCTCGGGCTGTTCGCCGAGGCCACCGAGCACCTCGAACGCGCCGTGGCCCTGCGCGAGAGAGTCGGCCGGGCGGAGCCCCTCGCCGAGGCCGTCCTGGAGCTGGCGCGGCACCGCATGGACACCGGCGACTACCAGGCCGCCGCGGCCGCCTACCAACGAGCCGCCGATCTGCTGCGCACTTCGGCCACGCCGCAGGGCCGCACCACCAGGATCCGCGCCCTCACCGAGCTCTCCGCGGCGCAGCGCATGCTGAACCGCTTCGACCTCGGTCTGCTGAGCTCGCAGACGGCGCTCGACCTGGCGCCGGAGGTGCTGCCCGAAGACTCGCCTTCGCACGTCCCCGTGCTGAGCAACCACGCTGCCCTGCTCTGGGCCACCGGCGACCTCGACGGCGCCGGCATGCACTGGACCAGGGCGATCGAGCACACGCGCAGGCACTTCGGGAGCGATCACCACTTCATGGGATCGCTGCTGCAGAACCTCGCCGCCCTGCGCCGCGACCAGGGACGCTACGAGCAGTCGATCCGCCTGCTGCGGGAAGCCGAGCGTCTCGACAGCGAGCGCTACGGCAGCGACCATCCCTGGCTCGCCACGCTGAGGGTGTCGCTGGCCGAAGCGTTGATCGCCGTCGGTGAGCTCTCCTCCGCCGAGCGATCCCTCCAGCGAGCCCTCGAGGTGCTCGAGGACTCGGGCGGCGGCGGCCTCGAGTACGCCCTGCTCCAGCTCGGCCGCCTGCGCCAATCGCAGGGGCGCTGGCAGGACAGCCTGCCCATCCTGCACTCCGCGCTCGACACCGCGCGCACCGCCTTCGGCGAGCTCCACCAGGACACCGCACTCGTTTGGGCGACGCTGGCCACCACCTTGCGCCAGCTCGGCGACCTCGAGGAGGCGGAGCGCTACGCCCGCCAGGCGATCGACGTGGTGGACAAGGTGCACTCGGCGCCGCCCACCGTGCGCGTGCCCTACCTGCTCGAGCTCGCACGCATCGAGAGCACTCGCGGCGGCTTCGCGCGGGCAGAAGAGCTCACCAGGGAGGGGATCGCGACGCTGCGTCGCCACGGCGCGACGCCGGGATCGCCCGCGGTCTTGGAGGCTCGAGCCCTGTTGGCCGAGATCTGGTCCCAGCAGGGACTCGGCGATCAGGCGCGCGACCTGGCGCGGGAGCTGCTCGCGGCGGCGCAGGAGCTCGAGGCCCGCCATCCGGTGCGCACCGCGGTGACGGCCGCGGCGTCGCGCCTCGGCGTCGGCTCGCCCGACTGAGCGCAGGGCAGTCGTCGAGAGAACACCACGACGGCTTCGGCGGACGGTGCGAGTGCGCCCGCGAAACGCCTCCGCCTCCCCGGCCACAGCCGCCTTCCCGGGCGATGACGGGTGTCGGCCGGTCACCGCGTTTGTGTCGGGTGAAGAAGCGGGCGATGGCGAAGAGCGACCGTCGTCCAACACCGGATGGGGCCTCCTCCCCATCGATCGAAACCAGACAGTCGGGGGACCGAGCAATGAACGCAGCAGACCTCTCCAGAAGAACCGATCCGCGATCCGACCGGACGCGATCCACGGCAACCAGCGCGCGCCCCGCCATCGGCGCCACGGTGCTCGGCGGACTGATCCTCTGCGGGTCGCTCCTCGCCGGCGCCGCAAGCGCCCAGGACATCGCCATCGACTCGGTGACCATCAGCAATCCGCCCAAGGCGGGCAACTGCAACACCGTCACCGTGACCATCCGCAACACCTCCAACCAGCTGATCAACGTGATCACCGGCGCGAAGGTGATCACGTTCCCATCGGCGACGCCGAACCAGAATCGCGCCGAGAAGGCGACCTTCTTCAGCGCGCTCCAGCCCAACGGCACGATGACCCGCACCGTGCAGGGCGTCGAGCTGCTCGGCGGTCAGGTGCAGCACACCGTCCAGGTGGTCGCCGACTTCGAGAACAAGGTGCAGGAGACCAACGAGAACAACAACCTCGACACGCAGTTCGTCAACCCGTCGCAGACCTGTGGCGGCGGACTCTGCGACCTCAAGGCGGAGTCGATATCGCCGACCTACTCCAATCTGCCGGGCACCTACCCGGCAAAGATCAGCGTCAAGTTCCGCAACGTGGGCGGCGCCAACTGCCAGTCGTCGACCTTGCAGCTGAGTCGCTACGAAGGCACCTCCGCCAGCGGTAGCGCCACCGTCGTCGGCAACCAGACCCTGAGCAGCGCGTCGCCCAACCAGCTGCGTTCGGTGGGCTGGTCGGACAACGACCACCCGTCGTCGGGGACCTTCACCTACGCCTACAGCTGGGTCGGCAATCCGCCCGACAGCGACACCAGCAACAACTTCCTCACCAAGACCGTGACCTTCACCAGTCCCGGCGGTGGCAACCAGGGTGGCGGCAACCCGGCCGGCTGTGACCTGAGCGCGGTGTTCATCGCGCCCGGCAACACGGTCTCCGGGGGCTCGAACTCGAGCTTCCAGGTGCGCTTCAAGAACCAGGGCACCGCGACCTGCCAGGGGGCCAAGATCAGCCTGTCGCGCTACAACGGATCGAAGTGCAGCGGCTACGGCTCGAAGGTCGGTGGCTCGGGCAACTTCCAGGCGCTCAATCCCCTCAGCTCCGGCCAGGAGCAGGTGCTCACCTGGAGCGAGCGGCGTGGGCCGCGCAAGGGAACGTACTGCCACAAGATGACGTACTCCCCGGCCTTCAACGACAGCAACAACAACAACCACCACCCACAGAAGACGGTCTCCTACCAGTAGGCGATCGGCCTCTACGCGGCGCTGCACGGCAGGCCCGGGACAGCAGTTCCGGGCCCCGCTGCGGCGCTGCGGCACCCCCCAGGTCCGGAGGAGACTGCCGACGCGCCGCGACGGGAACGGCGACCCCGAATCCGTATCCGGATTCGAAGCCCGAAGACGCTCCTGCGGTGCCCCGCCCCGCCTCGCACGGCCGCGACCGGCTGTCGGGCCCCAGGGGGCCCGAGCCGCAGGAGCTCCCTCCTCCACCCAACAGCTCCAACCGAAGAGCTCCAACCGACGACCGAGTCACCCGCAACCCGTTCCGACGACAGAACGCAACCGAGGCCCGCCATGCGCTCGACACGCACACTCCCTCCTCTCCAGGCACCCCGGCGCGCGGCGCCGTCCACTTCCTGGCACGCGCCTTCGACGAGATCCAGACGACGCCGCGCCCGACACGGCCCGCCGACCACCGACGATCGGCTCACCGCGGTGCTCTGCCTGCTCCTCGCCATCGCCCTCTGCCTGCCGGCCGCCGCCCAGGAAGAGGCGACGTCGTCCGCCGCTTCGATCACCGTCACCGTCGCCGATCCCGAAGAGTGGATCGACCGCGACACCGCCCTGCGACTCGAGCTCGATCGTGCGCCGGAGGTCGAGGAGGGCCGCATCGCGGTGCTGCTCGGCGTCACCGACATCACCGAGCTCTTCGAGGCCCGGGACGCGGCCCTGGTCTACCGTCCCGAGCTGCTACCGCTGCCCGCCGGGCGCAGCGAGCTGAAGGTCTATCTCGTCGGCCCGGCCGGGGCCTGGACCGAGCTCGCGACGCTGCCGATCGCCGTGCGTCGCGCCGCCGGCATCGAGGAGCTGCAGGGCGATTTCGCACTCAACCTGCAGGGCACCAGCCAGTTCGACTCCGGGGGTGAGCCACAGGCACCGGAGACCTTCGACCGCGGCGGGTGGACCTTCGACCTCGGCGGCGGCGCCTCGCGCGGTGGCTGGAACGCACGCGCCAACCTCTCGACCATCGGCACCACCGAGCAGGTGGAGGCGCTGCGCTTCGCCGAGCGGGGCGAGAACGCCGACCGCTTCGATCTCGCCAGCTTCCTGGTGCGCGTCGAGCGCGACCTCACCTTCTTCGAGCTCGGTCACGTCTCCTACGGGCAGCACCGTCATCTGATCAGCGGCTTCTCCGCCCGCGGCCTCAGCTTCGCCATCGACCTCGGCCGCGGCGGCACCATCCTCGGCGGCGCGATGTCGGGCCGCAGCCTGGTCGGCTTCGACCGCTTCATCGGCTTCGACGACTCCGACAACCGTGTGCTCACGGTCGGCTACGGCGTCGAACTGATCGCCAAACGGCCCGGCGCTCTCCGCCTGGATCTCGACTTCCTCGACGGAACACGGACCCAGTTCAGCGGCTTCAACCAGGGCGAGGTCGGCGACCGCGAGGAGAACGAGGGTTGGGGCGTGCGCATCGGCACCTCGACCCCCAACCAGCGCCTCTCCCTGCGTGCCGGCTTCGCGCGCAGCGAGTTCGTCAACCCCGAGGATCCCTTCCTCTCGCAGGGCGTCGACCTGGTGCCGGTGCTGCCGGAGGAGCGTGACGCGCTCTACGCGGATCTCGACATCGCGCTGGTGCAGGGTCGGCAACTGGCCGAGAACTGGCCCTTCTCGCTCAACCTCGGAGTGCGCCACGAGCGGGTCGATCCGCAGTACCGTTCGGTGGGAGCCTACGTCCAGTCCGACATCGAACAGACCAGCAGCGACCTCAGCGCCACCCTCGGCGCCATCGCGGCCCAGGTCGGTCACCAGCGCAGCGAGGACAACATCGACGACATCCCGTCGATCCTGAAGACCAAGACACGGCGCTCGAACGCCAATGTCGCGGTGCCGCTGCCGATGCTCTTCGGCGCCGAGCCGAGGCCCTGGCTGCCCTCGCTCACCCTCGGCTACGACCGCACCCACCAGTTCGCCACCGGCCAACCGATCGACAGCGGCTTCAACGCCACCAACCACCTGCCCGACCAGGTGAACGTCAACCACTTGGCCAGCCTCGACTGGCAGGGCAACCGTTGGCAGTTCGGCTACTCGTTCAACGCCTCGGACCAGGACAACCGCCAGCCGGGGCGCGAGGACGCCGACTTCGAGAACGTCTCGCACGGGCTGCGGCTGTCGCTGGCGCCGCACCAGAAGCTCGACCTCGGCCTCGAGTACTCTCGCGACCGCGCCGAGTCGCTGGACGTCGGGCGCACCGACGAGAACGAGCGCGTCGGCTTCAACTTCCTGTGGCGGCCGATCCAGCGCTTCTCACTGAGCGGCAACCACTCGCTCACCGAGACCACCGACGATCCCCGCACCATGCGGGTCGAGGCTACGGTCTCCAACGCCGAGGCGGCCTACCGCTTCGACTGGCGCCCTCAGGCCAAGCACGGCGGCAGCGCCCAGCTCTACCTTCGTTGGGCGAACCAGGAGATCGACTCCGCCGACACCGTGTTCGACACCTCGTTCTTCCAGGACGAATGGACCCTCACTGCCGGTTTCAACCTGAGCCTGCGGTAGCCGGAGACGCACGATGAACCAGACACATCACCACCCGTCAGGGTCCGGCGGCTCGACCCGTCTCGCCGTGCGCGGACTCCTTCCCTCCCACTCCCTCCTCTCCCTGCTGATCGGCTGCTGCCTGCTGCTGGGGCTCGGCTCCGACGCGGCAACCGCCGCCATCGGACGCGACCCCAACGGAGTCAACGTCAACAGCCAGGGCGCCACCTCGGTGTTCATCAGCTTCTTCGGCCTGCAGAACCAGGTGCCGGTCGAAGCGACCTGGTGCGGCGAGCTGATCCCGGCGGCGCCGGACATCGGCATGCGCTGCGATCCGGGCACCATCTTCGGCCGCCTGCCGATCCGCTTCGACCAGTCGACGCTCAACGACCAGGCGACGGTGTTCACCGACATCATGAGCATCCCGCCGTCGGTCGCCCGCCGCGCCTACCAGGCAGCGGTGCGCGGCGAGACCTCGAGCTTCTTCTACGTCAGGCGTTTCGTCTCGACCACGGGCGGCCCCGACGAGTACGTCTTCGTCACCTGCCGCATGGCGGGTGGTGGGGCACGCGTGCCGCTGGCGCTCACCGACGTCGAGGTGCGCTTCGACGACGACTCGACGGTCAAGCGGGTCGACCGCGACAGCCGGGTGCCGCCGTTCGAAGCGGAGATCGTCTACAACGGCACCGGCCGCCTGCGCGGCCGGTGGGAGGTGGTGCTGCCCGGCGAGGAGCCGCCCTCGACGCGCGACCTGCTGACCGAGGCCTCGCTGCCGCCGGAGGAGCGCCCCACCCAGAGGCGCTACAGCGTGCTGCGCCGCTTCGACGTCTTCCTGCCGCCGACCGGGCGCACCGTCCTGCCGGGGCCCGATCCCGACAGCGTGCCGACCACCGTCGACGGCCTCTACCGCATCCTGCTGCGGATCGAGGCCAGCGACGACAAGGAAGGCGACTCGAACCTCGGCAACATCGGCGGCAACGGCGTCATCCACTCCGGCGCCGTGGCCGGCTTCCCGATGCCGGTGCTGCGCTACGCAGTCGGCGCGACGACCGACCTACCGATGCAGGAGGGTCTCTTCCTGGTCTCGCCGCCGCACGGCGCGACCCTGCGGCCGGGGCCGATCGACTTCGCCTGGAGCCAGGCACCGGGGATCACTCTCTACCGGCTCGAGATCCGCAGCGAGTCCGGCGCCGATCTGCACCAGGCGCTCCTGCAGCAGGGAATCGGCACCTACCGGGCTCCCTCCTGGATCCGCGAGCGCGCCTCGGGAACGGCGATCACCTGGCGGGTGGTCACCCTGGGCGGCGACGGCGAGGAGGTCGGCGCCACCGAGTGGCGCGATCTCGAGGTCCCCTGACCGCAAGGTGGGACCCCCAGGTTTCTCGGATTCGGGTCCCGGAGCCCGGCGGCCACAGGTGCCGTAGGGAGTGTGGCTCCGGGACCCGATTCATCCGATGACCGTTCGGCGTGAGCGGGACGCCCGGCGACGCGAGCGGCGGGCGTTCGTGCGAGACTGAACGGGCGCCTCGGGAGGCGTCGGCCCGGTCGGTCCCGCTCGCCCGGCCTCTCTGGCCCTTTCCCCACGGCCACAGAGGCGCCACACGGCGCACTCACCATGCGCTCGCTCCTCCTGTTCATGCTCGGCGGCGCCCTGGCGACCACCGGCACCGTGGCCGCGGTGACGATCAGCACGATCGCCGCCGAGGCGATCTCCGGATCGGCCCGCTGGAGCGGTCTCCCGGTGGCCTGCAACGTGCTCGGCACGGCCGGCGGCGCGCTGCTGCTGGCCCGCCTGCTGGAGCGGTCGACGACACCGCGAGCGCTCGGCGTGCAGTACCTGACCAGCGCCGCCGGAGCCGGCCTGGCCGTGTTCTCGGTGGTGCACCGCGCTCCCTGGCTGCTGGCCGCGGGCATGTCGCTCCTCGGTCTGGGCAACGGCGCTACCCAGTACAGCCGCTACCTCGCGGCCGACCCCTTCGCGCCGGCGCTGCGCGCCCGTGCACTCTCCGCGGTGGTCTGGGTGGGCAGCATCGGCGCCGTCGTCGGCCCGGCGCTGCTGCTGCCGACCGGACGCCTGGCGCTGCGCCTCGGTCTGCCGCACCACGCCGGACCGTACCTGTTCACCGGCGCAGCCTTCGTCTCGGTCGCCGCACTCTACGCGCTGACCCTGCCGCGCTCGCCGGCGGTGCCGGCGGTGCCCGCGGTCGGGCCCGAGGCGCCCGGGCGGGCGGGCGCCGTCACGACTGGCGCTGCGGGCGCCGACCTGCGGACCGCCAGCAGTTGGGCGAGCTGGCCCGGAGACGCGCGCATCGCTCTGCTCGCGATGCTCGTCGGCCACGCCGTCATGGTGCTGGTGATGACGATGACCCCGCTGCATCTGATGCACCACGGCCACGGTCTGAGCAGCGTCGGTCTGGTGATCAGCGCGCACGTCGCCGGCATGTACCTGTGCTCGCCGGCCCTGGGGTGGCTCACCTCGGCGGTCGGACCGCGGCGCGTGCTGCAGCTCGGAGCGTCGCTGCTGACGGCCTCCTGTGCGCTCGCCGCCTGGCTCGCACTGCGCGGTCACGGCGAGCCGATGGCGCTGCCGCTCTTCGGGCTGGGCCTCGGCTGGAACGCCGGCTTCGTCGCCGGCAGCACCCTGCTCGCCCGATCGCTGGCGGCCGGAGTGCAGGTGCGGGGTCGCGCCGCGGCCGACGCAGCGGTGTGGATCTGCGCCGCCGCCACCTCCCTCGGCGCCAGCGTCCTGTTCGACGAGATCGGCTACGTCTGGCTCAACCTGTTCGCCGGTGGGCTGTCGCTGATCTTGCTGACCTGGCTGCTCGCGCGGACGCGTGTGGCGGCGGCCGGCTGATCGGTACCTCTCCCGGGCAGTGGGATCAGCGCCGCCCGGCGCCGGCCGACTCGGAGGTCGCTTCGCCTTCGGGCTCGGACTGCGCTGCCGCGGCGCCGATCCACTCCTCGAGCCAGCGTTCCTGCTCCCACAGCATGTGCAGCAGCGAGAGACGGGCGCGGTAGCCGTGGCTCTCGAGCGGCAGCATCACCAGCCTGGCGGTGCCGCCGAGCCCCTTGACCGCGGCGAAGAAGCGCTCGCTCTGCATCGGGAAGGTGCCCGAGTTGTTGTCGTCCTGGCCGTGAATCAGCAGGATCGGCTCGTTCACCTTCTCCGCGTGCATGAAGGGAGACATGGCGAAGTAGACCTCGGGAGCTTCCCACACCGAGCGCTGCTCGGCCTGGAAGCCGAACGGTGTGAGGGTGCGGTTGTAGGCGCCCGAGCGGGCGATGCCGGCAGCGAAGAGATCGGAGTGGGCGAGCAGGTTGGCGGTCATGAAGGCGCCGTAGGAGTGGCCGCCGATGGCGATCCGGTCGCGCTGTGCCACACCGCGCGTCACCAGCTCTTCGACCGCGGCGGCGGCGCTCGCCACCAGCTGCTCGACGTAACGGTCGTTCGGCTCCTCTTCGCCCTCGCCGACGATCGGCATCGCCGGATCGTCGAGCACTGCGTAGCCGAGCGCCAGGAAGCTGACCGGCGACCAGTGGTCGATGCGCCGGAAGCGGTAGGGCGAGTCGCGCACCTGACCGGCGGCGTCGGCGCTCTTGAACTCGCGCGGATACGCCCACACCAGGGTCGGTAGCGGTCCCTGCTCGCGGCTCCAGCCAGGGGGCGTGTAGAGGGTTCCGGTGAGCTCGACGCCGTCGGCCCGCGTGTAGCGCAGCAGCTCCTTGCCGAGGCCCCGCAGCTGCGGCGCCGGGTGGGGGAACGCGGTCAGCGGGCGCAGCTCGCCGCTGCGCAGGTCGCGGGCGTAGTAGTTGGGAGGCTCGTCGACCGACTCGCGCCTCGTGAGCAGCGCCGTCGGCCGCCCGCCGGCGTCCGTGGCCAGCACTTCGAGAGGCTGCTCGAACCACTCCCCCTCGGAGCGGAAGATCCGCTCGGTCTCACCGGTGCTCGGATCGTAGAGGTCGACGAACGGACGGTCGCCCTCGGGCGAGGCACCGTCGCCGACGAGCACCAGACGGCCGTCGGCGAGGCGACGCAGCAGCTCGTCGCCGCGGCCGGAAGGCACGGTGAGCGGATCGCCGGGATCGGTGTAGCGGTCCTCGTAGGAACGATCGAAGAGCACCCGCGGCGCAGCGCCCTCCGCGGCTGCGGAGTCTGCGGTGGACCAGGCCTCGGCAGGAACGAGCAGGGTACGGATCTGCCGGGTCTGCCACCACAGATCCTGCACCAGCGCATCTCCGCCGGCCTGCCAGCGCACTCCCGCGAAGCGCAGCGCCAGGTCGCCCACCGACCGCGCCGGCTCGTCGTAAGGTGGCGCCAGCAGGTACATGCGGTCGCGCGCCCCAGCTTCCGGCTCGCGGCGTGCGTCGCCGCCGTCGACGGCCTCGACCCAGAACAGGGTCGCCGGCTGATCGGCGCGCCACTGCACCGAGCGCGGCCCGGTCGGCACCGAGCCGAAGGCGATCGGCACCTCCTCCTGGAGGGGGATCGACGCCACTTCGGCGATGCGCTCGCCGCGCTCGTTCCACAGCTCGATGCGACGCGGGAAGCGCGAGATCGGCACCCGGTAGGACCACGGCGGCTCGAGTCGCTCGACCAGCAGCGCACTGCCGTCGGGACTGATGTCGTAGGACGAGAAGATCGCCGGCTCGCCGAGCTCGACCACGCTGCCGTCGACGCCGACCCGCGCCAGCTGCGAGGTGAACCAGTGCTCGAACAGGCGTTCGTCGTGGGGATCGGAGAGCAGATCCTGGTAGGTACGCGCCGGAGCGCTGCGCTCGCGGCTCTCCTCGATCACCGGCGATCGCGGCAGCGGAGCGCGTTCGGGCGGCGCACCGCGATCACCCGGCACCAGGGCCACCACCAGCGACTGTGAGTCCGGCGCCCAGGCCAGCGGCAGCGGCTCCGCCTGGTTGACGGCGCGCGAGGTCAGGCGACGCACGGTGCGCGACTCGAGGTCGCCGACCCAGAGCTCGATCGCCGTCGCGGTGGTGTCGAGGAAGGCGAAGCGCCGGCCGTCGGGAGCGAAGGTCAGGTCGCCGATCTCGGGCTCCGGCGGCAGGCCCTGCACCGTGTGCTCCTCGCCGGTCGAGACCGACACCAGGCGCAGCCCGGCGGCGCCGCGGTCCCGCGATGGGCCGCTGGTGGCGGGACGGATGCGACGGCCGGCGAGCCGCAGCTCGTCACGGGCCAGGTCCTCGAGACTCGGCAGCCCGGGATCGTCGAGCAGCAGCAGCCAGTCGCCGCGCGGCGACAGGCGAGCCCTCGGCGTGCGCTGCTGGTCGACGATGTCGACCAGCGCCTGGCTCGGTGACCGGTAGCCGTGCTCTCCAGCGGCGTCTCCGTCGGCGAGACTGGCAGCAAGGCTGGCGGAAGCCGCTGAGAACGGCATCGCGAGCGCCAGCATCGAGGCAGCGGCGAAGGTCGCCGAGGGGAATCGGGCCCACGAAGCGAAGCGCTTCGCGGAGTGCAGGGGCCTTGGTCTGGTCGGCATGGAGATCTCCTCGCTGGAGAGGGTTCGATTCATCGCAGCCTCAGGAGGCTATTCGAGGACGACGGGACGCGTCGCTGGCGCAGCGGCGGTGCTGGCGGTTCGACCTTCAGGCCCTCGAGCATCGAGCCAGGACCGACGCAGGTCCCGCCCGCCGGAGCGCCGGTCCGGGCGGTCGCGACGTCGTCGCGGATGCAGGCACGGCCGGGAGGGCGCGGCGGCTATGCTGAGGTCGAACTGTACCGGTCCGGAGGGCATCGTCGCTCCTCCAATTGGGGGAGTCTTGGTGGAGAGAATGGACGATCCGAGGGCGGCAACGAGCCACTCGACCGAGCTCGGCGGCAGCGACGACGCCGGCCAGGGCATGCTCGCTCGCGCCCTCGAGCTGGCACGGCGCAGCCTCCTCGACAGCCGCTCCGGAGACGAGGGCGGCACGCGCGACGATGCCAGCGATGCGCTGCAGGAATGCCTCGACGAGCTCGCCGAGAGCGCCGATCCCTACGAGGCTGGGAGCTGGCAGGAGGCCGTGCGCCTGTGCGGCGCAGGCGGCGACGACGCCGCGCGGCGTCTGGTCGGCGCCGGTCTGCTCGGCCGCCTGGCGGCGCTGGAGCAGGACGCGGGCGAAGAAGAGGATGGTGAGGGCGACGAAAGCCGCGCGGCGAAAGACGAGCGGGAGGGCCTGGCGCCGCCGACCGCTCCCGGCGAGCTCTGGAACCTGCTGGCCGACAACGCACCGGAAGTGGTCGCCGCGGCACTGCTCGCTCTCGGCGAGTTCGACGTCGACGACGACCTGAGCCGGCTGGCGCCCTTCGCCAAAGACCAGCGGGCAGCGATCCGCCGCGCCCTCGCCAAGGCGCTCGCCGGCAGCGAGGACGATCTCGGCATCGACCTCTTGATCGGGCTCAGCGAGGACACCGACGCCGAGGTGCGTGACTGGGCCACCTTCGGCCTCGGCTCGCTCTGCGAGCGCGACGACGCGGCGCTGCGTGCGGCGCTGCGCGCCCGGCTCGACGACGCCGAGCCCTCGGTGCGTGGCGAAGCGCTGCTCGGGCTGGCTCGTCGCGGCGACGACGTGTCCGAGGCGCTCGAGCTCGAGCTGCGCGGCGACGAGGTCGGCGCTCTGGCGGTCGAGGCCGCCGAAGTCCTCGCCGACCCTGGGCTGCTACCCGCCCTGCGCGAGCTGGAGGAGTGGTGGGATCCGGCCGACGAGGTGCTCGCGCGCGCCATCGCGTCCTGCCGCGCCGCGGCCCGACGCGGGCGCTGAGGCCCGTCGCGCCGGAGTGCCGCGACGGCGACCCCGCCTCAGAAGCCCCAGGCGCTCGGCTTCTCGAGCTGCTCGACGAGGCGAGCGAACTCCACCGTCAGCTGGCGCACGTTGGCGTACTCGCCGAGCCCGCCCTGGCGGTGCGCCGCCCAGGCCAGGCTGCCGAGCGCGATGCCGATGGCCAGCGCCAGCGCCGTGCGCCGATCCCTGCGGCGCTCTTCCGACCGGCTCTCCAACCCTCCAGGAGTCTCTTCCGACATCTCCACCTCCGAGAGAAGAAACGCGCCACCCACGACACGAGGACGTGCAGGTGAGCCTCATGCGAAGCGCCGACGCGCCACCCCGGATCAGTGCCGAGCCTGGTGACGCGATCGGCGCCCGGACCGTGAATCGATCCGCGGCGGGCTCCGAACTCGAACTGTCGAAGATTGCCGTGCAAAGCTAGCACAGGCGGGAACGGCCCGACCGAGAGGTGGGCAGCGCCGCGACCCGTCGGCCGACGAGCGGGGACACCGAGACCACCCTCGCGAACGGCCGAGGCCCTCGTCGGCCTTCGACTCGGACGCTCAGGGAGACCCTAAGATGCCAACACCACCAGAAGTTCGTCGCGACATCCTCCACCAGCTCCGCAGACGGACTTCGGGGCCGATACCCTCGAGCCGCAGACGCGTCTCCTCGCTCGGCGCCGCCGAAACGCTGCTGTTCACTGCCGCCGTCTTCGTCGCCAGCCCCACGCCTGCCGCGACGCAGGGGGTCTCCGGCGAGTTCCTGCCCACCCCCTACTCGGCCGAGCAGATCCGCGACGCCTGGAGCGAGGGCTTCTGGCTCGACACCCGCACCACCACCGCGGAGGGAAGCCGGGTCGGCCGCACCGTCGTCACCGCGTGGAGCGCCGAGGGCTGCGAGATGGTCGAGCAACCGGTGGCCGAGGACGGTTCACTGGGCCCCGCCAGCCCCGTCTACCGCGCCGCATGGACGGAGCTGCGCGATCACGCCAAGTTCCCTGCCCAACGCGCACGCCGCGAGCGGGTCAGGCGCTCGACACCGCTCGGCCAGCTCGACGGCTGGCTCTACACCGTCGACCAGCCACCGGCCGAGGACGGATCCCCGATGGTGCGCGAGCTCTTCTTCCCCGACGCCCTGCCCGGCGCTCCGGTCTTCTTCCGCGAGCTGCGCGGCGACGAGGAGGCCTTCCGGGCCGAGCAGATCGCCCGCCGCGGCATCGACGGCGACATCTCGGGCGGCGACTGAGCGATCACCCGGTCGCCCGAGGCTCCGACCCCACGGGAGAAGCCGGGACCCCACCGGAGAAGCCGGCGACTACTCGTCGACCCCGAAGCTCATCAGCTCGACCGGCAGGCTGGGGCCGATGACGCGGATGATCGCGTTGAACGGCAGCGGCGCGCCGGTGTCGGGCCCACCCATCGGCGTGACGTCGGGCACGGTGGGCGCGAGGTTGGCGCCGTAGAGGGCATAGCCGGGCCCACGGTCGATGTAGGCGTCGGTGAAGGTGATGCCGTGGAACGGGTTGGCCATACCGCGCGCCGCGTTGACGTCGACCGCGACGTTCGCCGCTCCGGCCGCTGGAGCGTAAGGGGTGTAGGGCGACGGATTGGGGCTCTGGTCGACGACGACGACGAACGGCCCGCTGAGGCCCTGCAGCGTGGTGCCGGAAAAGGTCCACGGGACGAGGCCGGGCAGGGCGGGCTGGAAGGTGCTGACGAGGACCGGGGCTCGGCCGGCCGAATCGGGTGGCCGAGCCACCAGCAGCCCGGCGGTTCCGGTCGAGGAGAAGGTGAAGACGCCATTCATCTGCACCTGGATCTGGCTGATCGTGTGGGGGTCGCCGAAGCCGGTGTCGAAGAGGTTGCCGACCCACGCACCGGCGCCACCGCCGCGCGGTACCGAGCCGACTGCGACCGGCACCCTGAAGACGTGGGGCGTGTCGGTGTCGTACTGGAGTGTCGGGTTGGGGCCGCGCTGCGCGGCCGAGGCCGAGCTGGCGGCCCGGCCAGCGGCCGGCGGCGCCGCT
>QQVD01000066.1 GCA_003388555.1 Acidobacteriota bacterium | reverse complement strand
CCAAGCCGACCCGGCGGCCGGGTCGACCAGGGCGAGCAGGGTGGTCAGGGCGAGGGGTGAGAGCTTGGCGAGGGTGGTGAGCGCCTCGAGGGCCAGCGGCTGCGAGGCCGTCGCCTCGGCTCGGCGAAGGAGTTTGTGGATTCGTCTCGGGAGATCGGTCGGGAGATGCATGTTGGCATCTTACGGTCGGTAGAGTGGCGGTCCGATGTCGAGCCCGACGCCAACTCCTCTCCGGCCGTGGTCGCTGCTCGTCTGCTCGTTCGCCCTTGCCTGCGGCGCCGGCAGCCCGCCGTCGGGCGACCCGGCGCCGAGCGCGGGACCGGCTCCCGACATCGTGGTGATCACCCTCGACACCACCCGGGCCGACGCCTTGCTGCGCGCCGACGTCGCCACCCCGCACCTCGACGCGATCCGCGCTCGCGGTCTCGACCACCGCCGCGCCTACAGCACCGTGCCGGAGACCCTTCCTGCCCACGTATCGATGTGGACGGGGCTGCTGCCCTGGGAGCACGGCGTGCACGAGAACGGCCGCCAGCTCGATCCGGCCAGCGAGCTCGTCGCCGCGCAGCTGCAGGAGCGTGGCTACCGCACCGCGGCGTTCGTCTCCGGCTTTCCGCTGCTCGGCCGGTTCGGCCTCGCCCGTGGCTTCGACGTGTACGACGACGACTTCGAGGGACTCGAGCGCTCCGCCGCGGAGACCAACGACCGGATCGAGGCGTGGCTCGCAGGGCAGCGCCCGGCGACGCAGACGGCTCCATCGGCACCGCTCTTCGTCTGGGTGCACTACTACGACCCGCACGACCCCTACGAGCCGGCGCCCGAGTTCCTCGCCGCGGCGGCGGGCGATCCCTATCTGGGAGAGATCGCCGCCCTCGACGTCGAGATCGGCCGGCTGCTCGAGCTCGTCGAGGCGAGGCTCGACGACCCCTTCGTGCTGCTGGTGGCCGACCACGGCGAGGGACGTGGCGACCACGGCGAGGAGCTGCACGGCAACCTGCTCTACGAGGGCGTGATGCGGGTGCCGATGATCGTCGCCGGGCCCGGGATCGAGGCCGGGATCGAAGATCGCCCGGTGAGCATCACCAGGGTCGCCGAGCTGGTGCGCGCGTGGAGCGAGGGTCGCGACCCAGTACCTGTCGACGCGTCGGCCGTGGTGCGCGGCGAGGCGATGAAGCCCTACATCCAGTACGGCTGGCAGCCGCAGGTGATGGCGGTCTCGGGGAGACTGAAGGCGATTCGCGACGGCGGCCTGCAGGTCTTCGACGTCGAGGCGGATCCGGCGGAGAGCCGCGATCTGGCGGATTCGGTCGAGCTGCCGCCGGGGGTGCGCCAGGCGCTGCGCGAGACGCCGGTGCCCGTTCCGGGCTCCGAGGCGGAGCGGGGGCCGACCGACGAGCAGGACCGCAGACGGCTGGCCGCCCTCGGCTACGTGAGCTTCGACGCCGCCGCGACGCGCCGCGACGACGCGCCGAACCCGCGCGACATGGTGCAGCTCTTCGCCCCTCTCGACCAGGCTTCGCAGGCCTTCAGCGAAGGCCGCTACGCGGCGGCGGCGGAGCTGTTCGGGCGCATCCTCGAAGCCGACCCGGGCAATCTCGCGGTCCTGGTGCGGCTGGCCGCCGCCAGGTCGCTGCTCGGTGAGAGAGCCCGCGCCGACGCACTGTTCGAGCGCGCGGCGCAGGCCGACCCCGATTCGCTCGACGTGGTGCAGTACCGCGGTCTGCACCATCTCCGCTTCGGAGACCTCGCCGCCGCGGAGCGCGATCTGCGCTCGGTGCTCGAGCGCTCACCGCGCCGGCTCACGGTGCTCGAGGCGCTGGCCTCGATCGCGGAGCGCCGCGGCGACGCCGAGCGGGCGCTGGGGCTGCTCCAGCGGGCTCTCGTGGTCGACGATCGCTCGGCCGACCTGCACCAGCGCAGGGGACGGGCCGCGATGGCTCTCGGCCGCACGCCGGAGGCAGTGGCCGCCTTCGAGCGCGCCACCGCCCTCGGCGGAACGGCGGCTTCGTGCTGCGATCTCGAGCTCGGTGTGCTCTACCTGGCCCAGCGGCGCCCGGAAGAGGCGAAGGCGGCGCTCGATCGTATCGGCTCGGACCACCCCGAGTGGCCGATGGTGCTGTTCAAGCGTGCCCAGGTGAGCGTGCTGCTCGGCGAGCCGGATCGACGGGCCCGCGTGGCTGCGGCGCGGGCCGGCGCTGACCGCACCACCGCGGAGCTGATCGCGCGCGAGCGGCTGTTCGAAGGGCTCTGACTGCACGTCCGTTGCGGCGAGCGGTGCAACATCGCGCCCGTTCCCTGCGTCCAAGGGACATCGTCCAGGGCGAGCAGACGACGTGACCGGGCCGGCAGTCCTTGTGGGTCGGTTGCGGCCGGAGCCGGCGGTCTGCGCCATCGGGAAGATCCGGTAAACTCGCCCTCCGTCCTTCGCAGAGAACGCCCGAGGAGTCATCGCATGAAGCTTCCGATTGCCGCATCCCGCCGCAGCGCCTGGTGGGTACCGATCATCTTGTTGTCGCTGTTGGCGGCGCCGCTCGCGGCGCAGCAGAGCGGTTCGATCTCGGGTGAGGTCACGACCGCCGACGGCCAGGGTCTGCCGGGCGTCACCGTCACTGCCTCGGGCGACACCCTGCCCAGCGACCGAGTCGTGGTCACCGCCGAGAACGGCGAGTTCCGCCTGCGGCTGCTGCCGCCCGGCACCTACACCCTGCAGTTCGCCCTCGACGGCATGGCGACGGTCGAGCGGCAGGCGCGCGTGGTGCTCGACCAGAACGTCGTGGTCGACGTCAGCATGGGTCCCGAGGCGGTCACCGAGACGGTGCAGGTCATCGGCACCGCGCCGGTGATCGACCTGTCGTCCTCCGAGATCAAGGCTTCGGTCGACAGCGACGTCATCGAGAAGCTGCCGGTGGGCCAGGAGTACCGCGATCTGTTCAAGCTGATCCCCGGCGTGCAGTACACCGAGGACAACGTGCGCGGTCCGAGCGCCGGTGGCAACGGCCAGGACAACGTCTACCAGTTCGACGGCGTCGACGTCAGCCTGCCGCTCTTCGGCACCCTCTCCGCCGAGCCGTCCTCGGTCGACATCGAGCAGGTGACGATCATCAAGGGCGGCGCCAAGGCGACGAACTTCAACCGCTCCGGCGGCTTCCTGATGGACACCGTCTCGAAGTCGGGCACCAGCGAGTACAAGGGCGAGATCTCCTACCAGGTCCAGACCTCCGGCATGACCGCCGACCGCGACGTCCAGAGCGAGGCCGACTTCGAGCAGGATCAGGACTGGACGACGGCCAACTTCGGTGGCCCGATCGTGCGCGACAAGGCCAACTTCTACGTCTCCTACTACCGGCCGACCATCGACCGCGACAACCGTTCCAACCTCTACGGACCGGTGCCGAACTTCGAATCGACGCGCGACGAGCTGTTCGGCAAGCTGACCCTGACCCCGACCGCTTCGACCCTGTTCAACCTCAGCTACCGCGACTCGGATCGCGAGGCGAACGGCTCGAGCGTCGGCGGCGAGGCGACGGCCGGCACTGCGTCGACCGGAGATGACGCGACGCTGACTGTGGGGATCCTCGAAGGCACCTGGGTGCTCGGCAGCAACGGCTTCCTGAGCGGCCGCTTCACCACCTTCGAGAACGAGACCTCCGGTCGTCCCGACAACCTGCTCGGCTTCGACATCCGCGACGACGGCAGTGTCGCCCTCGACGTGGGCAACCTGGATCGCCAGGGGCTCTTCCAGGTGCCGACAACGACGGCGGCCGACCAGGCGTTCGCTCGCACCCTGATCGACCGCTACGGCTACCTCGAGAACGGGGTGCGCCAGGGCGGCGGCCTGGTCGGCGTCGGCACGACGATCAACGACCAGGACTTCTACCGCGACGCCTTCGAGATCAGCTACGACCACACGCTCTTCTCCGGCGACGTCTCGCACGACCTGCACTTCGGCTACTCGTGGTCGAAGGACGGCGAGGATCTGTCGCGTCAGTCGAACGGCTGGGGCTTCATCTCCTACATCGGCGGCAACCAGACGGTGAACGGCACACCGGTCTACTTCGAGGCCCGCTTCGAGCAGCAGAGCCTGCTCAGCGCCGGCGGGGTCGCGGTGCCGCCGATCAACTCGGAGTTCGAGACCCAGAGCTTCGAGATCAACGACACCATCCGGATGCGCAAGTGGACCTTCAACGTCGGCGTGCTGGTCTCGAACGACGAGCTGTTCGGTGAGGGCCTGCGGCCCAATCCGAACACCCCCTCGGGCTTCGAGCTGGCGGTCGGCAACCAGTACAAGATGTACGAGATCGACTGGGACGAGATGATCCAGCCGCGTCTCGGCATCACCCGTGAGCTGTTCGACGGCGACACGGTGTACGCCAACTACGCCCGCTACCACCCGGCCGCCGGTTCGCTGCCGCGAGCCGCCTCGTGGGCGCGCAACCTGCGCTCCTCGATCGACGCCCAGTTCGACCGGAACGGCAACCTGCTGGCGATCGATCCGGTGGAGTCGTCCTCCGGCAAGTACTTCGACGAGGGCCTCGAGCCGCGCTACATCGACGAGTACCTGATCGGCTACAGCCGCCAGTTCTCGCCGCGCCTCACCGGCAAGTACCACTTCCGGCACCGCTACGCCGGAGACTTCTGGGAGGACACCAACAACAACGCGCGCTCGGCGTTCCGGGCTCCCGCTGGGTTCCCGCAGGAGGATTACATCCCGAACCTGAACGACTTCCGGTTCGGCCCGCAGGGCATCGGCGGCTCGTCGTACGTGATCGCCCAGCTCGACGGCGCGTTCACCAAGTTCTACGAGCTCAACGCCGAGATGGAGTACCGCGGCGACCGCACCTTCGTGCGCGGCTCGTACGTGTGGAGCCAGTACTACGGCACCTTCGATCAGGACAACACCACGACCGACAACGACGCGGCGATCTTCATCGGCTCGTCGTTCCTCGCCGACGGCGCCGGGCGTCAGATCTGGGACAACCGCTACGGCTATCTGCGCGGTGACCGTCGCCACCAGGTCAAGACCTACGCCACCTACGACTTCAACTGGAACGGCAGCGCCGGCATCTACGCCATCTTCCAGTCGGGCCAGCCCTGGGAGGCCTGGGACGTCGAGGTCTACCGCTCCCTGACCGGCAGCTCGAGCGACACCAGCCGCTACGCCGAGCCGGCGGGTTCGCGGACCACCGACGACCACTACCAGATCGACCTCAACTACACCCACCGGTTCCGCTTCGCGGAGCGCTACCGGCTCGAGCTGAGGGCCGACCTGTTCAACGTGTTCGACAACCAGACCGGCTACAACATCCAGAACAAGGTGAACAGCGCCGGGTTCGGGGTGCCGCGGACCTACTTCGACCCGCAGCGTCTGCAGCTGCAGGTCAGGTTCGGGTTCTAGTTCCCACAGGGAACCTCTGCTGCTGCGCTGTGGCGCGGCGGCAGGCTCTGTTCGAGAAGGCCGGGGCGAAGGCGCCCCGGCCTTTGCCGTTGTGTCTGGTCGCTGCCAGGCGAGGGCGGGGCGACCGGCCGATTCGCCAGCGGCGTCAGACCGGTCGGAGCCGGGTTCAACGAGGGACCAACGAATCAGACGAGGTCGGCGTGGCTCGCGTACGTCGCCTCGATCAACCGCAGCGTTCGCGGATCGCCCTGCAGGTTCGCCTGCATCTGGTTCATCGTGTAGCCGATCGCCAGCTTGGTGCTCGGGTCGGCGAAGGCGGTGGAGCCGCCCCAGCCGGAGTGGCCGAACGCTTCGCGGTTCGGACCGTACGTCGGCGCGATGTTGAGCGCCCAGCCGGCGCTCCATCGGATCGGCATCGCGAGGACCAGATCGCGGCGCTTGCAGCGCTCGCGGGTGGCCTCGTCGAGGGTCTTCTTCTCGAGCAGGAAGCGACCGTGGCTGTCGCCGCCGCAGGCGAGCACGCCGTAGATCTGCGCCAGGCCGCGCGCCCCGGCGTGGGCGTTGGCGGCCGGGATCTGAGCCCTCCGCCAGGCGGGGTCGTTGGGGATCTCCGGATCGAGCGCCGGGTTGCCGGTCGCGGCGCGCACGATCTCGACGTGCTCGGGTGCGACTTCGGCCGGCGGTTTCCTCTCCGGCGGAGCGATCAGCTCGGCGACGCGCTCGTCGTCGTCCTCGTCGAGCCCGATGTACACGTCGGCACCGACCTCGTCGGCCACCTCGTGATCGAAGAACTCGCCGAGGCTGGCGCCGGTGATGCGTCGCACCAGCTCGGCAGCGAGGAAGCCGAAGGTGATGGCGTGGTAGCCGTTGGCGGTCCCCGGCTCCCAGAGGGGTTCCATCGCCGCCAGCCGAGCGGCCATCAGCTCCTGGTCGTAGTAGTCCGCGGTGTCGGTCGGCTCGCGCAGTCCGCACAGTCCAGCCTGGTGGGAGAGCAGGGTCTCGACGGTGATCGACTCCTTGCCGCCCTGCTTGAACTCTGGCCAGTAGTGGTGCACCCGGCGGTCGTACACGAGCTCGCCACGGTCGACCAGCATCGCCAGGCACAGCGCGGTGAGCCCCTTGGTGGTGGACCAAACGTTGACCAGGGTGTCCTCACCCCAGACGCGCGTCTCGTCGCGATCGGCGAAGCCGCCCCAGACGTCGACCACGATCTCGCCGTCGAGGGTGACCGCGAAGCTGGCGCCGATCTCGAGGTCGTCCTCGAAGTTCTGGGCGAATGCCTCGGCTACCCGGGAGAAACGGTCGTCGCAGGTCCCGCGGATGGTTGCATCGCTCATCGTCGAGTTCTCCGGATCGGTCCCAAGGAGTGTGGGAGGGCAGTCTACGTCGAGGGCGCCCGCCCGTCAGCGACGCAGCCAGAGCCATCCGCAGACACCCAACGCGAGAGCCAGCATCGCCAATCCAGAGCTGGAGATCGGTATCGCCTGCACCCCTCGGCTCAGTACGAGTGGTTGTGACGAGACGGCGACGTCGGTGAGCAGGGTGACGCCGCCGCCGGGCCAGTCGATCCTCAGCTCGTCGAAGTGGGTGGCGCCTGCGGAGCCGAAGACCAGCTCGGTGGGCTGATGGGAGACGTAGTTGCACGAGGAGTGCAGCACCTGGTGGGTCTCGCGGCCCGCCGCGGAGGCCCTGACCCGGGCCCCCAGGGCGGGCGCGCCGTTCGGCTGCACCGGGATCACGGTGAGCCCGCGGGGCGACGGCGTCTCGTTGCGGTAGAAGCGCAGCGGCCCCTCGTTGTTGGCGACCAGCACGTCGACGTCACCGTCGCGGTCGGCGTCGAAGCAGATCGCTCCGCGGCCCTGGCCGGTGTCGTCGATGCCGCTCGCCACCGACGCCTCGAGGTAGCTGCCGTCGCCGGCGGCGAGGAAGAGGCGCGACGGATCGGCGTGGAACTCCCCCGCGATCGCGTCGCTCCAGCCGTTGGTGTGGAAGAGATCGAGATCGCCGTCGAGGTCGAAGTCGGCCGCGCACCCCGCCCATCCCCAGTAGCCGATGCGCACGCCCGCCTCGTCGGTGGCGTCCTCGAAGGTACCGTCGCCGAGGTTGCGGTAGAGGCGGTTGCCGGTGACGCCCCACTGGCCCGGAAGTGCGACACCGTCGGGATCCCAGATGCTGGTCACCAGCCAGTCGACGTCGCCGTCGGCGTCGAGGTCCTGCAGCACCGAGCCCATGCCGTTCTCGTCGGTGATCACCGCCGGATCGGTGACCCGCAAGAAGTGCAGCCCGCCGACGCTTGCGCCCTGGTTGAGGAAGATCTGCGAGGTGCCGAAGTCGCCGGTGCTCGCGATGTCGAGCCAGCCGTCGCCGTCGAGGTCGACGAGGTTGGGAGCCAGCGTGTAATCGAAGGTGCCGTAGGCGTCGATGCCGGCCTGGGCGTCGGTCAGCAGGTTGAAGCGGCCGGTGCCGTCGTTGAGCCAGAGGCGCCCGGCCTCCGTCGACGGTCCGACGTTCCAGTGCGCCAACAGCAGATCGAAGTCACCGTCGCGGTCGACGTCGCCGTAGGCCGCCGAGACGGTGTCTCCGCTCACCGAGATGCGTCCGAAGGTCGACTTGACGGTCTGTTCGACGAAGCTCCCGTCGCGCTGGTTCAGCAGCAGCCTCGGCTGGGCGCCGGAGACGCCGGCGACGAAGAGGTCGTCCCAGCCGTCGCCGTCGGCGTCGAAGAAGAGCGGCCCCGACGAGAGGCGCAGGTCCATCGGCATCCCGGCCGCAGCGGTGACGTCCTCGAAGACGCCATTGCCGGTATTGCGCAGCAACCGGTCGGCGGTGTGGTCGCCGGTGACGACGAAGAGGTCGAGGTCGCCGTCGCGGTCGTAGTCGCTCACCGCGGCGCCGCCGATGGCGCGCTCGATCTCACCGGAGGGCCCGCCGACGATCGCGTGGTCCCAGTCGAGGCCGGCCGGAGCGGTGCGTTCGACGAAGTGCATCGTGCCGGCCGTCGCGAGCCGGGCGTGGACCGCGAGCGGCGCGACGGAGAGCAGGATCAGGGTGGTGCGGAGGGGGCGTCGCGGGCGTGCTCGGCGCGGCGCTGCGCGGCAGAGTTGGCGACCGTCATTTGCTGTCCCGGAAAGCCACATCTTCGGTTCAGCGTATCGTGCCGAGCTGCACACCCGACGCGGAGTCCGCGACACCACGGCGACACCACGTCCTGGTCTCTCACCGTTCCGCAGGCTGAGGGCAGACAGCCCGCGGCACGGTTCGGTCCGCTCGCGAGCGGACCGCGCTGGTCGCGAGAAGGTGCGCTCGTCGACTCGGCGCTGTCGTGCGCCTACTCCGGCTCGAGCTCGACCAGCGGCGTGCCCTTGCTGACGTCGGCTCCGTCGGGCTGCAGGTAGCGCACGACCCGCGCCGGAGCGGTCTCGCTGCGCGGGTAGCGCACCGGGGCGAAGGTCTTCATCACCTCGAGCAGGCCCACCGGATCGCCCGGCTGCAGCAGCGTGCCGGCGGTGACGAAGGGATCGTCCTGGGGGGACGGGCGCTGGTAGAAGCGGCCGCTCTGCGGCGCCAGGACCGCCGGTCCGCTGCTCTCGGCCGCGGCCTCGCCGCCGAGCGCGGCGTCGCCACCGGACCCCGGGTCGAGAGGCGCCAGCGAGAGGATGTTGTCGCCGTGCGACACGGCGTCAGCCCGCGTCGCCGCCAGCGGACCGCGCACCCGCCCGGCGGCGCCCTCGGGCGCCACGACCTCGGTGGCCGAGCGCAGCTGGCGCAGGCGGCCGAGCGTCTGTCCCGGCGCGACGAGATCGCCGACCTCGACCGTGAGCTCGAGCCAGCCGACTCCCGGCGACAGCAGCTCGAGGCCGTCCTCGCAGCGCCGTGCCCGGGCGGGCAGCCTGAGGTGGTCGCTCATCGCCCAGTCCGTCCAGCGCCCCGGAGCAGGCTCTCGAGATCGTGCAGCGACCAGATGCGCCGGTTCTTGATCCGTCGGTAGCCGATGCTCTGGTAGCTCGCCTCGGCGAAGAGCTCGAGCCACTGGCGCACCTCGGCGAGCGGCACGATCTCGTCGGTGTCCTGGCGCGCCGCGGCGACGTAGGGGTCCATGTCCTCCTCGATGCGCTGCTCGGTGTCGCGCATGCCGCGCTCGATCTCGCGGCGCTCCTCCGGATCGTCGGTGGCGATCTCGAAGTCGTCGTCGAGCCTGGTGCGGTAGGCGGCGATCGCCAGGGTGCGCCCTTCCATCACCGAAAGGCGGGTGATCGGCGTCGACAGCTGCACCACCGGCTCGTAGGGCATGCCGGCCATGGCGTAGTAGCCGGCGCCCGAGGCGCGCCGCAGCAGCACGGTGAACATCGGGGTCTGGTTGGTCGAGTTGGTGTAGATCAGGCTCGAGCCGTAGCCGAGCAGGCCCTGGCGCTCCGCCTCGACGCCGATGTCGAAGCCCGAGATGTCCTGCAGCCAGACCAGCGGGATGCCGTCGTCGTTGCAGGCGCGCGAGAACGCGGCCACCTTGGCGATGCCGTCGCGGTAGAGGATGCCGCCGGCGCGCTGGGCGTCGCGGTGGTCGGGATCGTCGAGCAGGCCCTGACGGTTGATCACCAGACCCATCGGCAGACCCGAGACCAGGCCGACGCCGACGATCATCTCGCGGCCGACTTCGGGAGCGATCTCCCAGAAGAGCGAGCGGTCGAGCAGGCGCGCCAGCACCTGCTCGGCGGAGTAGGTCATGCGGTGGTCGGCGGGGAAGAGGCCGGCGAGCTCGTCGGCCGCGAAGCGGGGCGCCGCCGGATCCTGATCGCCGCGGTAGTAGGGCGCGGCGGTGGCGGGCAGCCGCGCGATCTCGGCGCGCAGGCAGGCGAGCGCGGTGGCGTCTTCGGGTACTCTGACGTCGGCGCAGCCCGACTGGTGCACGTGCACCTCGGGCCCGCCGATGTCGAGGCTCGAGAGCTGCTCCGACTTGGCGCCCTTGATCAGCGCCGCGCCGGCGATCACCATGTACGCCTGCTCGGTCATGTAGACGCGGTCGGAGATGATCGGCATGTATCCGCCGCCGGCGATGCAGTCGCCGAAGACGCCGGCGACCTGGGGCACGCCGGCCGCCGACAGGTGGCTGTTCCTGGCGAAGATGTGGCCGGCGCCGTAGCGCCCCGGGAACGAGCGGCGCTGCTCCGGCAGGAAGAGCCCCGAGCAGTCCACCAGGTAGATCACCGGCAGACGCAGACGCAGCGCCATCTCCTGGGCGCGCTGGATCTTCTCCGGGGTGCGTGGCCACCACGACCCCGAGGCGACGGTGTTGTCGTTGGCGATCACCATCACCCAGCGGCCCTCGACCTGGCAGAAAGCCGTGACGACGCCGGCGGCCGGGGAGGCGAGCTTGCCGAAGCGCTCTCCCCAGTTGACGAAGGTGCCGACCTCGCGCACCGGGCTGCCGGGATCGACCAGCGCGGCGAGCCGTTCGCGGGTGGTCATCTTGCCCTTGGCGTGCACCCGCTGCACGTACTTGTCGCCCCAGCCCGCTGCGACCTCCTCGCGGCGCGCGGCGAGCTGGGCGTCGCGCTCCGCCATCGCCTCGCGCTGGCGCCGCCAGCTGGCTTCGTCGAGCAGCTCGCGGCGCGCCCGGCCGATCGGCTGCAGGCCGAGATGGCTCACGCGTCACCTCCGGACCGGTCGGCGGGCGGCCAGCCCGGGATCGCCGCGGTGGAGTAGTCGCCGGAGCGGAAAGCGGAGGAATCCAGCACCTCGAGGTGCAGCGGGATCGTCGTCTTCACGCCCTCGATGTGCGCCGCTCCCAGCACCTCCACCATCGCATCGATCGCGGCGGCGCGGCTCGGCGCGTGCACGATGACTTTGGCCAGCAGCGAGTCGTAGAAGGGCGGCACCTCGTCGCCGGCGGTGACGTGGCTGTCGACGCGCACCCTGGCGCCAGCCGTGTCGTCCACCGCGGCGGGGAAGTCGAAGCGGGTCACCTCGCCCGGCGAGGGGCGGAAGTCGTCGTTCGGGTCCTCGGCGTTGATGCGGCACTCGATGGCGCAGCCCAAGAAGCCGATCTCCTCCTGGCGCAGGGCGAGCGGCTGGTTGGCGGCCACTCTCAGCTGGTGCTCGACCAGATCGATCCCGGTCACCTCCTCGCTCACCGGGTGCTCCACCTGCAGCCGGGTGTTCATCTCCATGAAGTAGATCTCCCCGCCGGGGGCCTGCAGGAACTCGACGGTTCCGGCACCGCGGTAGCCGATGCGCGCCGCCGCCTCGGCTGCCGCGCGACCGAGCTCGGCGCGCTGCCGGTCGTCGAGGCCCGGCGACGGCGTCTCCTCGATCAGCTTCTGGTGCTTGCGCTGCACCGAGCAGTCGCGCTCGCCGAGGTGCACTGCGGCGCCGAAGGCGTCGGCGAGCACCTGCACCTCGATGTGGCGGCCGCCGGCGAGGTACTTCTCGAGATACACCGTCGGATCGCCGAAAGCCGCCCGTGCCTCCGCCGCCGCCTCGTCGATCGCGGCGGAGAGCTGCTGCGGTTCGTCACAACGTCGCATGCCGCGACCGCCGCCCCCCGAGTCGGCCTTGACGATCACCGGGAAACCGATCTCCCGCGCCAGTCGCTGCGCCTGCTCGTCGCTCTCGAGTGGCTCGAGACTGCCCGGGATCGGCTCGAGGCCCGCCCGCGCCATGGCGCGTTTGGCCGGCAGCTTCTTGCCGAGGCGATCCATCGTCGCCGGGCGCGGCCCGACGAAGGTGAGCCCCCACTGCTCGCAAAGGGCCGCGAAATCGGGGCTTTCCGCGAGGAAGCCCCAGCCGGGATGCACCGCGGAGCAGCCGCTCTGACGCCCGGCCTGCACGATGCGCTCCATCGCCAGGTACGACTCGGCCGAGGCCGGCGGCCCGAGCACGACCACCCGATCGAGCTGCCGGGTCCACGACGCGTCGCGGTCGGCCTCGGAGGCGACGCCGACACATTCGATGCCGAGACGGTGGGCGGTGCGCGCCACGCGCACCGCGACCTCGCCCCGATTTGCGATCAGGAGCTTGCGAAACACGGCGGCGAGCTTATCCTTGTCCCGTGGAGCGGAAACCGACCACCGAGACTCTGGTGCTGGCGCACCGCGAGGACACCCTCACTTCGAGCGGTGCGACCGAGATCGTCCTGCAGGCATGGGCGCCGCGCCGGCCGCGGGGGGTGCTGCTCTTCGTGCACGGTCTGGCCGAGCACTCGGGCCGCTACGGGCACCCGATCGACTGGTTCTCGCGCCAGGACTTCGCCTGCGCCGCCCTCGACCTGCGCGGCCACGGCCGCAGCGAGGGGCTGCGCGTTCACGTCGATTCCTTCACCGAGTACCTCGACGACGTGCGCACCGCGCGTCGCAAGCTGAAGGAGCGCTTCGGCGATCTGCCGCTGGTGCAGATCGGCCACTCGATGGGCGGCCTGATCACCGTGCTCGACGTGCTCGATGCCCCCACCGACCTGCACGCCGCGGTGGTCTCGTCGCCGGCGCTCGGGGTGCCGGCGGACCAGGAGCCCGGGTTCTTCAAGCGTCTGCTGGCGGCGCTGCTGCTGCGCATCGCGCCGCGCACCCGCATCCCCGGAGTCGACGGACGCTGGATCAGCCGCGACCCCTACGTCGTCGAGGCCTACTTCGCCGATCCGCTGGTCTCGCGCAAGGTCACTCCCCGCTGGTACGCCGAGACGCGCGCCGCGATCGACGAGGCGCACCGTCGGGCTGGCGAGCTCGCCTTGCCGCTGCTGGTCATGCAGTCGGGGAGCGATCGCCTGGTCGACCCCGAGGCGACCGCCCGGTGGGTGCAGAAGGCGCCGGCGAAGTGGGTGACCCACAAGGTCTGGGAGGGGCTCTACCACGAGATGTTCAACGAGCCGGAGCGCGAGCAGGTGTTCACCTACCTCGAGCAGTGGCTCGACGCACGGCTGGGGAAGGGCGCGGGAACGAGCGTCTGAGCGCCCGAGCGCCAGCGGTGACGCTCAGGGGCAGTCGAGCGCGATGCGTTGGCCGTCCGGCAGCACCAGTGAGAGGCCGGCGACGATCGGCTGCAGTCCTGCGAGCGTCTCGCCTGACGGGCCGACGAGCCGCGGCCCACGGCTGCGCAGCACGTCGTCGGTGTCGAGCACCAGCCTGCCGCTGTTGGCGAACTTCGAGCGCCGGGCCGACGGCGAGCGCAGGACGATGTAGGCGCCGACCTCGATCTCGCCCGAGCGGTCGCCCACGGCGTCGAAGCGCTGGAGGTCGAGACGGACCTGCCGCACTCCGGCGTCGAACAGGCTGGTGATCTCCTCGGGCGAGACCGCTGCGTCTCCGTCGTCGTTCCACAGGTAGAAGTGACGCCAGTGGCGGTCGCTGCCGCTGAACAGGCCGTCGCCGCTGCTGTCGAAGAGGGCGAGGGTGTTGCAGGTGCGACGCGGGGCGCGGGCCGGCTGCTGTGTCGCCCTGGCGGGTGGCGGTGGCTCGGCCGCCGCCGCCGCCGGGCCGGGGGACGGCTCCGCTCCGACCGCGGCGGGCGCGGCTGCCCGCGGCGGCGCCGCCCCAGTTCCTTCCGCCGGTGTCGCCTCCGCGGGCGGCTCCGCCGGACTCGGCGGTGGATCGACGGAGGTCTCCGCTTCCGGCGCCGTCTCGGGTGAGGTGGACTCGGGATCGGCGGATTCTGGCGACACCTCTCGGTCCTCGGCCTCGAGCCGCCGCTCGACCTCCCGGCGCAGCTCCGGGGCCAGGGCGTCGAGCAGGGCCTCGGCCTCGGCGCGGAGCGCGCGAAGGCGCTCCACCGCCTCGGCGACCGCGGCGGCTTGGTCGTCGTCGAGCACCCTCTCCTGGGCCGGTGCGACGTCGGCGGAGAGAGCCACGGCGAGCGCCATCAGACAGCCGCCGATGCCTCGCCGGGCCCGCCAGCTGGCACCTGGGAGTGGAGGCGGGGGATGAAATCGTCGCCGCGGTGGGGTTGTGGGGACTCGCATGCAGTGGCCACGGATCTTAGTGCCCCGTGCGAGGAGGGCGTCGGCATGCGGAGCCCGGCGCCTCCGGTCGGGCCTTGTCGTCCCTACGCGGCGCCCGGTGCGGCCGTCGCCTGGGACAGCGGACGGAGGACGGTGTGCCGTCGCGCTGCTCGTCGCCGCGCTGGTGGCTGGGGCGGCGCCGTGGAGCGCCGCGGCCAGCGCTCAGGACGTCGCGCAGCGCCCGGTCTCGTCGGTCTACGAGCAGTGGTTGCAGGAGGCCCGCTTCCTGCTCGACGCGGAACGCGCCGCGCGCTTCGAGGCGATCCCGGCGTCGGCCTTCGTCGCCAAGGAACGCTTCATCGACGCCTTCTGGGAGAGCCGCCCGCCGGCGCAGCGCGGTCGCTTCGAGCGCAACCGGCGCGCCGCCGCCGAGATGCGGCTGCGCTCGGAGCTGCAGCTCGAGGTGGTGCGCATCGCCGGCCCGCCGCGGTCGATCGAGGACCTGCCCAGCTGCGACTCGATCCTGCGCCGACTGCAGCTGTGGCACTGGGACCCGGCGCTGCTGACGCTGCAGACCGGGTCGCCGTGGGACGGCGGCGACCTCACCGTCGCCTTCGTCCAGACCTCCAGCTTCGATCCGCGCAGCTTCGAGGTGCTCACCGCCAGGTCGGCGCCGGAGCAGCTCACCTTCGTGCGCGAGGACGCCGATCCGATCGAACAGCTGCTCGCCGGCGCGGTGCGCCAGGAGTGCATCTCGCGCCAGCGGGCCGACGAGCTGGCGTCGACCCTCGAACGTGCGCCGGACCGCGCCGAGCTCGTCGAGCTGCTCGGCTGGCGACGGGGCGTCGGGCCGATGCCGGCCCTGGCCACCGGCGGCGCGACCGACCGCTTCGGCGCCGGCACCCTCCGTCTCGAGCCCACCGGCTCCTACTTCCGGACCACCATCGTGCGGGGCGAGGTGGCCTTGCCGGTGGAGACGCTGGCGACGCTGGACGGCCGCTCGCTGTTCGAGCGCATCGAGATCGTCGGCGACGTCCGGCGTGACGGCCGGTTGATCGAGGGCTTCGAGGTCGTGCACCACGTCGTCGGCACTCCGCCGCGCGACGGCCGCGTCCGGGTCGACTTCTACCGCAAGCTGCGACCGGGCGAGTACACGCTGGCGCTGCGGGTGCGGCGCGGCGACGGCGTGGTGCTGCTGCGCACCGAGCCCCGGCTGCAGGTCGCCGCCGCCAGCGAGCCGGCGCCGGAGCCTCCCGGTCGACGCGGCGGTCTGGCGCAGCTGACCCGCGATCGCATCGTGCAGCTCACCGCGCTGCCGCAGGTGCGCCTGCGCTCACGGGTGGTCGATCGCGTCGCCGACCGGGTCGAGCTCGAAGCGGCCGTCTCCGGCGGCCCGATCGCCGGCGTCGACCTGCTGCGCGACGGCGAGCTGGTGCAGCGGCTCGAGCGGGCGCCGTTCGTGGCGACCGTCGCCACCACCGCCGACACCCACCGATTCGCCGCCGTCGCCCGCGACGACCAGGGCCGCGAGCAGGCCCGCGACGAGCTGGTGATCCAGCGCCGCGACCGGCCGCTGCGGGTGCGCTTCGCTGCGCTGCGCTCGGCCCGCGACCCGGGCGGCGAGCACCGCCGCCTGGCGGTCGAGCTCAGCCTGCCGCTCGAGGCCGCGACGGTGCGACTGCGCTGCTACCTCAACGCCCTGCTGCTCGAGGAACGGGTGCTGCCGCGCGCCGAGGTCGAAGCCGCCGGCGGGCCGGCAGGGTCGTCGCAGCTGTCGTGCCCGATCGCGCGCCCGCCCTTCGCCGGTCTCGCCTTCGCCCGGGTCGAGGCCTCGCTCGACGACGGAGCCGCGCGCGAGGACCTGGTGATCCTCTCCGGGCAGCGCCCCGAGGAGGTCGAGATCCTGCTCGAGGAGGTCTTCGTCACCGCGGTCGACTCGGCTGGGGCGCCGGTGGTGGGAGTGCAGGGCGACGAGATCTCGCTGCAGGTCGGCGGCGAGCCGCGGCCGCTGGAACGAGTCGAGCCGGTGGAGGACCTGCCGCTCGACGTGGCGCTGCTGCTCGACTCGTCGAGCTCGCTGGGGCGGCGGGTCCGTGCCGT
>QQVD01000012.1 GCA_003388555.1 Acidobacteriota bacterium | reverse complement strand
GAGGGTGCGCAGCCGCTCGAGCAGCTCCGGCAGGCGGCCGGCCTCGTCGAGGACGGGGATCACGAAGGCGGTCGACATCGATCTCTTTCCAACCTCCGATGGGGTCGCCGCCGCGGCGTCGGCCCGCCGGTCGGTGCCTGGCCGCGGTGGTACCATCTCGGGCCGTCCCGCCGGCGTCTGCGGGGGTCCGAGGCCCGCCGGGCCGAAGTCCTCGTGGCGACCGGTGAGCACCTCGCACACGAGCGCGACCGATGCCGAACACCGCCGGGCCACCGATTCTCACCCATGTCGACGCCGAGGGCGGGGTGCGGATGGTCGACGTCTCGGCCAAGCAGGTGACGCGCCGGGTCGCCGAGGCGTCCTGCCTGGTGCTCCTCGCCGAGGCGACCCGCCGGCGTCTCGCCGCGCTGCCCAAGGGCGATGCCCGGGTCACCGCCCAGCTCGCCGGGGTGCAGGCGGCGAAGCGGACCTGGGAGCTGATCCCGCTGGCCCACCCGCTGTCGCTGGAGCAGGTCGACGTACAGGTCGAGGACACGGAGCGGGGAGTCGTGGTGCGCAGCAGGGTCGTGGTGACCGCCCGCACCGGCGCCGAGATGGAGGCGCTGACCGCGTGCAGCGTGGCGGCTCTCACGATCTACGACATGGTCAAGTCGATCGATCGCGGCGCCGAGATCACCTCGCTGCGGCTCGAAGCCAAGAGCGGTGGCAAGAGCGGCGACTACCGGAGGTCGGCGCCGGAGGCCGACTCCACCGCCGCGCCGCGCGAGCCGGCGGGATGAGGCCCCCAGCAACCGTGCGATCGTGTCCGTGAGAGTCGGTCTCGACGAACTGCTGGCGGCGCCCGAGCTGCTGCGCGGTCGGCGCTACGCGCTGCTCGCCCACCAGGCGTCACTCAGCGAGCGGTTCGAGCTCGCCCACGTCGCCCTGGCGCGCCTCGGCCAGCCGCCGAGCGTGCTGATGGGACCCGAGCACGGCTTCTTCGGCGTCGAGCAGGACATGGTGGCGGCGGCCGAGTCGACCGACCCGCTGACCGGTATCGCCGTCGCGTCGCTCTACGGAGACGACGAGGCGTCGCTCGAACCGTCGCCCGAGGCGTTCTCGGGTCTCGATCTGCTCGTCGTCGACCTGCAGGACATCGGCAGCCGCTACTACACCTTCGTGGCGACGGCGGTGTGGGCGGCCCAGGCGGCGCTGCGGGCCGGATGCGAGGTCTGGGTCCTCGACCGCCCCAATCCCCTCGGCGGCACCGAGGTCGAGGGCAATCTGCCCGAACCCGGCTTCGAGAGCTTCGTCGGTGCCTTCCGCACGCCGGTCCGTCACGGGCTGACCCTGGCCGAGCTGGTGATGCTGGAGGCGCGTCGCCGGGGCTGGGACGAGAGCGCGTTGCGCGTCTTCCCGGTCTCAGGGTGGAGCCGTTCCGATCTGGTCTGGTGGCGCCGGCGGCCCTGGGTGGCGCCCTCTCCGAACATGCCGTCGATCGCCGCGGCGCTGATCTATCCGGGTCTCTGCCTGCTCGAGGCGACCGAGCTCTCGGAGGGCCGCGGCACCACCCGCCCGTTCCAGCTGGTCGGTGCGCCCGGGCTCGATCCGGCGCTCGTCCAGCGTCGGCTCGAGGCACGTCTGGGAGCGCTCGACGACGGTTCTTCGCAGGCTTTGCGGACCGTACCGGCGCTGTTCAGGCCCCAGTTCCAGAAGCACGCCGGCAGCGTCTGCGGCGGCGTCGAGATCGTCGTCGTCGCGCCGCCGCCGCGGCCCACCCGCTTCGGCCTCGAGCTGCTCACCGTGCTGCGTCGGTGCGCCGCCGAGAGCCCGCAGGGGTTCTCCTGGCGCCGGGCGCCCTACGAGTTCCGCAGCGACCGCCCGGCGCTCGACCTGCTGCTCGGCAGCAGCGAGCCGCGCCAGCTGCTCGACCGGGGTGGGGATGTCGACGAGTGGGTCGCCGGCTGGGCCGCCGACGAAGAGGAGTTCCGGCGCGAGTGCCTCGAGCGGGAGGTGTTCCTCTACCCGCATGGCCGCCCGCCGACCCCCGGCGAGAGGGCCTGAGCGGTGCGCCCGGTGCACCTGCTGCTCGCCGACGAGGGCATCGGCGATGTCGAGCTCGAAGCGCTCCTCGGCGCTCTCGCGGCGGCCGGGCTTCGCGTCGGCCTCCTGGCTCTCGACCGGCAGAGCGAGCTCCCGGTGCCGCCACGGCTGCAGCTCGCCGCGCGGTCGGGCGCCCTGCGTGGCGTGCAGCTGCACCAGTCGGGATCGCTGGTGCTCAAGCCGCGTCGCGGCCCGGCGCCGCTGGCCGACCTGGTGCGCGAGCACTTCCTCGGCTGCGCCGCGGTCCTCGTCGTCGGCACAGGCGGTGCGCCCGCCGAGCTGATCGGCGAGCTGCAGCCGCGCGGTCGGGTTCTGCGCGCCGTCTCCCTGCGGAGGGTCGCCGAAGACCGTTGGGGCCTGCGGCCGCCGCGCCGCCCGGCCGACGATCGCGGCGGCGTGGAGGTGAGCGGCACGGAGCTGGCGGCGAGGCTGCGCCGCCCCTACCTGCTCGCGGACGACGCCGATGGCGGCGACTGAGGCCGCGGCAGGCGGCGGCCGGATCGTCGTCGCCGACCCGATGCATCCGGCCGGCCTCGAGCTCCTCGTCGCGGCCGGCTACGAGGTGGTCGAGTGCCCGCCGCGCGAGCGTCTCGACGCCTCGCTCGAGCAGGCGGTCGCTCTGATCGTGCGCACCGCGACCCCGGTCGACGCCGACCGTCTCGCCGCGGCTGCGCGCCTGCGGGTGATCGGCCGAGCCGGTGTCGGCATCGATCACATCGACACCGAGGCAGCCGGGCGTCGAGGCGTGGTGGTGGTGAACACGCCGGACGCCAACACCGTCTCGGCCGCCGAGCACACCGTGGCGCTGCTGCTTGCCACCGTGCGGCAGCTCGGCGCCCGCGACGCCGAGCTCAAACGGGGTGAGTGGTCGCGCGGCACCCTCCGCGGCCTCGAGCTCTCCGGCCGGGTGCTGGGCATCGTCGGCCTCGGCAGGATCGGCTCCGCGGTCGCGCTGCGGTTGCGGGCCTTCGGCATGCGGGTGCTGGCCAACGATCCCTACATCGGCGCGGAGCGTTTCGCCGCCTTCGGGGTCGAGCCGGTCGAGTCGCTGCCCGAGATGGTCGAGCGCTCGCAGGTGCTGACCATCCACACACCGCTCGACTCCGGCACCCGTGGCCTGCTCTCCGCGCAGGTGCTGGCGAGGCTCCCGGTCGGTGCGGTGGTGCTCAACGCGGCACGCGGCGGGCTGGTCGACGAGTCGGCGCTGCTCGAGCTGCTCGAGCGCGGACACGTCTGGGGCGCCGGCATCGACGTCTTCGAGCAGGAGGGGTTGGCGAGCGCGGCGGCGGAGCACTTTCGGCACAGCGTGTCCGCACGCCTGGCGGCTCATCCGCGGGTCGTCGCCTCGCCGCACGTCGGCGCCTACACCGAACAGGCGCAGGAGCGGATGTCGGTACAGGTCGCCGAGGCGGTGCTCGCCGCCCTGGCGTCTGCGCCGACGGTTCCGGCGCGAGCGCCGAGCAGCTAGCGACGCGAGCGACCGTCGAGCACCAGGGGGTCGAAGCCGCGGCCCCGCAGCAGTGCCAGCACCGCCTCGAGGCGCGCGGCGCTGACCTCGCGGATCCGTACCCGGTGCCAAGGAGTCGCACGCTCGACCACCACCGGTTCGCGCAGCTCCGGGACCCGCGAGAGCGATCGGGCCAGATCGCGGGCCAGGTCGCGGTCGCGGAACGAGGCGACCTGGATCTCGCGAGGCCCCGTCCTCGATCCGTTCGCACCGCCGGGCACCAGGTGCTCCGGCCAGCGCAGCACCTCGATCTCCACCGACGCAACACCCGGGCCGATCAGATCGATGCCGCGCGCGGCTCCCTTGGAGAGGTCGATGATGCGACCGGCGATGAAGGGGCCGCGGTCGTTGATCCGCACGTCGATCTTCTTCCCGTTGTCGAGATTGTGCACCCGCACGAGAGTGTCGAACGGCAGGGTCTTGTGAGCGGCGGAGACGCCGTCCATGTCGAAGCGCTCGCCGTTGGCGGTGCGCCTTCCGTCGAATCCGGGGCCGTACCAGGAGGCCAGGCCACGCTCGACGTAGCGAGGCGCTTCGCTTTCTGGTGGCAGCGCCTCGGGGCGCCGCGGACGTTCGCGCGCTCGACTGCGAGGCGGTGGTGCGGTGGGTGTCCTCCGCGGCGGCTCCGGTGCGGCGACGGGATCGGTCTCGAGCGGCTCGCGCGGCGGTGGATCGAGCGCCGGTGGCTCCGGAGGTCGGGCGCGACAGCCGCCGAGCAGGATGGCGAGCGCCACCACCGGGATGCAGGCCCGGGCCAGCCTGCGCGGACGGCGCGGCGCTGGCGCGAGGACCTTCGAGGGTGGGTGGTGCATCGCCGGACGTCGTCTCCCCGCTCCGCCTCGGACCCCGACCTCAGACCCGCGGCTCCTCGGTCTCGAGCGGCTGGTGGCCCGAGATGGCGGGCCGCAGCTGCTCGGCGAGGAACTCGTCGACCTGTTCCGCCGAGCGCCCGGTGAACGCGACCGGGTCGACGAGTCGGTCGACGTCCCCGGCCGAGAGACCGAAACGCCCGTCCTGCTTGATGGCGTCGAGCAGGGGGTTCTCCAGACCTGCGGAGACCGCCGCGTGCGCCTTCATGCTGTACTCGCGGATCACCTCGTGCAGCAGCTGCCGATCGCCGCCGCGCATCGTGCCCTCCATCAGGAAGGTCTCGGTGGCCATGAACGGCAGCTCGCGACGCACCCTCGCCTCGATCGCCTCGGGTCGGACCACGAGGCCGCTGGCGACCCCCGCCGCCAAGGTCAGCACCGCGTCGCAGGTGAGGAAGGCGTCGGTGATCACCAGGCGTCGGTTCGACGAGTCGTCGAGGCTGCGCTCGAGCCACTGGGTGGCGCTGTTGAGGGGACCGTTGAGGGCGTCGGTGATCAGCCGGCGCGACAGGCCGCAGATGCGTTCCGCACGGATCGGGTTGCGTTTGTAGGCCATCGCCGAGGAGCCCACCTGGGCGTCGCCGAAGGGCTCGGAGAGCTCGCCGACGCCCTGCAGCAGCCGCAGGTCGGTGCCCATCTTGTGACAGCTCTCACCGACCCCGGCGAGGGCCTGCAGCACGACGGTGTCCTGCTTGCGAGGGTAGGTCTGTCCGGTGATCGGCCAGCTGGCGGGGAAGCCGAGGCGCTCGGCGACGCTGCGATCGAGCTCGCGGACCTTGTCGTGGTCGCCGCCGAACAGGGTCAGGAAGCTCGCCTGCGTGCCCGTGGTGCCCTTGGCTCCGCGGCAGCGCAGCCGCTGGCGCCGGTGGGCCACCTCTTCGAGGTCGGCGAGCAGGTCCTGCGCCCACAGGCAGGCACGCTTGCCGACGGTGGTGAGCTGAGCCGGCTGGAAGTGGGTGTAGGCCAGGCAGGGCAGCGCCCGGTGGGCGGCCGCGAAGTCGGACAGCCCGCGGAGCACGGTGGCGATGCGACGCTCGATCAGCTCGAGGCCCTCGCGCAGCAGCAGTGCGTCGGTGTTGTCGGTGACGAAGGCGCTGGTGGCGCCGAGGTGCAGGATGCCGCCGGCCTCGCCGGCGAGCTCGGCGAAGTGGCGCAGATGAGCCACCACGTCGTGACGGGTCTCGCGTTCGATCTCGGCCACCCGGGCGAGATCGATCTGGCCGGCGACGCGGCGCAGGGCCTCGATCTGGGCGCCGCGGATCTCCAGGCCGAGATCGCGCTGACACTCGGCGAGTGTGATCCACACCCGACGCCAGGTCGTGTAGCGGTGCTCGGCGCTGAGCAGCGCCGCCATCTCGTCGCTGGCGTAGCGCTCGTGCAGCGGGTTCTGGGGGGTCGGGCGTGGTCGTTCCGTCATCGCCCTCAGTCTAGACCAGCGTTCGCTCCCGGGAGTTCGTCCGCGCTGCGTCCGGGCCGCCTGCGTGTGGCCTCCTCGACGGTCGCCAGACGAGGCGCAGCCTCGACGTCGGAAGCCGCGAGGCTGTCGACCGGCAGGTGCCTCACACCGGATCTGGTCCTCCCGTCCCCGCCTCCTCGACGCACACGGGCTTGCGGCCCCTCGGGCCCTGGTTGCCTCCTCGCCGAGGCTCCAGCGTCGCCTCCGTCGGCGACGCCCGGCCAGGGGCCGCTGATTCCGGCGCTCAGCTCCACCAGCGTTCTGCCACGGGCCGCTCGGCGCCGTGCTAGTTTGCTCGCCGGCCGGCGCGGTGACGGCGAGGCGCCAGCGGAGCGGCCGTTCTCCGGCTGTCCACGGATCGGGAGCTGATGACCTACAGCCTGCGTTTCGACCCCGGAGACGGGGAGCGATCGGTGCCTCTCACCGCCTCCGAGCTGCGCATCGGGCGCGGTGGCGACAACGACATCGTGCTCTCCGACGGATCGGTCTCGCGCCAGCACCTGCTCCTGCGTTGGCAGGGAGACGCGTTGGTGGCGGAAGACCTGGGCAGCACCAACGGCCTAAAGGTCAACGGCAAGCAGCGCAAGCAGGCGGTCGTCGCTGCTGGCGACGAGCTGCAGATCGGGAAGTTCGTGCTGCTGCTCGAGGGCGCTGCCCGCGGCAGAGGAGCGGGCCGGAGCGCGCGCGCGTCCGAGGGCGCGGCCGGTCCTGCGGGCGAAGGTGCGGGCAGTACGCCGGCCACGGCTGGCGGCGCCACGGTGCCGGCCTCGACGTCTGGCGACGCCATGGCGGCTTTCGGCGGCGACGGGCCGATCCCGGCCGGCACCATCGTGCGCAAGCTGTCCGACCTGGTGCAGGAGGACCAGCAGCTCGATCCGCTGCTCGGACGCCGCAGCGGTGAAGACAGCCGGTCGGATTCCTCGGCCGGTCCTCCGCCGGCTGCCGAGGCGTCGGTGCGTGGCTACCTCGACGCGCTGAACCGACTGGCTCGCGACCTGCTGCGCGCCGACAACGAGACCACGGTGCTGCGCACGATGCTCGAGGTGGTCTTCGCCTCGCTGCGGGTCGACCGCGCCTTCGTCCTGCTCGGATCGACGATCGACAACCTGCGCTGTGAGATCCTCCGCGACGGTTCGGAGGTGCAGATCCGCCCCAGCGAGGAGGTCCCGGTGTCGCAGACGATCCTGCGCACCGTGATGCAGGATCAGGTCGGGCTGCTCAGCCTCGACGCGCTGGACGATCGGCGGCTGGCCAGCGGCGAGTCGATCCGGCTGCACGGGATCCGCTCGGCGATGTGCGCTCCGCTGTGGGCCGAGGGCGAGATCGTCGGCTTCATCCAGGTCGATTCGCCGTTTCAGAAGGGCCGCTTCGGCGGTGCCGACCTCGACTTCCTGATCACCGTGGCGAACTACGGTGCGGTCGGCATCCAGCGCATCCAGGAGCGCCGCAGTCGCGGCCGGCTGGAGCGCTACCACTCCCCGAGCGTGGTCGAGGAGGTGCTGAGGGTAGATCGCGAGGAGATCGGAGCCAGAGGCCTGCGCAAGGCGGAGGTCAGCGTCCTGTTCGGCGATCTGGTGGGCTTCACGGCGTTCAGCGAGCACGCCTCGATGGACGAGGTGGCGGATCTCCTCGAGGGCTACTTCTCGCGCGCCACCGAGGCCGTCTTCGCCCACGGCGGGACCCTCGACAAGTTCATCGGCGACTGCGTCATGGCGTTCTTCGGCGCCCCGCTGGATCAGGAGGACCACGCCGAACGGGCGGTCAGCGCCGGGCTGCAGCTCGTCGCCGCCGTCCGCGAGTGGAACGAGGAGAGACGAGGCGCCGGTCGGCCGGAGGTCGCCTACCGCATCGGCGTCAACAGCGGCCCGGTGCTGGTCGGCGACGTCGGCAGCCAGGACCGGGTCGACTACACCGTTCTCGGCAATACGGTGAACCTGGCCCAGCGGCTCGAGAGCGGCGTCGCCAAGCCCGGGGATCTCGTGATCGGTGAGAGCACCCACCGTCTGCTGCCGCCGGGGTTCGAGTGCGAGCCTCTCGGCGAGCACGCGCTCAAGGGGCTGCAGACCAGGGTGCGTGCCTTCCGTGTGCTGGGTCGCGGCGTCGAGCCGGGTCGAACGGGCGGTCGCCGGTCGCCGCGCCGCGCGGCACCCGGGGCCAGAGGATGATGCAGAGCCGTGGCGAGGTCGGCGCCTCAGGCTCTGCCGCCGCGGTCGACCTGGGTTCGGTACGGTTGCCTCCCTTCGTGCTGGTCAGCGGCAACCCCGGCAAGGTCGCCGAGACCGAGCGGATCCTCGGTCGGGCACTGCGTTGCAGAGCGATCGATCTCCCCGAGATCCAGTCGGCAGACCTCCGCACGGTCCTGTCGGCGAAGGCCGAGGAGGCCTGGCGGCGTCTCTCAGAGCCGTTGGTGGTGGAGGAGACCGGACTCGGGCTGGCGGCACTGAACGGCTTCCCCGGTCCGCTGGTCAAGTGGATGCTGGCGGCGATCGGCTCCGAAGGGATCGGGCGCCTGGCGCAGCGGCTCGGCGAGCCCTCGGCGGTGGCCGAGTGCGCCGTCTGCTACTGCGACGGCGAGCGCAGGATCGTCGGTTTCGGCGCCACTCCCGGCCAGCTGCTCGGAGCGCCGCGAGGCGACGGCGGGTTCGGTTGGGACCCCGTGTTCGTGCCGCGATGGCAGCCGCTCCCGGCCGGGCAGAGACCGCTCACCTATGCCGAGCTCGGAGACGCCGAGAAGGACCGCAGCGGTCACCGCGGACTGGCCTGGAGGGATCTCGTCGGGCGCCTGGTCGAGGCCGGCCTGGCCCAGCCCGCGTCGCCGGCACGGTGAGGGCGGCGGGCATCGCGGCAGTGCCCCGTTCCCGACGCCCCAACCCCTGCCCCCTGCCCCCTATCCCCTGACCCCTATCCCCTGACCCCTATCCCCTGACCCCTATCCCCTGACCCCTGACCCCTGACCCCTGACCCCTGACCCCTATCCCCTGACCCCTGACCCCTATCCCCTGACCCCTGACCCCTGACCCCTGTCCCCCACGCCCTCCGCGGCCCGGCGCTCCAGCTGCGCCACCACCTCGAGCACCCTCTCACGCAGCTGGTCGAGCGTGCCCTCGTTGAGGATCACGAAGTCGGCCGCCGCGGTGCGCGCCTCGCACGAGGTCTGGGCGGCGAGCCGGGCGCGCGCCTCTTCCTCGTCGAGGCCTCGCGCCACCGCACGTCGCACCCGCAGCTCGGGATCCGCCTCGACGGTGACCAGGGCGTCGAAGTTGCGGTAGCCACCGGTGTCGACCAGCAGGGTCGCCTCGAAGACGATCAGTGGGCCGGTGGCCGCTGCGGCGAGCTCGGCGAAGCGCTTTCCGACCAGCGGGTGGATCTCCGCCTCGAGGCGACGTCGGGCCAGCGGATCGGCGAAGACGACGCGCGCCAGCCGCTCGGACGCCACGCTGCCGTCCTGGCGCAGCATCTCGTCGCCGAAGAGGCGGGCGACGGCCGCGGCGCCCTCGCCGCCGGGGCGGTAGAGCTCGGCGACGAGCCGATCGGCGTCGGTGACGGTGCAGCCGGCCTCGGCCATCAGCCGCCCGACGGTCGACTTTCCCGAGGCGATCCCCCCGGTCAGGCCGACGCGCAGCTTTCCCGTGCCTCCGCTGCTCACGCTGTCTCCTCTCCGTTCGTTGCCGCTCGGGGCGCCGGGCGGCCGTCGGCCCCCGGCCGGCCACCGGGGCGCCGCCGCGGCTGCCGGTCATCGTACTCCGCCAGCCGGCACGTCGCGCCGTCGGACTGCACGCGGTGCCTCGGCGCGGCTTTCTGCGGGACGTGAGCGGGAGATCACGCCGCACATCAGCCGTACATCAGCCGTAGATCGCCGTAGATCGCCGTAGATCGCCGTAGAACGCGCGCTCACGGGTTGTTGACAGGCGAGCTCGGGAGGACCTAAACTTGTCGTTCTTTGTTCGGTGGGCCAGCGGCGGTTCGTCGTCGATCGCCCCGCCGACAACCGACGTCAGTGAGCGGCACGGACCGCGCCCGCGGGGCCACGGTTCCGGTGCGCCCGATCGGCGTCGGCAGCACGCGGTCGAGGCCGGTCCACGGCGCCACCGCCAGCGAGCACGGATCCCTTCGTGGGCCTCCAGGCGCGGCAACGACGCGTCGGGGGGCCGAGTCAGCTTGGAGCTGGAGATCAACACCGTCATGAACACCTACACCCCCAAGGCAGCCGACGTCGACCGCCGCTGGTACGTGGTCGATGCGGACGGCGTGCCGGTCGGCAGACTGTCGTCCGCCGTCGCCAAGGTGCTGCGCGGCAAGCACAAGCCCACGTGCGCCTCGCACATGGACAGGGGCGACTTCGTGATCGTGCTGAACGCCGACAAGGCGGTGCTGACCGGTCGCAAGGAAGAGCAGAAGACCTACTACCGCCACAGCGGCATGCCGGGTCAGCTCAAGCAGGAGAGCGCTGCCCGCCTGCGCGCCCGTCGTCCCGAGCGCCTGGTGGAGCTCGCGGTGAAGGGCATGCTGCCCAAGAACAGTCTCGGGCGACAGCAGTTCCGCAAGCTCAAGGTCTACGCGGGCGGCGAACATCCCCACGCCGCCCAGAAACCCGAACCCCTGGACCTCGGCAGCGCCTAGATCCGAGAGTCCCGCGACTGGCCGCCGCGAACGAAGCCGGCCAGCGCTGAAGGAGACGCCCGAGAATGGAAACGCACTACGGTACCGGACGCCGCAAGACCTCGACTGCGCGTGTCTTCCTGCGGCCCGGCAGCGGCAGCATCGAGGTCAACGGCAGGGCGCTGTCGGAGTACTTCGGCAACGAGGTTCTGAGGATGATCGTCCGCCAGCCGCTGGAGCTGGTGGAACGGAGTGAGAACTACGACTTCACGGTCACGGTCAAGGGGGGCGGCGTCGCCGGTCAGGCGGGTGCCATCCGTCACGGCGTCTCGCGTGCCCTCCTGTCTGTCGAGCCTGACCTGCGCCCGACCCTCAAGTCGGCCGGGTTCCTCACGCGTGACCCCCGCAAGAAAGAGCGCAAGAAGTACGGACAGAAGGGCGCTCGGGCGCGCTTCCAGTTCAGCAAGCGCTAAGGCTCTCTGGAGGAATTCGTCTTGGTACAGGTCAACATGCGCGAGATGCTGGAGGCTGGCGTCCACTTCGGACACCAGACCCGGCGTTGGAACCCGAAGATGCGCCCGTTCATCTTCGGACGCCGGAACGGCATCTACATCATCGATCTGCAGTCGACCCAACAGCGCTTCGTCGAGGCGTCGGAGTTCGTCGCCCACCTCGGGCGACACGGTCGTCGCATCCTGTTCGTCGGCACCAAGCGCCAGGCGCAGCAGGCGGTCGAGACCGAGGCGAAGCGCTGCGGTCAGTTCTGGGTGTCCCACCGCTGGCTCGGCGGCATGCTCACGAACTTCGTCACCATGCGACAGTCGGTCGACCGCCTCCGCGACACCGAGGGCAAGCTCGAGGATCCCGACAGCCTGCTGACCAAGAAGGAGCGGCTGCGTCTCGAGCGCGAGCGCGAGAAGATGACCCGCAACCTGGACGGTATTCGCGAGATGGACCGCCTGCCGGACGCGATCTTCATCATCGATCCGAAGAAGGAGCACATCGCGGTCTCCGAGGCGAACAAGCTGGGCATCCCGATCATCGCCCTGGTCGATACCAACTGCGACCCCGAACAGGTCGACTACGTGATCCCGGCGAACGACGACGCCATCCGCACGATCCGGCTGTTCACCTCGCGCATCGCCGACTCCTATCTGGCCGGCGCGTCCGTGCACCAGAAGTCTGCACCTGCCGACGAGCACGTCGCGATCCCCGATTCCGACGACGAGGCCGCCGACCAGGCCGCCGCGGCCGAGAAGGCCGCGGGGGCGACCAACGGCTCGGTCGATGCCGCGGGGTCGGACTCCGACTCCGACGAGGAGAAGGCGGCCGTGGCCGAGGCCGATTCGATCGAGGACGCTTCCGGCTCCGAGCGCAAGGCGACAGCTCCGCCGGACGAGGACGTCGCGGTCTCCTGATCAAATTCCCCGACGCCTGAGGCCGGGCGTCGCCAACAGCGTTCACCGCGCCGCGCCCCCGCCGCGCGTGCGCGCCACGACCCCCAAGACGCATCGCTCGCCAGCGTCGCGGCCCGGGCTCCGCGCCCACGGATCGCCACGCGCGAGGAGAGAGGAACACCATGACCATCAGTGCACAGCAGGTCAAGGAGCTCCGGGACCGCACCGGTGCCGGGATGATGGATTGCAAGAAGGCCCTCGTCGAGGCGGAGGGTGACATCGAGAAGGCGATCGACGCGCTGCGCACCCGCGGCCTCGCCGCCGCGGCCAAGAAGGCCGGCCGCAGCACCAGCGAAGGCGCGGTGAGCTCGTACATCCACGCCGGCGGCAAGATCGGCGTCTTGCTCGAGGTCAACTGCGAGACCGACTTCGTGGCGCGCACCGACGACTTCCAGGAGCTCTGCCGCGACATAGCGATGCACATCGCCGCCGCCGACCCGCGCTTCGTGCGCCGGGAGGAGGTCACCGACGAGGTGCTCGAGCGTGAGCGCCAGATCTTCCGCGACCAGGCGTTGGAGCAGGGCAAGCCCGAGAACATCGTCGACAAGATCGTCGATGGCAAGCTGTCGAAGTTCTACGGCGAGACCGTGCTGCTCGAGCAGGCCTTCGTCAAGGATCCCGACCACACGGTCGGCGACCTGATCACCCAGAAGGTGGCGAAGATCGGCGAGAACATCCAGGTGGCTCGATTCGCTCGCTTTCAGCTCGGCGAGCAGGGCGGGGAGTGATCCGCGAGGTGAGTCGCGCCGTCGCGGCTCACGGGTCGTAGCCAACGCAAGCCTTCCTGGGCGTCGCCGGACGCCCTCGTGCCGATAGACTCGCCGCCGCAGCAGCGTCGTCAGCCGAATCCCGCGCCCGCAGGAGTCGCTTTGTCCGCACCGGAACCGATCTTCCGCAGAGTGCTCCTCAAGCTCTCCGGCGAGGCCCTGATGGGCTCACAGAGCTTCGGCATCGACGAGGCCGTCGTCGTCCAGATCGCCCAGGAGGTGCGCGAGGTCGTGCGCCTGGGAGTCGAGACCGCGCTGGTGATCGGCGGCGGCAACATCATCCGCGGCGTCGCCGCCAGCGCCCGCGGCATCGAGCGGGTCACGGGCGACTACATGGGCATGCTGTCGACCGTGATCAACAGCCTGGCCCTCCAGGACGCGCTCGAGAAGCTCGGCGTCGTCACCCGGGTGCAGACCGCGATCGACATCCGCGAGGTCGCCGAGCCGTTCATCCGCCGCCGGGCGATCCGCCATCTCGAGAAGGGCAGGGTGGTGATCTTCGCCGCCGGCACCGGCAATCCCTTCTTCACCACCGACAGCGCCGCGGCTCTGCGCGCCAACGAGATCCACGCCGAGATCCTGCTCAAAGCGACCAACGTCGACGGCGTCTACAGTGCCGACCCGAAGAAGGATCCCAGCGCGCGGCTGCTGCGCGAGATCTCGTACCAGGAGGTCCTGGAGAAGGACCTGCGGGTGATGGACACCGCGGCGATCAGCCTCTGCCGCGACAACGGGATCCCCATCCGCGTGTTCGACCTGATGACCCCCGGGAACGTCCGTCGGGTGATCTGCGGCGACGAGATCGGGTCGCTGGTGCACTCGGTCGCCGGATCGAGGTCGCGGGGGCGAAGGGCTCTGCGGCCGTGAGCGCTCGGCAGCGCGCACCCGACCGGGGCGAGGCGATATAGGGTTGAGGGGCGAATCCGGTGCTGGCCGAGAGGCGGCCCGGGCGCCACGGCGTCGCGGCAGACGGATCGGTCAGCGACCCCATCGGACGGCGGAGATCCCGCCGCTCCCGTCACCCCAGCCCAGAGGTACACAGCGTGGAAGAGATCAAGCGCGAGATCGGCGGCAAGATGAAGGACGCCCTGGCCTTCTTTCACTCGGAGCTGCGACAGATCCGCACCGGCCGGGCCTCGACGGCGATCCTCGACGGCGTGACGGTGGACTACTACGGCACCGAGACACCACTCAACCAGGTCGCCAACCTCAACGTCGCCGATGCCACTCTGCTGACGGCCCAGCCCTTCGATCCGTCGCAGTTGGCGGCGATCGAAAAGGCCATCATCGCTTCGGGCCTCGGGCTCAATCCCTCCAACGACGGCAAGATCATCCGCATCCCACTGCCGGCACTCACCGAGGAGCGCCGCAAGGAGCTCGTGCGCCTGGCCCACGACATGGCCGAGAAGTGTCGCAACTCGATCCGTCAGGCGCGGCGCGACGGCAACGACCGGCTCAAGCACATGGAGCGCGAGAAGGAGATCAGCCAGGACGAGGAGCAGCGGGGCCACGACGAGATGCAGAAGCTCCACGACAAGTGGATCGGCGAGGTCAACGCCACACTGGAGGCGAAGGAGAAGGACATCCCCCACCTTTGAGCGAGGAGGGCCGGGCGGCCGCCGCCGAGGGCGCGGGCGCGCCGGAGGGCACCGTCGTCGGCTACCACCCGGTGCGCGAGTTGCTCCGCAGCCGCCCCCACGAGGTGGCGGAGATCCTCGTCGGGTCGCAGCGTCGCGACAAGCGCCGGCGCGAGATCGAGCGCCTCGCCCTTCGCCACTCGATCGCGGTCCGCGCCGCCAGCGAAGGCGAGTTGACGGCGCTCGCCGGCGGCGCCGCGCACAACGGTTTCGCCGCCAGGATCGGGGCCACGGGCGCAGCATCGGCACCGGGAGCGGCAGCGGCAGCGCCGTCGACCGTGCAGGCTGCGGCGAGCGCACCGGGCCTCGTCGTTCTGCTCGAGGACGTGCAGGATCCCCGCAACCTGGGCGCCATCCTGCGGGTCTGTGAAGGAGCCGGAGTCGATCGCGTATTGATCCGCGATCGCGGCTCGGCGCCGATCGGGCCGGCGGCCGTCAAGGCCTCGGCGGGTGCCGCCTCCTGGGTCGACGTCGAGCGCTTCGTCAACACCGCCCGCACGGTGCAGCAGCTGCAGGGCGAGGGGTTCTGGGTGTATGGCGCCGACGAGAACGGCGCGCCGCCGTGGACGGTGGACCTGACCGGCCCGGTCGTGCTCTGCCTCGGCGGCGAGGAGAACGGCCTGCGCCAGCGCACCCGGGAGATCTGCGACGGCCTGGTGGGGCTGCCGATGCGAGGGCGGGTCGCGTCGCTCAACGTCGCGACGGCGGCGGCCGCGCTGCTCTACGAGATCGTGCGACAGCGGGCGAGCGCAGGATCCGAGATGCGGAGCGCGGGAGCCTGAAGAGGGCTGAGATGGCGGCGGCTCGTGGATCGGCTGACGAGGCTCGCTTCTTCCGCGATGCGGCGGCGCTGCGGGCGTGGCTGAAACGTCACCACGACGCGGCGCAGGAGCTCTGGCTGGGGCTCTACAAGACGGGCAGCGGACGCCAGAACATGACCTGGTCGGAGGCGGTCGACGAGGCGCTCTGCTTCGGTTGGATCGACGGTATCCGCAAGCGCATCGACGAGGAGCGCTACAGGATCCGCTTGACGCCGCGGCGTCCCGGCAGCACCTGGAGTGCGGTGAACCTGCGCAAGTTCGAGCAGCTCGAGGCCGACGGCAGGATGACCGAGGCGGGGCGGGCGGTGCGGTCGCAGACCGACGTCGAGCGTTCGAAGGCCTACTCCTACGAGCGCGACCGGGTCGAGCTGAGCCGGGATTACGAAGCCGAGATCCGGGCGGATGCCGCGGCCTGGGAGTTCTGGAGCGGCCTCTCGTCCTCGCGCCGGAAGGCGACCGCCCACTGGGTGATGAGCGCCAAGCGGGAGGACACCCGCCGTCGTCGCCTGGCGATCCTGGTCGAGAGCTCGTCTGAAGGGCGCCTGATCCCGCTGCTGCGTCGCTGAGATCTCCGCCGAAGGGCCGCTAGGCGCGGCGCCGCTCGGGCGACGCCGAGTCCCTGAGGGTTGAAGGTGGCGTCGGGAACGCGCTAGACTCCGACGTCCCGTTCGGGGCGAGCCAAGGGCCTGCCAAGGCACTGGTCCACGGGGCTCTTGATGGCTCTGAGGACTCGAAGCCGCCGGCATAGCTCAGTGGCAGAGCAACTGCCTTGTAAGCAGTAGGTCCTCGGTTCAAATCCGAGTGCCGGCTCCAACGGGTCCGCGGGCCTACCCGACCCGCGCTCTTTGAAGGCGACGCTCCGGCGTCGCGCGGCATCGACACACGGAGGTGTGGCCGAGTGGACAATGGCAGCAGACTGTAAATCTGCCGGGCTTCGCCCTACGGTGGTTCGAATCCACCCGCCTCCACCATCGTCGAGCCGCTCGGAGAGGAACGCAGCGCAGGAAAAGCGGGAGTAACTCAGGGGTAGAGTCACAGCCTTCCAAGCTGTTGGTCGCGAGTTCGAATCTCGTCTCCCGCTCCATTCCTCGCTCACGCTCGTCATTGGGCGGTAGACGAGATTCTCGGCGGTCGGCGCATCGGCCGCGGGCCGCTGCGCCTTGGCGGCGAATCTCGGGAAGGCGGATTGGGGGCCCGCTCCATTCCTCGCTCAGCTCGTGATTGGCGGTAGACGAGATTCTCGGCGGTCGGCGCATCGGCCGCGGGCCGCTGCGCCTTGGCGGCGAATCTCGGGAAGGCGGATTGGGGG
>QQVD01000008.1 GCA_003388555.1 Acidobacteriota bacterium | reverse complement strand
CCTCATCCCCACCCCCCGCCCCCCGACCCCTGACTCTTCCCTGACCCCTATCCCCCAACCCCTGACCCCTATCCCCCGACCCTTCCGCTCCGCTTCCGTGCCCACCAGCCGCCAGCCACCACGCCTCCTCCTCCTGCTCGCCGCCCTGGCGGCGCTCTACCTGCTGGTGGCGGTCTGGCAGACCGCGAGCGAGCCGAAGCAGTGGGACCTGGGGGTCTACCGCGGCGCGGCGAGGGTGGTCGCCGACCGCGGCGATCCGTACGAGCCGTCGCAGTTGTCGGCGCAGATCGACCAGGGCTCGGCCCACCTCAGCTTCGTGTATCCGCCCCACGTCGCGTCGGCGCTCGGCGCCGCTCGCCGCGCCGCGGACGCGATCGGCCTGCCACGAGCCGAGCCGCTCGCGGAGGGCATCCGCGTCGACGCGACGTTCTTCGGCTTCCTCGCCCTCAAGCTCGCCGCGGCAGCGGTGCTGCTGTGGATCTGGAGCGCACTGCCGTTGGCGTCGGACGCGGGCATCACCCGTGCGCAGCGTCTCGCCGTTCTGCTCCTGGTGGCGGTCGCCGGCTTCCACGAGACGCTGCTGCGCGACCTGTACGCCGGCAACATCTCGGTCTTCGAGCAGCTGGCGCTGTGGCTGGGCTTCGCCGCACTGCTCGCCGGCGCTCCCGTCGTCGCGGCTCTCTCGATCGCCGCCGCCGCCCTGGTCAAGGGGCCGCTGGCCGTCTTCCTGCCGCTGGTCCTGCTGCCTCCCGGCCCGGGAGCCGGAAGCGCTACGCCTCCGTGGGGGAGACGGTCTCTGGCCGCAGCGCTCGGTGCGCTCTGCGCTGTCGCGTTGCCCCTGCTGGGCGCGGCCACGACGACTCTCGACGCCCGCGGCTGGAGGACGCGGCTGGCGGCGCTCGACGAGCGCGGCTCGTCGAATCCCTCGACGCTCTCCCTGGCCAGGGACCTGCTCGGCGAGCCACTGCCCGGCGGGCCGCCTTCGGGTTGGCCGCTGGCCGTCTGGATGGTGCTCGCCGCCGTCGTCGCCGCGGTCAGCGCCCGGCAGCTGGTGCAGCGCTGGCGCGTTCGCGGTCGGCCGTGTCTACGGCTCGAGGACGTCCTGCTGCTGACCTGCGCCGCCTCCCTGGTGCTGCCGCGCTTCAAGAACTACTCGTTCCTGATGTTGGTCCCGGCCGCGACCTGGGCGCTGCTGCGGCTGGGCGGTGCCTCTCGGTGGGGGCTGTTGCTGCTGCTGACGGTGGCGCTCTGGGAGTATCAGGCGCTGCTGGCGGCCACCGTGCTCTGGCTCCTCCTGCTGCGCGCGCCGACCGAAGACGGCCACGGCGCACCGCAGCGCGCGCCGCAGTCGGCGAACGTCGCATCACGACCGGTGAGCTAGCATCGCGTACCCCGACCAGTCCCCAGAGGCCGCGGGCGCTCCTCGATCGAGACCCTCCGTCACGGATCGCGGCGCTCGAACAGCGGCCATCGACCCCGCGAGGAGCCGCCATGCCGACCGCCCGTCTCGAATCTCCACCGCGAACGCACGCGCCCACAGCGACCGCGTCGGCACCGCGCTCCTTCGCCACCCGCTTGGCTGCCCCGCTGGCGCTGGCTGCTCTCGCGCCGCTGCTGGCCTGCGGCGGCGGCGACGCCGAGGACGAGTCGGGCAGTGGGGCGATCAAGGTGGGAGCGATCTTCGACCTCACCGGACCGACCTCGGACGTCGGCACCTTCTACGCCGACGGCATCCGGGGCTACGTAGAGTGGCTCAACCAGAACGGCGGCCTCGACGGACAGGGCCGCCAGATCGAGCTGCTGGCGCAGGACTACGGCTACAAGGTCGACCAGGCAGAACAGCTCTACTCCCAGTTCGTCGGCGAGGGCGCCGTGGCCTTCATGGGCTGGGGCACCGGCGATACCGAAGCACTGCGCGGCCGCATCGCCGAGGACGAGATCCCCTTCATGTCGGCCTCGTACTCGCACGTGCTGGGCAATCCCGAGGAGGCGCCGTTCAACTTCCTCTCCGGAACCAGCTACACCCACCAGTTCCAGATCGTGCTCGACTGGATGTTGGCGGCGGCGCAGGAGGCCGGCGAGCCGGCGCCGACCCGCATCGCGGTGATGCACAACGCCAGCCCGTTCGGCCTGTCGCCGATCGAGCAGGGCGGTCGCGTCTATGCCACCTCACTCGGCCTCCAGCTCGACGCCATCGAGATGCCGCGCGGCGCCACCGACTTCACCGCCGAGCTGACCAGGATCAAGAACGCCGGCATCCGCCACGTCGTCTTCCAGAACACCTCGGGACCGGTCGCGGTGGTGCTGCGCGGAGCACAGAGCCTCGGTCTCGACCTCGACTTCGCCTGCCTCAACTGGTGCTCCAACGCGGTGCTCACCGAGCTGGCGGGCGACGCGGCCGAGGGCGTGCTGGGCTCGATCCTCTACGCGCCGCCCGGCGAGGGCGTCACCGGGCTCGACGATGCCGCCGCCTTCCTCGAGTCGCAGGGCTCGTCGATCGAGGAGAAGGGGCTGCTCTTCGGTCAGGGCTGGTGGACGATGGGGCTGTTGGCCGAGGGCATGCGGCGCGCCCTGGCGGCGAGCACCGACAACAGCATCGACGGTGACGACATCCGGCGGGCGCTCGAGACCTTCGACGACTTCGAGACCGGCGGCGTGACCGCACCCGTGAGCTTCAGCCCCACCGACCACCGCGGCATGAAGGGCATGCGCATCTTCGAGGTCCAGGAAGGACGCTGGACCCCGCGCAGCGGCCTGCTGACCGCCACCGACTGAGGCTGGAGCGTCACCCGACCCGACGTGCTGCGGCTCAACAACATCGAGGTCCTCTTCGACGACGTCATCCTGGTGCTGAAGGGACTCTCCCTCGGCGTCGAGGAGGGCCAGATCGCGGCGTTGCTGGGCACCAACGGCGCCGGCAAGACGACCACCCTGAAGGCGATCTCCGGCTTGCTGCGACCCGACAACGGGGAGGTCAGCGACGGCACGATCGAATTCGAAGGTGAACGCATCGACCGGCTCGACGCGGCGGAGATCGTGCGCCGCGGCATCTTCCAGGTGATGGAGGGACGACGGGTCTTCGAGCACCTCGACGTCGAGGAGAACCTGCGCGCCGGCGGCTACACGCGCAGCGGCTCGCTGGCCGCCGACCTCGAACGCGTCTACGGCTACTTCCCGCGCCTGCGCGAGCGGCGCGGCCAGCAGGCCGGTTACCTCAGCGGCGGCGAGCAGCAGATGCTGGCGATCGGACGGGCGCTGATGGCAAGGCCGCGGCTGCTGCTGCTCGACGAGCCGTCGCTCGGTCTCGCGCCTCTGCTGGTACGGGAGATCTTCGCCATCGTGCAGCGGATCAACCGGGAGGAGGGCACTACCATCCTGCTGGTCGAGCAGAACGCCGCACTGGCTCTGTCGGTTGCCGACCACGCGACGATCCTCGAGGGCGGACGCGTGGTGCTCGAAGGAGCGCCGGCCGATCTGCGAGAGAACGCCGACGTGCGCGAGTTCTACCTCGGGCTCGACCACGTCGGCGCCCAGAAGAGCTACCGCGACGTCAAGCACTACCGCCGACGCAAGCGCTGGCTGTGACCTCCTGAGCGGGCACCGACGGCCTCCCTGAAGCAGCGCGTCCCTGCGTGCACTAGACTGTGCGCAGGGAATCCAAGGGATCGAGGCGTCGGTGGCCGCGGCCGGCGCACATGCCATGAGCTCTGACAAGCGCAAAGCGGTTCGCATCACACGGCCGATCGAGGTCCTCTACTCCGCTGACTGCCCACCGATCCGCGCCACGATCGCGGACCTCAGCGACAAGGGGATGTTTCTCGACACCCAGCACTCGCTGCACGTCGGCGACGTGATCACCTTCGACCTCCAGCTACCCGGCCAGGAGGACCAGCCGAACATCCAGGGCCACGGGCGGGTGGTGTGGATCGAGCCGCTGGTCGGCGTCGGCATCCAGTTCCTCGACCTCGACCAGTCGGTCAGCGACCGCATCAGGTTCTGGGTCGCGACGGAGTTCTTCGGCACCGCCGATTGAGCAGCTGTCGGCTGGTGATGGCGCTGCGGTGAAACGACTCGGCATCGTCGGCGCCGGCGACTTCGGTGTCTTCGTAATACCCCACCTCAGACCCCACTTCGTGGTCGAGGCCTGGGACCAGGACGAAGGTCGCCGCGCCGAGGTCGAGCGCAGCGGCGCCCGGTGGTCGAGCTTCGAGAGCTGCGCCTCGTGCGACGTCGTGGTGCCAGCGGTGCCGGTGCAGCGACTCGAACAGGTGCTGCGCCGTGCCGCGCCGCTGCTCGCCGAGGGCATGCTGTGGATCGACGTCTCGTCGGTGAAGGTCAAGCCGATCGAGTTGATGCAGCGCCTGCTGCCGCCCCACGTAGACACCGTCGCCACCCATCCGATGTTCGGGCCACAGAGCGGCCGCGACGGCATCACCGGACTCAAGGTGGTGCACTGCCCGCTGCGGCGCTCCACCTGCGTGCCGGAGTTCCTGTCGCAGAAGCTGGGGCTCGAGGTGCTCGAGATGAGCGCCGACGAGCACGACCGCGAGCTCGCCTACGTGCAGGGCTTGACCCACTGGATGGCGCGGGCGTTGCGCGAGATCCACATGCCGAGCCTCGAGCTCGCCACACCGGCCTACCGGCATCTGCTGGCGATCGAGGAGATCCTGCGCCAGGACTCCGACGAGCTCTTCCTGACCATTCAGCGCGAGAACCCATTCGCGCGCGAGGCGCGCGCCGCGTTGCGCCGCCGGCTGCGGGAGCTGGAGCGCTGGATCGAGGTGCCGTCGACCAACGGCGACGATTGAACCGGGCCGGTGCGGTCGAGGCGCTCGGATCGTGGACGCCGAGCTAGACTGCTGCGCGATGCGCGCTCCGGCACAACGGGTCTCGCGACGACTGCCTCCCGTCGGCCTCCTGCTCGGCTCCCTGGCGGTCGGCGCCGCCGCCTGCGCGGCGCAGTCGCCGGCGGACGGAGCGAGCGGCGACGGCGGCAGCGAGCGGGCTCGAATGATCGAGCTGCTGCGCGGCGCGCCTCTCATCGACGGCCACAACGACGTCCCCTGGCAGCTGCGCGAGCGCTTCGACAACCGGCTCGAGGGGTTCGCCTTCGACGACACGACGCGGCTGCGTCCACCGATGCACACCGACCTGCGGCGTCTCGAGCGCTCCGGGCTCGGCGGCATCTTCTGGTCGGTCTACACCCCGAGCTCGACCGGCGGACCCGGGGCACTACGCACGGTGCTCGAGCAGATCGACGTCGCCGTGCGGCTCCTCGAGCGCCATCCCGATCACTTCGAGCTCGCCCACACCGCGGACGAGGTGGAGCGCATCGCCGCCAGCGGCCGGATCGCCGCCCTGCTCGGCATGGAGGGCGGTCACGGCATCGACGGCTCGCTGGCGGCACTGCGCCAGCTGCATCGCCTCGGGGTGCGCTACATGACACTGACCCACTCGGAGAACACCGCGTGGGCCGATTCGGCCACCGCCCTGCCGCAGTGGAACGGGCTGACCGACTTCGGCCGCGAGGTGGTCGCGGAGATGAACCGGGTCGGCATGCTGGTCGATCTCTCCCACGTGTCGCCGAAGACGATGCACGACGCCCTCGACGTCAGCCAGGCGCCGGTGATCTTCTCCCACTCCTCGGTGCACTCGGTCACACCCCACCCCCGCAACGTGCCCGACGACGTGCTCGAGCGCCTGCCGCGCAACGGCGGCGTGGTGATGATCACCTTCGTGCCGCCGTTCGTCTCCGAGTCCTCGCGTGAGTACTCGCTGCGCTACGAGATCGAGCGCGGGCGGCTGCAGGCCGCGGGCGAGTCGGGAGAGGTCCTCGAACGCTCGATGCGCGCCTGGGTCCAGCAGCACCGGCCGCCACGCGCCAGCCTCGTCGACGTCGCGGACCACATCGACGCCCTGCGCGAGAAGATCGGCATTCCCCACATCGGCATCGGCTCCGACTTCGACGGCATCGACGACGTGCCTGACGGCCTCGAGGACGTCTCGAAGCTGCCCGATCTCTTCCTCGAGCTGCGACGCCGCGGTTACTCCGACGACGACCTGAGGGCGATCGCCGGTGGCAACGTGCTGCGTGCCATGCGCAGCGCCGAGGAGGTCTCATCGCGCCTCGCGGGCGAGCCTCCGACGGCCGACACACCGGCGCCGACCGCCGGCGAAGGTTCGCGATGAGCCCGCCGCCGAGCCGCCGGGCCTACCTCGCCTCGACCGTGCTGCTGGTGCGCGATCAGGAGGGGCCAGAGGGGACGCGGCTCGAGGTCTTCATGGAGAAGCGCCACATCAAGAGCGACTTCGTCGGCGGCGCCTACGTCTTCCCCGGCGGCCGGGTGGACGAGGCCGACGGCATCGACCCGGAGCTCTGTGCCGGTCTCGACGAGGAGTCGGCGAACCTCCACCTCGGGCTCGACGGCGGCGGCCTGGCGCACTACGTCGCGGCGATCCGCGAGTGCTTCGAGGAGGCCGGAGTGCTGCTCGCCTACGACCACTCCGGCGACCTGCTCGACTTCTCGCAGAGCAGCGTCGAGGACCGCTACCGCGATCTGCGCGATCGGATGAACCGCGGTGAGGTCAGCCTGCAGGACATGACCCGCCGCGAGGGTCTGCGCCTGGCGACCGATCGCATGGCCTACTGGTCGCACTGGATCACGCCGGAGGGCCAGCCACGGATCTACGACACGCGCTTCTTCATCGCCCACGCCCCCGATAAGCAGACCGCGACCCACGACGACTGGGAGCTCACCAGCTCCGCCTGGGTCACTCCCGGCGAGGCGATCGAGCACGCCATGCGCCGGGAGTGGATGATCATCTTCCCCACCTTGGTGAACCTGCGCCAGCTCAGCCGCTTCGCGACCGCCGACGAGGCGGTGCGCTGGGCACGGGAGCAGCGACGGCCGCTGCCTGTCAACCAGCCGCGGGTGCACGACGGCCGCGTGGTGCTGCCCGGCGAGGACGGCTACGAGCAGGCGGAGCGTGACGTCTCGCGCCACGACCCGAAGATCTTCTTCACCTCGTTCCGGCCGTGAGCCCGGCCAGCCACGGCAACCGACACGATCCGGCGGCGCCGATCGCCTACCGAAGCGCCACCGTCCTGCTGCCGGGCCTGCTGCGCCTGACCCAGGAGAACCGCAGCATGTTCTCGGGCGCGGGCACCAACACCTACCTGATCGGCGAAAGCGAGGTGCTGGTGCTCGACCCCGGCGAACGACGCGACGACGGTCACCTCGAGCGCATCGTCGAAGCCGTCTCCGGGCGCCCGGTGCTCGGCGTGCTGCCGAGTCACGGCCACCCCGACCACTGGCCGCTCGCCGAGCCGCTCGCCCGGAGACTCGGCGCGCCGCTCCTGTTCCAGAACGACGAGGCTCCATTCCACGTCGACCGGGTGGTCTCCGACGGCGACGTGCTGCGCGGCGAGGAGCTCGAGCTGGTGGTGCTGCACACCCCCGGGCACGCACCCGATCACCTCTGTCTGCACTGGCCGGGACGGTCAGCGCTCTTCTCGGGCGATCACGTGATGGGCTGGTCGACCTCGATCATCGCTCCGCCCGGAGGCCACCTGCCGCGCTACCTGGAGTCGCTGCGGCGGCTGCAGGGGCTCGAGCTCGAGCACGTCTTCCCCGCCCACGGCGAGGCGATCCTGACCCCGCGCACCCGCATGGAGGAGCTCTACGCGCACCGCGAGCAGCGCACCCGTCAAGCCCTCGCGGCACTCGCCGACGGCGAGGCGACGATCGCCGAGCTGGTCGAGCGCATCTACACCGACACTCCGCGCCAGCTGCACCCGGCGGCGCAGCGCTCGCTGTGGGCGCATCTGTTGGCGCTCGAGGAGGAGGGCCGGATCGAACGCCGACCTGCGCCAGCGGTCGGGGAAGAGAGCCGCGAGTTCGACGGGGAGGGCGGCGGCGCCGGCTTCGAGGACGCGGCGCGGGCCGTCTGGCGGCTCATCGCGCCCGCCGGCTGACCGCTCGGGCGTCCGCCGCGGTGTCGGGGCGGCCCGCTGGCCTGCCTCAGCCGACCGGCAGCGGCGGCAGCTCCGGCGGTCCCGCCTGTCCCATCCGGCTCAGGAACACCGCGCCCATCGCCACGCAACAGGCTGCGAACCAGACCAGGAAGCCGCAGATGCCGAACATGCCGTGCACCATCCACGGCATGCCCAGGGCGTCGAACAGGTCGCTGAGCAGCATCAGTCCACGCAGCGCCACCAGCCCGACGACCATCGAGAGCAGGCCGCCGCCGACCCCGAGGCCGAAGCGATCGCGCACAACCCGGCCGGCCGCCATCGCGGTGCCGGCAAGACCGAACAGCCCGGCGAGGACCAGGAAGAGGTAGACGAACGGCACCAGGATGAGGAACGGGATGCCGATGATCGAGACCACGAGCAGGAAGACGATCACGACCGTCGCCGGAATCACCAGCAGGCCGATGGCCAGACCGAGCAGGGCGCACTTCCAGGTGTCGCGCGACACGGTGCGGCGCACATTGTCGACCGCGCGCGGAGCGATCACCGCCATCAGGCCGCAGAGGATCACGTAGCAACCGGCGACGACCAGGGCCCAGAAGAAGCCGAACCACTCGTCGAGTGACGACAGCCCGCGGCGCGACAGGCGCGAGAGATCGGGGGCGCCGGAGAAGAGATCGAGATCGCCGAGATCGACACCGAGGGCGGCCTCCGAGATCTCGCCCTCGACCTGGGCGCCCGGCGAGCGCTCGACCTCGCCACCGACGCTGGTCACGTCGCCGGTGACCACCGCGGTCGGGCCGAGGCGCACGTCGCTGCCGATCGAGACCACGTCGCCACGCACCTTGCCGTTGACGATGACCGGGCCGAGCAGCGCCACCGCGCCACCGTCGACCTCGCCGTCGATCTCGACCTTGCCGCCCAGGGCGAAGACCTCGCTCGCCACCTCTCCGGCCCGCACCCGGGCGGTGCCGCCGATGGCGAACTTCTGGTCTTCGGCCTGAGCCGACACCGGCCGCGCACGGCGCCAGCGATCGGCGCGTTCGCGCCCCTCACGCGCCACGGAGGAGGCGGCCTCCTTGGCCTCCTCCGCAGCCTCCGCGGCAGCTTCGCGCTGAGCCTGCTCGAGCTCTTCGAGCTGCCGCAGCCTCTCGCGCATCTCCTCCTCGAGCTCCTGCTGCTGCTTCTCGAGCCGCTCGAGCTGTCGCCGCACCCGCTTCTCTTCCCGTGATTCCTCGCGTGTCTGGGAACCCTCGGCGCTCCCGGAGGTCTGGGAGCCCTCGGCCGCCTCTTCGGTTCCCTTCTGCGCCGCGGCGGCGGAGAGACCGAGGAGCGCGACGACCAGCGCCGCGAGCAGCGCGACGAGGGGAGAGCGCCTCACGACGAGAGCCCCCGACCGTGGCCGTACGGTGGCAACCGCCGCAGCTGCGCCAGAGCCAGCAGGCCGCAGGCCGAGGCGGCGCCGCAGAGCACCACGACCGCCACCACGGCACTGCCGCCGGACGCCATCAGGGTCTGCCGGGCGGTGTGAGCGGTGTCGAAGACGAACTGCAGCCAGACGCTGGCGCTCGCAGCCGCCGCCACCAGCGTGCGCGAGGCCCACACCGCCGAGCCGGCGAAGCCGAGGCTGGTCACCAGGCTGCCGAGTGCGGTGCCGGCGACGGCGACTCCGCAACCGACGACCACCAGGGAGATCACGGTCGCGGCGCGTGCCGCGTAGCGGAAACGTTCGAAGAGGGATCGCGCCGCGGCCCGCTCGAGCCAGGTGGCGCGCGCTACCCGCGCCGCGAAGCCAGGCCCGGGCTGGCGCAGAGGCAGCACCTCGAGCAGCCGACGTAGCGCCGTCTCGGCCGGCTCGATGGGCTCGATGGGCTCGGGCGCTAGGGGAGAGCTGGCGTTCACCGCGCCCGCTCCGCCAGCACCCCGGCCTGCTGACCTCTCCTCGGCGTCCCGCCGGCCCGAATCCCGTTCCAGGCGCAGGTAGGCGCGCAGCCGCACTTCGGCCTCCCGTGCACCTGGCTGCTGAGGATCGGCCGCCGCTGCGGCTCCGGGCCTGGGGTCTCTGCTGGGCATGTGGATCGCTTTGCGTGTTCTCGCGCGGCGGAGGTGGTCTGGAGGTCGATCTCGGGGTCGGCGTAGTCGCGGCAGTCTATTGCGCTGCAGTGAAAGGCCGGCTCGCCGCGCCACGTCTCTGGCGGCTCTCCGGCCGCTGGCTGTCCACCCTACGGGACCCCTTCGAGGCCGGTTTCAGAGGCCGAGGGGCGAGGACGGGTACGGCTGCGGCATGGGTTGGGGGTTGGGGGTCAGGGGTTGGGGGTCAGGGGTTGGGGGTTGGGGGTCAGGGGTTGGGGGCTGGGGGTCAGGGGTCAGGGGCTGGGGGTCAGGGGTCAGGGGCTGGGGGTCAGGGGTCAGGGGCTGGGGGTCAGGGGTCAGGGAGGAGGGAAGAGGGAAAAGGGACAAGGGACAAGAGAAGAGGAAAGAGGCGGAAAGGGAGCAGGGAGGAGGGCGGAGGGGAAAGGGAGAGGGAGGTACGCCTGGAACCGTGGACCGGCAAGGCGGAGCTCGATCCACCAGGCCCCTCGGCGGCCCTCTCCCGTGAGGGCGGCAAGAAGAGTCGACGGCAGGTTCCGCGGCCTGTCATTCGAAGCCCTCCTCGGCGAGCAGGTCGGCGAACTCCTTGCGTGCCCGGTGCAGGTTCGTCTTCACCGTCCCCATCGGGATGTCCATCACGTCGGCGATCTCCTGGTACGAAAGCCCTTCGGAGAAGCGCAGCAGGAAGGCCTCGCGATACTCCGGGCGCAGGCGCAGCACGACCTTCTCGATCGCCTCGCCGAGCTGGTGTCCGGCGGCCCGCCGCATCGGCGAGGGCGCCTCGTCGTCTCCCAGCACGTCGACCAGGCCCGGCTCGTCGTCGCTGCCCTCGAGCGGCGTGGTGGCGAGCTGCGAACGTCGCATCGTGTCGATCGTCGCGTTGTGACCGATCTTGAACAGCCAGCTCGAGAACTTGCGCCGCGGATCGTAGGACTCGAGGGCGCGGAACGCCTTGACGAAGGTCTCCTGGCACAGGTCCTCCGCCTGCTGGCGGTTGCGCACCATGCGCACGATGAGACTGAACAGCGGCCTCTCGAAACGCCGCACGATCTCTTCGAAGGCCGCCTCGCGCCCTTCGAGGGCGAGGGTCACCAGCTCCTGGTCGGATGGCCGCGACGGATCGGGGCGGCGCGAGCTCGGAGATGCGTCGGCGTCGGACAACCTTCGGGTGGACTCCGGCTCTGCGGGTGAAGGGAGGGAGAGGCGGGAGACCCGCCGATCGAGGGCAGCGTCGGGCCGCGTCGCGGCGCGCGGTCTTCCCCCGGCGGATCGCGGCAGCCGTCGGCCTGCTCCCGCCACGGCCGGCGGGCGGCGGAGAGCATCGCTTTCTGGTGAGGGCGGAATTTCACCGTAGCACGGGCCGCGACGCCCGCAGCGGCTCGTGAAACCGTACGCACGAGCGCCGCGCCCTGTTCCAGTTGGGGGTTGGGGGTTTGGGGGTCGGGAGTCAGTTGAGGGAAAAGGGAAGAGGGAAGAGGCGGGGAAATGGGGTGCAGGGGCATTGGGGCCCAGACCTGAGGTGCCGGGAGGCAAGCTGCCGCGGCCTTCCGGGATCGAGACCCCGACAGATTCATCTCAGCCATCCCAGGAGTTCTGCGTTCCGGTTCTGATTTCTCTTCCCTTCCCCCCTCCTTTCTGCCTTTCTGCCTTCTCCCTTTCTCCTTTCTCCCTTTCTCCTTTCTCCCTTCTCCCCCAATCCTCTGCCCCTTTTTCCCTCTGCCCTTCCCCTCTGCCCTTTTCCCTTGTCCCTTTTCCCTTGTCCCTTTTCCCTGACCCCCAACCCCTATCCCCAACCCCTATCCCCCGGCCCCCGGCCCCTGCCGCGGCTGCTACTCTCGGCCCCGCTCTCACGTCGTCCTGCCGGCCCCGCTCCGACTGCCGCCGACCTCACCGATGTCCCCCGCTCCGGATTCCGAGACCCTGCGCCGCGCCGCGACGGACGCCGTGCGTGCGGCGAGCACGCTCTGCCGTACGGTGCAGACGGCGCTCGTCTCCGAGGAGACGTTGACCAAGCGCGACCGTTCGCCGGTGACGATCGCCGACTACGGCGCCCAGGCGGTGGTCAGCACGCTGCTGCGCCGCGCCGCGCCGGGCATCCCGATCGTCGGCGAAGAGGACGCCGCGGCGCTGCGCCAGGACTCGGCCCGCGAGCTGCGCGAACGCGTCACCAGGGCGGTGCAGGCAGTGCCCGAGACCAGCGATCTCGGCGAGGCCGAGATCCTGGCGGCGATCGACGCCTGCAGCGACGGCGGCGGCGAGCAGGGGTTGCGCTGGGTGCTCGACCCGATCGACGGCACCAAGGGCTACCTGCGCGGCGAGCAGTACGCCGTGGCGCTCGGCCTGCTGCGCGACGGCGAGGTGGTGCTCGGAGTGCTCGGCTGCCCGAACCTCGAAGTGCTCGGCGACGGCGCCGCGGCCGCCGATCGCGGTGTCCTGTTCGTCGCCGAGCGCGGCGCCGGCACCCGCCAGGTGGCTCTGAGCGGCGGGGAGGGCTCCGCTGCACGCGTCACCGAGATCACCGACGCGGCGCTGGCGAGCTTCTGCGAATCGGTCGAGTCGGCGCACTCGGCACACGACCGGCACGGCCAGATCGCCGCCCACCTGGGCACCCGCGCCGAGCCCCTGCGCATCGACTCTCAGTGCAAGTACGGCGCGGTGGCCCGCGGCCAGGCCAGCATCTACCTGCGCCTGCCGACCTCGGAGAGCTACCGCGAGAAGATCTGGGACCACGCCGCAGGCTCCATCGTGGTCGAGGAGGCGGGTGGACGGGTCACCGACGTCGCCGGTCGGCGGCTGGTCTTCGGGCTCGGCCGCACCCTCGAGGAGAACCGCGGCATCGTGGCGACCAACGGCATCCTGCACGAGCGGGTGCTGGAGGCGATCCGCGCCACCGAGGCCTAGACAGTATGGAGTGACCGGGTCCCGCCGGCGGTTCGCGATCCGACGTCGGCCTCGATACGATCCCAGCTCCGCCGCAGCGTGCTCGACGCCTTCGCCGAGCCGGGCCCACGCCGCTGGGCGGCGCGCCGGCGCGAACCTCCGGCAGCCGTTCCGCCCCCCCGACGCGAGGGTGGCGGGCGGGCGGCCCGTCGGCGAGGCGGCCTCTCCATACCCCACTGAACCCGCCATCGCGACAGCGTTGGCCGCGCCGCCTCCAGCGGCGTTCTCCGCAGCAGGAACGACGATGAAGACATGGATCGTGACCGGAGGCGCCGGCTTCATCGGCTGCAACTTCGTCCGTGCAGCCATCGAAGCCACCGACCGCCGGATCGTCGTGCTCGACAAGCTGACCTACGCCGGCAGCCTCGAGAGCCTGCGCGACGTCGAGCGGAACGCCAGCGAGCGCTACGAGTTCGTGCACGGCGACATCGCAGACCGTGAAGCGGTGCGCGCCCTGGTCGAGCGGACCGGGCCACAGGCGATCGTCAACTTCGCCGCCGAGAGCCACGTCGACCGTTCGATCGACAGCCCTGGCGAGTTCATCGAGACCAACATCCGCGGCACCTTCGAGCTGCTCGAGGCCGCCCGGGCCCTGCAGCAGCGGCGGCGCGAGCGGGGCGACGACTCGGCGCGCGACGAGTTCCGCTTCCTGCACGTCTCCACCGACGAGGTCTTCGGCAGCCTCGGCGCTGACGGAGCCTTCACCGAGTCCACGCCCTACGCCCCGAACTCGCCCTACTCGGCGTCCAAGGCGTCGGCCGACCACCTGGTGCGCGCCTACCACCACACCTTCGGCCTGCCGACCCTGGTGACCAACTGCTCGAACAACTACGGGCCCTTCCAGTTCCCCGAGAAGCTGATCCCGGTGATGCTGCTCAACGCGCTGGAGGGTCGCGAGCTGCCGATCTACGGCGACGGCGCCAACGTGCGCGACTGGCTGCACGTCGAGGACCACTGCGGTGCGATCCTGCGGGTGCTCGAGGGCGGAGCGCCGGGCTCGAGCTACAACATCGGCGGCAACGAGGAACGCACCAACCTCGAGGTCGTCGACACCCTCTGCGCGGTGCTCGAGGAGCTGCGTCCGGCGGCAGAAAACCCGGCGCTGCGACAGGCCGGACACGACCGCTACAGCGATCTCAAGCGCTTCGTCGCCGACCGGCCGGGTCACGACCGTCGCTACGCGATCGACGCCTCGAAGATCCGGCGCGAGCTCGGCTGGTCGCCGCGTCACGACTTCACCTCCGGTCTGCGCCACACGGTGCGGTGGTACCTCGAGAACCAGGAGTGGTGCCGGTCGGTGCAGGACCCCTCGGCACGACGCCGCATCGGTCTGGGAGACGCCGTCGCGGCGACCGCCTCCAGCAGCGCCGCCGGGGGTTCGCGATGAAGCCGCACAAGGGCATCCTGCTCGCGGGCGGCGCCGGCACCAGGCTGCATCCAGTGACCCAGGCGGTGAGCAAGCAGCTGCTGCCGGTCTACGACAAGCCGATGGTCTACTACCCGCTGTCGACCCTGATGATGGCCGGCATCCGCGAGATCCTGGTGATCACCACACCGCACGATCAGCCCGCCTTCGAGCGTCTGCTCGGCAGCGGCGCCGAGCTCGGTCTCGACATCCGCTACGCGGTGCAGCCACAACCCGAGGGCATCGCCCAGGCCTTCCTCATCGGCGAGGAGTTCCTCGACGGCCACCCCGCGGCACTCGCCCTCGGCGACAACATCTTCTACGGCCACCGCCTGCGCGAGATCGTGCAGCGGGCCGCCGAGCGCAAGGACGGCGCCACCGTGTTCGGCTACCGGGTGCGCGATCCGCAGCGCTACGGCGTCGTCGAGTTCGACAAGCAGCGGCGGGTGATCGGCCTGCACGAGAAGCCGGCGCAGCCACCGTCCTCCTACGCCGTGGTCGGGCTCTACTTCTACGACGACGAGGTGGTCGCGATGGCCAAGGCGCTGCGCCCGTCGGCGCGAGGCGAGTTGGAGATCACCGACCTCAATCGCCTCTATCTCGAGCGTTCGGAGCTCAGCGTCGAGCTGCTGGGCCGCGGCATGGCGTGGCTCGACACCGGCACCCACGAGTCGCTGCTGCAGGCGGCCAACTTCATCCAGGCGATCGAGGAGCGCCAAGGCCTCAAGGTGGCGTGCATCGAGGAGATCGCGCTGCAGATGGACTTCATCGACGCCGACCAGGCGAGAGCGCTGGCGGCCGAGATGAAGAACGAGGAGTACCGCGACTACCTGCTGGCGAGGATCCGCGAGGAAGAGGCCTGAGATGTCGGGTCTGCGTCGGCTGGAGACCTCGCTGCCGGAGGTGTGGATCGTCGAGCCGCAGGTCTTCCGCGACGACCGTGGCTTCTTCCTCGAGACCTATCACTCCGGGAAGTTCGCCGAGATCGGCATCGACCGCCCCTTCGTGCAGGACAACCAGTCGCGCTCCGCACCAGGAATCCTGCGCGGGCTGCACGCCCAACTGCGTTCCCCCCAGGGCAAGCTGGTGCGCGCCACCCGAGGCGAGATCTTCGATGTCGCGGTCGACATCCGGCCCGACTCGCCGACCTATCGTCAGTGGACCGGAGTGCGCCTGTCGGAGGACGACTTCCGCATGCTCTGGATCCCCGAGGGCTTCGCCCACGGCTTCTGCGTGCTCTCGGACGGTGCCGACGTCCAGTACAAGTGCACCGCGCTCTACGCGCCGGGTGACGAGATCACGGTGCGCTGGGACGATCCGGCGATCGGCATCGAGTGGCCCCTCGAGCAACCGCGTCTCTCCGAGCGTGACGCCACGGCTCCGCTGCTGGCCGAGCACGAGTCGGCGCTGCGCGCCGCCGCGACCAGCTCTCCGGCGCGCCGGGCCTGAGCCGGCGGCGGCACAATCCACGCGGCGACCGCGGCCGTAGGCTGAGGCAACCCACGCCCAGAGCGCGGGAGGAGATCGACGATGAGCGACGACCAGCCGCAGCGAGGCGACGGTGACGAGCGGAACGGGGGCTCTGGAGGAGACGCCGACAGCGAGCCCAGGAGCGCGGGATGGCTGCGCCTCCTCGGCGGCCTGGCGGTGCTGGTCGCGCTCTTCTTCCTGGCCAGAGCCGCCGGCGACCGCATCCCGGCGTTCACCGCGTGGGTCGACGGCCTCGGCTTCTGGGGCCCGCTGGCCTTCCTGCTCGGCTACGCCGTGGCGACCGTCGCCCTGGTACCGGGATCTCTGCTGACGCTGGCCGCTGGCGCTCTCTTCGGCATCTGGCAGGGCACTGTGGTGGTCTTCCTGGGCGCCAGCCTCGGCGCCTCGCTCGCCTTCCTGATCTCCCGGTACGTGGCGCGTCGGCCGGTCGAGCGCCGACTGCAGAAGAACGAGAAGGTAGCGGCCATCGACCGTGCGGTCGAGCGCGAGGGACGCAAGATCGTCTTCCTCCTGCGCCTGACGCCGGCGGTGCCGTTCACCCTGCTCAACTACGCGCTGGGTCTCACCAAGGTGCGCTTCGTCGACTACCTGATCGCCTGCCTCGGGATGATCCCCGGCACCCTGCTCTACGTCTACTACGGCAAGGTCGCCGGCGACCTGACCACGATCGCCGCCCAGGGCGGCGTCGAGCGGGACTGGAAGTCCTACGCCCTGCTCGCCATCGGTCTGGTGGCAGCGATCGCGGTGACCACGGTGATCACCCGCATCGCCCGCCGGGCCCTCGCCGATGCCGGCGCCGAACGCCTCGCCACGGCAGCCGAGGAGTAGGCAGCGGGCTGTGCACCCCGTGCACCCCTCCTCTACCCGACGCACCACCACCCGCCAAGGAGCCCATCGATGTCCCCACCCCGCGAAGAGCCGGAGTCCGACGTCCGTATCGAGCCGTGGGACGAGCACAACCAGCGTCTGGTCGCCAACGTGCACCCGGCCGACTGGAGCAATCCCGCGCCGAAGGAGCGCTACCACCTCGTGGTGATCGGCGCCGGCACCGCGGGGCTGGTCACCGCGATCGTCGCCGCCAACCTCGGCGCCGACGTGGCGCTGATCGAGCGGCACCTGATGGGCGGCGACTGCCTCAACGTCGGCTGTGTGCCGTCCAAGGGCATCATCAGCGCCGCGCGGGCGTGGGACCACCGCCGACGTGAACCGTTCGGCGCCGCGCCGCCTGCCGGCGACGGCGACTTCGCCGCGGCGATGGAGCGCATGCGGCAGCTACGCGCCGGGATCAGCCACGTCGACAGCGCCCGGCGCTTCTCCGACGCGGGCGTCGACGTCTTCCTCGGTGCCGGCAGGTTCGTCTCGGATCGCGAGGTGGAAGTCGACGGCGCCAGGCTCCGCTTCCGCCGCGCCGTCATCGCCACCGGCGCCCGCGCCGCGGCGCCGCCGATCCCCGGCCTCGACAGGGTCGAGCACCTGACCAACGAGACGGTGTTCTCGCTCACCGAGCGGCCGCGGCACCTGATCGTGATCGGCGCCGGGCCGATCGGCTGCGAGATGGCGCAGGCGTTCGCCCAGCTCGGCGCCCGCGTGTCGTTGATCGACCAGGCCGACCAGGTCCTCGTGCGCGAAGACCGTGGCGCCGCCGAGGTGGTGCAGGCGGCGATGCAGCACGACGGGGTCGAGCTGTTCCTCGGGGCCGAGATCGGCGAGATCGCGCAGAGCGCCGATGGTGCCGGCGGCGATGCCGCGAAGATCGTGCGGCTGACCGATCGGGACGGGGCCGAGCACGAGCTGCGCGGCGACCGGCTCCTGGTCGCGGTCGGCCGCGCCCCCAACGTCGAGGGCCTGGGTCTCGAGGAGGTCGGCGTCGAGTACGACCGTTCGGGAGTCAAGGTCGATGACAAGCTGCGCACCACCAACCGGCGGATCTACGCCGCCGGTGACGTCACGCCGCACCTCAAGTTCACTCACCTCGCCGACGCCCACGCCGGCATCGTGATCCAGAACGCGCTCTTCCTACCCACCGCGAAGACGGCCAAGCTCACCGTGCCCTGGGTCACCTACACCTCGCCCGAGATCGGTCACGTCGGGCTCTACGAGCACCAGGCGAAGGAGCAGGGAGTCGCCATCGACGTGATCGAAGTCCCACTCGACGACGTCGACCGCGCGATCCTCGACGGCGAGCAGGAGGGCTTCCTCAAGCTGGTGCTGAAGAAGGGTAGCGACCGCATCCTCGGGGCCACCCTGGTCGCCTCGCACGCCGGCGACATGATGCCGCCGCTCGCCCTCGCCGTGACCCACGGCCTCGGCCTGAAGACCTTCGCCGGCACCATCTTCCCCTACCCGACCCAGGGCGAGGTGCTCAAGAAGGCGGCCAACCTGTGGCGCAAGCAGCGCCTCTCACCGCGCGTGGCGAAGGTGCTGCGGCTCTGGTTCCGGGCGATCTGAGACGGAAGGGGTTGGGGGCTGGGGGTTGGGGGTCGTGGGGGGTGAGGGATGAGGGACGAGGGAAGAGGGAAAAGGAACAGAGAGAGAGAGAGAGAGAGAGAGAGAGAGAGCAGGAGATCCCATCTCCTCTCGCCTCTACCCCTCTCGTGAGGCGGTCGTTCCGATCACTGGCCTTGGGCGCTGGCCCTGATCGCGGCTTTCTTGGACTTTTGAATTCGGTTGCTCGGCTCGAGAGGTGAGGCAGGACACTTGTCCCTGATCCCCAGCCCCCAACCCCTGACCCCTGTCCCCTGACCCCTCTCTCCCTTTTCCCTTTTCCCTTTTCCCTTTTCCCTCCGCCCGTCAGCGGCGCT
>QQVD01000036.1 GCA_003388555.1 Acidobacteriota bacterium | reverse complement strand
TGCGCCGCCTCGAGGCACTACGAACCTCGAACACTCTCGATGCCTCATTCCCGTGCCGAAGAGCTGGAGGATGGTGCACCCGGGAGGAGTCGAACCCCCTGACCTTCGGATCCGTAGTCCGACGCTCTATCGGTGTCGACAGCGAGCTCCAGGGCGGCCTGCGGCCGCGTCGCTCGGAGAACGCACTGCGCCGCCTCGAGGCACTACGAAACCTCGAACACTCCCGATGCCTCATTCCCGTGCCGAAGAACCGGAGGATGGTGCACCCGGGAGGAGTCGAACCCCCAACCTTCGGATCCGTAGTCCGACGCTCTATCCAATTGAGCTACAGGTGCGCATCGCGGCTCGTCGGCCCCAGGGCGACCGACGGCCCGGAGCGGCCTCCGGGCGAAGGGGCAGTCTACGGCAAGCGAGGCTCGCTTGCCAAGCGGCGGGGAGCGCTATTCGATCAGGCCCTCGAGCGGCGACGAGGCGTTGGCGTAGAGGCGGCGTGCGATGCGGCCGGCGTGCCGGGCCTCGAAACCGGCGGCCACCGCGTGCCGCATGGCGCTCGCCATCAGCACCGGGTCGCGCGCCTCGGCGACGGCGGTGTTCATCAGCACCGCGTCGGCCCCCAGCTCCATCGCCACCGCGGCGTCGCTGGCGGTGCCGACGCCGGCGTCGACGATCACCGGCACCTCGGCCTGCTCGACGATGATCCGCAGATTGGCCGGGTTGCGGATGCCGAGGCCGGAGCCGATCGGCGCGCCGAGCGGCATCACCGCCGCGGCGCCGCGATCCTGCAGCTTGCGACAGACGATCGGATCGTCGATGCAGTACGGCAGCACGACGAAGCCCTCCTCGACCAGGGTCGTGGTCGCCTCGAGCAGCTGCTCGTTGTCGGGGAACAGAGTCTTCTGGTCGCCGATCACCTCGAGCTTGACCCAGTTCCAGCCACCGAGCTCGCGAGCCAGACGCGCGGTGCGCACCGCTTCGTCGGCGGTGTAGCAGCCCGCGGTGTTGGGCAGCAGCAGGTAGCGGTCGAGCGGTAGCTGCTGCAGCAGGTTGTCCTCGGCCTCGAGATCCACCCGGCGCAGCGCCACGGTGACCATCTCGGTGCCGGACGCCTCGAGCGCTCGCAGCATGACGTCGGCGGAGGTGTACTTGCCGGTGCCGAGGATCAGCCGCGAGGTGAAGGTGCGGTCCGCGATGGTGAGCGGCGCGTCGGCCGCGGCCGGCGTCGCCGCCGCCTGCTCGCGCTCGGTCGAGGGGCTCATCGGGTCCTGGCTCTCTTTCTCCGGTCGGGCGCCGATCGCGGCCGCGGCGCTCAGCCGCGCACCGTCACGAAGTGCTCGGTGCCCCTGATCTGTCGCTGCAGCTGGTGCACCAGCTCCTCGAAGTCCTCGGCCCGCGAGGTGAAGTCGAGGTGGCGCGTGTCGACGACCAGCAGCGGCGTCGCCTTGTAGTGGTAGTAGTAGTGGTTGTAGGCGTCGATCAGCTGGGTGATGTAGTCGCGCGACATCTCGCGCTCGAACGGCCTACCGCGACGGCGGATGCGGTCGAGGCAGGTGTCCGCGTCGGCGACGAGATAGAGGATGAGGTCGGGCGTGGGCACCTGGGGCTCGAGCAGCGAGAAGAGCTTGTCGAAGAGCATCAACTCGTCGTCGGTAAGGTTCAGGTAGGCGAAGATCCGGTTCTTGGGGAAGGTGTAGTCGGCCAGCAGCAGACGCTGGAACAGCTCCTGCTGGCTGGTCTCGAGCTGCTGCTTGTAGCGCGTCAGCAGGAAGTACAGCTCGGTCTGGAAGGCCGTGCCCGGACGGTCCTTGTAGAAGTCGGCGAGGAACGGATTGTCGACGTCCTCGAGCATGCGCACGCCCTCGAAGCGCTTGCAGAGCATGTCGACCAGAGTGGTCTTGCCGACGCCGATGGGACCGTCGACTGCCAGGTAGCGAAACGGGAGGGTCTTGGGTACGGTCTCCGCCGACACGGGCGCACTATACATCACGGTCGTCGAGCCTCCGGGGCCGATCGGTGGCCTCCTGGCCGACATGGGGAAGCTCGCAAAGCCGCGTCGGACGGGGGTTTGCGGCCTCGATGCGCCGATCCGGACGAGCGCTGCGCCCCAGCTCCCCGCCGGAGATCGCGGCAGAGCCCCGCGATCGGCGCGAAGCAGGTCGAGGCTCGGGCTCCGAGACTCCGAGGGGGGGTTCCTGCGGGGGCCGTGGGGGCGGCGCGGACCGCAGTTCGTCTCTCCCGTCCTCCACCGTTCCTCCCGTTTTCTCCACTGCTTCTCCACTGTTTCTCCACTGCTCCTCCACCGCTTCTCCGCGGTTATTCCTCCGTTCCTCCACTGGCTCTCCACCACTTTTCCACGCACCCTGCGGAGGCACGGAGGCACGCCTCGCACTCCGCCTGGCGCGGGTCTCGAGGAGACTCTTCCGCAGGTCGACGGCGGTTTTTCCGCACTTTCCACAGCCTTTTCCACAGCGCTCGCCGGGCTCTCCACAGGCCCTTCCCGGTGCCCCGCACCGGCATCGCGATCCCGACGGCTCCCCCGGTCGGGCCGACCAGCAGTGATACTCTCGTCCCTGCTCCGACGCCGGTCGACCGGCCCGGGGAGTCTCGAAGGTCCCCGCCGTGGTTCATCGCGGCGGTGCCGAAGCGCCGGCGCCGATGTTCCTGGCCGTCCCGACGGTCGAGGGACCGCCAACGAGCCGGAGGCGGGCACGCACGCGAACCCGGCCCGACGGACTGACACGGACCTGGATCGCTGTAGCCCACGACACACGAGAGGCACGGCGAGAGGCCGACGAGACTCGACAGAGACTTCGTGACCCGCTTCCGGATCCGACGCCAGTCGCGGTCCTCCATCACACCATCTGTTCCGACCCGTTCCACTCTGAATCCACACAGTATTCGCCCTGACCCGGCGCGTCCTGGCGGTCGCGGCCCCAAAAACGTTCCTCCGCCGCCGACGCCACGACGCGCCCGAACCACAACCAGACGCACCCCGCAGCGGCGGGACGCCGGTCACGCACCGGCCTCGAACGCTCGCGGAGGCGCGCTCCGGACCGAGTGATGCGCGACGGCGCAGGCCGGCGACGGCCTCGTCTCCCGCCACTCTCCGGAGCCTGAGAATGCGAGGCCGCAATGAACCCTTGGTGGAAACGACCCAGCCCCGGTGAAGGCAAGTCCGGCCGCCGGCAGAGATCGAAGGGCGGCACCGACGATCAGCCGTCCAAGCTCGGCGACACCCTCCAGGACGCCGACGACATCAGCGAGCTCGACGGGGACCTGTTCGAGGACGACGACAAGGCGAAGAAGGGCAAGAAGAAGCGGCGGCGTCGGCGGCGCTCCAAGAAGCGGGGGAGTGGACGCAGTGGACGCATCGACCTGGTGCTCTGCGACCTCGACGCCTTCGCCCACACGCTGAACAGCGAGGCGACCGACCCCGAGCCGGTCCTCGCCGAGCTCTACGGAGGCCGCACCCCCGGGACGCTGCTCGCCTACGGCACCAACCAGGGGCATTCGCGGCTCGCCGACGCGGTGGCCGAGCTCGGCTTCGCCGTCAAGCAGCTCGAAGAGGACCAGATCGCCACCCGCATGGCGATCGACGCCATCGCCGCGCTGGAGTCGATCGAAGGGAGAGCCGGCGTCCTGCTGATCGCCGACCATCCATCACTCGGTCCGCTCTGCGAGCACCTCGCCGAGTCCGGAGCCAGCCTGTTCGTGCACCGCAGTGACGACAACCCGCTGGCCGAGGCGTGCGGCCTCGAGACGCCTCCCGGCCCGGGACCACGATCGTTGCGCAGCGACGACGAGGACGACGCGGACGAGGACTCCGACGACGACTCCGAGGACGGCGACAACGACGACGACGACGAGGACACCGGCGACTTCGCATCGGATGACGACTCCGACGAGGAGGCCGAGGACGACGAAGAGGACGATCGACCGCGTCGGCGCCGGAGGTCGCGCTCGCGTCGCCGCGGCGGCCGCGGCGGCTCACGGCGTCGGCCTGCCGACGACGAGGACGACGACACGGACGATGCGGCCGCCGCGCTGGCAGAGGCGGACGAGGATCGCGACGGGGACGATGACGTCTACGACACGGACGACACGGACGATTCGGACGAGTCTGACGGCTTCGACGACTCGGACGACGAGAGACCCCGCCGTGGGCGTCGTGGTGGCCGTGGCCGAAGAGGCGCCCGCCCGTCCCACGCCGACGGGGCGAGCCGGCGGGATCCGATGAAGGTGCTCGACGACGCGATGCGGGAGCTGGTGGCCAGCGGGCCGCGCGTGGTGTGGGCCACCCTGCTGCGTCAGGAGTGCCATCGCCAGGCGCCCGGATTCGACGAGACGCAGCACGGTTTCGCCTCCTTCCACGACCTGCTCGAGGAAGCGGCGCGGCGCGGCCTGATCGAGCTCACCTTCGTCGAGGCGACCGAGAGCTGGGTGGTCTCGGCGTGGACTCCGGCCGCCTGACCGCAGTCGCCTGAAGCTCCGCCTGCGCACGGCGGTCGTGGCCGAGAGCCCGACCGCCGTGACGGCTCAGCCGGGAGGCGTGCCGAGCATCAGACGGCTGCGCGCTGGCGTGCTCCAGTCGGGCTGGGCACCGACCGCCCCCGAGCCGGGGGTGGCACCCTCGGCCGTCGCTTCGCGGACTGCCGCGGCGAAGGCGATCATCGCGGCATTGTCGCCGCTGAGGCGCAGCGGCACCAGCGCCAGTTCGACGCCGCGCTCCTCGCACCAGGTCGCGAGCTCGCGCCGCAGCTCGACACAGGCCGCGACCCCTCCGGAGACGGCCAGAGCCTCGAACCGCTGGCGCTGACGCAGGCGCTCGAGACGGTCGATCACCTGCAGCACCGCTGCGCGCCGGAACTCGGCCAGCAGCCGGACCGCGGCGGGATCGAGCCCCAGGGCCGGATCCGCGTCTTGCCCGGTTCCGCCCTCGATCGGTCGCTGGATCCGCGCCCGGGTGGCGACACCGCGCGCTTCCAGTCTCTCGATCTCGCGCAGCGCCTGCGACTTGAGCCCGCTGTAGGAGAAGTCGAGGCTGTCGCCGCAGCGGGCCACCTTGAACCGCGTGCCGCGCCCCTCCGTCCGTGCGGCGCCGAGGTTGGCGAGCTCCGCGATGCGATCGACATGTGGCCCACCGGGAAAGGGCAGCCCGAGTCGCTTGCCGATCTTGTCGAGCGCCTCGCCCATCGCGTCGTCGCGGGTCGCCCCCAGCGCCTCGATCGTCCCGCCTGCACTCTGCACCCGCACCAGCGAGGTGTGGCCGCCGGAGACCACCAGACCGATGAACCTCGGCGGCAGCGGCTCGGCGGGACGCGCATCGAGGTGCAGGTAGGGCGAGAAGAGGTGTCCCTCGAGATGGTGCACGGCGAAGAACGGCCGGCCGAGACCGAAGGCGATCGCCTTGCCGAGGTTGAGGCCGACCAGCAGCGAGCCGACGAGCCCGGGCCCGCGGGTCGCCGCCACCCGGTCGATGTCGGCGAGCTCGATCCCGGCCTGCTCGAGGGCGCTCTCGAGCACCCTCGGCCAGTTCGCCAGATGCTCGCGCGAGGCGAGCTCGGGAACGACGCCACCGTAGGGAGCGTGCACCCGGAGCTGGCTCGACACCACCGAGGAGAGCACCCGGCCTGCGGCGTCGACCACCGCGCAGGCGGTGTCGTCGCACGAGGTCTCGACGCCCAGGGTGAGGGGACGGGTCATCGTCGGCGCGGCGCCGCCTTCCGGCCGGCTCGTGGCACTGGTCTCTGGTGGCGACATCTTCGCTGCGGTGGATCTCGGGCGACTGGCTCAGCAGAGCGGAGGCTGGAGGGTCGGCGGTGCTCGAGCCGAAGGCGACCGAGGATGCGCCGCCGCTATCATCGGCAGCCGCACCCGCCGCCCCGAGGCGATGGTCGCACCGGCGCTCCGCGGCCGTCAACGCGCGCAAGAGGACCACGGATGAGCTACGAGCTGTATCGAATCGAAGACCTGACCCGCGCCGGGCTGCACGGTCGGTGCGTCTTCGTGCGGGTCGACTTCAACGTGCCGATGCAGGGCTCCCGCGTGCTCGACGACACCCGCATCCGCGAGTCGCTGCCGACGCTGCAGACCCTACGCGAAGCCGGCGCCCGCCTGCTCGTGGCGTCACACCGCGGCCGGCCCAAGGGCCGCGTCGTGCCGGAGCTGTCGCTCGAGCCCCTGCTTCCGGCGTTCGGTGCAGCGCTCGGCACATCGGTCGGCTTCGTCGCAGAGTGCGCCGGCGAAGCGGTGCGCGCCGCCGCCGAGGCGCTCGAGCCGGGCGCCGTCTGCCTGCTCGAGAACCTGCGCTTCCATGCTGGGGAGGAAGCCGGCGACGACGACTTCGCGCGCCGCCTCGCTGAACCCTGTGACGTCTACGTCGGCGAGGCGTTCGGCACCGCCCACCGCGCCCACGCCAGCATCTCCGGTGTGCCTCGCCACACCGAGCACCGCGCCGCCGGCAAGCTGATGGTGCGCGAAGCGGAGGTGCTCGGGGGTCTGCTCGAGGCGCCGGAACGCCCCTACGCCGCGCTGCTCGGCGGCGCCAAGGTCAGCGGCAAGATCGACACCCTGCAGAGGCTGATCGAGGACGTCGACCTGCTGCTCATCGGTGGCGGCATGGCCAACCCCTTCCTGGCGGCGCAGGGCCACCGTCTCGCCGCCTCGCTGGTCGAGCAGGACCGGATCGAGATCGCGTCACGGATCCTGCAGCGCTGTGACGAGCGCGGCGTGCAGGTGCTGCTGCCGGTCGATCTGCGGGTCACGCGCGATCTCGAGGACCCGACGCAGGGTCTGCGCACCGTGTCGGTCGCGGCCGGCGACGACCGGCTCTTCGATCTCGAAGCGGGCGAGCTGGCGGCGGACATCGGCGACCGTACCGCGCAGCGTTTCGCGGCGGCGCTGGAGGAGGCGGCGACGGTGTTCTGGAACGGCCCGATGGGTGTCTTCGAGACGCCTCCGTTCGACCAGGGCTCGCGCGCCGTCGCCGAAGCGGTGGCGCGCTGCGGCGGGTTCAGCGTCATCGGCGGCGGCGAAACCGTGGCCGCAGCGGCGGCGGCTGGAGTGCTCGACCGGATCGGCCACGTGTCGACCGGTGGCGGCGCCTCTCTGGCGCTGCTCGCCGGCAAGCCGATGCCGGGTCTGGAGGCGCTGCTGCGAGAGCTCCCCTCGCCGTCGAAGCCGGAGGAAGAGACATGAGCGATACGGACCGGGAGAAGGGCACGGCCGAGGCAGGCCGGTCGCGGCGCCCGCTGTTCGCGGCGAACTGGAAGATGAACCTGCTCTCGCGCGACGTCGACGCCTTCCTCGACCGGCTGGCGCACGAGCTCGAGGCGGCGCCGCGTCAGTACGACCTGCTGTTGGCGCCGAGTCCCGTCTGGCTCGATCGCATGGCCCAGCGCTGCCGCGATCTCGACCTGCGCCTGTGCGCCCAGGATGTGCACCCTGCGGCCTCCGGAGCCCACACCGGCGACGTCTCCGCGCAGCAGGCCGCGGACGCCGGCGCCACCTGGACCTTGTGCGGGCACAGCGAACGTCGCGGCAGCCACCACGAGACCGACGAGGTGGTGTGCGCCAAGGTCGTCGCCGCCCAGGAGCAGGGTCTGGGCGCGCTGTTCTGTCTCGGCGAGACGCTGCCGGAACGCGAGGACGACCAGGTCGAAGAGGTCTTCTCGCGCCAGCTCGATCCTCTGATCGACGCCATCGAAGAGGGCGCGGTGCAGCCCGATCCGCTACGGCTGGCGCTCGCCTACGAGCCGGTCTGGGCGATCGGCACCGGACGCACGGCGACTCCCGAGCTCGCTGCCCAGAGCCACGCCCTGCTGCGCGCACGCCTGCGCACCCGGCTCGGACCGGAGATCGCCGAGCGTCTGCAGATCCTCTACGGCGGCTCGGTGAAGCCGGCCAACGCCGGGGCGCTGTGGCGCGAGCACGAGCTCGACGGCTTCCTCGTCGGCGGCGCCAGCCTTGATCCTGGCTCGTTCCTCGATATCATTCGCGGCTGCGGTTTCTGACGGCGCCCGAGTCGCCGCTCATCCAGGACCCTGGGCCGAGACGTCGCTGCGCACACGCGGCGCCCGGCGTCCGCGGCGCCTCGATCCTCGGACCGACGTCGGTTCGCATCCGGCGGGGCACCGGAGCCCGCGCCGCACCGCCGACTCGAAGCACCCTCTCCCGTGCGCCGCGCCGCACACCGCCAAGCTACGGAGCCGCACCCGGCACGCAGCCCCACGCTCCTCGAAGGACCTCTCTCGTGACACAACTGCTCAACGTCTTCCTCTACACGCTGCACTTCATCATCTCGCTCTTCCTGATCCTGGTGGTGCTGCTGCAGCAGGGCAAGGGCGCCGACCTCTCGGTGTTCGGTGGCGGCGCCTCGCAGGCCGCCTTCGGCGCTCGCGGCGCGGCCACGGTCCTGCACAAGGCCACCGTCGTGGGCTTCGTGCTGTTCATCATGACCACGCTCACCATCGGCGTCGTCCAGTCTCGCTCGCACACCTCGGTGGTGGGCGGCATCGGCGCCGTCGAAGCGAGCGAGCCGGCCTCCGATCTCACCGCGCCGGCCGGCGGCGAGCTGCCGGCTGAGGAGCCCGCCGCGGCGGCAACCGACGGCGTCGATGGAGTCGACGGCGAGAGTGCCGAGGGTGACGACTCCGAGCCGGTCGCGGGTGAGGGAGAGAGCCCCGCCGAGACGGGCGAGACCGGGGATGCGAGCGCAGAGGCCGGCCCGCCCGCCGAGAACGGCTGACGGCGCAGCGATCAGCGCCTCCACGCCGCTTGTCCTGCCACGTCCTTCGCGCTAGTCTGAGCGACCTCGCGCCGACCGCGCTCCTCGGAGCCCGGCGGGTCTGCAGCGGCCAGGATCCGGCCCTAGACCTCAGGCGCGGCGCACCCTCATCGATCTCGAAATCGTCCTGATCCTGGATAGCGAGCCGCCGAAGTGGCGGAATTGGTAGACGCGCACGGTTGAGGGCCGTGTGGGGTAACACCCGTGTCGGTTCGAGTCCGACCTTCGGCACCATCCAGGAAGCAGGCCCCGGGACGTCAAGGGGCCGAAGCGAGAGGCCAGGCGGCAGCGGGCGCGAAGCGCGCCGCTCTCCGGCCACCCGACGCACTCCGACTCCGCTCGCCCGAAGAGCGCAGCGTCGCCGGACGCGCAGCGAGCGCACCGCGTGGGGCTGCCGCTCGACCGCCCGGGGATCGTCCGGCGCGGACGTAGGTCTACTGCGCGACCGTCGCGCTGACGATGGTCACCGGCTCGCGCGGCACGTTGTTCATGCCGTTGGGACGCGGCCCGGTGGCGACCTTGGCGATCGCGTCGACCACGTCCATCCCCTCGAGCACGCGGCCGAAGACCGTGTAGCCCCACTCTCCGGCGTTCGCCTTGTCCAGCGCCGGGTTGTCGACCTGGTTGATGTAGAACTGGGCGGTGGCGGAATGGGGATCGTTGGTGCGCGCCATGGCGATCGTGCCGCGGGCGTTCGAGAGGCCGTTGCCCGACTCGTTGCGCACCGGGTCGCGGGTCGGCTTCTTCATCAGGTCCTCGGTGAAGCCGCCACCCTGGATCATGAAACCGTCGATGACGCGATGGAACACCGTGCCGTCGTAGAAGCCGGCGCGCACGTACTCGAGGAAGTTGGCCGTCGACAGGGGAGCGTTGACCGGATCGAGCTCGATCAGGATCGCTCCCATCGAGGTCTCGATCGTCACCTGCGGCGGGCTGGCGGCGGCCGCGGGCTGTCCACTCGCCGACTCGGTGCCCTCCTGCCCGGTGGCGCCGGAGGCCCAGAGGGTAGCGGCGGCGGCGAGCGCCACGGCCAGCGCAGCGACTCCGCGGCGAGACCTCGCGCCAGCCCTCGTGGGAGCCTTCGCATGGGGCGTCGACGCGGCGTGCGATGCGAGGAACGGAATGGAATGATGTCGCATGCGTGGTTCTCCTGAGGGCCGTTCGGGCCCCGATCGCTTGAAGAGGTCGCGCGCGGCGCCTCGTCCAGGTACGCCACGGTCCGCTGCGGACCGAGAGCGAGCGGAACACCCTCGAGGATGTGGACCTTGACCTGCGAACGAAGCACGCCGCCGCCGACCTCGGCTTCGAGGCTGCCGGAGGACGCAGGCGAGCGTCACTCCGGCGGCGTGTGGGAGGACGTTAGCAGCTCGAACGCCGCCGTGGCCGCGCTACGGCCGGTCGGCGTCGTGCTCGCCGGCGGCGTCTCGACCCGCATGGGACGCGACAAGGCGACACTCGAGCTGCCCCCCTCCCTGCTCGAGAGGTGGAGCCTCTGGAGCAGCGGTGGATGGACGCCGGGGGCCGCCGACGCGCTCGGCCAGCAGACGCTGACCGCCTGGGCGGCGCGGCGTCTGGCGGTCCTCTGCGAGAGGGTGCTGGTCGCCGGCGCGCAGCGATCCGGCGCAGCCGAGGACGCCGTCGACGCCGGCGGGACCGCAGCCGGCGCGCATCGCGTCGCCTCGACGCTACCGCGTGCCGCAGCATCCGACCTGCCGCCCGGCGTCGAGCGGGTCGCCGACGGTCCCGGGCGCGGGCCATTGGCCGGGATCCTCGGCGCCGCCGCGGCGGCTCCGGGTCGTTGGCTGATGGTGCTCGCCTGCGACCTCCCCTTGGTGCGCACCACCACCCTGCGCGACCTGATCGAGACCTCGCAGCGCGACCCCCGGGGCCGCTCGACCGTGGTCTGGGGCAACGACCGGTGGCAGCCGCTGCTCGCTCTCTACGCGCCTCGGGACCTCGACTGCCTGCGCCGTGCCGCGGTGCGCGGGGACTACGCGCTCCATCGCCTGCTGCGCAGCGGCGCCCTCGACTGCCACCGATACGTGATCTCCGAACCCACTCCCTCGACCGTGCCGGGCGCCGGTCCGGACTCTCCGGCGGAGCTGCTCAACCTGAACCGTCCCGAAGACCTGGTGCGACTCGAGGAATGGCTCTGCCGGCTGGGCTGAGCCAGATTGCGCGATCAGCCCGTGGGCTTCGCTCCACTGGCGGCCCGCAGCCGCTCCTGCCGGCGCTGCTCACGCTGCTCCAGCGTACGCAGGAACTCGAAGCGGTAGATGCCGGTGTGGTGGCCGTCGGAGAAGAGGAAGGAGAGCGCGTAGTTGCCCACCGGCTCGATCAGGAAGAGATCGACCGGGGTGCGCGGCGGCTTGTACTCGATCTCGCGCACCAGGTGCCCCTGACATCCCGCGCACGGGCAGTAGCCGCGCAGCAGCGAGTAGTCGTAGACCGTCTCGGCGCCGTCGGCCCACTCCATGGCCAGCCGCTTCTGCTCCGGCATCCGGCGCACCTCGACCGGCTCGATGGAAACTGTCTCGCGTGCGCTCAAGGGTGTGACGAGCCTCCGGTTCCAGGGACCAACCACCGCAAGGATCGGCAGCATAACCGGCGCGTAGGATCAACCGCCCCGACGACCCGCGGCGCCGCGGCTCTCTCCGACCGAGGAGCCCCACACCGGTCGCGCGCGAGGAGACCCTCCGATGTCCGCCGGCCTCGAGCTCACCTCGATCCCGTCCCACCAGCGCACCGCGTCGACGCTCGACGTGGCGCTGCTCTTCGCCGGGGCCAACGTCGTCTCGTCGACGCTGATCACGGGCGCCACCCTGGGCGCGGCGACCACCCTGGACCGGGCCCTGGCGGCGCTGCTGCTCGGGCTGGTCGTCGGCACCCTGCCGCTGGCGGTGCTGGCGCGCACCGGCCCGCGCTACGGGCTGCCGTCGATGGTGCTGCTGCGCGGGCCGTTCGGCAGGCTCGGCGCGGCGACGGTCTCGGCGCTGCTGGTGGTGACCAACTTCGCATGGATCGGGCTCAACAACCAGGTCGCCGCAGGTGCCTTCGCGGCACTGGTCGACGGGGACGGATCGGGCGTCGCCTCGTCGGACCGACCCGGCCCCGAGGGCGCTCTCGGAGGGCTCGCGCCCATCCTCGCCGACCCCACCGTCGGCAGCGTCGTGGTGGGAGCCGCGGCGATCGCGGTGGCGCTCTTCGGCCCGGCGGCGATGGCGCGCTTCGACCGCGTCGCGGTGCCCCTGATGGTGCTGCTCGGCGTCGCCCTGACCGTCGCCCTGGTCCGCGGGCTCGGCGACGGTGCGCCGCTCGTCCAGCAGAGTCCCGGGCCCGCCAGGCCTCTCGGCGTCCTCGCCGGGCTCGACCTGGTGATCGGTTACCAGGTGAGCTGGAGCCTGATGTTCGCCGACTACACCCGCTACCAGCGCAGCGAGGCGGCGGCCTCGCGGGCGGTCTTCTTCGGCCTGACGCTGACCAGCGGATGGCTGATGACGCTCGGGCTGATCGCCGCGCGCACCGTCGGCTCGAACGATCCGGCGCAACTGGTGCTCGCCTCGGGACTGCCCGCCGCGGCGCTGCTGGTGCTGGCGCTGGCCACGGTGACCACCAACTTCGTCAACCTCTACCTGTCGGGGCTGGCGATCCGCACCCTGGTCCCTGCCGCGCCGCAGCGCGCCACGATCGTCGTCGTCGGCCTCGTCGGCACCGCGCTCTCGGCGGCGGACCAACGGCTGCTCGACCGCTACGCCGCCTTCATGGGCCTGCTGGCGACGCTGCTGCTGCCGATCGTCGCCATCGCGCTGGTGCACTTCTTCTGGCTGCGTCGAGGCGACCGCGATGCCGGCTCGGCGACCAGCAGCACCACCGCGGTCTCGTTCCTGCCGGCGTGGATCGCCTGGGCAGCGGGTGCGGCGACCTACCAGGCGATCGCGCGGTTGGCGCCGGCGGTGGGAGCCACCGGGGCGACCCTGGTGGTCGCCGCGCTGGTCTACCTCGGCGCCTCGCCGCTCGCCGGCGCCGGTCGCGGCCCGGTCAGGGAGGCGTGAGCGGCGGCCTCGTCCGCCAACGACCGGCTGGTCGCCGGCGGTGGAGGATCGACGGTGCCGCGCGCAGTCCACGGACCGCAGCGCAGCACCCGCCAGGCGGCGCGTGCACCACCGGCGAAGATGCCGCGGGCGCGCAGCGCCGCCTCGGCGTAGCGGCTGCAGGTGGGCTCGAAGCGGCAGCGCACGCCGACGCTGGGCATGCGCGGCGAAGCCGTCGCCTGGTAGAGGTCGATCGCGCCGAGAGCGGCACGATTCATCCACTGATCGGCCGGACGTGCCGCCAGATCGTGCGCCAGCACACCGGCGCCGAGAACCGACAGGACCACGGCAGCCGCCGCCCGACGGCGACGGCTGCGTGGTCTCGGAGAGCTCGTGTCAGCGCTCAGGAGCGCTCCGCATCAGAAGCGATCGGCGAGCGGCGACAGGCCCGGAACCTGGAAGCGGCTGCCCTGCGTCGCCTTGACGATGCAGATGATGCGCACCACCAGCATGCCGAGGAAGAAGATCATCTGCACCGGGAGCAGCAGGCAGCCGAGACCGCCGCTGACCACGCCGAGCACCGTGAACACCAGCCAGACGGCGAGCTCGAAGAGGCTCAGCACGATGCCGTGCTTGGCGTGCCACTGGACCTCGCGATCCTCCTTCTCGACGAAGAAGGGCACCAGGCAGAGCACGTAGAGGTACGACAGCACCAGCATCACGGTGTTCTGGCTCGATCCTCCGCCAGTGCCGGCGCTGGGCGGCGGAGTCGACGGGGGTGGCGTGGACGGCGGCGGTGGCGAGGACGGCGGCGGCGGGGGGGTCGGGTCACTCATGACGGCAGAGTCTCCTCGGAGGTTGGGCTACGGAGCGAAGGGCCCGCTGGGGCGTGAAGCGATCCCGGAGCGCGGCCGCGGATGCCATGGAACCTGGCCACGCGTCGGCTCGGCGCCTGCTGGCGGCCGGCCGATCGGTCGAGGGATCGTAGACGAGAACGGGATTGAGTGTAACGAAGGGCGGAGGGCAACGGAGGTCGCGTCGCCGCCAGCCGGCGAGAACCGGTGGCTGGCTACGCCTCCCGCTCGACTTCACGCACCATCACCGCGAGGGCGGACAGCTTCTCGCGCACCGCTTCGAGATCACGCTCGTCGACCCGCAGCCGCGCCTGCACCCGCGCCGCGAACTCCATCGCCTCGAGCTCGGCACGCCAGGCGCGCACGGCGCCCTCGAGTGCACCGTACTGCGCGTAACTGGCGTCGATCTCCAGCGTGCGGGTCGGCCAGCTCTCCTCGATCTTCGCTCCGGCCAGCGCCTGGCGCACAGCTCCTGCGTAGGCGCGCACCAGCCCGCCACGACCGAGCTTGGTGCCGCCGAACCAGCGCACCACGACCGCCATCGTGTCGACCAGCCGCGCCGCCGCGAGGGCGCCGACGATGGGGCGTCCGGCGGTGCCCGAGGGCTCGCCGGCGTCGCTCGATCGCTCCTCGCCGTCGTGGCCGCGCCAGCCCCAGCAGTGATGGCTGGCGTCGGAGTAGGCGGCCTGCATGCGCTCGAGCAGCTCGGCACGCGCGGCGTCGCCCGAGACCGGCTCGACGCGGGCGACGAACTTCGATCCCTGGACCCGCAGCTCGCCCTCCGCCGCGGCGAGCAGCCGGCGGTCGGGAGGGCGTGGCTCGTCGTCGTGCACGGCGGCTCGAGGAGTCGGCCCGGACCGCTCAGCCGGCCCGCAACGGATCGGCAGGCGCCGCGTCCGGCGCAGGCTCCTGCAGCGCTTCCGCGGCCGGCTCGTCGGCCACGACCGAGCGGTAGAGCCGCTCGTAGCTCGCGACGACCGCCGAGCGAGCGAACCGCTCACTCGCCACGGCGCGCCCGCGACTGCCGAGCTCGGCGCGCCGCCGCGGATCGCGCAGCAGCGAGACGACTCCGGCCGCCATCCCCTCGACGTCGCCGAGCGGGTAGAGCAGCCCCGATTCTCCGTGGTCGACGACCTCCGGGACGCCTCCGACCCGCGTCGCCACCACCGCCACGCCACTGGCCATCGCCTCGAGCGCGGCGAGACCGAACGACTCCTGGCTCGAGGTCAGCAGGAAGACGGCGGCACGGCGCACCAGCTGCTCGACGTGCGGGTGCTCGTCGACGAAGTGCACGTCCGGGATCTCCTCGTCGCGGCAGCGCTCTTCGGCATCGGCCCGGCCCGGCCCGTCGCCGACCATCACCAGGCGGCACTCGGCCCGGTGCCTCGCTGCCCGATAGATCGCCAGCACGTCTTCGACCCGCTTGACCCGTCGGTAGTTGGAGATGTGCAGCACGATCGGGCGGTCGCCGGAGAGCTCCGGCCCGCAGGGCAGGCCGAGCGGCCGGGAGTCCAGCGCCGGGTCGAAGGGCCGGAAACGCTCGGTGTCGACGAAGTTGGAGATCACCTCGATGGCGCGGCGGGTGCCGAGCTGCTCCTGGGTGCGCTCGCGCAGCCAGCCGGAGACGGCGGTGACCCGGTCAGACTGCTCGACGCCCCAGCGGGTCGTCTCGAGGTAGCTGGGGTCCTTCCCCACCAGGGTGACGTCGGTGCCGTGCAGCGTGGTGACCACGGCGAGTCGCTGCGGCTGCAGGATCTGCTGCGCCAGCAGGGCTGAGACGGCGTTGGGCACCGCGTAGTGCACGTGCATCAGATCGAGCTGGTGTCGCCTGGCGACCTCCACCATCTTCGTCGCCAGCGCCAGCGAGTAGGGCGGGTACTCGAACAGCGGGTAGTGGCGCACCTGCACCGGGTGGAAGGTGAGTCCCTGGCCATCCTCTTCGCTGAGGCGAGGCGGTCGCGCGTAGCTGATCACGTGCACGTCGTGACCGCGCTCCTGCAGCGCGATCGCGAGCTCCGAGGCGACGACCCCCGAGCCACCGTAGGTCGGATAGCAGCTGACGCCGATGCGCAACGGTCGCACGGTCTGCGGGCCGGCGCTCACGGTCGGCGAGCCGCCAGCAGGAGGAGGGGATCGTGCACCGCCACCGGCAGCCGGCAGGCGAGCGGCTCGGCGAACTCGACGCCGATCTGCTGACCGTAGTGCCTCGCCCTGCCCTCGATCGCCGACCAGAAGGCGGTCGAGGAGACGTGGGTCTGCGGCTGCGCCGCGCCCTGTGCCGCGGGCGACTGGGAGGGGGTTTCGTCTGCGCTCGTGGCGCCGGCCGCATCGGCGACGGCGAACTGCGACTCGTAGGCCTTCAGCGCGGCCACTTTGCGATGCCAGTCGGCGCTGACGTCGAGCAGCATCACCGGTTCGAAGGTCTGGTGCAGCATGTACCAGAACAGCGTCGCCGGCCGATGCGCCGCGCCGAGGCTCGGTGCGCGCTTGGCCAGACCGGCGTAGAAACAGGCGTCGAGCACCAGGGCGTGGGCGCGCTCGTGGTCTGGATGGCGATCGCGCGGCGGCGGTGCCAGCACCAGCCGTGGCCGGGTGCGGCGCACCACCTCGATCACCGCCTCCTCCTCGTCGCTGCCGGTGCGCAGCGCCCCGTCGCCGCAGTCGAGGTGCTCGACCCACTGCACGCCGAGGGCCTCGGCGGCCCGGCGCGCTTCGGCCTGCCGGATCTCGGCCGATCCACGGGTGCCGTTCTCACCGCGCGTCAGGTGGCAGATGCCCACGGCGTGGCCGCGCCGCGCCAGCCCCGCCAACAGCCCGCCGCACGCCAGCTCGACGTCATCGGGATGGGCGCCGAAGGCGAGGACCTCGAGACACTCGCGCCTCGCACCGTTCGGGAGACTCAAGCCTCTCCTCCGCGGCGCAGCGTCAGGACCTGCAGGTCGCAGTCGAGCGTCATGCGGCTGGAGATCAGCTCGGCGTAGGCCCCCGGACGACCGCCGCTCCAGATCAGGTCGAGCGCCAGCCAACCCACCTTGCGCTCCTGCAGCACGCCGCCCGGCACCAGGTGCTCGCGCAGGGCATCGATCCGCTCGCGCAGCTCGCGATCCGAGCGCGCCAGGCAGTCGTCGACCCTGCGGCGTAGATTGTCGAGCCCTCGCAGGATGTGCTCGCGCGTCTTCTCGGCCGCCGGCGCGAGTTGCTCGTCGACGCGCCGGACCGCCTGCTCGAGCTCCTCGCAGCGCGCGCGCAGGCTCTCTTCGACGGCTCCGTACTCGCCGCAGCAGTCCTGGCGCCCTCGCGCCGCGACGGCGGCTGCCGCGGCGGCGCTCAGGGCGTCGCCGCCCTCGAGCAGGGTCTCGAGCTCGATGCCGAGCCCGGTCAGCTCGTCGAGCTGCTGGCGACGGCGCTCGTCGACCAGCAGCAGCTGCGGCCGCAGCGCCACGGCAGGCGCGTCGATCCCCATCTGCTCGTAGACCACAGAGGCCTGGGCGAGGTAGGCGAGCTCGCCGGGACCGACGAGCAGCAGGCTGGTGCCTAGGAGCGCATCCTGCAGCGCCGGCCGGCCGAGGGCGGTGGCGCTGTACTGCTCCGGGCTGTCCGCGATCGACCGCTTCAGCTCCGATCTCGAGCCGGTCTCTTCGGCGCCGCGCAGATGCCATGAGTCGCCGTCGTTCCAGCCGATCCGGTGACGCCGGTCGTCCTGGTGCGCGAAGAGCAGCGACCAGCCCGGCTGGGGCGCCACCTGCGGCGAGAGCCCGGCATCCACGATCTGTTCGTCGCGTCGGCGCAGCGCCACGTCGATGGCGTCGCCGCGCTCGGCGAGCCGAACCAACGTCTTGCTCTGCAGCCGCTTGATCTCCGGTTCGCACGGGTCGAGGAGGAGCGGACAGCGGCGACCCAGGCGAGCCACCAGCAGGCGGGCGAACGCGTCGGTCCAGTTGCTGCCGGGGCGGTAGATCTCTGCCACCTCCGCCAGGTTCCTGCGGTCGTGCTCGGAAGCGTGCTCGGCGAGGCGCTGAAGCTCCGCGGCGGGACGCTCGTCGAGGGTGCGTCGACCCAAAATGCGTAGCGGCGCTTCGTCCTCGCCGGCGCTCAGGTTCGGATCTCCCGACCCGAGGGGCAGGTACACCGAGGCCGCCTCGTCCCAGTCGTGGTCCTCGCTGGCGATCCAGAACACGGCCTCGGCGGGACGCCCTGTCGCGCGTTCCAGCGCTTCGGCCCAGGCCGTGGCTGCGAGCAGCTTGGACAGCACCAGCTGGGGTCCGCCGAAGAGCACCGGCTGCTGGCCGGTGGCGACGACGAGGCAGCGCGGGTCCGCCAGCCTGTCGGCTCTCCGTGCGGCGTCCTCGGAGCCCCACTCCAGGTTGCGCCTGAGCAACGCGGCGGCGACCGCGGCACGATCGCGGCTGGGCAGCTCGACGCGCTGGGTCTCCTCGGGCGAGGAGACCCAGCGCAGCGGATCCAGCCAGCTGCGCCGCTCACCATCGACGAGAGCGCGCGCCAGGCCGCCGAGCCGCGGACCGATGGGCAGCACGATGCGCTGCTCGGCGTCGCCGGTGATCGAAGTGGTCGAGAGAGCCATGGCGTGGGGAACGGAACGGTGGGTGGCGGCGATTCCTGGGTTCGCCGCACGGGACCGCTGCGGGCTCAGATAGGGCCGACAGCCGTCTCTCGTCTCGCGGCACACCGAGTCGACCACGGATCGCGGCACTGCTCGATCCTACGCCGCTCGCTGCGCGAACCGCGGTCGGCGTGGCCCGAGGCCGGCCCGTCTCGGCCACGATTCGGGGCACACCATCCAACGGATTGCTACGGCGGCCGGGCTCCCGGGGTTCTGGCGACCGACCTCGTCGTCGACGCCGCAGTGGGCTCCGGCGGAGCGACGCCGATCCGTTGCCGGATCCGGCCGGCGGTCGCCGCACGCTCGGCCTGGCTACGACACGACGCTCGTACCTCGTATGCGCGCGGCGGACGCGGCGGAAGCGGTGGAAACGGCGAGGCCTCAGCACCTCTCGAACGGTCCCGAACGGTCGATCGAGCGCCTCCGCTGGTCTAGAATCGTCGGATGTTCGAGCCCGTCGTCCTCGCCAACGGCTCCCGCCCGCTCGTCGTCGATCCGCCGCTCTTCCTGGCGCCGATGGCCGGCGTCACGGACCGCGACTTCCGCCTCATCGTGCGCCGCATCGGGGGCGTCGGCGTGGTGGCGATGGAGTTCATCTCCTCGCAGGCGATTCTCAGCGGCAACCGCAGGACCCGCGAGCTCATGTACTTCGCCGAGGAGGAGCGTCCCCTGGCGATCCAGATCTACGGCTCCGACGCAGACACCATGGCCGAGGCGGCGGCGATCGTCCAGGAGCTCGGTCCGGACATCTGCGACATCAACATGGGCTGTCCGGCGAACAAGGTGCTCAAGGGCTGCGCCGGCGCCGCGTTGATGGGCGACCTACGGCTCGCCGAGAAGATGATCCGACGGGTGCGGGACGCACTGAGCATCCCCCTGACCGTGAAGTTCCGCCTCGGGCTCGACGATTCGCGGCGCAACTATCTCGAGCTCGGCCGGATCTGCCAGGACAACGGCGTCGACGCGGTGGCGATGCACGGGCGCACCGCCAAGCAGATGTTCAGTGGCGAGGCCGACTGGAGCGAGATCGCCCGTCTCAAGGAGGCGCTCGACATCCCGGTGCTCGGCAACGGCGACGTGCGCGAGCCGGCCGACGCCGAGCGCATGTTGCGCCAGACCGGCTGCGACGGCGTGATGATCGGGCGCGGCGCGACGCGCAATCCGTGGCTCTTCCGGCAGATCACCGCCCACCTCTCGGGAGGAGTGATCGCGGAGCCGACGCTCGAGGATCGCCGCGACCTGATCCTCGACCACTTCCGCATGGTCGCCGAGCGCGAGTCGTCGAAGTTCGCGCTGCACAAGCTGCGCAAGTTCACCGGCTGGTACACCCATGGCCTGCCGAACGGCAAGAAGCTGCGCCAACGCATCCAGCAGCTTCCCGACGTCGACAGCTTCCTGCTCGCGGTGGAGCAGTTCTTCGAAGAGACGCTGCAGCTCGCCGCGTGAGCCGGTGGCGACTGGAGGGAACGGCGCCGCCAGTCCGCTCCCCGTGACCCGCTCGCTGCGCAGCGATCCGAGCGACCGATGACCGAGACGCCGCAACTCTCCGAATCGGCCGCGCTCTCGGCCGATCTCGATCTCGCCGAGGCGGAGGCATTCGAGCACCTGGCCGATCTGGCGCGTGCCTGGGGCGGCGACTACCGTCGAGTCGATCCCGACGAGACGCTGGAAGACGGCGGCGACGCCGACGCCCGCATCGTGCTGCCGGTGCAGGCCGGCATGCGTCACGGCGCTCTGCTCGTCGACGTGCACGCACGACGGCTCGGCGACGGCCGACGCACGCGCCTCGAGCTCGACGTGGCGCGCAGCGACTACCACCTGCCCAAAGCGAGCCTGTTCGTGCTCACCGCCGGCTTGGCGGGAGCCGTGCTGATGGTGGCGCTGCCGCTGGTCCCGCACCTGGTCGGCCTGCTGCCGCTCGCCCTGGCGCTGCTGCTGCTCGCCTGGTTCCTGGTGCTCGCCCGGGTCAAGTACCGCGGCATCCGCGAGTTCGCCGACGAGCTGCGCTCGTCGTCGCGCTCCGGCGGCGAGACGGCCTGACGCACTTCGCGACCGGCGGCTCCGAGGGCGAGCAGGCCGGAGCGCCGGACACCCGATCCGACAACGCTGGGTGGCCGAGCAGGAGAGCGCCAGCGAAGACGAGACACCCCCACCTCTATCCTCCCCCTGCAGGGGGAGGAAGCGGAGAGGCCCGAGAGCCGCGACGCTCCTCCGTGCCCCGGCTGCGGATTCCGATGCAGCGCCGCTGAGCCGAACCGCCGGTCGCCCATCCCGGAGATTCCCGCCGCCCGATCCGCGACGAGCGGAAGCGAGAAAGAGCGGTGGCGTTCACGAACTCACAACACGGAGCCGCCGCGCCACGAGACTCGCGGCACTGTCGCACCGAAACCGCAGGCTGAGGGAATTGCGATGCGGCGCCTCAGCCGAACGGCCGGTCGCCCATCCCGAGATTCCCGCCGCCTCACCGGCGACGAGCGAAAGCGAGGAGTGGTGGACGCCACGAACCCTCGAGCGCAACGAGTTCTCCTCGAAGAACCGAAACGTCTCCTACCGGACGCCACTGCGGGAATTGCGATGCGGCGCCTCAGCCGAACGGCCGGTCGCCCATCCCGAGATTCCCTCCGCCTGAACCGCGACGAGCGACAGC
>QQVD01000072.1 GCA_003388555.1 Acidobacteriota bacterium | reverse complement strand
GCGCGGCTGGGGCCTGCTACTCGGCGCACCGGCGCTTACCGAGGCGGGACTCTCACCCGCTGGAAACGCGCAGCGAGCAGACGAAGACCTCACAGGCCCATCATCGCCTGCTTCACGACGCACCATGCCACGTAGGATAGCCGACATGCGCCGCGCGCTCCGCACGTCTCGTCCCCTCCTCGCCACCCTCTGCCCCACCGCCTCGTGGCGCGCTGCGCCGAGGGCCGCCTGCAGACGACCCGTCGCGAGCGGCGCGACTCCAGACGGTCCGTGGCGGACCTCCGCCGGCTGAGCCATGTCGTTCAAGATCGCCTTCATCGGCTCGCACGGAGTCGGCAAGACGACCCTCGTCTACGGCCTGGCGGCGCGGCTCAAGGCGCGCGACTTCTCGCTCGAGGTGGTCGTCGAGGTGGCGCGGCGCTGCCCGCTGCCGCTCAACCAGGAGACCTCGCTGGCGGCGCAGTCGTGGATCCTGCACACCCAGATCGCCGACGAGCTCGCCGCCGCGGCGCGCTACCCGCTGGTGCTCTGCGACCGCAGCGTGCTCGACAACTACGCCTACCTGCTGCTGGCCAGCGGACCACGGCGTGAGGTCGAGACCCTGATCGAATGCTGGCTGGACACCTACGACCTGCTGGTGCACGTCCCGATCGTCAGCGACGACGTGCTGCCCGACGGGGTGCGCTCGACCGATCGAGGCTTCCGGCAGGCGGTCGAGAGGCGGCTGCAGGACGAGCTCTCGCGCCGACGACTCGAGCATCTCCGCCTCGACAGCGAGGGCCGTGACGCGTGGCTCGACCAGGTCGAGGCCGAGGTGCTGCAACGCCTCAACCCGGCGCAGCTGCGGCTGCTGGGGGAGTGAGCGGAGGGCCCGCTGGGCCCAGGGGCTAGGGGTTGGGGGTCAGGGGTTGGGGGTTGGGGGTTGGGGGTTGGGGGTTAGGGGTTAGGGGTTAGGGGTTAGGTCGTGAATCTCGCAGTCAGGAGAACTGAAAGACTCCGGCGGTGGGACCCTTGATCGGCGAGATACCTGCCCTCGAGACCCCGACTCCCTCTCGGTTGCCTCGAGGCGCCGCCTCGTCCCCTTTTGTCTCTTGATCTCCCTGAACCTCTGAACACCGCTACCCCCTGACCTTCAACCCCTGACCCCGAACCCCTGACCCCCAACCCTGACCCCCAACCCCTGACCCCCAACCCCTGGTCGCCATGCTCCTCCACGCCTCCCAACGCGCCGCCCGCCGTGCCCGCGGCTTCGCCGTCTTCCTCTTCGTCAACTGGATCGTGATGGGCTGGTACGTGCTGCGCGCGCCGAGTGGCGTCGTCGGCGCGATGGCCTTCGTGCTCGGCATCGTCTGCCTGCTGGCGGCGCTCGGCCAGATGCGTGGCATGCGCGACGCCGGGCGGCTGCCGCTGGTCGAGATCGACGGCGACGTGCTGCGCTTCCGGCGCTTCACGGCCCGTGCCCAGAGCGAGGTCCGTTTCGACGAGCTGCGGCCCGACGTCGAGGTCGACCGCTCCCACCTGCAGGTGACGACCCGCGGCGGCGAGGTGCACGAGTTGCCGTGGCTTGCCCTCGAGGAGGAGGATCGCAAGACTCTGGAAGATGCGCTGAGGAGCCGGCTCGAACCGGACTCGGCGGCGCGCCGCGACGGCCGCGCCCGCGGCGAGGACGACGACGCCGGGACAGGCGATCACGGCGATCAGGGCGATCCAGAGAGCGAGGACCCCCCATGAGCAGCAGCCCCCCGACCCGCGACGCCGAGGCGCAGGCCGCCACCGGCGAGCACACCACCGACTCCGACAGCCGGCGCGGCGTCGATCTGCAGCAGCACTTCGCCGGCCCGATGGGCAACTGCCTCTACGTCGTCGGCGATCGCTCGAGCCAGCAGGCCTTCCTCGTCGACCCCGCCTTCGAGCCGCTCGAGCTGCACCGCAAGGCGACCGGCGCCGGCTACGACGTCGTCGGTGTGATCCTCACCCACACCCACCAGGATCACGTCGGCGGTGAGCTCTTCGGGATGCAGATCCCCGGCGTGCGCGAGCTGCTCGCCGAGCACCCCGACCTGCCGGTGCACGTGCACGAGGCCGAGGCGCGACGGCTGGTCGAGCTCACCGGCATCGCCGAAGCGAACGTGCGGGTGCTGATCGACGAGCAGACGCTACGGCTCGGCGAGCTCGACATCCGCTGCATCCACTGTCCCGGCCATTCGCCGGGCGGCGTCTCCTTCCTCACCGAGGGCCAGCTGATCGCCGGCGACACCCTGTTCGTGCAGGGAGTCGGCCGCGTCGACCTGCCGGGCTCGGATCCCGACGCGCTCTTCTACTCGCTGCGACGGCTGATCGAGCTGCCGCCCGAGACGCGGGTCTTCCCAGGACACCGCACCGGCGAGGACGCCAGCTCGACGATCGGGCGTGAGATCCGCCTCAACCCGTACCTGCGGCCGAAGACCGTCGAGCAGTGGCGGATGATGATGGGAGTCTTCTGAGGGTAGGGCCTCGCTGGACGGCACCGGGGCGATCGCTCAGAGCAGCACCGAGTCGACGCCCATCGCCGTCTCGCTGAGGGTGCGCGGCGCCACCCGTCTGGAGGCCAGCCGCACCGCGGGTCGCGCCAGCCTCAGCAGCCTCAGCGTCACCACCCGGTCGAGCCACCGGTAGCCGCGCTCGCGCCGCAGCAGCAGCCCCATCGCCCGCCGCACCTGGCCGCTCTTCCAGCGCACCGGGCGGAAGTCGAGGTGGATCTGGTAGCGCTCGCCGGCAGCGCCGCCGTAGCGGGTCTCGTAGCGGGCGCGCAGCCGCTCGAGGCGGCGCGCGATCTCGGGTCGGTACTCGCGGAAGTAGTAGCGCCGCGCCACCGCCAGGATCTCGAAGGTGTCGAGCATGAAGACCAGATCCTCCACCGGCGCGCCGGCCTCGGGCGCCAGATCGATCATCCGGCGGATCGCGGCGAGGCCCTGGTCGCCCTCGTAGATCGCCCGCTCGCCGTCGCGGACCAGGGCCCTGAGCAGCTGGCGCACCGTGTGGTTCACCAGCACGTTGTCCCAGAACACCGAGATCAGTGGCGGCATGCGCAGGCGGCGGAAGAAGAGCTTCTGCTCGGCGAACTCGCGCAGGTACAGCAGGTCCAGGATCGCCGCCTCGCCGTAACGCAGCAGCTCGGCGAGCGCCGCGGCCCGGCGCGCCGAGCCCTCGGTTCCACGCCGGGCGCAGAAGGAGCGCAGGGCCTCGGCGACGCTCTCGCCGCGCCCGAAGATCGCCATGCAGGTCTCGACGTTGAGCTCGATCCAGAACGACTCGTCGCCGACGTAGGTGAGCCGTCGGAAGCGCGACCAGCCACCGGTCTGGCACCACACCGAGAAACCGACCAGATTCTCGGCCGCCGCGAGCTGGGCACGGTGCTCCTCGTGCAGCCAGCCGACGAACGACGGGTACTCGCCGAACCCTTCGTACTCGCGCCGCGCCTGCAGCTCGAGGATCTTCTTGTGACCGCTGCGGAAGAAGTGCGCGTTGAGCGGCAGGTAGCGGAAGAAGTCCGACTCGCCATACTTCATCGACAGCACGAGGGCGTCGCTGTCGAGGCCGGCGAAGGTGCTGCGGAAGGTGCCGCGGTGCCAGATCAGGTCACCGAGGTGGTAGGCGCCGACGCTCCAGGTGCGCACGATGAGCAGCCGCCCACGGTCCTCGAAGGTCGGCAGCAGCCTCTCGATCAGTCCCCGCAGATGGCGCGGAGAGCGCAGCACCAGCCGGCTGCGGAACTCACCCTGGACGTCGACACCATCCGATTCGCCGACCCGCAGGATGATGCCGTCGATCTGGGGATAGTCGTCGAGCAGGGTGCCGCAGGCGTCGCGCAGCCAACGCCCGATCCGGCGCGGCCTGCGCCCGAGCTCGCGCTCGAGCTCGGGCGTGTAGGAGAGCACGTCCGAGGTCAGCAGGATGCGCAGGCCGTAGTGCTCGGCGATCTCGAACAGCCGCGCGAAGTGGCGTCGGTAGGCGGCGATCCTCCGCCGCAGCGCGGGCCTGTAACCCGGCCAGTCGTAGAGGTGGGCGAGGTCGTCGAGGGTCAGGTGGGTGAAGCCGAGGGACGCGGCGCGTTCGGCGAAGCGGCTGAACTGGTGGACCACGACCTCGAGAGCCTCCTCGTCGAGCCCCGACCCGTCGACGCCGCCGCCCTCGCCGTCGGCGCCGAGCTCGAAGCGCCAGAAGGGGATCTTCGACCAGTTGATGCGGCCCCTGGGGTGGCCGACGAAGAACGGGCCGATACCGTCGAGGATGCGCAGCGGCAGGTTCAAGGGGCCCTTCTCGAAGCTCGCGACACCAGGATCGTGGCCAAACCCGCCCCGAGCCGCGTCCGGTCCGAGACTGCCATGCCGTCGGCCCACCGCGGTCGGCGATGCAGGCAGCCCGGCCTCACCGCGACGCGGTCACCAGCTCGTCGCGCTTGGCCGCATCCACCGAGAACGCGAACCGGCGCAGGCGCTCCATCTCCTTCGGAGACACGTCCGGCTCCGTCCGGCGCGGTCCGCGCACCGATTCGAGCAGCGACGCCAGCACCTGCGACCACTGGTGCTGCTGGGCGCTGATCTCCGCCCTCCGTCCCATCTGGCGACGCCGCTCGTCGTCTTCGAGCAGAGCGCGGATCGCGGCCGCCAGCGGCCCGGGCGCCGAGCAGTCGACGACCTCGCCGGTCTCACCGGCGACCACCAGCTCGCGAGGGCCTCCGACGGTCGAGACGATGGTCGGCAGACCGGAGGCCTGCGCCTCGAGCACCACGTTGCCGAAGGTGTCGGTCTCGCTGGGGAAGACGAAGAGATCGGCGCTGGCGTAGGCGACCGCGAGCGCCTGGCCGTCGAGGAAGCCGGTGAAGCGGATCCGGTCGTCGCGACGGAAGCGCTCCTGGAGACGGCCGCGGTCGGGCCCGTCGCCGATCAGATAGAGCTCGGCACCGCACTCCTCCCCGAGGCGCGTGAACTCCTCGCACAGCAGCGCCAGGTTCTTCTCCTCCGACAGCCGGCCGACGTAGATCACCCTCGTGCAGTCGCCGCGCGGCGAGAAGCGCCTCCAGAAGCTCTCCGAGCGCTTCTCGGAGCGGAATCTGTCGACGTCGACGCCGCGGCGCAGGATCTCGAGCTGCTGCGGTCGGAAGCCGGCGGCGAGCAGCTCCTGGCGATAGGCCTCGCTGGGCACCAGCACCAGGTCCATCTGCTCGTAGAACCAGCGCATGAAGCTCCAGGTGACATCGACCAGGCCCTCGTTCTGGGTGTAGTGGCGCACGTAGGCCGGGAAGTCGGTGTGGTAGATGCCGACCGTGCGCAGGCCGAGAAGTCGTGCGGCGAGCAACGCCAGCAGGCCCATCGGGCCGGGAGTGGAGATCAGCAGCTCGGAGTAGTCCTGCCTCTCGATGTGCTCGAGCACCTCGAGGAACGGCGGGAAGGCCATTCGCTGCAGCTCGTACTCGGGCACCGAGAAGGCCCCGATGGGCTGGAAGTTGGTGCGCCAGGAGAAGAGAGGCCCTCCGGCTTCGCAGCTGAGCACTTCCAGATTCTCGCCCGCGGCAGCCGCCTCGGCGCCGAGGATCTGGATCATCTTGGCGACGCCGTTGACGTCGCTGAAGGTGTCGGTGACCCAGCCGGTGCCGCCGCGCTTGAAGCGGTACCAGCTCGAGCAGGGGAAGTGGCCGGCGACGTCCTGCAGGAAGGTCTCGTCCTTGTGCTGGGTGGAGAACGACGCCAGGTAGGGAGCGATCCCGAGCGCCACCGGCGCCAACGAGGCGAAGTTCTGCAGCGCGTCGAAGATCCTGCCGTCACGCAGGTTCTCGAGCAGGCGCTCGACGAAGCCGAAGCCGACCAGGTGCGCCAGGCGCGAGGCGCGCTCGAAGGTCAGCGCGTCCTGGCTGGCGCTGCGATCGCGCTCCTTCTCCTCCATCTCGCGCGCCAGGCTGGCGAGGTCCTGCAGCAGCCGCGCCTCGGTCTCGTTGAAGCGGCGACGGCTGGTGGCGCGGCCGATGGCTCCGCGCACCTTCTGGCCGACGCCCACCTGACGCCGCTCCGCGGTGCCCACCAGGCGCTCGAAGATCTCACCGATCAGGTCCGGCCCGCCGCGCGAGGTCTCGCCGAAACGCTCGCGGTAGTACTGGTAGCCGATGACGTAGAAGCTGTGGGCCAGGCGCAGACTCGTGCCCGCCCTGCCGCCGAGGTCGTGGTGACCGCTGCGCAGGTGGGCGAGGAACTCCCCGAGGTCGGCGGCCGACGGCGTCGCGGTGTAGGCGCTGCCGACGTACATGCCGCTGTGGTCGTCCGATCCACCGGTGAATCGCTTGTTCCACGGCTCGGGCCCGTGCGGCTCGATGCCGTGGCGCTCCGCGGCGCGGTCGATCCACTCCGGCGTCAGGTTGCGGAAGATCACGTTGACCAGCTGGCTGGCGCGACGGTCGCGCGATCCGTTGAGCCCCTCGAAAGTGTTGAACAGCAGCAGCAGCTTCTCGACGTGCAGCGGAGTCAGCCTGCGGTTGACGCGGAAGAACGGGTGCGCCACCGAGTGCAGGATGCCTTCGCGCAGCACGTAGTCCCGCAGCTCGTAGATGTCGGGGCGCAGCTCCTCGATCATCCGGAACTGCTCCTCGTCGATCGCGGTGACCAGGAAGTGCACCTTGCAGCCGTCTTCCGGGAAGTACGTCGTCACCTCGTTGGAGATGAAGGCGTCGTCGAAGTGGGCGATCTCGAGCGCCCCCTCGATGCAGTTGTGGTCCGAGATGGTCACGAAGTCCATGCCGGCGGCTTTGGCACGGCGGTAGACCTCGAGCGGTTCGACGAAACACTCGGGGGCGCCGATGCGGCGGAGGATCCACTCGCTCGGCCGATCCGAGTACTTGCTGTGCACGTGCAGGTCGGCTTTGGCTCCGATCACCGTAAACTCCTCTTGTTTCTGGAGTTACGGTGGCAGCCCGGAGCCCCGCCGGGGATGAAGCCTCGGTGAGCGAAGCGTGAGGCTTCTCCTGTGCGCTTCTTCACGGGAAGCGCAGTCTCGCCCCTCGGGGCGAGACGCCGACCGCTGTCGGCGGCGGCCCCACTACTGGTGGCGGATGACCTCGCCCTCGACCATGAACACCACGTCCTCGGCGATGTTCGTCGCCTGGTCGGCGATGCGCTCGAGATAGCGCGACACGGAGAGCACCTGGATGATCTCCTCGGTGCGGTCGGGGTACGCGACCAGGCGCTCCTGGGTGACGGCGTAGAACTCGCCGTGCAGCCGGTCGACCTCCTCGTCCTGCTCGATCACCAAGCGCGCCTTGTCGACGTCGGTGTTCACCACGCAGTCGAGGGCGTCGCTGAGCATGCTGCGCACGCGCCGGCCGAGCTCGCGGATGCGAGGCGGGATCTCGACGTCCTGCTGGGTGGCCAGGAACTCGGCCCGCTGGGCGATGTTCTTGGCCAGGTCGCCGATGCGTTCGAGGTCGTTGTTCGCCTTGAGGAAGGCGATCACCATGCGCAGGTCGGCGGCGACCGGAGCGTTGAGGGCCAGGACCTTGAGGCACTCCTCCTCGAAGTGCACCTCGCGCTCGTCGACCAGCTCGTCGCCGGCGATGACCTCCTGCGCCAGGTCGAGGCGGCGCTCGGAGAGCGCCTCCAGGGCCTTCCTGGTGGCGCCCTCGACCAGGTCACCGATCCCCAACAGCTTCTTCTTGAGACCGGCGAGGTCCCGTTCCAGGTGCTTGCTCATGCGTCGCATCTTAGTCGCCGTTTCCCTGTGCTGGTCGACGACTCGGTGCCTCCTCAGCCGAATCGACCGGTCACGTACTCCTCGGTGCGGCTCTCGCGAGGATTGGTGAACACCGTCTCGGTGTCGTCGAACTCGATCAGCCGTCCCGCCTCGAGGAAGGCGGTGTAGTCGGAGACCCTGGCCGCCTGCTGCATGTTGTGGGTGACGATGACGATGGTGAAGCGCTCCTTGAGCTCGAACATCAGCTCCTCGATCTTGCCCGTCGAGACCGGGTCGAGCGCCGAGCACGGCTCGTCCATCAGGATCACCTCGGGGTTCATCGCCAGGGTCCGCGCCAGGCAGAGCCGCTGCTGCTGGCCGCCGGAGAGGCCGAGTGCGCTGTCGCCGAGCCGGTCCTTGACCTCGTCCCAGAGGGCGGCCTTGCGCAGCGAGTCCTCGACCAGGTCGTCGAGCTCGTGCTTCGGCGTGCCGTTGATCGACGGCCCCCACGAGACGTTGCGCGCGATCGTCTTGGGGAAGGGGTTGGGCTTCTGGAACACCATGCCGATGCGGCGGCGCACCTCGACCGGGTCGACGTCGGCGCCGTAGAGGTCGATGCCCCGGTAGGCGACCTGCCCCTCGACCGTGACGCCGAGCACGAGGTCGTTCATCCGGTTCAGGGTGCGCAGGAAGGTGCTCTTGCCACAACCCGACGGGCCGATGATGGCCGTGACCCGGTGCTCTGGCACATCCAGGGTGAGGTTGCGCACCGCCGGCTTGCCGCTGTAGCTGATGGTCACGTCGCGGACGCTCAGCACGGTCGGCAGGTCGAACGGCATCGAGACAGCCTCGGCAGCCGGCGCGGCCTCTGTGGCCGCCCCCGCTGGGACCTGTTTCGCGGAGCTCAAGAGCTTCTCCTTCCGGCTCGGTAGCGGATGTAGACGGCGGCGCTGTTGAGGACGAAGAGCAGCACCAGCAGCACGATGATGCCCGCAGCCGCGAGCTCGTGGAACTCGGCCTGCGGCCGCGACGCCCAGTTGTAGATCTGGATCGGCAGAGCGGTGAAGGCGTCCATCGGCCCTTCGGGCACGAACGCGACGTAGGTGAGCGCGCCGATCATGATCAGCGGCGCGGTCTCGCCGAGCGCCCGCGACAGCGCCAGGATGACGCCGGTGATGATGCCCGGCACCGCCGCCGGCAGCACGTGGTCGCGCACCACCTGCCACCTCGTGGCGCCGAGGGCGAACGCGGCCTGACGCATCGACAGCGGCACGGCGCGGATCGCCTCGCGCGACGCGATGATGATCACCGGCAGGATCAGCAGGCTCATCGTCAGACTGCCGGCGAGCACGCTGCGGCCGAACTGCAGGCCCCGCACGAACAGCACCAGTCCCAACATGCCGTAGACGATCGAGGGCACCCCGGCGAGGTTGGCGATGTTGATCTGGATGAAGGTGGTCAGCCGCGACGGCTTGGCGTACTCCTCCAGGTAGAGCGCCGCGGCGACGCCGACCGGGATCGAGAACGCGGCGGTGAAGCCGATCATCCACACCGAACCGTAGAGGGCGCTCTTGATGCCTGCCCGCTCCGGACGCCGCGACGGGAAGTTGCGCAGGAAGTCGAGATCGAGCCAGGCGACGCCGTCGCGCAGCACCTGATAGAGCAGCAGCGCCAGGAAGACCAGCCCCGACAGCGTCATCACCATGCAGAACCAGCGAAACGCCGCAGCCCGCCGGCGACGCGAACGCACCTGGGCGCCAGCGGTCAGCTCGACGGGGGAACCGCTCGCGCCGGGCTGGACGGACGTGGCTTCGCCGGGGCGCATGTCAGTCGTAGACCTCGCGGTAGCGCTGCAGCACACGGTGGGCGACGACGTTCATCACCAGAGTGATGAGGAAGAGCAGCGCGCCGACGACGAAGATCGTCTTGTACTCGATGGTCCCGGCCGGCGTGTCGCCGAGCGAGACCTGGACGATGTAGGCGGTCATCGTCTGGATGCTCTCGAAGAAGTTCCAGCTCAGCTGGGGCGTGGCGCCCGCCGCCAGGGTGACCGCCATGGTCTCGCCGATGGCGCGCGACAGCGCCAGCACGAAGGAGGCGAAGACGCCCGACAGGGCGCCCGGCAGAACCACTCGCAGCGAGACCTCCATGCGGGTCGCGCCGAGCGCCAGGGCGCCATGGCGCAGATCGTCCGGAACCGCGCGCAGCGCGTCGTCACACAGCGAAGCGACCATCGGCAGGATCATGATCCCGACGACGATCGAGGCGCTGGCGGCGTTGAACACCTGGATGTCGGGGAAGACGAGGCGCAGCGCCGGAGTCACGAAGGTGATGGCGAAGTAGCCGTAGACCACCGTCGGGATGCCGGCCAGCACCTCGAGCGCCGGCTTGAGGAAGTTGCGCATCCGAGACGACGCGTACTCGCTCAGGTAGATCGCGCTGGCGACCCCGATCGGCAGAGCGACGACGCTCGAGCCCACCACCACCATCATGGTGCCGCTGAGCAGCGGCAGGATGCCGTAGGAGCGGGGCTCGAGCAGCGGCGTCCAGCGGGTGCCGAAGAGGAAGTCGAGCGGCGAGACCTCACGGAAGAAGCCGATCGCCTCGGTGAACAGCACCACGACGATGCCGACGGTGGTGACCACCGAGACCAGGGCCGAGAAGAAGAGCAGCGCCTGGATCACCTGCTCCACGCCGTCACGCCTGAGGCTGTGGCGGTGGCGCAGGATGTTGGGTGTCGACTCGTACAAGGCGTGCTCCAGGGCGGAGATCGGAACGGCGATCGCGAGTTGTTCAGCCGGTCGACGTGGGCCTCGTGGATGTGGTTCTTGCGACTCTGTCTCTACTCGACCGCGAAGAGCTCGACGAGTGGCACGCCGTGGGTCTGCCCTTCGCCGTACACGGTACCGGTGACCCGCTGCTCGACCCGCTGGCGAGCCACCTCGTAGGCCTCGGCGGGCAGCTGCACGTAGCCGACCTCCTCGGAGAGCTCGGCGGCGTTGTCGAGGTAGAAGTCCACGAAGGCCGCGACCTCTGGCCGATCGAGCGATGCGGTGTTGAGGTAGAGGAAGACCGGCCGCGACAGGGGTGCGTAGCTGCCGTCGTTGATCGTCTCGGGGGTCGGCGTCACCGGGCCGGCGCCGCCGTCGATCGGCACCACCTTCACAGCGGATGCGTTCTCGATGTAGTAGGCGAAGCCGAAGAAGCCGAGCGCGTGCCGGTCGCCGGAGACACCCTGGACGATCACGTTGTCGTCCTCGCTGGCGGTGAAGTCGGCGCGCGAGGCACCGCCCTGGCCGTTGATCGCTTCGGTGAAGTAGTCGAAGGTGCCCGAGTCGGTCCCCGGGGCGAAGAGGGCGATCTCCTCGTCGGGCCACCCGGCGCGGACCTCGGCCCAGGTGCTGAGAGTGCTCTCCGGATTCCAGATCGCCCTCAGCTCGTCGACCGTCAGATGGTCGACCCAGTCGTTCTCCGGATGCACCACGACCGAGAGACCGTCGAAGGCGATAGGAATCTCGACGAACTGGATGCCGTTGCCGGCGGCCTGCTCGAGCTCCGTCTCCTTGATCGGCCTCGAGGCGTCGTTGATGTCGATCTCACCGGCACCGAACTTCTTGAACCCCCCGCCGGTGCCGGAGATGCCAACGGTGACGCGCACGTCCGGGGCCACGCCGCGGAACTCCTCGGCCACCGCCTCGGTGATCGGGAACACGGTGCTCGAACCGTCCACCGACACGGTGCCCTCGAGAGAGTCGCCCCCCGCGCCCGCGTTGTCTGCGCTTTCGCCGCCACAAGCGGCGGCGACGACGAGGACCGAGGCGGACGCGAGCGCGAGGTGAAGGCGAGAGCGCCGCCGGAGGCGGCACTTCGGCAGTGTGGACAGAGGCGTACTGACGATCATCGGGATTTCCTCCGCAGGGGACCGCCCGCCGTACCGGCAGAGCCGACGCCCGCGCCACACTGTTCGGCTGGCGCTGGGGTCACGAATCCGGGTCCCGTGGACAGTGGGGTTGCGCCATCGCTTCGGAGCCGACGAACCCGCTCGGGCTCCGGCCCGCGCACCGCCGGTGACTGAAGGGGCGCGTCGGCAGATGACGAGGTACGAGACAGGAGTGTAGAGCGCCCGAGGCGCATCGAGAAGCCAGGGCGCTCGCCGTGCGCCGTCGCCGCGCGTGGCGGCACCCTGGCTTCCGTGCGTGAAGATCTCATGAAGATCTCGGTGAAGAATCGCTCAAGAGCCCATCGGGCCTGGCCACCGCCTGCTGAACCGGCTCTCCGTCAGCGGTTGGCCACAGCATGCGGAAGGTCGACCCGCGGCCCGGCTGGCTCTCGACTTCCACCGTGCCGCCGGAGTTGACGGCCACGTTCTTGACGATGGCCAGGCCGAGTCCGGTGCCGCCGAGCTCGCGCGAGCGGGCCTTGTCGGCGCGGTAGAAGCGCTCGAAGATGCGCGGCAGGTGCCTCTCCTCGATCCCGCTCCCCTGGTCGCGCACCTCGAAGACGATCCGGCCCGGCCGGCGCGCCAGGACGACCTGCACGCAGCGGCCGGGCGCGGTGTACTTGATGGCGTTGTCGATCAGGTTGGAGAAGGCCTGTCGGAACCCCTCGGCGTCACCGACGCGCACCAGCGGGATCTCGGGCACCTCGTAGGAGAGGTCGATCTCGCGCTCCTCGATCATCGGCCGCAGGATCCGCAGGCTCTCCATCAGCGGCATCCGCAGGTCGACCGGGGCGCGCTCCTCGTCGGGGGACGATTCGATCCGTGAGAGCGACAGCAGGTCGCTGACCAGCGAGCTCAGGCGGGCAGTCTGGGCGCCGATCCGCTCGAGAAAGCGCTGCCGGGTCGCGACGTCGAGGTGTGGATCGTCGGTCATGGTCTCGACGAAGGCGCGGATCGCCGTCAGGGGGGTCTTCAGCTCGTGCGACACGTTGCTGACGAAGTCGCGCCGGATCCCCTCGAGGCGGTGCAGCTGGGTGACGTCGTGCAGCACCACGACAGCGCCGAAGATACCCCTCTTGCCGTTGCGGAGCGGGGTGGCGCTGAGCTCGAGCACGCGCTGACCGGCGCCCTCGCCGACCTCGAGGAGGGTGCCCGTCACCGGCTGTCCGGCGAGCGCCTCGGTGATCGCCTCGAGGACCTGGCGCCGCCTCGTCAGCTCGTGGATGACGCGACCGCGGAGGTGCTCGCCGGTGCTCGAGCCGCCGGCTCCCAGATCGAGATCGAGCAGTTCCACCGCGACCCGGTTGACGTGCACCAGACGCTCCTCGGCGTCGACCGCCAGCAGACCCTCGACCATGCTTCCCAGGATGGCGGTGAGCTGGTTGCGATCCTCGGTGATCGTCTGCAGCTGTTCGTCGAGGCGCCGCCGCGCCGCCTGGACCCGGCGCAGCATGCGATCGACTTCGCTGTGTCCCGCATGCACCTCCGGCTCGTCGAAGGCCTCGGCGGCGCGGGCGAAACGGCGCACCGGCTCGGCGGCCCAGAACGCAAGACCCACCGCCGCCGCAGTCGCCACCACCACACCGACGATCAGGCCGGGGCCGCTGCGTAGCCACACCACCACCAGAGTCGTCAGGAGCACCAACGACACGGTGGCGCAGATCAGCGCCAGCAGGTGACCCCTTCCGGTCAAGAGCACCGTCCCGGGGCGGTCGTCAGGAAGCGGCTCAGAAGGGATCCGCCTCTGCCGGGTGGGTCGCTCCGTCACCGCTCGAGAGCTCGCGGAAGGCGTAGCCGATCCCTCGCACCGTCTCGATGAGGTCGCGATGTGGCTCGATCTTCTTGCGCACCGAGCGGATGTGCACGTCGATGTTGCGGTCGATGACCACGGCCTGGTCGCCGATCGCCCGGTTGACCAGCTGGTCGCGAGAGAAGACCCTGCCGGGGTGCGACGCCAGGAAGTGCAGCAGGCGGAACTCGGTGGGAGTGAAGTCGCGCTTCTCGCCGTCTACCAGGATGCGGTGTCGCTCCGGCTCGATCACCACCGGACCGCGCACGATACGCTTCGGCGCCTCGTCGAGGGTCGGCTGTTGAGAGCGACGTAGCAGTGCCTTGACCCGCGCCACCAGCTCTTTGGGACTGAAGGGCTTCTGCACGTAGTCGTCGGCCCCGAGGCCCAGGCCCAGGACCACATCGCTCTCCTCGCCCTTGGCGGTGACCATGATGATCGGAACGTTCGATTGGCGCGAGCTGGATCGCAGCCGGCGGCAGACGTCCAGCCCGTCGACACCGGGCAGCAGCAGGTCCAGGAGCACCAGATCGGGCTCCTCGCGCTCGACCACCTGGAGCCCCTCGGTTCCGCTCGAAGCGGTCTTGACCTCGAATCCCTCGCGCTCGAGGTTGAACTGCAGGACCTCCAGGATGTCCGGCTCGTCCTCGATGACGACGATCTTCTCACTCGCCATGTTCAGGCTCCTCCCGGAACGGCCCACACTCACCTCCCGGGGGAGCGCCCGCGCCGGGCGGGGCCGAGCCGTGCGGTGAAGACCCTATCGCCCAACATGAAAACCGGATGAAGAAGACGTGAGCGATTGCTGCGAAACCGCCGATCACTGCGCTCTGTGTGAAGATCCGGTTCAGGGGCCGTGCTGCTCGTCTCGCCTGCTTCCCGTCGTCCTCACATTCTCTTCACTTCGAACCGCCTACCCCTCCAAGGAGAAACAGCTCCGATGCCGCGCCGCTCCCTCCTCGTCTACTCGCCGCCTGCACAAGCCCGCTCCGTGACGGCTCCCCTGGCCCGCGAGCGCCACAGCCTGCGCGTGCTCGCCCTCCTCCTGCTGCTCGCCCCAGGGCTCCCTCGGCCGACGAGCGCCGGGGAGGACACGGCTGCCGCAGAAGACCGCTGGACCGTGAAGTGGAAGGACAACCTACGTTTCACCTCTCCGGATGGAGACATCGAGCTCAAGCTCGGCGGCCGCGCCCAACTCGACTTCGTGGAGGCCAGCGGCGATCAACCGCTCGAGGCGCTCGGTGCGGTACGCGACGGCAACGAGTTCCGCCGCGCCCGTCTCTTCGTCGAGGGCAGCTTCGAGAACCGCTTCTCCTTCAAGGTCGAGTACGACTTCGCGGGGTCCGACGCCGAACCCAAGGACGTCTGGTTGCAGATGCGCGGCCTGCCCGCGGTCGGCGCCGTGAAGGTGGGCCACTTCAAGGAGCCGTTCGGACTCGAGGAACTCAACTCCGCCCGCTTCATCTCCTTCCTGGAGCGCTCGCCGATCTCCGAGGCCCTGGCGCCGTCGCGCAACATGGGGGTGATGGTCGGCGACTCGAAGGTCGAGCGGGGCGGAGTCCCCAGACTCACCTGGGCGCTGGGGATCTTCCAGGAGAACGACTCGGCCGGCGAGGTGACCTCGTCGGATTGGAACCTCACCGGGCGTCTCACCGGACTGCCGATCTGGCAGCAGGACGGGCGCCGCATGCTCCACCTCGGCGTCGCGGCGTCGGACCGCTCGCAGGAGAACGACACCTTCCGCTATCGCTCCCGACCGGGTGTGCATCTCGCGGATCGAGTGCTCGACACCGGCCAGCTGCCCGCCGAAGGAGCTCTGCTCCTCGGCCTCGAGCTGCACGCGGTGTCGGGGCCGCTGTGGGTCCAGTCGGAATGGCAGCAGAGCGACCTCGACTCCCCCGACGTCGTTCTCGGACCCAGGGACCCGTCGCTCGAGGGCTTCACGGTCGACGTCGGTTGGTACCTCACCGGCGAGCACCGCGCCTGGAAGCCTGCCTCGGCGGCGATCGACCGCACCCGCCCCCTGCGACCGGTGAGTGACGGCGGCATCGGCGCCTGGGAGCTGGTGGCGCGGTGGGCCGAAGCGGACTTCCGCGACGTCGGCGACTCCAGCGCCCGCATCGAGGCGACTGCGGTCGGAGTCAACTGGACGCCCCACTCGGCCTTCCGGGTGCAACTCAACTGGGTCCGCACCGACCGCGACGAGCTCGGCGAGGTCGATGCGCTCGGCCTGCGCTTCGCCGTCGACTGGTAGGCCGACTGGCGGGGCTGCGGCCTGCGCACGACCCAAAGAAAAATGCCCCGGAGTCGGCGGCAGCACGTGCCGAGCTCCGGGGCCACGGACAGAACGGACTCTGTCTCGTCGGCTCGAGCGCTCGCCCCACGCGAGCGGCACGAGGCCGTCACGAGCGGCGCAGGCCGGCCAAGGCCGGGCCGCGCCGCCGGTGATCATTGCGGGCAGGTCGCGAACGCTCCGGTGTCGTTCACCGCCTGGAAGGCGCCGGTGCGGGTGTAGGTCCGCACCTCACCGGTGTCGGTGTCGCGCACCCGGATCGTCACGTCGACGTCGGTCGCGCCGCCGGCGAACACCCAGAAGAAGTTGTTCAAGCCGCAGGTGCCAGCCGGGACCTTGACGAACACCTCGACGTTGTTGGGGTCGAGGCCCTCGTAGTAGAACCAGTCGGTGTCGTTGGTGAGGTCGTTGGGGATGCCGGCCCGGGTCACGCCCTGGCCGTCGACCACCGTGACGATGACCTCGAACCGGTCGTCGAGCACGCAGCCGGCGTCCTCGGCGCACGGAGAGGTGTCCGGCGGCTCGCCGCCGCCACCACCGTCACCGGTGCGCACGATGGTCGCCGACGGGCCACCCTGGATCTGCAGGTTGGCGCCGTCGATGTCGCCGCCCCCGAACGCCGTGGTGCCGGCCGCGTAGCCGTTCCCACGGAAGTTGGCGCCGATGTTGGTGCCGTTGATGGTCACCGCTCCACCGCCGCCGGCGACGAAGATCTGGTAGGTGAGCTGGCCGCCGGCCAGCTCGAACGCGGCGGCGCCGCCGTCGAGCGACGCACCGTACTCCTGCGCCGCGGCGGGGACGACCGTCGCCACCACACACAGGCTGAGGACCAAAAGAGCTTTCTTCATGTTCTCGTTCCTATTCGGGTCTTGGTTCTGTGTGTGGCTCAGTTACCCTGACCGACGTCCCAGTTGAGCCAGAAACCGGTGGTCCAGTCTCCGGTTCGGGTGGTGCATCCACGGGCACCGTTGCGCGGCGCCAGCTGCGGCTGGAGCGGATGCGCGCCGTCGGCGAGGAAGGAATTGCCGGTCATGACGCCGGCCGCCCCGACCGGATCGGAGACTGCTCCGGCGGGCACCCCGTCGACCACGACGTCGAGGGTCATCGCGCCGGTGGTCAGCTGGTTCACGGAAGAGGCACCGTCGATCCACACTGCGCTGGTCGCGTCGTCGTTGACGGAGACGTTGGCGACCACCGCGTTGGCCAGCTGCACCGAGGTGCCGCGACGCAGGCGTAGGCCTTCGCCGTTGGGCGCCGAACTGCCAGGGCCCTTGATGCATGTGAAGTTGGTGATCGTCGGGTTCGAGCGCGGCTCGGCCTCGTTGTCGGGGTTGTCGTTGTCGGCCTCGATGCACTGGTTGGCGTCGTCCGAGCCGCCAGGCGGCGAGACTCGGTGCAGCGCACAGAGGTTGGTCACGGTACCGTTCCAGCCGAAGGTCCAGTCGAACTGGTCGTCCTCGTTGCTGTCGGCCATCAGGTTGGTGCCGCCGACGGTGCCACCGAACCACTCGATGCCGTCGTCGGAACCGCCGCTGCACTGGATGTTCTCGAACACGGTACCGGTGCCGACGCCCTGCAGCGCGATGCAGTTCAGCTCGTCCTCGGCGTTGAAGCGCTGCCCTGCGTACTCGACGACCAGATAGCGCATGATCCCGGAGCTGTCGGCCGGGTTGTTGCCGCCGTAAGGACCGGTGAAGCCCTCGCCCTGGGGCGGCGGGTTGAGACCCTGGTTGGTCGGCGCGAAGCCGTTGACGATCAGGCCGCCGAAGTCCTGGGTCTGCCGCTGCGAACGCTCGAGCGCCGAGGTGAAGCGGCAGGGCAGGAACTCGCTGCAGTTGGCGTTGATCGAGCCGCCCTGCAGCACGCCGACGCTGGCCGCCACCGGGGCGGTGCCGTCGCCGAACACCACGGTGCCGGGCTGGATGGTGAGCGTGTCACCGGCGCCGACGAACACCTGGTCGGTGATCAGGTAGGCGTTGTTGGAGGTCCAGGTCTCGCTGCCGGGGAGGGTGCCTTCCCTGGGCACCACGGCGTCGATGTAGGAGTACATCGCATTGTCGCGCGAGATCACACGGCCGGCCTCGTTGCGCAGCTCGAAGACCAGCGCGTAGTGCCCGGTCGAGGTGTCGAGGCCGGGGATCGAGCCGAAGATCGAGCCCGGGCCGAACAGGTCGACGCCGCCACTGAGGTCGGGCGTCGGGGCGAGGATCGGGTCGCCGGCGACGCCGAAGAGCGGCGTCTCGGTGTTGCGGGAGACGAGGTTGCCGGTCGCCGTGTCGAGGGTCAGGAAGCGCTCGGCCATCGTCACCCGATTGACGACGTACAGGTAGGGCACGACGTTCTCGTCGAAGCCGTTCGGGTCGACCCACAGCTTCGAGGCGGGCTCGTTGGGGAACGGGCTGGCGCCGTACGTGTAGTAGTCGGTGACCAGCAGGATGCGCGGCGAGCCGTTCTCGAAGGTCACGTCGACCTCCGAAGCGGCGCTGCCGACCGAGTGGATGTCGGTGGCGCCCAGCGCGACGCCGGCGCAGGCGAGAACCAGCACGAGAGCGGTCCATCCGGCTCTCAGCGAGGTTTGCTTCATCTCATCTCCTTTTTGTTGCCGCGCTCTCGGGTGGTTTCCCGAACGGCGCGCGACGGTTCCGGTTGGATTGGCCGAAGCCGACGGAGCCCGGGCGTCACGGTGACGCTCCGGGCTCCGCCCGCGTTCAGTCGAAGGTGTAGCTGAGCGACAGCCCGAGGCTGCGCCCCTCCTTGTAGGTGCGCCAGGGCAGCCCGCCCTGACTCCACTCGCGCTCGGAGTCGGTCAGGTTCGAAGCGGTCAGCTTGGCGCTGAAGCCGCGGCCGAGGCCCTGCTGCCAGACCAGGTCGACGGTCGAGCGCCCGTCCTCGATCACGTCCTGCAGGCCGCGACGGCCGCTGAACAGGATCGTGTCGTCCTTGAAGTTGTAGAGCGCCCGCACGGTGGTGTTCCAGCGCGTCGGCGCCCACTCGAGGACGAGGTTGAAGATGTTGTCGGGCTGGCCGACCAGCGCCCGGTCGAGGTTCGTCGCGTCGGTGGTGTCGGGGTTCAGGTTGATCTCGGAGTCGACGAAGGTGTAGTTGACGATCGCCGTCCACCCCGAGAGCGCTTCGCTGAAGCTGCCGAAGGAGCGCCGCATCTCGAGCTCGAAGCCGCGGTTCTCGGCGCCGTCGGCGTTGGCGAAGGTGAGCGACGGGATCGAGCCCGGGATCGCCACCTGCTCGATGGGATTGGTGAAGTCCTTGTAGAAGACGCTCACCGCGAACAGCTCGCTGGCGCTCGGATACCACTCCCAGCGCACGTCGAAGCTGTCGAGGGTCGCCTGCTCGAGCTGAGGGTTGCCGAACACGGTGAAGCCACCGATCAGGGCGCTGAAAGAGAACGCCGCGATCTCGCGGAACTCGGGCCGGTTCACCGTCCGGCTCGCCGAGCCGCGCAGCGCCATGCGGTCGCTGAGCGAGTAGACGATCGAGAACGACGGCAGCACGTCGGAGTCGTCGATGGTCGCCGGATCGACCGACGGAGTCGTCGGATCGTCCTGCTCGAAGGAGACCACCGACTGGTCGTTCTCCTCGAATCGGGCGCCGCCGATGAGGCGCCACTTGCCGAAGCTCCAATCACCCTGCACGTAGGCGGCGGAGATCTCCTGGGTGCCGAGGTAGTTGTCGGTCGGCGCGGTCACCTCGCGCAGCTGCCAGCCTCCGGTGCCGATGAACCCGGGGGTGTAGATCTCCTCGGGCTGCAGGCTGAAGTCGACGGTGCGCGGGCGGCCGCCGAAGAAGAGCCGACGGCCGGCGAAGTCGCGGTTGTTCTCGGTGTAGGCGACGCCGAGCTTGATCGACCCGAACGCTTCGCCGCGGGTCAGGAAGGTGCTCCAGTCGAGCCGGTAGTCGTCGAGCTCGTCGACCAGGTCGTTGTAGTAGAGGAAACCCGACTGGCCGATCGGCTCGAGGGTGAAGCCCTCGGGCTCCTCGGTGTAGAGCGCCTCGCGCAGGTCCTCGTGGGTCTCGGCCTCGGAGAGCGCCGCGCGCCACTCGATCAGGCTGCCGCCGGCTCCCAGCTCGGGCAGGAAGTGGTCGCCCGAGAGTTGGTAGTTGTCGACCGCCTGGCTGCGGTACTGGATGCGGAAGTTCTCGATGTCGTTGCCGAGGTTGGCGAAGAAGCCCTCCTGGAAGCGGCCCTCGCCCTCACCGGTGTCGGTGAGCAGGCCGCGCAGGCGCACCTGGGTGTTGTTGCCGATGCGGTAGGCGAAGTTGCCCATCAGCGAGCGGCGCACCGTCTCGGTTCCGTAGTCGATGTCGTAGAAGCTCTCGACCTCCGGCTCTCCGAGCGAGAAGGTGTAGTAGTTGCGCTGCTCGGTGCGGGCGTCGAACGAGTCGCTCCAGCTGCCGCTGAGCACCACGCCGAGACGATCGAACGAGTTGCCGTAGGTGATGTTGAAGCCGGTGTCCTGGTCGGCCTTGCCGCGGGTCGGGGTCCAGGCGCCGACGAGCTGCTCGCCCAACGTCTCGAGCTCGGCATCGGTGAGCCCGACGCCGGTGAACGGGCTGAAGCGCACGATGCGCTGCGACGGGAAGCCCGCCGGCAGGTTCTGACCACCGTCACCCGAGAAGTCGAGGCCACCGGGGTAGCCGAGGATGTTCTCGCCCGAGGCGACGCTGTTGTCGCTCACCGAGACGCCGAGCGAGAGGCGCTGCTGGGGCGGGAACTGCTTGGTCTCGAGCGACACGACGCCGGCGGCGAAGTCGCCCGGCTGGTCGACTGTGTAGCTCTTCGAGACGGTGATCTTCTCGAGCAGGCCCGAGGAGAAGAGGTCGAGCGGAACGACCTTGCGCTCGAACTCGGTCGACGGCATCTTCGAGCCGTTGAGCTGGGTGTTCGAGTAGCGCTCGCCGAGGCCGCGCACGAAGACGAACTTGCCCTCCTGCACCGAGACGCCGGTGACCCGCTCGAGGGCACCCGCGGCGCTCGAGCCGGCGTTCTTCGACATCTCCTCGGAGCCGATGTTGTCGACGATCTGCGCCGAGGCCTTGCGCTCCGCCAGCAGCGCCTGTTCGGTGGCGGCGATCGCCTCTGCCTGGACCGTGATCTCTTCGCTGAGCGAGCCGTCGGCGGCCGGATCGGCGGCGGCCGCGGCGGCCTCGTCGGTCGGCTCGATGATCGCGGAGACGTTGGCGACGCCTCCCTCGGCGACCGCCACGCCGGTGAGCTTGGAGGTCTTGTAGCCCTCGCCGGAGATCAGCAGCACCTGTGTGCCGGCCGGCGCGGCGCCCTGGAAGACGCCGTTGAGATCGGTGGTGAAGGTGGTGTCGGTGCCCTCGACCACGACGGTGGCAGAGCGCACCGGCTGTCCGGTGCGGCCGTCGAGCACCAGACCGGTGATCACGCCGTCGGCCAGAGCGGCCGCGGCGACGAATGACAGGAGCAGGCCGAGCCAGCCCGCACTTCGAAGACTTCGCATGAGATCCTCCGTCCGTTCTTTCGAGCGACGTGCCCACCGCCAGTGACGTGGGGGGCGGCAGGCGCGTCGAGTGGATGCGGAGGTCCCCGACCTCCACGGCGAGGATCGTGGCGAGGCGAGGTGAAGCGTTCTGAAGGCCGAAAACGAAGTTTCGGTGAAGGACTCTTCAGTCCTCTTCACTTGCCCGAGAGAGAAGCGCGGCGCGAACCCCCGGAGCCCCCGGGAAGCCCCCGGGAAGCCCCCGCTGCCTTCAGCTCTTCTTCATCTAGGACGGTCAGGGAGGGAAAAGGGATAAGGGAAAAGGGAAAAGGGCAGAGGGCGGAGGGAAGGGGCTAAGGGGTCAGGGGTCAGGGGTTGGGGGTTGGGGGTTGGGGGTTGGGGGTCAGGGCCTGGAAAGGGAAAAACGGGGAAGAAGGCGCACTCCTGGGGGGAATCCCCGGTTACGCCGCTGGGTCCACCTCGATGGCAGGCGGACGACGCTTGTTCTCACCTGCTACAAGCCGAGGCGCTGCTCCGGTCGCCACGGAGCGCCTCGTTTCCCCTTTGGTCCTCCCCAACCCCTGACCCCCAACCCCTGACCCCTAGCCCAAACCCCCAACCCCCAACCCCTGTCCCTTTTCCCTTGTCCCTTGTCCCTTGTCCCTCAACGGGCGAAGCGCCCGTTGGGATCGAGCGCCGAGCGCGCCGCCT
>QQVD01000067.1 GCA_003388555.1 Acidobacteriota bacterium | reverse complement strand
CCGCCGGCTCGCGTCGCCGCGACGCCGACCCGCTGCCGCTGCCGGCCTTCTCCGCGGCGCCGCCGTCGCTCCCGGCGCCCGCCTCGTCGCGCGCGGCGAGCACCGCCGCCGCGACCGCACCCGACGACGGCGATGCAGCAGACCGTGTCGACGAGGCCGATCACTCCGACGACTCCGGCGCTGCCGGCGAGCGAGCCGATCCAGATCACCGCGACGATCTCGCCGGCGCCGCCGACGGGTACGTCATCGCACCGGTGATCGCCGGCTGCTGGCAGCTCGCCGAGGGCCACCGCCTGACGCCGATGCGCCTCGGCTCTCCGTCGCCGATCGAGCGGCTCGAGCGCTGCGTCGAACGTGGGCTCTACACCTTCGACTGCGCCGACATCTACACCGGCGTCGAGGACCTGCTCGGCGAGCTGCGCCGCCGGCTGCCTGCCGCCGACGCGGCGAAGCTGCGCATCCACACCAAGTACGTGCCCGACCTGGAGTCGCTCGGGTCGCTCACCCGTGCCGACGTGCGCCGCTCGATCGACCGCTCGCTGCAGCGCCTCGGCGTCGAGCGCATCGACCTGGTGCAGTTCCACTGGTGGGATCTCGAGGTGCCGGGCTGGGTCGGCGTCGCCGGGTGGCTCGGCGAGCTGGTCGACGAGGGCAAGGTGGGCCGGCTCGGCGTCACCAACTTCGACACCCCGCAGCTGCGCACCCTGCTCGACGCCGGCATCCCGGTGCGCAGCCACCAGACCCAGTACTCGCTGCTCGACCGCCGGCCGGAGCGCGAGCTGGTGGCGCTGTGCGCCGAGCACCACGTCGACCTGCTCGCCTACGGCACCCTCGCCGGCGGCCTGCTCAGCGAGCGCTTCCGTGGCGCCGCGCCGCCGGAGGGCGACGAGAACCGCTCGCAGATGAAGTACCGGCTGATGGTCGAGGAGCGCGGCGGCTGGGAGTGGCTGCAGCAGCTGCTCGAGACTCTGCACGCGGTGGCCCGCCGTCACGGCGTCACGCTCTCCGACGTCGCCTCCGCCTGGGTGCTGGGCCGGCAGCAGGTGGCGGCGGTCATCGTCGGCGTCGGCGCACGCTCGCAGCCCGATCCGGGCGCCATCACGGCGGTCGAGCTGACCTCCCAGGACCACGCCGCCCTCGAGCGGGTGCTCGGCGCCGCGCCCGAGATCCCCGGCGGGGTCTACGAGCTCGAGCGCGACCGCGACGGTCGCCACGGCCGGATCATGAAGTACGACCTGCACGAGGACTGACGACTGACGGGGAGTGAATGACAAGGGGTGAATGACAGGAGTGAATGACCGGGAGTGAGGCGGCGCCGGGGCCTCACCCCAGGAACCAGGAAGGCAGCGCGATGTACCAGGTCACCGCCCGCAACTTCGCCGAGGCCACCGAGAACAAGATCCACAGCGACGAGATCGCGCGCCGCTACGGCTTCACCGGCGCGCTGGTGCCCGGAGTCGCGGTGTGGGGCCACCTCACCCATCCCGTCGTCGAGCGCTTCGGCGAGGAATGGCTGCGCTCCGGCCACGCCGCGCTGCGCCTCCACAAGCCGGCCTACGACGGCGACCGGCTCGAGGTCGAGATGTCGGAGGAGGACGCGTCGTCGGCAGAGCAGGACGCTGCGCCTCCGGGTCGCCTGCGCGTCACCTGCAGCAACGCCGACGGTGTGCTGCTCGCCGAGCTGGTCGCGCCGCCCGCCGACGAGCACCGGCTGTTGCCGCAGGGGCCTCTCGGGGGATGGAGCGACGCGCCGCTCAAGCCCCACGCGCGACCCCTGATGGAGTGGGACACCGTCGTCGAGGGCGAGCACTTCACGCCCTGGAACCAGCTGCTGGCGGCCGACGAGAACCGCCGCTACTGCAGCCAGATCGACGAGCCGCTGCCGCTGTACGAAGAGCAGGGCATCGTGCACCCTCACTGGCTGCTGGCGCTCGCCAACCGTGCCCTCACCCGCGAGTACGTGATGCCGGCGTGGATCCACGTTTCGAGCGAGATCCGCTTCCGCCGCCTGCTGCGCGTCGACCAGCGCATCGTCGTCGAGTCGCGGGTGGAGAAGAAGTGGGAGCGCAAGGGCCACCAGTTCGTGCGCCTGCTGCTGCGCTACCTGCGCCGTGGCGAGCTCGCCACCGAGGTCAGCCACACGGCGATCTTCAGGGTGGCGGAGTAGGGCTCCCGGCTCAGATCAGGCCGACGTCCCTCGCCGTCGCCTCGAGGCGCTCGCGATCGAGCCGCGAGACCTCGGCGCCGTAGAGCAGCTCGGTGTGGCGCTCGCCCTGCTTGAGCCGGAAGCCAGGACGCCGTCCCTCGAGCTCGAGCCCTAAGTTCTCGAGCAGCCGTCTCGACGCGGTGTTGCCCTCCAGGCACGACGCTTCGAGTCGGAAGGCGTCGCAGAGGGTGAGCGCGTAGGCGGCCAGGAATCGCGACAGGCGCGTGCCGACGCCGCGGCCCCAGGCGGCACGGCTGAGCTGGAAGCCGAGCTCGAAGCCTCCCGGCGATCCGTCCACCTCCACCACCGCGCCCAGCCCGAGGTACCCGCCGCCCGAGTCCTCGACCGTGAACACGGCCGTCTGTGGAGTGATCCCTTCGGCGATCTGCCCCTGCTGCGCCGCGAGGAACGGAGTGAAGAACTGCGCCACGCCCTCGGCGTCGATCGGCGTGAACCAGAGCCAGCGCCCGACCTCGGGATCCGCCAGCATCGTCGCGAACGAGCCGAGGTCGTCGAGGGTGGCGTAGCGGTAGCGCTCGCTGCCGTGGGTCCAGGTCTTGGCCGTGTCGGTCATGAGAGGGATTGTAGGCGGCCAGGTCGCGAGCTCGGCCTGGCTCACTGCGTGGAGGACAGCCGTGTGACGTTCGAGCGGACCTTCCGACCTCCTCCCCCTTCAGGGGGAGGATTGAGGTGGGGGTTTCCCAGCCACCCGGCCGTCGCACCGCGCGACCTCCGTTCTTCATGACCGGCGTCGACGGCACCCCGCGGATCGCGTCCTGCGGTAGTGAGCACGGTGCCCAGGCTCCGAGTCCCGCTCCTCGACCACCTCCATCCGCTACGCTCCTCCCATGCCCGGCAGCACCTTCGGCACCGCCCTGCGCCTGACCACGGCGGGAGAGAGTCACGGACCGGCCAACGTCGCCATCCTCGACGGCGTGCCGCCGGGGCTGGAGCTGTCGGAGGAGGACCTGCAGGCCGATCTCGACCGCCGTAGGCCCGGTCAGTCGAAGATCACCACCCAGCGCAAGGAGAGCGACCGGGCACAGATCCTCTCCGGCGTCTTCGAGGGCCGCACTACCGGCACCGCGATCGCCATCCTGGTGCCCAACGAGGACCAGCGCTCGCGCGACTACGGCAACCTGCGCGAGACCTACCGGCCCGGCCACGCCGACTACACCTACGACGCCAAGTACGGCCGCCGAGACCACCGCGGCGGCGGCCGCTCGAGCGCCCGCGAGACGGTGGTGCGGGTGGCGGCGGGCGCGATCGCCAAGAAGCTGCTCAGTGAGCTGTGGGGCGTGCGCATCGTCGGCTACGTCAAGTCGGTGGCGGACGTCGACGCCGAGATCCCGGCCCCCGAAGAGGTCACCCTCGAGCAGGTCGAGAGCAACATCGTGCGCTGCCCCGACCCGAAGGCAGCCGAGCGCATGATCGAGCGCATCGAGGAGGCGCGGCGCGATCTCGACTCGCTCGGCGGCGTCGCCGAGCTGGTGGCCAGCGGCGTGCCGCCGGGCTGGGGCGAGCCGGTGTTCGACAAGCTCAAGTCCGACTTCGGCCGTGGCCTCTTCTCGCTGCCGGCGGTGCTCGGGGTCGAGTACGGCTCCGGCTTCGGCGCCGCCCGCCTGCGTGGCAGCGAGAACAACGACGTCTTCGAGCCCGCCGAGGAGGCGGTGTCGAAGACCGGCGTGCCGACCGCTGCCGGAGCCGCAGGCAGGCCGCCGGTGCGCACTGCCACCAACCGCCACGGCGGCATGCTCGGCGGCATCTCCTCCGGCATGCCGATCGTGCTGCGCTGCGCCGTCAAGCCCACCAGCTCGCTGGCGCGCGAGCAGCGCACCGTGCAGCGCGACGGCGCCGCCACCACCGTCGCCACCAAGGGCCGTCACGACCCCTGTCTGCTGCCGCGCTTCATCCCCATGGGCGAGGCGATGGTCGCCTTGGTGCTCGCCGACCACGGGCTGCGTCAGCTCACGGTGGAGGCGGCGGCACAGAGGTTGATGGAGAAGGCGACCGGCGAAGAGTGAGCGGCCGGCGCGGCCATGGTCGAGGACGCTCGATGCAGCATCGGAGATGCCTCGGTCATCCCGAAGGGTCGCACCACTGAAGGGCGTCGGTTTCACGCGACGCATGGATCCCAGCCTTCGCTGGGATGACGGAAGGAAACCGGATTGCGGCTAGGAACGATCGGCTGTCTTCGCAGGCTCACTCTGCCGATCGTGCGGCTCAGCCCACCTCCGGTCCCTCCCCCTTCAGGGGTGCGGCTAGGAACGATCGGCAGTGTTCGCGGGCTCACTCTGCCGATCGGGCGGCTCAGCCAACCTCCGGTCCCTCCCCCTTCAGGGGTGCGGCTAGGTGGGGGTGCCAACTGAAGCAGCCACCTGACGACTTGAACTCAACCTCTCTCCGCCTCCCCAACCCATGAACCTCCTCCTCCTCCTCCCCGACGAGATCCTCGCGGTCTCCGCTGCCACCCCCGACGCGACAGCCGACGCGAGCTCGCCTCCGACAACTGCCGCCGCCGCCGCTGCCGCCGGCGACTCCGCCGCGTCGGTCTTCGCCGAGCTGTGTGGCGAACGCGCCCGCCATCTGTTGAAGGTGCTGGGCGTCGAGCAGGGGAGCGAGCTGCGCGCCGGCCTGCTCGACGGGCCGTGTGGCGTCGCCCGCGTCGAACAGATCTCCGCCTCCGCACCTACGTCGGACCCCGGCGGCGATCCACAGGACCCGCAGGACCCGCAGGCCACGAGCGGTCCGCGCGTGCGCCTGCGCTTCACCGCCACCGAAGCGCCGCCGCCGCCTCTCGACGCCACTCTGCTGCTGGCGCTGCCGCGGCCCAAGTTCCTCGGCCGCATCCTGCAGTGGGCGACCACGATGGGGGTCAAACAGATCGTGCTGACTCACTCGGCGCGGGTGGAGAAGAGCTACTGGAGCAGCTCGCTGCTCGCGCCCGAGGCGATCCGCCGCCATCTGCTGCTCGGCCTCGAGCAGGGGCGCGACACGGTGCTGCCCGAGGTGCGCTCGGTGCGCCGCTTCCGTGAGCTCTGCGACGACGTCGTCCCCGGGCTACGCCGGCGGGGCGACGTCTGGATCGCCGACGCCGACGCGGCCGAGGCGCTGCCCGCCAGCGTAGCACTGCCGGCCACTCTGGGCGTCGGCCCCGAGGGCGGCTGGCTCGACCACGAGGTGGCGCGCCTCGTGGCCGGCGGTGCACGCACCGCACACCTCGGCCGTCGCCCGCTACGTGTCGAGGCCGCGGTCGCGGTGGTGCTCGGACGCTGCCTGCCGGGATCGTGACCAGCGCCCGTTGCGGCTTCGAGGAGCCGGCGGCGAGCTGACGGTCGCGGCCGGCCTGCAGGCCCTTGGCAGCTCAGCACGCGCACCGGCGATCGCAGTCGATGGGCGTCGTGAAAGGCTGTGTCGACCGCAGGCGGCCGCCGGCCGACCCGTGGCTGCCCTCGGCCTCGACCGGGTCGACGTCCTCTCCGGCCCCGCCCACCCGCTGCCGCTGTCTCGCCCCCCGGGCGGTCGGCGCCTGCGTGGTTCATCATTCCGGACGGCGAGCGGACGCAGGATCCAAGCGCCAGAAAGCCCGGGGCCGGCCCTGGGGAGCGGAGGCCTCGCACCGTCGCAGCCTTCCCCGGTGCGGCGCCGACGCCATCGTGCCGTCCGCGGTGGGATCGGAGCTCACGCGTCAGTCGCGAGCAGACGGACGGGTCTCCTATTCGCCGTGCTGCCGCATCTCGTTCCAGGAAGACGAGTTACGCTAGGATCTCCCGCAGTGGCGGAGACAGCTGACGGCGGGCCGAGCCGGTACGCCACTCACAGCTGGATCCTCGCCCGGGAGCATCGCTCGGACAGAAGAGCACCCCGGCGATTCTTTGGATTCGGGATCTAGCGTCCGACGGCGTTTCCGTGCACAATGTGATTCACTAGTCTGAATTCAGTTCGAACCGGTGGAGAGGGTCTCCCCGGCGCCATCGATGGGGCGAGGAGCCAAGAAAGTGCGCATCCTGCTGGCAGAAGACGAGGACCTGGTGCGTCGGCTCGCCAGCCGTGCGTTCCAGAATGCTGGATACGAGGTGGTCGAAGCTCACGACGGTGAGGCCGCGCTCGAGATCCTGCGTCAGCGCGGCAGCGAGATCCAGGCCATCGTCACCGACGTGGTGATGCCGAAGATGTACGGCCCCGAGTTCCTGCGCGTCGCCGAGGAGGACGGCCTCGGCGTCTGGCCGGTGCTCTTCATGTCGGCCTTCCTGTCGCACCCCTCGCGCGCCCCTTCCGAGCTGCCGCAGGGCGCCAACTTCCTCAAGAAGCCGTTCACCAGCTCGCAGCTCGTGGCCGAGTTCGAGAAGGCGATCGCGCGCGCCGGCCTCGAGGCGCCGCGCGGCAAGCTGCTCTCGTTCCCCGCCAACGGCAACTGACGGCGGCGCCGCGGCGTCGTCCTCGCGCGGCGACGTGCGTGGGGCCACCTGCTCCTCCGCGCGGCAACGGACTCGGCGCCCACGCCTGTCCTCCAGAGAACCGTCCGCGATCTCCACGGGAGCTCCCATGAGGCCACTCCTCGCCCTGATCGCCGCCACCGCCGTGTCGCTGCCGGCGCCGCCGTCCACCCACGCGCTGCAGGCGGCGACGCAGCCGCCGTCGGCCGGCGCTTCGAGCGACGCGGCGCCGCGCGCCCGCAACGTCATCCTCTTCATCGGCGACGGCGTCGACGACCACCAGCTCGCCATCGGCCGCAACTACCTTTTCGGCGCCGGCGGCGCCTACTCGTTCGAGGAGATGCCGGTGCGCTCGGCGCTGCGCGTGCTCACCGTGGACGAGGACGATCCGCAGCGGCCGCTCTACGTCGGCGACTCGGCCTCCGGCGGCACCGCACTCGCGGCGGGGGTGGTGACCAGCATGGGCCGCATCTCCACCACCGCCGGGGCCGACGAGGACACCCCCACCATCGTCGAGCTCGCCGAAGAGGCCGGCTGGACCACCGGGATCGTCGTCACCTCCAGCATCACCGACGCCACCCCCGCCAGCTTCTACGCCCACGTCGCGGTGCGCTACTGCGAAGGCCCCGACGACATGGGCGGCTCGATGGGCGGCGTGCGCCCCGGCTGCCCCGACGACCTCGCGTCGGCCGGCGGCCCCGGCTCGATCGCCGAGCAGCTCGCGCCCTCCGGCGTCGACCTGGCGCTCGGCGGCGGCAGCACGCCCTTCGCCGAAGTGGTGCCGGGCACGCCGCCAGGTGCAGTGCCGGGCCAGACGCCGGGCCAGACTCCGGGCCAGACGCCGGGTTCAGGCAGCTACGACGACGGCACCAGCAGCGGCCAGCAGAACGGCGGCGGTGCGGGTGCCGCCGGCGACGAGGCCGAACCTGGCGACGCCTCCGCCGCCAGCGGGATCGCAAGCGACGACCCCGGTTCCAGTGACGGCTCGACTCCCTCCGGCGCCGCCGGCGACGAGCCCGCCGCCACCACCGTGCTCGACCTGGCCAGGGCCGCCGGCTACCGCGTCGTCACCGACGCGGAGGAGCTCGCCGCCGCCACCGAGCTGCCCCTGCTCGGCCTCTTCGGCGCCAGCACCCTGCCCGTCGAGTGGATCGGCGAAGGCGGTCGCAGCGCCCGCCTGATCGAGATCGGCGAGGACGGCGAGCCGACCATCCCCGAGCCCTTCGCCTGCGTCGACAACCCCGCCTTCGGCAGCCGTCCCACCCTCGAGGCGATGACCCGCAAGGCGATCCAGCTGCTCGCCGCGGCGACGTCCGCCTCCACGGGCTCCACGTCTGCCGCCGCCGGGCCCGCCAGCTCCGGCGCCGCTGCCTCGGCAACCTCTGCTTCCGGGTCCGCTACCTCGGGCTCCGCCTCGTCCGGCTCCGACGCTCTCCCCACGCCCGGCTTCTTCCTCATGGTCGAGAGCGCCTCGATCGACAAGCAGGCCCACGCCGCCAACCCCTGCGGCCAGATCGGCGAGCTGCAGGCCCTCGACCAGGCCGTGCAGGTGGCGCTCGAGTTCCAGCAGCGCCACCCCGACACCCTCATCCTCGTCACCTCCGACCACGGCCACGCCGGCCAGATCGTGCCCTACCCGAGCCTCTTCGAGAGCCTCGGCCGCGCCCAGGGCCTGCCCCAGCACCCGGCCGGCAAGTTCGCCCGCCTGAGCACCCCCGAAGGCGGCGAGATGGCCGTCACCTACGGCACCAACGAACGCTTCATCGAAGAGCACACCGGCCCCGCCGTCCCCCTCTACGCCGCCGGCCCCGGCGCCGAGCTGGTGCGCCCGCTGATGGATCAGAGCGAGGTGTTCGAGGTGATGAAGGCGGCGATGGGGTTGGAGTAGGGGGGAGCGCTGTCGCTGCCTGGTTTCTGTGGCCTTGCGCGGGCGAGCGTTCTGGCTGACCGCGCAGCGCCCCAATCACCAGCCCGCCCGTGACGCGCGAGCATCCGCTTCCTCCCCCTTCAGGGGGAGGACCGAGGTGGGGGTCTATCAGCCATCCGGCTCGTCGCACCGCGCAGCATCCCGGCTTCACGCAACGCATGGAACCGTAGCCTTCGCTGGGATGACAGAGGTGTGGCGCTCCTGCACTTCGAGAAGCAGACCGTCCCGCCGCCGCCGCGCCCCATCCACCCGAATGCCCGGTGAACCGCGAGCATCCGCTTCCTCCCCCTTCAAGGGGAGGGCAGGGGTGGGGTTGTCCCAGCCATCCGGCTCGTCGCATCGCGCAGCACCCCGGCCTCACGCAACGCGTGGATACGGAGCCTTCGCTGCGATGACAGCAGTGTGTCGTGTCGGAGCCTGAACCGCGCGACGCCCCACCCATCCGATAACCTCCACCCTCGCCGCAACGCCCCGCCGATCCGCACCGCGATCCGCGCCGCGATCGCACCGATTTCGCATCGCGACCTACCCGCGCATCGCGATCCAACGCACGCCAGGAGACTCCGACATGGCCACCACGCCGCCCACCAACACCAGGACCCTGCACGAGAAAGTCGTCATCGTCACCGGCGCCGGCCGCGGCATCGGCGCCGAGATCGCCAAGCTGGCGGCGGGGCACGGGGCGGCGGTGGTGGTCAACGATCTCGGCGGCGCCGCCGACGGCGAAGGCGCCGACCAGACGCCGGCGCAGCGCGTCGTCGACGAGATCAAGGAGAGCGGCGGGCGCGCGGTGGCCAACTACGGCAGCGTCGCCTCGAGCGCCGATGCGCAGGCGATGATCGACCAGGCGCTCGACGAGTTCGGCCAGCTCGACGCGGTGGTCAACAACGCCGGCATCCTGCGCGACGTCATCTTCCACAAGATGACCGAGGACGACTGGGACGCAGTGATCTCGGTGCACCTCAAGGGCAGCTTCAACGTCGCCAGCGCCGCGGCCAAGATCTTCCGCAAGCAGGTCGGCGGCTCGATGGTGCACATGACGTCGACCTCCGGCCTCATCGGCAACTTCGGCCAGGCCAACTACGCCGCCGCCAAGCTCGGCATCGCCGGCCTCTCCAAGTCGATCGCGCTCGACATGTCGCGCTTCGAGGTGCGCTCCAACTGCATCTCGCCGTTCGCCTGGAGCCGCCTCATCGGCACCATCCCGACCGACGATCCCGAGCAGGAGGCGCGCGTCGCCAAGATCAAGGAGATGACGCCGGGCCACATCGCGCCGCTCGCCGTCTACCTGTGCGGCGACGCCAGCAAGAAGGTCACCGGCCAGATCTTCGCCGTGCGCAAGAACGAGATCTTCCTGATGAGCCAGTCGCGCCCCATCCGCAGCGTTCACCGCGGCGAGGGCTGGACCCCCGAGACCCTCGCCGAGCACGGCATGCCCGCCCTCGCCGGCAGCTTCTACGAGCTCGATCGCTCCGCCGACGTGTTCAGCTGGGACGCCGTGTAGCTCGGACTCGCGCCGGCGGCGCCGCCAAGAGCGCGTCGATCCTGAGCTCTCGGATCGTTCGGCTGAATCTCGGCTCTCAGGGGGGCCCTGGCGGCTCCTCGGCTGTCGCTGACCAACAGCTGCCGATGGATCGGAGGGCGTGGCAGAGTAGCCCGTGGCGGGACTGCCCCCGGGCTTGGCCGTGGCGTGACGATCGACGCGATCGGCCTCTTCACTCCACTCCCCATCCCTCTCGCTCCGTCATCCCGCCCTCTTTCCCTCCGTCATCCCAGCGAAGGCTGGGATCCATGCGTTGCCTGAGCCGACCCGCCTCAGCCAACGCCGCGCCGCCCCATAGAAAGGCCTTCCCTTGCAGAACTGGCTGGCGCCCTTCGACACCGCCTGGGACGTGGTCGGCTTCGCCGCCTTCCTGCTCGTCTTCCCGATCTACCACACCGTCTATCCCTACTTCGCGGCGCGCCGCCCCGGGCACACCGCGCGCGGCCGGGTCGACGCGCTGCGCCACTCGTGGATCGAGGGACTCATCGAGCGCGGCGACGTCACCACCGCGGCGCAGCAGACCCGCAACCTGACGATGGTCAACTCGATCCTCGTCTCCTCGGCGCTCATCCTGCTCGGCATCACCGTCAACCTGCTGGTCAACGTGCCGCAGCGCAACCAGGTGGCCGAGATCGTGCCCGGCGACTGGAGCGCCGACCCCGACGCCATCCGCATCAAGCTGTGCCTTCTCATCGTCGTCTTCGCGGCAGCGTTCTCCTTCTGCATGACCGCGCTGCGCCACCTCGGCCACTTCGTGCTCATCATCGGCGCCGACCCGCGCCTCGTCAGCGAGTACTACGGCTCCGCCGCCGACTACTTCGCCGACCTCATCAACCGCGCCTCCCACCGCTACACCCTCGGCGTGCGCTCCTTCTACGCCACCTTCCCCCTGCTCGCCTGGCTCTTCGACTCCCACCTCTTCGTCGCCATGACCCTCTTCTGGGGCTTCAAGTTCATCGGCTTCCAGGACTTCCGCGCCAAACGCTTCGCCAGCGACGAGGCCGAGACGGAGGAACGCGGTGGAGGCGGCGAGGAAGAGCTCGGCCGGATGGAGGACGCGGAGGAGCTGCGGTAGGGGAGGTGGGCGAGCGGTCGTAGAGCCCCTCCTGCTGCTGGTCGCGTTTCGTCGGGCTCGTCGCTTTCGTCGGGTCCGTGGCGGTCCTCCTCAACGCGACGCGTGGACTCCGGGTCTGCGCCCGGAGTGACAGAGGGCTGACACCTCATCCGCGCCGCGCCACACCTACTCGTCCGCCCGTGAACCGCGAGCATCCGAGAACCCTCCCCTTTCAAGGGGAGGGCAGGGTGGGGTTGTCCCATTCATCCGGCTCGCCTCGGCACCAGGCCTGCCCACTCCATCCGGCTCCCTTCCGCGACGAAAGCCATGGCCGCTTTCCCTCCCTTTGGCGTGGGCCCCAGCGAGGAAGACCGAATGGAGACCTGTCCCATGGCCCACCGACGATCCCGTCCCGCTGGCACGCACGCCGCCTCCCTGACCCTGCTCGGCCTGCTGATCGCTGGAGCGGCGGCCGCCCAGCCGTCGATCTGGAGGGTCGGCAGCGGGATGGGCTGCAACGCGATCAACCTCGACTTCGCCCTGCTGCTGGCGAGGAGCAACAGCGCCGACGACGAGATCCGGCTCAATGCCAACCTCTCGGGAGTCGCGATGGATCTCGGCGATTGGGACGACGACCAGTACGGCGAGCTGACGATCCGAGGTGGCTTCGCCAACTGCGCCGCCAACACGCCCACGTCGACCACCACCCTCACCGCGCAGGCCGCCGGGAGCTCGCCGGTCCTCGACGTGGTCCTGTCCGGCAACGACCCGGCCACCATCCGGCTCGAGAGGCTGATCCTCCAGGGCGCCGCCTCCGGTGTCTCGCCGCTGGTCGTCGCCAACGGGAGCAACGTGGTGATCGATCTCGTCAACACCGACGTGCTCGGGGCGACCTCCAGCGGCATCGAGGTCCTCGGCGGCGCACGGGTCGATCTCGATCCTCTCTCCGAGGTCTCCGACAGCGGTTCCCTGACCCTCGACGGCGGCGGCGTCTACTGCACCGGCAGCGGCAGCGAGGTCTTCCTCGCCGGCGACCTGGTGCTCAACCAGGGTGCGCGCGGTGGCGGTGCGTTCCTCGAGTCCGGCTGCCGGCTCTACCTGCTCGACGACGCCTTCATCGGCGCCAACCAGGCAGTGCGGGGCGGAGGCGTCGCCGTCGAGGGGGGCGGCTCGCTGGAGCGACCGATCTCGTTCGTCAACGACTTCGGCGTTCAGATCAGCGGCAACAGCGCCGAGATCGACGGCGGCGGCCTGTGGGTGGCCAACGGCGGATCGGCGCAGCTGTGGGATACCTGGCTGCGCGGCAACGAGGCCATCGAGCGGGGCGGCGGCATCTTCGCCACCGGCTCCGGCAGCAGCGTCATCGTGCGGCGACGCAGCACTACCTGCTTCTCCGAACCCCGTTGTTCCTGGATCGAGGACAACCAGATCACCAGCGACGTCGAGGACGGCTTCGGCACCGCGGTCTTCGTCGATGCGGGGGCCGACGTCGTGGTGGTGCAGACCTTCATCGAAGGTCACGCCGGGCCGCCGGTGAGCCGCCTGCTGTACGTCGCCGGGTCCGGATCCACGCTGCTGCTCGAAGGAGTGCAGCTTTACGCCAACGACACCCAGACCCTGTTCAGCGCCGAGGCGGGTGCCTCGATCACCGCCGCGTTCGTCTCCGCCGCCGGCAACACCTGGGGAGGGGGCGAGCCGTCGGCCGCCATCGCCGCCTTCGCCTCGACCCGCATCGACGTGCGATCGAGCGCCCTCGCCGACCACGGGATCTGGAACGACGGCCCGGGCAACACCATCGATCTCGATTGCGTGATCGCCGACTCGTTGGCCGGCGCCACTGTCGCCACCGCCAGCATCGTCGCCGACCCGCTCTTCCTCGCCCCGGAGGCGGGCGATCTGAGGATCTCCGCCGCCTCACCCGGCGTCGACTACTGCGACGACAGCGTCTACGCACCCATCGCCGACGACCTCGCCCTCAACCCCCGCGGCGTCGACACCCCCGGAGTCCCCAACCAGTCCGGTACCTTCGACCTCGGCGCCTACGAAGTCGGGTCGCTGCTGTTCGCCGACGGTTTTGAGTCGGGCGACGTCTCGGCGTGGTCTTCGACCTCGCCGTAGCGGATCCCCGGCTCGCCTGAGAGTCCAACTCGGCGCTGCAGCAGACGACACCTCACCCGCACCGCGCCTCAACCACCAAGCCCGCCTGTTGACCGCGAGCATGCACTCCCTCCCCTTGCAAGGGGAGGGCCGGGGTGGGGTTGTCCCGTGAAGCGAAAACTCCTCTCTCAGGCTCACACTGTCGCTCCTGCGGCTCAGCTCGCGTGCCGCTCGCTTCGGCACCGGGGTTATCCCATCCCACCCGGCTCGCTTCGGCCAGAAGCCGTCAGTGTTCGCAGGCTCACTGCCGCTCCAACCGCTCAGCTCGCGTGCCGCTCGCTTCGGCACCGGGGTTGCCCCAGCCAGCCGGCTCGTCGCAGCCCCGACATCTCTCCTTCACGCGACGCGTGGACTCCGGGTCTCCGCCCGGAGTGACAGAAGACCCGCGACACCTCACCCCGCGCCGCGCCCCATCCACCAGTCTGCCTGTTCACCGCGAGCATCTGTCTCTTGGCTATGCACTGCGTCGTTCTCGCTGCCTGGGGCGCGGGCGGGTTTGAGAGCCGTGATGCTCTCGCCACTCAGTGAGGTGCTCGTCGGTGGTGCATCCCCACCCCCACCCTGTCCCTCCCCCTCGTAGGGGGAGGGAACCGGATCGCGGAGCGGTGGCGACAAAGCGGCTCTTGGGGCGTGGCGCTGGCGAGCGGTCAGGCCGGATCGCGCCGCGCATCAGTCACCAGAGCGACTGTGAACCGCGAGCATCTGTCTTCCTCCCCCTACAAGGGGGAGGACATGAGGGTAGACCGAGAGTCTTCGCAGGCTCGACTCCCGGTCTTTCGGCTCGGCTCACTCCGTTCGCCTCGGCGTGGGGGTGAGGATGACCTTGGAACCACCTCGGTTGCTGAACGGCGATGCCCTGCCTGTCTCGCGAGCTCGCCCGCGCCTCGTGAAGCGACACCTCACCCCCGCGCCGCGCCTCATCCACCAGCCTGCCTGTTCACCGCGAGCGAGATGCTCCCTCCCCTTTCAAGGGGAGGGCAGGGGTGGGGTTGTCTCGTGAAGCGAACACCTCTCTCTCAGACTCTCACTGCCGCTCCTTGCGGCTCAGCTCGCGTGCCGCTCGCTTCGGCGTGGGGTTGTCTCGTGAAGCGAACACCTCTCTCTCAGATCACTCTGCCGCTCCAACCTCTCAGCCCGCGTGCCGCTCGCTCCGGCACCGGGGTTGTCTCGTGAATCGGTGACATCCCCGATCCAAAGAATTGCCGCATCCGCAACATACCCACCAATCGATTCACCAAACCCTATTTGACAGCCGCCCCAAACTTCCGTCTAGACTGCTTCCACATCTCATTCTTCATACGCGCGTCGACAAGGGGGCGCGTTCGGACGCAGGGCCACCGCGGTGACGCGGCGCCACGACTCCAACGCACCGTGAGCTCCATCGCCGGCGCACCGGCCGTAGGGGAGCTGCTTTGCGCCGCCGATCGCCCACCCGCCCGAGCTGCATCGAGGAGGCGGGTGTGTGCGTGTCTTCCTCTCGCTTCCACCTCCCGCGTCCCCTCGCCTCGAGCCACATCCCGGCGTGCCTCGCCCCGTCGAGCCGCGTCGCGGCGAGCCACGGCTCGCGCAGTCTCGCCAGACCCGTCCGCTCCGCCTCGGCTCGCTCCGCCTCGGCTCACCCTGCCCCCGCTCACCGCGCCGCGCCGCTCTCTCCAACCGTCACCCTCTCCCTCGCCGTCTTCCTGCTGGCGAGCGCTCTCCCGCCGGCGCTCCTCGCCGCGGCCCCCAACGCCGCCGCCGTCCCCGTCGACGCCACCCGCGACCCCACCGCCGCGCCGCAACACTCCGAAGGCCTCGGCTTCGATCCGGCGCTGCTCTCCGGCCTGCGCTTCCGCTCCATCGGCCCCGCCGGCATGTCGGGCCGCGTCGCCGCGATCGACGCCTGGGTGCCCGAAGGCACCGACAGGTCACCGCGCCTGATCTACGTCGGGGCTGCCACCGGGGGCGTGTGGAAGAGCACCGACGGCGGGACGACCTTCCAGCCCGTCTTCGACGACCAGCCGGTGGCCTCGATCGGCGCGCTGGCGATCGACCGCCGCAGCCCCGACACCGTGTGGGTGGGCACCGGAGAGGGCAACCCGCGCAACTCGGTGAGCATCGGCCGCGGCGTCTTCCGCACCACCGACGGGGCGCGCACCTGGCAGTGGAAGGGCCTCGCCGAGACCGAGCGCATCCACCGCGTGATCCTGCATCCGCACGACAAAGACACCGTGTGGATCTGCGCCATGGGGCAGGCGTGGAGCCCCAATCCCGAGCGCGGCGTCTACCGCACCCGCGACGGCGGCGCCAGCTGGGAGCACGTGCTGGCGGTCGACGAGAACACCGGCTGCGCAGACCTCGTCGTCCACCCTGAGAACCCCGAGACCCTGCTCGCGGCGATGTGGCAGTACCGCCGCTTCCCGCACTTCTTCCGCTCCGGCGGTCCGTCGTCGGGCCTCTTCCGCACCAGCGACGGCGGCGACAGCTGGACCCGGCTCACCGATCTCGAGGGTCTGCCCCGTTCTTCTTCGGGGGGAACGGCCGACCTCGGGCGCATCGGCGTCGCCTTCGCGCCCTCCGAGCCCACCGTCGCCTACGCCCTCGTCGAGGCCCAGGCCAACGCCCTGCTGCGCTCCGAGGACGCCGGGCGCACCTGGCGCACCGTCAACTCCGACGCGCAGGTCTCGCCGCGGCCCTTCTACTTCGCCGACATCCGGGTCGACCCCGAGCGCCCCGACCGCGTCTACCGCCTCGCCTCCAGCCTCGACGTCAGCACCGACGGCGGCCGCAGCTTCCAGACCCTCGCCGGCTTCACCGACCTGCACCCAGATCACCACGAGCTGTGGATCCACCCCCGCGACGGCTCGTACCTGATCTCCGGCAACGACGGCGGCGTCGGCATCTCGCGCGATCGCGGCGCCACGTGGGATTTCGTGCGCAACCTGCCGCTGGCGCAGTACTACCACGTGCGCGTCGACGACGACCTGCCCTACAACGTCTACGGCGGCCTGCAGGACAACGGCTCGTGGAAGGGCCCCAGTGCGGTGTGGGAGCAGGGCTTCGGCGGCGGCATCCGCAACTTCCACTGGACCATGGTCGCCTTCGGCGACGGCTTCGACACCGCGCCCGACCCCGAGGACTCTTCGCGCGGCTACGCCATGAGCCAGGGCGGCAACCTCTCGCGCTGGGACATCCCCAACGGCGGCGGCAAAGCCATCCGTCCCGACACCCCCGAAGAGCTCTGGGAAGAAGACGAAGAGCTGCGCTTCAACTGGAACGCCGGCTTCGGCCAGGACCCCGACGACCCCGCCACCATCTACTACGGCAGCCAGTACCTCCACCGCAGCACCGACCGCGGCGAGAGCTGGCAGATCGTCTCCCCCGACCTCACCACCGACAACGCAGAGTGGCAGCTCCAGAAACAAAGCGGCGGCCTCACCTACGACGTCACCGCCGCCGAGAACTACACCACCATCATCGCCGTCGCCCCCACCGATGAAGGCGTCCTCTGGGTCGGCACCGATGACGGAAGAGTGTGGGTGGGGAGGAAGAGGGAAGGCGACGACACTTCCACCAGCGAGCACGACGGCGAAAGCGACCCTTCCGCCGGCGACCACGACGGCGAAAGCGACACCTCCGCCTCCTCCCCCTTCAGGGGGAGGACCGAGGTGGGGGTATCCCAGTCATCCGGCTCCTCCCAAGTCCGTCATCCCCGCGAAGGCGGGGATCCACGCGCCCCAGGGAGCGGCAACGACCCGGTGAGCGACACTTCCGCCTCCTCCCCCTTCAGGGGGAGGACCGAGGAGGGGGTGTCCCAAGAAGCCGCCGCGTACCTCTACACCTGGACCTCCGTCGAGCAGAACGCCTACGCCGCCGGCGTCCCCCAAAACGCCTGGGTCCCCCACATCACCCCATCCCGCCACCACCCCTCCGAAGCCTTCGTCGTCTTCGACGACCACCGCCGCGGCGACATGCGCCCCTACGCCTTCCGCGTCAGCGACTACGGCGCCACCTGGACACCCCTCGTCGACCCCGACGGCCCGCTGGCAAGGGCCATGGGCTACGCCCTCAAGCTCGAGCAGGACCCAGTCGAAGAAGACCTCCTCTTCCTCGGCACCGAGTTCGGCCTCTGGATCACCCTCGACGGCGGCCAGCGCTGGTTCAAACACACCCACGGAGTCCCCACCGTCTCCGTCATGGACATCGCCATCCAGGAGCGAGAGAGCGACCTCGTCCTCGGCACCCACGGCCGGGGCATCTACGTCCTCGACGACCTCGGCCCCCTGCGCGAGCTCGCGCGGGGAAGCGAAGCGCGGGAGGCACTGGCTGCGATCTCCACCTCCGGCCCGGCCGACGACGCCAACCAATCCCCTCCCCCTTCAGGGGGAGGGCAAGGGTGGGGGTCTACCAACACCGCGGACACCTCACTCGAAACCGGCCGGATCCATCTCTACGAGATCCCCGCCGCCCAGCAATACCAAGCCGGCAACTCCCCCGGCGAGCTCATGCCCGGCTCCACCGAATATCGCGGCGAAAACCAACCCTACGGAGCTCAGATCACCTTCCTCCTCGACGCCCCGGGCTTGCCGTACCCCGACCAAGACGTCGAACGCGCCCAGCGCGAATCCGCCCGCGCCGAGCGCATGGCGCGCGAAGAGTGGGCAACCTATGGAGAAGGCGAAGGCGCCGCCGAAGTCGCCTCCGGCTCCAATCGCCGAGACGGCGACACCGGCGGCCGTGGCGGAGCGAGCCGCAGCGACGCTTCAGCTGAAACGTCGCCCAAGGCCAAAGTCGAGATCTACGCCACCGCCGAAAGCCCCATCGGCGAAGAAGGCGAAGTCCTCCGCACCTTCGAAGGCCCCGTGCACCGAGGCCTCAACCGCATCACCTGGAACCTCGAGTCCGATCCCTTCGACCGCCCCGGCGGCAACCAGGGCGGCGGCTTCTTCGGCGGAGGAGGGCCCCAGGTCGTGCCGGGAGAGTACGGAGTCCGCGTCTCCCTCTCTTCCGCCTCCCAGCAGTCAACCGAACACGGCTCAGCGCAGGACTCCGACCCCTCAGCCTCCGCCTCTCCCTCTGTCATTCCCCCTTCTGTCATCCCAGCGGAGGCTGGGATCCATGCGTTCCAGTCATCCGCTACGTCTCAGGGCTCCGCTGCGCCCCAGTCCTCCCAAGAAACAACCCCCTCCCAACCCGGTACCGCCAACCAAACCAACCCCAATCAGGTCACCGCCGAGACAACCTTCACCGTCCTCGCCGACCCCCGCCTCGGCATCTCCCTCGAAGACCGCATCGCCAACTGGGATGCAGTCCAGCGAGTCGGCGCCCTCCAAGAGCGCCTCGCCGACTGCGTCAAGGAGATCCAGCAGGAGCGGGAGGATCTCGAGTACTGGGCGAAGGTGGATGCGCGGGAGGAGGAGCGGGAGAGTGGAGAGGCTGAAGGCGGAGCGGAGGAAGAACGCAGAGTGGAGACAGAGGAAGATCGAGATCGCGCAGCGAGTCCGTCAGGACGCCTGAGTCCGGAAGAGCGGAAGCAGCGGTTCGAAGAGCTCAGGGAAGAAGAGGAGCGGATCTGGACTCCGCCGGGGACGAAAGGGATTCCGTCGCGGACGCGGTTGCTGGATGAGGTGGGGAGGGTGTTGCGGGCGTTGCAGAGTGATTGGGGGAAGCCTGGGGAAAGTGTGACGAGGGAGGTGGAGAGGGTGGAGTTGGAGGCCTCGCTCACGGTGGGAGCGAGTCGCGACAGGCCCTAGTCCGGACCATGGGGGAAACTGGAAGGCCCCTCAACGACTTCGAAAGGCGCCGCTCTACTCCGGGGACTCGGACACATCGTGGAAGGTTCGAACCGCCGAGATGACTGATCGCGTCGAGCTCCGGCAGGGGATTGCGCCCCATCTGAGGGTCCGCTACGTGAGCCGCGGCGACTCGACAGCCCGGGCGCTCCTGTGGAGTCTGCTGGCTGTCGTCCTAGCCGTGGTCATTTCGATCCTGGGCACGCGGTCCTATCTCGAGCGCAAGGCTGAAGAGGAGTATCAGCAACTTCGCGCCGAGATCGAAGCCAGCTTCTCTCGCAAGCTCACGATCGACCCGTTCGAGCCGCGGTTCGAGACTCAGAGCTTGCTCAGAGACCTGGTCAGATCGGCGGACGCGCCTCGGACCGCACGAGCTCCGCGCGACTTCGTGCGCGCGGTCTGGTCTGTTCATGCCGCCGCACTCGACTACACGGGTACTCAGATCGGACTCTCTGATCAGTCCATGGCGCGCGCCCTGCGATCTTCTCAGGCGGCTGCGCAGGAGTTGGCCGACAAGTACTACGCGGAGTTCGCCGACACCATGGCGACGTACCAGCGGCAGTCAGACGGCTTCGAGTTCACCCGATTCGAATACTCGAACGCGGCGCGCGCCTTCTCGAAGTCCATTGGTCGCTACCTGTGTGACTCGACGCTCAATGCTCTGGCAGCTTCGGCGCGAGGCGGTGCGACCACGGCGGCCAGGATACTGCTGCCGCGGCCCTGCTCCTTTCTCTCGACGGCTCTCGTGTTCCCCATCGTGGAGGAGCTCGAAGCCAACGGGCTCGTGATGGACTTCGTGGAGTCGCGAGACGAGATCGAAGAGCATCTTCGCCAGGCCCTGATCGAGCTCGCGGTGGCGGAGGATCAGTTCACGGTGGAGAGCACCGAGACCTTCACCAAGAAGTTCATCTTCGAGTCGACCGCTGAAGTCGAGATACGCACACGCGTGAGAGCGAAGGCGGGCTTCGACCTGGAGGACTTCTTCCGCTACGAAGTCATTCCTGCGAGGGACCTGATTCGCGTGACCCTGCCGAGGGCAGAGATCCTGAGCGTTGAGGCGACTCCGACCATCGTCGACATGAGTCGCGGTGTGATCGTTCCTCTGGGCAAGGACCGAATCAACACCGCCCTGTCCCGCACCCGGCAGAGAATCGAGAACCGCATCGAACGGTCCGATCTCACGGACGTCGCGGAGCGCAACGCGAAGGTGATCGTTCGTCAACTCGTGGGGCCGATTGCCCGCGTTCCTGGAGCGGTCTATCGAGTGGAGGTGGCATTCGATCGATCCACCCGTCAGGATCCGCTGAAGATCCGTGTGCTGTCCGAGTGAGCCGGTCCCGACCCGTGTCCCAGAAGTGAGACTCCATGCCCAGCCAGAAGAAGTCAGCCAAGAAGCCAGCGAAGTCGTCCAAGAAGGGCAGCGCCGCCAACATCGGCTACGAGGCGCAGCTCTGGCAGATGGCGGATGCGCTGCGCGGCTCGATGGACGCCGCCGAGTACAAGCACGTGGTGCTCGGCCTGATCTTCCTCAAGTACATCTCCGATGCCTTCGAGGAGCTGCATGAGAAGCTCGAGGCCGAGGCGGGGCAGGGCGCCGATCCTGAGGATCCCGACGAGTACCGCGCCGAGAACGTCTTCTGGGTACCGCCCGAGGCGCGCTGGCAGCACCTTCAGCACCAGGCCAAGCAGCCCACGATCGGCAAGCTGGTCGACGACGCGATGGCCGCGATCGAGCGCGACAATCCGCGCCTCAAGGGCGTGTTGCCGAAGGACTACGCCCGCCCCGCCCTCGACAAGACCCGCCTCGGCCAGCTCATCGACCTGATCAGCAACATCAAGATCGGCGACGAGGAGGCGCGCTCGAAGGACGTGCTGGGCCGCGTCTACGAGTACTTCCTCTCCCAGTTCGCCAATGCCGAGGGCAAGAAGGGCGGCGAGTTCTACACCCCGCGCTGCGTGGTGAAACTGCTGGTCGAGATGCTCGAGCCCTACAGCGGCCGCGTCTACGACCCGTGCTGCGGCTCCTCGGGCATGTTCGTGCAGTCCGTCGAGTTCATCCGTGCCCACCGCTCGGGCAATGGCAACGGCGGCAGGGCGACGGCGGAGATCTCGATCTACGGTCAGGAGTCGAACTACACCACCTGGCGGCTCGCCACCATGAACCTGGCGATCCGCGGCATCGAGGGCCAGATCGCCCACGGCGACACCTTCCACAACGACAAGTTCCCCGATCTACGGGCCGACTACATCCTCGCCAATCCGCCGTTCAACGTCAGCGACTGGGGCGGCGAGCGCCTGCAGGACGACAAGCGCTGGCAGTACGGTCCACCGCCCAAGGGGAACGCGAACTTCGCCTGGGTGCAGCACATCGTGCACCACCTGGCGCCGCGCGGCACCGCAGGCTTCGTGCTCGCCAACGGTTCGATGAGCTCGCAGCAGTCCGGCGAGGGCGACATCCGTGCCGCCCTCGTCGAGGCCGACCTGGTCGACGCCATGGTGGCGCTACCCGGCCAGCTCTTCTACTCCACCCAGATCCCCGCCTGCCTTTGGTTCTTGGCCAAGGACCGCAAGCGCAAAGGCGAGATTCTCTTCCTCGACGCGCGCAAGATGGGCGAGCTCGTCGACCGCACCCACCGCGAGCTCACCGACGACGAGGTGAGCCGGATCGCCGGCACTTATCACGCCTGGCGTGGCGAACAGGAGGCGATCGAGGAATTCGGCGAGTACCAGGACGTGCCCGGCTTCTGCAAGTCGGCCTCACTCGACGAGGTGCGCAAGCACGCCCACGTGCTCACTCCCGGGCGCTACGTAGGGGTGGAGGAAGTGGAGGACGACGGCGAGCCGTTCGAGGAGAAGATGGAGCGGCTGGCGAAGGAGTGGCGCGAGCTGGTGGAGGAGGGGAAGCGGTTGGATGGGGAGATCGAGGGGAACCTGAGGGGGTTGGGGTTTTGAAGCAGTGGTTGGCGTCGGAAGAGTGGCTGAAGGACGGCTTCACGTTCGAGCTGGAGTCGGCGGTGGATGCTCGGGCGATGTTCGAGGCGATCCCGGAGGACTGGCTCGAGAGAGGAGCGAAGGAGAGGAAGAAGGCGACGGAACTTCGATCACTCCTGCGTGTTCTCGAGTCTCAAACTGAGGTCGTGCCCGTCGAGGTCGTGACGCGAGAGAGACCGGACTTCGAGCTCCGGACAGGCCAGGGCCTGGTTGGCGTGGAGCTGTCGACCCTAACGACGACCCGGGGCGAGCGCGCGTCTTCGACATTGGCGAGCAGGGGCGAAGGCTACGTGGAGGAGGAGGGGTATCGGGAGCCGGGGGAACGCCCGAGCGGGCGGGGGTTTGTAGGACGAGAGCCAGAAGAGCTCTGGATCGAGCATGCGACGCTGTGCCTGGTGAACAAGCTGCAGCGCCTGCGCGGGTACGACAAGCGGCTAGGTCGCTCTTGGCTGATTCTCTATGACAACGCCCACTTCTCGATGCATGTGAGCTTCAAGGATGTCGAGGGTGAGGCCGCGGAGAAGCTGCCAGTGGTGAACAGCTGCTTCAGAAGGGGGTTCGAGAGGCTCTTCTTCGTGTCGGAGAGTCAGTTGCTGAATCTCAAATTGTCGTGCAATCTGAATGGTGGAGCGAACAGTTGAGCCATTCCAAGGTGAGTTCTCACTGGCAGCAGATGCGTTTGGGAGACGCAGTGGAGCTCAAGCGCGGCTACGACCTTCCTTCCCGAGACCGACGGCCAGGTGCGGTGCCTCTCGTCTCATCGTCTGGCGTAACTGACTATCACGCCGAGGCGAAGGTGCCGGGGCCGGGCGTAGTAACTGGCAGATACGGAACCCTTGGCAAGGTGTACTTCATCCACGATGATTTCTGGCCGTTAAACACCACGCTCTATGTCCGGGACTTCAAGGGCAACGATCCACGCTTCGTCAGCTACTTCCTTCGAGAGGCTCTTCAGGAATTGGAGTGGAAAAGGGCATCTGGGTAGAGATCTAGCCCTCCGAGATGGAAGTAGATCGCCTGGCGAAAGCGCTCACGGTTTCGAAAGCCCCTTGCTGATCGCTTGATCCACT
>QQVD01000019.1 GCA_003388555.1 Acidobacteriota bacterium | reverse complement strand
CGACGTGCCATCCCGAGAATCCAGTTGGGCAGACCACTGCGCACAGCGCTGTGACAGCGTCGCGAAATCGAGGAGGGATTCGCGATGCCCACGCCGCGCGCAGCGCGTCGTGGCATCCCGAGAATCCTGTTGGGCATACCACTGCGCACAGCGCTGTGACAGCGTCGCGAAATCGAGGAGGGATTCGCGATGCCCACGCCGCGCGCAGCGCGTCGTGGCATCCCGAGAATCCCGTTGGGCAGACCACTGCGCACAGCGCAGTGGTATCCCCAACGGGATTCGAACCCGTGTCGCCAGCTTGAAAGGCTGGTGTCCTAGACCTGACTAGACGATGGGGACACGTCTGCGCCGCGACGTGGCGGCTACCGCGGTCGCTCGGCGGCGAGGGGCGGAATCCTCTTGGGCCGTATAGGGATCGAACCTATGACCCGCGGATTAAAAGTCCGCTGCTCTACCAACTGAGCTAACGGCCCGCGGAAGTATAGACGCTGACTCCGTGTACCGGAACCCGCGCCCGGCGCGCATGGCGCTCAGAACACCTCGCGTCCGGCGCCACGAGCCTCGCCGAGGCCCTTCAGCCGGCACCGACCGCCATCTGCGAGGTCACCAGATCGAGCTCCTCGCCCAGCCACTCGCGCAGCAGCCGGTCGCCGATGATCGTCTCCTCGCGCCGCGGTCCGGTCGAGATCAGGTCGATGCCGACGCCGAGCTGCTCCTCCAGGTAACGCACGTAGGAGCGTGCGTTGGGAGGCAGATCCGCGAACGACCGTGCTCCCACGGTACTGGCGTTCCAGCCGGGCAGCCGCTCGTAGACCGGCTCGGCGCGACCGAAACGGCTGGCGTCGGCCGGCAGGTCCGAGACCTCCTCGCCGTCGATCCGGTAGCCGGTGCAGACCTTGATCTCCTCGAGACCGTCGAGCACGTCGAGCTTGGTCAGGGCGATCGAACCGACGCCGTTCACCCGCCGCGCGTAGCGCGCCACCACCAGGTCCATCCAGCCGCAGCGGCGCGGCCTCCCGGTGGTGGTGCCGAACTCGCCACCCTGCGAGCGCAGCCGTTCGCCGAACGCGTCGTCGAGCTCGGTGGGGAAGGGTCCGGCGCCGACGCGGGTGGAGTAGGCCTTGAGGATCCCCACGACGCCGTCGATCCGGGTCGGCGGCACGCCGGTGCCGGTGCAGGCGCCCCCGGAGGTGGAGTTCGACGAGGTGACGAACGGGTAGGTGCCGTGGTCGACGTCGAGCAGGGCTCCTTGGGCGCCCTCGAAGAGCACCGACTCACCCCGATCGATCGCCTCGTTGAGCTCCTTGGAGACATCGCAGACGAAGGGCGCGAGGACCTCGGCGTACGAACGGCATTCGGCGACGATCGCGTCGGCGTCGAGCGCGGCGCCGCTCTCGCCTGCCAGGTCGCCTTCGAGCAGGTGCTCGAGCTCGCGGCGGGCGCGCTCGACCGCCTGCAGCACCCTCTCCTCCATGTTCTCGGCACCGAGATCGACCACCCGCAGCCCGAGGCGCGACACCTTCGACTCGTAGGCCGGGCCGATGCCGCGCGAGGTGGTGCCGATCTTGCGGTCCCCGGCAGCGCCCTCACGAGCGCGGTCGAGCAGCCCGTGCATCGGGCTGACGACCTGGGCGCGGTCGGAGACGAACAGCCGACCGCGAGCAGCGACTCCGGAGGCCTCGAGCTTGCCGAGCTCGTCCTCGAAGGCGCGCGGCGACAGCACCATACCGTTGCCCAGATAGCAGCGCAGCCCGGGATGCAGGATGCCCGAAGGGATCAGGTGCAGCGCGTAGTGGCGGTCGCCGAACTTGACCGTGTGACCGGCGTTGTTACCACCCTGGTAGCGCGCCACGGCGGCGAACGCCGGGCAGAGCAGGTCGACGACCTTTCCCTTGCCCTCGTCGCCCCACTGCATGCCGACGATGACGATGTTGGGCATCGGAGCTCCTCGAGACTGTCTGGCCGGACCGCGCGGCGCGGAACGGCGGTCCGCCTCGGTCGCCCCAGCAGGGCTTCGAACGACGGCGGCGGCGGACGCACCCAGCCTTGTAACGTACCACAGCTCAGGCACCTGGACGAGGCGGCGAGGGAGCGAGAACAGGCGCGTCGGCACTGCCGTCGCGCCCTTCTCACCGCCCCGATTCGACTTTCAGAGGTAGGGCGAGAGCAGCCTCGCGGCGCCGTCGAGGAGACGCTCCGGCACCGGCCGCCTGCGGTGGGCTTCGAGCTTCACCTCTTTGGCGCGGCCGCGGCGCTCCTCGATCAGGTCGTCGATCGCCAGGTTGAGCTTGGCGCTGCGCACCTCGACGTTGAACTCGAAGTTGAGCCGCAGGCTGCGCGGATCCCAGTTGGCGCTGCCGACGAACGACCAGCTGTTGTCGACGATCATCAGCTTGCTGTGATCGAACGGCGGCGGCACCAGCCAGACGCGGCAACCTCCCTCGAGCACGTTCTCCCACAATCCGCGCGAGGCCCAGTGGGGCAACAGCAGGTTGCCGCGCTCGGGCAGGAACACGTCGACGTGCACACCCCTGCGCGCCGCCACCTGCAGGGCGGTGTCGATGCCGTTGATAGGAAGGAAATAGGGGGTGACGATCTTGACCCGATGCTTGGCGCAGGCGAGAGCGCCGAGCAGCGTCCACTGGATCTTCTCGAGATCGCGGTCGGGGCCGTCCGGGATGCCGCGCGCCAGCATCTCACCGCGCGCCTCCAGCTCCGGGAACCACCGCGGACCGAGCAGCTCCTCCCTGGCGGAGAAGTACCAGTCCTCGACGAAGGCGCGCTGCAGGTGGGCCACCACCGGTCCCTCGACCCGGAAGTGGGTGTCGCGAAGCTGCTCGCTGCCGTCACTCTCCGACAGACAGTGACGGATGTTGAGGCCGCCGGTGAAGCCGATCCGGCCGTCGGCGACGAGTACTTTCCGGTGGTTGCGCAGGTTGAGGTAGGGAGCACGCAGCGGATGGCGGGTGGGCAGGAAGAGCGCGGTGCGGACGCCCCGATGCGCCAGCTCGCGCGGTGTCGGCTCCTTGGAGTAGCGCGCGCCCACGGCGTCGATCAGCACCCGCACCTCGACGCCTCGCTCCACCGCCTCCGCCAGCGCCGCGACGAACCGGCGTCCGGTGGCGTCGTGGTCGAAGATGTAGGTCTCGAGGCTCAACGACTCGCGCGCCGACCCGATCACGTCGAGCATCTGCTCGAAGGCGTCGCAGCCGAGCAGCGGCACGACCTCGTTGCCCTCGACCAGCGGCACGTTGACCAGGCGGTCGACGAAGCGGGTCATGCCGAGGGCGCCGAACGAAGGCTCGACGCTCTCCTCGAGCGGCACCAGGGGCACGAAACCGCGGTCGTGGTGCTCACCGAAGATCGACACCGCCCGACGGCGGATCAGGTTGATGCCGAAGATCGCATAGGCGATCGAGCCCAGCAGCGGCGCCACCCAGATCGCCACCACCCATCCGATCGCCGCCCGCACGTCGCGCTTGGTGAGCACGGCGTGCGCCGACGCCACCACCGCGAAGGCGACACTGAGGAAGGCGATGGGTGCCGCGATCGTCGGCTCGAGCGCGAAGGTCATCGCGATCAGCCTTCCAGCAGCCGCGTCGAGCGGTCAAGCGGGGGCTGGGGGTTGGGGGCTAGGGGTTGGGGGTTGGGGGTTGGGGGTTGGGGTTGGGAGCCAGGGAAAGCAATCTCAGCTTCTGCTTCTGCTTCTGCTTTCTGCCTTCCGCCTTCTGCCCCTAACCCTAACCCCTGACCCCTGACCCCTGATCCCGCAGCTCGCGGCGCAGGATCTTGCCCATGCCGCTCTTCGGCAGCGCTTCGAGGAAGCGGATCTCTCCCGGCGCCTTGAAGGGCGTCACGTGCTGCTTGACGAAGGCGCGCAGCTCGCCAGCCAGCTCGTCGCCGGGCTCGAAGCCGCCCTTCAGCGCCACGAACGCCAGCACGCTCTCGCCGTAGACCTCGTCCGGCACCCCGACCACGGCGGCCTCGGCGACCGCCGGATGGCGGTAGAGCACCTCCTCGATCTCGGCTGGATAGATGTTCTCGCCGCCGCGGATGATCATGTCCTTCTTGCGGTCGACGATGAACAGGAAGCCGTCGTCGTCGAGGTAACCCACGTCGCCAGTGTGCAGCCAGCCGTCGCGGACGGTCTCCGCCGTCGCCTCCGGCCGGTTGAGGTAGCCCATCATCACCGAGGGGCCCTTGATCACCACCTCGCCGCGCTCGCCGACGGGGAGGAAGCGGCCCTCGTCGTCCTGGATGCCGATCTCGTGGTCGGGATAGGCGCGACCGGCCGATCCGGGCTTGGCCGGGTCCGAGGAGCGGTTGGCGCTGCCCATGCCGGTGCTCTCGGTCATGCCGTAGATCTCGCGCACCCTGCATCCGGCCCGCTTCTCGAAGGCGCGCGCCAGCTCGACCGGCAGCGGGGCAGCGCCGCACACCACGTCCTCGAGCGAGGTCAGGTCGTAGTTGCGGCTCTCGGGGTGGTTGAGAAGCAGCGCCAGCATCGTCGGCACCGCCGGCATCGTGGCGCAACGGTGCTCCTGGATCAGCTCGAGGAAGCGTTTCGGGTCGAACCAGACCAGCTGCACCATGTAGCCGTCCGCCAGCCGCTCCGGCACCAGGTAACCGCCGTTCATCACCCCGACGCCGAAGATGTGTGCCATCGGCATGGCGCTGATGCTCACCCTCGGCTTCTCGATGCGATCGAACTCCGAGGCGGCCGCCGACGCCCGCGCCGAGGCGATCAGGTTGGCGTGCGACAACATGGCGCCCTTGGGTTTGCCGGTGGTGCCCGAGGTGTAGAGGAGCAGCGACAGGTCCCCGCTGTCGATGCGGGGCAGCGTCAGCTGGGGCTCGCTCTCGAGCAGAGTCTCCAGCCGCAGGATCGGCGGATCGTGGTCGGGGTCCGCCTCGACGCCGCGCGCGACGATCGTCTGCACGCTGTCCAGTCCAAGCACCGCCTCCTTCACCTTCTCGAGGTTCGCAGCGTCGGTGACCACGAGGTGGGCGCGGGTGTCCTCGAGGATGAAGCGCAGCTCGGACGCCGAGAGCTGGAACATCACCGGCACGGCGGCGCCGCCGGTGCGGAAGATGCCCTGGAAGACGGGGTAGATCAGCGGATCGTTGATCATGCAGAGAGCGCCGATCCGCCCCTTGCCGAGGCCGAGCTCGGCGAACGCCCGGTGCAGCCGACGGGCCCGCTCGAGGGTCTCGGTGTTGGTCACCCAGCCGCCCTCGAACCAGAGGCTGCGGCGCTCACCGAGTCGTTGGTGGGCGTGCTCCGCCAGGGAGGCCAGGTCGCCCGGGATGCTCGACGTGATGGTGCTCGACATAGCGGATCTCCGAAGCGAGTGCCGACGGATCTCTGCCGTCGGAGGTTTGCGCCCACCGTCGCCTCCGGAGCCCTGGCCGACGCGGAGCGGATCGGTCCGACACCGCCTCCGTCGTCGGGTCGCGAGCTCTGCAACCGCGGCTCTCTGCGTAGGGGCGGGGGCCGCATCCTACGCGACGCCTCGGGGCCATCCGGCCGGGGGCGCGGCGCGCTGGTCCTACCCGGGCGTCGGGGACTCGGACGGGGCGCTCTCGCTCGCCGGAGCGCTGTCTTCGGGCGGTGCGGCGTCGCCAGCGGGCACCGCGCAGCGGCCGATCCACAGCAGCAGCAGCGCCACCACCGCGAGCAGTGACGCCACCACCACCCCGGGATGCGGCAGACGCCGCACGGCGCCGGTCGCCAGCACCTTTCCGGTGCGTGAGATGCCCTGCAGGTTGTGCGAAAGGCCGAGGCGGAGACGGTCGTCGAGCGCCCGCAGCTCGCCGAGGATCTGCGCGAAACCGTCGTAGCGCTCCTCCGGCTCCTGGGCGACGCAGCGCAGCACCAGCGGATCGAGATCCGGCGGCACGTCGGAGTTCTGGGTGCTCGGCAGGGCGAGGCGCGAGCCTGGCCTGCGGCCGGTGAGCAGCTCGTAGAACACCGCGCCGGCGGCGAAGACGTCGGCGCGCGCACCCGAGCTCGCGATGCCGTCGCGCAGCGTCTCGGGAGCGCGGTACGCGATGTTCATGCTGCGCATCAGATCGGTGCCGCCCGACGAGACGTCGAGACGGCCGCCCTGCAGCGCTCCCAGCGCGAAGTCGATCACCCGCACGACCCGCAGGTCGCGGCTGACCATGATCGTGCTCGGATTCAGGGTGCGGTGCAGCACGCCTGTGCCGTGGGCCGAGTCGAGCGCCTGGCAGACCTGGTGGAAGACGCGGAACGCCTCGGCGAAGCTCAGGCGCCGTTCGGCGATCAGCTCGCGCAGGGTGCAGCCCTCGACGTACTCGACGACGATGTAGGGGGGGTCGGCGCGCAGCTCGACGTCGCGCACCTGGGCGATGCACGGGTGGTGCAGCTGGGTGAGCTTCGCCAGCTCGCGCTGAGCGCGTTCGTTGCCGTCGAGCAGCTCCGACGGCAGCACCTTGAGCGAGAAGGGGTCGCCGCCGCTGGAGCGGCGGACCCGGTAGACCGGCCCGGTCGGCGTCTCGCCGAGCAACTCCTCGACGTCGTACGGCCCGATGGTCGACGGCAGCTCGACAGCGTCACTCATTCGCGTCCTCCGCATCGTGCCCGGCGCCACCGGCCGGTGGAGGCGCAACGGGCTCGGCGTCGTACACCACACCGACGGTCGGCGCCGGCCCCTCCCGTTCGGTGACCAGCTCGAAGACCAGTCTGCTGTCGCCGATCTCGATGCGCTCGAAGGCCGACAACGAGTGCCGCTCGACGGCCTGGCCCGCCACCCGGGTGCCCTGGCGACCCTCGAGGTCGACCAGCTGGAAGCGATCGCCGACGCGCTCGATGCGCAGCTGCTGCTTCGAGATCAGCGGATCCGGCAGCACCAGGTCGCATTCGCCGCCCCGGCCGACCGTCACCGGTTCCTCGTCGAGCGCCACCGAGAGCCCTCGACCCGGACCGTCCTCGACGAACAGCCAGCCACGACGACGCAGTGGCGCCCGGCGCTCCTCGCCCGAGGAGACGCGCAGGCGGTTCGACGTCTCCTCGATCTCGAGGGTGCGGATCGGGAAGGGGATGACGATGCCCTCGGCCCCGAAGACCTCCCAGATCCGCCTGCGGCATTCGCTGCCGACCCGCGGCTGGTCGGCGATGTCGTCGATCCAAACGCGCAGCTCGTATTCGATGGCGCTGTCGCCGAACTCCCGTACGTAGACATCGGGCGCCGGGCGGTCGAGCACCAGGTCGACCTGACGCGCGGCGCGCAGCAGCGCCTCGGTGACCCGGTACGGCGGGGTGCGGTAGTGCACCCCCACGCGCACCCTCTCGAGGTGCAGGGTGTGCGGGTAGTAGTAGTTGGTGATCTCCTGCTCGGCGATGCGGGCGTTGGGGATGATCAGGTTGTCGTTGTCACGCGTCCGCAGGTGGGTGGCGCGCCAGGTGATGTCGACCACCCGCGCCTGGCGGCCGCCGATCTCGACCCAGTCGTTGAGCCGGAAGGGGCGCTCGAATCCGATCACCAGGCCGGCGAAGAAGTTGCCGAGGATCGGCTGCAGCGCCAGGCCGAGCACCAGGGAGGTCACCGCGCTGGTCGCCAGCAGTGGTCCCAGCGAGAGATCCTCGTAGACCTGGCGCAGCGCCACGACGAAGCCCACCAGATAGAGCAGGGCGGTGACCACGCGTGGAATCAGCGGCGGCATCCGCACCCCGCCGGCGCCGCGGATCACGCCGTCGAAGAGATAGATCGTCAGCACGTGCAGGCCCGCCACCGAGACCAGCACGAAGGCGAAGATCACCGCGTCGGCGGCGCCCGGCCGCACCGCAGAGGCCAGGCCGCCGAACACCCCGAGGGCAGATCCGAAGGCCGCGACGTAGAGCGGCACGCCGATCTGCCGCACCACCGCGAACCGGCGCTGCAGCCAGAGCAGCAGCAGCACCAGCACCGCCAGGGTGCCGAGCCCAGCCGACAGGGCGGTGCTGGGTAGCGATCCGATCACCGGCCGTCACCTCGCGCCCTCGCCGTTCGCCCTGCGGGCGCACCCCGCCTGCGCCGCGCGTCACACCACACGGCGCTCTCGCAGCCCGGCGATCTGCTCCGCGTCGTAGCCCAGCTCGGCGAGGATCTCGTCGGTGTGCTCGCCGAGCCGCGGCGCCCGGCCGCGGATCGACCCGGGGGTCTTCGACAGCTCGACCGGCGGCCCCGGAACCGGCACCGGCCTCGCCGCCGTCGGGTACTCGACCGGCTCGAGGTAGCCGATCGCCCGCACGTGCGGATGGTCGAGCGCCTGCTGCGGCGACAGCACCGGCCCGCCCGGAACGCGGGCCCGGTCGAGCGCATCGAGCACCTCCTCGACGGTGCGCTCGGCGCACCACTCCGCCATACGCCGCGACAGCTCCTCGCCGTGCACGCCGCGCTGCAGGTCGTCGGCGAAGCGCTCGTCGTCGAGCAGCTCCTCGGCGCCGATCATCCGGCACCAGCGCTCGAACTGCCCGGGCCCGATCACCAGGCACATGACGTGGCCGTCGGCGGTGCGGAAGGTGTCGCTGGGGCCGCTGGTCTGCCCGCGGTTGAGGGTGGCGACGCGATCGACGCGCAACTGATCCTGCTCGATCAGCGTCGCCCCCATCGCGTTGAGCGCCGTCTTCAGCAGCGCTCCCTCGACCACCTGACCCTCGCCGGTGAGGTCGCGGTGGCGCAGCGCCGCCACCGTGGCGAAGGCGCACAGGGCGGCGGTGTTGAAGTCGACCCACGAGGCCGCCGAGCGGGTCGGCTGCCCCTCTTCACCGGACATGTACATGACGCCCGACATCGCCTGGGCGAGACCGTCGAAGCCGACCCGGTCGCTCCACGGACCGCCACGACCGAAGGCGGTGGCCGTGGTCAGGATGATGTCGGGCTTGATCGCGCGCAGGCTCTCGTAGTCGAGCCCGAGGGCCTCCCGCGTCGCCGGCGGCAGGTTGGCGACGACGACGTCGGCGGTCGCCACCAGCCGCCGCACCACCTCGCGCCCCTCGGGCCTGGTCGGATTCAGGGTCAGACTGCGCTTGCCGCGGCCGACCTGCAGGTAGAGGGCACCCTGGCCGTCCTCGGTCACCGGGGTGAGGTAGCGGTCCTCGCCTCCGGCGAGGCGCTCGACACGGATCACCTCGGCGCCCAGATCGCCCATCAGGGTGGCGCAGAAGGGACCGGCGATGAAGCGGCCGAAATCGAGCACACGGACTCCATGAAGCACTCCCTGTCCGTCTCCTCTTGCGCCACGCTCCGCCATCTCGCGCTCTCTCCTCTCGGCCGACCGCACCACGAGCCGAGGTCGCGGCGGTGCACCGGGTCGCGCCGGGCGCCGATTCGGCGGTGAGGCCCGCCGCCTCGAAGTCTCTTCCGTCGATCGGCAGCGATTCTTTCAGTTTCGCCTGCACTCGTCGCCGACGGCGACGGCGACGATCCAGGGAGCGGCCGCTGCACGTGAAGGCGGCGGCGCGAGCTGCCGGCGATAGGCTGGCCGGCGTCGACCCGGCTCTCCGCTCCCGGTGACTCGCCGGGCCCCCGCCTGCCGCGACCGGACGTCTCGCCCGATGCTGCGTTTCCTGCTCCACCGCGTGCTCGTCGCGATCCTGCTCGTGTGGCTGGTGGCCAGCGCCACCTTCTTCGCCGTGCATCTCGCGCCGGGCGACGTGGCCTCCCTCTACCTCGACCCTCGCGTCCCGGCGTCGCAGATCGAACGGGTGCGCACGCTCTACGGCCTCGACCGGCCGCTCCCGGTGCAGTACCTCTCGTGGCTGGGCTCGGTGGCGCGGGCCGACTTCGGCGTCTCGCCTTCGCACCAGCAGCCGGTGCTGGAGGTGCTGCGCGATCACGCCGGCCCGACGCTGGTCCTCGGTGCCGCCGCATGGCTGCTGTCGATCGTCGCCGGCCTGGCGGCTGCCCTCGGCGTCGCGGCGCTGCAGGAGCGTCTGCGGGCGCGCGCGGCGCAGCGCAGCGCGACGGAGGGCGAGCGCTCCGACGGACAGCGCAGAGCACGGCGGCTGCTGTCAGCTGCCCGCACACTGCGCCGCAGCCTCCGGGCCGGCGCCCTGATCGTCTACTCGCTGCCCTCCTTCTGGATCGGGCTGATGGCGATCCTGCTCTTCGGCAGCCGACTCGGCTGGTTGCCGATCTCGGGGATGAGCGACGACGCCAGCCGCGACCTGGGCTGGGCCGGGCGCACCGTCGATCTCGCCGAGCACCTGGTGCTGCCGGCGATCATCCTGGCGCTCCCGATCGCCGCCTACATCGCCCAGGTGGTGCACTCGGCGCTCGAGGAGGAGCTGCGCGGCGACGCCGTCCGCGCGGCGCGGGCTCGCGGCCATGGAGACGGCCGCGTGCTGCTGCACGCCCTGATGTCGAGCTCCGGCGCGGCGCTGCAGATCGCCGGGCTCTGGCTGCGGGTGCTGCTGGGCGGCGCCGTCGTGGTCGAGTACGTCTTCGGCTGGCCGGGGCTCGGCCGCATCACCGCCGCGGCGATCCAGGCCCGCGACGTACCCCTCGTCGCCGCCACCGCTCTGGTGGCCGCCTTCGCCGTGGTCCTGGGGACCCTGGCCGCCGACCTCGCCCACGCGCTGATCGATCCACGGGTTCGCGAGCAGATCTGGTCGCTGCGGCCGACCTCGGAAACGACCGCAGCGAGGTCGTCGTGAGCCGCGGCGTGATGCTTCGTCGTGCGCTGCCCTTCGGCGTGCTGTCGCTGCTGCTCCTGGCGCCACTGGTCTACGACCGCGAATCGGTGCGCCCGATCGATCCGGCCGCGAGCGCGCTGCGCCCACCGCTCAGCACGGTGACGCTGCTGCGACTCGACACCGGGGATGCCGAGGCCGACGGCGACCGTACGCTGGTGGTCGACGAGCTGAGCCGCCAGGGCGACGGCTGGAGCTTCCTGCGCCGCGGCGAGACGGGCACGCTGAGCGCCGAGGACCTGCGCGACCGGCGCCAGCGCACCTACTGGCTGGGCACCGACCGGGTCGGACGCGACGTGCTCGCCCTCCTCCTCCACGGCGCCCGCACCTCGATCGCCATCGGACTCCTGTCGGCCGCCGTGGCGCTGCTGGTGGGGAGCGCTGTCGGCGGGCTCTCGGGCGCCGGGCCGCGCTGGGCCGATGCGCTGCTGATGCGGCTGCTCGACGCCCTGCTCGCCTTCCCCCAACTGGTCCTCGTACTGCTGCTCGCGGTGCTCTTCCGTCCCTCGCCGCTGGCGGTGGTGCTGATCGTCGGTCTGACCAGCTGGATGGGCATCGCCCGCATGGTGCGCGCCGAGGTGCTCCAGCTGCGCCGCAGCGCCTTCGTGTTGGCGGCGCGGGCCCTCGGCGCGACGCACCTGCGGGTCGTGCTGCGCCACCTGCTGCCCAACACCCTGGGGCCGGCGCTGATCGCCGCGACGCTGCTGGTGGGCGACGCGATCCTTGTCGAGTCGGCCCTCTCGTTCCTCGGCCTCGGCAGCGGCGGCGAAGCCCCGACCTGGGGCCGGCTGGTGGCCGAGGGGCGAGGTGACCTGGTGCGGGCCTGGTGGATCTCCGCCTTCCCCGGTCTCGCGATCACCGGCACCGTGTTGCTGGTGCACCGCTGCGGGTCACGCATCGCGAGCTGGCTCGACATCGCGGATCCGCATCTTCGGGGCTGAGGCTCTGCCACCGTGACCGGCGAAGAACGCAGCCGCCAGACCGGCGCAGCAGGGGCCCGCAGCGGCCACCGGTACCTGGCGGTGGCGGACTTCGACTACCAGCTGCCCGAGTCGCTGATCGCCCAGCGCCCTGCACCGGGTGGAGGATCCAGGTTGCTGGTGCTGCCCGCCTCGGGAGCGCCGCGGCATCTCCACTTCGCCGAGCTCGCCGATCTGCTCGAACCGGGAGATCTCCTGGTCTACAACGACACCCGGGTGATGAAGGCGCGCCTGCGCGCGGTGAAGGTGCACGACGCCCGCGCCGCGGTCACCGCGGCCGGCCAGGCGCCGGCGACGCTCGAAGTGCTCCTGGTGGAACAGCTCGAGGCCAACACCTGGCGCGCCATGCTGCGTCCCGCGCGGCGTCTGCGGCGCGGCGGCACCCTGAGACTGGTGCCGCCCGATGCCCGGGGAAGCGCGTTCGAGGAGGCGGCCGCCGCTCCCGACGCGCCGACGGCCCGGGTCACCGTAGAGCCGTCGGAAAGGCCGTCGGAAGGGCCGTCGGATGCATCGACGGGCGGCGAGCTGTTCCGGCTCGAGTGGGACCGCGACATCGTGCCGCTGCTCGATCGCTACGGCTCGCTGCCGCTGCCCCCGTACATCACGCGTGCCGCGGACGCCGAGGACGACAGCGCCTACCAGACCATCTTCGCCCGCTCGCCCGGAGCCGTCGCCGCGCCGACCGCGGGCCTGCACTTCGACGCCACCCTGCTCGATCGGCTCGAGCTGGCCGGCATCGAGAGAGCGCCGGTGACGTTGCACGTCGGCCCGGGCACCTTCCGCCCGGTGACCGCCGACAACGCCCTCGAGCACGTGATGCACCGAGAGACCTACCAGATCCCGGAAGCGACCGTGCGCGCCATCGCTGGCGCTCGCGACCGCGAACGACAGGTGATCGCGGTGGGGACCACGGTGGTGCGCACGCTCGAGGCCGCCGCCGACGCGCACAGCCGTCTGCCGCGCCCGGGCGGCGGCTCGACCGCCCTGTTCATCACACCCGGCTACCGGTTCCGCGTCGTCGACCGGCTGATCACCAACTTCCACCTGCCGCGCTCGACGCTGCTGATGCTGGTCTGCGCCTTCGCCGGCACCCGACGGGTGCTCGACGCCTACGACGAGGCGGTGCGCCGTCGCTACCGCTTCTTCTCGTACGGCGACGCGATGCTGCTCGATCGCGCGGCCCGATCGCCCTGAGCCTGGCGAACGCTCAGACCGGGCCGTTCCCCCAAGGCCAGCATCTTGATCGCCAGCACCGCCGCCCCGTAGCCGTTGTCGATGTTGACCACCGCGACGCCGGGAGCGCAGCCGTTCAGCATCGTCAGCAGCGGCGCCAGCCCTCCCATCGCGCTGCCGTAGCCGACGCTGGTCGGCACCGCCACCACCGGCGCCCGCACCAGGCCCGCCACCACGGTCGGGAGCGCGCCGTCCATGCCGGCCGCGACGATCACCACGCGACAGCGACGGATCTCCTCGATCACACCGACGATGCGGTGCAGCCCGGCGACCCCGACGTCGTAGAAACGGCGCACGCTCCTGCCGGCGGCCTCGACCACCACGACGGCCTCCTCGGCCACGGTGACGTCGGAGGTCCCGGCGCACACCACCGCGACGTCGGTCTCGCCGTCGCCGTCCGCGGCCCTGCCGGGCGGCTGCGCAGAAGGGTAGGTCCACACCCGGGCCTGCGGGTGCAGCGCCCCGTCCGGCCAGCTGCCCTCGAGCGCGCTGGCCTGGACCGCATCGAGACGGGTGACCAGCGCGGCACCGGTGCGTTCGATGAAACGGGCGACGATCTCGAGCAGCTGATCGACCGACTTGCCCTGCGCCAGCACCGCCTCGGGAACACCGCAACGAGCCTGGCGCGAGAAGTCGAGTCGCGCGAAGCCGAGATCGGCCGCGGCCTCGAGGGCGGCGAGCCGCGCCGCCGCCTGGCGCGGCGCGACCGCGCCGGAGGCGACCGCCTCGAGCAGCTCCTCGACCGTCAGCGACGCCGCGTCGGCGGCGCTGCTCTCGTCCCGGTACGGGTCCCCGCCTCGTCCAGCCGCCACGACGTCCTCCCGTCCCGTGTGAAGAATGCCGGCGTTCCGGCCTCAGCCGAGCGCCAGGGCGGCCTCGCGCTCGCGACGGTCGGCGCCACCGCAGCGGTAGCCCTCCGGATCGAGCGCCACGGCGGCGAAGCCGCACTCCATCAGCTGCGGCGCCAGCGTCTGCCAGAGGCTGCGCGCCCTGTCGAGCTCGCCGTGACCCACCTCGACGCGAGCCGTCTCGCCGTCGTGGCGCACCCGCACGACCGAGAAGCCGTGAGAGTGCAGGACCTCCTCGGCGCGCTCGATGCGGCGCAGCTTGCCCAGAGTGACGATCTGCCCGTGCGGGATGCGCGACGAGAGGCAGGCGTTGGAGGGTCGATCCCACACTTCGAGACCGAGTCGCCTGGCGAGCTCGCGCGTCGTCGCCTTGTCGACGCCGCGCTCGAGCAGCGGCGAGATCACACCGCGCTCGCGGATGGCGGCGAGACCCGGGCGGTCGGGCCCCGGATCCGAGGCGTTGGTGCCGTCGAGCACGACCCTTCCCGCCGCCTCCTCGGCGATCCGCCGCAGCACGTCCATGCGCATGCCCTGGCAGACGTAGCAGCGGTGCCTGGGGTTGGCGACGAACTCCGGGTTGTCGAGCTCGCTGTGGACCACCACGCGATGGGCGATCCCGACCTGGCGCGCCACCCGGCGCGCCGCGTCGAGCTCACGCCCGGCGAGGGTCTCGGCGGCCACCGTGACGGCGACCGCACGCTCGCCCAGAGCCTTCACGGCGATCGCCGCGACCAGAGCCGAGTCGACCCCGCCGGACAGCGCCACCACCGCGCCCCGGTGCCGCCGCACGTCGGAAACCAGCTGCCGCGCCAGCGAGGGCATCTGCTGCGAACTCTGCATCAGCGTGGGCAGCCTAACAGTCCGGCAGGGGACGTACACGCGCGTCGCTGCACCGCCGCAGCGCCATGCGACGACGGCGCGACCGCGCCGCTCCGGACCGGTGGCACCGGCGTCGGACGGATCTCACCTCAGCCATCCTCGTCCCGCTCGCACGCCCGCCGGGTGGACTCGTCGACGGAGCCCTTCGACGAGTGCTCCGCGGCGTCGCGGTGGGGGCTGGTGGAAGCGCCGGCGGCGGTTTGCGCCGACGAGCGGTCCGCGGCGGTCCCGCCGGTCCGACCGCGGCCTTGCAGCCGCACCTGCTGTCTCCCCGGCGCCGCCATCGAGACCGGGACCACGAAGAGAGCCAGGTAGACGCCGCAGGCGAAGAGCGGCACCAGCGGCGCTGCATCGAGCGCCTCGCGCCGAGCCATGGCACGCAGCAGGAAGAGCGGCGGTATCGGCGCCAGTCCGTAGACCATCAGCAGGACGGAGCGCGGCCGCGTTCCCGAGCGCCGCCGCGCCACGTAGAGATTGCCGAACAGCCATCCCGCCGCAGCCGCGACCACGTAGTAGCGGTGCAGAGCCAGTGGCGCGGTGCCGGCGAGCTCGAAGCCGAGATCGCCGAGCAGCACGACGACGACGGAGGCGACGCCGAGGGCCGCGACGATCAGGTCGACCTGCTTCAACCCGGGGTCCCCACCCCGCTCCTGGCTGGTCCCGCGGCGAGGGCGAGGCCTGGCGGAGCGGACCGCGGTAGCGGCGGGCGCCGCGGCCTCACGATTCGGTGAACTGCTCGTAGGCCACCGCGTCCATCAGGTCGTCGAGTCGCGACGGATCGTCGACCTCGAGTCGGGCCAGCCAACCGTCGCCGTGCGGGTCCTCGTTGAGCAGCTCGGGGGTGTCGACCACCTTCTGGTTCACCTCGACGACACGGCATGCGATCGGGGTGTAGAGCTCGGCGACGGCCTTGACCGACTCGATGGTGCCGATCTCGTCGCCTTCGCCGTATTCAGCGCCCACCTCGGGCAGCTCGACGAAGACCACGTCACCGAGCTCGTCCTGGGCGAACTCGGTGATGCCGAGGACGAAGGTGCCGTCCTCCTCCTCGCGCACCCACTCGTGCTCCTCGCTGTAGCGGCGATCGTTCGGGACCATCCTTGACACTCCTCTGGGTTGGGCTCGGTTTCCGTCGTACGGTCGGGGGCGCGGCTGGCACGAGCGAGGCGGCCCGCGGCAGTGCGGGCCGGACAGCGGGTGCAGCGGTCAGGGTCGGCACTCGCTGGAGGCGGATGGGGCCGACGACCAGAGCCTACCGTGGCAGCGCCCGCCGGTCAGCCGGTGGGGCGGCGATAGAACGGCAGGGCGACGATGCGCGCCGCGACGCTGCGGCCGCGCACGGCGATCTCCGCCGCGGTGCCGGCGGCGGGCGCCGCGAAGCCGCGCCGCCCTTCGACCACCGCGAGACCGATCCCGCGCTCGAGCGTCGGGCTCCAGCTGCCGCTGGTCACCTCTCCCGCCAGCGAGTCCTCGCCGCCGCTCTCCCCGATCGACAGGCGGTCGCCGTGACGGGCGATCGCCCGTTCGACGAGCTCGAAACCGACGAGGCGGCGCTCGAGACCGTCGCGCTGCTGACGCGCCAGGGCGTCGCGGCCGACGAAATCGCCCTTGTCGAGTTTGACGGTCCAGCCCAGCCCGACCTCGAGCGGCGTCACGTGGGGGCCGAGGTCCTGGCCGCTGAGCAGCATGCCGGCCTCGAGCCGCAGCGTGTCGCGCGCCGCCAGGCCGCACGGCAGCAGACCCCGTGCCGCCCCGATCTCGTGCACCGTGCGCCACCAGGTGACCGCCTGCTCGGCCGCGACGTAGATCTCGAAGCCGTCCTCACCGGTGTAGCCGGTGCGCGAGACGATGACGCCCTGCCCGCCGGCCGTCTCGGTGAAGCCGTAGTAGCGCAGCGCGGCGACTTCCGGCGGACCGCCGAGCCGCTCGCAGGCTGCCGTGACGACCCCCTCGGCCAGCGGTCCCTGCACCGCGATCAGCGCCCAGCGGTCGCTCTGGTCGTCGAGCTCGACCGCCGCACCCTCCCACCGCCCGAGCAGCTCGCCCAGGTGGCGCACGTCCGCGGCCCGGGTGGCGCCGTTGACCACGAGCAGCAGATCGTTCTCGCCGCGGCGGTAGACCAGGAGATCGTCGAGCAGTCGCCCGTCGTCGTCGAGCAGCGAGCTGTAGTGCGCCCGGCCGATACGCAGCCTGCCGACGTCGTTCGGCGTCGCCCACTGGGCGAAGGCGTCGGCTCCCGGGCCACGCAGCACGATCTCGCCCATGTGGGAGACGTCGAAGACGCCGACTGCCCGCCGCACCGCATGGTGCTCCTCGACCTGGCCGGAGTAGCGCAGCGGCATGTCGAAGCCCGCGAACGGCACCATCTTGGCGCCCGCCTCGACGTGCTGGGAGTGCAGAGGGGTCGTCTGCAGTGCGGTCTCTTCGGTCATGGGAGCGGGCGCAAATTAGCACAGCGGCCGGCGCCGGGCCGGATCCGAGAGAGCGTGCGGCGCGCTCAGTCGGCCGGGATGCCGACCGTCCAGCGCAGCCGCTCGACGGCGAGCCAGCGGCGCATCGCCGCCTCGACCGATTCCCGATCGAGGCTCTCGTAGCGCCGGCGGGCCCACTGGAGGTCGTGCCACGGGCGGCCGAAGAAGATCGCCTCGGAGAGCAGATCGGCGCGCTGGGCGACGGTCTCGCGGCGCATCGCCTCGCGGCCGAGCAGATAGCTCCTCGCGTCCTCGAACTCCTGCTGCGTGATGCCGCCGTCGAGCAGTCGCTCGAGCTCCTCGACGATGGCGCGCTCGGCGCGGGCGCGGTTCTCGGGTGCGGTGCCGAGGTAGACGAGGAAGCGGCCGGGCGCCCGGCCGGCGCCGGCGATGGCGTGGGCGTGGGCGACGTAGCCGAGGCCCTCGCGCTCGCGCAGCCGATTGGGGAAGCGCCCGTTGAGGCCGTTGCCGGCGCCGAGGACGACGCCGAGCACCTCGAGCGCGGCTGCGTCGTCGTGGGTCCGCGCCACCGTGAGGTGACCGGCGAAGAGGTGCATCTGCTGGCTGCCGGGGAGCGCGACCTCGCACAGCCGCTGGTCGCGCCCCGGAGGCGGAGCGGTCTCGCCGGCACCGTCGGCGCCCGGGTCGTCCTCCTGCCAGGTCTCGAGGCCGCTGCCGAACGCCTGCTCGAGCCGACGGCGGGCGGTGTCGGCGTCGACCGCGCCGACCAGCGCGATCCAGCCGCCACGCTGCCGCGACTCCTGGTGGAACGTCCTGCAGGCCGCGCTGTCGATGGTGGCCAGCGACTCCGGACTGCCGAGCAGCGGTCGCGACAGCGGATGGGGGTGGTAGAGCTGGTCGAGGAAGGACCAGGTGGCGCGCACCTCGGGCTGGTCGGCGAGGCTCTGCAGCTCGGCGACGGTCTGCTCCCTCTGCCACTCCAGGCGTTCGTCGGGAAAGCTCGACTCGAGCAGCAGCTCGGCGGCGAGATCGACGCCACGGTCGAAGTCCTCGGCCAGGCAGTCGATGGCGACCCCGACCGTCTCCAGCCCGCCACCGGTGCTGAGGCCGATGCCGCGGGTCTCGCAGGCATTGGCGATCTCCAGCCAGTCGCTGCGCGAGGTCCCCTCGCCGAGCATGCGACCGCACAACGAGGCGAGACCGTGCAGCGGCTCGACGGCGGCGCCGCCGCGCAGCCAGACCCGTAGCGAGATCAGCGGCGCGGCGGCAGAACGCGACGCCACCACGAGCTCGCCGCCCAGGCGGTCGGCGCCGCTGTGCGCTCGCCCACTCGCCGCGACGGTCGGCTGCACGGTCACGCCAAGGCTCCCGGGCTCGAGGCCTCGGCGAGCGTGCCCTGCGATCCACCGGCCACCGTCGGCAGCGACCAGCCGACGACGCTCCTCCCCGCCAGGAGCTCGGCGCCGACCGCCTGCAGATCCTCCGGCCGCACCTCTTCCAGGCGCTCGAAGAGCCGTTGGTAGTGGCCGCGACCGAAGAGCATCTCCTCGGCTCCCAGGGCCACGGCCTGACGCGCCGCGCGCTCGTGGGCGAAGACGAAGTCCGCCTTCATCATCCGTCTGGCGCGGCGCAGCTCGGCGTCGTCGGGGGAGCGATCGGCGAGCCGCTGGATCTCCTCCCAGAGGACCCGCTCCGGCCGCTCCGGCTCGACACCCGGCGGCACCTCGAGCATCACACTGGCGGTCGCCGGGCCGACGGTCTCGCTCAGATCACCGTTGATCCAGGTGGCACACCGCTCCTCCTCGACCAGGCGGCGGTGCAGCCGCGACCCGCGGCCCGCGGTCAGCACCGCGATCGCCATGCGCCAGACCGGGTGGGCGGGCTCGCACGCACCCGGCGCCTGCGCCGCGAACAACAGGCGCGCCGTCTCGCCCCGCCGCCTCTCGACCCGCCCGCGCTGCCGCTCGCCGACGGCCGGAGCGACCCCGGCGCGAGCTCCGGACGGCGAGCGCCGCCCGACTCCGGCGAAGATGCGCTCGGCCTCCCCGGCCAGCTCGTCGAGATCGCAGGCGCCCGCCACCGCCAGCACCGCGTTGTCGAGCCGGTAGTGCGCCCGCTGGAAGGCCCGCAGATCGTCCGGGCCATGGAGACGCATGCGCTCGCGGTGGCCGAGCACCGGCTCGGCGTACGGATGACCGGCGAACAGCTCGCGCACCACCGCCTGATCGAGGGCGTCCCAGGGGTCGCTCTCGTACATCGCGATCTCCTCCAGCACCACCTCCCGCTCCGAGTCGACCTCGTCCGGGTCGAGGAGCAGGGTCTGGAGCCGATCGGCTTCGATCTCGAGCGCGGTGCGCCAACGCGCCGCCGGCAGGTTGAAGGTGTAGACGGTGGCGTCGTGGCTGGTGAAGGCGTTGTTGCTGCCGCCGAGGCCCTGGGTCAGCCGGTCCACCTCGCCGGCGCCGTACTTCTCCGAGCCCTTGAACATCATGTGCTCGAGGAAGTGCGCCAGGCCGCTCTCCCCGGGCCGCTCGTCGCGGGCGCCGACGCCGTACCAGAGCGCCGTCGACACCAGCGGCTTGCCGGCATCCTCGGCGACGACCAGCCGCAGCCCGTTGGCGAGCTCGGCGGTGCGCACCGGAGCACCCCAGAAGGCGGCGGAGTCAGCGGCGGACTCAGCGCCGCGCTCTGGCGCCCGGCCGCTGCCTGCGGGCTCCGGGGGCGCGCCGCCCGGCGCCTTGGCGGCGGCCCGGGATGCGATCGGGCGCTGCGGCGCCGAGGCGGGGGATCCGGGCCCGGCGGTGCATTCGAGAGGTTCGCGTGGGTCGCCGTTCTGGCGGGTCACAGGGATCTCCGTGGGTTCGGTGGCTGGTCGAACGGTCTGCTGGTCGAACGGTCTCTGGGCTCAGCCGGTGCAGCGTCGACTCGCAAGCGCCCGTCCGGAGACCTGGTTCCGCGACTCGGATCGCCGGCACCCGCAGCGGCTCGACAGAATGCCCATCCTGTCGGTCGGGGTCCGGGTCTCTCGATCGGGGTCCCAGCCGGTCGCGGCCTCGGCTCGGAGCACCGTGCCAGCCGTCGCCAGTCACCACGCGCCGCGGAACCGTCCGGCCGGCGCCGGGCCAGCCGACGGCCGCTCCAACGGTCGAGGCCGAAGACCGACCGTCACAGCCGCGCCAGCCTTGCGCCACGGCCCCCACCGCGCTGCCGGGTCGGCACCCTATCCGAATCACGCTCGCGGCGCAGCCGCGCCGAGGCGCTCTCGCAGTCAGCGGCGCCCGAGACGTCGACGGTCCCGCCCGCTGGCAGAGCCCACGCAGGGGCGCTCCGACGCAGAACGCGAGACCCGCCTGGCTCAGTCCGGCGACGCGCCGCCGGGCTGCCCCGGCTGGAGGACCGCCTGGATCGTCGTCTGACCTCCGCGACGCGCTTCGAGCAGGAGCAGGTAGTCGCGCTTGCCGGGTGCGCGCAGGATCATCTCGTAGGTGCCGGCACCCGGCAGATCCCACGGACGTGCACGGCGCTTGCCGGCGCGGTGGTCCTCGACCTGGCCGATCTGCAGGAAACGGGCGTCGCCGACGCGCCGGAAGAGGATGTACGCGTCCTCGGGCTGCACGTCGAACAGCAGCGAGGTGCCGCTCTCGAGCACCTTGTCCGGCGGCACCGGGGTCGGCGCCGCCGCGGGCTCGTCGGCCGCCCCCGGATCAGCTTCCTCGGCGGCGGTCTGGGGCTCGGCCTCGCGGGCCGCGGGTGGATCGGCGCTCGCTGGGCGCTCGACCGGCGCGGGATCTCGGCTCGTGGTCGACGACGGGGCCGGATCGGTCCGCCCCGGCGAGGGCTCGCTGGTGGTGGCCGCCGGTCGGCTGGTCCGCTCGCCGGCCTCGGAGCGCGGCGGCGGCCGCTGGGCTGGCTGGCGAGTCGGCTCGGCCGCCGTCGCCGACGCCTCGCGACCTTCCCGGCGCCCAGCTGACGACGGGCTCCTGTCGGCCCCGTCGGATCCTGCCCCGGGTCCATCAGGGCGGCTCCCGATGAGCGGTGCCTGGTCGGACTCCGTCGACGCCTCGAGCGGCTGCGACCGCGGCGCCTCGCCCCTCTCGGTGGCCGAGCCTGGTTCGGCCTCTACCTCTTCGCCCGTCTCGCCGACGCTCTGCTGCGCCACCGTCGCCTCCTCGCCAGGCGCCTGACGGCCGCTCAACCAGCGCTCGATCGGACGCGACAGCACGAAGACGCCGATCAGCGTCAGCAGCACTGCCGCTCCCAGGCAACCTCCCACCCACAACCAGGGACTGCGCAGCAACGAGCCACCCGAAGAGGTCGCCGAGGCGGTACCCGCGAACGGAGCCGAAGCTGGCTGGGGCGGCACTTCCGACGCCGCGGTGCCGGCCTTTCGCGGCACGGTGCCCGGCGACGCGGTGGCGGCGGTCGGTGCGCTGGCCTCGGCCCTCGTCGCCGCGGAGTCGTCGAGACGGACCGTCGGATCGACCGCGGCGGGCGGCGCAGGAGGAGCTGGAGGTGGCGGCGGCGTCTTCGCCGGCGCCGTCTCGGCGAGCGGATCGACCTCGAGCCGCGGCATGGGCTTGCGTGCGATCGGCGTCGAGAGCAGCTCGTCGGGCCACTTGCGCAGCATCGGATCGAGGCGCTCGACGACCTCTCCGGCCCACAGGCGGTCGTCGACCTCCTTGGCGAGCATGTCGCGCAGCAGCTGTCGTAGAGCCGGCGGCAGGTCTTCGCGCATCGCCGGCAGCGGATCGTGATGCAGGATCTGGTAGACCAGCGTGGTGATCGTCTCGCCGCGGAACGGCCGCTCGCGGTGCAGCAGCTCGAAGAGCACGGCGCCGAGCGAGAAGACGTCGGAGCGGCCGTCGAGCGGATCGGTGCGGATCTGCTCCGGAGACATGTAGTGCGGCGTGCCGATGATCGCCCCGGTCACCGTCAGGTCGGAGGCGCGGTCGCGCATCTTGGCGATGCCGAAGTCGGCCACCTTGGCGGTGCCGGACTTGTCGATCAGGATGTTGCTCGGCTTGATGTCGCGGTGCACGATGCCCCGCGTCTGCGCCAGGTCGAGCGCCGAGGCCACCTGGCGGGTGATCCGCAACACGTCGCCGAGGGTGAGCTTCGGCTCGCGCCCCACCCGCTCACCGAGGTGACAGCCCTCGACGTATTCGAAGGCCAGGTAGACGATGCCGTCGTCCTCGCCGGTGTCGAACAGGGTGACGACGTTCGGATGCACCAGCTGGCCGGCCGCCTTGGCCTCGAACAGCAGCCGGTCGCGCAGCATCGGCCGGTCCTTCTCGGGAACACCCTCCAGCTTCACGGTCTTCAGCGCCAGCAGGCGCTCGATCTGCGGGTCGCTGGCGACGTACACCTCGCCCATGGCGCCGGCGCCGAGCCGCCGCTCGATCTCGTAGCGTCCGAACTTCTTGGGTGAGCTCATGACTGTCCTTGCGGGCGTTCCGGTTCTCGCCAGGCGTAGGCGCGACGCTGGACGGTACAGCCCGCTTCGCCGCCGGTGCCCGAGCGCTCAGACCAGCTCGAGCCCGGCTCCCCCGCTGCGGTGCAGGCGCACCTCGTCGACCAGACCCTGGGCCTTCTGGTAGTCGGCCTCGAGCACGTGGAGACGATACTCGCCGAGGGCTCCGAAGCTGGTCGGCTCCTGGCTGAAGAAGACACTCTCGACGACACTCTGGATCTCGTGCTCCGCGAGCAGGCCCTCGAGGAGGGCCGCCTCGACCTGGCTCGGCAGGCGGGCCAGCAGCCGCCAGCGCGCCTCGCCGTCCGGCGGATCGTCGTCGGAGTAGCTGGGTGTGCGAGCCGTCGCGCTGCTCATGACTGGCCCTCCGGCTGAAGGGGTGCCGACCCGCGCGGTCTCGAGGCCTCGGGTTCGGGGCACCGATGATACGCGTTGCCGCCGCCGCCGACAGCGACCGGCGCGACGACCGTCGCCGCGTCGCGGCGCTCGTGGCGCCACGCCCGCTCGCCCAGGAAGCGTCGTTCGTCGGGGCCGTGGACGAGACGCTCGACGCTCAGCGAGGCGTCCGAGATCTCGACGAAGAGACAGCTGTTCGAACCGCTCTCCGGCGGCCGACCGAGGCGTGAGATCGCGCTGCCGGCGTGCAGCACGTGCAGCTCTCGCGGCTCGCGCTCCGCGCCCTCCCCGTCGCCCCTGGCCCGGCGCCCCCTTCGCAGCGGCTCCGACAGAGGCACGGTCCCCGCCCACGAGTGGTGCAGGTGGCCGCCCAGCACCAGCTCGACCCCGACCCGCCGCAGCACCTCGAGCGCCGCGCGGGCCCGTCGCGCCAAGGGCAGCGGGGCGAGCGACGGCACCTGGACGAGCGGATGGTGCAACACCGCGATCCGGCAGAGGCGGGAACTCTCGCCGAGAGCGGCGAATCGCTGCTCCAGGCGACGGAGAGCGCGGCGCGCCAGGCGCCCGCGCCGCCGCGTCCAGGCTCCGAAGCTCGCCGCTCCGACCACCGCCAGCTCGTCGTCGTGAAATACCGTCTCTTCCGGGAACCAGCGACGGAAGGCGCGCTCGGGATCCGTTCTCACCAGGGCGGCGCCGAACCGCAGGTCGCGGCCCCCGGGCACGGCCAGCACCGGGCTCACGGTCTCGAGGGCCTGCACCAGCTCGCGCGCCTGACGGTACTCCCAGGCGCGGCCGCCGGCGGTCAGGTCGCCGGCCAGCACCACCAGATCGGGGCGGCGCTCCTCCACCAGTCGCACCACGGCAGCGAGCGCCCCGGGTCGCAGGGGCGCTCCGCAGTGCAGGTCGGCCAGGTGGAGGATGCGGCGCAGGGGAGTCTCCGGGTCGACCCGGCTCAGGCCGGGCACGCTCCCGTTTCACCGAGGTCTCGCCACGAGCCGTCGCCGGCAGTCGTCGATGCCGACGGGAGGACTCAGACGCCTTCGAGCAAGCGGTCGACCGACTTCGAGATCTGTGCCGTCGCCAGGTCCGAAGCGGCGTCGACGATCTCGCGCCCGTGCCAGCGTCCGATCAGGAATCCGCCGAGCGCAGCGACCGACAACGAGATCATCGGGTGCTCGCGCACCACGGCCACCCAGTCGAAGCCGCTCGGCATCAGGTCATCGACCCACTCGTCCTCGAAGGAGGCGGCCCGAGGACCGAGATCGCCGGGTTCGCTCATGGTCAGCGACGCTCACCGCCGCGCAGCAGGAAACCCACCAGGAAGCCGACTCCGGCGGCGATCAGCACCGCACGGCCGGGGTTGTCGCGCACGTAGACATTGACGTCCGCGGCGAGCTGGTCGATGTCCTTGCGGGCGCGGTCGTAGCCCTGGCCGACCTTCTCCTTGGCCACGCCGTAGCGCTCCTTGGCGTACTCGCTGGCTCGATCGCGACCCTCGCGCACCTTGGCGCCGAGCTCTCCGCTGACGCCGTGCAGCTTCTCCTTGGCCTCGCCGACCTTCTCGCTCACGGCGCTGCGTGCTCTCTCGACGGTCTCGCCGAGCGGCGCCTTGGCGCCTTCCATCGTCTTGACGTTGTCTGCCATCTCAGTCCTCCTGATCCTCGATTCGCCCCTCTGGGCGGTCTTTCATCCTATGCGAACGTCGACGACGCGGACACTCTTCCAGCGGCCGCGAGATCCTCGGCGCGAGCCGGAATCGAGCCGCGGCGGAGGAGAGGGCGGAGGAGGGCGGAGGAGAGGGAGAGTAGGCGAGATCGAAGCCGCGGCGGGCCGATGACGGGTGCATGATCGGGTGCATGACGGGTGATCGAGCCTTGTCGAGGCTGGGAGAAGGTGGATAGAGTCGTCGGCTCGGGCGATGGGGCAGTAGCTCAGCTGGGAGAGCACCACGTTCGCAACGTGGGGGTCGAGGGTTCGAATCCCTTCTGCTCCACCATCGCTCGCTTCGCTCGCTCTTGGTGGGCAGAAGGGATTCTGGAGAAGAGCGACGCAGGCCAAGGCCTGCGGCGCAACTTCACGAATCCCACGAGGCCAGGGAGAGGCAGCGGAAACACGGCTGCTCCACCTTCGCTCGCTCTTGGTGGGCAGAAGGGATCTGGAGAAGAGGTGGCGCAGGCT
>QQVD01000016.1 GCA_003388555.1 Acidobacteriota bacterium | reverse complement strand
GTCCGAGAGCGCTCTGCGCCGCGCCGGCGTCGCCCTGGGCCAGGCGGCGAACGCCGCCCGCGGCGCCGCGGCCGAGCAGCTGTCGCTCTTCGCCCTGCTCGGCGGCGCCGGCCAGGGCGCCGACGGGTAGGGCGACTAAACCCTCGGCGCCGCCGCCCGTATAGGGAGACGGAGCCGAGTGCGGATGGACGAGCCGCGCTCGGACCTCTCTCCTCCTAAGTGACCCAGCCGGGCGTTGCAGCGCCCGGCGTCTTTTTTCTTGGGGGGAGAGCCCCGTGGCCTCCGCGGCCTACTCGCGCCCGACCACCCAGCGCAGGTCGGTGCGGGCGCGCCCGGTGCGCACCCGGATGTCGTCGAGCTGGTCGTCGCTCAGCGGGCTCGTGGTGCTGAACGCGAGCACGTACTGGTTGCGCAGCTCGTCGGCGATCTGGGCGTAGGCGTCGACGACCTCCGCCATGCTGGAGACGTAGAAGACGCGGCCGCCGGAGGCCTTGGCGAGCGCCTCGAGATCGCTCTTGCGGAAGGAGCGCCGATCCTGGTCGAAGCCGGCCAGCGACAGGAAGTAGATCGGCAGGCCGCCGGCGGAGGCGGTCTGGTACGTCTTGCGGTAGCTGAACTTCGAGTTGACGTCGTCGCCGTCGGTGAGCAGCACGATCGCCTTGCGGCCGAGGCCGGGCTCGAACTGCTGGTTGGCGAACAGGATCGAGTCGTAGAGCGCCGTCATGCCGCTGGGCTGCAGCGAGGAGAGGCTGCGGATCAGCGCGAAGACGTCCGACGTGGTCGGGTGGGCGAGGCGCGGCCGGTCGTCGAACTCGACCACGAAGGCGCGGTCGATCGGCTTGAGCGTGTCGCTGAGGAAGCGCGACGCGGCGCGCTTGGTGTCGTCCATCAGCGTGTACATGCTCTCCGAGGTGTCGATCACCACGCCGAGCGACAGGGACACGTCCTCGGCGCGGGCGAAGCGCTCGATCTCGATCCGCTCACGACCGAGGAAGACCTCGAAGTCGCCGGCCTCGAGACCGCCGACGGGACGACCGTCGGGATCGCTGGCGACGGTGTAGACCTCGACCAGGTTGACGTCGACCTCCTCACTCAGCGAGGCGTCGCCGAGCAGCTGCACCTCCTCGAAGAAGCCGCCGTCGCGCATCCAGGCGACGGCGCGCACGAAGTCGGCGTCGGGCCGCGCCGGCCCCGGCAGGTCGCTGCGGAACGGCGGCTGGGTGAGGGTGGCGATCAGCCGCTCGTTGCGGTAGAGCTCGACCCGGTCGAGGCTCTGCCCGGCCGGAGTGCGCAGCTCCGCCTCGACCCGCACGTCACCGCCGGTGCCCAGGGGCTGCACGGTGGTCAGCTCGATGCCGGGCCGGCTGCTGGCACGGTTGATCTGCAGCACGTCCTGGCCCAGCACGGCGCCGCTGCCAGAGTAGGCGATGGCGCGCAGGGTGTGCTCGCGCGGCGTGTCGGCGAGCTGCACCGTGGCCTGGAACGGACGGTTGTCGTCGTCGCCGACCTCGCTGCCGTCGAGCTCGAAGACCACCCGCTGCACGCTCGCGTTGGTGAGCAGGATCTTGAACGTCTGCTTGCCGGTCAGAGGCCGCCCGCGCGGCGGCAGGATCTCGAGCAGCTTGCCGGCGCGCAGCGGTGGGGTGTCGACGGTGGAGCCGGAGCCGCGGCGCGGCAGCCGCCAATCGGATCCGGCCTCTGCGGCGGCGCCTGGCGGCGGCGGTGCGGTGGCCTCGCCGTCGGGAACGGGGCGGGCGGTGGACCTCGGAGCGCCGGACGAGGCCACCTCGACGACCGCCTCGCCGGACTGCAGCTCGGCCACCGGGCCGACGTCGCTCTCCTCGGCCAGCGCCGCGCCCCACAGTCCGCTCGCCAGGTCCTCGGCGACCACCACGATGGCGTCGCGGTCCTCGGGCAGCTCGATCGGGCTCTGCAGCGCCCACAGGCCGCGGTCGAGCCGGGCGCCGCCGCCGTAGAGACGTCGCAGCTCGGGGTCGCGGTCGAGCCGCTGGGTGACCACGGTGACGCGCAGGCGGTCGCTGGCGCCGCCGCGCAGGGAGGCGGCTGCGGCGGCCGCGCCGGCCGCGCCGGAGTCCTCGAGCGGTTCGACGCCGACGACGGTCTCGAGAGTGGCGGCGCCGGCGAACTCGCCGACCAGCGCGGCGCGCACGTCGAGCGGCCCGCCCTCGTCGTCCTGCAGCAGCCGACGCGCCCGCACCAGCGACAGCAGCCGCGGCGGCTCGCGGTGGGTCCAGCGCGGGCCGCGCAGGCGCAGATCGGAGCCGACGGCGAGATCGAGCGGCGCCACGGCGGGATCGGCTTCTACCCCGTGCACGCTGGCGCCCGCCGCGCCCTGGTCGGCGGTGACCGCGTCCGTGGGCAGGAGCTGGAAGGTCACCGCGAAGCGCCGCCCGAGCGCCTCGATCGCCCGGTCGAGCTCGGCGCCGTCGGCGAGCACCCGCCCTCCGCTGGCCTCGGCGAGCTCGACCAGCAGCGGATCGACAGGCTGCGAGGGATCGGCCCCTCCGGCCAGCGCCGCGGCGTCGAGCACGTGCACGGTGATGCCGAGGGCGGCGGTGGCGCGGGCGAAGGCGCGCCGCTGCGCGTCGAGTCGATCCTCCAGCCTCTCGTCGGTGAGGCCGTCGAGCGGCACCTCGTGGTCGTCGATCAACGAGCGGGCGTACTCGGCGGGCGCTCCCAGCCGCGATCCGGTGGCGAGGAAGACGACCCGCGCCTCGGCCGCGGCCGGGTCGACGTCGACGGACGCGGCGGCGAGCAGCCAGTCCTCGAGCAGCGCCTGCTGCCACTCGCGCAGCTCGAGCTCGGCCTGGTAGTGGGCCACCACCAGACGGCGCTTCTCCTCGAGCGACGTCGAGGCGTCGGCGAGGGTGCGCGACAGCTGGCCGCGGCGCTCGGCGAGCTCGCCGACCTGGGCCAGGCCCGAGGCGGTGGCGAGGGCGGCGCGCAGCCCGGCGGCGGTCGGCGCCTCCTCACCGAGCGGCACGACGCTCGCCTGCGCCGCGGCGATGCCGTCGAGGCCGGCGGCGAGCAGGGCGTCGAGCCTGGTCTCGAGCTCTCCGAGCAGCGGGCCGAGGTGCTGACGGTCGAGCAGCGGCAGGTCGAGATAGAGCAGCGGGCTCACCGCGTCGGCCGGCAGCGCCCGCACGTCGAGCACCGGCTGCGGCGCTCCCTGGCTCGAGACCCGCACCAGCGGCGCACTGGCCGGCGCCGCGCCGCCGGCGGTCAGGAGCTCGACCGTCACGGTGCGCTGCACCGGCTCCGCCGCCGTGGCGAGCGCGGCGGGCGACAGTGCCAGAAGGACGAGGCCGGCGCAGCGGCCGCGGAAACCCGTCCGCATCGTTGCACTCCCCATGGCTCAGTAGCCCTCGACGCCGCGCCCCTCGATGGTGCGCGCCTCGACGCCGCGCTGCTGGATGCGCACCTCGACCGGTCGCCAGAGCGGGCCGCCGGGACGGATCTCGGGGTAGTAGGTGAGCAGGTAGTGGCTGCGCAGCTCCTCGGAGATGGCGTCGAAGATCGGATCGAGCTCCTGGTCCTTGCGGACGTAGAAGACGCGGCCGCCGCCGGCGCGGGTGATGCGCTCGAGCTTGCCGACGAAGGAGCGGCTCGACAGGCTGCGGCCGGCGGTGCGCGCCGCCATGTCGTTCATCAGCACCAGGTAGATCGGCACGTTGGCGCGTCGCGCCAGGCGCAGCGAACGCTCGAAGTAGCGTTCCTCGTCCTCGTCGTCCCCGTCGTAGAAAACCACCAGGGCCTTGCGCCCGTCGATGCCGTCGAGCTGCTGCAGCGCCATGTCGATGGCGCCCCATACCGCGGTGGTGCCGTAGGGCTCGAGGCCGCGGACGGCGTCCTCGATGCGGCGCAGGTCGCGGGTGGTGCGGGCGACGATGCGCGGCTCGGTGCCGAAGCCGATCAGGAAGGCGCGATCGCGCCGGGTGGAGAGCGAGCGCACGAAGCGCGTCGCCGCCTGCTGCACCTCGGGCATGCGCAGGAAGAGGCTGCTCGACGAGTCGATCGCCAGGCCGATGGTCAGCGGCAGGTTGCCGGCCGCCTCGAAGCTCTCGATCTCCTGCCGTCTGCCGTCCTCGTAGACCTCGAAGACGTCCTCGTCGAGGCCGAGCACCGGCTTCGAGCTGCGGTCGGTGGCGACGACGTAGAGCTCGACCAGCTCGACGCCGATCTGCTCGCCGAAGCCGCCCTGGTTGACCAGCAGCACGTCCTCGGCGGTGCGGCCGTCGGACAGCCGCGCCTCGACCCGCAGGAAGCCGTCCGGCTCGCCGACCGGCAGGTCGACGGTGGCGGTGAACGGCGGCTCACGCAGCGATTCGATGCGTCGCTCCTTCCAGTAGAAGGTCAGGCTGTCGAGCGACGCGTCGCGTGGGGTGCGCAGCCGCGCCTCGACCTCGGTCGCGCCGGCGACGTCGGCGCCGGGCTCGGGCGAGACGATGCGCACCCAGAAGGTCTCCGGCGGCTCGTTGAGCAGCAGGCGGTCGCGGCCGAGCTCGGCGCCGTCGCGGTCGAACGCCGCGGCGACGAGCTGCAGGGTGCGCGGCGAGGAGCCGAGGTTCAGGGTGACGTCGAAGGGAGGCCTTCCGCGCCGCGCCACGCGCTTGTTGCCGAGGTAGTAGACCACCCGCTCGACCTCCGGCGTCGTCTCGACCTCGAAGGTCACGCGGCCGCTGAGCGAGCCGGCGGGCGGCGGCAGCAGCCGCAGCGGCCGGGCCTGGGTGATCTCCTCGCCGGCTCCGCCGACATCGCCGCCCTCGGGCACGCGGTTGACGATCTCGGCCTCGCCGGCGCCCCAGGCGCCGGTGCGCAGGTTCTCGACCAGCGCGGTGACTCCGGTGGTGCCCACCGGCAGCTCGATCGGCGCCTCGAGCGCCCACGCCCCGGGATCCGCGCCCGCCGCGCGGATGCGCGCCGCGGACACTTCGGACCCGCTCTCGGATCCGCTCCCCGAGTCGGCTTCGCCGTCGGCCTGCGCGTCCTCGTCCTCGTCCTCGCTCTCGCCCTCCGGCTCGATCGTCCACTGACGCAGGGTGCCGACGCCGTCGAGATCGCGGAAGCGCAGCGACAGCCGCCACGGGTCGCCGACGTCGGCGATCTCGTCAGCGGTCTCGTCCGCCGTGCCGGTGACGGTCTCGCCGGCGCCCGTCTCGTCGTCCTCGGCTTCGTCGTCGCCGGCCTGGTCGTCGGGCCGCAGCAGCGCCCGCAGCAGCCCGGTGCGCAGAGTCCTGGCGGTCGGGTCGAGCACGAACTCGGCCTCGAGGCGGTAGTCGGCCGCGGCCAGGTCGCCGCCCTCGGCCATCTCGCGCAGGCGCGCCGCCGCGACCAGCGGATGGTGGCCGACCGGCGCCCGGCGCGGCGCCCGCAGCGTCCGCCGTTCGCCGGCGTCGGTGAGCGACAGCGACAGCTCACCGAGCAGCGGATCGAGCGGCGCGAAGACCAGCTCGCTGCGCTGGGCGGCGCGGGCGAGGGCGTCGGCGAGCTGGTCGCCGGGGATCGCCTCGCCGCCGGTGACCGCCGCGACGGCCTGCCAGCTCGACACCGCCGGTTGCAGCAGCACGGAGTCGTCGCCGCCTGCTCCGGCGTCTTCCGCGGCGTCGCGATCGCGTCCCAGGCGCAGCCTGAACCCCACCGGCACGTCCTCGCTCGGCGCGTAGCGGAGCGCCGGATCGTCGTCGCCTGAGGCACCGGCGAGCGGGAAGAGCACCCAGCCGTGGGCGGCGATCGCCTCGGCGAGCAGGACCGCCGAGGGGGCCTCGGTGGCCAGCGCCGCGAGCTCGGCGGGATCGGCGTGGCGCGAGTAGAAGCTCAGCGGATCGAGCGCCAGGCTCTCCTGCACCAGGAAGAGGTAGGAGCTGGTCCAGCGGCCGGACGCGGCGCTCTGCTCACGCTCGGCGAGCCAGCGCAGCATCGCGTCGTGCCGGCTGGCGAGCACGAAGAGCTCGTCGGCCATCGCCTCGCGCGCCAGCTCGTTGCGCTGGCTCGCCGGCAGCCGTTCGATGCCGCGGGTCGCGCCGCCGCCGCCGTCGCCGTCGCCGGCGGCTCTCGCGTCGAGGGTCTCGCCGCGCAGGAAGATCTCGCGCCGCTGCCGCAGCACGTCCTCGGCCTCGGTGCGCAGGAAGATGCGCTGCAGGGCGTTGCCGATCAGCTCGGGATCGCGGCTCGCCGGCGCGATCGCGGTCGGCTGGGGGTCGGCGAGCACGATCTCCACCTCGCCGAGAGCGACCAGCTCGGCGATCCGCTGCGAGTAGCGGTCTGCGGCGGCGCGCAGGGCCGCGGTCGACGAGACGGCGGAGTCGAAGTAGAGCACCACCCGGGTGCGTGCCGGATCGCTCGGGCGCACCTGCCGGATCTCGAGCCGCGTCTCGTCGCCGGGCGCCGTGAGCACGAGCTGCCCTGCGGCCGGGCGTGCCGGGCGGTCGCCGCGCTCGAGCAGCTGGATCGACAGGATCCCGGAATCGGCGGCAGCGGGCTCGCCCTCTTGCGGGGCGGCGGCGCCAGCCAGCAGGAGGCCGGAGAGACAGGCGGTCGCGAGGAGGGGGAAACGCAAGACGGGCTCTCCGGGAAGCCTGGGAAGAGGGAGCGGCGATGACGCCTTGCCGCCGCGGGACGGTCGCAGGCGGCCGGTGGATTATCGTACGGACGGCGCGCGGCGGCCGCGAAGGTCGGCGCCTGCAACCGTTGGCGGCGGCGCTTTCTTTCCGCCACGCCTCCGCTGGAAGGCGAGGAGTCGATCCGATGCACGATTCGAGGCCCGATACGACCGCGGACCCGCTGTCGGCGGACTGGGAGCTGGAGCGCCAGGAGTGGCTCGACGCCCTCGAGTCCCTGCACCGGCGCCACGGCGCGGCGCGGGTGCGCGAGATCGTCGAGGAGCTCAAGGCCGGCGCCGTGCGGCAGGGGATCGAGCTCGAGGTCGCGGCGCTGCGCACGCCCTACCGCAACACCATCCCGGTGGGCGAGCAGCCGCACTACCCTGGCGACGCCGAGCTCGAGGAGCGGATCGAGAACCTGGTGCGCTGGAACGCGATGGCGATGGTGCTGCGCGCCAACGACCGCTACCCCGGGCTCGGCGGCCACATCGCCACCTACGCCTCGGCGTCGACCATGCTCGAGGTCGGCTTCTGCCACTTCTTCCGCGGCCGCGACGACGACTACGGTGGCGATCTGGTCAACGTGCAGGCGCACGCCTCGCCGGGCGTCTACGCCCGCGCCTTCCTCGAAGGCCGTCTGAGCGAGGAGCAGCTCGGCGCCTTCCGCCGTGAGCTGCAGGAGGGCGGCGGCCTGTCGTCGTACCCGCATCCGCGTCGCATGCCCGAGTTCTGGCAGGCGCCGACCGCGTCGATGGGTCTGTCGACGGTGAGCTCGATCTACCAGGCGCGGTTCGCCCGCTACCTCGAGAACCGCGGTCTCAAGCCGCGCAACGGCGGCCGGGTGTGGACCTTCATCGGCGACGGCGAGGCCGACGAGCCGGAGGTCATCGGCACCCTGCAGATCGCCGCCCGCGAGAAGCTCGACAACCTGGTGCTGGCGATCAACTGCAACCTGCAGCGCCTCGACGGGCCGGTGCGCGGCAACGGCAAGATCATCCAGGAGCTCGAGGGCACCCTGCGCGGCGCCGGCTGGAACGTGATCAAGGTGGTGTGGGGCAGCGAGTGGGACGCGCTGCTCGAGCGCGACCGCAGTGGCGTGCTGCAGCGGCGCATGGACGAGGCGCTCGACGGCGACTACCAGATGTACTCGGTGCTCGACGGCAAGGCGGTGCGCGAGCACTGGGTGCGGGGCGACGCCGAGCTCGCCGAGATCATGAAGACGCTCAGCGACGAGACCATCCGCACCATCAAGCGCGGCGGCCACGACCGGCTCAAGGTCTACGCCGCCTTCGACCGCGCCACCCGGGCGCGCGACCGGCCGACCGCGATCCTGTTCAAGACGATCAAGGGGTACGGCCTGGGCGAGGGCGCCGAGGGCCGCAACACCGCGCACCAGAAGAAGAAGATGAGCGACGACGAGCGCCTCGACTGCGCCCGGCGCTTCGCGGTGCCGCTGTCGCGCGAGCAGGTGCTCGACGCCGAGTTCTACCGTCCCGCGGAAGACAGCCCCGAGCTCGAGTACCTGCGCCGCACCCGCGAGCAGCTGGGCGGCTTCCTGCCGCGCCGCGAGGTCGACTGCCCGAGTCTCGAGCCGCCGCCGCTCGAGCTCTTCTCGGATCTGCTCGCGGGCAGCGGCGAGCGCCGCATCTCGAGCACCATGGCGCTGGTGCGCCTGCTCACCAAGCTGCTGCGCCACGACGGCGTCGGCCGCTACGTGGTGCCGATCGTCGCCGACGAGGCGCGCACCTTCGGCATGGACGGCCTCTTCCGCCAGGCCGGCATCTACTCGCCCGAGGGCCAGCGCTACACCCCGGTCGACGCCCAGACGGTGCTGCCCTACCGCGAGTCGGTGGACGGGCAGATCCTGCAGGAGGGGATCTGCGAGGCGGGGGCGCTGGCGTCGTTCATCGCCGCCGGCACCGCGTACGCGAACTTCGGCGTGCCGACGATCCCCTTCTACGTCTTCTACTCGATCTTCGGCTTCCAGCGCGTCGGCGACCTGATCTGGGCCGCCGCCGACCAGCTCTGCCGCGGCTTCCTGATCGGCGGCACCGCCGGCCGCACGACGCTCAACGGTGAGGGGCTGCAGCACCAGGACGGCCACTCGCACCTGGTGGCGCTCACCGTGCCCTGCCTGCAGAGCTCCGACGCCGCCTTCGGCTACGAGCTGGCCGTGATCGTGCGCGACGGCATCCGCCGCATGTACCAGGACGGCGAGCCGGTCTTCTACTACCTCACCGCCTACAACGAGAACCTGGCGATGCCGGCGATGCCGGAGGGCAGCGAGGAGGGCATCCTGCGCGGGCTGCACCAGGTGCGCGCAGGCGCCGGAGCCGACGACGAGAGCTCGCCGCGGGTGCAGCTGCTGGGCAGCGGCTCGATCCTGGCCCAGGCGCTCGCCGCCGCCGAGCTGCTCGAGCAGCAGGGGATCGCCGCCGACGTGTGGAGCGCCACCAGCTATGCGCGCCTCTACCGCGAGGCGTGCGAGGCGCAGGAGCGTGGCGAGGCCGGCAGCTCGTGGCTCGAGCGCTGCCTGGGCGGCGTGCGCGGGCCGTTCGTCGCGGTGAGCGACTTCCAGCGCGCCGTGCCCGACCTGATCGGGCGCTGGATCCCCGGTTCGTACACCGTTCTCGGCACCGACGGCTTCGGCCTCAGCGAGACGCGTGAAGTGTTGCGGCGCCACTTCAGGATCTCGGCGTTCGACGTCGCGCTGGCGGCGCTCGACGGCCTGGTCGTCGAGGGCCGGCTGGACTCCGGGCGCGCCGACGAGATCCGGCGCACGTTGGCCGAGGAGCACGCGGCGGCGGCCCCGGACGAGGGCTCGGACGACTGATACGCTGCGCCGACTCTCGACAACCGAACTGCCGATCCCGCGACCCGGAGCACCCTGTGACGCGATCCGTCTACTGGCGGCTGTCCGCCATGATGCTGCTGCAGTACGGCGTCTGGGGCGTCTGGCTGCCGGTGCTGTCGCGCTACCTGCAGGCGCCGGTGGGCGACGGCGGCCTCGGCTTCAGCGCCGGTCAGGTGGGCTGGATCGCCGGCCTCGGCGGCTCGATCGGCGCGGTGACGGCGCCGTTCGTCGCCGGCCAGTTCGCCGACCGCTACTTCGCCACCGAGCGCTTCCTCGCCGCGCTCCTGCTCGCCGGCGGCGCGGTGAAGATCGTCACCGCCTACCAGACGACGTACGCCGGCTGGCTCTGGCTCTCGGTGCTCTACAGCCTGCTCTACATGCCGACCCTGGCGCTGTCGAACTCGCTGGCGTTCGCGCACCTCGACGACCGCAACCGGCAGTTCCCGATGGTGCGGGTGTGGGGCACCATCGGCTGGATCGTCGCCAGCTGGCTGTTCCCTCTCTTCTGGCTGCTCAGCGACGTGCGGCTGCAGGCCCTGCCGCCGTTCTACGGCGGGGTCGAGGTCGAGGGCGCGATCGGCCGGCTGGTCGACGCGCTGATCGTCTCCGGCGTGGTGTCGATCCTCTACGCCGGCTTCTGCCTGCTGCTGCCGCACACGCCGCCGAAGAAGGACGCGGTGGAGTCGCTCGCCTTCCGCAAGGCGTTCCGGCTGCTGCGCCGGCGCTCGTTCCTGGTGCTGGTGCTGGCCAGCCTGCCGATCGCGGTGATCCACCAGATCTACTTCATGCAGACCGGGCCCTTCTTCGGCGACGTGCTCGGCCTCGGCGCCAGCCAGATCGGGCCGGCGATGACCATCGGCCAGTTCGCCGAGATCGCGGTCATGCTGCTCACCGGCTGGCTGCTCGCCAGGCTCGGCTTCCGCTGGGTGATCGTGCTCGGCGCCCTGGCCTACTTCGCCCGCTACCTGATCTTCGCCACCGTCGAGTCGGTGCCGGTGGTGATCGCCAGCCAGGCGATCCACGGCCTCTGCTACGCGTGCTTCTTCGCCGCCGCGTTCATCTACGTCGACCGCATCGCGCCGCCCGACATCCGGCACTCGGCGCAGACCGTGTTCGGCATCATCATCCTCGGCATCGGCCCGGTGCTCAGCGGCTGGTTCCTCGACCTGCTGAGCGGTTCCCTGCAGCACCCGACCTGGCCGATCGACTACCGACAGCTCTGGCTCGTCGTGTCACTGATCGGCCTGGGTACCGCGATCTTCGTCGCCGTGCTGTTCCGCGACGAGACCGCCGAGGAGCCCGGCTGACCGGCGCCCCTTCCCAGTCTTCTCAGACGCTTCTCAGACGGTGCACACGGCGACCCCGTGGGCGAGCGAGGCGAAGGGATCGGCGTCCGGGCGGGGGATGAACTCCTGGCCGAGGAACCCCGTGTAGCCGGTTTCGACGATGGCGCGCACGATCGCCGGGTAGTAGAGCTCCTGGTCCTCGTCGAGCTCGTGGCGGCCGGGCACTCCGGCGGTGTGGTAGTGGCCGATCGCGTCCGCGTGGTCGCGGATGGTGCGGATGACGTCTCCCTCCATGATCTGCATGTGGTAGATGTCGTAGAGCAGCTTGAAGCGCGGCGACGCCACACGCTCGACGAGGTCGACGCCCCACCGCGTCCGGTCGCACATGTAGTCGGGATGGTCGACCCTGCTGTTGAGCAGCTCCATGCAGATCGTGACGCCCTTCTGCTCGGCGTAGGGGACGATCTCCGCCAACGCCTGGGCGCTGTGCTCCAGCCCGTCGGCCTCGGAGATGCCGCGGCGGTTGCCCGAGAAGGTGATCACGTTGGGGCAGCCGTGCTCCGCGGCGGCGTCGATGCCGGTGCGGATCGCGGCGAGGCAGGCCTCGTGGTGCTTCGGGTCGGCCAGCCCGTTCCACAGCGGGTGCGAGTTGACCATGGCGCAGGTGAGGCCCGCAGCGCGCACGGTGGCGATCTCGTCCGGGTCGAGCAGCTCGACCGAGGCGAGGCCGATGCGCTTCGCCTCCGCCGCCAGGGTGGCGAGATCGGTCCGCGCGTAGCACCAGCGGCACACCGACTGCCTCAGCGCACCGGCTGCAGGGCTCTGGGCCTGTGCCTCGGGCCGCCGCGACGCCGCGCTCAGCGCGACGGCGCCGAGCGTCGCCGAGACGACGCGCCGCCGGGTGAGCCCGGAGCCTGTGGACACGTCGCGCCGGGTCGCGGAGTCAGCGTCGCTCATCGGGTCGTCCTCGCGAGTCTGGGGAGCTTGGGTAAGATCGAGCGGTTCCATATTACGACGCCACCGGAGGTCGCCTTCACGATCGCCGGCTGCGGCAGGAGGTGCGAGAGGTCATGAGGAAGTTCCTGATCGTTGCCGCCGTGGCGGCCCTGACCGCCGTGCCCGTCGCGGCCCAGGGCAACTTCGAGAACGTCGAGATCCAGAGCAGCGAGGTCGCCGGCGCGGTGCACATGCTGGTCGGCGCCGGCGGCAATATCGGCGTCTCCGCCGGCGAGGACGGCGTGCTGATCGTCGACGACCAGTTCGCTCCGCTGGTGCCGAAGATCCGCGCCGCGCTGGCCGAGATCTCGCCCGGGGATCTCGAGTTCGTGCTCAACACCCACTTCCACGGCGACCACACCGGCGGCAACGAGGCCTTCGGCGCCGAGGCGCCGATCGTCGCCCACGCCAACGTCCGCAAGCGGCTCGCCAGCGAGCAGCGGCGCGGCGATCAGGTGACCCCGGCCCAGCCGAAGGCGGCGCTGCCGGTGGTGACCTTCGACGAGGGCCTGTCGCTGCACTTCAACGGCGAGGAGATCCAGGTGCGGCACTTCCCGAACTCGCACACCGACGGCGACGCCGTGGTGCACTTCACCGGTTCGGGCGTCTTCCACCTCGGCGATCTCTTCTTCGCCGGCCGCTTCCCCTTCGTCGACGTGGCCAGCGGCGGCAACGCCCTGGGGCTGCTCGACAGCATCACGCGGCTGCTCGAGGCGATCCCCGCCGACGCCAAGATCATCCCTGGCCACGGACCGCTTGCCAGCCACGAGGACCTGGCCCTTTACCGCGAGATGATCGAGTCGACGCTGACGACGGTGCGTACGGCGCGCGGTCGCGGCGACGATCTCGCGGCGATCCAGGCGGCGGGCTTCGACGAGCGCTGGAAGGACTGGAGCTGGGGCTTCATCAATGCCGAGCGTTGGGCGCAGATCCTCTACGAGAGCCTCGAGCAGGAAGAGGCCGGCGGATGAGCGCACCGCTCCCGGGGGGCGGAGCCGGAGCGGCGGGGTGGGATATCGAGCGGGGTTACCCGATCGAAGGGGGCTGAGACCATGGACGACCAGAAGTCGGGTGGAGGAGCGGTGGGCGAGACCAATGGCGCCGAAGCGTCGGGCGCCGTCGCCAAGAAGGTGCTCGTCGTCGACGACGAGAGCCTGGTGCGCAAGGTGATCGTGCGCTCGCTCGAGCGGATGGGCTACGCCGCCGACGATGTCGGCGACGGACGCAGCGCACTGCGTGCGGTCGAGGAGCGCGGCGACGAGTACGCCTGCGTGCTCCTCGATCTGACCATGCCCGACATCGACGGCTACGAGACCTTCCGTCGGATCAAGAAGCTGCGCGCCGACCTGCCGGTCGTCATCATGTCCGGTCACTCCCGCGAGGAGGTCGTCGGCCGGCTCTCACCGGACCTGGCGGACGGCTTCCTCCCCAAGCCGTTCACGATGGCGGACGTCGAGGCGCTGATGTCGAGCCTGGTGAGCTGAAGCCCGCTCTCCCCGGTAGCTCCCCGCAAGAGGAACGGGCGCCCCGACTCGCGTCGCGGGCGCCCGCAGGAAGCCGAGGCCGAAGCCGATGCCGGCCGCGGCCTACTGCTGCGACTGCTTGGTGATCACCCAGCTGCCGTCGCGCTTCTGGAGCTCGAAGGAGAGGTCGAGCACTCCGAAGGCGCCCTCTACCGAGGCGCCGGTGACGGTCGCGGTGTCGCCGTCGACGGCGATGACCAGCCCGGCCATGTTGGAGGTGAAGCCGTCGAGGAAGCCGGCGTCCTTCGCCTGGGTCATGAAGGCCTCCATCTCGGCGTAGCCGCCCTGGTCCCAGGTCATGTCGGAGGCATAGCCCGACATCAGCCCTGCGATGTCGCCGGCGGCGATGGCGCCGAAGGCATCGTCGAGCAGCATCTGGATCTGCTCCTGGTCAGTCGGTCCCTGGGGCGCCGCCGGGGCGTCGGCGCCGGCGGTCGAGCAGCCCGCGACGATCAGCGCCGCGGCGGCGAGCAGCAGGAGGGGAGCGCGCAGTACAAGGGTCTTCATCGACGTGGATCCTCGTGAAGAGAGTGGATTGGTCGGTCGGTCTGTCGAACTGGATCGGCGCAGATGGTAGCAGCCCCGGTTGCCTGTCGCCGGTGGCCAGCGGTCATTCCTGGCCTGCGCGATCGGCGCCTGCACCCGCCCGCCGCAGCTGCTCGCGCGCCGCGGCGGCGGCGGCGTGGTCGCCGAGCCGCTCCGACAGGTCGGCGTAGCGGCGCAGGAAGACCGGCAGGTCGGGTCGCAGTCGGTGGGCTCGCAGGTAGTGCTCGCGCGCCGCGGCGAGCTCGCCGACGCGTTCGAGCTCGCGGGCCAGCGCCGCGTTGGCCTTCATCAAGTTGGGGCGATCGCGCAGCACCTCGGCGAGGGTGCGCATGCCGGTGGCGCGATCGCCCTGGCGCAGCTGCTCGAGCCCGAGCGCCTCGCGGCAGAAGCCGCACGACGGCACAACGGCGAGCGCGTGCTGCCACAGCCCGGCGGTGTCGCGCCAGGCGAGGGCGTAGCGGCAGGTCGCCGCGGCGAGCAGGGCGACGCAGAGCGCCGCGACGACGAGCGCTGCCCGCCGGTCGCGCCGCGAGCTCGCGGCCAGCCGCGCGGCGACGAAGACCGCGACGCCACCGGCGAGGACCGCGCCCGGAAGGTAGCTGTAGCGATCGGCGACCAGCTGCGGGCCGCTCTGGAAGAGCCCCAGCACCGGCAGCAGCGGCAGCAGGTACAGCGCCCAGAAGGCGAGCACGCGGTGGCGGCGGCGCCACAGCAGCAGCGCGCCGGTGAGGCAGAGCGCGGCGAACAGCACCAGGGCGACGAGGAAGAGAGGGCGCTCCGGCCCGATCGGCACCGGCAGCTCGTAGAGCGGCGACAGCGGCCAGGTGAACCACGGTCGCAGCAGGTAGTAGCAGGTGCCGAAGATCATCACCAGCAGCCGGTCGGCGAGCGGGTGCACGCTCCACGGCACCATCGCCGCGGTGGCGTCCTGGGCCAGCGGCGCCAGCCCCACCGCCACCGCCGACAGCGCCAGCAGGGGCAGCTTCTCCACCACCAGAGGCCGCCACGCCGCGACGTCGTGCCGCTCGACCCGCCGCAGCAGCAGGTCGAGCAGCAGCAGGGCGGGGACGAAGACCACGCCGCCGGCCTTGGCCAGCAGGCTGGCGGCGAACAGCACCGCGATCGCCGAACCCGCCGGGGAGAGCACCGGGATCGCACCTCGACCGGCTCGGGCAGCCGCCCGCAGATACACCCAGGTCGCGGCGAGCAGCAGCGCCGCCGACAGCACGTCACGGCGTTCGGTGACCCAGACCACCGACTCGACGCGCAGCGGGTGCACCGCCCAGAACAACGTCGCCGCCGTCGCCAGCAGCAGGCGTGGCCGAGGCTGCAGGGCGGCGCCGATGCGCTCCAGGACGGCGAGCACGAGGGCGAGGACCAGCAGGCTGTTGACCAGATGCAGCAGCAGGTTGGTGAGGTGGAAGCCGAGCGGGTCCAGGCCCCAGATGGCCCGGTCGAGCGCCAGGCTCAGCCAGCTCAGCGGCTGGTAGTGGCCCATGAAGAAGGTGCCGAAGGCCCAGCCGACCAGCTCGCCCGGCGGCGCCGCCAGCTTCGGGTTGTCGACCACCGTCAGCTGGTCGTCCCAGTCGAGGAATCCCGCTTGCAGGGCAGGCCAGAACGCCGCCGCCACGAGCACGGCGATCACCGCGACGGCCGCCGCGATGCCGTCTCGCGTGGGGGCGTCGCCATCGCCGTGAGGCGCTCTGGCGCCGGCTCTCGGGGACATCGCGGCATGGTATCTTGCGCCCCTTGCGGTCCGTGGGGCGCCGGTCCCGGACGCTACGGAGCGCGCCGGCCGAGGAGACTTCTTGAGCACGCAGAGCGGCGACCCAGAGACGCAGCCCGGGCGCCGGCCGCCGGAGGGCACGCAGGCGGTCCAGCGCGCCCTGACGCTGCTCGAGCGGCTGCGATCGGGGCCCGGCACCCTGGCCGAGATCGCCGACGGCGAAGGGCTCGCCCGGCCGACCGCGCACCGGCTGCTGGCGGCGCTCGAGAGCCGCCGCCTGGTGGAGCGTCGCGGGATCCTCTACGCCGCCGGCCCGGCGCTCGCCGAGTGGGGAGCGCGCTCGCTCCACGCCCGGCCCGGCTCGTGGCCCGAGCCGTCGCCGCTGCACCCGCGTCAGGTGCTCGCCAACCAGAGCACGAGCTGGACCGACTGGTCGGGCTTCGCGATGCCGGCCAGCTACGAGCGCTCGCACCATCGCGAGTACTGGGCGGTGCGCGGCTCCGCCGGGCTCTTCGACGTCTCGGCGCTCTACAAGTACGACTTCGTGGGTGAGGGCGCCGCGGCGTTGGCGCAGCGCCTGCTCACCCGCGACGTGGCGCGCTGCCGGGTCGGCCAGGTGATGTACGGCTGCTGGTGCGACGACCAGGGCGACGTGCTGCAGGACGGCAACCTCTGGCGCCTCGCCGAGGACCACTTCCGCATCAGTGCCGCCGAGCCCTGCCTGCGCTGGTTCGAGGACTGCTCGTTCGGCATCGCCGGGGTCGAGGTGCAGGAGGTGTCGCGCCAGATCGCGGCGCTGGCGCTGCAGGGCCCGCGCTCGCGGGCGATCCTCGAGCAGGCGCTGGAGACCTCGCTCGCCGACCTCGGCTTCTTCCGCGGCGCCCGGCTCGACTGGCGCGGCGGCGAGCTGGGCATCACCCGCACCGGCTACACCGGCGACCTCGGCTACGAGCTCTGGGTCGACAGCCGGCGCGCCCTCGAGCTGTGGGACGACCTCTGCCGGGCCGGCGCCGACCACGCGATGCTCCCGGCCGGCCTGCAGGCACTCGACGCGACCCGCATCGAGGCCGGCCTGGTGCTGCTCGACGTCGACTACTTCTCGGCTGACCACGCACTCACCGAGTCGCGCAAGTCGACCCCGTTCGATCTCGGCCTCGGCTGGGCGGTGCAGCTGAACGACGGCAACGACTTCGTCGGCCGCGCGGCGCTCGAGCGGCGGCCGCGCAACTGGACGGTGTGTGGGGTCGAGATCGACTGGTCGGAGCTCGAGCGACTGCACCGGCCGCGCGGCGTGCGCCCGCTGACCGTCGGCGGCGTGCCCGACCGTCGTCCGGTGCCGCTGCGGCGCGGCGGACGCCAGGTGGGTCAGATCACCTCGCAGTGCTTCTCGCCGCTGCTCAAGCGCCAGATCGGCATCGCCTCGGTGCAGCTCGACGCGCTCGCCGACGACGACGGCGACGGCCCTGTCGACGCGTCGGCGCTGGCCGGCAGGCGGGTCGAAGTCTGGCTCGACATCGAGCGTGAGCGGATCCCCGCCACCGCCCGCCTGTGCGCCCTGCCGCACTACGACCCGCCCCAGAAACGGCAGCGCTTCGATCGACCGGCGGGAGCCCGCCGATGAGCCGCAGGCGCGACGTCGTGGTGATCGGGGCGGGCCACAACGGCCTGACCCACGCCGCCTATCTGGCCAAGGCCGGTCTCGACGTCGAGGTGGTCGAGGCGGCGGAGCGCATCGGCGGCGCCACCGCCACCGACGAGGTCGAGCCCGGCTTCCTGTTCAGCACCTTCTCCTACCTGGTCAGCCTGCTGCGCCCCGAGGTGATCCACGAGCTCGACCTGGTGCGTCACGGCCTGCGCCTGGTGCCGCTCGACAGCACCCTGAACCCGCTGCCCGACGGCGACGAGATCTACCGCGAGGCCGATCGCGGCCGCACCTACCGCAATCTCGCACGCCACTCGAAGCGAGATGCCGAGGCCTACTTCGACTACAAGCTGCGCATGACCCAGGTGGCGCGGGCGGCGCACCGGCTGCAGGAGACGCTGGCGTCGCCCGAGCTGGCGCGCGAGCTCGCCGCTCCGGCCTCGGACGCGGGGTCGGAGGACCAGGTCGCCGACGCGCTGTCGCTGCTCGGCGCCGAGCTGCTCGACCTGCCGACGCCGCAGCTGGTGTCGCTGGTGCAGATGTTCACCATGAGCGCCGCCGACTTCCTCGCCCAGTGGTTCGAGACCGACGCGCTGATCGCGGCGCTGTCGACCAGCTCGATCATCGGCTCCTTCGTCTCGCCGCGTTCCCCCGGCTCGGCCTACGTGCTGTTGCACCACTACATGGGTGAGGTCGACGGCGTCTACCGCGCCTGGGGCTTCCAGCCCGGCGGCACCGGCGAGGTGGCCCAGGTGCTCGCCCGCGCCGCGAGGGAGGCCGGTGCCACCATCCGCACCGATGCGCCGGTGGAGGGGCTGCTGATCGGTGAGCGGGGCGTCGAGGGGGTGCGGCTGCGCGGCGGCGAGGAGATCCGTGCCGCCGCTGTCTCCAGCAGCCTCGATCCACGCACCAGCCTGCTGCGCCTGCCCGGCGACGGCGCCGGGCCCTGGCTCGGCGAGGTCGAGCGCAGGCGCCTGGAGTCGTGGCGCAGTGACGGCTGCTCGGCGAAGGTCAACCTGGCGTTGTCTAGGCCGCCCAGCTTCGCCTGCCGACCCGGCCGGGGCGCCCACCTCGCCGGCGGGATCAGCATCGCTCCGTCGGTCGACTACGTCGAGCAGGCGTACGACGAGGCCCGTGCCGGACGTCCGTCGTCGCGGCCGTTCATCGACTTGGTGGTGCCGTCGGAGATCGATCCCGGCATGGCCCCACCCGGCGCCGCGGTGGTGTCCTGCTTCGTCCAGTACGTACCGCGCCGCCTGGCCGAGGGGGAGTGGAGCGACGCCCTGCGCGACGAGGTCGGCGACGCCGTGATGGCGGCGCTCGAGGAGTACGCCCCCGGTATCGGCGAGTCGGTGGTGCGCCGCCAGGTGCTGACCCCCGCCGACATCGAGTCGCGGGTCGGCATCGCCGGCGGCAACATCTTCCACGGCGAGTTGCGGCTGTCGCAGCTCTTCCTCAACCGGCCGCTGCCGGGCGCCTCCGAGTTCCGCACCCAGCTGCCGGGCTACTACCTGTGCGGCTCCGGCTGCCATCCCGGCGGCGGCATCTCCGGCGCTCCCGGGCGCTTCGCGGCGCTGCGGCTGGCCGACGATCTGCGCGCCGCCCGGGAGGCCGCGAGCACCGCGGAGGAGGAGCGGTGAGCGAGCGGCTGCAGTGCGACGTCGCCGTCGTCGGCGGCGGTCACAACGCCCTCGTCGCCGCCGCGGCGCTGGCCCGCACGGGCCTGCGCGTCGCCGCGTTCGAAGCCGCGGAGCGGCCCGGTGGTTACGCCGCCTGCGGCGAGCTGTCCGGCGAGGCCGCGGTCGATTTCGGCCTGCTGCGCGCAGAGGTCGTCGAAGCGCTCGAGCTGGAGCGGCACGGGCTCGAGCTTGCGCCGCTGCCGGCGCTCGGCGGTTGCCTGGAGGGCGGCGTCGCCAGCGGCGTGCTGTGGAGCGACAGCGACCGGCTGCTCGAGGGCAGACCGCGCAGCGAACACGCCGCGGTGCTTTCGGGACTGCGTCGCCTCGACGCGCTGCGCGCCCAACTCGAGGAGCTGCTCGCCGCCGACCCGTCGCCGCGGCTGCTCGGAGCGCTGATCCGATCGCCCGATCTGGTGCGGGCGCTCTCGGGATCGGCCGAGGAGCTGGCGGTGGAGATCCTCGGCGAGGGCGCTCCGGCGACGGCTGCCTGCGCCGTCGGCTGCTCCTGGACCGCCGCCGAGCCGCACCAGCAGGGAACCGGACTGCAGCTCCTGCTGCAGCTCGCCGGCGCCCGGCCGCGGGTCGCCCTCGGCGGTGTGCGCCCGGCGGTCTCGGCGCGGGGTCTCGGCGAGGCCCTGCAGCGCAGCCTGGGCGCTGCGGGCGGCGAGCTGCACCTGGAGGCGCCGGTGCGCCGCATCGTGGTCGAGGCGGGACGGGCCACCGGGCTGCTCTGCGAGCGCGGCGGCGAGACGCTGCGGGTCGAGGCGCGCCGGGTGCTCAGCGGGGTCGACGCCTGGACGACGCTGGTCGATCTGGTCGGCGCCGAGCGGCTGCGGGTCGACGAGGTGCGGGCGGTGCAAGCGCTGCGGCGTCCGGCGACGGTGGTGCGTGCGGTGTTCGATCTCCCCGAGGCCGATCCCGATGCCCATCGCGAGCTGCTCGGCCTGCGGCTCTTCGCCGGCGCCGACCGGCGACGGATCGAGCGCGCCGCGGCGGCGGTCCGCCGCGGACGCAGCGCCGAGGAGCCGTGGCTCGAGATCGTGCCGCTGGCCGGACCGCGCGGCCTGCGCTGCGTGGTGCACGCCCACGGCCTGGGTGCGGGCCACGGCGCCGCTGACGTCGAGCGTTTCGTCGCCTTCGCCACCGACAGGGTCGGCGTCGCGCTGGGCAGCGAGAGTCCCGTACACGAGCTGCGCCAGCACCGTCGTTGCCCCTCGCTGTGGAGCCAGCGCCTCGGCGGCGCCGGCGACGGATTCCATGCGGCGATGGTGCCCGAGCAGATGTTCGCGCTGCGCCCGCTGGCCCACTGGGGAGGTGGTCGGCTGCAGGACGGCGGCTCGTTGGCCGGGCGTGGCGGCTGGCCGACCTCGATCGACGGGCTCGACTTCTGCGGCGCCGCGGCCCATCCGGGCGGCTACGTCACCGGTCTCCCCGGGCTGCTGGCGGCGCGGCGTTGCGAGCGGCTTCTGGGTACGCTGGAGTAGCGATGCTCGCCCACCATCTCCTCGGAGCGCCCCAGGACATGAGCGCGGCGCCGCCGCTGGTGGTGCTGCACGGCCTGTTCGGCTCGGCGCGCAACTGGCGCGGCGTCGGCCGGCGGCTCGGCGAGCGCCGGCGAGTGATCGCCCTCGACCTGCCGAATCACGGCGCCTCGCCGCACTCCGCCGACTGCTCCTACGCTGCACAGGCCGCCGCCGTGGCCCAGACGCTGGGCGCCCTGGACGTCGGGCCGATCGAGCTGATGGGTCACAGCATGGGCGGCAAGGTGGCGATGGCGACGGTCTGCCGCCAGCTGCATCCGGTGAGCCGGCTCTACGTGCTCGACATCGGCATCCGCGCCAACCGCCCCGAACGGGCACTGCTCGACGCGATGCGTGCGCTGCCGCTGGGTGAGATCGAGACCCGCGGCGACGCCGAGCGCTGGCTCGGTGAGCGGGTCGCCGACCGCGCCACGCTGCTGTTCCTGCTCACCAACCTGGTGCGCCGCGGCACGGACGATCCGGGCGAGGGCGCGTTCCGCTGGCAGCTGGGGCTCGACGAGCTGGCCGGCGACTTCGACAGCATCGGCGCCTCGCCGCTGCGGCCGGGCGACCGCTGGACCGGCCCCGTGCACTTCCTCGGCGGCGGGGAGAGCGACTATCTGAGGGCGGCCGACCTGGCGGCGCTGCGCGTTCCGTTCCCCGAGGCCACCCTCGACTTCCTGCCCGGCGTCGGCCACGACGTGCACGTCGAGGGCGGCGAGGCCTTCCTGCACTGGGTCGAAGAGCGCTCCTAGGCCCCTGAGCCGCCGTCGTCGAAGTCGTCTTCGAGCAGCTGCCGCATCTCCTCGTGGCGCATCCGCGTCTCCGGGGCGACGACGGGATAGGAGACGTCGAGGGACTCGAGCGTCGCGAGCACGATGCGGGCGACCTCGCGGCGCATGAACCGCTTGTCGTCGGCGGGGATGGCAAACCACGGCGCCCACGGCCGCGAGGTGTGCCGCAGGGCCTGCTCGTAGGCGTGCATGTAGGCCGGCCAGTGCTGGCGCTCCTCGACGTCGCGCACCGAGAACTTCCAGTGCTTCTCGGGCTCGTCGAGCCGTGAGAGGAAGCGGCGCCTCTGCTCCTCGAGCGAGACGTTGAGCCAGAACTTGAGCACCACCGTGCCGCAGCGGGCGAGGTGGCGCTCGTGGCAGCGGATCGATTCCAGCCGCTGGTCCCAGAACTGGGCCAGCTCGTCGCCTTCCGGGAGGTGGGGGAGCTTCTGGTGCACCAGCAGCTCCGGGTGCACCCTGACGATGAGCACCTCTTCGTAGTAGCTGCGGTTGAACACCCCGATCTGGCCGCGCTCGGGGAGCAGTCCGGTGGTGCGCCAGAGGAAGTCGTGGTCGAGCTCCTTGGCGTTCGGCTGCTTGAACGACTTGACGTGGCAGCCGGCCGGGTTGACGCCGCTGAGCACCTTGCGGATGGTGCCGTCCTTGCCCGCCGCGTCCATCGCCTGGAAGACCAGCAGCACGGCGTAGCGGTCGTCGGCGTAGAGCACCCGCTGGAGATCGGCGATGCGGCGCACCATCTCCTCGAGCTCTTTCTTCAGCCGCTTGCGCCCGGCGGTCTCGGAGTCGTCTGGTGCGGTGGCATGGTCGGCGAGCGTGAAGCTGCCGTCGAACGGCACCAGGTAGGGCGAGTCGAGCACCGCGGCGGCGAGCGCAGGCGCCGCGCCGCCGGGTTCGTGACACTGGTCTTCGGGCATGCCGGCGAGTCTAGCCCGCCGGCTCGAACAGACCGGTCCCGTGGCCCCGCGATCGGCCGCCGGTCTGAGCCCCCAAAGGTCCGATCAGTGCAGCGCGGTGCTCGAGAGAGGCTGCACGTCGACCGGATCGTCGCCCTTGAACAGCAGCCTGCCGTCCTCGTACGAGGCGTCGCGCAGCGCCAGGGCGAGCACCTCACCGAGCTCCTCGACGAAGTGCACCTCGATCTTGCCGCGCACCTCGTCGGTGAGGTCCTCGAGGTCGCGCCGGTTCTCGGCCGGCAGCACGAAGGCGCCGATCCCGGCCCGCACCGCGCCGAGCACCTTCTCCTTGACCCCGCCGATCGGCAGCACGCGGCCGGAGAGCGTGATCTCGCCGGTCATCGCGATGTCGTGACGCACCGGTCGCCCGGAGAGCGCCGAGACCACCGCCGTGGCCATGGTGATGCCGGCCGACGGACCGTCCTTGGGCACCGCGCCGGCCGGCACGTGCAGGTGCAGGTCGGTCTTCTCGAAGTGGTCGGCGGGGATGCGCAGGCCGACGGAGTGGGAGCGCGCATAGGTCCAGGCGGCACGCGCCGACTCCTGCATGACCTCGCCGAGCTGGCCGGTGAGCACCAGGTTGCCCTTGCCCTGCATGGTCGAGGCCTCGACGAACATGATGTCGCCGCCGACCGGGGTGTAGTACATGCCGGTCGAGATGCCGACCTGATCCTCGGTGAAGGCGCGCTCGGGCCGCGTCTTCGGTCGTCCGAGCAGCTCGTCGACGCGGTCCGGCCCGATGACCACCGCGGACTCGCCTTCGGTCGCCGCGGCGATGCGGCGCGCCATCTTGCGCACCAGCCGCCCGATCTCGCGGTCGAGCTGGCGCACCCCGGCCTCGCGGGTGTAGTTGGTGATCACCTCGGAGAGCGCCGCGTCCTCGATCTCGAGCTCGCCGCCGCGCAGTCCGCCGGCCTCGATCTGCCGCGGCACCAGGTACTGCCTGGCGATGTGCAGCTTCTCGTTCTCGGTGTAGCCGGAGAACTGCACCACCTCCATGCGGTCGAGCAGCGGCGCGGGGATGCCCTGCAGCAGGTTGGCGGTGGCGATGAAGAGCACCTCCGAGAGATCGAAGGGGACGCCGAGGTAGTGGTCGGTGAAGGTGTGGTTCTGGGCCGGGTCGAGCACCTCGAGCAGCGCCGAGGCGGGATCGCCCTGGAACGACTGGCCGAGCTTGTCGACCTCGTCGAGCAGGAACACCGGGTTCTTGGTGCCGGCCTGCTTGAGGCCCTGGATGATCCGCCCCGGCAGTGCCGCCACGTAGGTCCTGCGGTGGCCGCGGATGTCGGCCTCGTCACGCACGCCGCCGAGGGCGATGCGCACGTACTCCCTGCCCATCGAGCGGGCGATCGACTGCGCCAGGGAGGTCTTGCCGACGCCCGGGGGGCCGACGAAGAGGAGGATCGGGCTGGTCTTGCGGGCCTGGTGCATCGACGCTGGCGCCGGCTCGTCGCCCTTCTCCTCGCTGGTGCCTTCGGCTTCCACCTCGGCCCCGTCGTCGGTCGTGCTCGTGCTCTCGGCCGGCTGCTCGCGCTGCTGCAGCTGGCGCACGGCGAGGAACTCGAGGATGCGGTCCTTGATCTCCTCGAGCCCGTAGTGGTCCTGGTCGAGGATGCGCTCGGCGCGATCGATGTCGAGCTGGTCGAGCGAGCGCTCGTTCCACGGCAGCTCGAGCACCGTCTCGAGGAAATTGCGCACCACCTGGGCCTCCATCGCCTGGGGTCCCATGCGCTCCAGCCGTGACAGCTCGCGGTGCACCTCCTTGGCGACCGCCTCCGGCAGCTCGAGCGCCTCGATCTTCTCGCGCAGGTCCTGCAGCTCGTTGCCGTCGTCCTCTCCGAGCTCCTTCTGGATGGCGCGCATCTGCTCGCGCAGGTAGATCTCGCGCTGGCGGTCGGTGATCTCCTCCTCGACCTGCGACTTGATCTCCGCCTGGGCGTCGGCGACCGCGATCTGGCGCTCGACGTGGTTGAGAACCCGGCGCAGCCGCTCCTCGACCGACAGGGTCTCGAGCAGGGTCTGGCGGTCCTCCGACGAGATGTCGAGGTAGCCGGCGACCAGATCGGCGAGCCGGCCGTCCGACTCGACGCTCTGCAGCACCTTTTCGGTGACCTCGCGCGGCAGACCGGTCTTCTGGCCCAGCTCGGACGCGCGGCTGCGCACCTCGCGCGACAGGGCGGTGAAGGCGAGGTCGTCCTCGGTCTGCGGCTGCAGCTCCTCGGCGGGCGAGACGCTGGCGACCAGCCAGCTGCCCTTGTCGCTCTCGCGCTCGTCGATGCGCAGCGCGATGGCGCGCTGGACGCCGGTGATCAGCATCTGGGTACCGCCCAGCGAGCGCTGCACCTGATCGATGCGGGCGATGGTGCCGAAGGTGAAGAGGTTGCCGGCGTCCACCTCGTCGCTGTCGCGGCGCTGCAGGGTGGTGAAGATCAGCTTCTCCTCGGCCTCCAGGGCGCGTTCGATGGCGCGCAGCGTCTTCGGGCGGCCAGCGGCGATCGGCAGGGTGGTGCCCGGGAACAGCACGAGCTGCCTGAGCGCGAGGACCGGGAGCTGGCGGATGGAGGACTGGGGCATCGGGTTTCCTATCTCTGCGATGAGCGAAGTCGTCTTGACGGCGGAAAGAAGACTGAGCATTGAGCGCTCAATCTTCGATCTGACAGTACGCTTAACAGATCCTGGCCGGATCTATTCCGCACCCCCACCGCGGGTGATCCCTCTCGATCCGCCGCCGCCTGGCCCTCTTCTTGCGACGGCTGCCCAGACATGAGCCGAGTGCGCCGAAGCGGTCCAGGCGACGAGGACGCACGGCCGCTCCTGGATCCGCTGTCTGCCGGATCGGGGCGCGCCGGGATGCGGGTCCTCGTCTGCACCGCGTGTGAGATCCGTGCCCTGGCGCTACGTGGACTCTTCGAGCGCCTCGTCGACGCGGACGTGCTGCAGTGCGGCGGCCGCGGCGGCGAAGGCACGCCGGCCGGCATCGCGCTGACCGTGATCGATCTCTCGACCGCCTGCCCGCGGCACGCTGGAGCGCGTCCCGATCCGGCGGCCGCGGAGTCGGTGCGCATCCTCCTGGCGCCGGCGGGACACCGGGCGCGGCGCGGCGGCGCCTCGGGCGAGGTGCCGGCCGACGCCGATCTGGTGCTCCTGCTGCCGCTCGACCTCGATGCCGCCGCGGCCGAGATCGCGGCCCTGCTGGCGCCGCGACTGAACGCCGTGCGCCGACCGCGTCCGGATCGCCGCGCCGGCGAACCGGGCCAGGCGGCGGAGGGCCGGCTCGCCGCCCCCGACCCGCTCGGGAGGTTGCCGTGACGGGTCGCGCCAGGCTGCCGGTGCCGGGGCCCGACCTGGTGCTGCAGGCGGCGTCGCTGCTCATCGGGCTGACGGCAATCGCCTGTCTGGCGCTGATCGCGCTGCTGGTGCTGCGCCGATGGCGCGAGGTGCGCCGCCAGCGGGCACGATGGCGGGTGCTGGCGCAGCTCGCGCCCTGCTTCTTCGACCCCGACCGCCTCGGCCTGGCTGCGGTGGAAACGGCCGGGGAGTACGGTTTCGAGCTGGTCAGCCGAGTGCTGCACGAGGCGCGGCGCGAGCTCGGCGGCAAGGCGGGCCGGGCGATCGACGACGCTCTCGAGGTGCTCGGCGAGCAGGCGAGACTGCGTCGACGGGCGAGCTCCTGGAGCCGGCGCCGGCGGCTCTCGGCGATCGACGTGCTGGGCCGCTGCGGCGGCAGCAGCGCCGCGCTCTTCCTGCGCCGCATGCTGGCCCACCCCGATCCGGTGACCCGCCGCTTCGTGCGCTCGGCGCTCGCCGAGCTGCCCAGCCAGGCGGGTCGGCGGGCGGCGCTCGACTCCTTCGCCCAGGACGAGCGCGATCCGCAGGGCTGGGGCGCCACCTTCCTGGCGCGCATCGGCCGCACCGCCCCCGAGGAGCTGCTCGACTGGGTGCAGCGGCGCGAGGTGGGCAACCGCCACCGCAAGCTGGTCCTCGAGGCGCTCGGCGACGTGCACTACGCCGCCGCCGCCGACCTCGCCATCGAGCTGCTCGACTCCGAGGATCCGGAGCTGCGCGCCTCGGCCGCACGTCTGCTGGGACGGCTCGGAGGGCCGGGCTCCCAGGAGCGCATCGCCGCGGCGCTCGAAGATCCGGTGTGGTTCGTGCGCAGCGCAGCCGCCGGCACCCTCGACGGCCTGGGGCCGCTGCACGCGGGCACCGTCGAGCGTCTGGTCTCCTGCCTCGCCGATCCCAGCTGGTGGGTGCGGCACAACGCCGCCCGCACCTTGTCGTCGACCGCCCTCGCCACCGGTGACGCCGCGCTCGCGGCCGACAGCCCCGTCGACCGGGGGGCGGCCGGAAACGAGCGCGAGCAGGCGCTGCTGGCCTGGGGCGCTGCCCGCGGCGACTCCGCGAGCGCCGGCGCCGGCGGTAGCGGCGAGGACAGCGTGCGCTGGACCGTGCACTGAGCTCGTAGGGCGCCGTGTTCCCAGTTGCTGTCGAGATCCTCGCCTGGGCGGTCGCCGTCCTGATCGGCTGGCGATGCCTGCAGCTGCTCGGCGTCTTCTCCGCCATCGCGGCGTCCGAGCTCGGTTGGGGAGCGCCGGCCGAGGTGCTGGGTGTGGAGATCGAGGCGGCGCCGCCGATCCACGGCGTCGCCGGCGGCGTGCGCCCGGTCTCCATCGTGGTGCCCTTCGCCGGCGGCGATCCCGGCTCGCAGCTCACGGCCACTCTCGGCATGGTGGAGCGGATCGAGGCGCCGCCGTTCGAGCTCCTCGTGGTCACCGACGTCGAGGCGCCGGCCGATCTGCCCCTCGACGGAGCTGGCAGGAGTTTCGGAGAGCGTGCCCTGCGGCGGAGCTTCGAGTCGCGACTGCAGGCCCCTGAGGTGATGTGGGAGGCGGAGGCGCGCGGCGACGAGCGGGTGCGGCTGATCGGGATCGCCGGCGACGCCCCGTGGCAGCCCGCGGCGCTCAACGTCGGCGCCAACGCGGCGCGCTACCCGACGCTGCTCTGGTGCCCTGCCGGCAGCGAGGTGCACTCGGCGCTGCTGCTGCGGCTCGGCAAGGCCATCCTCTCGCGCGACGACGTGGCGTGTGTCGCCGCGGCGAGCTTCACGCCGCCCCCCACGGCGGCGGCGGAGTGGACCGATCTGTGCGCCGACCTCGCCACTCTCTGCCGGTTGCGGACCAGTGCACCGAGCCTCGGCCCGCTCGCCGACGACCCGCTGGCCGGCGTGGTGTTGTGGCGCCGTCAGGCGCTGGTGGACGCGAAGGGCCTCGACCACCGGCAGGCCGACGCGCTGGCGGGCCTCGAGCGACGCCTGCGCCGGGGCGGAACGGACGGGGCTCCCAGGCGCTCGTTGACCCTCGTCGACACCGACGTCCGGAGGCGCCGGGCGAGGAGCTTCCGCGAGCTGGTCGCCGACGAGGTCGACCTGCTGTGCCGGCGGCTGCCGCGTGCCCTGCACGCCGAGGGCGCCCGCGCCGCCGGGCCGCTGGTCTTGCTGACGCTCACCGACCGCTTCCAGCCGCTGCTCGAGACCGTCACCTGGCTGGTGCTGATCGTCGCCGGGGTGCTCTGCGTTTCGGCGACGGACGTCGCGGCGGCATGGAGCGAGCTCGAGGCGCTGGCGACGGCGGCGGCGGCGGCCCTGATCCTGGCGCCGTTCCTGCTCGATCTCTTCGTGCTGCTGGCCGATCAGGTGCGCTGCCGGCGCTGGTCGGATGGCCTCTGGCGGATGGCCTCCGCCTGCGCCCTGCGCGCCACGCTGGTGCGTCCTCTGGTCGCCGCGCTGGTGTGGCCGACGGTGGTGGCGCGGCGCACGGCGCGGCTCTTCGCCGACCGTGGGAGGGTCCGCTAACATCACTGCCGGTGAACATCTACAAGGTCCTTCCCGACCTCGGCAACACACGCCAGATGAAGCTCTGGCACAAGGCTCTGCGGTCGCAGTGGTCGGCGGAGGACATCCGCTGGGAGCAGCCGGTGCGGGCCCGCACCCGGCGCCTCAAGCAGAGTCTGGCGCGACTGCTCACCCCGGTGCTGATGGGCGAGCAGAGCGCCCTCTACTCGGTCTCCGCCCAGATCCCGCAGGCCGGCCACAACTCCGAGGTGCCGGCGCAGCTCTACCTGACCACCTGGGCGGTCGACGAGGCCCGGCACACCGAGCTGTTCGCGCGCTACTACCAGCGCATCGAGCAGGAGCCGCTCTCCATCCGCCGCTTCCCCGCCGGCTACCTCTTCCAGAGCCAGATCACCGCCAAGGACACCGCCGAGTGGCTCTCGGGCGTGCTGGTCAGCGAGGTGCTGGCGAAGCTGGTGATGATCGAGTTCCGCGACGCCGACGTCGACCCGGTGCTCAGCGACATCGCCGCCGGGATCCTCGAGGACGAGGCGCGCCACCTGGCGTTCAACCACCTCTACCTCGAGCAGCGTTTCGCCGACACCTACCGCCGTGGAGTCGACGAGGGCGACCAGGCTTCCGACTTCCTGCACCGCAAGCTCGAGCGCGTGCTCGACCACGTGCCACCGATGCTCGAGGCCCTCGACGCGGATCTCGTCGAGATCGGCATCGACTGGCGCCGAATGGTCGCTAGACTGCGCGACGAGACCACCGATCGGCTCGACAAGTCGATCGACCGCGGCTCCCGGGTGGGTAGCGGTGAGCGCGCCGAGCCGGTGGGCGCCAGCGCCGCGAGGAGCTGAACCCGGGATCGGCCCAGCCGCCCCGCCGCCCAGCCGCACGGCCGCCCGGCGCCGCGACCGCGCCGGCCGCAGCGTCGCGTGCC
>QQVD01000032.1 GCA_003388555.1 Acidobacteriota bacterium | reverse complement strand
CCGAGACGAATCAACAAACTCCTGCGCCGAGCCGAGGCGACGGCCTCGCAGCCGCTGGCCCTCGAGGCGCTCACCACCCTCGCCAAGCTCTCACCCCTCGCCCTGACCACCCTGCTCGCCCTGGTCGACCCGGCCGCCGGGTCGGCTTGGTCGCCGGGCTCGGCCGCGACCTCGACCACCGTGCCCAGCTCATCGTCCACCATGCAATCCGACTCGGGCCGAACCGGGTCCTCGTCCTCCGAGGAGCTCTGGGACCTCTGGAGCGACCGCCGCTTCGTCTCGGAGTGGGCGCCGCGCGACTACCGCCACCAGCAGCTGACGGCCGATCTCGAGCGCCTGCAGCGCCTGTACCCGGATCTCGAGGTGGTGCTCGAGGGGCGGTCGTTCGAAGGCCGCTCGATCCATCGACTGCGCATCGGCAGCGGGCCGATGCCGGTGCTCCTCTGGTCGCAGATGCACGGCGACGAGCCGTCGGCGACGCCCGCCCTGCTCGACCTGGTGCACTTCCTGCTCTCCGAGCCCGACTCGCGATGGGCGGAGCCGATCCTTTCGCGCCTGACTCTCGACATCGTGCCGATGCTCAATCCGGACGGCGCCGAGCGCTACACCCGCCGCAACGCCCAGGCGATCGACATCAACCGCGACGCGCTGCACCTGGCGACCCCGGAGGGGCGTCTGCTCAAGCAGATCCGCGACCGCGGGGACCACGAGCTCGGCTTCAACCTGCACGACCAGGGGCGTCGCAAGGAGGTGGGCGAGACCGGCGTGCTGGCGACCGCCGCGGTGCTCGCGGTCGCCGGCGACGAGGCGAAGACCGTGACCCCAGGCCGTCGGCGTGCGATGCGCGTCTGCGCCGCGATCGTGGCGGCGCTCCACCGCCGCTACCCTGGCGGCGTGGCGCGCTACAACGACAGCTTCAACGAGCGCGCCTTCGGCGACAACGTCACTGCCTGGGGCACTCCCGTCGCGCTGCTCGAATCGGGGGGACTGCCCGAAGGCGAGCCGGTCGAGCACCTGGTGCGGCTCAACTTCGTCGCCCTGCTGCACTCCCTGGCCGAGCTCGCGCGCAACGACGCCGCCGACCACGCCGAGAGCCTCTACGCCACCCTGCCCTTCAACCGCAGCGGCCCGTGGGTCGACGTGCTGGTGCAGGGCGCCGAGCTGCAGCAGTCGGCCGGCAGCCCCGCCTACGTCGCCGACCTCGCCTTCGACGTCGAACGCGCCGACCGCGCCCCCGAGGTCGACCTCGAGGAGTGGCTGCGCGAGGACCGACGGCCCGCCCGCTCGCGGATCCGCGAGGTCGGCGACGCGCGGGCTCTCGAGGGCTCCATCGAGCTCGAGCTGCCTGGCCACCGTGTGGTGCCGGCGCTGCAGGTCACGGTGCGCGGCTGGCGGCGCCATCGAGACCTGTTCGGAGACCTGGCGAGCCCCGGCAGAGCGTCGGGCGGCCTCGAGCGACTGGCGCGGCACGGCGTCGGCACGGTGCACTGGCTGGTCTCCGCGAGGCGGCTCGACGAGGCGCTCGAGCTCGCCGCGGCACGTGGAGGTGACGGCAGGCCCGAGATCGTCGTGCACGAGCGAAGCTCTTCGGTGGCAAGGCGCTTCCCTCTCCTGCGCGATCCTTCCGGCGTGGGCCTGGGCGATGAGGGCGGCGAGACCACTGCGCCGCGATTCGGCGCACTGCTGGCCGCGCTCGGCGCCCCGGAGCCGGAGTTCGCCTGGACACCACTCGCCGACGGCAAGCCGCCGCTGCGCCCCGACGCCACGGCGTCGTTCCTGGTCCTCGCGCCTGCCGAGCACGAGGAGACGCCGATCGAGGAACGCTCGCTGCACTCGATCTGGATCGACGGTCAGCGGGTGCGCTGACGCTCCGGCGGCGCAGCTCCGGCGCAGCTCTGGCGTGTTGCCTGCCGCCGCCGAGGCGCCACGACCGCTTGGCCGGGGGCCACGGCCCAGCGCGCTCGTGGATTCAGGCGGACTTCGTCGCGGCCTCGCGTGCGGCCAGCTGTGCCAGCCGGACCGCTCCCCACGCCGGCTCGCGGCGCAGCTCCCGCACCCGCAGTCCTGCGGTGCCGGGATCCCCGGCGAGACGCTCACGCAACGACGGCGCCAGCGCCGGACAGCCGCGGAAGGCGCCGCCGCCGAGGATCAGGCAGGCCTCGTCGTCGAGCCTCAGCCTTCGCCGGGCCGCCGCGACGAGCTCGGCCAGCGAGCCAGCGGCGGCGTCGACGATGGAGGCGGCGACCTGGTCGCCGGAGGCGGCTGCTTCCGCCACCACCGGCAGCAGCGCCGCGACCCGCGATCGCTCCTGCCCGTGACCCTCGTAGAACCAGCGCAGCAGGTCGTCGTGGCTCCCTCCGCCGACCGCGCCGACGATCGCGTCACCGAGGGACGTCGCCGGACCTCGTCCGTCGATCGCCTTCAGCGCCTCGCGGATCGCTCGCCGCACCATCCAGTAGCCGGATCCCTCATCGCTCAACAGGTGACCGTAGCCGCCGGCGCGCCCGACTTCGCCGTGGGCGTCGCGGCCGAAGGCGATCGATCCCGTGCCGGCCACCAGCGCCAGGCCGACTCCGTCGTCGCAGCCGGCAGCGAGCACCAGCTCGGCGTCGTGCACGATGCGCAGTGGACCGCGCCAACCGATCTGCGAGAAGCTGTCGGCGACCATGCGGCGCTCGCGCTCACGGCCGGCGCCGGAGATGCCGATGCACAGCCCGCGCGGCGCGACCGCACCGAGATCGAGAGGTGCCAGCAGTGCCTCGAGCCGCCGAGTCAGGTGCTCGGCACCGTCGACGAGAGGGTTGGCCCCTTCACCGCGACTGCTGGCGAGCAGCTCGCCGTCGCCGCGAGCCACCAGGGCGAGGCTCTTCGATCCGCCACAGTCGATACCGACCACGACCGCGGCAGACGAAGCCTCGACTTCCGGAGCCCCTGCCTCCTTCTCCGGCCTCGTCCCTCCGAACCGCGGCACCCCGGGCGCCTCGGACGTCATCGTCCCCTCCTCCTCGATCCTCGAAGTCCCACCCGAGGACCCTACAAGGGGCTCGCTGCTCCTACAATGAAGCGCCGCTGCCCGCCGTCTCGCGACGGCGCGCCAGGCGAGAGGAGAGCCGTGAGCGCAGATCGAGACAGAGGCACCGAAGGCACCGAAGGCACCGAAGGCACAGAAGACACGCCAGCGTCGCGGGCCTCGCGATCGTCGCGGTGGGCGACCCTACCGACCGAGCAGCGCAATCCTCGCAGCCGCGATCTCGATCGCCTCGACGCCGAAGAGGTGGTCCGCCTGGTGCTCGAAGAAGATCGCGTCGGCCTCGAGCGCGCCCTCGAACAGAGGCGACCGCTCGCCACAGCCGCGAGCTGGCTCGCCGAGACCCTCGAGCGGGGCGGCGACGCGATCCTCGTCGGCGCTGGCACCAGCGGCCGCCTCGCGGTGCTCGAGGCGGCGGAGTGTCCGCCCACCTTCGGCACCGCCCCGGAGCGCATCCGGGCGGCGATAGCCGGCGGCGAACAGGCGGTCTTCCGAGCCGCCGAGGGCGCCGAGGACGACGAGCGGGCCGGCCGACAGCTCGGCGAAGAGACATCGGCCGGCGACCTCGTGCTCGGGATCTCGGCGAGCTCGGTCACCGCCTTCCCGGCCGCGGCGCTCGCCGCCGCGCGAGAGCGCGGAGCACGCACCGTGCTGCTCACCTGCGCCTCGCTCGAGCGGCAGCCCGAACTGGCTGGGCTCGCCGATCTCGTCATTGCCCTGGACACCGGGGCCGAGGTGCTGACCGGCTCGACCCGGCTCAAGGCCGGTTCGGCGACCAAGGCGGCGCTCAATGCGATCACCACCGCCGCCATGGTCCGCCTCGGCAAGACCTACGACAACCTGATGGTCGACCTGCGCCCCGGCTCCGCCAAGCTGCGCGACCGCGCGGAGCGCATCGTCGCGACCGCCGCCTCGGTCGACGCCGAGGCCGCCCGCCGGCTGCTCAGGGATGCCGGCGGCGACGTCAAGCGCGCCATCGTCATGGGGCTCGCCGGGGTCGACGCCGAAGAGGCGGCGCACCGGCTCGAGCGTTCGCGCGGACACGTGCGCGCGGCGATCGATCTCTCGCCGGTACCCCGATCGACGCCGTGATCGACGCCACCCTCGGGGCCATTGGTAGAGTGCCCGGCGCGCGATGAACACCCAAGAGACCCACAAGAAGCGACCGCTGCCCGACGCCCTGCTGCGCCGGCTGGCCGAGGAGCACGGCACGCCGCTGTACGTCATGCACTGGGACGTGGTGCAGGAGCGCTTCGCCAGCCTGCAGGCGCACTTCGACGTCGTGCGCTACGCACAGAAGGCGAACTCCAACCTCGCCCTGCTGCGCCGGCTGCGCATGCTCGGCGCCCAGGTCGACGCGGTGTCGCTCGGCGAGGTGCGGCGCGCGCTCGCCGCCGGCTACCCGGAAGCGAGCGTGCACTTCACCGCCGATCTCTTCACCCGTGAGGCCCTCGACTACCTCGCCGACCGCAAGCTGCACGCCAACCTCGGCTCACCCGACATGATCGAGCAGTGGGCGGCGATCCGCCCCGGCACCAGCGTCACGCTGCGGCTCAACCCGGGCTTCGGGCACGGCCACGATCTCAAGGTCTCCACCGGCGGTCGCCACTCGAAGCACGGCATCTGGAGCGCCGATCTTCCCGAGGTGCTCGAGCGGACCCGTCGCGCCGGGCTCGAGGTCAGCGGCCTGCACATGCACATCGTCTCCGGTCCGGACTTCGAGCACCTCTCCAAGATCCGCGCCTGCATGCTGGATGCGGCGCTGCAGGTCGGAGAGAGCCTGGAGGCGATCTCCGCCGGTGGCGGCCTGCCGACGCCCTACCGGCCCGGCGACAAGCCCTTCGCCCTCGACCGCTACGCCAGCGACTGGCTCGAGACCCGCGACGAGCTGCAGCAACGCCTGGGCAGACGAATCGTCATCGAGGTGGAGCCGGGTCGCTACCTGAGCGCCGAGGCCGGCGGCCTGCTGACCGAGGTGCGGGCCACCAAGCGCAACGCCGACCTCGACTACGTGCTGGTCGACGCCGGTTTCGACAACCTGGTGCGACCGGCGATGTACGGCGCCTATCACCACGTCTCGATCGTCGGCAAAGACGCCCTCGATCAGGCGCCTCGCGTCGTCGCCGGACCGTTGTGCGAGTCGGCCGACATGATCACCCAGGGCAAGGGCGGTGTGCTCGAGCCGCGGATGCTGCCCGAGGCCGCGGTGGGCGACCTGCTCTGGGTGCACGACGCCGGTGCCTACGCCGCGAGCATGGCGTCGAACTACAACAGCCGCCTGCTCGCTGCCGAGGTGCTGGTGATCGGAGAGGACCCCTTCCTGGTGCGTCGACGCCAGACGATCGAGCAGCTGCTCGAGAACGAGGTGCCGCTGCCGCGCGAGGCCGAGGACCTGATCGAGACCCAGGTGCTCGGTCCCTCCGAGATGGCCGCCTCGGGCGACGAGACATGAGCCGCGAGACGAGGAGAGAGATGAGCCGAGGAGTCGTCTGGCAGCGCGGCGGGCGCCGTGCCTCGTTCGCTTGGTCGCTGGCTCTCGCGTGCCTGATCGCCTGCGCACCGGGCGGAGATGGAGACGGCGACGCGACCCTCGTCGTCGACGACGCGCCCGGCGACCTGCGCGGCGACGTCGAGGCCCTGATCGAGGCCAGCGGCGCCGAGGTCGCGGTGGCGATGCGCACTCTCGACGGCGCGCTCGAGCTGCTGATCGAGCCCGACCTCGAGATGCACGCCGCGAGCACCATGAAGGTTCCGGTGATGATCGAGCTCTTCCGCCGCGCCGAGCAGGGCGAGCTCACGCTCGCCGATCCGATCGAGGTCACCAACGAGTTCTCCAGCATCGTCGACGGCTCGCCCTACACGATGAGCGCCGACGAGGACTCCGAGGGAGAGCTCTACAGCGCGATCGGCAGCGAACGCACCCTGCGCCACCTGTGCGAGGCGATGATCACCTGGAGCAGCAATCTGGCGACGAACATCCTGATCGACTTCCTCGGCGCCGAGAGGATCCAGGCCACCACCGACGAGCTCGGTGCCTCCGGGATGAAGGTGCTGCGCGGCGTCGAGGACATCAAGGCGTTCGACGCCGGGCTGTCGAACAGCACCACCGCCCGCGCCCTGCTGGTGCTGCTGGAGAAGCTCGGCCGTGGCGAGGTGGTCTCCGCCGACGCCTCCGAGCAGATGGTGGCGATCCTGCGCCGCCAGCAGTTCGGCGAGGCGATCCCCGCCGGCCTGCCGCCGGGCACCGTGGTGGCCCACAAGACCGGCAACATCACCCGCATCCACCACGACGCGGCACTGGTCGAGATCGAGCGCCCCTACGTGCTGGTGGTGCTGGTCCGCGGCATCGAGGACCGGGCGCAGAGCGCGGCGCTGATCGCTTCGATCGCCCGGCGCGTGCACGCCGCCGTCACCGCCGGCGCCGAGAAGGACGTGGATACCGGCGACACCGGCGACACCGGCGACACCGGCGACACTGGCGACACTGGCGACGCGGTGGGCACCGTGGAGGCCGCGGCGTGACGACGCGCCGCGAGCTGATCCGCCTCGCCGGCCTCGGCGGGCTGGCGGCCGCGACCGCGCGTTGCACCTCCGCCGCCAGCACCGTGGCGCAGCCGGCCGCGGTCGCGAGCGGCGGCCAGGCGCCGCCGCTCGTCAAGCCGCCCCGACTGCGCGAGGGTGACCTCGTCGGTCTGGTCAACCCGGCGACCGCACGCTTCGAGCGCATCCCCACCGAGATCATGGCCGACGCCGTCGAGTCGCTGGGGCTGCGCACCCGCCGCGGCGACAACTACTACGCGCGCTACGGCAACCTCGCCGGCACCGACGAGCAGCGCGCCGCCGACCTCAACGGCTTCTTCGCCGATCCCGAGGTGCGGGCGATCTGGGCCACCGGCGGCTGGGGCTCGGCGCGCCTGCTGCCGCTGCTCGACTACGACGCCCTGCGCCGCGACCCCAAGGTGATCGTCGGCTACAGCGACGCCACCGCGCTGCTCAACGGAGTGCACTCGCAGACCGGGCTGGTGGTCTTCCACGGGCCGTTCCCGCGCAGCCGCGTCTCCGCCGACTTCCAGAAGCAGCTGCTGTTCGGTGCCGAGTCGATGCGCTACGAGAACCCGTCGCGGATCTCCGACGGCGAGACGGTGCAGACCTCCCACCGCATCCTGACCATCCGCCCCGGCCGGGCGCGCGGACCCCTGCTCGGCGGCAACCTCACCGTGCTCTCGGCGATCGTCGGCTCCGCCTACCTGCCGCGGTTCGATGGCGCCATCCTCTTCCTCGAGGACGTCAACGAGGCCGTCTACAGGGTCGACCGCATGCTCACCCAGCTCAAGCTCGCCGGCATCCTCGACCGCATCGCCGGCTTCGTCTTCGGCAACTGCAGCGACTGCGACTCCGGCACCTCCTTCGGCTCGCTGACCCTCGAGGAGGTGCTGTACGACCACATCGCGCCCCTCGGCATCCCCGCCTGGCAGAACGCCATGATCGGCCACATCGCCGACCAGTTCACCCTGCCGATGGGGATCGAGGCGGAGATCGACGCCGAGGCGGGCACGATCTCGGTGGAAGAGGCGGTTTCTTGACCGCTGGGCAGGCGGCGAGGGTCCTGCTCGTAGGCTGCGTCCTCGCCATGCTGGTCGGGAGCTGCCGACCGGCGCCTCCAGAGCCGGAGCGCAGACTCAACGTCGTCGTGCTCTGCCTGGACACTCTGCGGGCCGACCATGTCGGCCGCTGGGGATACGAGCGGCCGACGACGCCCAATCTCGACGCACTCGCCGACGGCGGCGTGGTGTTCTCGCGCGCCTACACCCACTCCCCATGGACCGTCCCCGCCACCGCCACGCTCCTGACTTCTCTGCTCCCTTCGCAGCATCTCGCGGGCCTGAGCGGGGACTTCGATCGCAACCTCGCCAAGACACCGCCGAGCGACATCCAGCCTGGAGCGACCACTCTGGCGCAGGCGCTCTCGTCTGCCGGCTACCGAACGATGCTCCTGTCGGCGAACCCGTTCCTCCGCGGTCGTTTCCACGACGGCTTCGACCAGGCGACCTCGACGCGACGCAGCGCTACGGAGCTGAATGACGCGGCTCTGCAGTGGCTGGCGGAGGGCGACGACCGGCCGTTCTTCCTCTACCTCCAGTACATGGACCTGCACGAGCCCATCGAACCGCCGGCGGAGTTCTTCGAGTACTTCCCGGTGGACCCGGAGCACGGGCCGAGGTCCGACATACATCGCGCCTGGAGGCACTCCAGAGTCGAGAACCTGTCGGATCCGGACTTCGTCGCCTACCGCGAGCACAAGGTCGCCCTCTACGACGGCGCCCTGCGCTACCTCGACGAGGAGGTCGGCCGACTGCTCGACGCGCTCCCCGGCCTGCCCGACGGCGATTCGACCCTCGTCGTCGTGACCTCTGACCATGGTGAGGAGTTCTGGGACCACGCGACCATCGGGCGTGAGCTCGGCGGGGACCCGAGAGATCTCTGGGGGATCGGCCACGGCCATACCATGTTCGAGGAGCTCCTCTCGGTTCCTCTGCTCTTCAGCGGCCCGAATCTGCCGGATGGCGGAGAGAGCGACTGCGAGGTGGGGTTGATCGATGTCGCCCCGACGGTCCTCGATCTGGTCGGCGTCGCCCAACCCGATTCGATGCAGGGACGTAGCCTGGCGGGCCTCGCCCGAGAATCGGCCGGCGGCGAGGTGCGCTGCCCACGTCGTCCGATCCTTGCTCAGTCTCCAGCCTACGGCCCGGATGCCTCGGCCCTCGTCCTGCAGCGGAAGAAGCTGATCTCCAGAGCAGACGACGTCGAGCTGTTCTACGACCTGCTTTCGGACCCCGAGGAACGAAATCCCAAGACCTCCGACGGAGACGGAGAGCTCGATGTCTACCGCGACATCCTCCAGCGTGCGGCGCGTGCCGCTGCGCCGACCGATTCCGCGCCGCCCGCGATCGAGCTCGACGAAGAAGCCAGGAAGCAGCTGGAAGCGCTCGGCTACCTCTCGGGTAACTGAGAGACGGCAGAGGGATGGCGAAGGGCCGCCGGAGAACGAGCAACCGTGGCAGGGCGGCTACGATCTCACGATCCGGCCAGAGATTCCCCGTAACGAAGATCGCGGTCAATCGACTAGGGATGTAGGAACGGGCGAAAGGCCCACGCAGTTCACCAACAGCCGACCAGGAGACAACCATGAAGCGCATCCTCCTCGCCCTCGCCGTGCTGGCGCTGGCGGCGTCGTTCGCCGGCGCAGACTCGCTCGACGTCAACGCCACCGCAGCCCTCAACGGGACCACCAACGGTCTCGAGGTGATCCACGACAACACGTCGGTCGCCTACGTGCAGGACGACACCCCCAACAGCGAGACTGTCTACCGGTTCGAGTTCCTCTATGACCCGAACCAGCTCGGCCTCACCTCGAGCGCGCAGTTCCGCTTCAGCCTGTTCGGCGCCTACGCCAACAACCCGCGGCCGAACAACCCGGGCAACCCGTGCCCGCTGAACCCCAACATCCCGGTGTTCCCGGCACGTGTCTTCGCCGTCTTCGGTGGTGCGAACTCCGAGTATCCCGGGGTGCGCATGACGCTGATGACGAATCAGTGCGGCATCGTCGGCACCGCGGCCCAGTACTTCACCACCGGTGGCGTGCCCGACAACAACCCGCGCAAGATCTGTGGTTACATCGAGAACTCGACGACCCCTGCCGGCGCCGGTGAGGGTGGTCTCGCAGTCGTCGCGGTCGGCGCAGCCTGCCCGCCGCACGGCGATCCCGCCTACTCGACGGCTCCGGCCAACAACTTCGAGATCCCGACCCAGTTCGTTCGCCTCGGCAACCTGGCGATCAACCCGTTCAACGCCGGCGAGAACGGCAGCTTCTACGTCGACGAGTTCGCTTCGTTCCGCACGATGGCCCCGTAGGCCCCTAGCGCCAACGACCCGCTCTCCGCCCGCGGCCCGAGTCTCGGCCAACGGGTGGAGCGCCTCCCGACGGTTCCTGGAGCCTGGCGCTTCAGGAACCGTCTTCGTCTTTACGATGCCCCGAGGACACTGAAGTGCCGAGCAACGATGCCGATCGGGCGCTCGAAGAGCGCTATCTGCGAGCCTGCGCGAAGAACATCCAGTGGCTCGTCGACCGAGTCACCGTGGCCGAAGGCATGGAGATCACCGGCTGGGCGATCCCCCCGGACGAGACGGCCACCGGCACCTTCCTGGTCGGAGGCAGGCCGTTCGAGGAGATCGAGTTCCCGCAGCCGAGCCCGGACCTCGGCTCCCACTTCTGGCCGCTGCCACAAGCCGCCAGAGCGCGCTTCCGCTGCCGGACCGGCAGCGCCGACGGCCTCTTCCGCGATGGCCTCGCCCGTCTCGAGTTCTGCCCCGAAGGCGAATCGACACTCGAATCGCGGCTCCGTTCGTGGTCGTTCCCCAACCCGGCCGACGACAGCATCCCGGTCCCTGACGGAGTGCGGATCAGTCGAGTCATCGGAGCGGAGGACTCGACGAACTACCTGCTCGGCGGTGCATCGCTGGTCGACCGCTTCGACACGCTCCTCGGTGAGCGCTACGAAGCGACCCTGGCCACCCGCCGACGGGTCCTGGACTGGGGCTGCGGATCGGGACGATTCGCACGTCACTTCCACAGGTGGCCCCATGTCGAGCTCTGGGGCACCGACATCGACCCCGACAACATCCGTTGGTGTCGCGAGAACCTGGCTCACGGGCGTTTCGAGCGCCTGCCGCTGCAGCCACCCACCGAACTGCCGTCGGGGCATTTCGATCTCCTGGTCGGCATCTCGGTGTTCACCCACCTGAGCGAGGCGCATCAGTTCGCCTGGCTGGACGAGCTGCACCGCGTCGCCGCTCCCGGGGCGCTGCTCCTGATGTCGATCCAGGGCCTGTCCCAGATGGGACTCTACCGGCCTCCGGGGGCCCTCGTTCGGCAGGTGGAACGCGACGGCTTTGTGATCACCGGACGCAACGTCGCGCTCGACGAGGTGATCGAGAACGACACCTACTACATCGACGTGATCCATTCCCGCGACTACGTGCGCCGGGAGTGGGGGCGCTACTTCGAGGTCGTCGAGTTCGTCGACGGTGTGGCCGCCAACCAGGATCTGGTGGTGCTCAGGAAGGCCGGCTAGTGGCAGCCAAGCCTCGGCGCAGCGCCTCCGCCCAGTCTGCCAGCGAGGCGAGAAGGCTCCGGCGCCGGACGAGAGCCGCGTCACCGGCGCGGCACGGGGAACTACACCACGCGACCACAGCCGACGTCGTGTCCTCCATCCGATAGGACTGCAGAACGAGCTCCCGAGCCCTGCACGCCTGCTGCTGCAGTGCGTCACGGTTCCCCGCCGCCCACACGAGACGGTCGGCGAGCTCTTCGCCCGACCCGGCCGTGAACGACAGCGCGCCACCCCGCCGTGTCAGCTCGGCAGGAAAGTCCCCGATCGGATTACAGAGGATCGGCAGCCCACACGTCGCCCATTCGAGCAGACGGTTCTTGCTGCCGAGCTCTCCCTCGTAGCTCTGGTGCTCGACGACCAGACCGAGGTCCGAACCAGTGAGCACCGACTGCAGCTTTGCGGGATCGACCCAGCCGAGCATCTCGAAGCGCTCTCTCTGGTCGCTTGCGGCGACGAGACTGGCGAAGCGGCGGTAGGCGCCGGTCGACTGGCCGGGCACCTCGCCCCCGGTGCAGCGGAAGCGGATGCGAGGGTCGCGCCGCATCGCACCGTCGACACCGGTGAAGAGAGTCTCGACGTCGGACCACGCGTTGAAGCTGCCGCTCCACAGCACGACGAATTCGGCCTGCTGGTCCGGATCGGACTCGCTCGGCCGCAGCGACTCTGTGTCGACCACCGGACAGGGTACGACTTCCACCAGGCGCTCTCCGAAGGTGTGCCTGTTCAGGCGACCGAGCAGACCGAGCTCTCCGACACAGGCGAAGAGCTGCGACCTGGAGACGACCGAGAAGCGGTCGGCGATCGCCGAGACCCGACGCACCCGACGCCGGAAGTAGCGCAGCACCCGGTCCTCTTCGTCGCTGTGGGCCTTCACCTGAGCCTCGGCCATGGCGTGGCCGAACTGATCGGCCCAGAAGGGCGTTGCGCCTCCCCGCACCACGGCGCGGGCCGCGGCGAAGGCGCCGTGGATCGTGGCGCCGATCACCGCGTCGTGGGCCTGGCCACCGGCGGCCGCGGCGACCGCCCGCCAGTCGTCGAAGCTCCCAAGGGGCAGGCGTCGGATCCGTACCCCGGACCTCTCTTCGACGGCCCTGGGAGTGTGCTCGCCGTAGGCGCCGGGCGCCGGCATCAAGACCAGATCGACCTGCGCTCCGGAGCGGCTCGCAGCGTCGGCGAGCTGCCACGACCGGATCCCGACGGCGGGATTCGAACGAGTGGCCTCGAAGGGAAGTGGTCCGACGCCGACCACGAGGACGCGCGCGCGCACTGCTAGACCGCCTCCTCTGTCGCCACCCGCCTTCCTTCGGTCGGCTTGGCAGGGAGCGTGATGACCGGCACCGTGCCGCGAGCCCGCATCATCCGCCACCAGCTCGTTGTCCATCCCGAGCGACGCCGCTCCCAGAGAGCCCTCGGCAGCAGCTTCAGGCTTCCCAGCCAGGACCTCGCCTGCAGCCCGGCGTCCCGGTGCGCACCGACGGACCTGCGCTTCAGGAACACCGCAACCTCCCGCGCCCAGTACTCGGGCACCCAGCGAAGCAGAGCCAACAAAGGCCAGCGACTGACCATGAGGACGAACCGATTGCGCCAGGAGAGAAGGACCTTGAAGTCGCTGATCCCGTCGGAGCTGGCGGAGATCTGGTGGAGGACCCGCGCTTCGGTCTCGAGCCGCACGCTCCAGCTTCGGCTCCTCGCCTTGAGGCAGAGGTCGATGTCCTCCTGGTAGAAGCCGTAGTGCTCCGACCACCCTCCCACGTCGGAGTAGCAGCTGGCGCGGATCAGGAGTGCCGCACCGGTGATCGCCAGCACCTCCCGCGAGCGGATGCTGCCCTCGTACTCCGAAAGCTGCTGGCCGATCCCCTCGTCCCACGCCTCGGCGGTCACGGTGACGTTGAGCCCGAGACTGTTGATGTGGTCGGCAAAACCGTCGATGAGCAGGAAGGGGCCGACGATGCCGCACTCCGGACGCTCCTCGAGCACCTCCACCAGCCGCGCCAGCGCGTCGGGCTCGACCCGTGTGTCGTTGTTGAGGAAGAAGTAGGCGTCCGCGTCGCCGAGGTTGCGGCAAGCCCAGGTGATGCCCCGGTTGTTGGCCTCGCCGAAGCCCACCCCCTCGGGAAGCGGTACGAGATGGAAGTCGTGGTCCCTCCTCAGCTGCTCGGACACGGGCTCCTCGGCACCGTTCTGCACGATGACGACCTCGGCTTCGACGCCGCGGGCACCCGACAGCGCCTCGAGACAGCTCCTCAGCACGGGTTCGCCGCGGTGATGGACGATGACGATCCAGACACGCACGCGAGGACCTACCGGCGAATCGAGGCGCGGCGGGACCCGCCGTTGTTGGCGAACGGTTCGGTCACTTCGTCTCGCCCCTGGACTGCCGAGAGCTCAGCGGCCCTGGGAAGTGCTCCAGAGGGTCGTATCGCCGGACTCGAACCCGTCCGAGAAGATCAACTCCTGGCACTCTCCGGACCATTCGACCACCTCGGAATCGAGCTGTGTCGACACGGTCGGCATGGTGGCGTCCGGCCAGTCGACCTGGCTCTGCCCTGCTCCCCCGACCAGGGCAACCGAGGCGGGCATCACGGTGCCTATGGTCGTGGAGACATCGACGAGTCCCGGTGTGTTGTTGCCAGCCGGCTGAGTACCGTTCGACGCCTCGAGGAGATCGAAGGCGATGGTCCCGCTCGACACCGAGGTGCAGAGCATCTGATTGCGCAGGACGAGCCACGGGTCCGAAGGCAGGCTCGGAGTCGAGCTCTCGCAGCCCGGCTCGCCAGGACCTTCGTTGCACCCCCACCAGTTGTTGGTCGCGTCGACGAAGGCCCCGGCCACTCGGGTCACGAACCCGCCGAAGCGATTGAAGGATGCGTCCGTGGTCATTCCGTCGAAGTAGGTGGGCCCGTCGATGTCGTTCCCGTCGACCATGTGCAGTCCGGGGCCCACCGCTCCGGAGGCGATGAAGCTGGCGTTCTCCCGTACCACGTTGGCCGTCGTCCTGAAGTTCGCCGCCAGCGAACCGTCGACCCCGAACTGGATCGTGTCGAGCACGTTGTCCGAGATGAGACCGGGACCGAGATCGCCACCGGCCAGAGTCCGCACGGTCAACGACGAGTTCGGGGCGTTGGCCGGGGGCAGGACGTTGCCGGAGACCGTGATGGGGCCGGCGATCGATCCGCCGGTGGAGTCGACCGCGAGGCGCAGGGCGTCGTTGTCGACCACCTGCCAGGTGCCCGAACCGTTGGTGTCGAAGTTCTGCACCGCGATGAAGGCTGCGGAACCGGTGGTGTCGGTGATCGTCACGTTGCCGAGGATCGGTTCGCCGTCCACCTGGATCCGCACCGGCTCCACCAGGCCGCGGTCGACGATCTCGTTGTCATCCACCAGGATCGGTCCGAAGAGCGGCGCGTCGCGAGACGAGATCTCCACCGCATGCAGGATGTTGCGTTCCACAGTGACCTGGCCGATCGAACCGCCGAGGGAGTTGGTGGAGACCACCGCGAGCCAGGCAGCGTCGTTGTCGCGAACGATGACGTGGCCGGTTATCGGGCCCGACGCGTTGCCGTTGTGGCTGACACCGAACTTGCCGTTCGAGGGCGACATCGTGTTCTCCTCGAAACGGATCGTGCCGCTGATCTCGCCAGTCCCGACCGGGCCGTTCGAGTTCACGATGATTCGCGGACCGTGGGAGACGTCGTTCCTCGCGATGGTCACGTTCGCTGTGATGTCGGCGGGATCGCCGACGGCGACCAGGCTGATGATGTTGATCGCGCGAAGGTCGTTGCAGTCCTCGATGGTGATCGAGCCGCCGATGTCGACCCCGGGATCGGAGATGATCGAGATGAGCGCCTGCGGATTGCCCCCCATCGTGACGTTGCGCACCACGATGGCGGCGTTGGTGTCCTGGGTGAACGAACCGATCTGCATGCCCGTCGTGGTCAGATTCTCGATCGTCAGCGACGTCGCGATGTTCTTCACCAGCATCCCGGCAGTGAAGATGAGATCTCGGAACTCCCAACCGGTGGTGGTGCCGCCGGTGATGTTCACACCGCCGGTGATGGTCCGCGTCGGCACGTCGCCGCGAATCGTCAGTCCGGTCTTTCCCCGGTTCTGCAGCACGGCGTCTGCTCCGTTGGAGAGCACGATGACCTCACCGCCGTTGTCGACGTTCTGAACGCCCTGATCGATGTTCGGGTAGCAGGGGCTGAGGCCGCCGCAGGTGCCATCCGTATGGTGCACGTAGACCTGAGGGGCGGCCTCGAGCACGGTCGCGAGGAGCATGCAGGCGAGACCCGCGAGCCAGCTGACCACGACGCAGCGCCGACGTCGTCCACGATGGCTTGCGCCGGCGTTGCCGGGCCCGGATTTCGACATCTTGGTCCTCTGGTTCGAGATCGCCTGCGGGTAGCTGCTTACAGCTGCACGACACTGCTTTCAACCCTAACCTACGCGTCTCGCCCACGCCACGCGGCGGCCTGATCGCCGGCTCCCCCGAGCGGCCGGAAGCCACACTCGGCCGAGAGCCACGATTCCCTCACGGCATCGGATGCCGACGGGCAGGTCGGCTATACTCCTCCTTCGCTGATCGACACCTTCTCGAGGCCGCCTTCGTGACTCGTATCCTCGCTGTCGGCGCCGCTCCGTTGCCGACCGAGAGCCGAGGCCGGCTCGATGCGTCCGGGCTTCGGACCTGGCATCTGGTGCAGCCACTTCTCGCTGCCGGACACCGCGTCCGCCTCGTCGCGGTGCGCAACGAAGCTGCCTACGACTCCGGAAGTCCTCCGGTGATCGAGGAGCGGCAGGGAGCACTCGAGTACCTCGCGGTACGCGGCGCCCTCTTCCATCGCCCTGAGCAGCTCCAGCGCTATCACGACGACTTCGAGCCAGATCTCGTCGTCGGTATCAACACGTACCCGGCCTCGCGGGCGGTGGTGATCGAGACACAGGCGCCGATCTGGGCAGACCTGAACGGATGGGTGATGGCCGAGGCGCAGGCGAAGGCGAAGGTCTACGACGACGACGTCTACCTTTCACACTTCTGGCGCATGGAGAGGCGCATCCTCGATCGCGCCGATGCCTTCTCGGCGGTCTCGCGGGCGCAGGCCCACGCCATCGCCGGAGAACTGGCCACCCGCGGCCGGCTCGGCCGGCAGAACTTCGGCTACGAGTTCACCCACCACATCCCCAACGCGATCGTCGACACGCAGCCACCGAGTGGCGGACCGCGGCGACTCAGGGATGGCGACGCGCGCCTGGGCGACGACGCCTTCATCGTCCTCTGGCTCGGCGGCTACAACACCTGGACGGACACCGACCTCCTCTTTCGCAGCCTCGAGAGTGCGATGGAAGCGAACCCGAAGATCTGCTTCGCCTCGACCGGGGGCACCCTCCCCGGACACGACGAAACCACCTTCGTCCGCTTCCGCGAACAGGTCGATCGAAGCCCCCATCGCGATCGGTTCGTCTTTCTCGGCTGGATCCCGACCGCCGAGATCTCCCCACTGCTGCAGGAGTGCGATCTCGGACTCAACGTCGACAGCCGCAACTACGAGACCGTCTTCGGAGCCCGCAACCGGATCAACGAGATGGTCCGTCATCGTCTGCCCGTACTCTCGACCCAGGGCACCGAGGTGAGTCTCGAGCTGAGCCGGTCGGACCTGATCTTGACCTCGCCGATCGGCGACGCGAGCGCGTTCGCAGAACGCATCACCTGGGCTTCGCGGAACCCGGCCCGTCTCGAGGAGATGAGTGAGGCGGCGCTCTCCTTCGCCGAGAGAGAGTACAGCTACGCAGCGACGACCAGGCCCCTGCAGCGCTTCGCCGAGGCTCCTCGCCGAGCCCCGGACCTCGGCGAGCGAGTTCCCTTCCGCGATGTCGACTTCTATCGCTCGGTCCCGGTGACCGAAGCGCCGTTCGAGGACGACCTGGATCCGGGCTCCCGCATCAAACACCTGGAGGACTACTTGGATCGTCTCCAGAGCTCCAGGTTCTTTCGCGCCTGGATGCTCTACCACAAGGTGCTGCGCAAGCTGCGCCTCCTCCCTCCGCACCGGGACAACGAATAGCGTTCCAGAGTAGATAGATGCGACTCCACCACGATCTCGTCTTCGTCCTGGTCAAACGCGAGCTCAAGGTCCGCTACCGCGGCTCCTTCCTCGGCGCCATCTGGACGATGCTGCAGCCGCTCCTGATGATGCTGGTCCTGCACACGGTCTTCAGCGCCATCTTCCGGTTCTCGATCAAGAACTACCCCGTGTACGCGCTCACCGGCGTGCTTTTCTGGAACTTCTTCAGCCAGAGCATCACGAACTCGATGAACAGCCTCCGCGGCAACGCGATCCTGCTCAGGAAGGTCGCCGTCCCCTACGCGGTGTTCCCCTTCGCGGCCGTGGTGTCGGGCGTCGTCAACCTGGTCCTCGCACTGGTGCCGCTTCTGGCTCTGCTCATCGTCACCGATCACAAGATCGGTCCCGCGCTCCTCTTCCTCCCCGTGGCGATCGCGATCGCACTGCTCTTCACCCTCGGAGCAGGACTCGCGCTGTCGCCGCTCGCAGTCTTCTTCACCGACGTCATCGAATTCGTCACGGTCCTCCTGACGCTGACGATGTACCTGACGCCGGTCTTCTATCCGAAGGACATCCTGCCCGACCACTTCTATTGGATCGTGCACTACAACCCCATCCGATCCGTCCTCGAGGTCTTCCGCGACCCGATCTACCTGTCCAAGATCCCCCCGATACAACATCTCTCGGTGGCGCTCCTCTGCGCTATGGCGTCCTTCGCCATCGGCGTCTGGATCTACCGGAAGTCCGAACGTCGCATCGCCTTCTTCGTGTGAGTGAGCGAGCTCGATGACAGTCGTACAACTGCGCGGAGTCTCGCTGGACTATTCGGTCAAGGAGCACACCGCGACCAGCATCAAGGAGTACTTCATCCAGGTGCTGCGCGGGCGCAGGAAGCGCAAGGTCATCCGGGCCCTGCGAGAGGTCGATCTGGAGGTCGAGCGGGCCGAGTGCGTCGGCATCATCGGCCGCAACGGGGCCGGCAAGAGCACCATGCTCAAGGTGGTCTCCGGCATCCTCCGACCGACCCGCGGCACCGTCTCCGTAGACGGTCGCGTCGCACCGATTCTCGAGCTGGGGACGGGCTTCGACTACGAGCTCTCGGGCCGAGAGAACATCGAGCTCAACGCCCTCTTACTCGGACTCAGCCGTCGAGAGATCAAAGCTCTCGAGGAGAGCATCATCGACTTCAGTGGCATCCGCAGATCCATCGAACAGCCGGTGAAGAGCTACTCGTTGGGAATGGTCGCCCGGCTTGGTTTCGCGATCGCGACAGCATCGATCCCCAGCGTGCTGATCCTCGACGAAGTCACCGCCGTCGGCGATGCGGAGTTCATGCTCCGGTGCCAGAGGCGGGTCGACGAGCTGGTCTCCTCGGGCACCACGACCCTCGTGGTCAGCCATGACGAGACGACGATTCGGCGACTCTGCACCCGCTGCGTGCTGCTGGAGGGTGGAGAGATCAGGGCCCAGGGCAAGGTCGACGAGGTGCTGGCGGAGTACGGCAGACGCACCCTCCATCGCATCGACTCCGCCTCGGGATCGCAGTCGCACGAGACCGAGGACTCTGCCCTGGAGGCGTCGTCCGCGGTCTAGTCGGCCCCCGGGAGCACTCGGCGGAAGCACTTCCGACCGAGGCGTCTGCCGGGACAGACGACGCCAAGGCATCTCGCGGTGAACAGCTCCTCGCTGGGCGCCCGTCACACCACGGCCTGGCGTGAAGGGCCTACCACCGGCGCTCCAACTCAGCCCCCCATGATTTCGATCACTGGCTCCCTTTGGGGTCAGGACTGCGGCTTCGAGCGACCCGAACCGCCCATCGCCGAACGCACGGCCCTGCTCCAGCGGACGGGTCGCGATGCCTCGAGGTCCTTGACGACAGCGAGAGCGGCCTCGAGCTCGGCGGTGGTCGACCTGAGCTCGTTCCGGAGCCTCGCTTTCGCGTCGTCGCACTGCTCGACGAGCCGCTCGAGCCGGCCGACCTCGCCGCGCAGCTCGGTGGACTCGGTGACGGCGAGGTCTCGCCCCCGGCGCTGCTCGTCCAAGTCTCGGGCAGCGTTCGCCAGCAGCAGGTCCCGTCTGCCCTGGGCGGCTCGCTCCGTCTCCACCAGCCGATCGATTTCGCGGTCGCGGTCTGCGATCTCGCGTTGGCGTACCGAGATCTCCTTCTCGAGGGCCGCGATCTCGCCTTCCCGCCGCTGGAAGAGCTCGTCGTACCTTCGCTCGAGTGTCTCGACCAGGCGGCGGTGATGGATCTCGAGCTCTCGGAGACGGTCTCGGTTCCCTACTGCCTGCCTGGCCAGCTCCAACACCTCGCGGCTGTGCCGACCGATCTCGGTGACGGGCAACACGACCGGGCCGGGTTCGCGGCCCGCCTGGCTGAGCCGCGCCTCCAGACCCGCAAGCCCGGCCGGCAGCACCTCTTCCTCCCCCAGCGCCGAGACTTCGTTCCTCAACTCGGGCCGAATCGCCGACTCGAGGACCCCTCCGGAGGGCTCTTCGACCGCAACGCCCAAAGAGGTCAGGTAGGCCCTGATCCGCCCGCACTCGGCTTCGGTGTGCTCGAGCAAGCGCTCGTAGGAGACCACCAGAACCTCTTCGCCGGCGACCGCGGAAGTGATCGAGGTCAGGTAGGACTCGCACAGGGCGAGCGCGTGGGTGCGAGTGAATCCGTTGCGCCGGATGAGCGACGAAGCGACATCCCTGGCGTCGCGAGCGCTGACGATCCACGCGCACTCGCCGAGCGCCGTTCGCCAGACCGGCAGCGTCAGAGCGAGTCGCGGGTCCTTCAGAACCGGAAACCGTCCGGCACCGTCAAGCCCCTCGACGATGGCGCGAGCGCGCATGCGGAACCGTTCGAACTGGCCCGCCGAGAACCGCGTCGCCAGGTCTCCCTCCGCCGTCGACCAGTCGACGCCCGCAGCCTCCAGTACGTCGTCGTTGAGGGCGGCCGTGTCCACCCGCTCGTAGAATCCGAGGGGGTTGTCCGGGCGCGCCGGCATGAGATCGTCGTCGCGACCAACGAAGCCGCCGAGCGAACAGAGATAACGGGCCACGGCAGACGTGCCCGAACGGTGCATCCCGAGCACTACGACTCTACGCATCCATCCTCCGAGAGTTCCTCGCCCCTGCTCGAGGGGAAGGACTCGGATGGAGGAGCGCTGCCGCTCGCCGGTGGCGGGCTTCGGTGAACGAGACGTCAAGACAGCGCCCGTTACACGCGTCCCGTCGGCACGCGATCCTAGCAGTCCCGGATGGCCCTTCGGGCCACCCTCAAGATGGATGCAGATGGGTGCTGGGGTAAGGACGGGCAGCCGCGGGCAATCGTGGATTCTGGCGCTTTACGATCCGTCTCTCGGGCCATTTTCAAAGCAGCCAGTAGTCGAGGGACCCGAAGGGGCTGAGCGAGGGATCTGCGGTCCCCGGCGAGGCACCGTCGACGAAGGCGAGAGGATCGTCGAGGCGATGCAGCGGAGCCGAGAGACCGAAACCCCGGCGCCGCTCGGTGGAGTGATGCTGGTCCGACTGCGCCCTCGGCCTACGCCTCGGGCTCTGGTTGAGTCCGGACTGCCGCGAGCGGCACTCCCTCCCCTTCGTCGCCCTCGGCCTACGCCTCGGGCTCTGGTTGAGTCCGGACTGCCGCGAGCGGCACTCCCTCCCCTTCGTCGCCCTCGGCCTACGCCTCGGGCTCTGGTTGAGTCCGGACTGCCGCGAGCGGCACTCCCTCCCCTTCGTCGCCCTCGGCCTACGCCTCGGGCTCTGGTTGTTCTCGCGGGAGAGATGGCGCCACGTCGCCTTCGCGGCCCGGTGGCACCCGCTGGGCAGGCCTCGGATCTCTCCCGCGAGGGCTCCTGTCACCAGCCGCTAGCGCAAGTCGTCGTCGGGCCTCATCGGCGAGGCGACCTCCGTCGACCACATCGACAGGTCGCCGCTCTCGAAGTCGCTGGCGAACAGCAGCCCCTCGCGCGCCTCTCCCGGCGTCTCCAGCAGCTCGGCCGTGGCCCCCTCCGGCGACGACGAGGTCTCGTTGGTGCCATCGAGCCCGATGTAGATCCCCAGAGCCAGGGCGGCGGCCCCGAGACCCGCCGCGATCAGTCGGAGAGATCGCCAACGCTGCGAATCCGATGCGCCCTCGCTGGTCGCCGGCCCCGACAGGAGCTCCTGCCGAGCCGTCGACAGGTCGAGCCAGAGCTCCGAAGTCGAGCCGAGCTCCTTCTCACACTCCGCGCACGAGGCGATGTGGTCGTAGAGACGTGTCTCGGCGCGCTCTCCGAGGGAGCCGTTCAGCAGCCAGGGCAGACCCTGGCGCACCCGGTTGCAGGTGAGTGGGCCGTCCCAGGGCCGCGACTCTCTCGTTCCGTCTTCCACTGCTTCGCAACCTCGAGGGGTCGTTCTTGCCGCGGCGTCGGAGGTCTGGTCCCTCACCGAGCGGGACCGTTTCCGCGGCTTCATCCTCTCAGTCGTCCGACTCCGGATTTCGTGACGCGTTCCGCCGAAGTCTCTCCCTCTCGGCCAGAGCCTTCTGCCTGCACCGCATGACCCGGGCGCGAAGGGCACCTGGGGCTATGCCCATCCGGTCGCTCATCTCGTCGTACCGGTAGCCCTCCTGCAGCAGTGCCCAGAGTTGCCTGCACTCCTCCGGCATCCCTGCCACGACTTTGCGGACGATGTCCAGCTCGCCGAGTCGCTGCTGGGCTCCATGGGCCACGAATCGGGGATCCGCTTCGATGTCGCCGAGATCGACCCAGGTCCTGCGAGCGTGATATCGGATCCGATCGACGCAGCGGTTGTGGGCGAGCGACCGAACGTACGGCGCAAGACCCCTGTCGCCACGGTAGCTCCCTTCGCGGATGCCCTCGAGCAGGGCTTCCAGGACCTCCTGCTCGAGATCCTCCAGCTCGCGGTGCAACGCGTTGCGGAACGGGGTCAAGGCCCCCCGGATCCACCTCCTGACGGCTGCTACGGCGTCCTGGCGACCCTCGAGGAGGGCTACGATCTCCGGATCTTGCATCGCTCCAGGAGGGCTGGAATCACTCTGCCCGATCGTCCCCGAAACTCTCGTCCCGGGCGTCGCGCCGTCGCGACCATTGTGCTCGAACCGAGGCGGTGCGGCCATTGTAGAGTGTCGAGCGGACCCCGAGGCGACGAGAGGTCGGAGTCGGTGCCGACGAGGCGCTCCGCGCGGCGGAGATCACCTGCGGTCGCCGCCAGCGGGCGCCCGCCAGGGAGCCGACGTGGCGAGGCGGTTCGGGGCCTGGCGGGCCCGAGAGACGGAACGGGGCTCGCTCGCAAGCGAGGCCGAGGACTGACGAGACCGGAACGGCGACGGCGGCGCCTCGCGCCACCGGGGACGACCACAGCTCCCTCGAAGAGAGACCGAACTCGATGACTACGCGGGACGAGACCGTAGCAGCGTACTGGGACCACAAGACCAACGACGTGTTCGACGGTCCGACCTACTGGCTGGCGAACCCCCTCGTCGCCCAGAGACACCAGCAGTTGGCCACCCGGGGCCAGAACACCCACTGGGTGAACCACTGCGTCGAGCGCCACCTCGGCCCGGCCAGGCCGGTGGAGCGCATCCTGACCGTCGGCTGCGGCGATGGAGACCTCGAACGGCACCTGGCGCTGCTCGACGCGGCCGTACGAATCGAAGGCATCGACATCGCGCCGCGGCGCGTGGAGATCGCGACGCGACGGGCAGCCGAGGCCGGCCTCGGCGATCGGCTCCACTACCGCGTAGCGGACGCCGAAGCGTTGGAGCTCGAGGAGGAGGCCTACGATGCGATCTTCTTCGACTCGTCGCTCCACCACCTGGAGAATCTCGAACAGGCGCTCGAGTCGTGTTCCCGCGGTCTCAAGCGCGACGGGCGCCTGTTCGTGAACGAGTACGTTGGACCCGACCGCTTCGATCTCTCGCCGGAGGAGAGGCGCGTGATCGAGGCGACCTTCTCGCTCATTCCGGCGCGATACCGTCGCTCACACGCCGAGTTCGATCGCGGCAAGGTCCGGCAGCGTGTCGCCTTCCCCGACCCGGCGGAGGTCGCCAGGGTCGATCCGTCGGAGTCGATCCGCAGCTCCGACATCCCGCGGGTGCTGGAGGAGCGCTTTGAACTGATCGAGGTCAACTCCGCAGGAGGCACCATCCTGCAGTTCCTGCTCGACGGTATTGCCGGCAACTTCGTCGCCGACGACCCCGCGTCGGTCGAGATCCTCGAGATGATCTTCGCCATCGAGGAGCGCATGTTGAGCAGCGGGCACCTCAGGCCGCACTTCCTGCTGGCGGTCTGCGCACCGCGCTGATCACGCCACCGCCTGCTCCCCCGCTCCCTCTTCTTCCTCCTCTCCCCCCAGCACCCTCGCCACGCCGCGCTTGAAGTCCTCCAGCATCATGTAGGTGCACGGCACCAGGACCAGGGCGATGCCGGTGACCAGCAGCACTCCGTAGCCGAGGCTGAGCACCATGGGGATGAGGAAGCGCGCCTGCAGGGAGCGCTCGAAGATCATCGGCGCGAGGCCGAAGAAGGTGGTCAGCGAGGTGAGGAGCACGGGGCGCACGCGGCGGGTGGTGCCCTGCACCACCGCCTCGAGCACGGGTACGCCGGCACGACGCTGATCGTTGATCGCGGTGATCAGCACCAGGGAGTCGTTGACCACGACTCCGGTCAGGGCCACCAGGCCGAAGACGCTGAGGAAGCTGAGGTCGTAGCCCATCACCAGATGGCCGAAGATGGCGCCGATGAGGCCGAAGGGCACGACGGAGAGCACCACGAGGGGCTGGCCGTAGCTGCGGAAGGCGACCGCCATCAGGCCGTACATCGCCATCATCGCCACCATGACGCCGCGGCCCAGCGCGGCGACCGAGTCGGCCTGCTCCTCCTGCTCGCCGGTGAAGGTGAAGCCGAGGCCGGCGATCTCCTGCTGCACCTGCGGCAGCACGTCGTCGGCGAGGATCCTGGAGATCTCGCTGCCGGTGGTGACCTGGGGGTCGACGTCGGCGGTGACCGCCACCGTGCGGCGGCCGGCGAGGCGGCTGATCTCGGTGAAGGAACGCCCGCGCTCGACGTAGGCCGCCTCCTCGAGTGGGATCTCGCCGCCGCCGGGTGTTCGGATCATCAGGCTCTCGATGAAGTGAACCGAGTCGCGCTCCGCCTCGGGTAGGCGCACGTAGGTGCGCACCTCGTCGCGGCCACGCTGCTGGCGGCTGGCCTCGGCGCCGAAGAATGCGCCGCGCACCTGCAGCGCCAGGTCGCGCTCGCTGATCCCCAGCGCCCTGGCGACCGGCTTCAGCTCCAGATCGAGCTGCGGCTTGCCGCGTTGGAAACCGTCGTCGATGTCGAACACCCCGGGGTATTCGGCGAGCGCGGCGGCGACGCGGGTGGCGGCACGCTCGAGGGTAGCGATGTCGTTGTGCGACAGTTGCACCGAGACCTTGGCGCCGGCCGACGGGCCGTCGGCGAAGTTGAACGCGAGGCGCTCGACGCCGGCCAGCTCGCCGACGCGCTCGCGCCAGCGGCGGATGAACTCGGTGGAGCTGGTGTCGCGCACCTCACCGGAGACCAGGTTGACCGACACCTCGCCGATGTGCGACCCGCTCTGGGTCTGGATGCCGCCCGGGCTGAAGCCACCCACCGACGTCGAGCCGACCCGCATCAGGATGCTGTCGACCACGTCCTCGGCGCTACCCTCGTCTTCCTGGTTGAGCTCGGCACGCACCTCTTCGGCCGCCTCGAGCACCCGCCTGGTCACCCGCTCGGTCTCGCTGTCGGGAGCGCCGAACGGCAGCTGCACCGTGGCGGCGATGCGGTCGCCCTCGACCGAGGGGAAAAAGTTGAACTTCAGCCGCCCCGAGACCACGAAGGACAGCGAGACGACCAGCAGCCCGGTCGCCACCGCCAGCACCAGGTAGCGGCGACCGCACAGCCCTTCGAGTCGCGGCGGCATGCCCTCCTCGACGCGCTCCTCGAAGCGATCCGAGAAGCGGCGCTGACGGGCGGAGAGACGCTGGAAGAAGCTGGCGTCGCCGTTGCTACGCACCTTGAGACGCGGCACGTGTGCCAGGTGGGCCGGCAGGATGAGCAGCGACTCGACCAGTGAGATCACCAGGATCGGGATGACGATCAACGGGATGTTCTTGAAGAACTTGCCGGTGACGCCGGGCACGAAGAGCAACGGCGCGAAGGCGATGATCGTCGTCAGCACCGCGAAGACGACCGGGGTCAGCACCTCGCGGGTGCCGTCGACCGCGGCCTCGAGCCGCGTTCCGCCGGCCCGCCTGCGGTGGTAGATCGCCTCGCCGACGACCACCGCGTCGTCGACCACGATGCCGAGCACCAGCACGAAGGCGAAGAGCGAGATCAGGTTGATCGAGATCCCCGCCATGGGGATGAAGAGGAAGGCACCGAGGAAGCTGATCGGGATGCCCAGCGACACCCAGAAGGCGATGCGTGGCTCGAGGAAGAGGCCGAGGATGCAGAGCACCAGGACGGCGCCGAAGAGCCCGTTGCGCAACAGCAGCGACATGCGCTCGCGGAAGTTGGTCGACTCGTCGTTGAGCAGTGCGATGCCGACCGAGTACGGCAGCACCTCGGAGCGTTCCTCGACCAGCTCGCGCACCGCGTCGGAGACGTCGATCGGCGATTCCCTGCCAACCCGGTACACCGCCAGCTCGACAGCCGGCTCGCCGTCGAAGAAGGCCCTTTCGTCGGTGTCCTGGTAGCCGTCGATCACCGTCGCGATGTCGCGCACCCGCACCCGCGAGCCGTCGGGGCGCGCCAGGACCACGATGTCGCCGAACTCCTCGCCGTAGTCGCGCCGCTCGGTGGTGCGCACCAGCACCTCGCCGGCGCCGGTCTTCACCGAGCCGGCAGGCAGGTCGATCGAGGCGGCCGATACCGCCTGGGCGATCTGCGGCAGGGTCAGGCCGTAGCGCCGCAGGTTCTCGGAGGGAACCTCGATGCTGATCTCCGGCGGCGGCAGCCCGGCCTTCTCCGCCACGGTGACCCGGTCGTCGGCGAGCAGCTCGGCGCGGAAGTCCTCGACCAGGCGATCGAGGGTGCGCACCGGCACGTCGCCGTGCACCACCACGCGCACGACCTCCCGGCGCAGGTTGGCCAGCGAGATGATCGGGCGCTCGGCGTCCTGCGGGAACGAGGTGATGCGGTCGACGGCGCTCTTGATGTCGGCCAGGGCGCGGTCGGGGTTGGTGGTGATCAGCAGCTCGGCGACCACGACGCCCGAGCCCTCGGCGGCAGTGGACGAGATGCGCTTGATGCCGTCGACGCCGCTGATCTCCTCCTCGATCGCGAGCACCACGCCCTCCTCGACCTCCTCGGGCGAGGCGCCCGGGTAGGGCACCCGAACGGTGACGATGTCGAGATCGACCTCGGGGAAGACCTCCTGCTTCACCGAACGCGAGAAGACCAGGCCCCCGACGATGAAGAAGAGCATCATCAGGTTGGCGGCCACCGCGTTGCTGGCCATCCAGGCGAGAGGGCCGCGGCGGGTCGGCTGCGGCTCGATCGAACCCGGACGCGGGGAGGTGTCCCTCATGGCGTCGTTCCCTCCTCGCCGACCGGCTCGGAGCCGGCGGCGCCCGCCGCGGAAGGGGTCTCGCCCCGCGCGGGCTGCGCCCCCGAAACGTCACCACCGATGCGCACCGGCGCACCGTCGCGCGACGGCGACCGCCCGGGATCGGCGAGCCGGCGCAGCTTCATGCCCTGCACCGGCGTCGCGATGCGCGAGGTGACCACCAGATCGCCGTCAGCCAGTCCCTCGTCCACCCATACTCGGTCGGCGTCGCGCCAGGCAACATCGACCTGACGCACATCGAGCGTGCCGTCACGAAAGAGCCAGACCGAATTGCCGTCCTGCAACCAGTTCCGGGACAGCTCGAAGAGCTGGCGCTCCTCGGCGCCCTCGATGGTCACGTCGACGTACGCGTCGAGCAGCAGCCGATCGGCAGGATCGCCGCCGCCCTGCGGCGCATCGAGCGGGTCGGGGACCTCGATCAGCACGCGCGCCAGCCGTCCGGCCGGCTCGACGTCGCCGAGCAGTCGCAGCACACGGCCGGTTCTCGGCGCCGCCGACTGTCCGCCGTCGGCGCGCACCCAGGCTCTCGAGGTTCCGGGCCGGTCGCCGCCCGCCTCGAGGTCGACCGCCGCGAGCTGGTCGACCGGCACCGCGGCGCGCACCCAGAAGACGTCGGAGCCGACCAGGGTGGCCACGACACTCTGGATCCCCACCGTCTGTCCGACGTCGAGCGACTCGTCGAGGACCAGAGCGTTCCAGGGAGCCCTGACCGTGGTGCGCTCGAGATCCAGCTCCGCACGCCGGAGACGGGACTGGGCGGCCGCAACCGCCGCCCGCGCCGACTGCAGCTGGGGTTGGCGCAGAGCCAGCGCCGCCTCGCGCTGCTCGTCGTCGAGCTCGTCGCGGAACAGCTCCCACTCGCGCTCGGCGACGCGGCCGCGCCCCTGCTCGAGCGCCAGCTGCGCCTCGGCCTCGGCGAGCGCCGAGCGCGCCGTCGCCACTGCCAGCTCGTAGTCGGCCTGCTCGATGCGGAAGAGAGGAGCGCCGGCGGAGAAGCGCCCGCCGGGCTGGAAGGCCTCGGCGATCCACTCGACCCGCCCGGCGACCTGCGGCTGCACCACCACCCGACGCGCCGGCAGCACCGTGCCCTGCGCCTGCACGTCGATGCGGTGGGCGTCGCGCCGCACCTCGACGACCTCGACCAGCGCGCCGAGGTCGACGCGCTGCTCGGGCTCGGGCTGCTTCGCGGTCTTCACCACCAGCGCCGCGATGGCGACGAAGAGGAGAAACGACAGGAACGGAATCGCGACCCGGATCTTCATCTCTTCTCCTGACCTCTCGCCGCGGAGAGGGAAGCGGTCTCGGACTCGGCGCGCTCGGCCGGCTCGGCGGAGGTCCTCGCGGGCCGGAGGAAATCGAACATCTCGCGCGGCGCGCCGCTCGGCAGGCCGAGAGCGCGGCACAGCCGCACCCGCCCGGCGAGCTGCTGGCGCTGCGCCTCCACCGTCTGCTGCTCCAGCGACTGCGTCGCCTGCAGCGCGGTGATCACGTTGAGGTAGTCGGTGGCGCCTTCGCGGTAGGAGGCGCGGGTCAGCTCGAGAACGCGCCCGGACTCCTCGGCGCGACGCTCCAGGTTGTCGAGCAGCTGGCGCTGGGAGACCAGCGCGATGACCGCGCCCTCGACCTCGCGCACCGCGCCGACCAGGGCAGCGGCGTAGGCGGCCAACGCCTCGTCGGCCGTAGCCTGCGCCTGCTCGATGCGGGCGGCGCGTGCGCCGCCCTGGTAGACCGACTGCGAGGCGCTGCCGACGACCTGCCAGAACAGGTCCTCGAACAGATCCGACAGGGAGCGCTGGAAGTCGAACAGGGTGCCGGTGATGGTCAGGCCCGGCAGCCACTCGCGCACTGCCGCGGCGAGCCTGCGATCGGCGGCCTCGAGCCGGCGTCGCGCCGAGCGCACGTCGGGCCTCTGGTCGACGAGCTCGGCCGGTACCCCGATCTCGGGCAGCGGCGCCTCGACGGCCTGGGACAGTGCCTCGCCGATCCCCGCCGACGCCCCCGCGTCCGACTCCGCGAGCGGATCCAGCTCACCGAGAAGCGCCGCCCGCTGCGTCAGCAGACCCCGCAGCCGGCCCCGGGCGAGGTCGATCTGGCCGTCGAGGCCGAGCAGCTGTTCCTTCTGGCGTCCGATGTCCTGCGCCGCGCCGAAGCCCTGGCCGAAGCGCAGCTCGACGAGCTCGAGGAAACGCTGCGAGGACTGCCGCTGCCGCTCGAGTACCTCGAGCAGCGCCCGCTCGGCGGCGATGCCGAACGACAGCTCGGCGAGGCTGGCCGAGAGCGACACGCCGAGTCCTCGCAGATCCTCGAGCGCCGCGGCGCTGTCGGCGAGTGCCGCGGCACGCCGGGAGCGGAGTCGGCCCCAGACGTCCACCTCCCAGCTCGCGGCGACCGCCGGCTGGTATGTGGTCACCGCGCTGTTGCCGAATCCGGCGCCACCGATGCCGGCGGCGGCACCGAAGGCCCCGCCCGCGGCGCGCGTCACCTGCAGCTGGGCGTTGACCTGCGGTCGCAGAGTGGCGCCGACTTCGCGCGCCCGCGCGTCGGCGGCGACGAAGCGCGCCAGACCGGCGGCGAGATCCCAGCTGCCGGCGAGCAGGCGCTCCTGCGCCGCCCGCTGCTCTTCGCCGCCGAGCACCGCACAGAGCTCGTCCGCAGCCAAGCCGGTCTCGGCCGTCAGCTCCGACTGCCAGGCGTAGGCCGGCGGCGGCTCGAGCTCGGCCGCGCTCGGCAACACGCTCTGGTGGGCGCAGCCGGCAAGCCCCGCGAAGCCCACCGACGCCCAGACGATCCGGCGGTGCGCCGAGCGCCGGCGGTCGGCGAGGGGGAAAGCGCCTCGAAAAGGTGTCATCCAGCAACCTCCTCGGCCTCGGCGCGACGTTGCCTCGTGCACGCAGCTACGCGGCGGCGGTCGGCGGCGATCGCGGCGAGGACCGCCCGCGCGATGTGGTCCGCCAGGCGCTCCATGTCGGTGGCGCCGTAGCGGCGCCGCGCGACCCGCTCCACCACCGGCCTCGAATGACGGTAGAACACCACCTGCGACACCACGCCGAAGGCGTGGTCGGTGACCAGCTGATCGATCGGCGCCGTCCGATCTCCCGCTACTCCGAGCAGCTCGGCGACCGTGGCGTGAAGCATCTCGAAGTGAGGACGGATCGCGCCCTGCACCAGCTCGTCGAGCAGCGGAGTCGGGGCGGCGAACTCGTGCGCCATCACCCGGGCCTTCCAGGGCTGCTCTTCCCCACCGAGGGTCTCGGCGAGGAAGTAGGCGATGAAGGCGCGCAGACGCTGGCGCGGGCTCGCCTCCTCGATCAGGGCGACCGGCGGCGCGTCCTCAGGTGGCCCGACCTGGCGCAGGATCTTGCGGTAGAGGTCCTCCTTGGTGCCGAAGTGGTAGTTGATCGAGCTCGGGTTCTGTCCGGCGCGACGGCAGATCTCGCGCACCGTGGCGCCCTGGTAGCCGTGTTCGGCGAACACCTCGCGCGCCGCCTCCTCCAGGCGGCTGCGTGCCTTCTCCGAATCTGCGGGTGTTCCCATCGTCGAATTCCTCTGCGTCCACCACCGACCTTCGAACGCATGTTTGGAACGGATGTTTCAAACAATCGTTCGACAGGGATCCTGGCGCACCCGGCGACGGGACGCAACCCACGGCGCCGCCGATCGCGGCGGCGACCGACGGGGCTCCCACGCCACCCACCTGCTCCGCGCCCCGGACTCGGGGCGCTCAGCTGCGCGCCTCGAGCTCCTCCCAACGGGCGTAGCTGCGGGCGAGCTCTAGCCGCACCTCCTCGGCCCGCTGCCTCAGCCGCGCCACCTGCTCGCCTTCGGCCCGGTAGAGCTGCGGATCGGCGAAGCGCTGGTTCAGCGACGCCTGCTCCTGCTCGAGCTCCTCGATCTGCTGCGGCAGGCCGTCGAGCTCACGCCGCTCGCGGTAGGAGAGCTTCGCCGCCCGACCGCCGGAGTCCCCGGTGTCCTCAGCCCTCGCCGCTGCCCGCGCCGCCGCGCCCCGCTGCCGCGTGGCCGCAGCCTCGCCGCCGGCCTTCGCGCCGGACTTGGCCGCCGGCTGCGGCGGCCGCCGCTGAGCCAGCCAGTCGCTGTAGCCGCCGGCGTACTCGACGGCGCGGCCGCCGCCTTCGAGCACCACCGTGCTGGTCACGACGTTGTCGAGGAAGGCGCGATCGTGGGACACCAGCAGCAGCGTGCCCTCGAAGCCGACCAGGCGCTCCTCGAGCAGCTCGAGGGTCTCGAGATCGAGATCGTTGGTCGGCTCGTCGAGAACCAGCAGGTTGAAGGAGCGCAGGAAGAGGCGCGCCAGCAGCAGCCGGGCCCGCTCGCCTCCCGACAGCGCCGAGACCGGGCTGCGCACCTGCTCGGGGCGGAAGAGGAACTCCCGCAGGTACGAGATGACGTGACGTCGCCGCCCCTCGATCACCACCTCGTCGGCACCTTCGGCGACGTTGTCGGCGACCGTGCGCTCTTCGTCGAGCTGCTCACGGTGCTGGTCGAAGACCGCGGTCTCGAGGCGGACCCCGTGCCGGATGGATCCGGTGTCGGGTGCGAGGTCGCCGAGCAGCAGCTGCACGAGAGTCGTCTTGCCGGAGCCGTTGGGCCCCAGGATGCCGAGCTTGTCGCCGCGCATCACGAGCAGATCGAGGTCGCGGATCAGCGTCTCGCCACCGGGATGAGCGAACCCCATTCCGGTGGCCTCGATCACCAGCTTGCCTGAGCGCTGCGACTTGTCGAGAGCGCCGATCCGGAACGAGCCGCGTCCCGCCTCCTCACGCCGCGCACGGCGCTCGGCACGCAACCGCTCCAGCGCCCGCACCCGCCCCTCGTTGCGGGTGCGCCGGGCCTTGATCCCCTGGCGCACCCAGGCCTCCTCCTCGGCGAGCCGCTTGTCGAACTTGGCCGCCTGGACCTCCTCCACCTCGCGGTGCCGCTCGCGCCGCTCGAGGTACTCGCGGTGGGTGCACTGACCCCAGTCGCGCACGGTGCCGCGGTCGACCTCGACGATGCGCCGCGCCACCCGCTGCAGGAAGGCGCGGTCGTGACTCACCACCAACAGCGCCATCTGACGGTCCTCGGTCTCGCCGACCAGGAACTCCTCCAGCCACTCGATCGACGGGATGTCGAGGTGGTTGGTGGGCTCGTCGAGCAGCAGCACGTCGGGCGTCCTCACCAGGGCCCGCGCCAGCAGCACCCGGCGCCGCATGCCGCCCGAGAGCCCCGAGAACCTGCTCTCGGGCTCGAGACCGAGGCGCGAGAGCACGGTCGAGACCCGCCGCTCGAGGTCCCAGGCCCCCACCGCCTCGATCCTCCTTTGCACCTCCTCCAACCGCACCAGGTCGACCTCGCCGCCCTGCTC
>QQVD01000035.1 GCA_003388555.1 Acidobacteriota bacterium | reverse complement strand
GCGGTGGCGGCAACGGCGGCGGCAACGGCGGCGGCGGCAACGGCGGTGGCGGCAACGGCGGCGGCAACGGCGGTGGCGGCAACGGCGGTGGCGGCAACGGCGGCGGCAACGGCGGTGGCGGCAACGGCGGTGGCGGCAACGGCGGTGGCAACGGCGGCGGCAACGGCAACGACGATCCGACCAGCCAGACCGACGGGCTGAGCGTTCTCGCCGACGGCACCATCGGCGCCGTCTTCCTCCCCGACGGTTCGATCGAGAACCCGGGTGCCTTCCGCATCCGCGATCGGTTCGGTCGCACGCTCGAGGTGCGCATCGGCCCGGCCGCCACCGCGAGGGTTCACATCCGCAAGTACGAGGCCGAGCCCGAATGGGGCGGCCCGCCGGGCTTCTACGAGTACGGCCGCCACCAGGAGACCGGGCTCAGCACCTGGTCGTGGAAGTGAGGAGCAGAGCGATGATCCAGCAGAGACGAGTCGAGGCCCGTCCCCGAGCGCTCCACCGTGCCGGCAGGCCGACCAGCGACGGCTTCACCCTGATCGAGATCCTCATCGGCCTCACGGTCCTGAGCATCCTCTCGATGGTCCTCATGCCCCTGGCCACCTGTCAGATCCGCAAAGGGCAGATCGCGGCGATCCTCGAGGACATGCGGCACGCGAAGGCGCGCGTCGAGGCCTTCGAGCTCGAGCACGGCCGCTGGCCGACGAGCCTCGAGGAGGCGTACGAGGGCCAGCGCCCACCGGACACGGTCTACTACTGCTCCGACGAGGAAGACGGCAACAACGGGCACGGCAACGAGACGTGCACCTTCTTCGACGCCGGCAATCCTTCGGGGAACAACAATCACGGAGGCATCCCCGGAGCCGGCTACATGATGCGCACCGACTACGAGCTGGCTCAGTGCGCCAACTTCGACTTCGCCTGGACCACCTGCTGTGGCGGCGCGGCGGAGGTGATCACCTGGGACGACGACTTCGAGCTGCCGGGGCACCCGGGCAACAAGTTCTGAGGCGAGCGGGCCCGGCGGACGCGCTCGCCCCGGGGGGTTCCACCGCACACGGCGGCGGAGATTGCAGGAGGGCTCCCGGCTCCTGTCTGCCTGCTAACGTCCCCGCCGTGTTCCACGCGATTCCCTACATCCTGAGCCTGATCGCGGCGATCTGCGCCGCGCTACCCGTGCTCCTGCTCGAACCGTCGCGCACCCAGAGCGCAGGCGAGATCAGACTGGTGCATCTGCTGGTCACCTGGAACCCGGCGATCACCGCGATCCTGCTGGCTCTGGGCCTGGTGCTCGCGGCGCGATCCTTCTTCCGCCTCGAGAACCGCGCCGCCCGGGCTGCGCTCCTGATCCCGGTCGCGGTGCTCGGCCTCGGCACCTACGCGGCGCGGGTCAACGTGTTCGAGAAGATGTTCGCGCCGCTTCCCGACCCGGGCTTCGTCGCCGCCCACCAGGCCGACTTCCTCAGCCCGCACGACCTGGTTCTCGGAGTCTCACTGGGCGACGAGTCGAAGGCCTATCCGGTGGGGATCGTCGCCTACCACCACATCGTCAACGACCGGCTCTCGGACGAGCCCTTCGTCGTCACCTACTGAACGCTCTGCCACACCGGTCTGGTGTGGAGGTCGTCGGTCGACGGCATCGAGCTCACCTTCCAGCTGGTCGGGATCAACAACCAGAACTTCGTCATGGCCGACCGCCAGACCGGTACCTGGTGGCAGCAGGTCACCGGCGAGGCGATCCGAGGGCCGCTGGCCGGAAAACGGCTCGAGCCGCTGCCCTGGGACGAAGTCGGCTTCGCGATCTGGCGACGCGAGCATCCGCGCACCCAGGTCCTGGCCGGCGATCCCCAGCACCACGATTCCTACCGGCTCGGCCTCGAGGCCGGCGACGACAGCGCCGGCAGCCGCGGATCGTTCCCCACCCTCGGCCTGGCGGCCGGCACCGCCCTCCCGGAAGAAGCACTGATCGTCGGCGTCGAGCTGGGGGGCAGCGCCAAGGCCTATCCGCTCGAGCTGCTCGCCGAACAGACGCCGGTCGGCGACACCCTCTCGGGCGAGCCGCTGCTGCTGTGGGTCGCCGAGGACGGGCTCTCGGTGCGCGGCTTCTCGCGCCGACTGGACGATCGGGTGCTGGACTTCGTGCGCCCAGCCGATGATCGTGCTCTGAGCGGCGCCGAACCGATCGAGCCGCCGACGACTGCCCCTCTCGAAGGGATGCCGCATGCGGCGCGGGACTCTCCCGAAGCCACCCCGTGGAGGGCCGGCGGGACGCTGATCGACGCGCAGACCGGCAGCACCTGGTCGTTCTCGGGCGAAGCGATCTCGGGGCCGCTGGCCGGCCGGCGGCTCGAGCGGCTGAGGGTGCTCAAGGACTACTGGTTCGACTGGCAGGCGTACAACCCGCGGACCGCGATCTACTCGGGCGGCCGGCTGGGCGGATGAACGCGTCGCCGCGCGCCTGGAGCTCCACGCCCTCCAGGAGCACCGAGCGTCGCCGCTCAGGCCTGCTCGTCGACCACCTGCACGACCAGGCCGTCGAGCTCGTCGGTGACCTCGATCTGACAGCTCAGGCGGGAGTTCTCGCGCACGTCGATGGCGAACTCGAGAGTGTCCTGTTCGGCGAGGTGAGCCCTGCCGGTCCTGCCGATCCACTCCTCGTCGACGTAGACGTGGCAGGTGCTGCAAGAGCACGAGCCGCCGCACGACGCGATGATGCCGTCGACGTTGTTGTCGACCGCTCCGTCCATGACGGTCGATCCCGGTGGCACGTCGATCGTCTTGCGCTCGCCACTCGGCTCGATGTAGGTGATCTTCGCCATCTCGATCTGCTCCTGGATATCTGCGAGCCGCCGACCCGGCGCCCTCCGGCGCGGTCGCGGCTTCGAGTCTCTTCCCTGCCTTCGCGATCCTCGGCCCGGCGGACGCGGCGCTCTCGTTCACGCCTGCACCCGGCCGTCGGTGAAGCGGCAGGCTAGCAGCCCGAGTCGGCATCCGCGGACTCTCGCGGAGACACTCAGCGATCCGGCCCGGAGGCGGCCCCTTCCGGCCCGGAAGACTCGAGATCCGAATGGGGCGACCGCGGTGATACGACGCCGCCGGCGAGCTCGCGGGTGGTCAGGCGGTGCTCCTCGACGACGCGGCCGCCGAGCAGATGCTCCTGCACGATGCGCTCGAGCACCGGCGGATCGCAGCGGCGGTACCAGACGCCTTCCGGGTACACCACGGCGATCGGGCCGTCGGCGCAGATGCGCAGGCAGTCGGCGCGGGTGCGCAGGATCGAGCCGTCGTCCTGCAGCCCGAGCTCGGCGAGACGGCCCTTGAGGTACTTCCAGGCCACCCGCCCGCGCTCCGCCGGCGCGCACTTCGGCTTCGTCGGGTCAGCGCACAGGAAGATGTGGCGCCGCGCGTTGGCGACACCGATCAGCTGCGCCTTGCGCTCGGCGGCGAGATTCGGCGGCAGGCCGGCGAGCTCCTCCTCCCATGGCGAGCGCCGCCGCGGCACGCCCTCGGTGACAGGATCGGCCTCCGGATGTCTGCTTCCGCTCATGGCGCCTGCGATCGTAGCGCCCCAGGCCCGGGCCGAGGGCCCTGCGACCGACGAACGGGTGCGAGGAGTGCGATCGCGCGCCGAGGGCGCGAGGAACGGGAGTCGATCCTCCCCCGACATCACGTCCGTCGCGGTACGGGGAGCCTCGCCGATGCGCTCCGCCTGACGCTTCGCACGGGCCTCTTCTCCTGGCTGGCTGGGCTCGCCACCGCCACCGTCGCGGTCTCGGCCCAGGACGGCAGCGCCGCCGGCCCCGGCGCTGCCGACGCCGTCTACGAGCGCGCCCTCTCCGCGTACTCGCAGGGAGATCTCGAGACGGCGATGGAGCTGTTCGCGCAGGCGGCAGGTGAGACCCGCGAGGCCGAACTACGCGCCGCGTCTCTCAACAACGCCTGTTTCGTCGCCAACCAGAGCGGCCGCACCCAGCGTGCCGGAGAGCTGTGCGTCGCCGCGGTGGAGGCGTGGAGGACAGTGGGAGAGTCGTCCGGGCTGGCGCGCGCCCTGAACAACCTCGGGCTGGCGCGGCTCGCCGCCGCCCAGCTCGCAGCGGCGGAGTCCGCCTTCGCCGAGAGCGTGCGCCTGCATCGTGACTCGGGCGATCCCCTCTCGGCACTGCAGACGACGCTGAACCTCGGCAACGTCTACCAGGCGGCGGGACGCTTCTCGGCCGCCGACGAGCTGCTACGCGCCACTGGCGACGAGCTCTCCGCAATGGCGTCGGCCGGCGACGACGCCGCCAACGAGCAACTCGCCACCACCCGGATCAATCGGGCCGTCCTGCTCGAACAGATCGGCCGCTACCGGGACGCCGCCGATCTGCTCCGCGGGGTGGCCGGCGATCCGCGTCTCGAGCAGAGGTCGAGGGCCTTCGCCGAGGCGAACCTGGCGGTGATCCTGCGCAACCTCGGCGACAGTGAAGCGGCTCTCGAGCGTCTGGAGGAGGCCGAACGGCTCTTCCGCCAGCTCGGCGACCTCGGCGGCGAGCTCAACGTGCTGATCAACCGCGGCCGGGTGCTGGCACAGAACCGCCGCGCGCCGGCCGAGGCCGCCCTGGTGCTCGACCGGGCGATCGCTCTGGCCGAGTCTTTGGGCGACCGCCTCCAGGTGGTCGACGCGCTGCTGCAGCGGGCGCGGCTGGCGAGGAGTGCCGGCGATCTCGAGTCGGCGCGGCGCGCCGCGGAGCGCGCGCGGCGGTTGGCCCGGGAGGCCCAGCTGACCCAGGCTCTGTGGCAGATCGACGCACTCGAAGGCCGCCTCGCGCTCGACGACGGACGGCCGGACGAGGCCGCCGAGCATCTGCGCTCCGCCGCGACCGCGATCGATCGTACCCAGTCCGACGCTGCCCGCACTGCCCTCGATGCCCGCACCGTCGCCGAGCAGCGATCGGTGTTCGAGGAGCTGGTCGCACTACTGCTGTCGAGAGCCTCGCCGTCCGAGCTTCGACGCGCGGACGAGCGCCACACCGTCGTCGACACGGGGTACGCCGAGGCCTACCTGTGGACGGTGCGCGCCAAGCAGCGCCAGCTGCTCGAGCGGCTGGGCAGAGTGGCGTTGCACGCCACGGCGGAGCTCGGTCCCGAACAGCTGGTCCGCGAGCTGCAACGCCGTCTCGAAGAGGACCAGGTGCTGGTGGAGATCTTCGCCCTCGAGCAGAGCTCGGTCGCCTTCACCCTGACCCGGGACGAGCTCTTCGTCCGCGATCTCGGCGACCGGGAGGAGCTCGAACGCATCGCCAGGCGGCTGCACGACAGGCTGCGACGCGGCGCCACCGCGGCGGCGGGGAACACGGTCGACACGGGCGACGTGACCCAGCTGTCGCGCCTGCTGCCGGACGAGTCCTGGCGCGGGACGCCGCGGGAGATCCTCGTCGCGGCGGACGGCGTTCTGCGCTACGTGCCCTTCGAGCTCCTGCGGCCCGCGGCGCTGCAGGGCGATCTCGTGGTCGAGAGAGTCGCGGTGCGCTACCTGCCCTCGGCGCTGAGTCTGCTCGATCCACCCGACGAGAGGCTCGAGCCGCCGCGCTACCGGCTGGTGGGAGTCGGCGAGGTCGACAGTCCCGGGCGCGAGCCGCTGCCGGCCAGCGCTCGCGAGCTCGACGCAGCGGCTCGGCGGCTCGGCCGACACCGGATCCTCCGCGGCGGCTCGGCCACGTTCGCCGCCCTGCGCGAAGCCGTCGGGGGCGGTGCCAGCGCCCTGCATCTGGCCACCCACACGACCTTCGACGACCGCGCCGGCGCGGCCTCCTCGCTGCAGCTCGCCCCGGCCGACGGGAACCCGGGCTCGGGGGTGGTGACTCCGCGGCAGATCGCCTCCCTCGAGCTGAAGGTCCAGCTCACCGTGCTCAGCGCCTGCTCCACGGCGTCCGGGCTCGAGATCGACGGCCAGGGACTGGAGACGCTGGTGGGGAGCTTCCTGGCGGCCGGCTCGGACGCGGTGGTCGCCAGCCTCTGGGATGTCGGCGACCGCAACACGGCCACCTTCATGCAGCAGTTCTACCACCAGCTCGATCGCGGCCTCGACGCCGCCGAGGCGCTGCGCCGCGCCAAGCTGGAGCTGCTCGGCGATCCGCGCTGGAGCGCACCCCACCTGTGGTCCGGCTTCGTGCTCCTGGGCGAGGCGCCGGTGATCGAGCCGGTCGGCTGGTCCGGCTGGCGCCGGGTCGCCGAAGGCTCGACTCTGCTGGTGGCCGCCGCCGCGATCCTCGCCTTGGCCTCGGCCCTCGCCTGGCTGCGGGGTGTGTACCGGCGATGAGAGTCAGTCGCCGCCCACCGCGGCGCTGCCGCAGGTGCGGAAGGTGTCGAGATCGCGGATCGGCACGGAGAGCCGGCCGAGCGGGTTGCGGTACTCCTGCAGCACTCCGGCCAGCGTGTCGTGCACGGTGAGGGTGAAGTCCTGGTCGGTGGTGGCGGCGACGAAGACCCAGTAGGCCTCCTGCCCCGGCACGGAGCAGCCGTCGAGCACCTTGACCAGCATCTCGACGTTGTCGGGGGAGAAGAACCAGAAGGTGCCCGAGCTGTCGGTGAGACGGTTGGCCGTCGCGGCCTCACCGCGCCCGTCGGCCGCTCGCCACGTGGCCTCGACGCGGAAGCGCCCACCCTGCAGGCAGAGCCTGCGCTCGGTCGGCTCGCATCCGCCGCCACCCGGCGCGTCGTCGTCGACGATCTCGATCTCGCGCTCGCCGAAACGCACTAGCGCGCCCGCGATCCGGCGCTGCACCTCGACCACCAGACTCTCGGTTCCCTCGAACAGGAAGTCGTCGATCAGCGGCACCGAGATCGTGCGCACGCCACCTTCGCCGCTGGCCCAGCCCACCTGCCCACGGCTGTCTTCGTAGTCGACGCCGGGCAGCGCCGACCCGGCCTGGCTGGCGTAGCTCAGCGTCACCGGTCCACTGAGATCGCCGCTGCGCTCGATCCCGACCGCAGCGAGCCCCTCGCCCTCGACGAAGCGGAGGGTCGGCTCGCCGGTGAAGCGCAGCTCCTGCGACGGCGGCAGCGCCCCGTCGAGAATCGAGAGGACCGCGGTGGACAGCGAGGGATCGAGCACCGCGCCACCGGTCGGGGCCAGCAGCTGCAGCGCCGCCGTCTCGCTGCCCTCGACCTCGTCGTCGGCGACGAGCTGCACCGAGAACGACCGCACTCCGTCGTCACCGTCTCCCCAGACCAGCTCGCCAGACGCCGCCAGGTAGTCGCCGGGCGCGACCGCGCTGCTGTCGACAGTGCGGTAGCCCACCGACACCGCGCCGTCGTCGCCACCGGAGCGTTCGACGGTGACCACCGCCTGGCCGCCTTCGCGTCCGGAGAAGGTGCGCTGGGTCAGCCGCAGGCTGCCGGCGCCGTCGCCGCCGCCGTCGTCCTCCCGGATGCGCAGCCTGCCCGGCTCGACCCGCACCTCGAGCTGCTCGCCGAGAGGACCGAAGATCTCGGTACCCGACAGGTCGACGCCGACCTCCCATTCGTCGTCGATCGGCAGATCGTCGCGCAGCCGGAAGTCGAGGTGCGCCAGCGGTCCGTCGCTCTGGTTGATGGTGCCGGAGGGCGAATCGAACTCGACGACGAGCTCGGGGACACCGTTGACCTCGCGCATCGTGAACTCGGCGTAGACGTCCCCCTCCTCGCTGTAGACGACCCCGCCGAGGAACTCGGCGAACGGGGCGCCGCTGAGCAGCACCGACGCCTGGGTGGCGGACCGAGGCGAGCTGCCGCCGGCCTCGGAGCCGCGCGGCGCAGCGAGCAGGAACGCCCCCGGCCGACCGGCACGCACGCACATCTGGCCCTGTCCGACCGGGCGCGGCGAGTAGGTACGGATCTCGATGCGCACCACCTGACCCGGAGCGCCGTCGACGTCGTTGGTGCGCAGAGTGATGTCCTCGCCGGCCGACGATGCCGAAGGCAGCGCCAGCGCCAGCAGGGTCGCGGCGCCGACGGCGGTTCTCAGGCGGCAGATGCTCCCTCGGGAGCGCGGCAGCTGACTCACGTCACGATCCTCCACCTGGGGCGATCAGGAAGTGCACCGGAGCGCTGCGCGCCATCTCGTCGCCGTCCTCGGCGACGGCCACGACGCTCCACGTGTAGCGCACGAAGGGTCGCAGCGCACCGCGCAGCTCGGCGAGCTCGAGCCTGGGCGAGGAGGTGGTCTGCTCGACGACCACGGTCCCGTCGCCGGTCTCGATGCGGAAACGATAGCCCGCCGCGCCCGGTACGTCGTCGCAGCGCAGCGCCAGCGGCGCCTCGGCGAGCTCGGCGTCCGGCGCCAGGCCCTCGATCACCGCGCTGCGCAGCACGTCGCCGTCTGCCGGATCGCCGAGCCGCGGCGGCGCCATCAGCAGGGGGACGAGCAGGCCGACCAGCAGCAGCAGAGCCGCCGCGGCGGCGAGCGGCGCCCAGAGGCGCGGCGCAGGTCTGCCCCGCTCGGCTGCCACGGCCCGGGCGCCAGCAGGAGCGGCGCTCGCCGGCCCGCCTGCGGGCGCCAGCTGGATTCCCAGCCTTGCGGTGTCGGCGAGGTCCGAGCGCAGCCGCTCGGCGACGCGGGCGACCTTACGCTCCTCGCCGAGCCGGCGCAGCCACCTCGTCGACGGGGTCGCGGCGCGCTCGAAGGTGTGGTGCATACCGCGCTCCGCGAGGCAGGCCGGGCAGCGCGGCGGCGGGTCGACCTCGAGCCGCGTCGCGAGATCGCGCCGAGCGGCCGTGGAGTCGGCGTCAGCGGCGCACTCTCCCGGTAGATGGCTGTGCTCGAAGATCCCCACGAGGCTCGTCGAGGTGCCCCAGTCGAGGCCGACGTCTTCCTGTCGCTCGCCGTTCATCTCGCTTCCCCTTCAGACCGTCCCGCCGGCCGGGCCGCCTGGCCTGCCTCCATTCGCGGGACGGTGGTCGATGCTGTCCATGCTGTCCATGCTGCGTTCATCCTTCCGCCAGGGCCCGCCGCAGCTTGCGCTGCCCACGGACCAGGATCGCCTTGGCGCCCGAGCGGTTGCCCAGGTCGAGAAGATCGGTGATCGCCACCAGGGTGAGGCCTTCTCCGTAGTGCAGGGCGAAGACCCGACGTTCCTGCGCATCGAGCTCGCTGTCGATCAGCCGCACCAGCTGCCGGCGCCGCCGCCGCAGGTGCACTTCGTCGACCACCGTCTGCTCTGCCTGCGACCCCGCACCCTGCGCACCCTCGGGCGTGGCGGCTTCGAGCCCGTCGACCTGGGCCTCGTCCAGCGGTTCGGCGGCGCGCCGGGCGCGGGCCAGACCCCGGTTGATCGCCGTACGGCGCACGATCGTGTAGAGCCAGGTGGAGAACTTGCTGTCGCCGCGGAAGCCGTCGATGGCGCCATGAGCCCGCACGAACGTGTCCTGCGCCAGGTCGTGGGCCTCCTGTTCGTCGCCGCCGACCAGGCGCAGGGCCCAGCGCACCACCTGCTCGAGATAGCGGCCGTAGAGGATCCCCAGGATCTGCTCGCGACGTTCCGGGTCTCCGGTCGACCTCGCCCGGTCGATCAGCGCCTCGTCCGAGAGCCCTGAGTCTCCTTCCGATACCCGGGCGTCGTGGCGATCGGCGGCGGCGGCGAAGCTGGCGCCGGGACGCACCGCGAGGAGCGCGACCAGCCAGCGTCGGACGGTCGCCAGGAGCCAGCGGCAGGGACCCGGCCGTGCCTCGGGGGCCGCGACGCGGATCGTCCTGCACGGGTCCACCAGAGCGGGACCGGCGATCGTGCACGAAGGTTCCATTTCGGGGTGCTACCGGAGGTGGTGGTGGGAGCGCCTCAGAGGTTCCAGAGAGCTCGGCGGCATGCGAGACGTGGCGGAGACCGCCGTGACGCCTCTTGCCCGATCGCCGCCGCGGGCTTCCTCAGGGGTTGCAGGCGTCGAAGGTGAACACGTCCTGCACCGGAGCTGCCGTGGTGCCCAGCACGTTGGTGTACTCCTTCGACAGGCCGGTCGCCAGGTCGGTCACCCGGAGAGTGAAGTCGACGTCGGTCGTCGCGGCATAGAACACCCAGTAGGCCTCGAGACCCGGCACCTGGCAGCCGTCGAGCGCCTTGAGCAGCATCTCGATGTTGTCGGCACCGAAGAACCAGAAGAGGCCCGAGGACTCGGACAGTGGCACCGCCTGGCCCCGACCGCTCGTCCCCTGCCCGGTGCGGTAGACGATCGTCGCCTGGAAGCGGCCCTGCTGCAGGCAGAGGGTGGTCGCACTCGGCACGCAGGTGGCCTGGGTCGACGCATCGTCGTCGAGCAGGGTCAACGGCACTTCCGACCGCTCGGCGTCGAGGGTGGCCCCGCCACCCGGGTTCGACAGCACCAGCTGCACCACCTCGCTGCCCTCCTGCTCGGAGTCGTCGAAGATGGGCACCGTGAAGGTGCGATCGCTCTCGTCCTGATCGCCCCAGGAGAGCGTACCGCTGGTCGATCCGTAGTCGACGTCGGCCGTGGCGCTGACCGGCACGGTGTCGTAGTCGACGGTCACCACGCCGTTGCCGCCGCGCGAGCGCTCGACGACGATCGTCGCCTGACCTCCCGACTCGGTGACCTGGAAGCCCGACATCGAGAACTTCAGCTCACCTGGCGAGCCGCCGCCGATCGGCGCATCGTCGTCGTCGAGGATGTTGAGCACCGCCGAGCCGCGGACCGGATCGATGGTGGCGCCTCCTGTCGCCGCGGCCAGCTCGAGCAGCACCGTCTCGGTGCCCTCGTCGATCCCGTCGGGCACGATCGGCACCGTGAACGTCTTGATCGAGCCGTCGCCGGAGGCCCACTCGAGCACACCACCCGTCGCCTGGTAGTCGTCCGGCGCGGTGGCGGTGCCGTCGCTGGTGGAGTACTCCACCGTGACCGCGCCGCTCTCGCCCTGCGAACGCTCGACGGTGATCACCGCGACCGCGGAGCCCTCGAGGGTGGTGAAGGTGCGCTGGTCGAACTTCAGCACCCCGGCGTCGCCGCCGCCACCGCCCCCGCCGCCTCCTCCGCCGCCGCCGTCGTTGTCGGCGATGCGCAGCTCGGCCTCGAAGCGCTCGGGATCGAGACCGGCGCCGCCGGTCGGACTGGAGAGCAGCAGGTTCACCGTCTCGGTGCCCTCGCCTTCGTCGTCGTCGACGATCTCGATGGTGAAGGTCCTGGTGCCGCCGTCGCCGTCCGGCCAGGTCAGGGTGCCGCCGGTCGCGCCGTAGTCTCCGGGAGCCGTCGCGCTGCCGTCCGAGGTCGAGTAGGTGACGCTGACCTCACCGCTCTCGCCCTGCGAACGTTCCACCGAGATCACCGCCAGCGCGGCACCCTCGGCGGTGAAGAACACGTCGTCGTCGAACTTCAGCACCCCGGCGTCACCGCCGCCGCCGCCGCCTCCTCCTCCGCCGCCACCGCCACCGCCGTCGTTCGCCAGGATGCGGACCTCCGTCTGGTCGCGTTCCGGATCGATCACGGCGTTGCCGGTGACCGACGTCAGCCGGAAGGAGAAGCTCTCATCGCCCTCGGGCGCGCCGTCGTCGACCAGCTGCAGGATGACGTTGCGGTTGCTGCCGTCGCCATCGGCCCACTCGAGGCTGCCGCTGGAGGCGACGTAGTCCTCGCCGCTCAGGGCACTGCCGTCAGCGGTGTCCCAGGTCACGCTGACGGCGCCGTCCTCACCCTGCGAACGCTCGACCACGCCGACGTCCTGACCCGCCTCCTCGACGGTGATCAGCAGATCCTCGTCGACCTTGATCGTGCTCGGTCCACCGCGATCACTCGCCGAGGCGCTCACCGCGCCGCCGAGCAGCAGAAGTCCGGCGCACAGGATGTTCCAGGCCACCGTCGCCCGGTGGGTGGACCGACCTCGACTCGAGGACCCTCGGAACCGGGATCCCCAGGTGCTCCGCCGACTGGCGCAGCCGGCGATCCGTTCGTATTGCGATGTCGTCATCTCGCTGCCTCCGCGATCACGGGTTCTCGGGTTGCGACGCGAGCGACCCAGCGCCCGCCTCCCAGACAACCGTTGAGACCGCGTGCGGCAGTCAATGGAACACGATCCAACGCAGGCGCGCTTCCCTCGCACCCCGACCAGAGGGGCTATGGAGGGGACGCTGGGGGTCGTTTCGACCCGGAGCGTACCGCCGGCCGGCGCGCCGCGTCGCTCGGGCGCGACGCGGATCGCCCGGCGTCACCGCCTCGCGCGCGGTCTACTCGAAGACGACGCGGACGTTCTGGTACTGCCAGCCGAAGGTCGGCACCTCGACCAGCTCGCGATGCAGCGCCAGCTGCATGGTGAAGCCGTCCTGCACCCGCACCCGGTTGGTCGGCGCCACGTCGCTGATCTGGGCGATCACGGCGCCGGAGGCGTCGCGCAGCACGGTCCTCATGAGGCGCGACGGGCCGTCGTAGAGGTACTCGAGGTGGTAGGTGCGGTTCGGCAGCAGCTCGACGCCGGCGGTCGAGCGCACCGGATCGAGCGGTGGCGGCAGATCGACGTTGGCCAGGTGGGCGATCAGGTTGCGGTTCGGCCCGCGCACGTTGACGTAGCCGAAGGTGTTGGCGCGCCAGGTGTCGTTGCGGTAGAGCCAGAACAGCCCGTGCAGACCGTCGGCGATCGAGTGCCAGCCGCCGTGGCGGAAGGTCATCTCGACCCGCACCGAGTCGAACACCGCACCGCTGGGCAGGCCCTGCAGCTCGGTGACGGAGATGGCGTTGCCGGGCGTCGGCGTGAAGTCCGGCAGGTCGAAGCAGAACGCGCCGGGCGGGCACCCTCCGGCGTTCCCGCCCGGCAGGGTCAGCGCCGACGCCCCGCTGAGCGAGGGCTCGAGAAGATTGAAGTCGCCGGTCTGCGGGCCCTCGACGATCGCGTAGGCGTAGGACGGGCGGTCGCAGACCACTTCGACCCGCACGTCGCTCGCCGACGGCACCCCGATGACTCCCAGCACGTCGGGGTAGAAGCGGTGGGACAGCGGCGCCAGGGTCATCTGCACCGACAGCACCTGGTTGCCGGTCGCCCCGAAGACCCAGAACGAGCAGGAGCTGGTCTCGTGGGCGAGGTTGACCACGCCGAAAGCGGTGGAGGTGCCGCTGCCGCGCTGCAGACCCTGGACCTGGTAGCGGTTGCCCGCGGCGCGCAGGTTGCGCGACGAGACCACCGGCAGACTCGTGCCCAGCCGGCCGCCGGCGCTCGGCCGCACACGGACCCTGGCGTCGACCAGCAGGGGCTCGTCGGCTGCGACCTCGAGCATCGATCCGGCGTCATCGTCGACCAGGCCGTCGATCACCAGCGTGGCGCGCGGCGGAACGGTGATCGGGGCGGAGTGCGCCGAAGCCGGCCGCTGCGTGCCGTCGGCGTCCATGGCGATCTCGTGCACGGTGAAGCGCAGCGCCTGCTGGGTCGGGTTCGAGACGACGAGCTCGGTCTCGTAGGTGCGGTCGCCGATCGCGCCGACCCGCGCCGGCATCACGTACAGGGTCCCGGCGCTGGCCACCGATGCGGCGAGCAGCAGCGCCACCGCCGGCACGAGAATCCGCGGCAGGGGGCGAGATGCGGTCTTCGAGGTCCTGGAGGTCTTCATCGGGGGCACTCCATCGGTTCCGGCCGCCAGCAGAGAATTCGTGCGCGAGAACTGAACAGGAAGAGGAGACAGGCGACAGCGCAAGTTCCATCAATTCAGAGACTTAGACGCTCGATGATAGTCGCACTCTCGACCGAATACCAGAGCTGGAGAGCACGATCCACGGCGGCCTCCTCTTCCCTCCGCTCTTTTTTACGCTTAGATTACGTCTCATGGCGGAAACGAAGGGCTCCCGCCGCTCCACCGCTCCACCTGCCGAGAAGCACGACCTGCAGCAGGACCGGTCACCCGACTTGGTGGCTGACGACGCCAGTGCCGCTCGCGACGCAGGAGCCGAAGCGTCAGCTGCGTCACCTGGAGACCACGAGAGCACCGACCTCGAACCCTCGCCGCTGCCCGCGGCCGAGACGCGCGACATGGCCTGGGGACTGGAGCTGGCGAGCCAGCCGAGCGCCAGGCGCTCGGGCTACGTCTCGCCCGGAGCCCGCAAGGAGCTGCTCCAGCGCCGCGACTACAAGAAGCGCTCGCGGCGTCGCGCCGGTCGCAGCGGTAGGCCGCCCTACGCCGAGCTGCACGTCGCGTCGTCCTTCTCCTTCCTGCGCGGATCCTCGCTGCCCGAGGACCTGATCGAACGCGCCGCCGAGCTCGAGCTGCCCGCCGTCGCGCTGCTCGATCGCGGCGGAGTCTACGGAGCGCCGCGTCTGCACAAGGCGGCGAAATCCGCGGGGCTGCGCGCCCTGGTCGGCTCCGAGGTGGTGCTGCAGCGCAGCCGTCCAGCGTCCGGGGGCACCGGAGGGGAAGACGGTGAGAGCTCGGCGGGGCGGATGGCGTCGACTGCCGCCGCCGGCGGCGACGAGCTACGTCTTCCACTGCTGGTGGAGAGCCAGGCCGGCTACCGCAACCTGTGCCGGATGCTGACCAGCGGAGCGCTCGCCAGACCGAAGGGTGAGGCGGCGGTCGACTGGAGCACCCTCTGTGAGCACTCCGGCGGGCTGCACTGCCTGGTCGGCGGCGGCGACGACCCGGTGAGCGAGGCGCTGCGCTGCGGGGGAATCGACGCGGCGCGGCGCAGCCTCGAGAAGCTCGCCGATGCCTTCGGTGGCACTGGCCCCGAAGGCCGGCTGCACCTCGAGCTGCAGCGCCACGGCCTGCGCCGGGAGGAGCACCGCAACCGTGCCCTGATCGAACTCTCGAGCTCCACCGGCGTGCCTCTCCTGGCCACCAACGGGGTGCGCTACGCCAACGGCGACGACAAGCGCCTGCACGACGTGATGACCTGCATCCGCCATCACACCACTCTCGACGAAGCGGGCGCGCTGCTCGCCTGCGAGCGCCAGCGCCACCTGCGCGGTGCGGCGGAGATGGGCGAGCTGTTCGCCGATCTGCCGCAGGCGCTGCACGGCGCCAGCGAGCTCGCCGAGAGACTCGACTTCACGCTCGAGAACCTCGGCTACCGGTTCCCCCGCTATCCGCTGCCGCCCGGCGAGACCGAGATGTCCTACCTGCGCGAGCTGACCTGGAACGGTGCCCGCACCCGCTTCCGCCCGCTCACCGCCCGCGCCCAGGCGCAGATCGAGAAGGAGCTGAGGATGATCGAGAAGCTCGATCTCGCCGGCTACTTCCTCATCGTCTGGGACATCGTGCGCTTCTGCCTCGACCACGACATCCTGGCGCAGGGACGGGGCTCGGCGGCCAACAGTGCAGTCTGCTTCGCGCTACGCATCACCGCGGTCGATCCGGTGAAGATGGAGCTGCTCTTCGAGCGCTTCCTCTCCGAGGAGCGCGGTGAGTGGCCCGACATCGATCTCGACCTGCCGTCGGGCGATCAGCGCGAGCGGGTCATCCAGTACGTCTACCGGCGCTACGGCAGCCGCGGCGCTGCGATGACCGCCAACGTGATCACCTACCGCGACCGCATGGCGGCGCGCGAGGTGGCCAAGGCGCTCGGCTACTCGTCGCAGCAGGTCGACAGACTCGCCAAGCGCCTCGGCAGCTGGCACTACGACATCAAGCGCGGCGACGACCGCTGCGTCGAGACCGAGCTGCGCGACCTCGGCTTCGATCCCTCCGAGACGCGCATGCTGCTCTTCCGCGAGATGTGGCGCCGCATCCAGAACCACCCCCGTCACCTCGGCCAGCACTCGGGAGGCATGGTGATGTCGGACGGCCGCCTCGACGAGGTGGTGCCGCTCGAGCCCGCCGCGATGGAGGGCCGGGTGATCGTGCAGTGGGACAAGGACGACTGCGCCGACCTCGGCATCATCAAGGTCGACCTGCTCGGGCTCGGCATGCTCAACGCGCTCGAGGAGGCGGTACCGATGATCCGCAGGCACGAGGGCAAGCTGATCGACCTCGCGCATCTGCCGCCCGACGACCCGAAGGTCTACGAGATGCTGCGGCGGGCCGACACGGTGGGCGTCTTCCAGGTCGAGAGTCGCGCCCAGATGGCGTCGCTGCCGCGCAACGCGCCGCGCAAGTTCTACGACCTCGTGATCCAGGTGGCGATCATCCGGCCCGGGCCGATCGTCGGCAAGATCGCGCACCCGTACTTCGAGCGCCGCATGGGCCGCCAGGAGGTGACCTACCCGCACACGTCGCTGAAGCCGATCCTCGAGCGCACACTGGGGGTGCCGATCTTCCAGGAGCAGATCCTCAAGCTGGCGATGGAGGCGGCCGGCTTCACCGGCGGCGAGGCCGAGGAGCTGCGCCGCGCGATGGGCTTCAAACGCTCGATGGAGCGGATGGAGAAGATCGAGCAGCGGCTCGTCGAAGGGATGCGCGAGCGCGGCATCGAGGCCGAGGGGCAGCAGCAGATCCTGCGGGCGATCACCTCGTTCGCCCTCTACGGCTTCCCCGAGTCGCACGCCGCCAGCTTCGCCCTCATCGCCTACGCCAGCGCCTACCTCAAGTGCCACCACCCGACGGCCTTCTTCCTGTCGCTGCTCAACGCCTGGCCGATGGGCTTCTACCACCCTGCGACCCTGGTCAAGGAGGCGCAGCGTGCGGGCGTCGAGGTGCGCCCGATCGACGTCAACCACTCGGGCGTGCGCTGTCGCTGGGAGGACGGCATCCGCATCGGGCTGCGCTACGTCAAGGGCCTGCGCAGCGACGCCGCCGAGCGCATCGAAGAGCAGCAGTCCGAGCGCCGGTTCTCCACCGTCGACGACCTGGTCGACCGCTGCGACCTGCGCGAGGACCAGGTGACGCGTCTCGCCGAGGTCGGCGCCCTCGCCTCGCTGGCGGCGGACGGCGACCGCGCCCTGAGCCGTCGCGAGGCGCTCTGGCAGGTGGCGCGCGCCGCCAAGCGCCGCGGACCGCTGCTGCGCGACCAGCGCGACGACGCGCGCTCGCCACTTCCCGAGATGACCGCGTTCGAGGAGACCGCCGCCGACTTCCGCGTCGCCGAGCTGACCACTGGCCGGCATCCGATGGAGTACTACCGCGCGGCGCTCACCGGGCGTGGGGTGGTCAGTGCCGCCGACCTGGCGCGACTGCCGGCGGACCGGCGGGTGCGCACCGCTGGCTCGGTGATCGTGCGCCAGCGACCCGGTACCGCGCGCGGACTGCTCTTCCTGACCCTCGAGGACGAGACCGGCATGTGCCAGGCGATCGTGATGCCCGACGAGCTGCGCCGCCATCGCAAGACCATCGTCGGCTGCGCCGGCCTCGTCGTCGAGGGCGTGCTGCAGAAGCGCGACGGATCGATCTCGGTGAAGGCGGATCGCTTCTGGCCACTCGAGCAGCTGATGCGCATCCCCAGCCACGACTTCCGCTGAGCGCCGGCGCAGCGCTCCGATCGGGGCCCCGCCGAGACGCCGGCAGGGGCTCTGCTACTGTGCGCGCTTCGAGCGCCACGGATCCCGGCCCCCGACGTCGCCCCGCGTCCTCGGGCCCGTCCCCGCGCTCGAGGCACTCCGGCGCCTACATGGCCTCCGAGCGCCCCCTCTCCGTCCGCACGCCGCGCCGCCAGCGCCTGGCGCGCACGTCCCGAATCTCCTTCCACCGGTCGCAGCATCTTCACCTCTCCTCCGACACCGGAGCTGCTCGCCACGCTCGCGGCTCTCGGCATCGTCGCCGTGGCCGCGCACCGCCTCGGCCACCTGCTGACGCGCGCCCACCTGCCGCTGATCACCGGCTTCCTGCTGGTCGGCATGGCGATCGGACCGCAGGGGCTGGCGTTCCTCGACGCCGACGCGGTGGCGCGTCTCGGATTCGTCGACGAGATCGCGCTCGCCTTCATCGCCTTCGCCGCCGGCGCCGAGCTCTACCTCGTCGAGCTGCGCTCCAGGCTGCGCTCGATCCGCTGGATCACGGTCGGCCAGGTGGTGGCGACCTTCACCGCCGCGACCCTCGCCACCTTCGCTCTCGCCAGTCAGGTCGCCTTCACCCGCGGAATGCCGCCGGCGACCCGCCTCGCCGTCGCGCTGCTGGTCGGCGCGATCATGGTGGCCCGCTCTCCTTCGTCGGCGATCGCGGTGGTCAACGAGATGCGCGCCCACGGACCGTTCACCCGCACGGTGCTGGGGATCACGGTGGCCTCCGACGTGCTGGTGATCCTGCTCTTCGCGCTCAGCTCGAGCATGGCCGACGGCCTGATCAGCCAGTTCGGCTTCGACCCCAGCCTGGTGCTCATCGTGCTCGGCGAGATCGCCGTCGCGACCGTGCTCCGGGACCCCGTGGGGCGGGCCATCCCCTGGCTCTTCCGGCTCTTCGCCGGCTGGCACGCGCGCGCCGCCGTCGCGCTCCTGCTCGGCTGGATCGTCTTCCACGGCGCCCGCACGTTGCGCGAGGCCACCGCCCACTCCGGACCGTTCGAGATCTACCTCGAGCCGCTGCTTGTGTGCATGGTCGCCGGATTCACGGTGACCAACTTCACCGGTTTCCGCAACGACTTCCACCGGGTGCTCAACCAGACCAGCCCGGCGATCTACGTGCTCTTCTTCACCCTCGCCGGAGCCGGAGTGGCGATCGACACCCTGGCGTCGGCGTGGCAGCTGGCGCTGGTGCTCTTCGCGGTGCGCATCGCCGGCATCTTCGCCGGATCCTGGATCGGCGGCCGGATCGCCGGCGATCCCGAGCTGTGGAACCGGGTCTCCTGGATGTCGTTCGTCACCCAGGCCGGTATCGGCCTCGGCCTGTGCAAGCAGGTGGAGGTGATGTTCCCGTCGTGGGGCGCTGACCTCGCGACGGTGCTGATCTCGGTGATCGTGCTGAATCAGCTCGTCGGGCCTCCGCTGTTCAAGTGGGCCTTGCAGATGGTCGGCGAGGCGCATCTGCGCGCCGGCCGCAGGGACCTGCGCGGCACCCCGCTGGCCTGCATCTTCGGCCTCGAGGGCCAGTCGCTGGCGCTGGCGCGCCGGCTCGACGCGCACGGCTGGAGGGTGCGGGTGATCACCCGCCAGGGCCTCGCCCAGGCCGACGCCCGCGAGGAGGGCGTCGAGATCGTGCAGGTGCCGGACCTCAGCGCCGAGTCGCTGGAGAAGGCCGGAGTCGGCGATGCCGCGGCCGTCGTCTCGCTGCTCGAGGGGCGCGAGAGCCTGGCGGTGTGCGAGCTGGCCTTCGAGCGCTTCGGCACCCGCACGGTGATCGTGCGCAGCGGCGACCGCGAGCTCTGGGACGAGCTGCACGCACTGGGCGCCGTGATCGTCGATCCGGCGGTGGCGATGGTCGGCCTGCTCGACCAGTTCGTGCGTTCGCCGTCGGTGGCGTCGATGGCCCTGGGCATGGATCCGGGGCAGGAGGTCGCCGACATCGAGCTGCACAACGAGGACCTCGACGGCGTCGCCCTGCGCGACCTCAAGCTGCCGCTGGACTCGCTGATCCTGGCGGTGCGGCGTGGTGGCGCCTCGCTGGTCTCGCACGGCTACACCCGGCTCGAGCTCGGTGACCGCGTCACCGTGGTCGGCTCGCCCGAGAGCCTGGCGGAGATCTCGCTCCGCTTCGCCGACTGAGCGCCGCCGCGGGCGGCTCGCCGGTCGATCAGCGTGGCGGCACGCGGAAGCGCAGCATCTCGTAGCGCTTGACCCGGGCGAACGCCTCGGGATCGACCTCCTCGCGCAGTCGCTCCAGACGCCGCCGCAGACTGCCTCCGAACAGACGGCGCAGCAGCGAGAAGGTGCGCGGCCGGCGTTCGCGCAGCGAATCGACACCGATCGTGGCCGTACGCTCGACGAACCGCTCGACGAGACGGGTACCGAGCTCGAGGGTGGGACGCGTCGCTTCGGTGATGTCCTCGCGATGTTCGAGCGCGAAGCCGGCGCGCTCGGCGCGACGCAGGAACTCGTCCAGCGGATGGCCGCTGCGACTCGCGCGGCTGCCGTCGTCGCAGACCACGAAGTAGTCGGCGAGCAGCCAGTGGCCGTCGTCGACGGCGTGGCGCACCGCGGCGAAGAGATCGTCGATCCAGATGTACTGAGACGACTCGCTCATCAGCACCAGATCGTAGGCGTGCGCCGGCTCGAACTCCTGGAAGCGGCCGAGGTGGAACGGTCTACCGACCCGGTCGCGGTAGAGCTCTGCCTGGTACGGATCCGGCGACAGACCCTCGACCGAGTAGCCCGCTGCGGCGAGCTGGCGGCTGAAGGCGCCGGTGCCGCTGCCGACGTCGAGGACCTCGTGCACTCCTGTCGGGATGAGCTCCTGCAGCCGGTCGGCGTAGCGCTGCTGCGCCGCCCGCAGCCCGTCGAGATCGAGCGGCTCACCCGCCCATAGTCCGTAGTGCAGGTGTTCGAGCCGGAGCACCTCGTGGTAGAGACGCAGTGCGCTGCTGCGCTTGACCTTGCGCCGGCTGCGGCGATCGACGGGCGGACGGAAGTGAGCCTGTCGCGGGCGCTCGGGGCGGGCGCCGGAGCTGGCCGTGGGCTGCGACATCTGAGCGAGAATAGCGGAGCCCGCGGTGTCGCGGAGCGGCGGCGTCAGCGCCGGCACGAGCACCAATCCGCGGGCGGTCGGCGCGCGAAACTGCCAAGGCGGCCTGGAGCCGGCGCGGGCCATTTCCCGAAACCGCCCGCCGTTCCGCGAATCCGCCTGCTGGAGGCCTACAGATGATCTTCTCCCGATTCGACAAGACGACGATGCCGACCGCGGAGTCCGCGCTTCCCGGGCGCGACGAGCCGATGCCCGTGCCCGAGCGCCACGAGGTGCTCGGAACCCCGCTGCGTGGCCCGTTCCCCGACCGGCTCGAGCAGGCGATCTTCGGTCTCGGCTGCTTCTGGGGAGCCGAGCGCAAGTTCTGGCAGGCGGACGGCGTCTACACCACCGCGGTCGGCTACGCAGCCGGCCTGACGGCGAACCCGACCTACCGCGAGGTCTGCAGCGGCGGCACCGGGCACAACGAGGTGGTCCTCGTCGTGTTCGATCCCGAGCGCATCTCCTACGCCGAGCTGCTGCGCCTCTTCTGGGAGAGTCACGACCCCACCCAGGGGATGCGTCAGGGCAACGACGTCGGAACCCAGTACCGCTCCGGCATCTACGTCTTCTCGGACGAGCAGAGACGCGAGGCGGAAGCGTCGATGCGGGCGTACCAGGAGCGGCTGCAGCAGGCCGGTCACGGCGCCATCACCACCGAGATCCTCGACGCGCCCGAGTTCTTCTACGCCGAGGACTACCACCAGCAGTACCTGGCCAAGAACCCCGGCGGCTACTGCGGGCTCGGCGGCACGGGAGTCGCCTGTCCGGTCGGCGTCACCGCCGCCGGCTGAGCGCCCGCTCCGGCAGCCCGCGGCCCCGAGGCGACGCCGGTCGCCGCCGCGCCGGGCGGTTGACGGGGTCCACACGGGTCCCTTACCGTGACTTCATGAACGCCGACCGCCCCGCCGAGGAGGACGGAGACGACCAGCTCGAGGCGCTCGACGCGCCTCCGTCGCGGCTGCTCTTCGCCCTCGAGACGCGTGCGCTGGCCGAGTTCGGTCTGTTCCTGAACTCCCGCCTGCTCTGGGGACTGCTGCCGCGGGGCGACGGCCACCCGGTGCTGGTGCTGCCCGGCTTCACCACCGGCGACGTGGTGACGACGCCGCTGCGCCGCTTCCTGCGCCACCGCGGATACGAGGCGAAGGCCTGGCGCCAGGGCGTCAACGTCGGCATGCGGCACGGGCTGGAGATCCGCATGCTGCGTCGGTTGCGTGAGTTGGCCTGGTTGCACGACCAGCCGGTGTCGATCATCGGCTGGAGCCTCGGCGGCATCTACGCCCGCGAGATCGCCCGCACCCAGCCGGCGATGGTGCGCCAGGTGATCACCCTGGGCAGCCCGTTCGCGGGATCGCCGAAAGCCAATCACGTCTGGAAGCTCTACGAGAACCTCGCCGGCGAGCAGATCGCCAACGAGGCGAAGCGCCTGCAGGGGCTCGAGCGACCGCTGCCGGTACCTTCGACCGCGATCTACAGCCGCACCGACGGCGTCGTGCGCTGGCAGTGCTGCGTGCAGCGGGAAGGCCCGCGGTCGGAGAACGTCGAGGTCTACGGATCCCACTGCGGACTCGGCCACAATCCTTCGGTGCTGGCGATCGTCGCCGACCGGCTGGCGCAGCCCGAGGGCGAATGGGCTCCGTTCGATCCGGGTCGCTACGGCTGCGCCTTCTTCCCGGCGGAGCGGTCGCGAGCCGCCGAGGCCACCACGGGCTGAGTCGTCGGTCGGCCGCGGCAGAGCGGCTCCTCGAGCGCCCGGGAGGCGTCGGCTAGACTGCGCGCCGCTTCGGCGGAGTCCTCTTGCAACCTTCCACCACGAACCAGCAACCGAGGCCGCGGCTCGACGCCGAGGTGCGTCCCTTCTCGACGCGCTCCGTGCCCGCCGGGCCGCTCCGCCTCTCCGGCGGCGGCGCAGTGACCGTGCGTGCGCTCGGCGGTCGGCCCGATCCCGCCTTCGAGCGCCTGCTGCTCGCACGGCCGGCGGTCGCGGCCGGCCTCAGCCTGTCGGCGCTCGGAGGCGGCGCCACCTGGCACCAGCAAGTGGCGTCGGCGCGACGGGTGCTGCTGCTCGCCGAGCGCGGTGGCCGGGCGGTGGCCGCGATCAGCCTGGTGCGACGCTACCTCAGCTGGATGCGTCACCTGGTCGAGATCGATCTGCTGATCGATGCCGAGCTCGCCGCAGACGGCGGTAGGCGGCGACGAGAGCGAACGGCCACCGGCGTTCCTCCCAGCGTCGGCCCGCAGGCCACCGAGATGGCGCGCGCCCTGCTGCGCAGGATCGAGCCGTACGCCGCAGGCATGGGCGCCCGCAAGCTCGTGGCCTGCGTGCCGAGATCCCTGGCACTGCGCCCCGACTGGCTGGTCGAATGCGGTTTCCGTCGCGAGGCCACCCTGGCCGACTGGCTGCTCGCGGACTCCCGCCGCACCGCCGACCTCGATCTCTTCACCCGTACGGTCGCCGACGCCGCCGTTCCTGAACGCCCGTGAGGGCCCAGGCGCGGAAACGGGCGCCTCTCGGAATCGCGATCGCGCAGACCCGAAGGCCTCTCCCGCTGCGCCGGCGAGGCCCGAGTGCGGGGCCGACGCGGCGACGCCCTCCGTGCCGCCTCGAAACGCGACGGAAGGCTCCGCTACGATAGCCACTCCCGTCGGATCGCCTGGCCGCATGCCGTCGCCACGACCGGAAAGGGCATCCTCCCCGCTATGGCAAAACAGCTCAACCGCTTCCTGTCCTCGATCGATGCGGCCTTCCTCTACATGGAGAAGCCGACCGAGACGATGCACATCGGCGGCACGATGATCTACGAGGGCCGGATCACCGGCGAAGAGCTGGAACAGCTGCTTCTCGACTGCCTGCCCGAGATCCCCCGCTACCGCCAGCGGGTGGTCTTCCCACCGCTCGGGTTCTCTCACCCGCTGTGGTGTGACGACCCCGACTTCGACATCAGCCGGCACGTCGACGAGGTCCACCTCGAGGGCGACGGCAGCGAACGCGACCTCGCCGAGACGGCGATCGCCGCCTACCAGGGAGCGCTGCCGCGCGATCGGCCGCTCTGGCACGCGACGCTGATCCACGGTCTGCCGTCGGGTGACACCGCGATCGTGTGGAAGATCCACCACGCGATGATCGACGGTGTCTCCGGCGTCGATCTGACCATGGCGATGAACGATCTGACCCCGGAGCGGGAGCCGCGGCCGCCGGCGCCGCCGTGGGACCCACAACCGCTACCCGACGCCATCACCCTGGCCCAGGAGTCGGCACAGCACCGGCTGACCGAGCTCGCCGAAGCGTGGACCAGCGGGCTCTTCTCGCTGCTGCGGCCGCAGCGCATGGCCGACCAGGGCAGGCGCCTGCTCGACGCGCTCGCGACGACGCTGCCGACGACGCTGCGGCCGGCCCCGAAGACTCCGTTCAACGCTCCGCTCAGCGGCAGACTCGGCTACGCCTGGGCCGACTTCTCGTTCACCGAGCTGCGCCAGATCAAGTCGGAGCTCGGAGGCACACTCAACGACCTGGTGCTGACCATCCTCGCCGGCGGCCTGGCGCGCTACTGCGAGGAGATCGGCTTCGACGTCGGCGACCAGACGCTCCGCGCCATGTGCCCGGTGAGCATGCGCGCCGCCTCGGAGCACGGACAGCTCGGCAACCTGGTGTCGGTGATGATCGCGCCGCTGCCGGTGGGTGAACGGGATCCGGTGGCGCGTCACGCCCTGGTGCGCAGCGGCATGGACAACCTCAAGGAGGTCGGCCAGGCCGAGGCACTGTTCGACCTGAGCAAGGCGAGCCAGCGGATCCCGCCGCTGCTGCAGGCCTTCGCCAGCCGACTGCCGTTCCGCCAGACCGTGCTCAACACCGTCTCGACGAACGTGCCCGGGCCGCAGATCCCCCTCTACCAGGGCGGCAGGAAGCTGCTCCGCTGGCTGCCGATGGGCATCATCTCCAACCACATCGGCCTGTTCGTCGCGATCCTCAGCTACAACCGTCGCATCGTCATCGGGCTCACCGTCGATCGCGAGCTGGTCTCCGATCCCTGGCAGGTGGTGCAGTGCCTCTACGCCAGTCAGCGCGAGATCCGCGAGGCCGCGGGCGTGCCCGAGGTCGACGAGGCGGGCCTGGAGCATCTCGACCTCAAGGGCCAGCTCCGCATGGCGGCCAACGGTGGCAGCGATCCACCGAGCACCGAAGCGGCGTCTGGAGGCCCGACGCGGGGCGGCGATTCGAGCGCCGGCGGAGGCAGGGAAGCCTCGGCGAAGGTAAAGGCGAAGGCGAGGGTGACCGCCGGCGGCAGCAGCGCCGAGAAGAAGCGCAAGGCGAAGGCCGGCAAGAAGAAGACTGCCAAGAAGAGCGCCGCCAAGAAGAGCGCTGCCAAGAAGAAGGCCGCCAAGAAGAAGGCCCAGAAGGGATCCAGCAAGAAGGCCACCAAGAAGTCGGCGAAGAAGAAGACCGCCAAGAACAAAGCTGCCAAGAAGAGCGCCACCGCCGACAGCGCCTCCCGGAAGGAGAAGGCCGCCGACTCCGCCAGCGGCGGCGGCGATGCGTCCACCAAGTCGGTGGCTTGAGATCCGACCGATCGGCGAGCGCCGCAACCCGCACATCGACCAGGCACGAACCGAGGTCTCCACCGCTCAACCGCCATGAATCTCTTCTTCGATGTCGACCACACCATCGTCGACGGCGACGACGCCCTGCGTCCCGGCGTGCGCGAGGCCTTCACCTCGTTGCGCGCGGCGGGCCACACGATCTACCTCTGGTCGGGGCTCGGCCCGCGGTGGGAGATCGTCAGGCGCCATGCGCTGGAAGATCTGGTCCAGGGTTGCTTCGACAAACCGCTCTACCGCCATCGCGAGATGCTGACGCCGCTCGGCATCCCGGTGCGCCCGGACTTCGTCGTCGACGACCACCGCGATCCGGTGGATCTCTTCGGTGGCATCGTGGTGTCGGCCTACCGACAGCCGAGTGCAACGGACCGCGAGATGCACCGCGTCGTCGAGGCGGTGCGCCGGCATGCCGACGTCACCGAGCCGCCCCTCCCCGACGGCGATGCCGTCAGTTCAAGGAGCCCGACAACGAGATGAAGCTCAACATAGACATCGAGTGCACGCCACAGGAAGCGAGGGCCTTCCTCGGCCTCCCCGACGTCGAGCCGATGCAGCAGCAGGTGATGCTGCTGGTAGCCGACAGGGTGCGCAAGAACCTCGACCGGATGGACCCCGAGAACCTCATGCGCACATGGATCCCCGGTGCGATGAAGAACTGGCAGGACCTGTTCGGCGGGCTCACCTCGGTCGCCACCGGCCGCACCGCCGGCGCCAAGTCGAGCGGCGCGAGCAAGAAGAAGTCCAGCAAGGGTGGCGACGAGAGCTGATACGGCGACCGGCCCGCCGCTTTGCATCGGGCCGCCGACGCCAGGAGACCCATGAGGCAGTTCAACGCCCCCGACCTGCGCGACCGGCTACCGGCGCGAGTACCGCTCTGGCGGGAGCCCCTGGCGCTGATCGAGTGGTCCGCGCTGCGCTGGTCGCCGACCTTCTGGGGGCTCGGCCTGCCACGAGGCCGTGGCGAGCCGGTGGTGGTGATTCCCGGCTTCTTGGGTTCCGACCCCTACCTGGCCGATCTACGCCAGTGGCTGCGCAGGGCAGGCTATCGCCCGTATGCCTCCGGCATCGGCCGCAACGCGGACTGCCTCGACCGCCTCGCCGACAGGCTCGATCAGACGATCGATCGCGCCGCGCTGGAGTGCGGCCAGCGTGTGCACCTCATCGGTCACAGCCTGGGCGGCGTGCTGGCGCGCGGCGTTGCCACCAGGAGGCCCGGACCGATCGCCAGCGTCTGCACCCTCGGCTCCCCTCTCCGCGGCCTGCGCTCCCATCCCGCCACGCTGCGCGCCGGTGAGCGGGTGCGTCGGCAGATCCAGGTGATGCAGGACGACGGGCCGGCGGACCCGGACTGCTACACCGGCTACTGCTCGTGCTCGTTCGTCAGGGCGCTGCGCAGCGGCGCCTTCCCGGACGATGTGCCCGACCTGGCCATCTACACGCGCACCGACGGCGTCGTCGACTGGCGCTTCACCCGGCTGCCGGACGCGAGCCGGAACCGGGAGGTGCTCGGCACCCACTGCGGCCTCGCCTTCAACCCGCAGGCCTACCGCCACATCGCGGCGTTCCTCGCCGCCGCCTCGCGCACCGAGCGCGGCGAGCGCGACGACCTCGATCGCAGCCGCGAGGAGGCGGCGTGAGCCCGGTGGCGCATCCGCGGCGTCGCCTGCGCGGTGACGAGGCGATCTACCTCTACCTCGAATCGCCGCGCTCGGCGATGCACGTCGGCCTCCTCTGCTCCGTCGACCAGCGCCTCGAGCTCGAGCCGCTGTGCGAGGCGATCCAGGAGGTGATCTCGTCGCGAGACGCGACCCCGGCCCTGCGCTGCCGTCTCGGTCCGGCGGCCGGCGGCCTGCTCCACCCGAGTCTCGTCGACGACCGTGACTTCGTCGCCGAGGATCATGTGCTCGAGCAGGCGCTGTCGCCGCACGAGACGGTGGAGTCGGTCGCGGCGCGCCTGATGAGCGAGCATCTCGACCGCTCGAGGCCGCTGTGGGAGCTGCATCTCCTGCAGCCGGCAGACCCCGGCGCGGCCACGACGCTGCTGTTCAAGGCCCACCGGGCGGTCGTGCACGAGCCTTCCGGACTGAACCTCTTCAGCCTGCTGGTGGGCCGTCTCAACGAGCACGAGCGTGGCCGGGCGGCGCGCGCCGCGGTCGCGACGGCACCGGCGCACGAGTTGGGAACGCCGCTGCCCACCGGCGAGGAGATCGAGGCCGGCGAGGTGGCTCCCAGGTCGCTGCCCTCCGAGCTGCTGCGCTCCGCCCTCGAGGCGGGACTCTCCGGCTTCGACTGGTTGCGCCTGGTCGGCGAGTCGAACCGCATCGCTGTGCGCACACTGCTCGACGTCGAGCCCGAGCTCGGCCTGCCGGTGCCGAGGCTGCCCTTCAACCGTCTCGGCTCCGGAAGGCACCGCATCGCGCGCCTGACGCTCTCCTACGCCGAGGCGCGCGGCATCCGCCACGCCCTCGGCGGCTCGATCGGTGACGTCGGGCTGACCATCGTCACCGCGGCGCTGGCTCGCCGGCTCGTCGTCGCCTCGTCGTCGGGACGGGCCGGCGAGCGTCGGCTGCGGCTGCTCTGCCCGATGCCGGTGCAGCTGCTCGGCGAAGGCTCGACGATCTCGACGACCTACCTGCCATTGGCACTACCGCTGCACGGCGAGGACCTGGCCCACACGTACCGCGCGGTGCGCACCCAGACGCGCACCCTGCGCGCGGCGCGGGTCCCGCACGCGCTCGGCGACCTGCTCGAGGTGCTGACCGAGCGACCGGCTCCGGCGGTGAAGCAGCTCGCCCGGTTGGCGAGGTTCCCGCTGCTGTGCAACCTCTTCTACACCCAGACCGCGGGACCTCAGGTCGCCCTGCGCCTCCAGGATGCCGAGATCCGCGAGATCCACCCGCTGAATCCGATGCTGCGGGAGAACGGTCTCGGCCTGGCGTCTCTCTCGTACAACCAGAGGATCTGCTTCGGTCTGCGGGCAGACGATCTCGCCTTCCCGCAGATCGGCCCCCTGCGCGACGAGATCGACCGTGCCATGGCCGACCTGCGCATCGCGGCGGGCGTGCCCGACCTCGAGCCGATCGATATCGGTCGGCGCCGCCCCTCCGCCGCGCGACGCGAGGCGGAGACGTCCACCGGGCGGGCCTCCCGCAACCGGCGCCCGGCCTGAGCGCACACCAGAGCCGGCGTCACCGCGGACGGACGACCGCCCCCATTCGACGACCAAGGAGCACGAGATGACACCAAGCGACACTTCCTCCGGCGATGCGATGCGCAACGAGCTCGGGCGCAGGTTGCTGGAGGGTCAGAGGCAGATGCTCAAGGTCCAGCGGCGTCTGTTCGACAACACCTTCCAGGCGCTCAGCGCGCTGCAGAACCAGCAGCAGTCGATCGTCGACCGCTTCGTCGACAGCGACCGGGTGCCCGACGAGGCGCGTGAGATCGTCGACGCCTGGCGCGAGGCGGCGAGCGAGCAGCGCCGTCAGTTCCGCAACGCGGTCGACGAGTCGTTCAAACAGTTCGATCACCTGCTCGAGCGCCTGGCGGGCAGAGAGGACTCCGCAGCGCCCGAGGCGGCGAAGAGTGGGGGCGGGGTGAAGAAGACGAAGACCGGCGCCAAGACCGGCGCCAAGGCGGGCAAGAAGGGCTCGACCCGCAAGAAGGGCTCGACGCGCAAGAAGACCAGCCGCAAGAAGACCTGACCAACCTCACCGCGACGCCGCGACCGGCGTCCCGTCGAGAGTCCGGCCGCGGCGGCGTCGCCCGCCTCGCGATCGGGACCTGCACGGCGCGGCGCGGCGACGATACGCTCACGTCAACCACGGAACCCCAGGAGGTTCTCCAGCCGATGCTCGACCTCTCCAAGAAGTACCCGCGCAGCATCAGTCGAAACGGGATGTCGATCGAGCTCTCGGTGTTCACCGCCGAGGACATCGACGACGTGCACCAGTTCGCCTGTTCACTCCCCGAAGGCGACCTGCAGTTCCTCCGCATCGACATCACCGATCGACCGACGCTCGAGCGCTGGGCGGACAGCGTGTCCAAGGGCCAGCGCTACACGATCCTGGCGCGACGCGACGGCAAGCTGGTCGGCTACGGCAGCCTCAACCGCCGCGAGCTGCACTGGATGCGGCATCTCGGCGAGATCCGGGTGATCGTCTCGCCGGAGGTGCGGCGCATCGGTCTCGGGGCGCTGCTCGCCAGCGAGACCTTCGACATCGCGCGCGACCTCGGCCTGACCAAGATCGTCGCCCAGATGGCCAGGGAGCAGCAGGGCGCCCGCAAGATGTTCCAGGATCTCGGCTTCGCTGCCGAGGCGCTGCTCGCCGACTGGGTCATCGACCGCGACGGCAAGACGCGCGACATGCTCATCATGAGCTTCGACGTCACCGGCCTCGGCTGAGCGGCCGGGTCGTGCCCTGGCGCTCGCGGCGCCAGCGCGAGCAGGCCCAAACGGCAGAAGGCCCACCTCGGGCCGCAAACGTCCTCTGTGGCTCTGACGAAGCTGTGCCGCAGAGCCCTGGCGCGGGAAATCCGCGTTGCCCGGTGAAGGCGGATCCACCGGCGAGGCGCTGTTCGTCGACGACTGCCTCGAGGGCGAGTCGCCGGCGTCGCCATCAGTGGGTCGCTCGCCACCCGCTCCGCAGTGAGCACGGCTCGACCATTCGAGTCGAGCAGAAAAAGAAAAGGGGGCCCGAGGGCCCCCTTCTCCGTTTGGGATCGACCGACGGATCGGTCGATCACCGGTTCGCGACTCAGTACGCCAGGCGCACCGAGAGCCGGACCACGCGCGGACCCTGGAACTGATCAGGCTGGTTGAACAGCGAGTTGGTCAGGTTCGGGTTCGCCGCGAGCAGCTGCTCGTAGTCCCAGCCGCCACCGAAGAACTGCTGGGTCGTGAGCGGCAGGCTGCTCACCGTGCGCTCGTTGATCCGCCGGGTCACCGTGTCCTCGTCGAAGAGGTTGATCACGTTGAGACCGAGCTGCATGTTGAGCTTGCCAAGGGTGAAGTCCTTGAACAGCGACAGATCGGTGCGGGTGAGCGTCGGAGTACGGCCCAGGTTGTTGCGGCCGTACGGGTAGAACGGCACGCCACCGGCGACCAGAGCCTCCTCGGAGGTCGGGATGCCGCTGCCGATGTACTGGTTGGCGCCGAGGGTGATGTCCCAGGGCAACCGGTACATGAACTGGGTCTTCAGCACGTGCGGACGATCGGTGCCGAGGCGACCCTCGACGGCGTTGCCGTTGCGGTCGAAGGTGTTCTCGAGGTGATCGAAGAACCGGTTCACGTTGGGCGACAGGCGGCCGTCCTCGTCCGAGCTGGCGAGGCCGGAGTAGTTGCCGTACAGGCGGCTGTAGGTGTAATTGGCCCACAGCGCCCACTTGTCGGTGAGCCGCTTGTTGAAGGTCAGCTCGAGGCCGTCGTACTCACGGGTGGCCTTCGGGAAGGCCGGCACGTTCGGGTCGTTGAGGGTGAGCGAGATGCCCTCACCGGGGTTGGCGATGAAGAACACCTCGCCGACGCCCGGGACCAGGATGCCGACGTCCTCGATCGTCCGCACCAGCTCCTTGCGCACGTAGCGTGCTCCGACGGTGATGTCGGGACGCAGCTGGTGGTCGACACCGATCTGGTACTCGTCCTGCTCCATCGGCTTGAGGTTCGGATCGACGGTGGCGTCGAGGTCCTCGGCCGAGTTGAAGCGACGATCGAGCACCTCGATCAGCTGACCGGCGGGGCAGCCCGGCTGCTCGGCGATCGTGTTGCTGCCGGTGCGGCAGCTCGCGGCGTCGTTGAGCAGGAAGTTCGGGTTGTCCCAGGTGTAGAAGTAGTCGACCCACTTGTCGCCCCCGAAGGAGCCACGCGGCAGCTCGTACTTCATGACGTCGTAGTACTTGCCGTAGGAGGCATACGCCTTCCACTTGGCCTCACCGCCGATGTCCCACACGAAGCCGAGACGCGGCGCGAGCTTGTCGTCGTAGTCGAACTCGATCGGCGAGGACGGGCCCCGCTCACCGAAGTTCGGGATGCGCTCGTGCTCGGCGCGCAGACCGGCGTTGATGCTGAAGTTCCCCACTTCCCAGGTGTCCTGGAGGAAGATCGCCTCGTTGCGGCTCTCGACCGCGCCGAGGGTGGAGATGTTCAGCAGACGGAAGTAGCCGTACTGACCGCTCACCGACTGACCGGTGGAGGTGGTGTAGCTGCGACCGGCGTAGTAGAGGATGCGGTCGGCGTTGTAGCCGCTCTGCACGTCGTTCGAGATGTTCTCGGTCTGATAGCCGAACTTCAGCGAGTGCTGACCGTTCGCCTCGGCGTACCACGTGCCGTCGGCACCGATGTACTCGCGCTCGTACTCGTCGCGAGCCGTCGCGTCACCGATCAGCACGTCGCTGAAGAAGCCGGGGATGCGCTGGAACTCGGCCGGCAGGGCGGCGACGCCCGCCGCGGTCGAGGTGGTCGAGAAGTTGTGGATGATGCCGGGGAAGTTGACCTCGGTGTCCTCGATGTCGGTGTGGTAGAGGCCGGCGCGGACCGAGAACACCCAGTCGGGGGTCGGGATGTAGTCCATCGAGCCCGAGAAGGTGTTGCGCTCGCCCTTGCGGCCACGCAGGTAGTCGTCGGGGTCGGTGATCGACGTCCGTCCGGTCAGCGTCGGCAGCGAGCGCTCGGTCTCGTAGGGCGAGAAGTTCGCCGCCACGCGGTAGAGGAAGCTCGAGCCGGCGTTGCCGGTCAGGTTGAAGGCACCGTAGTCGACCCGGAAGTCCTGCGGGAAGGTGTTGGTGGTGCCGTCGGTGAAGGTCACCGTGCGCTCGATCTCGCGCACGCCCGGCTGGTAGGCCGCGAACATGAACAAGCGGTCGCGGTACAGCGGCCCGCCGACGAAGAAGCCCGGGTCGATCCGGTCCTCGCTGTCGGTGTTGGGCTGGATGTACTCCGGCGCGTCGTTCTGCAGGCTGCGGACGAGGATCGGACGCTCGTCGCCGTTGAGGCTGTCGGTCTCGTACTGGACGTTGATGCCACCGTGCCACTCGGCGGTGCCGCTCTTGGTCACGGCGTTGATCACGCCACCGGTGGAACCGCCGAACTCGGCGGCGTAGCCGGCCGACTTGACCTGCACCTCTTCGATGAAGTCGGCACGCAGCGGAACGCTGGAGATGCCTTCCTGCGGCGAAGTGGTGTCGATGCCGTCGATGATGAAGCGGTTCTCCGCTCCACTCGAGCCGTCGATCGAGATGCCGCCGGCCTGGGACTCGTCCTGGGCGCCGGCCGCCTGGGACACGACGTCGGTGAAGTCACGGCCACGCGGGATGATGTCGATGCGCTCGCGGCTCAGGTTGGTCGCCGTCGACGCCGAGGTGACGTCGATGAGGACCCGGTCGGAGGTGACGGTGATGGTCTCGGTGACCGCCGTGTCGCGCAGCTCGAAGTCGAGCTGCTTGGTGGTGCCGACGGTCAGCGAAACCTGGCCCTGCACCGGGGTGAACCCGTCGAGGGTCGCGGTCAGGGTGTAGACGCCGGAGGGCAGACGCGGGAACCGGTAGTCGCCCTGGGCGTTGGTGATGGCGGACACGGTGCCGACGGGGCCCTTGGCCTCGACGGTCACGCCGGGGAGGGCCTCGCCCTCACCGCTGGTGACGGTGCCGTCGATGATGCCGTACTGCTCCTGGGCGACGGCCGGGCCTGCGATCAGCAGGCCGACCACCGCGAAGAGCAGCAGGGTCACCGCCGTACTCGCAGCTGACTTCTTGAGTCGTTGCATTTTCTCGAATCTCTCCTCAGATGAGTGGAGAGCGCGCGTCGCATCCTCGCGGCGCACACCCGGCCTCGGGCCACATGGCCCTCGACCATGGAAGGTCGCAGACGTCAGGAGCCTTTCTCGAGCGCTGGGCCGTCGGTACTGAACCGAAGGCCGGATCTGATGCTCCCTAGCCGTGCGTGGTGCAGGCTGACCGGTCTTTCTTCACCGGCTTCCCACTGCCCACTTCACGCTGCATCGGACGTGCCAAGCTACACGCCTGTTTCTGCGCATCTGGCGTGGCGCCGGAAAGCCCTACAGATCAACGACTTGCGCGATGGCGCACGGTCCCGGAGCGCGCCAAGATGGCGCCCCAGCCATGCATCCCATGGTCGACGATGCAGAAAACCGTAGTGTGTCGTCCCTCGATTCAAACGGTTGATCCGACGTCGCCGTCGGCTCGTCCCCAAGAACTGCCGGCGCGTACCCGAGAGGGCCTGGTTGGGGGTCAGGGGTTGGGGGGAAGGGACGAGGGACGGTCGAGTCCATCTCTTCCCTCCACCGCGCGCGAAGCCAGGGTCAGGGGTCAG
>QQVD01000017.1 GCA_003388555.1 Acidobacteriota bacterium | reverse complement strand
GCGGTCGGCCGCGCCGCGCTGCTGCTGCCGGCCGCGGCGGCACTGCTGCTGCTCGGCCGCCTCGCCGGCGTCCTGCTCCTCGGCTCGGTGGCGCTCACCGCGTTGGCGCTGCTGGCGGTGCTGGCGCTCGCTGCGCTGCTCCACGAGACCTGGCGCGCGCGTCGCGGCGACGAGCTGCTCGGCGCGGCGGCGGCGGTCGACCGCTCGCACTCGCTGGCCGATCTGCTCAAGACCGCCAAGCCCTTCGCCCAGCGGACGGCGAGCGACGACGGCGCCGATCCGGCCCTGCGCCGCGGCATGCGCTCGCTGGTCCTGCAGCGTGCCGAGTCCACCGCCTCCGACCTGGCGCCGCGCCGCGTCGCGCCGCTGGCGCCGCCTCGCACCCTGCTCTGGTCGCTGCCGCTGCTGCTGCTCGCCGCCCTGGTGCCGCTGCCGGAGCCGTCCGGGTCGCGAGGCTCGGTGCTGCTCGCCTCGCGCGGCGAAGCGACGGCGGAGGACGAGACCTCGGGCGAGGCGGCGCAGCGCCAGCGCACCACCGACGAGCGGGCGTCCGACATCGCCGAAGAGCCCACCCAGCTGCAGGATCTCGGCGAGCTGCGCCAGCTCGACCCGCGGCTCGCCGCGCTGCTCGCAGCCGACCGCTCGACCCTCGACGCCGACGCCTTGGCGCAGCTCGAGCAGTTCGAGGGTGAGCTGAGCCCCGAGGCGCTGGCGCGGCTCGAGGAGCTGGCCGAGGAGCTCGGCGCCAGGCTCGGCGAGGCGCCCGAGGGATCGCCGCAGGGCGACGACGCCACGCCGCAGGCGGCGCGCGGCGCCTTCGAGGAGCTGGCCCGCGACGCCGCGATGGGCGAGGCCGGCGAAGCGGGCGACGAAGGGGCCGACGAGCGGCGCGGCGCGGATCCCGAGCACGGCAAGGGCCAGAGCGCCCCACCCGGCGACCAGATGGCCGCCGGCGCCGAGCGCGAGTCGGGCGAACGCGAGCCGTCCGACGACGTGCAGCCGATCGAGCTGCCGCCGACCGGCGCCGCCCAGCTCCGTCAGGCCAAGGCCGGCGCCACCGACCAGAGGATGCGCGGCGACGGCATGCAGATGGCCGGCGAACAGGCGGGCGAGCAGAGTGGCGAGCAGCGTCCCGGCGCCGGCGGCGGCGACAGCTCCGGGCCGCAGAGCGGCGACTTCCAGCTCTACGGCGACGAAGCCGGGGCCGAGAGCCCGGTGACCCTCGAGCTCACCCTGCTCAAGGCGCGCGAGGAGCTCGCCGAGCGCGAGCAGCGTCCCGAGCGCCGCTGGCGCGCGTCGCGCCAGGAGAGCGCCGAGGCCCCGGTCGAGCGCCTCCCGGAAGGCGACTGGAGCCGTCCCGACGAGCAGCGCCAGCACCAGCAGGTGCCGCGCCACCACCGCGAGGCCCTGCGCCAGTACTTCACCCCGCAGCCGAAGGAGAAGGACCGGCAGCGCGACGACTCGTGAGCCTTTTCCGACCTCCCATCACCTCACTTCCCCCTCAAGGCCTTTCGCCCATGACCTCCAGCCCCTCCACCGCCGAGCTCTCGCCCGCCGACACCGAGCAGCGGCTGCACGACTTCCAGGTCCAGTTCGACCGCGCCGCGGCCGAGATCGGCAAGGTGATCGTCGGCCAGAAGGAGACCGTCGACGCCCTGCTCACCTGCCTGCTCGCCGGCGGCCACGTGCTGCTCGAGGGCATCCCCGGCATCGGCAAGACGAAGCTCGTGCAAACGCTGGGCGACGTGCTGCGGCTCGACTTCTCGCGCATCCAGTTCACTCCCGACCTGATGCCCGGCGACATCATCGGCACCCAGATCCTCCAGGAGGACGAGCACGGCAACAAGTCGATCGCCTTCCGGCCCGGGCCGATCTTCACCCACCTGCTGCTCGCCGACGAGATCAACCGCGCCACCCCCAAGACGCAGTCGGCGCTGCTCGAGGCGATGCAGGAGCGCACCGTCTCGGTGGGCGACGTCACCCACCGGCTCGACGAGCCGTTCTTCGTGCTGGCGACCCAGAACCCGCTGGAGATGGAGGGCACCTTCCCGCTGCCCGAGGCGCAGCTCGACCGCTTCTTCATGAAGCTGCGCATGACCTTCCCCACCCGCGACGAGCTGCGCGAGATCCTCGACCGCACCACTGGCACCCGCGAACCGGTGGCCGACCGCATCCTCACCGCCGACGGCGTGCTCGACCTGCGCCGCACCGTGCGGGCGCTGCCGATCGCCGACGAGCTGATGGACTTCGCCATCCGCCTCACCCTGGCCACTCACCCCGAGAGCGAGCTGTGCACCGCCAACGTGCGCCGCTTCGCCCGCATCGGCGCCTCGCCGCGCGGCGCCCAGGGCCTGGTGCTGGCCGGCAAGGTGCACGCGCTGATGCACGGCCGCGCCCACGTCGCCGCGGCCGACCTGCAGGCGATGGCGCCGCCGATCCTGCGCCACCGGCTCTTGCTCAACTTCGAGGGTGAGGCGGAGGGCATCGACACCGACGACCTGATCGCCGAGATCCTCGAGCACACCCCGGCGCCGTGAGCGCACGACCGGCGCCGGCCGCCACCAGCGAGCTGTTCGACGCCGACTTCCTCGCCCGGCTCGAGCGCCTGCGCCTGGTGTCGCGGCGCATGCTGCCCGGCGCCTTCAAGGGCGAGCACCGCTCGCGCAAGCGCGGCTCGGGCGTCGAGTTCGCCGACTACCGCCCCTACGTCGAGGGCGACTCGCTGCGCTTCGTCGACTGGCCCGCCTACCTGCGCTTCGACAAGCTGCTGGTGCGCACCTTCGAGGAGGAGGAGGACCTGCCGATCTACCTCCTGCTCGACTGCTCGCGCTCGATGGAAGGGGAGCCGGACGAGGAGATCGAGCTGGCGCGCACCAAGTTCGGCATGGCCCGCCGGCTCTGCGCCGCGATCGCCTACATCGGCCTGGTCAACCTCGACCGCGTCACCCTGATGCTCTACCGCGAGCGCATCGTCGAGGCGCTGCCGACGCTGCGCGGACCGACCCAGATCCACCGCATCCTGCGCTGCCTCGAGCACGCCCGCACCGAAGGCGCCACCCGCCTCGAGACGGCGCTGCGCGACTTCCTCGCGGTGCCCCGCCGCCGCGGCCTCGTGGTGGTGATCAGCGACCTCTTCGACGACGGCGCGGTGGAGGCGATGGCCCGCCTGTGCCTCGGCCACGACGTGCTGGCGCTGCGCCTGCTCACCCGCGAGGAGGCGGCGCCGGAGCTCGGCCTCGGCGGCCGCCGGCGGCTGCGCCTGGTCGACAGCGAGACCGGGCGCGAGCACGTGCTGCACGTCGACCAGCGTCTGCTCGACGCCTACGCCCGCGAGCTCGAGCTGCAGGACGAGGCGGTCGCCGAGGTGTGCCGCAAGCGCCACTGGACCTTCCTGCGCTCCGACCCCGGCGAGGAGTTCGACGACGTCGTGCAGCGCATCTTCCGCACCGGCCGGCTGCTGCGCTGAGCGCAGACCTGCCGCGCCCTCGGACTCCCCTTCCATGGACCTGCCGCTCTCCTTCTCCCGCCTCGATCCCTCCGTCGGGATCGCCGTGCTGGCCGGCGTCGGTCTGGCGGTGCTGCTGCTCTACCTGCTGAAGCCCCCGCCGCAACGACGCGAGGTGGCGTCGCTGCAGATCTGGGAGAAGCTCGCCCGCCAGCGCAGCCGCCGCCGCGACCTGTGGCGCTGGTTGCTCTCGCTGCTGCTCTCGGCCGCCCTCGCCGCCGCGCTCGCCGCCGCCTGGACCGGCCTCAGCGGCGGCGGCAGCACCCTGCGCCAGCCGCTGGTGGTGATCGACGTCGCGCCGTCGATGGCGACGCGCACCGCCTCCGGCGCCAGCCGCTTCGAGCGCGCCCTCGAGCTCGCCGAGCGCATCGGCCGCCGCGCCGCGCCGCCGATCGGCCTCACCACCACCGCCGGCGACCGCCTCTTCGTCGCCGGTGACGCGGCGCAGTTCTCCGCCGGGCTGAGCCAGCTCGCCGAGCGCTGGCGCCCGCGTCTCGGCGATCCGGCGCACGCCGCCGCCCTCGCCTTCCCGGCGCCGCCCGCCGGCGCCTTCACCGCGGTCGATCTGGTGCTGCTCACCGACGGGGTGCAGCCGCTCGATCCTCCCCCCGACGCCGCGATCTGGAGCGTCTTCGAGCCGGCGGTCAACGTCGCCCTCACCGCCTTCGAGGTGCGCTCCGATCCCGCCAACGCCAGCTCCGCCTACGTCGAGGTGCGCAACGACTCCACCGAGGCGGTGGAGACCCGCCTGGTGGTGCGCGACGACGGCGTCGGCACGGATGGGAAGGGCGACCCGGAGAACCGACCGCTCGCCGAGCAGGCGCTGCGGCTCAGCCCGGGCGAGAGCTGGTCGGGCCGCCTGCGCCTGCCCGCCGCCACCCAGGCGCGACGCATCACGGCGCGGGTCACGACTCCCGATGACGCGCTGCCCGGCGACGACGACGCCTCGGCGCTGCTGCGCCCGATGCGCCTGCGCGTCTTCACCGATCTCGACCCCAGCTCGCCGATCGCCCGCTCGCTCGCCGCCAACCCCCACTTCCAGCTCGTCACCCGGGTCGACGCGGTGGGCTCGGTGCTCGACCGCTCGCTCGCCGACGTCGCCGTGCTCGGCCGCACCACCCCCGACCGCGCGCCCGCCGTGCCGGCGCTGCTGCTGGCGCCGGCGCAGACCGACTGGCTGCCCCGCCCCGACGCCGCGCGCGACCAGGTGCGGCCCGAGCGCCTCGAGCTGCTCGCCGGCGTCACCGCGCTCGAGGAGCTCGAGATCGAGCAGACCGCGCTGTGGGACGCCGCGGCGCTCCCAGCCGCAGCCTCGCCGCTGCTGGCGCCGCCGGTCGAAGGCGAGGAGCCCGCCGCGCTCGGCTTCCTGCTGCCCGGCGGACCCGCCGAGCGCGCAGGCGAGCAGGGCGGCGAGACCGGCGCCGTGCTGGTGCTCGGCTTCCGGCCCGAGGCCAGCAACTGGAGCCGGCTGCCGCTCTTCCCGGTGGTGCTCGACGAGCTGCTCACCGGCCTCGCCACCCACGATCTCGATGCGCCGCCGCAGGCCGACCCGCCGCGCGGCGCCGAACCTCCGCCCGCCCTCGGCGTCAACCAGCAGCAGCTCGCTGCCAACCGCGACGAGCTGCCGCCGCGCACTCCCCTGCGCCGCGAGAGCTGGCTGCTCTTCGCCCTGCTCGCGCTGCTCGCCGAGCCGGTGCTGCGCCGCTGGGGGATCACCGAATGAGCGCGCGCCGCAGCCCCTTCCAGCGCATTGGACTGCTGCTGCTGCGCCCCGGCGCCCTGCTGCGCGCCGTCGCCGTGGCCTGCGTCGCCGCGGCGCTGCTGGTGCCGTCCTGCGAGCGCCCCCAGAGCCGCGTCGCCGCGGCGGTGGTGCTCGACCTGTCGCTCTCGGTCGACCCCGCCGCCACCGTCGAGGCGCTGCAGCTGGCCGAGCGCCTCGAGCAGGACGCGGCGTCGTTCGTGGTGGTGCCGTTCGCCGACCGTGCCATCCCCCTCGCCTCGGTCGCCGAGGCCCGCGAGCTCGAGCTCATCGACAGCTCGTCGACCACCCGCCGCGCCGGGCCCTGGGCGAGAGCCATCGACCGTTCGGCGAGCGACCTCGCCGCGGCCCTCGACGCCGCCCGCACCAGCCTCGACCGCTCCCACGTCGGCAACGTGATCGCGATCACCGACGGTGTCGCCACCCGCGGCGACGCCGAGCGCGCCGCCCGCGCTTTCGCCGCCGACGGCCTGCGCCTGCACACCGTGCCCGCCGCCACCCAGGCCCAGCCGCCCACCATCGTCGCCCTGCGCCTCCAGGCGCCGCCGCTGGCCGGCCTCGAAGCGGCCGCCGAGGTCGAGATCGTCTCCTCCGAGGCGACCTCGATCGAGCTCGAGAGCCGCCTCGGCGACGGCGAGCGCCGCAGCCGCACGGTGGAGCTGGAGCCCGGCCGCAACCTCGTCGCGCTGCCGCTCGAGTTCGAGCGCGAAGGCCCGACGCCGCTCGCCCTGCGCATCGCCGGTGCCAGCAGCCGCTGGATCGAGACCTTCGAGGTGCAGCCGCCGCGCCGCCTGCTGGCGGTGGAGGGCGGCGGCCCCACCTCGCCGCTCTGGTCGGTGCTGCAGCGCCGCGGCTGGCAGGTCGACCGCCGCGCCCCCGAGCAGCTGCCGACCCGGGCCGCCGACCTCGCCGCCTGGCAGGTCGTGGTGCTCAGCGACGTCGCCGGCACCCGGGTGAGCCCGGCACGGCAGGCCGCCCTGCGCGACTGGGTGCTCGCCGGCGGCAACGTGCTGTTCGCCGCCGGCCCCGAGACCTACGGCGAGGAGGGCTGGTCGGACGGCGCCCTCGAGGAGGTGCTGCCGCTGCACTTCCGGCTCGAGGAGGAGGAGCCCAAGGTCGCCCTGATGATCGCGCTCGACAAGAGCTACTCGATGAAGGGCGAGAAGATCACCCTCGCCAAGGAGGCCACCAAGGCAGCCCTCGGCGAGCTGCAGGACGAGCAGCTCTTCGGTCTCGTCGCCTTCGACTGGAACACCTTCGACGTGGTGCCGCTGCAGCCCGCCGCGGAGCGCGACGAGATCCGCGCCCGCATCGACCGCATCGAGCCCAGCGCCCAGACCAACTTCTACCCCGCCCTCGACTCCTGCCTGCGCCAGCTCTCGGCGGTGGACGAGGAGATCGAGGTGCGCCACGTCATCCTGATCTCCGACGGCAAGACCTACCCCGACGACTACGAGGGCCTGGTGGCGCGCATGCGCGCCGCCGAGATCACCGTCTCCACCGTCGCCGTCGGCGAGGAGGCCGACCGCGAGCTGCTCGAGCAGATCGCCGACTGGGGCGCCGGCCAGAGCTACTTCGTGCGCGACGCAGCCCGCGTGCAGCGCATCCTGCTCGACGAGGCGCGCCAGAAGAGCGACCGCACCCTGGTGGAGGAGCGCCTCGAGGCCGTCGCCGGCGAGCCCTCCCTCGCCCTGCGCGGCATCGACCTCCAGAGCGCCCCACCGCTCCGCGGCTACCAGACCATGGAGCCCACCGACGAGGGCCGCGTCGTGCTGCGCATCGGCGACGACAAGCCGCTGCTCGCGGTGCGCCAGTCGGGCCTCGGCACCGCCTGGGTGTTCGCCTCCGATCTGGCGCCGCGCTGGAGCGCCGAGTGGATCGCCTGGGAAGGCTGGGCGCGCCTGTGGTCGCAGCTGCTCGCCGACGCCACCGAGAGCGAGTTCGTCGCCGCCGAGCGCCTCGAGGTCAGCCGCCGCGGCTCCGACTTCACCCTCGAGGCCGAGCTGCGCACCGAAGGCGGCCGCTACGTCGACGGCGCCCAGGTCGAGGTCCGCCTCTCCGGCGCTGCCGATCCCCGCACCGTTCCCCTGCGCCAGGTCGCCCCCGGCCGCTACACCGCCGAGACCCAGATCCCGCCTGCGCCCGGCGCCGACCTGCGCTTCCAGCTCCTCGTCGACCAGCGCCCCGTCACCCAGCGCACCCTCTACTACCCCCAGGTCGACGAGCGCACCCCCGCCGTCACCCAGACCGAGCAGCTACGCAGCCTCGCCCAGCTCACCGGCGGCGCCTACGACCCCGACTACGAAACCCTGCTCGACCCCGCCGGCCGCACCGCCGGCCGCCAAGTCCCCCTCTGGCCATGGGCGGTCGCGATCGCCCTCGCCTGCGTGCTCACCGAGCTGGCCCTGCACCGGTTGGGGAGGGATTGAGGGCACGAGCTCCCGGCCTGTCCAGCTGGCAAAGGCGGACGGAGGAGTGCACGTCGGTCAGCCTCCTACCTTGACGAGTCGACCCGGTGCCACCGACGGCAGCAAGACCTCGACTTCCTTCACGAGAGGCAGCAGGTGTTCGAGGCGGTTCGAGCGTGCGACGAACATGACGACCGCGACTCCGGTATGGGCCAGGTTCTGCTCGAACTCGATGCCTCGATCTGAGGTGAGGAACACCTCGAACCCCGCTTCGGCGGCAAGCCGAAGAAGAGTCCCGTTCCTGATGCCAGTCCAGCCCTGTGATCGGACCGTCCGGACCTCGTGCCATGGGAACTCGACGGCGAGTACGCGAGGCAGCTGCTCGTCAAGCAGGAGTCGCAACGGCCCCAAGTGCCTCCGCGGCTTCCTCCAGTGCAGCGACCGCGAGCTCTCGGGTCACCGAGGGGAAGTGATCGAGAAACACCTCGAGAGAATCGCCAGCCTCGAGGTAGTCGATGAGGTTCCGGATCGGAACCCTCGTTCCCCTGAACACAGGTACACCGCCGAGAATCTCAGGGTTGCGATCAACTACGGATTCCTCAGACATGACACCGGTCCTGTCGTAGTACAGCTGCCATTACTCCAAGCGATCCGCCACGATCCGCAGCGCCAGGGCCTTGACTCGCGTGATCGCCTCCTCTCGAGTCTGGCCATGGACCATCGCGCCGGAAAGCTCGGGAACCTCGGCAATCCACCGACCGTCGACTTCCTCCTCGAGCTCAACCGTCACGTTCAACGCCCGCTACCTCCGCAGCGATCATAGCTCCGTCACGAGTGCCGACCAGGCCCAAGCGCGAAGTCCCCACGGTCGGCAGAGGCGGGACCGTAGCCTTCTTGGGCGACTCGAGAGCCTCCGGCGGTCCGTAGCCCGCTTCACTGTGTGCAGGGTCCGACGGAATCTACGTCTCGGGTGCAGCCCCGGCGCGACGCACCGCCAGGCGCACAACGCAGCCGGCAGGTCAGACCGCCAGTACAGCCCCGGCCACCTCTTCCGGCAGCTCGACCGGGAGGAAGTACTTCGCCGTGGTCTCGGACGGCGAGGCCTCTTCGTCAGGCTACCTCCGCGTCGTGGACGAGTCCGGCGAGGACTAGCTCATCGGCACGAGCCTCGCGCTCCCGGACCAACCCGCCGATCGCGCCGATTTCCTGCGGTACGGGTGCCTCCCCTCGCTCACTGTCAAAAGAATTGTCGCGACAAGAAAAAAATCATCTCGCCGCAAATCCCTCACTCGTAGCGACTTCCCCACCGCATAGCAAGGCATCTATGAAACAAACTCGCCCCCTTCGGCTAGCTTGCTCGAATCTTGTCGAAGGGGCTGAGGACGTTGCCTCCCGCCGGGGCGGGATCTGGGGCTGGCGTTGGTGCGTGCATTCTCGGCGCGACCGGCGTGTTGCTGATGAGCCTCGCCACGTCCGCTGCCGCCGAGACCACGGCTGTGCCGTCCGCAGGCGGCCGCGGCGACGTGCGCCTGGTGACGACACCGGGCGGCGTCGGCGGTCAGCACAGCGTCATCGACCTCGGTGATCGCGACGGCATCGCGGTCCTGCAGCTGACCGGCGACTACTCGGCATACCTGCCGGACGGCTCGGCCAACCTCGGTCCACGCATCGCGATCGCCAACGAGTTCTACGCCAGCCGGCCCGACGCCTACGACTTCTTCGTCGCCTTCACCAGCTTCGAGTTCGACACCACCGGCGCCGACGGCGAGGCGCTCGACGCCTTCTACACCGGCGTACGCAACGACGTTCTCGGCATCGGGCAGCCGCTGTTCGACGCCGGCCAGGAGTTCGGCAGCGCGGGCAAGCTGCAGGGCTTCATCGACATGAGCTCCCTCGAGGGCTGGAGCTTCGATCCCCTGCACGCCTCCTACGAGCGCGTCCTGCGAACGCTGGCCCACGAGGTGATGCACCGCTGGGGGGTCTACGTCGACTTCCGCCCGCCAGGCGGCGTCTCCGACGCGCTGCGCGGCCGCAGCGGCTCCCACTGGTCGTTCCTGTTCGACTCCGGCGGCGGCACCCTCCTCTACGGCAACGACTGGACCGATCAGGGACCGGGCCGGTTCCGGACGGGCCCGCTGCGTGACGCCTACAACCCGCTCGACCTCTACCTCGCCGGCTTCCTAGAGGCCGACGAGGTGCCGAACTTCCGCCTGCTCGTCGCGCCCGAGATCGACGCGGATCGTCTGCCGCAGCCTGGGGTGTCGATCGACGCCGACGTGATTCCGTTCTCGGTCGTCGACATCGTTGCGGTCGAGGGGGAGCGCGTTCCCGCCGCGAGCGACAGCCAACGCGAGTTCCGCTTCGCCACCATCGTGCTGACCCGCAGCGGCGACGAGGTGACGGACGAGAACGTGGCCGACCTGCTGCGCTTCCAGGCCGACTTCGAGGAACGCTTCTCGGCCCTCACCGGCGGCCGCGCGCTCGCCCACCTGGCGCCCTCCAGCCTAGGCGAGGGCGAGCCGGGCGAGACCGACGTGCTCGACGGCGGGATCCTCCGCGACACGCCAGCCGTCGTCGACGACGCCCTCGCCTGGTTGCGCTCGCGACAGGCGGGCGACGGCAGCTGGAGCGACCTCTCCCGCACCACGCTGCGCGACACCGCAGTCGTCGCCTCGACGCTGCACGTCGTCGATCCGCTCTTCACCGGCGAGGCCGCGGCCACCAGCTGGCTGCGCAGCTCATCCTGGAGCACCACCGACGACGGAGCCAGGCGCATCGCAGCGCTGCGCCGCCTCGACGCCGCCGCCTCGCCCGCACCGGAGGAGATCGCCGAGCTGGCCTCACGTCAGGGAGCGCTCGGCGGTTGGGGGATCTCGCATGGCCATGGCGGCACTCCCCTCGACACCGCGCTGTCGCTGACCGCCCTCTTCGATCTGCTGTCCCCCGACGATCGCGACGCCGCCATCGCCTGGCTGCTCGCAGTGCAGAATCCGGACGGCAGCTGGGGCGCGACCGAGCGTGGTGAGGGATCGTCCCTGGCCACCGTGCAGACGCTGGCGGCGCTCTCCGAGGCCTCCGCAGCAAACCCCACGATCGGCATGGCGGCGACGTCCGCCTGGCAGTGGCTGGCCGCCTCCCAGAACGCCGACGGCGGCTTCGGCGGCGACGGCGGAGCCAGCTCGGCGCACGAGACGGCACTCGTTCTCGCGGCGCTGCTGCGTGCCGCGCAGACCTCGTTGATCGACCTGCCGGCCGCCGCGACCTTCCTGCGCGACCGCCAGAGCCTCGACGGCGGCTTCGAGGGCAGTGTCTACACGACGGCGCTCGTCGCCGACGCGCTGCGCCGACTGGTACTTCCCAACCTCGCGTTCGCGTCGCCTCCGACAGCGACTCCCAACCCGGCCTACGACGGTGAGGCGGTGGTGGTGAGCGCCATCGTGGTCAACGACGGCGGCGCACCGTCGGCCCAGGTGCAACTTGTCCTCTCGTCTCCCTCCGGCACGGAGGACCAGATCGAAGTCCCCGCTCTGCAGCCCGGGTTCCAGGCGACCCTCGAGCTGGTCTTCGACACCTCGGGTCGTGCCGGCGACATCGCCCTCGGCCTCGAGATCGACCCCGACCGCACGATCGAGGAGCTCGGCACCGGCGACAACGCCCACCAGCTCGTCGTCGAGGTGATCGCACCGACCGAAGCAGCCGACCTCGAGATCCGCTCCTCCGAGCTGGTGGCCTCACCGAGCTCGACGGCCAACCTGCCGACCCAGGTCACGGTGCTGGGAGTGGTGCGCAACAACGGGCTGCAGCCGGCGGCCGACGTGGTGGTGCAGCTGCGCGAAGGGGCGCAGGACGGCGCGCTCCTCGGCGAGCTGGTCCTGCCCAACCTCCCGGGCCGCAGCTCGCTGCCGGTCGACTTCGGCTACCAGCTCACCGCTCCTGGCACCACCACCCTGGTGCTGATCGCCGACCCGGAGGATCTGCTCGACGAGCCCTCGGAGAGCAACAACGCCGCCTCTGTCGAGATCGCCACGACGCCCAACCTCGACGTCGCGACCACCGACCAGGACATCACCGTCGACGGCGACCCGTTCCTCGGCAGCACGCTGCATCTCGATCTCGCGGTGCGCAACCGCGGCACCCTGCCGGCGAGCAACGTGGTGGTCCGGCTGCTGCTCGACGACTCGGTGGATCCCGTGGTCCTGCTCGAGTCCACGCTCCAGCTCGAGCCTGGCGAGGAGCGTTCCCTCACGACCGACTGGACCGTCGACCGGATCGGCGAGCTCGAGCTGCGCTGGGTCGTCGATCCCGACGATCTGCTGCCGGAGGGCGACGAGTCGAACAACCTCGCGACCCTGAGTCTGACCACCAGCGTCGCCACGCAGTTCGACCTCGCCGTCTCGGCCGGCGATCTGCTGGCCTCGCCCCTTCCCGCCGTCGAGGGTGCGCCGCTGCAGCTCGACGTCACGGTGCGCAACGTCGGCGGCGTCGACGCGCCAGAGTTCGAGGTCGCCTTCCACGACGGATTGCCGGGCAGCGGCACCCTGCTCGGGAGCGCCTCCGGCCCGGCGCTGGCGCCTTCGGCGTCGGCCACCGTCACCCTGGTGGTCCCGGCGCTCGCAGGAGCACACGACCGCGTCCTCATCGCCCAGGTCGATCCCGCCGACGCCCTCGCGGAGCTTGACGAGAGCAACAACCTGACCTTCCTCGACCTGCCGGTGCTCGGCCTGCCCGACCTGTTGCTCGGACCGGCAGGCCTGCGCCTGTCTCCCCGGTTCCCTGCCGAGGGCAATCCCGTCGACCTCGAGGTCGTGGTCGCCAACCTGGGAGAACAGGCCGTCGCCAGCAGCGTGGCCGTCTACTCGGGTGACGGCCACCAGGGCGCCGCCACGCCGCTGGCGCAGTCATCGATCGCTCTCGATGCCGGCGCCAGCACCACGCTGCATCTGCAGTGGACCTGGGTCGGCTCGGACTCCCTGTTGACCGTCGTCGCCGACCCGCTCGACCAGGTCGCCGAAGCGAGCGAGGCGAACAACCACGCCGCGCTCACGGTCGGCATCGACACCGGCGACAGCTTCGCGGCTCCGTTCGTCTTCTCCCCCAACGGCGACGGCGTGCTCGAGGAGACGACCTTCGTGCTGCGCCTCGACCAGCCCGCGACGGCGATCCTCCGCATCGTCGACGATCTGGGCCTCGAAGTGCTGCGGCGGGAGCCCGCGCCCTACGGTGCGAGCAGCGAGTTCCCATGGGACGGGCGCGACGATCTCGGTCACCTCGTTCCGGACGGTGAGTACGAGCTCCAGCTCGTCGAGTCGACGTCGTCGTCACTGCTCACCAGCGCCCTCGTCTGGGTCGACACCAACCGCGCGCCGCTGCTCGACGCGATCGGCACACCGTTCGAGAGCACGATCGACCTCACCTGCGAGGCGACCCTCGAGTCGAGCCTGCGGCTGACCGACGACGAGCGACACGTCTTCTTCTTCGGCGATCGGCCTCCCCTCGTCGACACGCTGCACCGACGCTCCCTGGCCGACGGCTCGACGAGCGCGCTGCTGGCGGGCGAGGCGACCGCGACCTTCCAGATCTCGCCCGACGGCCGCCACGTGGTGGCAAGGCGTCGCGGCTCTTCGGTCCTCACCTACCTGCGCAGCGACGGCAGCGCCCGTACCGACCTGCCCGGCACCGAAGGCATGACGCCGATCGGCTTCGCACCCGGAGCCAGCGAACCGTTGGCGGTGAGCTTCGAAACCCTTTACCGGCTGCCGATCGACGGCGTCAGCCCACCCGAGGCGATCCACACGGCGAGCGCCCGCCTCAGACCGCTGCACGAGGATTTCCCGGGTAGCGGATCCCATCGGCGCTCGTTCTCCGAAGACGGTGGCCACCTGCTGCTGCGGGTCGGCACCTCGTCGCCGCCGCAGCAGGTGCTGCTGCTGGCGCTCCAGTCCGGGGAGATCACGCAGCTCTCGTCCGGAGACTCCGGCGCAGCGGAGTTCGCGCCGGACGGGCGCCTGCTCAGCGCCGGAGCGGCCCAGACCTTCGAGCTGCGCTCCGCCTCCGCTCCCGGTGCACCGAGCACGACGCAGGTACCGCTGCCACCGCCGCCCGAGTACCTGCAGGTGAACTCGCCCTTCCTGCCCGGCAACGTGCCGTACTTGGGGCAGGTGCACCGGCGCTCGGTGGAGGACGTGCGCTGGTCTGCGAGCGGACGGGAGGTGCTCGTCGTCGCCACCTACGGGCTGGACCTCCCGGAGCCGGACTGCACCGAGGTGCCGTGGCGCTGGTACTGGCTGCTCGAGCCGTCGAGCGCGAGCTGGACGCCGCTCGTCGCCGAGACGCCGCAGGCCAACTGCTTCGCGTTCCGGCAGGCCCAGATGCACGGCTCCTCGTTGCAGGCGCCGAGCGAGGAGTACCTGCCCTACGCCACCCAGGCGGCGCACTGGATCCCGGGAGCTCGGCACCTCCTCTTCGTTCCCGCGAGCAGCCACGATGCGCCGCTGGCACTCGATCTGGCGCTGCTCGATGCCGATCCCGACACCGCGGTCGCCCGACACCTGGTCGCCCTCGACTCCTGGACCGGGCCGAGGGACTTCCAGGTCACCCGATCCGGGCGTCGGCTGCTCTTCGTCTCCGAGCCGGATCCCGAGGCCGAGTGCCTCGACGCCGGTGCCGTCGGCCGCATGCTGCGCAGCCTCGAGAACCTCACCGCCGAGGTCCGCGCCGTCCAGCGTCCGGGCGGCGGCTTCGAGCTCGAGGGCACCGCGGCCGATCGCCACTTCGATCGTTGGTCGCTGGAGTTCCGCACCCTCGGGGCGACGAGCTGGTCACCGCTCGGTCCTCCCCAGCCGCACTCCACCATCGATGCCTGGCTGACGACCTGGGCGCCGCCGGGCCCGGGCACCTACGAGCTGCGCCTGCTGGCGGAGGATCGCGCCGGCAACTCCGCGCGTGGACAGACACGCGTCTCCGCCGGCGCCACACCGAGCCTCGCCGACCTCGAGATCTCGAGCCGCCTCGTCTCCCCAAACGGCGACGGCGTGCTCGACACGGTGTCGCTCTCGTACCGCGTGCTGGCTCCGCAACAGCTCGTGATCCAGATCCGCGACGCGAACGACACGGTGGTGCGCTCGGTCACTCGCGACCATCCGTTGGCGCCGTCGCCACAGCAGTTCTCCTGGGACGGGCGCAACGATCTCGGCAGCGTGGTGGCCGACGGCCACTACAGCTTCACGCTGCAGCACTACCGCCTCTTCTTCGAGGTCGACCGCACCCCGCCCACCATCGACCTCGCCTTCCGCGACGGCCCACAGCCCGGCGAGACCCTGCTCGACGTGCAGGTGGTCGACGAGCACCTGCAGGCCGGAGCCATCGGATCGATCGAGCGCGGCAGCGGCGCCTCGCCCGCCCTCTTCGAGCCCTTCGCACCAATGACTTACGACGGCCCGGTCTCCTCCGGGGCTCGCGAGACGCTCGAGCTGGCGGTGCACCTCGAGCACGCCGAAGCCACCAACGGCAACTTCCGGGTCACCGTGAGCGACGCCGCCGGCAACCGCCGCGTCGCGGTCAGCGGACTGCGACCGGAGGTGCTCCGCCTGATCGCCGGGGTCGCCCCCGACGGCGGCGGCTTCGAGCTGCCACTCGGTGCCCTGCACGGCCGTCTTCCGGGCGATGCGGGATGTCCGGCGCAGCTGGCCGGCGGAGACTGGATCCAGGCCTGCGGCCTCGCGCTCGATGCGCAGCAGACGGAGCTGCGCCTGCGGGTCGAGGAGATCCTCCATACGCCCCCGAGCCAGGCCTTCGTACAGCTGAGGGAGTTCGATCCGCTGCTGCCGCCGGCGGACCAGCTCGCCTGGAGCGAGGCCGCGCTCACCGAGTTCCTGCCTCCGGGCGGCGGCGCACCCCTGCCGCTGCCTCCCGCCGGGCTCTTCGACATCGTCGTCGATCTCTCGCAGATCGATCGGACGGTGCCGCACGTGCTGCGACTGCGACTCGTCTCGGCCGACGGCAGCCAGCGCCACACCCGGACCCTGCGCCTGGTCGACGACGGACGGCCACGGCTCGACTTCCACGGCCGCCTCGAACAGCGGCTCGCGAGTCTCGAAGCGACTCTCTCAGCCGCCGGTCTCGATCCGGAGCTCGACGACATCCTGTGGGCGACGACCACGCTCGACGCGGTGTCGAGCGCCGCTCTCTTCGTCGCCAGCGCCGACGATCCGCGCTACCTGACCGAGCGCCGGTTCGACGCCGCCGCCCTCGGCGACTTCCCGGCACCCGCGGGCTCCACCAGGACCGCCCTACTCTTCGAGGTGCCCGTGCGCTCCTGCGCGACCTACTCGGTGCGCATGGTCGTGTTCGGGGAGCCCACCACGATCGACGGCACCTACCAGCTCGCCGAGCCCTGCCTCGAGCTCGACCTGCAACCGCGCCTCGTCGATCTGCCGGGATGCGACGAGCCCAATCCGTGGAGCGACGTGCAGCCCGTCGTTCTCAGGCCCACGTCCGTCGACGGCCGACCTCTGCAGCTGCTGACGCTCGAGATCGCCAGCGGCACCGGCCCCGGCGAGATCGAGGCGAGCTACAACGCGCCCGCTTCCGGCGAAGCCATCGAGCTCGACCTCGATCTCTCGGGTCGACCTGAGGGCCTGTACCGGGTGCGTGCGCGCCTGCACAACGTCGACGACGAGACGATCCTGCGCGAGCTCAGCATCGCCGTCGACCGCACGCCCCCCGAGATCGACATCACGTTCCCGGGCAGTGGCGAGCTGATCTGCCGCAGCGCCCAGGTCGAAGGGCGCATCTCGGACGACCGCGACTTCGCCGTCCGCACCGCCCTGGATCCGGCCTTGCCCCTGGCGGCCGCGCTGCGGTACCCGCTCGCTCCCGAGGTCGACGCGGGGCGCTCGCCGCGGGTCCTGACAGGAGCGCTCGGTGCTCCGATCGGCGGCGTCTCGGGCCCAGTCGACTTCCGCATCACCGCCTACGATCCCGGCGGCAACCGGACCTGCGCCGAGCGCAGCTTCTTCGTCGACGGGCTGGTCGACGGACCGACGCTGAACGTCGCCGGTGCTGCGATCCCGAGCCTCGACGGACTGGCCCCCGTGCCCGGCTTCTCGCCCAACGGCGACGGAGTCTTCGACGCGGTGCAGATCCAGGTCGCCGCGGCCGAGAACACGCACGCCACCGTGACCGTGTGCGCAGCACAGGGCTGTAGCTCGACGATCCGGACCCTGGCGTCCGACATCGCGCTGCTCGGCGCCGGCTCGTTCTCCTGGAACGGTCTCACCGACGCCGGCGTCGTGGCCGCCGACGGTCTCTACACGGTGCGCGCCCACCTGCGCGACGACTGCGGCAACACCGCGACGCTCGAACGCCGGGTGGTGCTCGACACCCAGGCGCCTGCGCTCGCCATCACCCATCCCACCGAGGTGGACCCGCTCCCGGGCATCGTCGAGGTGCTCGGCACCGCCGTCGAGCGGCATCCTCTGGCTCGCCGCGACTCCTGGCAGCAGCTGCTGCTCGAGTGGGGCGTCGGCACCAGCCCGGCCACCTTCGTACCGATCCGCCTCTACCAGGGCGACGCCCACCTGCTGGCGATGCCGCCGCAGCCGAAGGTGCTCGGCATCTGGCCGGTGGCGGAGCTCTCGGGCCAGCACACCCTGCGCCTCGTCGGCGTCGACCGGCTCGGCAACCGGTCCGAGGTGACCACCGTGGTCGACATCGACGCCATCGAAGTGCTGCTCACCGGCCTCGAGGCGATCCCGCCGCTCTTCTCCCCCAACGCCGACGGCAGGCGCGACGCCGTCACCCTACGGCTCGACGTCGAGCAGCCGTCGCTGCTCGATCTGGAGATCGTCGACGCCGCGGACGCCATCCGACGCACCTTGCGCTCGGCGTCCCTGGTGCAGCCCGGCACCCACAGCGTCCTCTGGGACGGGCTGTCGGACACCGGTCAGCCCCTGGCGGACGGGATCTACCGCGCCCGCGCCCGGCTCCGTCTCCAGTCCGCCCCTGCGGTGGAGCAGGAGGAGGAGATCTCGCTCACCCTCGACGCGACGCCGCCGCGGGTCGAGGTGCTGCGACCGTCGTCCAGCGGCGCCGCCGCTCCTTCGGTCGGGGTCGTCGGCACGATCGACGACGAGCACCTGGGTTCCTACGAGATCGATGTGCGACCGGCCGGCGGGTCCTGGACCCGCATCGCTTCCGGCCAGCTGCCGATCGTCGACGGAGTGCTCGCCGAGCTCGCCGGCATCGGCGAAGGCAGCCACGAGCTGCGCATCGTGGCGCGGGACCTCGCCGAGAGCGAAACCGAGCTGCTGCGTTCCTTCGTGCTCGACGAGACGCCTCCGGAGGTCACCATCGTCTCGCCCGCCGACGGCAGCAGCCCAGCCCCCGAGACCTCGAACCTCGCGATCGAGATCGAGATCGTCGAGGACCACCTCGAGAGCTGGACGCTCGAGGTCGGCGAGGGCGACAGCCCGACGACCTGGCAGCTCGTCGCGGAGGGATCCACGCCCCCGGTGAGCCCGCTCACCTGGAGCGTCGCCGCGCTGCCCGAGGGCCGCCACACGTTGCGGCTGAGCGCGGCCGATCTGGCGGGACTGCAGGCTTCGACGACCGCCGCGGTGCTGATCGACCGCACCGCCCCCGCGGTCGCGCTCGACGCGCCGACACCAGACTCCTTCGTGGCGCCGGGCGATGCCGTCGTCGGCACCGTCGCCGACGCTTCGCTGCTCGAGTGGACCCTCGAAGTGACCGCGGCGCCGCCGGTCGCCAGCTCGCACTGGCAGCTGCTCGCCGGCGGCCTCGAGCCGGTCGACGCTGCGCTGCTGTACAGCTGGAGCGCCCTGCCGCCGGACGGCGACCACGTGCTGCGGCTGACAGGCCGCGACGCCGCCGGCAGCCGCACCAGCGCCGCGGTGCCGATCCGCGTCGACACGACGCCGCCCGCTGCGCCGACGTCGCTCCAGGCGCAGGTCGAGTCCGACGACGTCACCCTGACCTGGGCGGCTTCGCCGAGCGAAGACGTCGTCGGCTACCGCGTCTACCGTGACGGGGTCGACCTGTTCCCCGGCCCTCCTCAGAGCGGGCTCTCGGCGCTCGACCCGGGCCTGCCGGAGGGAACCTACGAGTACCACGTCACCGCCGTCGACCACGCCGGGCTCGAGAGCTCTCCGACCGCCCCCCGACGCGTCGAGGTCGACGTGACGCCGCCGACCCTGGTGCTGACCTCTCCGACCGAGGGCGCGCGGCTGCGCGGCGTCGTCGAGCTGATGGGCTCGGTTCTGGCGGAGGACCTCGCCGAGTACCGGATCGTGGTCCAGGAGCCCGGCGGCGCCACCACCCTGGTCCTGACCTCGCCGATCCCGGTGCAGAGCGACGTCCTGGGGTCGTGGGACGCCTCCGCCCTGCTCGGCGAGCAGACGGTCCAGCTCGAGCTTGCCGCGGAAGACACCAGCGGCAACGGATCGCAGATCCAGCGCTCGGTGGTGATCGACCACGTCGCGCCGCCCACGCCCACCGGGCTGGTGGCCGTCGTCGATGTGTCCACCGTCGAGCTCGCATGGCAGCCGGTGGTCGCCGCCGATCTGCTCGGCTATCTGATCTCGCGCGACGGATCGTGGATCGCCCCCTCAGGCTCCAGCGGCTCCGATCCCCGGGAGCTCGCCATCGCTGAGGCCGAGCACGACGACGAGCGCCCCGACGGCATCTACGCCTACCGGGTGCAGGCGATCGACCTCGCCGGCAACCTCAGTCCGCCCTCCGCTCCCGTGCTGGCGACGGTCGAGACCGGCGCCCCGTCGGCGGTCGTCACCGTGCCCGAGGACGGCGCGGAGGTCGAGGGCCCCGTGCTCTACCTGCTGGCGACGAGCGACGACCGCGACGTCGAGACGGTCGCCTTCGAGCAGCGGCCGGAAGGGGGCGGCGCCTTCTCGCCGATCGCCGCAGCCGGCGCCGAGCCCTGGGAGGTGCACTGGGACGTCAGCTCGCTCGCGCTCGGCGCCTACGAGGTCCGCGCCGTGGCCACAGACACCAGCGGCCAGACCGATCCGGCTCCCGCGGTCATCGCCCTGACGCTCGCCGACCTCACGCCACCCGAAGCGGTCGGCGACGTCGTCGTGACGGTGTCCGGCGACGCGGTCACTCTCTCCTGGAGCGAGTCCGCGGCACCGGATCTCGCCGGCTACCACGTCGAACGGGCCGGCGCGGACACCGGCTTCGCACGCATCACGACGCAGCCACTCGCCGCGCCCACCCACGTCGACGACGCGCTGGCCGACGGCGCCTACCGCTACCGCGTGGTGGCGGTCGACGACACCGGCAACGAGGCGACGGCGAGCCCCGAGGCGCACGCCACCGTCTTCTCGCCCGAGCTGGACCAGCCGCTGACCCCCACCTGGATCGACGACGCACCGACGTTCCAGGGACGCGCCACGCTGCCCGACGGAGCTGTCACTCCGCCCTTGCCTCTCGAGGTGGAGGCGCGCTGGACGAGCAGCGCCGGCACCACGGCCCTGCCTCCGTCCGACACCGACGGGCTCGGCGCCTTCACCGTCGAGGCGCCGACCCTGCTGTCCGGCGTCAACACCCTGGACGTGACCCTGGTCGGCGACGACCACGAGAGCAAGGCGGCGTCTCGCTCGGTGACGTTCGCGCCACGGCCGCAGGTCCCCACCGGTCTCGCCGCTCAGGCGGTCGGCCTCGACGTCGAGCTGAGCTGGAACGCGAACCCCGAGCCCGACGTGATCGGCTACCGCCTGCTGCGCGACGGCGACGCGGTCGATCCCGACCTCGCCGCCGCGCCGAGCGCGACGAGCGCATCCAGCGAGGAGCTGCCCGGCCTCACCTCGTCGGACTTCGCGGTCGACGGCGATTCAGACACCCACTGGGCACCGGCCGAGGAAGCGCGACCCTGGATCGAGCTCGACTTCGGCGCCCCGATCCTGCTCAGCCGCGTCGAGCTCGACTGGCACCAGGAGGAGCTCGACGACGGTTCGGGCGGCGTGGTGGTCGAGACCTACGCGCCGCGGCACCTCCAGCTGCTGGCGTGGGACGGCGCCGTGTGGGTGCCGCTCGACCGGATCGAGGACGCCAGCGGCGCCTCGCACGAGCTGGTGGCTCCGTACCACTACCGCACCTCGAGGGTACGCGTCGAAGTCGCCGAACCGCTGCTGCCGTTCTCCTACCGCCCACTCCGGCTGGCCGAGGCCCGCGCCTTCGCGATCCCGACCGATCCGGCGACGGCGCGCACCCTCACCGACGTCGGCGACGGCCACCACGACTTCAGCGTCCTGGCGGTCAACGCCTTCGGCTTCGCCAGTGACCCAGCCTCCTTCGGCACTCTGTCGGTGGGCGACACCACCCCACCCTCGCCGGTCGCTCTCACTGCTCAACTGCTGCCGCCGGATCGCGCCGATCTCGCCTGGAGCCAGCCTCCCGAGCCCGACGTCGCGCGCTACGCGATCTACCGCGACGGCCAGCTCGTGCACCAGATCGACGACGCCGCAACGCTGCAGTGGACCGACGGGCCACTGCCCAACGCCACCTACGAGTACGAGGTCACCGCGATCGACGTGGTCGGCAACGAGAGCGATCCGTCGAACCCCGAGGCGGTCACCGTCGCCGTCACTCCGCCCGCTCCACCCACGCTCTCGGTCACCGGCGTCACCGCCAGCTCGATCCGTCTCGCCTGGACGCCGGCCACCTCGCCGCCGTCGCCACCCGCCGCCAGCTACCGCCTCTCCCGCGCCACGGTGTCCGGAGGCCCGTACGAAGCGGTGGCCCAGACGACCGAGATCGTCTACGACGACGGCGATCTGCCGACAGGCGTCGCGCAGTTCTACGTCGTCGAGGCGCTCGACGCCGCGGGCAACGCCAGTGCACTCTCGAACCAGGTGTCGGCGACGCCCGAGGACCTCGAGGCGCCGCCGGCGCCGCGCATCCTGCACCCCGCCACACCCGAGGAGCCCTTCGAGACCCGTCAGCTCGCCGTGGCGATCAGCGGCGTCGCCGAGCCGGGCAGCCGCGTCGCCCTGCACCGTGGCGAGCGTCTCGTCGGCGAAGTGACGGCCAGCGCAGCGACGTCGACGCTCCACGGCCCCGCAGGCATCGAGGATCGTGCGATCCCCGCCAGCGACGGCCAGAGAGTGCTACTGCTCAGCGACGGCCAGCTCTCCCTCTACTCTCACGCCACTGGAATCACCAGCCCGCTGGCCAGCCAGGTGCGCGCCGCGGCGTGGCTCGATGCGCAGGAGATCGCGCTGGTGACCTGGACCGGTGAGCTGCGACTCGCCCGAGCCGACGGCTCGGTGCAGCTGCTCGCCACCGCAATCGACCTCTACGACGTGCTGGCCGGACGCCTGCCGTCCGAGCTCCTGGTCGCCGCGCGCCGCGACGTCGACGGGCTGTGGTCGTTCGATCGCAGCGACGGCAGCTGGACGCTGCTCGCCGAGCTGTCTTCCGGCTACGAGAGGCACACCGCCGCGTTGTCGCCGGACGGCTCGGTGCTGGTCTACCGCGACGTCTCCTCACTCCTCCTGCTCGACCTCTCGGGCTCCCTGCCCACCACCCCGGAGGCCATGGCCAGCAACGTGCCCGTCGACCGGCCGGCCTTCTCCCCCGACGGCTCGGAGCTGGCGTTCACCGGAGCCGACGGAGGCGGCGGCAGCGGCATCCAGCTGGTCGATCTCGCCAGCCGCCAGATCAGCGTGCTTCCTGGCAGCTCGGGAGCCTGGTCGCCGCGCTACGGCGCCGATCCGGATCGCATCGCCCTGGTGCGGCCGTCGGAGCTCGGGCAGGAGGTCGCCGTCGTCGATCGTGGATCCGGCGAGACCGCGGCACTGCTCTACGCGGGCGAGGAGCTGACCGATCTCTCCTGGACCCGCGCCAGCCCCCTCAGCCTGCTCGACGCGGAGACGCTGGTGCGCCTGACGCCGGCCGGCTCCTTCCGCTTCGCCTCGGTGGGCCTCGAGGCCGGCGACAACCAGTTCCGCGCCCGCTCCCGCGACGCCGCCGGCAACCTCGGCGAGAGCTCGGAGCCAGTGGTCGTCCGGCTGCTCACCGACGAGCTGCCGAATCTCCAGATCGCGGCGCAGGGGCTGGTCGCGATCCCCAATCCGGCGCGCACCCACGACCGGGTGCGTCTCGCCGTCACGGTGCGCAACGCCGGCCCCGGGCCTTCGCCGGCAACGCCGCTCCAGGTGCACGTCGAAGACCACCTCGGCAACGTCGTTTCCCTGGCACAGAGCGCCGCGGCCACGCTGCCGTCGCTGGCGGCCGGAGAGTCCCACCTGTGGACCGGCGAGGTCACTCTCGACGCGCCTGGCGAGCATCAGCTCGTCGCCGTCGCCGACCCGGCCGACGCGGTCGTCGAGGTGGACGAGAACGACAACCGCGCCGTGCTCGCGATCGCGGTGCTCGAGCCCGGCGCGATCGAGCTCGAGGTGGCGACCGATCGCCCCGCCTACGGTCCGGACGACCCGGTGCACGTCACCACACGGGTGAGCAATCCCGGGACGGCGACCACGGGCTCGATCGCCGTCGAGGTCACCGACCAGGACGGCTTCCTGGTCGCGGAGCTGCTGGCTCCCGAACCGCTGCAGCTCGCCTTCGGCGACAGCGTGCTCCGCGCGCTGACCTTCGACGCCGGCCTGGTGCTCGCCGACACCTACCTGGTGAAGGCGACCTGGCGGCCCGACGACGCCGGTCCGCCTCGCCAGGCCCAGGCCGCCTTCTCGGTCGGGTCGGTGTTCCAGGTCGACGCGCGGCTCGGCATCGCGCCGCGGGTCGCCCTGGTCGGAAGCCAGGTCGGCTTCTCTGTCGACGTCGACTACCTCGACGGCAACGCGCTGCTCGGCGACTTCGAGGTCGCGGTCACCCTGCGCGACGCGAGCGGAGCGCAGCTCGCCGAGCTCGTCGACTCGGGCGAAGGTCTGCTTCCGGGCGCCAGCTCGCGGCACGAGCTCGACTGGGACAGCAGCGGCGCCGCCGCCGGCCAGGTGCTGGTCGATGCGCGGGTCACCACGCCGCAGGGGTTGCTGGCGAGCGACACCGGCCTGTTCGAGCTGGTGCTCGCTCCCCCCGTCGTCTCCGGGTCGATCCTCGGTCCAGCCTCCGGTGAGGTCGGCGTGCCCGTTCTCGGCTCGGTCGAGATCGGCAATCAGGGAGGCAGCGCCGCCGTCGGCCTCACCGGCCGGCTCCAGCTGCGCTCGCGCGATCTGCAGGAGGTGCTCGCCGCCGGCGAGCTCGTCGTCGACGTCGCCGCCGGGGCTTTGACCACCGTCGAGATCGAGCTCGCCACCGCTCCGCTGCCGCCGGGCGACTACCGGCTGGTGCTCGAGGTCGACGAGAGCCCTGCCTCCGCGGGGCCGCTGGTGCTCGACGTCGCTGCGCTGGCGCTGCTCGACCTGCAGCCGCCGCTGGTCGCCATCCTCGAGCCCGCCGACTCCTCCTTCTTCGCAGCGCAGGGCACCCTGCGGGTGCGCGCCTCGGACTCGTGGTCGGCGATCTCGAGCGTCGAGTACCAGATCGACGACGGTCCCTGGCAGCGCATCGCGTCGCTCGCCCTCGCCGGCGTCTTCTCGCAGCCGCTGCAGCTCGTCGACGGGCCGCACGTCGCCCGGGCCAGGGCCAGCGACGCCGCCGGCAACCTCGGCGAGGTCGCCGAGTCCTCCTTCGTCGTCGACGGCCAGGCCCCGACGATCGAGGTCTCCGGCGTCGTCGACGGCGAGATCGCCAGCGCGCCGCTGACGCCGGTCGTGACCGTGTTCGACCAGCACCTCGCCACCGCCTCGATCCTGCTCGACGGTTCTCCCTTCCTGAGCGGCAGCGAGGTCTCGGCTCCCGGCGCCCATCGCCTCGACGTCGTCGCCGTCGACCTGGCGGGCAACCGCGCGACGCTCACCCTCTCCTTCTTCCTCACCTTCGATCACGCCCTCACCGGCAGCGTCGTGCCGCGCTCGGATCCCGTCGACGTCGGCGAGCCGCTCGTCGCCGACTACGCGATCAGCAACAGCGAGAGCCAGGGCCTGACGCAGATGCCGCTGCGGGTCGTCGTGCAGAGCGTCGGTGGCGGCGATCTCGCCACCCACACCGAAGTCCTCGACCTTCCCGGCCAAGCGACCGTCACCGGCGAGGCGAGCTTCGAGGGACTGGCGGTCGGCGAGTACCGCCTGCGCCTCGAGACCGATGTGCCGGCGCCGGCGGTCGGCACCGCCACGCTGGTGCTCGCCACCTCGCTGGCCTCGGTCGCCGACCGCACGCCGCCCGAGCTCTCGATCCTGGCGCCCACCGACGGTTCCCTCAGCCAGCCCGCGCTGGTGCTGCTGGTCGCCGCCACCGACCAGCACTCGACGGTCCAGCGCGTCGAGGCACGGGTCGACGCCGGCGCCTGGCAGCCGATGAGCCCGCTCGGTGCCGGACAGTACGACCTGGCTCTCTCCGGCCTGGTCGACGGTGCGCGCCAGCTCGTGGTGCGCGCCGAGGACGCAGCGGGCAACCTGTCGCCGGAGATCACGGCGACGGTCGTCGTCGACGGCACACCGCCCGCGATCAGCTTCGGCGGCTTCGTCGACGGCCAGGTCGGAGAAGGACCGGTGACCCCGACGGTCGAGATCTCGGATCCACACCTCGACCCTGACTCGGTGGTGATCACGCTCGACGGCCAGCCCTTCGTGCCGGGCGTCGCGGTGCACCAGATCGGAGTGCACGAGATCGCCGCCACGGCGCTCGACCTGCTCGGCAACCACGCCGAGCGCATCGCCAGCTTCGAGATCGTCGAAGGGCAGACCCTGTTCGTCACTCTGACCGCGCCGGTGGACGGCGCCGCGCTGGACGAGCGCAGCGTCGCCGGCGCCGGCGCCGCACCTCCGCTCGAGACCGTCGTGCTCGAGGTCACCTCGGCGAACGGCACCCTCTCCAGCACCGTCCCGGCGGACGATTCCGGCGCGTTCCTCGCCGCCGACGTGCCGCTCGCCTACGGCGTCAACACCATCGTCGCTCGCCTCCAGGCCGATCCGACGATCTCCGACCAGGCGTCGGTGACCAGGCTCTCCCCCGATCTGGTCTTCGAGCTCACCGTGGCGGTCGACGATCCGCCGGGCGACTCCCGCTCGCCGGCTCTGCCCGGCGACACCCTGCGCTACGACGTGCGTCTCGACAACGTCGGCGAAGGCTCCGCCTGGACGCTCGAGGCGAGCCTGCCGCTGCCCGAGCACACCACACTCGTCGGCATCGAGGACCCGCGAGCCGGCGCCGCCGCGCAAGGCGACGACGCGGTCACCTGGACGCTCGACCGCCTCTCGCCCCTGCAGTCGGAGGGCTTCGCCTTCTGGCTCCGCATCGCGAGCCCACTGCCGCCGGGCGTCGACCAGATCTCTCTCCAGGGGCAGCTGGTGGCGGACGAGCTCCCGGCGCTCTTCTCCGACGACCCCGGCACCCCGGAGCCCGACGATCCGACCGTCATCGAGGTGCGCGGTCTGCTCGAGATCCCGACCCTCAGAGGCGCCCTGCTCGGTCTGCTCGCGGCGCTGCTCGCCGGCGCCGGGCTGTGGCTGCTGAGGAGGGATGCATGACTTCGCGCCGCATCGCCTGGCTCTCGACGGTCGCCGCCTGGTGGTTGGCGACCACCGGCCTGACGGCTCAGGCACCGCCGACCCGCGCCGACACCGCGACCCTGCAACGCTCCATCGTCGTCGACCGGCTGGCGCGCGGGCTCGACGCGTCGGCGCAGGTCGAAGAGCTGCTCGCCACCCCGAACGCTCTGAGGCAGGGAAGGCAACCACCCACCGCGGCGAGCCTCGCGAGCAGCGAGCTCACCGACTCCGTGCGCGCGCTGCGCCGGGTGCTCGACCAGCCGGGGACTTCCGATCGCGCAGTGCAGCAGGCGAGCGCAGCGGTTGCCGAAGCCGTGTCGCGACGCGAGGCGGAGCTCGAAGCGATCGCGCTGCAACTGCAGGAGGCCGGCATCGAGGGGCGGCCGGCGCAGCGCCTCGCCGCGGCGCAGGCCCGACTCTCCGCGATCGAGCGCGCCCTGGAGGCGATCCCCGTCGACGCCGGCGCGCCCAGCCGCAGCCAGGCCGCCGCCGCGCTCGAGGCCCTGCACGATCCGATCGGCACGGCGAGCGTGCAGACCTGGCAGCCGCCGATCCTCGGCGCCCGTCTGCCCTACGAGCCCGCGACGGCGCAGGCGACGCCCCCGACCGTCGAGCCCACGATCACCCCTTCCTACGCGAGCCCCAGCGGCTCCGCGCCGGCGCCCGACGACCTCGCCGGCACCGCCCTGGCGCCTCTCGCGCCGGAGATCGTCGAGCTGGCGGAGGGTCTCGGCTTCGATCCGGTCCGCGTCTTCGAGTTCGTGCGCAACGAGATCCGCACCGAGTGGTACTTCGGAGCGATGAAGGGCGCGCTCGCCACGCTGCGACAGCGGGCCGGCAACGCCACCGACCAGTCAGCCCTGCTCGTCGCCCTGCTGCGGGCCAGCTCGCTGCCGGCCAGGTTCGTGCAGGGAGCGGTGGAGATCGAGCTGGCGCCGCTCGCCGACCTGCTCGACCTGCCGCCGGAGCACGACGAGCAGGGCCTCGAGTTGCTGCGCCGCGCCGGCGTGCCGGCCTCGCCCGTGGTGCGTGGCGGGCGCCTGCACGCGGTGCGCTTCGAGACCACCTGGGTCGCCGCGCGGGTTCCCTACGCCAACTATCGCGGCGTGCCGATCGATCGCTCGGGTGAGGCCTGGCTGCCGCTGGCGCCCTGGGTGAAGTCCCTCGACGGCGCCCGGCCCACGGGCATCGCGCGGCAGGCGGCGCCGGGCGTGGCGAATCGGGTCGCCGAGTACCTCGCGGGCCACCAGCCGGTCCCGCCGCTGCCGCAGCTCGTCGCCGACGTCGAGAGCTGGCTGGCGGACAACGGCGGCGGAGCGCTCACCGATCACCTCGACGAACGGAGCGTCGCCCAGAGCAGCCTCGGACTGCTCCCCAACTCACTGCCCTTCGACGTCTTCGCGACGACCTACGAGGGCGCCCGGCTGCCCGCCGGGCTGCTGCACAGGGTGCGCATCGCGGTACGCCGGCCGGCCGGCCCGGCGCTGATCGACCACGAGGCGCCGCTGTTCGAGCTCGCCTCACGCCGCATCGCGATCTCCTTCCTGCCCGCGACGCTCGAGGATCAGCAGGCGGCGCACCTCTTCGGCGGCCTCTACCGCACTCCTGCCTACCTGATCGACGTGCGCCCGCAGCTGCTGGTCGGCGGAGCGCGGCACCAGGTCGGCGAGACCGCGATCCGACTCGGCGTGCCGCTCGAGCTCGACGTCGAGATCCACCCGCCGGGCTCCGACCTGGTCCGCCGGTCCGCCGCGCTGCTCTCCGGCGTCTACGCGTCGCTGGCGCTCTCCGCGCAGCGCGTGCTCGACGAGGAGATCGAGGCGGCGCTGACGCCGTCGGTGGAGGAGCGCGAGAGCGTCGGCGGCCGCGTGCTGGCCCACCAGGCGCTGCGCTACGTCGCCCGCTGGGACGAAGGCGAGCGTCTGCTCGCCGATCTCTTCGCCAGCTCGCTGGTGCGGCCACACCCCAGCCTGGCCGTCGCCTCGCTGGCCCTCACCCCCGAGGTCGCCTTCGGAGTGACCGAGCGCCTGCGCATCGACGGCGTCAACCTCGACGCTCTCGGCCGGTCCGCCGGCTTCCTGGTTCCGGACGCCCCCGCGCTCGAGCCCGATCTGCTGCTCTTCTCCGGACTGCACGGCTCCGCCCTCGAGCGCTTCGTGTTCGAGCAGCAGCTCGGCGTGCTCAGCATCTCGGCGGACTCGGGGCTCGGCCTCGCCGCCGACCGCGGCCTGCCGAGCGCCAGCGTCGACGCGGCGAGCCTCCCCGGCGTGCTGCCGAGCCTGTCGCACCCCCAGCACGTGATCGACCACGTCGCGGCGCAGGTCGCCGAGGGCCACACCGTGACCCTGCCCCTGGCGCCCCTCCAGGTCGCCGACTGGACCGGCTCGGTGTGGCGCGCGCTGGACCCGACGACGCAGGCGGCCGGCTACTTCCTGTCGGGAGGCCTGGCCGGCGGGGCGACCGCCCAGACCCCGGCCGACTGGGCGCTGCAGTTCCTCGCCGACGCGCTCGAGGGCCTCGGCGAGGATCCCAACTCCGATCCCACCGCCACCCACACGCTGACCAAGATCGGCGAGACCGACCGCCAGCGCGGCATCGTCGGCACCGATCTGCCGACCACCCTCTCGGTGATGGCGCGCGACGCCTCCGGCCGGCCCGTGGTCGGGGCGCCGGTCACCTTCTCCTCCTCGGCGGCCGAAGCCAGCCTGGTCGTCGAAGGCACCCAGGTCGGTCCGGTGTTCACCGTGCTCAGCGGCCCCAACGGCATCGCCTCGATCGGCCTGCGCCTCGGCCTGCACACGGCGACCGACCCGGTCGACGTCGAGTCGTCCGACGGTCTCGAGCCGACCCGGGCGCTCTTCCACTCGATCGACGCCTGGGCCGACTCCTCGGCCGGCCGCGTCTACGTACCCGAGCCGTTCTCGGCCTTCGGACTGCCCGACACGCCGGCCGCGCTGCGCTGGCTCGACGGCACGCCCACGCAGGTCTCCGACGTACGCCTCGGCTACTGGGCGGACACCCTGCACGTCGCGGTCGTCGACCAGCACGAGAACCCGATCTCCAACCTGCCGATCCAGTTCACCGCCACGGCAGTCGAGGAAGCCGACCTCACTCCGTGCACCAACCTCAACCCCGACTTCGAACCGCCGGCCGTCTTCCGGCCCAGCGAGTGCCCTGAGATCCGCGATCGGCGGCCCGGCCTCTGCGGCAGCCCGAGCCTCGAGGTGCCGAGCCGCGCGCCGAGCATCGCGGTGGGGCTCATCGCCGGCTCGAGCTCGGTGCACGTCAACCACCTCACCGTCGAGGTGCCGTCGGTGGGCTCGCTGGTCGAGCCGCTCACCGCGCGCTTCGACCCCGGCTTCGAGATCGGCACCCTGCACGACGGCACCACCGTCTGTCTTCCGCGCGACCTCGCCAGCGTGCAGATCAACAGCGCGCACGCGGTCAACTCGTTCGACGAGAACATCCAGGCGGTCGATCTCGGCCTGCTCGGCTCCCGCACCTATCCGGGGCCGATCCAGATCGCGCTGATGACCTTGGAGCACGACCTCCGGGCGGTGCCGCTCGGCAACGGCGAGTGGGAGGTCGAGGTCCTCACCAGCGGCCGCTACATCGCCGCCGACGGCGAGTTGACGCTGGGCGTCTCGAACGGCGGCAGCGCAGATCCTCCCGCTCTCACCGGCAGCTTTCCCGAGGACGCGCTCTATGAGACCCGGCTGACCGCCGGGCCGAGCCCCGGGCCGAACGACCTGAGCGTCACGGTGACCCGGCTGCGCACCCGCTACCCGATCTTCAACACCCAGACCGGGGTGTTCGAGTACCAGGTACAGCTCGAGACCCTGGATCCCCCCTTCACCGAGAACGACGTCAACAGCGTCTGGGGCGTCACCGCGACACTCCAGCACCAGGGCGGCGTCGTCTCGCTCAACGACGACGGCCGCTCCACCGCGCCGATCGTCTTCACCTACGGCTGGACACCGAGTACCTACCGCGGCCTCGCCGCCGAGATCGTGCTGCTCGAGGACGGCGACGAGCTGCTCGCCCAGCCGATCGACGCGCGGCAGCCACAGGGCACGGCGTCGCTGAGCCCCGGCATCACCTTCGACACAGCGAGGGAGTACACGGCGGTGCTGCGCCTCAATCGCGGCACCGACTCGGTGGTGGTCTCGGACCCCGTCCCGGTGCCGCTGACCCAGCCACTGCTGCGCGACGTCAAGCCGACCCTCTTTCTCGCCCAGGAGGTCGACGTGCTCGGCGAGCGCGTCTTCCCGATGGCCGACACCTTCCAGTGGACCCTCAACCAGCCGGCCGAGGTGGAGATCCGCCTGCGCAGGGTCTCGGCGCAGACTCCGGAAGGCGGCTTCGTGCTCGAGCCCGAGCAGAGCGTCTACCAGCAGGTCCTGCCACCCGGCCCGCACCAGCACCTGCTGACCCCGGGCGAGGTCGGAGTCGGCACCCACCTCTTCGAGGTCGTCGCCACCGCCACCGAGACCGGCGCCGTCGAGCGCGCCGAAGGAAGGGTCACCTTCGAGATGCGCGTCCGCGACCGCGCCGCCGTCGGCCACGCCATGGTGAAGGGCGTCAACCTCTTCGACGGTCATCTGACCCTGTCGCGCCAGGACCTCGAGCTGCCCGGCCGCGGCGTGCCGCTCGCCTTCCAGCGCACCTTCACCGGCAACCACTCCAACGCGCCCGGTCCCCTCGGCGTCGGCTGGAGCCACAACTACGACTCGCGCGTGATCGTCACCGCCCACGGCGAAGCCCTGGTCATCGGCGCCGAGGGCGGCGCCATGCGCTTCACCGCTGCCGGCGGCGGCGCCTGGACGCCGGGGCGCGGCTACCACGGCACCCTGCGCAGCAACCTCGACGACTCGAGCTTCGACTTCTTCGCCCGCAACGGCAACCGCTACCACTACCACTTCGACGGCGCGGCGCTCGGCGGCTCCGGCGTCTGGCCGCTGCAGTTCATCGAGGACCCGAGCGGCAACCGCACCACGCTGCACTACGACGGCGCCGGCAGCGAGCGCCGGCTGGCGCAGGTGCGCGACGGCGCCGGGCGGCGCTTCGACTTCGCCTGGGAGCAGCGCGACTTCGCCGCCCACATCCACTGGGTGATCACCTCGGTGAGCGCGACCGGCGGCCAGTCGGTCGCCTTCGGGTACGACGACCTCGGCAACCTGATCAGCGCTCGGCGCGAGGGCGACGTGCGGGTCGAGCAGTACGAGCCCGCCGGGGATCCCGCCGACGCGCTCGGCTGGCTCCTGCGCCACCAGATCGGCCGGGTGCACAACGCTGTCAACGGCGCCGAGACGAGCTACGAGTACCAGCTCGGCGCGGTCGGCGTGCAGGGCGAGGTGCAGGTCGCCAGCGCCTTCGTCACCCGGCTGACAGAGCCCGAAGGCGGCGAGACGCACTTCACCTACGACTTCGTCGCCCTCGCCGATCGCGACGCCGGCCTCGAGGTGCTGGTGGAGGACGGCCGCCGGCAGACCACCACCTTCCGCCTCAACGGCTACGGCTCACCGACCCGCATCGAGGATCCGCTCGGCGACGCGGCCGAGATGGCCTGGGACGACCTCGACATCCTCGTCGTCGAGCGCACCGACGACAACGGCGTCGTCACCACCTTCGAGTACGACCAGCACGGCAACCTCACCCGCGAGACGGTCAGCGACGGGAGCACGACCCTCGAGCGCACCTCGACCTACTGGCCTCCCTCGACCTTCAGTCCGCCGAACGGCGCCGTGATCAAGAACCGGGTCGCCACCCGCATCGACCGCAACGGCTACCTCACCAGCTTCGCCTACGACCACCTCGGCAACCTGGTCAGCGAGAGCCTCGACGTGGTCGACGTCGACGGCGGAGCGAGCACGCTGCTGACCACCCACACCTACTTCCCGAACGGCGACCGCGCCAGCACCACCGACGCCAACGGCAACACCACCACCTTCGCCTACGACGCCTACGGCAACCTCGAGCGCGCCACCAACGCCGAAGGCGAGGTGACCACCATCGTCTCCAACCAGCGCAGCCTGCCGATCGCCGCCGTCGACCCGCGCGGCCATCAGACGCGCTTCGAGTACGACGCCCTCAACCGCCTGGTGCGCACCCAGCTCCCGCGCGTCGACGGCGAGGACGCCGAGCTGCTGGTGCTCTACGACGACGCCGCGAACACCAAGACCGAGATCGACGCCGAGGGCCGCGCCACCACCACCGAGTACGACCTCGAGGGTCGAGCCGTGCGCATCACCAACCCCGCCGGCGGGGTGCGCGTCTACGAGTACGACGCCGAGGGCAACAAGACCCTCGAGTCCACCTGGTTCGACGGCCAGACGCCTCGTCTCGACGTGCGCTTCGAGTACGACCCGGCGGGCCGCCTCAGCCGCCGCATCGAGCCGCTCGGCCGCGTCACTGACTACGAATACGACGGCGTCGGCAACCTGGTGCGCGAGACGCTGCTCGATCTGGTCGACACGCAGTTCGCGTCGCGCGTCACCGAGTACGAGGTCGATCTGCTGAATCGGCGGACCGGCGAGCGGCGGCTCGGCGGCGGTGCCGGCGATCCCGAGATGCGCACGGCGTACGACGGCGAGGGCAACGTGGTGACCAGGATCGACGCCCTCGGCCGCACCACCTTCAACAGCTACGACGCCGCCAACCGCCTCGTCGAGACCCGCGGCCCGCCCTGGCGCACCGGCGGTCCCCCGAAGACGATGCGGCGCCTCTACGACGGCGTCGGCAACCTGATCGAGGAGCGCACCCTCAACCAGAGGCTGCCGCTGCCGGCCGGCGCGGGAAGCGACTGGCTCGATCACCACCAGGTCACCACCATGGCCTACGACCGGGCCAACCGCCTGGTCGAGCGGATCGACGGCGAAGGGCACCCGACGGTCTTCGAGTACGACGAGGCCGGCAACCGGATCACCGAGATCGACGGCCGCCTGTCGCGCGTCGAGCACCAGTACGACGAGCGCAACCGCCGCACGCGCACCAGCCAGCTGGTCTCCCTCGCCACCGGCGCCGAGCTGCCCGGCTCGCCGATCCGCCTGCACACCACGTTCGAGTACGACCGTGCCGGCAACCTGGTCGCTGAGACCCACCCCAACGGCAACCGCATCGAGCACGACCACGACCCGCTCGACCGACTCCTGCGCAGCGAGGACGAGCTCGGCCTGCTGGCGGAGTATGAATACGACGCGCGTGGCAACCGGATCCTCGAGCGCGACGCGAACGGCAACGAGACCCGCGTCACCTTCGACGACCTCGACCGCGTCACCCTGCGCGAGCTGCCCGAGGACCGCAGCGAGTCGTTCACCTACGACGCCGCCGACAACCGCACCGCCGCCACCGATCCGCGCGGCCATGTGACCACCTACGAGCACGACCGCCTCGACCGGCTCGTGCTCACCCGCCTGCCGCCGGTCGGCACGGGCCTGGGCGGCGGCGGCCCGCCGGCGCCGGACACCACCAGCGCGACCTA
>QQVD01000070.1 GCA_003388555.1 Acidobacteriota bacterium | reverse complement strand
CCTCCGACCTCCTCCCCCTGCAGGGGGAGGATCGAGGTGGGGGTTTCCCAGTCATCCGGCTCGCTACACGTGCCGGCCAGGTGATGGTTCCCATGAAGCAAAGCTCTTCCTTCTTCCCCAACCCCCAACCCCTGACCCCTGACCCCTGATCCCTGATCCCCAACCCCTGACCCCTGATCCCTGATCCCTGATCCCTTCCGCCTCCCCAACCCCCAACCCCTGACCCCCAACCCCTCCTCCTCTCCCTGCCCTGTTAACGCCCGCACCCGCCGCCCGTTGTGTGCCCAGACGGGCGCGCACGGCTACGGCCTCATCCGGCAAGGCGCCCAGACGTCCAACGAATCACTCCAGCCGGTCCCGAGCGACCGCGCGAGAACCAAACCCCAGGAGAACTCGTTCCATGGCTCCACACATCACCGAAGGCTTCTTCATCGGCCTGGTGCTGGTCACCGCCACCCTCACCGTGGGTTCGATCCTCAACGGCGTGATCCGCAGCCGCCGCGAGCGCCGCATCGCCGAGCTGCGCGCCGAGGTGCAGGGCAAGCTGCTCGATCGGTTTGCCACCTCGAGCGAGGCGCTCGAGTTCCTGCGCTCGGAAGTCGGCGCCGAGTTTGCCAGCGCCACCACCTTCGAGCGCTCCAACCCGCTGTCGCGCATGCTCGGCTCGCTGCAGATCGGCATCGTCTCGATCTTCGTCGGTCTCGGGCTCTTCTTCGTGCAGAGCGGCGCCAAGCCCGAGGTGCAGGAGCCCTTCTTCGTGCTCAGCATGCTGGCGATGTCGCTCGGCTTCGGATTCGTCGCCTCGTCGCTGCTCGGGATCTACCTCAGCCGCCGCCTCGAGGAGAACGTGAAGGGAGTGCCGGCGGCTCTGCGACGCGCGGAGAGCGATTCGTGACCGCAGTCACGCGGCCGCAGCGAAGCCGTAGACTCCCGGTCGACTCACCGCGAAGCCCCTAGGATGACCACCTTCCCGCTCGCCCTGCCCCACCCCGGCCCGCTGGCGCCGCCGCGCGGAGAGTCGCTGAAGAGTGGGAGGGCACGCGACCTCTTCCTCGCCGCGGCGCTCGAGGCCAAGCCCCTCCACCCGGGCGGCTCCGGCGTGGGCTACGCCGAGCCGGCCGCACGGTCGGTCGGACGCGCGGCCGCCGAGGCGGAGTTCGCCGCGTTCCACCACGACACCCGCGGCGCCCTCGCCGCCTACCTGCAGCAGTCGACCGGCAACCCCGCTGTGACCGAGGACCTGGTGCAGGAGAGCTACCTACGGCTGCTCGGCGCCGGCGTCGCACTCGAGCCCCGGTCCCCGGCACGGGCCTACCTCTTCCGCATCGCCACCAACCTGCTGCGCGACCGCTACCGGCGACGCGACCTCGAGTTCCCGCTCGAGCAGAACGACGCCGCGCTGCCGGCGCCTGAACGCCTTCCGCCGCAGGAGCGCCGGGTCGCCGCGGCGGACGTGCGCCGTCTGCTCGGGACCCTGGCGCCGCGTGATCGGCAGCTGCTCTGGCTCGCCCACGTCGAGCAGATGAGCCACCGCGAGATCGGCGAGATCCTCGGGCTGCGCGAGGGCAGCGTCAGGCCGATGCTGTTCAGGGCACGCCAGCGTCTCGGCGCGGCCCTGCGCGCCGCAGGAGTCGGACCGCCACCGCAGCCCGAAGGCGACGGTGCGACCAGCGCCCGAGAGGAGCAGCGATGAGCCCCGCCGAACGTCCTCCCGGCCTGCCGCACCACGCCCCGACGATCCCGCTCGGCGACGACCCGGGCAACGAGGCGCTCGCCGCCTGGGCGCTGGGCGAAGCGGCGCGGGCGATCGAGGCCGAGCTGCCGACGACGGACGCCGAAGCGCTGCGGCGCGAAGCCGCCGCCCTCTGGCGCGACTCCAGCGCCCTGACGGAACGGTCCCGCGAGAGAGAGCGGACGGTGACCTGGATCGACCGCCTGCGCCTGCTGCAGTGGGGCCTGGCGGCGGTCGTGCTCCTCGCCGCGACGGTCTTCGTCGGTCGCGGCCCTGCCTCCCGTCTCCTCGCCGCGCTGGCGGATGGCCAGACGGCAACCGAGGCCGGGACCGCCTCGCTGCTGCTCACCGCGACGCCGGGCTCGGCGCTGGCCCTGGTGCTCGCCGCCGGCCTGGGTCTGCTGCTGCTGGTGCACGGGCAGCGGCTGTCGGAGGCCTGAGCCTCAGAGCGCGAGCGTCAGGGCGGCGGCGGGTCGCCCTGACTCGCAGCGCCGGCCGGCGGTTCCTGGCCGACGTCGGCCTCCGGTCCGCCTTCGGGCCTCAGCACCTCGTGCAGTCGGCGGACGACCTGCTCCTTCGCCGGTCCGTCGGGAACCAGGTGCTCGAGCTCGTCGCCATCGTGCCCGCTGCGCAGCCAGCTATGCGGGAACTCGGCGGCCGGCGAACCGTCGCGGCTGCGGAACACGGCCCCCTGGTTGACCTTGCGGCCCAGCGGGATGACCCGATCGCCCTGCCGCGGCGCCACCGCCTGCCACAGGCGCTGGCGCAGATCGACCTTGATCGACAGATGCTGCGGGTCGTCGATGAGGTTGCGCCGCTCCCGCGGATCGCTCGTCAGGTCGAAGAGCTCCTCGAGGTCCCACACGCCGTGGTACTGCACGTACTTGTACCGCGGGGTGCGCAAGGCGAAGGTGGTCGGCGTGTGGGGATAGTTGTACTCCCAGTAGTACTCGTAGGCCAGCTCCCGGCGCCAGTCGGGGAGCTCCTCGCCGGCCGCCAGCTTTGCCCAGCTGACACCGTCGTGCTGGGGCGAAGGTGCCAGCTCCGCCAGCTCGAGCAGGGTCGGCGCCAGGTCGATGTTGGCCACCATCTCCGGCCGTGTACCGCCGGCCGGGAACCGTCCCGGAGCCACCGCCAGCAGCGGCACCCGCATCGACTCCTCGTAGGCGTTGCGCTTGTCGATCAGGCCGTGCTCACCGAAGAGGAAGCCGTTGTCCGAGGTGAAGACGATCACCGTGTCGTGCTCGAGCCCGGCGCCGCGCAGCCACTGGCGCAGCCGGGCGACGCTGTCGTCGACCGCCGACAGGGCGCGACGGTACTCGCGCCGGAACTCGGCCAGCGGCAGCTCGCTGTGGTACGCGAACTCCTCGCCGTGCCAGCTGTTGCGCTGGTTCTGGACCCAGATCGGCACTCCACCCGGGTCCTCCGCCGCCGAGCCGACCGGAATCTCGGCGCCGCCGTACTGCGAGGCGTGGCGCTCGGCCGCCACGAAGGGCGCGTGCACCGCCTTGTGCGACAGATAGAGGAAGAACGGCCTGGCCGGATCGCGCCGCTGCAGGAAGTCGATCGCGTAGTCGGTCAGCTCGTCGGTGATGTAGCCACGCTGCGGCACCGCACTGCCGTCGACGTCGAGCATCACGGGGCGGCCGAGCATGTCGGTCGGCAGGTAGCTGCCCTGACCGGGGAAGCTCACCCAGCGGTCGAACTCGGGCCGCGGCGGTGAAGCTTCGCCCCCCATGTGCCACTTGCCGACGAAGGCCGTTTCGTAGCCGGCGTCGCGCAGACGGCCGGGAAAGAGCTCGAGGTCCTCGGGCAGCGGGCTGTTGTTGTCGATCACGCCGTGGTTGCGCATCGTCTGGCCGGTGAGGATCGAGGCGCGGCTGGGCGAGCAGAGCGAGGTGGTGACGAACGCGTTGCGGAAATGCACCCCGTCACGGGCCAGGGCGTCGAGCGCCGGCGTGTCGAGGGTCGGATCGAGGAAACCGAGCTCGTCCCAACGCTGATCGTCGGTCAGCACCAGGATCAGGTTGGGCGGCGAAGGGCGCTGCTCGGCGTCGGCGTCGACCGCCGCGGAGAAGAGGAGCGCGAGCAGCACCAGGCCGCCAGTCGCCGGCAGTCGCCCGGCGCAGCGTGTCGCCGCGATGCCCCTACGCCGCACTACCGACCTGCCGGACCTCGTCAAGACCTCGCCTCCTCTCCTGCCGACCCGCAGCGAAGCCGCAGCCCTCACGCACGGCAGTGCGCGGTGGGCCTGCGTCGCGGAGCAGTGGGTCGTGTAGCGATCGGGAGAAGCCGGCAGTATAAGCGGCGCACAGGCGGGGCCGGCGGTCTGCGCGGCGGGTCGGGCGCGGACAGGCACCGATGCCGCCAGACAGGGTAGATGCCACCGACGTCACCGCTGAGCGGAAGCGAAAGTCCTGGACTCGCAGCCACTTCTGTGAAAGCCTGCGCCCGGCTCGAGCAGGCGATGCCCGCCGGCGACCCGCTAGCCCACCTCCCCTGCGGAGCATGTGGTGCAGCGCCGAAACGATCCGCGAACACGGGTCGGCCCGCGGCAAACCAACTCACCTGACGCCCTGATCCGCCAGAGTCGGCGGACGAGCTCGCCAAGACCCACACGTCACGTAGGGCGGACGTGGACCCAACGGCTCCGGCCCGTCGCGAGCACCAGTCTCGGGACGGCGAACGGATCCGCCCTCTGACCTGACGTACCGCGAGCGTCTCCAAGGCGCCCGCTCGGTCGCTCCGCGACTCCCCCGAGCGCAACACGCACCGGGATCGACGGACCCGACCCTAGAACCCAATCCAGCGAGGACAGGCGCCGGTAGCGGCGCAGACGCTCGAGCTCCGCTCCTCTCCCTTTGACGGGACGCGGCGGACACCAAGGCGACGAACCGTGGAGCGGCCGGCGAGAGCCGACCTCTCCGCGCCAGCTCGGCGCCGGTCCGTCCCCGGTATCCGCCGGAGAGACGTCCGCCCGGTCCACGACCTCGTGGATCGCGCCGACGGCAGATGAGCGTCCCCTCTCGAAACCCCAGGAACACCAATCGATGAGCCCCAGCAACCCGAACCCCAAGAACCGGCCCCCGGCCAACCGACGCCGCGACGGCCGATCCTCCGACTCCGCCCTGCCGTCGCAGCGGCGCCGACGCAACGGCGGCCGCTCGCGCAGCCGGTCGCGCGCTACGGCTTCCGCTCCGCGGCAGGCCGCCGGCGTGCCCCACGCCAACAAGTACCCGGCACTCGAGTCGGGCAGCCACTCGGCCGACGCCTTCGAGGCGCTCGGCGTCAGCCCGACCCTCGCCCGCGCGGTGCACGCCGCCGGCTACGAGACCCCCACGCCCATCCAGGAGGCGTCGATCGCGCCGCTGCTCGAGGGTCGCGACCTGCTCGGCTGCGCCCAGACCGGGACCGGCAAGACGGCCGCCTTCGCGCTGCCGATCCTCGACCGCCTCGCCAACCGCCGCCAGGACGACGGAACGTCGCGTGGCCCGAGGCCGATCCGAACGCTGATCCTCGCGCCGACCCGCGAGCTGGCGATCCAGATCGCCGATTCGTTCTGCAAGTACGGCCGCAACACGCCGCTGCGCACCGCGGTGGTCTTCGGCGGCGTCGGCAAGGCGCCGCAGGTCGACCAGCTGCGACGCGGCGTCGACGTGCTGGTGGCGACCCCCGGCCGCCTGATCGACCTGATGGGCGACGGCGAGGTGCGGCTCGACGCGGTCGAGATCTTCGTGCTCGACGAGGCCGATCGCATGCTCGACATGGGCTTCATCCGCGACGTGCGCCGCATCACCGGCAAGCTCCCCCGCCAGCGCCAGACGCTGCTCTTCTCGGCCACCATGCCCGGTGAGATCCGCGAGCTCGCCCACGAGCTGCTCGACGACCCGATCTCGGTCGCCGTCGATCCGGTCTCCTCGGCCAGCGAGCCGATCGAGCAGTCGGTGCTCTTCGTCGAGAAGGCCGACAAGCCGGAGCTGCTCGGCAAGCTGCTCGAGGACCCGGAGATGACCAGCACGCTCGTCTTCACCCGCACCAAGCACGGCGCCAACCGCCTGGTGCAGAAGCTCGAACGGTTCGGTGTCCAGGCCGCGGCGATCCACGGCAACAAGTCGCAGACCGCCCGCCAGCGCGCCCTCGAGTCGTTCAAGGCCGGCAGGCTCGCGGTGCTGGTGGCGACCGACATCGCCGCCCGCGGCATCGACGTCAAGGGCATCAGCCACGTGGTGAACTTCGAGCTCCCCAACGAGCCCGAGAGCTACGTGCACCGCATCGGACGCACCGGCCGCGCCGGTCGCGCCGGCATCGCCATCGCCTTCTGCGATCGCGACGAGCGCGCCTTCCTGCGTTCGATCGAGCGACTCATCGGGCAGAACATCCAGCACGCGTCGCTGCCCGAGGGCTTCCGGCCGTCGGTCGCCGTCGCGCCGCCGACGAACGAGCGCAACGAGCGGCCGCCGCAGCGGCGTCGCGGCCCGCGGCCGCCGTTCGGGGGCAACCGCCGCCCGCAGGGACGCCGCCAGCCCCGGCGCTGATCGCGGAGGACATCGAGCGGCTGGTTCGCGGGTCGCTGGGGTACGCTGCCGCGACCTCGCACGACCCGCAACGGGAGACCCAAGCTCGTGAACTCAGCTCTCCGTGTCCTCTCCGCCCTCTCGCTGACCGCCGCCGTCGGCGCCGGCCCGTCGCTCGCCCAGACCCGGACCCTGGGCGAGCGCACCTTCACCCGCGACTCCGGCGGTTGGCTGCAGCACGACCCGGACGGCCGCTCCTTCGAGGTGCTGCCCGACGTGATCACCATCCTCCCGGCGCCGGGGGTCGAGGACGCCGCGCTGGAGGCGCTGCATCGCACTCACGGCGTCGAGGTGCTGCGGGTGGCGAGCACCGGCTTCATCGACCTGCGTCTGCAGCCGGGCACCGACCCCTTCGACGCCCTGGACGCATACACCTCGAGCGGCATGGTGCGGGTCGCCGAGCCGACCACGCGCGGCGAGTACGTCGGCTTCGCGGCCATTCCCGACGACACCGGCTACGGCGGCCAGTGGCACCTGCCGCGGATCGACGCCGAGACGGCATGGGACAGCACGACCGGATCGCCGGCCGTGGTGGTCGCGATCCTCGACTCCGGCACCGAGTTCACCCACTCGGACCTCGGCCTGGGCGGCGACGTCTACCAGAACGTGTGGCTCAACCCCGGTGAGGACGCCTGGTCCGACCCCGACGACCCCAGCACCGGCAACGGGATCGACGACGACCTGAACGGCTACATCGACGACTGGAAGGGCTTCGACTTCAGCGACGGCGACAACAACAGTGCCGGCAGCTTCTTCCACGGTACCGCGGTCGCAGGGGTGGTCGGCGCGAAGACCCACAACAACCTGGGCCACGCCGGTGTCGCCGGCGGCTGGAACGGTCCGGGAGCCCAGCTGATGATCGCCGGCGTCGGCGACCTGGCTCCGAACGGCTCGGTCATCGACGACGCGATCCTCTACGCCGCCGAGAACGGCGCCCGCATCGTGCAGTTGAGCCTCACCGTCGGCTTCAGCGCCGCGATCGAGGCCGCCGTCGAGATGGCGCACGACACCTACGGCCTGGTCATCGTCTGCGCCTCCGGCAACGACACCTCCACCAGCGTCGGGTTCCCGAGCTCGCTGGCTCGCGTCATCGCGGTCGGCGCGACGGACTCCTCCGACTTCAAGGCCTCGTTCTCCAACCACGGATCAGGGCTCGACGTCTCCGCTCCTGGCGTTTCGTTGCCGGTGCTGAATCTCGGCAACGGCTACACCAACAGCAGCGGCACGTCGTTCGCCGCTCCGATCGTCTCGGGGATCGTGGCCCTGATGTTCTCGCTCGACCCCGGGCTCGCCAACGTCGACGCGCGCCAGATCCTGCGCGACACCGCCGACAAGGTCGGCGGCTACAACTACATGTGGAACGGCAGCATGCCGGGCCACTCCTTCGAGATCGGCTACGGCCGGGTCAACGCGGCGGCAGCTCTCCAGGCCCTGGGACTGTTCGCCGACGGCTTCGAATCCGGCGACGTCTCGGCGTGGTCTTCGTCCACGCCGTAGTCGTCAACGGATTCTCGATGAAATCCATCCCGCACCCTCTCAGGGGCGGGATGTGTGTTCGGCGAATCCGGCGACGTCTCGGCGTGGTCTTCGTCCACGCCGTAGTCGTCAACGGATTCTCGATGAAATCCATCCCGCACCCTCTCAGGGGCGGGATGTGTGTTCGGCGAATCCGGCGACGTCACCGCCTGGTCGTCCTCCACGGCGTAGTCGTCAACGGACTCTCGATGAAATCCATCCCGCACCCTCTCAGGGGCGGGATGTGTGTTCGGCGAATCCGGCGACGTCACCGCCTGGTCGTCCTCCACGCCGTAGCCAACGGCGGACTCCGAACACCGCCGCGCCGGGACAGCCACCGATCCGTTCAGGTGGCGCCCGGCTTCAGCTTCTCGACGCTGCGGAGCCAGGCGTTGAGCTTGGCGTGCTCGAAGCAGATCGCACCGCCGCCGCGCTTCTCCTGCGAGACCATGCGGTTGAGATCGGCGACGCACACCCAGTCGCTGCCCTCGCCGATAGCCCACTTGGCGTGGTCCTTGGTGTACGGCCAGGCGTACGGCGCCGCGAGGGGCGTCATGTCGATGCCCTGCACGTCGTCGGTGTGCTCACCGGCCGGCAGCGTCTCTCCCGGCAGCGCCTTCTCGAGCTCCGACGGCACCGTGCCGCGTCGCCATGACTCGACGTTGAGGCTGGTGTCGAGCTCCGGGCCCACCAGGTCGATCCAGAAGTCCTCGCCCCACTCGCGGCTCTTGGCGATGGCGCGGAACTGCCTGCCGCCGCGTGAGGAGAACGGCACCACGGAGGTCGTCGCACCGGCAGCGGACGGCGCGGTGCCGGCAGCCAGCAGGGCGAGCTCGGAGTCGCTGGCCAGCGCCGGCGGCGTGCGGCAGTCGTAGGTCTGGGGCTCCTGCTCGCGACGCATCTGCGCCGCGATCTGCTCGGCCTCCGCCACACTCGGCAGGGTGACGCAGAGGAAGGTCTGGCCGTACTGCTTCTCGTCCTCGGGGAAGAACACCTTCTCCGGGTGCGGCCAGCGCGGCGTCGAGTGCAGCAGCCAGAAGGCGCTGTCGCTGCCGACGTCGTAGCCGAGCACCCCCTTGGTGTGGCCGGCGGTGCCGCGGTTGCTGGTGCTGTCGGGCAGCTCGTCGTTGTAGAGGATCCAGCCGTATCCCGAGCCCTGGTCGCCCGCCGCACCCAGCAGCGAGGCCAGAGTGCGGTGGATCGCGCCGGTCGCGTCGGTGAGCAGCTGCGGCGCCAGGGCGAGCGGCTTCGACTCGCGGGAGTCGAAGTAGAGGTACTCGAACCCGGTGGCCACCGCGCCGCCGTCCGCCGCTCCCGCCGCGGTGGCGCGATAGGGGATCTTGTAGACGAAGAACCAGTCGACCGGGACGCCGTCTCCGTCGGACAGAGCGCTGAGCACGGGGCACCTCCTCGTCGCGGCGGAGGCCCTCGAAACGCACGAGCCCCTGCCACGTCTGCTTCTACAGCGCCGGGAGGTCTGTCGTTACGTCCCCACTACGTGCTCACCGCATCTTCGCTCGCGAGCACCTGGCCGAGAGCACGGCGCAGCAGCGCCGTGGGGATGGCGACCAGGACGAGCGCCGGCAGGTTCACCCAGAGCACGTTGAACCAGGCGCCGATCGCGGCACAGAAGAGCGAGTCGACCAGGAACCAGACCGCGAAGCCGACGGCGAACGCGTCGACGATCCAGGCCCTTCCCTCGCGGCCGACCCCGCGCCACAGCACCAGCGCCGCGAGAGCGAAGAAGCCGGCACTGGTCGCACCCAGCGGCACCACCAGGAGGCGGCCGAAGCGCGCCGCCTCCGGCGGCAGCTCGCCCTGTCCGAACAGCGTCCTCGCCGCCATGGTGTCCCAGATGCCGAACGGGTCGAAGCTGCCGAACACGCACCAGCTCACCCCCTGGACCACGAACAGCGCACAGAGCGCCACGAGGACCCGCAGCCAAAGGCGCGCCGCGGCGGTCAGCTCGACCGGCGGCCGACCGGGCATCGGCGTCGGCCCGCTGCGAGTCGTCGAGGCGGCTGGAGGCGGCGGGGTCACGGTGAGGCGATCGTACGCCGCCTGGGCCCTCAGGCGGCAGCCGGCCCGCCGGCGGACTCTGCCTGATGTCGGCGCCCGGTCTCTGGGAAGAGCAGCACCGCCAGGGCCGGCAGCGTGGTGATCGACGACAGCCAGCAGATCGGCAGGCCGACCAGCATCACCAGAGACATCGTCTCGAGACCCGGGTGATCGGTCCACAGCAGCACCGCGAAGCTGCTGCAGGTGGTCAGCGTCGTCATCAGCACTGCCCGCCCCACCGCCGCCGCCGAGTGCGCCGGGCGCACGAACCCTTCTTCGAGCATGCGGTGCACCACGTGGATGCCGTCGTCGACGCCGAGCCCGCAGAGCAGCGGCAGCACCGTGAGCGTCATGATGTTGAAGCGCACCCCGGCGGCGCAGAGCACGCCGATCGTCAGCCCGGTGCCCACCAGCACCGGGACCAGCGCCAGCAGGGCGAGCCGCGGGCGGCGGAAGTCGACGAAGAGCACCAGGGCGACGAAACCGACGATGGCGAACGCCACCGGTCGGATCCACGGCCGGTCGCCGAGCATCAGGGTCTCGAGCAGCACGCTCAGCGAGGTCGCCTCGGGATCGATCTCCTGCGCCGCGGCGCGCTGCCGGCGCGCCACCAGGGCGTCGAGGCTGCTGCCGCGCGCGTAGGCGATCACCAGCTGCTCGCCGCTCTCGGACTCGAAGCGCTCGCGCACTCCGGCCGGCAGCGTCGCCAGGCTCGGCGCCTCCCGACCTGGCGCCTGTTCCAGCGCAGCGAGCAGCTGCGTCATCTGGCGCGACAGGTCCGCCGCGCTCCATCCCTCGGGCAACCGTGCCAGCAGCGGCTGCAGGAGTGGCGCCGCGGCGATCGCCTCCGGCGGCAGACCGGCGAGCAGCGAGCGGAGGGCGGCGATGCGCGGCCACAGCTCCTCGAGCCGCTCGCGGCGACGGGCGATCTCCTCGTCGCTCTCCGGCAGCAGATCCGCCAGCGTCGTCGCGTAGCTGAACTCCTCCGAGGCGCGGAAGGCCCTGGCCAGGCGCCTCGCCTCGGCGAGGTCCTCCGCGGTGACGATCCAGGGGGCGCCGTTCAGCTCGTAGAGGTCCTGGATGCGCTCCACCGTCTGGACAGAGTCGACCTTGCGGTTGAGCACCTTCGAGACGTCGGTCTCGAACTCGAAGCCGAGCAGCGCGAACGCCGCCGCGACGAGCAGGGCGAGGGTGGCTACTAGGGTCGAGCGCGGGTGGCGGACCGCCAGCTCGGAGACCACCTCGAAGCGCCGCAGGGTGCGCAGGGCGGAGCTGGCGCTACGGCGCCGCCGCGCCGCCTCGTCCGGTCTCGACGCGTCCTCCGCCGCGTCGTCGAGCGGTTGGTCACGCTCGCTGAGACCCCAGACCGCCGGCAGCAGGATGAGCATCAGCAGCAGGCACAGGAGCAGGCCGATGCCGCCCGAGAGCCCCAGGTGCACCGCCACCGGGTCGGGGGCCAGCGAGACGATCAGGAAGGCGCCGGCAGTGGTCACGGCGCCGGCGACGACGCCGCGGCCAGTGCCGCGCAGGGTCGCCGCCACTGCCTCCTCGGCCCCCCGCCACTTCTCACGCTCCTCGCGGAAGCGCACGAACAGGTGCACCGCGAAGTCGACGCCGAGACCGAAGACGGTGACCCCGAAGAAGGTCTCCATCAGCGTCAGTCCACCGGTGAGCAGCCCGACCACTCCCAGGGTCGCGCCCATCGCCAGCACCAGCACAAGGAGCACCGCCGCGAGACTCTGCCAGCGCCGCTCCACCAGCGAGAACAGCCCGAGCACCAGGAGCAGACTGGCCGGGGTCAGCTTGCGGATCAGCCCGAGGGTGTAGGCCTGGTCCTGCGCCGCCACCGCCGGCATGCCGGCGAAGCGCACCGCGACCTCGGGGAAGAGCGGCTCCACCTGCTCGCGCACCAGCTGCTCGACCTCGAAGAAGTCCCAGCGTCCGACCGCCATCTCGAGCGGATCGTTGGTCATCCGCACCTGCACCAGGCGCACACCGGGGGGATCGTCGAGCAGCGGGGCGTCACCGACGGCGCGGGCCAGGCGCGCGCCCGCCGCCGGATCGAGACCGCCTTCGAGCAGCCCGGTGGCGGCGTCGAAGAGCTCCGCGTCGATCAGCCAGGGCAGGTTGTCGACCCACCACTGCGGGTCCGCCGGCGGCTGCACCGACTGCACCAGCGGGCTCGCCGAGAGCACCTCGGCGACCTTCGCCACCGCAGCGTCGAGTCGCGCCGACTGCTCGGCGGACTCCGCGGCGCCGGCAGCGAGCGGTCGGCGCAGCTCGATCAACGTCAGCAGATAGCCACCGAGCTGGTGCTCGTGGCTGATCTCGAAGTAGCGCGCGATCTCGCCCGACTCCTGGTCGAGCATGCCGGTGAAGCTGAGATCCACCGGCACCCGCAGCGCCCACAGCCCGAGCAGCGCCATCGGCAGCGTGGCGAGCACGATGGCGCGGCGCGGCGCGCGGAAGCAGACGCGAGCGAGGGTCTCGAGGAATCGACGGAGCATCGTTCTGGGGAACGGTGGGGGCTTTGGAGGGAGAGCGCCCGCGAGCGGGAGGAGTGCGCGACAGCGCAGAGGGTCGTCAGGAAGGTCGTCGGGGCGGAGGCGTTGCCTCGCGGCGCTGCGGACGCACCGGACCGCCAGGGCGGGGATGGAGCGCGCCTGCCCCAGTGCCTCGTGGGGCGCTGGAATCGGCACGCCGAAGTCGCCGGCCCGGCGCGCAGTGTACGCCCCTCACCGCCTTCGCGCCGTCGGCCTCGAGCGGATGCCGCGCGGCGACGGCGACTCGAAGCTCCCGCGGCCCGCGATCGGCGCGCTAAGTGCGCTCGTGGCGGGCGGGATGGCGCACCAGCAGGAAGGTCTTCGCGCCCCCCAGGGCCGCCGCGGCTGCCGCTGCCGCTACCGCTCCCTGGGCCACCAGATCGCCGAGGGCCACCACGGCATGGGCCCCGCCGAGAGCGAACAGCGGCAGCAGGGGGGCGCGGTAGCGGGTGCGCGTGTGCACCGCGACGCACGCCGCGGCGTGGGCGGCGAAGGGCAGCAGGGCGAGGCGCGGCAGAGGGCCGGCCGGGGCCTGGCCGGCGAGCATCGCCACGACGCCGGCGAGAGAGAGGCCGACGAGCGCCGGAGTTTCCCAGCGAGCACCGGCGCCGAGGATCAGGCGCCAGCGCGCGGAGAGGCCCGGGCCGCCGCCTCCGCCGTCGAAGAGGCCGCCCTGGCGCAGCAGCTGCTGCTCACCGAAGCTGTCAGGGCCCAGCAGCACGAGCACCCGGCGCAGCAGCGCTGCCGCGGCCGAGAAGGGGCGCGACCCCAATCGGCGCAGCGACCACCAGGCAGCGCCGCGACGCTCGCTCCAGGTCCGATCGCGCCAGCCGTGCGCCCACACCTCGACCACCGAGCGCTCGATCGGCTCGCTGCCGCCGTCGAGCTCGCGCGCCGCGACGGCGAGATTGAAGGCGAAGGTCGTCTCCGGCACCGGGACCCCGTAGCGCCGCCGTGAGCGCACTGTCCACACGACCAAGCCGAGCAGCGGCGGCACAACGCACCAGAGCAGCTCCTCCGACCTCCAGCCCAGAGCCGCGACGGCGACCATCGAGCCCGCGGCCATGGCGAGACCGTCGATCCGCACCGTCACCGCCGCCGTCAGGACCGCTCCCAGGAGCACCGCCCGCCCGATCCCTCCGGCGCCGCCGCCGACCAGGGTCACAGCGAGCACCGCGCACAGCGCCAGCATGCCGTCGGGCCACAGGCACACCGCGAGCAGCGCCCGCTCGGCGAGCAGGAGCAGCAGGAGGGTACTCAACGCCGCCGCCGGCGTTCCGCCGATCGACGCCGAGAGGAGCGCCGTCAGTGCGACCACCGACGCCGCGACCAGCGACATCCCCCAGCGCGCGCGCCGTGGCGACGGCATCTCGCCGCGGCGCCGGGCACCGCCGACGAGCAGGGCGATCCAGGTGACGAAGCCCGGCAGACGCAGGAAGGGCTCGGGAGCGTGGCGGTCGTGCGCGTACGGTCCCTGCCGGCCGGCCCGTGCCAGATACTCGCCTTCGTCGCCTTCGAAGCGCTCCGCCGCGGCGCCGATGAGCGGCGCCTGCAGCAGCAGCGCGACGGCACCGCCGGTGAGGGCGACTGCGAGGTCGACAGGGGCGAAGGGCTCGAGCGAGGTCATGGTCTTCGTCGTCGACGGCTCGCGGCTCGACCGGCGGTCCAGCCGATCCGGCGATCAGCGCCAGCGCGTCATGGTCGAGCGGCGCTCACGTCGTGGGAGGAGGAGTCTGATCGAAGGAGTGGACTGTAGCGGCTACGCGGTTCGTACCAAGTCTCTGGGAACCCCCGAACGCAGCAACGACCACGTGCGACAATCGGGCGCAGATCCTCATCGGAGCACTCGACCCGCGGTGGCGGACGGGCTCTCGGAAAGCGGAGGGGGGAGTAGAGAATGGATCGAATCGACTCGGGCTCCGGTGCTGACCACTCCACCCTCGTCGCATGCAGCGTCGCGGCGATCCTGTTGGCCTTTCTGCTCGGCGGCGCGGCCGCGGACGAGGGTCTCGCGCAGACACCGCAGACCACGTCTGCGGCGACGGGCCTGCGGATCGAGGGCTCGCTGCACGCCGAGGGCTTCTCGGACGCGATGCTCGGCGATCTGGAGGTGACGCTGCGGCCCTATCCGTCGTCGTTCCAGCGCCGGATCGAGGAGCTCGAACCGGGCCTGGCACCCGAACCGACGTCGCGTTCCATCGTCGAAGGCGGACGCTTCGTGGTCACCGCCGCCGAGCCGGGGATCTGGCGCCTCACGATCGAGGATCCCGCGCACCGCCTGGCGCCGGTGGCCGTCGACCTGGTGCCGCTGCTGCACGACGTCGTGCTGCCGGCGATCGAGCTCGAGCGCGGCGTGCTCGTCGAGGCGAGGGTCACCGGCCCAGGCGGCGCGCCTGTAGAAGGGGCACTGGTGCTCTTCGACTCGGTCAACGGCCGCGGCACCGATCTGCTCGAAGAGCAGCGCTCGTCCGCCGTTCGCGCACCGTTCCGGCCGCGCACCACGCGCCAGGTCCGCCGCACCGACGCCGACGGCGTCGCCAGCGCGCGCCTCCCCGCGGGCCCGCGCTGGGTGCGCGCCGCGCATCCGGCGTACCTGATGGACGAGAGCAACGCCACCGGCGAGCGCGTCACGTTGCAGCTGCACACAGGAGTGGACCAAGGCGTGGTCATCGAGGAGCCCGGCGGCCGCCCCGCCGCCGGCGCCGTGGTGAGCATGGGGCGCTTCTCGGTGCCGATCGCCCGCGCCGACGAGGAGGGCCGCATCCGGGTGATGGCCCACGCCGAGAGCGCCGTCTCCTATCGGCTCGAGTCCGCGGCGCCCGCCTTCGCAGAGCTGTCGCTGGCGCCGCGACAGAAGGCATCTCCGGCTGCGCAGAGGATCCGGCTCGAGAACCCGCGCGCCGTCCACGGGACCGTGCTCGATGCGAGCTCCGGGCTGCCGGTGGCCGACGCTCTGGTGTTCAGCACCTGGCGGCCAGGCGACGTGGTGCGCAGCGACCGGCGCGGCCAGTTCGGCCTGCCGTTGGCCGAACGCCAGTGGAGCGCCATCCAGATCGCCCATCCGCACTACCTGCCGAAGTCGGAGAGCCTGCCGTCCACCCTCGAGCTGCTCGGCGACCTCGAGGTCTCCGTGGAGCCGTCCCTGCGACTCACCGGCAGGATCGTCGACGAGCAGGGGACTCCGGTGCCCGGCGCCACCGTCGCCGTCGAAGGCGGCACGGTGCGACGCGGCCGCCCTTCGTCGAGGACCGCGACCGCCTCGGCCCCCGACGGCGGCTTCGTGCTGCACGGCGTGACAGCGGAAGGCGGCCGACTGCTGGTCGAGCACCCCGCCTTCGTTCCCCACGACGAGACCCACCAGGCGCTCGCGAAGCTCGCGGCCGCCTCGCCGTTCGAAGTCGTCCTGCAACGAGGGATCGTGCTGACCGGCGGCGTCGTCGACGAACAGCTGCGGCCGGTGGCCGGCGCTCGGGTCCTGCTGTACGAGCGCCAACGGGACGCGCAGCCGGATCCCGGCTACGCGATGCGTCTGGCCCGCTCGACAGGCGCGCGGCACTCGATCCGGCTGACCGGTGAGACCGATGCGGCCGGCCGCTTCCGCATCCCCCACGCACAGGCAGGACACTTCGACCTGATCGTGCTGCACGATCGCTACGCCGAGGCGTCGGTTCCCGGCGTGCAGGTGAGTGAAGAGCACGCGGTGGCCGGAGAGCATGGCGCGCCGGCCGAGCTCGAGCTCGGTGAGGTCACCCTCAGCCGCGCGCTGTCGGTGGTTGGAAGGGTGCTCGGCGCCGACGGCGCGCCGCTGGAAGGAGCCGAGCTCTCGCGGGTCAGCGAGCCCGACAACGCCCTGCTGCGCTCTCGTCGAGAGCCCGACGCCCGCAGCGACGCCGACGGTCGCTTCGAGATCGCCGGCATCCCTCCGAAGACCCCGGTGCACCTCGCGGTGCGCGCGTCGCGCCACGGCCCCCAGGTGGTGCGCGACATCGAGCCGGGAGCCCGCGACGTCGAGATCGAGCTGCAGCCAGGTGCCGATCTGCGGGTGCTGGTCGAGGAGCGTCTCGAATCGGGGGGCTCCGAGCCCGCCGACCCGACGTCGGTGAGGCTTCAACCGACCCGCTACGACGGCGTCCCGGTCGCCGCCTCCGCGGTGACCGAGAACGGAGAGGCGCTGCTCGAGGGGCTCTCTCCCGGGCGATACCGGCTCCAGGTGCACGCGACCGGGCGGCTAGCCCACTCCGAGGAGCTCGACCTGGCGGCTCTGGCGCCAGGAGACGAGCCGCCAACCGTCACCGTGGTGCTCGAGCGCGGCCGCCGAATCCTGGTGACGGTGGTCGACCCCGCCGGGCTGCCGCTCGAGGAGGCCCAGATCGATGCCCAGCTGGTGATGGACGATCCGGTGCAGCTGGCCGAGGCGCAGCGCTCGGGCCAGCACTCGCTCGCCGCGATCCCCCACTTCGGTCGCTTCGAGCTCGTCGCGCCGACCGATCGCGACATCCACGTCGTCGCGCTGCACCCGGGCCACCGCACCGAGACGCGGACCGTACCGGCCGGCGACGAGGACCTGGCGCTGCGGATCGAGATGCGACCCGGTCTCACGGTGACGGGCGTGGTCGTGACCCCCGACGGCGATCCGGTGGCGGAAGCCCGGGTGAGCGCCCGGCCGCCCGAGCCAGGCAACTTCGGCGGCGGCAGGCTGGGCGACGGCGCCACCACGCAGGCGGACGGATCGTTCCGCCTCGGAGGCCTCGCCGAAGGCGATCACGTCCTCTCGGCGCATCACCACGACTGGGCGCCCAGCGAGCCGGTGCGCATCGCAGTGAGCGAGCACCGGCCGTCGGCCGGCGTCACGCTGCAGATGCGCCCCGGCCTCGCGATCGAGGGGGTCGTGGTGGGCCTCGATGTCGACGCGCTGGCGCGGCTCCGGATCACCGCCCACCCGATGAGCGGCACCTACCCCTACTTCGGGCGCGGAGCGTCGCCCGACTACGAAGGCCGCTTCGAGCTCGGCCAGCTCTGGCCGGGGACCTGGCTGGTCAAGGGCGAGGAACAGGTCAGCGGCCGCACCCGCCAGCAGAGCGTCACCCTGACGGAGGGCGGTCTCGACCAGCCGGTCGAGCTGCGCTTCGGGGACGGCTTCACGCTCGCGGTCCGGGTCCGCGAGCGTGGCGAGCCGGCCGCCGGCGCCTTCGTCTACGCGATCGACGAGGCAGCCGGGATGCGGAGCCAGGGCGCCGGCAACGTGCGCACCGACGCCAACGGCGAGGCTCGCCTCGCCGATCTACCGCCCGGCGACTACCAGGTCTACGTCTCCCTGCCGAGCGGTGCGGTGAGTCAGCAGCAGGTCGCGCTCGACGGCGACCGTGAGATCGAGATCGATCTCCGCGGGATCGAGCTGACCGGGCAGGTGGTCGAAGCCGGCACCGGCGCGCCGGTCGCGGAAGCCTCGGTGGTGGTCTACCGGGGCAGCGGGACATCGAGCGGGCTCTCCGACCAGTTCGCAGGCCGGGCCCTGACCGGAGCCGACGGGAGCTTCGCTCTGACCTTGCCCGACGCTACGAACCGCGACGACTCCCGCTTCAGCTACCAGGCACAGGCCGAGGGCTACGTCGCCGACCAGGGGGTGCTCGACCCTGCCGTTGCGAACCGCATCGTGCTCGAACGCGCCACCGCTCTGCGCCTGCGTCTGACTCCGCCGCCACCCCACGGCAGCCACGTGCAGCTGCGCGCCTCCGACGGGCGCCGGTGGGTGCAGGGCGTCTCCCGCGTCAACCCATCCGAGGACGGCAGCGTCGTCTTCCAACATCTCGGCGTAGGAGCCTGGAGAGCGGTGGTGACCACCGAGCGCGGCTTCGCCCGCTTCGAAGCCGTCGTGCCGACGCCCGAGGGCGCCATCCCCACCCTCACCCTCGAGCCGTTCGCAGTGCTGCGCATCGTCACCGGATCGCGAGCCCAGGGCACGGCGGCCATCGTCTCCGAACCGGGCCTGGCGTCCACCACGGCCGTGCTCGGGGCCGCGGTGCTCGACGAGAGCATCGCGCCGGGATCCCCCAGCCGCGCCGAGGACGGTGCCTTCGTGATCCCCGGGCTCCCCGACGGCGACCTGGTGCTGCGCATCCGCGCCGCCGACGGCAGCGAGGAGGAGCATCCGGTGCGTCTGGTGGCGGGCGCGACGACCGAGATCGTGCTGCCCTGAGCGGCAGGACGCCGAGCTGGCCGGAGCTGGCTGGAGACGGGGTGACTCAGTTCGGCGGCGGACCGCTGCTCTCGCTCTCTTCCCCGCTCACCGTCTCGGTCTCGACGCTCTCCTCGTGCGAGGACTCTTCGCCGACCTCGACCCGGGTCGACTCGGAGCCGGCGCGATCGCTCCGCCCCGACGACCTGGCGCGCTCGAACTCTGAGCGCGCCGACTCCATCGCCCGGGTGACGCTGCGCTCCACCGAGCCGACGACGTCCTCGAAGCGCAGCTTCCAGACCACGCCGCGCGCTTCGGCGTAGGCGTCGCTGCGCAGGTCGAAGTCGCGCTCCGCGAGTCGCTCCCGCGCCTCCTCCCCAAAGGCCTCCAGCTGACCGACCAGCTCGTTCGGCCCGTCGAGGACGATCTCGATCTCGGCGCCGCCGTCGGGCAGGATGCCGGCGCCGAGCGCCGCCGAGCGGGAACGCTCGAGCGCCTGCGACAACTCCTCGCTGCGCTGCGGCTCCATCTCGAGCCCGGCGAGCAGCACAGCCAGCAGCTCGCTGAGCTCGCCGTCGCGGTTGAGCACCGCACCACGGACCTGGAACTCCTCGGGCACCGAGGCGAAGAGCCGCTCGAGCTGGGTCGGCTGTCGATCCACCGGCGCGCGACGCTCCTCGAGGTGGTCGATGGCGCGCAGCGAGACCGCCGACTCGTTGGCGACGAAGACACCCTCGCCGCGCACGAAGACGTGCAGCTCGAGCGGCGGGCCTTCGATGGTGACGACCTCGCCCTCGACCCCTTCGATCTGCTCCGCCGCGCTCGCCGCCTCGGCGAGCTCCACCTCACGCTGTCGGTCGGTGCTCACCGGATCGCCGCTGCCCGCCTCGACCCGATCCTCGCGATCGCCGAGCACGTAGAGCCGCTCGCCTCGGTAGACGCGCGTCGCATCGCCGAGAGCACGCCGGAAGACCACGCCGCCGATCCAGTCCATCAGACGCAGCTGGTTCGCCATGCGGGCGGAGCTGAACGAGTAGAGGTGGCCGAGGCGTGCCGGATCGCTGTCCTCGAGCGCTCCCTTCGAGGTGAAGCCGTGGGGGTAGACCATCCAGGCGCCGGTGGCCGGGAAGAGGCGTCGCAGCTCGCGCTCCTGGCGGCGCTGGTTCCAGCGATTGAACAGGTCGAGCAGCGGAGTCGACGGCATCTGTTGGCTCTGCACGCCCATCAGGTCGACCGCGGCGTCGAAGAAGCGCTGGGTCCCCGGGTTCTCGAGCTCCATGCGCCACTCGACGTAGCCCACCGCCTGCTCGTCGAGCAGCCGTTGCGGCTCGAGCAGCTCGCCGGGAGTGCGCAGCCAGGCCTGGAATCCGACGCACGAGCCGATCAGCAGGACCACGGGGATCAGGCAGCCGGCGAGGCAGCCGATGAGGATCCTGCGGTGCTTCGCCTCCATTCCGGTCCCTCCCGAGTGCGCTCTCCCGACGATCGAATCCAGCCAGGGCCCGGCGCCGAGCGCAGCGCCACGTCGTCGGGGAGCTCGTTGCCGACCCTACGGCACGGCCTGCCGTCTTGTTCCCTGCCGCCGCCTCAGGCCTGGCGCGGCGGTCCGCCACTGGTGAAGCGAGTCCCCTCCGGGTCGCGCGCCCAAGGTGCCGGCTCCTCCCATCCGTCCTCGAAGACCAGGTCGCCGATCGGCCTACGCCGCAGCGGACCGTGACCGCCCTGCGGCCGGCCGAGCGTGATGGTGAGCGAGATCTCGACTCCCTCCGGGATGGCGAGGATCTCTCGCAGCCGCTCTTCGACCTCGAGATGCCAGCCGGAGAAGCAGCCGCCGTAGCCCAGTGCGCGCGCCGCCAGCAGCAGGTTCTGGCAGGCCGGGAAGATCGAGGCGCCTTCCATGTGCTGCAACGGGCGGTAACGCACGAAGAGCGCCAGCACGACGACGGGGGCCTTCTCGAACTCGTCGACGAAGATCTGCATCGCCCGCAGCATGCGGTCGCGGGCACTGCCCCCGGTGGCCTCCCGATCGATCTCCCAGCCCTCCTCGGCGCACTTCGTCGCCCAGCCGGCGCGGAACGCCTCACCGAGCAGTCGTCGCGCGGCGCGAGCGCGCGGGCCGTCGCGCAGCACGAGGAAGCGGAACGGCTGCCGGTTGGTGCCAGACGGAGCGCGGGTCGCGTGCCAGAGGATCGTGTTGAGGTCCTCCTCCGGGATCGGCTCGTCGCTGTAGCGGCGGATCGAGCGCATCGTCGCCATGCCCTCGAGCAGGGAGATCTCTTCTCCGTTCGCTCGGCTTCCAGTGTCGCGGGTCGGGGTGTTCATCGTTAGGGTTCCGTGCGAAGTTTCGGCATGCGGCGCAGTCCGTCGCCGTGATCGGGTGTCGGGCAGCTTCGCCAGCCGCAGGGAAGAGTCGCGGCGGTCGACGCCGGAGACAGCTCGACGAGGCGCACGGCCGACGATACCGCTGCCTGAGCATGCGGCTTCGACGAGGAGCAGGCCGAGGATGCACACCGGCTCGCACGGGCGGCGGGCGGGGCGCGGCGGGGGCCGGAGACGACGGAGAGTGGCGTCGAACGACGAATGGGTTCAGCCAATGAGGGAAGAGCGATGAGCGAACGCCTGATGATCTACGGCGCCTACGGCTACAGCGGTGAGCTGATCGCCCGCGAGGCGGTGGCGCGCGGCCTCGAGCCGATCCTGGCCGGCAGGCGCCCCGAGCCGCTCGACGCGCTGGCCCACGAGCTCGGCTGCGAATCGCGACCGTTCCAGCTCGACACCGGCCCGATCGTCGAGCGCCGGCTCGAGGACGTCGCCGTGGTGCTGCACTGCGCCGGCCCCTTCAGCACCACCTTCCGGCCGATGGTCGAGGGCTGCCTGGCGGCGCGCACCCACTACCTCGACATCACCGGCGAGATCGACGTGCTCGAGTCGCTGGCGCGGCGCGACGCCGCGGCGCGCGAGGCCGGCGTCGTCCTGCTGCCGGCGGTGGGCTTCGACGTCGTGCCGACAGACTGCCTCGCGGTCTTCCTCGCCGAGCAGCTACCCGACGCCGACCGGCTCGAGATCGCCATCCAGGCGCTAGGACGATTGTCGCGCGGCACCACCCGCACCATGATCGAGAACCTGGGACGACCGGGACGGGTGCGGCGCGGCGGCGCCCTGGTCGACGCCGCCCTGCTCGAGCACACCCGCCGCGTCGATTTCGGCGACGGCGAGCGCGACTGCGTCGCGATCCCCTGGGGCGATCTCGCCACCGCCTACCGCTCCACCGGCATCGGCGACATCACCGTGTATGCCGCGATGAGCGGGCGGCAGCGCTTCGGCCTGCGCCTGGCGAGCTGGTTCGGCTGGCTGCTGGGGTCGCGTCCGGTGCAGGCCTTCCTCAAGAGCCGCGTCGATCCCGGCGGCCCCAGCGAGCAGCAGCGCAGCGCCGGTCGCAGCACCGTGTGGGCCCGCGTCGAGCGGCAGGACGGCGAGGCGCGGGAGGCTCTGCTCACCGGTCCCGAGGGCTACGCCTGGACGACGCGCCTGGCGGTCGACGCCGCCGAGCGCGTGCTCGCCGCGCACCGCGCCGGGGACGGATCGCTCGCCACCGGCTTCCAGACCCCCGGCAAGCTCTTCGGCGCCGACTTCGTGCTCGGCGAAGGTGTGGAGCGGAGGGGAAGGGGTTAGGGGTTGGGGGTTGGGGGTTGGGGATTAGGGAAAGAGCAGAGAGCAGAGAGACGGGAGGCTGCTGCGCCAGTTCGTGCGGTGCATCGGGCTCGAGCTACCTGCCTCGAGTGAGACGCTCTCCTCTCTCCCTGACCCCTGACCCCTGACCCCTTCTGCTCCCGTTCCCCTGACCCCTGACCCCTGACCCCTTCTGCTCCCTCTCCCCTGACCCCTGACCCCTTCTGCTCCCTTTCCCCTGACCCCTGACCCCTGACCCCTTCTGCTCCCTCTCCCCTGACCCCTGACCCCTGACCCCTTCTGCTCCCTCAGTCGGACGACGTCGCCGCCGCGGGTTCGGCGAGCGCGATGGTGTGCAGCAGGTGCGCCACGTCGCCGCCGACCTCGTCGCGCACCGCCACCGCGAGCTGCACCTCGGAGCCGCGCAGCGCCATCTCGACCTCGTAGAGGAAGCTCTGGCTCTCCGCCTCGACGTCGGCGGCTCGCACGCTGAGGGTCTTCTGGCCGATCGGCAGGAAGCGGCCGCTGGAGAGTCTGCCGCCCACCGCGACGGTGAACGAGCCCTGCATCTCGTCCTCCACCGGCAGCAGGGCGAGCTCGGTCAGCGGCACGCGCACCTCGAGGGTCACCAGCCGCTCGCCGCGCTCACCGTCGCTCACCTCACCGTGGCCGAGGTCGACCCGCAGCGGGTTCTGCTCCCGGCGCAGCACCAAGGTCGAGATCACCAGGTCGTTGAGGTCCTGCCCGGGCAGCTTGGCGAAGTAGCTCTTGCGGTGGCGCACCCGGACGCCCGGCCGTAGCACCTCGACCGCGATGGCGTGCTCGCGACCGTCGGCGGGCCGGTCGGGCGCGAAGGCGATCTGGTAGGCGCGCTCGGCGTCGCTCGCCGCGGCCGCGATCGCGGGGCGGAAGTCGTTGGTGTCGAAGGTCGCCTCGCCGCCGGTCTCGTCGGCCATGTAGTGCAGCGCGCCGCGCTGGTTGGTGATCTGCAGCGCCTCGGTGTTGGCGGTGACCCGCACGTTGTCGACGCCGGCGTTGCGGGCGCCGCTGAGCCCCGAGGCCTGGAGCACGAAGAAGCTGACCTGCGAGGCGTTGGCGAAGGCCGAGAGCTGGCGCCACTCGTCGGTGGTCTGATACTCGGCGAGCTCGGACCAGGCCGCCTCGGCGTCCCACGACGACTGGTTGGCGAGGATCGACGTGGTCTCGTAGTCGCCGGTGTCCGAGCACAGCTCGATCGCCAGTGAGTACGCCTCGCTGCCCGGAGTCGTCGGGATGCCGTCGCTGACGTGCAGCAGGCTCTTGCGACCGTCGATCGGCGCCAGCGAGTCGACCAGCAGGCGCAGGCCGAAGATCGAGCGCAGCACCACCGAGTGCGCCTGCTCGGCGTGGGTGCGGGCCAGCGCCCCCATCTGCACGCAGGGGTCGTCCTGCGCCGTGCCGCCGAGGTTCGACTCGTGACCGCCGGTGGCCGCCTGGCTGTAGTACTGCTCGATCAGCCGCATCGCCTCCTCGGGACGCGCCAGCTGGGCCAACATGGGCGAGCGCACCGAGTCCATCTCGGACTCGATGACGTCGAGCACGGCGTCGAAGTCGCGGCTCGGCGACTGCAACACTCGCACCTCGCCGTCGAAGCTGACGATCATCACCGAGTCGCTGCTGCCCATGCCGCGACGGATCACCTCGCGCAGCTGCTTGAGCACCCGCTTGCGGTTCGGCGGCCGCAGATGCAGCTCGTCGAGGAAGACGACCAGCGTGTTGCCCTGCACCTGGGGCAGCTCGACGGCAGCCTCGGACTCCGCCCACTCGCGGTCCCGCGCCGCGCGCTCCATCCGGCCAGGGGGGGAGAGGGTGAAGCGGGTCACCGGCCGACCGTCGTCGGTGATGCGCAGCTCCTCGGGCCGCAGGTCGGTGACCAGCTCGCCGCCGCGGCCGGTGACCACCATGTCGACCAGCACCAGCTCGACGTCGACACGATCGAGCACCGCGTCCTCCAGCGGCTCCTGCGACTGGGCGCTCAGCGGCGCGATCGCCGCGAGCAGCGAGAGCATGGCGAGGGCAGAGAGCAGGCCTCCGAGCTCACCGTGCGGGACGTGCCGGCCCGCACTGCGGCGCGGCGGGTCGTGCTGGCTTCGGGATGCTGCGTGGCTCATCGAGGATCTCCCGGTCGCGTCGACCTCTGCGGGTCTCTCCGGCCCCCCGGTTCGGTGCCGGCCGGGATCCGCTCCGTGGATCATCGCACGCGCGCCGGCGCGACCTCGCGCGGCTGTCGGCCTCGTCCCCTCTCCTACCGCAGCCTCCGACGCGAGCTCACCCGCCGCGTTGCCTGGGCGCGGCCGGCGGCAGCTACGTATCATCACCGAGCAGGCCTATGGACATTTAGACCCGATGGCCTCGAAGGCTGGACCTCTGCCCGGGGCTGCCTCGGGCCAAAGGGGATTCGGCCGCGCGCCGACACCAGCGAACCCGCCAGGAGCCGAGCCATGCCCGATCCCACCGACAAACGCAGGCCGAAGCCACCGAGCCGCGACCCTGGCCAGGGGGCGCTGCGAACGGTGGCGGCCGTTCTGGCCGTCTCGATCGCGGGCTCGCTGCTCGCGTCCGGCGTGGCGTCCGGCCAGTCGCTGGTCACCCTGCGCGACATCGAGAAGCGGCTGCTGGAGGCCAAGCTCAGCGAGTTCCGCGCCGCCCACGAGGCCGAGATCAGCGCCACCCGCGAGGCCACCGCCGCCACCCAGGAGCTGCGCCAGGCGCTCGGCAACCTCGAGATCCCGGTCGAACGCCTGCGCGGGCTCGAGTCGGAGCTGGCGATCGCCCGCAGTGTCGCCGACCGCCGCCAGAACGAGGCGGCGCGATTGCGGCACGAGATCTACGATCGCATGGAGCGTCTCGGCGAGATCGAGGCCGCGCTCGACGAGGCGGTGGTCGACGAGTGGGGCACCTGGACGATCGACTTCGGCCCCGACGAGGGACCCGGCAGGGTCACCCTGCGCAGCGAAGCGGGCCGCATCGAGGGGCAGTACACGATGCAGAGCGGCCGCCGCGGCGTGCTGCGCGGCAGCTTCTCCGGCAACCGGTTGCAACTCGAGCGCATCGACGCGCAGCGCGGCCGCGACCGCACCCTCGAGGGCACCCTGTCCGCCGACCGCAGCTCCCTGCGCGGCACCTGGGTCGCCACCGAGCTCGGCTCCGGCGAGCAGACCAGCGGCGTCTGGCGAGCGGTGCGCATCGAGCCATAGCAGAAGGGAAAAGGGAAGAGGGACGAGGGACGAGGGAAAAGGGGCGCTCCGCACGTGTGCTCGAGGCAGATGCGCGGACGAGGCTCGCAGGAGTGCGATGGGCGCGGCCCCTCTCCTCTCTCTGCTCTGACTTCCAGTCCCTGATCCCGACTCTCTGATCCCTAAACCCGAACCCCTGATCCCCAACCCCCGCCGGCGGCCGGCTACGGGACGGTGGCGAGGGAAGGCCGCCAGCCGCTCCGGCGCAGGTTCTCGAGCGGCAGGAAGAGCGGCCGCGGCAGGTCGTCCCAGGGGCTCCACCGCCACTCGCTGCAGGCGTGCGGCTCGAGCACCTCGGCCTCGCCGCCCCGCCACGGAGCCTCGACGAACAGGGTGACGTAGTGCAGCCCGATGGCCTCCGGTGCCTCCGGTGCCTCCGCTGCCTCCCGCGTCACGACGTCGGAGCCCCCTGCCGGTTCGCCGGCCGTGAAGCGATCGTTGGTGAAGCCGGCCGCCACGGCGTCGCCGATGCGCAGCCCGGTCTCCTCGAGCACCTCGCGCCTGGCGCACTCCGCCACCGTCTCGCCGAACTCGAGATGACCTCCCGGGCACGCCCAGGTGCCGGCGCCGTGCGCGCCGCGTCGCAGCCCGACCAGCACCGCACCGCCCCGCACCACGACCACGCCGACGCCAACGCGCACCGACCGGCGGCCGTCGCCAGCCGCCGCGAGGTGCGACGCCGTGCTCACTGCGGGTCCGGCGATGCGGCGTCGCTTGTCGGGGCAATCATCGCCTCGACGGTGTCGGGGCCGCGGATCGGCGACGGCTCGAGGTGCCGGGAGAAGAAGTCGACCATGCGGCGGAAGGCGAAGCGGGTCTGGGCCAGGCCCTCGGCGTCCCAGCCGTGGCCGGCGTCGGGGAGGGTGACCAGCTCGACGTCGCGTCCTGCGAGCAGCAGCCGCTGCACCAGCTCCACCGAATCGCGGTAGAGCACCACCCAGTCGCGCATGCCGTGCACGATCATCAGCGGATCCCCGAGGCCGCCGGCGTGCAGCACCGGAGAGGAGTCGTCGTAGGCGGCCGGCTGGTCGGCGGGCTCCATCATCACCGCCATCTGCCCGGTCAGCGCGTGGCGCACATTGGTCGCCGGCGCGCCGGCGATTCCGGCGGCGTAGAGACCCGGCTTGCGGAAGAGCGACATCGCCGTCATCAGGCCGCCGTAGCTCGAGCCCCAGATGCCGACCCGCTCCATGTCGACGTAGCCGAGGCCGGCGAGGTAGCGCACGCCGCTCTCGAGGTCCTCGATGTCCATGCCGCCGTAGTCGAGCCGGATGCCGCGACGGAACTCGCGGCCGCGACCCCAGCTGCCGCGCACGTCGACGTTGAGCAGCACGTAGCCCTGCTGCAGCAGGTACTGGTCGAGGCCCCAGGTGGGATGGGCGTTGCGGCCGCCCCACTGGTTGCGCACCGAGTCGGTGTAGACCGAGCCGAGGATGGCCGGCAGCTTGGGAGCGTCGGGATCGCCCACGCCAGGAGCCTCCGGGTCGAATCCGGGCGGCAGCAGGAGGCGGCCGTGCAGGGTGGCACCGTCGACGTGACTCTCGAAGCTCACGTAGCGCGGCGCGACCCACAGATACTCGTCGAAGTGCTCGTGCGGCGAGTGCGTGATGCGGCGCTCTCGCGGCACCCGGTCGGCGTCGCGCAGGAAGCGCAGGGTCGACAGCCAGAGCTCGGGCGGCTGCAGGTCGCTCGAGTGCAGCAGAGCGGCGAACCAGCCGTTGGGGGACAAGGTCGGAGCGTACGTGCCGGGACGCTCGCTCAGCCGCTCTGGCCGCGTCGGAGCACCGTCGCGGACCCGGAAGAGCTGGCGCTGCTCACCGTTCGGAGCGTTGGCGACGAAGTGCAGCCCGTGCGGCGTCGGGTGCAGCTCGGAGACCGCCCAGGACTCTCCGGCGGCCGGCGCCGTCAGCCGCCGCACCTCGCTGCCGTCGGGCGCCAGCGAGTAGACGTGGTAGTCGTCGGCGCGGTCGGAGAGCAGGTAGAGCCGCTGCGCACCGCCGGGCTCCTCCCCCGCAGCTCTCGACCACGCGATGCGCCAGAAGTAGAAGCTCTCGTTCTCGGCATCGGCGTCGCGCCACACCATCCTGGTCGCACCGGAATCCACGTCGGCGACGAAGACGCGGCGGTCCTTGGCGTAGAGATCGCTGGTGTCGACCGCCAGGTGACGGCCGTCGGCGGACCAGTCGTACGACAGCACCTGGCCGGGACGACCCAGAGACCGCAGCTCGGCGAGGTGCGCGGCGCCGGCGTCGCCGTGGCCGAGCTCCCGGTCGCCGGGCTCGAGCTCGGGGTGGTGCAGATCGAGCCACTGCAGCGGCCCGAGCTCCGGCACGCCGATCTCTGCCCCCGCCACCGGGTCTCTCACGGCCAGCGCGGTGATCGCCACCCGGTGCAGCGGCGCCGCCTCGCCGGGGAAGGCGCGACGCACCGGACGCAGCGTCGGGTCCTCGGGCAGCAGGTCGGCGAGGTGCCGCTGCGTCACCCGGCGCGCGTCCTCCTCGAGCAGGGCCAGGGCGGCGCCGCGCGGCGCCCAGCGGAACGAGGCCACCGCGACCCCGTCCCCGGCCAGCCCGCTGACCCGGACGGCCTGCGCGCCGGCGTCGAGGCCAGCGACCGGAAGCGCCCAGAGATCGCCACGGTGCAGGAAGGCGAGCCACTCGCCGTCGGCCGAGAACTCCGCCTGCGAGACCGGCGTCGGCGTCGCCAGCCGGCGCGGCGGCCCCGATGTCGGCGCGCCGATCAGCCACAGCCCCCCGCCACGGCTCGCCACCAGGCGCTCGCCGTCCGGATGCCAGGCGATCGCCACGACGCCCGGCTCTTGCTGCGCCCGATCGCGCGCCAACAGCTCCGCCAGGCCGACGCTGCCATCGCCCTCCCCGGCAGCGAGGTCGGGCATCTCCTCGGCGAATCGGGTCCAGCGCTCGGCCGGCTCGCCGGAACGCACGTCGAGCACCCACACGTCGCGCGTCGGGTAGCCGGCGTCGTTCCACAGGTAGGCGAGGCGCCCGCTGTCGCGCGACCAGGTGGGCCGCTCGGGCGCGGTGCCGACGAGGCTGGGCAGTGAGTAGAGGCGCTCGAGGTCGTGCTGCCGCAGCACGGTGAGCGCCGGAGACGACGCCGCGGCAAAGGCACCGGCGAGAGCCGCGATCGCCAGGCTGCGCAGAGCCTGCGGCGCCAGATGACGACTCAGGTACCGCACGGCTCGGGATGGTGCACCCGTTGGCTCGAGGCGGGAAAGCGCTCGAGGGCGGCGGCGGGCCGCACCGGTCGCCGCACCAGCTCGCCGCCGCAGTTCGGGCAGACGTTCTCGAGCACCCGTTCGACACAGTCGGCGCAGAAGGTGCACTCGAACGAGCAGATCCTGGCCTCGGTCGACGACGCCGGCAGATCCCGGTCACAGCATTCGCAGTTCGGTCGTAGCTCGAGCATGCGATCCCTCCCATCTCGCGCCGCCGTCGGTCTCGCATGCGACGGCCACCGCGCTGCCGCGATGATAGCCAGGCGGGGCAGGCAGGTCTCGGCAGCCACCAGCCGGAGGACTGTCGACGAACGAACCGCCTGCGACCGACCGGCGCGTTGATTCCGCGGCCCGGCTCCGAGCTGAGGCCCCTACGGTCCTTCGCTGTCAGCCGAACCGGCGCCCGCTCTGGAGTCGATCCAGGCCTGCGCCTCTTCGCGGCAGCGGAAGACGGCGATCTCGATCGGCAGGTGGGCGGAGAGCCCCTCGAACACACGGCTCATGCCGAAGTCGAGGTCGCAGCCCGCCACGATCGCCCAACGCGCGCCGCTGCGCAACGCCCACGACTGCCTCTCGAGGGCGCCGACCAGGCGACGCAGCTCGGCGACGGTGTACTCGCGCGCCGACGACAGGCTGAGATCGAACAGCGCGTCCATGCCCGGCCGGAAACGGGCGTCGGCGAACACCTGCCGGACGTGCAGCAACGAGTCGGGCAGATTCAGCTCGCCGAGAGCCGTCGCGCGCACCAGCCCGCGCTCGACGTCGATCGAGTAGTCGATGGCCATTGGGGAAACCCGGAGAAGAGAACGAAGGAGACCGCGGCAACGTCCGTTGATGCCGAGTCGGCGTCGCCGCGCCTACGGCGACGCATCGGCTCGTGATTCGGCCGCATGATGAAGAAAGGGAAGCCGCGACCATATCACCGCAGCGCTGGTCCACCGCCATGTCTCTTCGCCCGCCAGCGCCGAATCACGCTGCCTCTCGCTGCCGACTCACGGACTCGGAGCTTCCGCCGCCGCAGAGGGCCGAGCCAGTCTCGATCGAGTCAGCGTCGGCGCTCGAACACCGGCACGCCGTCCACGAAGGTGTGCTCGGCGACGACCCGATCGAGCTCCTCGGGAGGCACCTGGCGCAGGTCCTCCGACAGCACCACGAGGTCGGCGACCTTGCCTTCCTCGAGCGTGCCGAAGGCGTCCTCCTCGAAGAGCAGCCAGGCGCCGGCCCAGGTCATCGCGCGCAGCGCCTCCTGCAGGCCGAGAGCCTCGTCGGGCGCGTAGACCCGCCCGCTGCGGCCGCGCCGGGTGAGCGCCGCCTCGAGACCGACCATCGGTCCGATCGGCAGGATGTCGCTCGAGATCGCGAGGTGGAGACCGTGCCCGAGCGGCGTGCGCAAGGCGTTGTTGCGCTCGAGGCGCTCGCCGTCGAGGTGCCGCAGGTAGCGCCCCTCGACGCTGAAGGTGAAGTTCGGCTGCTGGGTGATCGCGATCTGGTGCCGGGCCATCCGCTCCATCGTCTCGGCGGACGGCAGCACCGTGAAGTGGTTGAGGTAGTGACGGTGGTCTTCTCGCGGCACCGCCTCGAGCGCGGCGACCAGCCAGTCGACGGTGAGCTCGATGGCGGCGTCGCCGATGGCGTGGATTCCCAGCTGCCAGCCGTCTCGGTGGGCATCGAGCACCGCCCGCGCCAGCAGCTCCTCACCGAAGTTGAGCGCGCCGCGGTAGCCGGGCTCGGTGCCGCCGGGCTGGCCGGCGCTGGCGTAGGGCTCCCGGGTGAAGGCGGCAGGCCCGGTGAAGCCGCCGTCGACGAAGATCTTGATCGCACCGAGACGCAGGCGGTCCGCCTCGACGCCGACCATGCCCTCGAAGGCTGCCCGCAATCCTCGCGAGCCTTCCACCCCCGGCCAGATCACCTGCACAGCCGCCCGCGGCAGCACCTCTCCCGCCGCCGCGGCCTCCTCGTAGGCGGCGCGCCAGAGCGGCAGCTCGTCGAGCGTGGCGTTGGCGTGCACCAGGGTCGTGATGCCGTGCGCGAACTGCTCAGTGAGCTGGTGGCGCAGGCTGCGCGACAGCTCCTCGGGCGACGCCGGCGGCACCAGGTCGAGCAGCAGGTCCTGGCGCTCGCCGACGATCCCGTCGAGCTCCCCGGCGACGTCGCGACCGAGGAAGCCGCGCGGTGGATCGGGCGACGAGCGGTCGAGCCCGGCCAGCGCCAGCGCGGCGCTGCTGGCCACCGCGCTGTGCGCGCCAGCGCGGGTCAGCACCACGGGATTGTGCGGCGCGGCGGCGTCGAGGTCGTGGCGCGTCGGCAGGCGGGCCTCGGCGAGCTCGTCCTCCGACCAGCCGTAGCCGGTGATCCACTCGCCGGGCCCCAGCTCGGCCGCCCTCTCGGCGACGCGGCGCTGCATCTCCGCGACCGAGGGCACCGCCTCGAGGTCGACGTGGCGGGCCGCGACGCCGATGATGTGGGTGTGGGAGTCGACGAAGCCCGGCGTCACCGAGCGTCCGGCGAGGTCGATCTCGCGCTCGGCGCGGAAGCGGGCGCGCAGCTCGGCGTCGCTGCCCAGCGCGACGATCCGTCCGCCCCGCAGCGCGATCGCCTGGTGCACCGTGCCCGCCGCGTCGCAGACCATGACGCTGCCCGAGTGCAGCAGCCATTCGACCGGCTGGCTGTCGGCCATGGCGACGTCGTGGGCGCCTCGGTCGCAGGCGACGAGGCCGGCGACGCCGAGCAGCAGGATCGCGGCGACCGGCCCGAGGCGAGTCGAAGCTGCTCGCACCAGGCCGCCCTCTCCGCGGCTCATCGCGGCGCCCCCGCGTCGGGAGCGCGCACCGCGGGCGACGCGCCGCGCGCCTGTACCAGGTAGAGCACGACGCCGAGGAGCGTCCAGCCCAGCACCAGGGCCCACTCCGCCGGCCAGGCCAGCGCCGCCGGACTGATGCCCGGCAGGTAGAGGAGCATGATGCCGAGCGAGAGTGCCAGCGCCAGCCAACCGACGAAGCTGCCGGTCGGCGCTCGGAACGGGCGCTCCAGCGCCGGCTCGCGCCAGCGCAGCACGAGGAACGAGATCGCCACCATCGCGTAGGCGACGACGATGCCGAATCCGCCGGCGTTGACCAGCCAGAGGAGTGCCGGACGGCCGAAGAGTGGCGCCAGGGCCGAGAACGCACCGAGGAAGACGACCGCGTTGACCGGGGTGCCGGTGCGCTCGTCGAGCCGTGCGAACCAGGCCGGCAGCTGACCCGACTCGGCGAGCGCGAAGACAGCGCGCGAGCCGCCGACGAGGAAGGCGTTCCAGCTGGTCAGCACGCCGGCGATGCCGGCGACCACCAGCAGCACCACCGCCCAGCCGCCACCGGCGATGCCTGCCCAGGCGGCACCGGCGGCATCGACCGTCGGCAGGCCGCTCGAGCTCGAGACCTCGAGGGCGGCACGATCGAGCGACGTGCCGACCGCCAGGCCGATGCACACGTACCAGAGCACCGCCAGCAGCACCGACGCCACCAGCAGGGTGCCGATGCGACGCGGCGGCAGGTTCACCTCCTCGGCGGCCTGCGGCAGGACATCGAAGCCGACGAACATGAACGGCACCATGACCAGGACCGAAACGACTCCGCCCCAGCCGCTGGCGCTCCAGACCTCGAACTGCGGCGCGGGCCCCGAGGCGCCGGGGCGCAGCAGGGCGCCGACCAGCAGCACGGCCCCGGAGACCACCAGCAGTCGCACCACCCAGGTCTGCACCTCGGCGGCGACCTGCACGCCGCGCACGTTGATCCAGGTCATCGCCACGGCGCCGAGCACGCCGACCAGGACCCAGGTCGCCTCGACCTGCCAGCCCGCGATCGTCCACAGCGGGCCGACCGAGAAGCCCGGGATCAGGTACTCCACCGCGGTCGGCAGCGCGACGGCTTCGAAGGCGACCACCGCCAGATAGCCGAAGACGATCGCCCAGGTGCACACGAACGAGGCCGTCGGACCCAGAGCCCGCAGCGAGTAGGCGTGCTCGCCGCCGACCAGCGGGATCGCTGCAGCCAGCTCGGCGTAGGTCAGGCCGATGACCACGATGCCGAGCCCACCGACCAGGAGGGCCAGGGTGGCGCCCGCGAGGCCGGCCTCGAGCACCCAGCTGCCGGCCAGCACCACCCAGCTCCAACCGATCATCGCGCCGAAGCAGAGCGCCAGGACATGGCGCGCGACCAGCACGCGGCGCAGTGCGTGGGGAGTCGAAGCGCCCAGCGCTGACTCAGCGGAGGGCTCGGAGGACTCGGGACCTGCCGACATCTCTGCCTCCAGGGATTCGGTTCGGACTGCGCGACCCCTGCGGGGCCGGACGGGATGACGGGACCCTATCCGCTCGCCGAGATGGTGCACGAGCTCAGGGCCCGCGGCCGCGGGCCCGGGGACAGCGCGACCGGCGGCGCTCCTCCCAGATGTGGACCTATGTGGACACGGAGCCGGGTCAGCTTCGGCGCACACCCCGATCAGAAAATTCCTACGAATTCTGGCCTCCGGCCTGCACCCACTCCCGCTCGAACGCGTCACGGCCCCGGTTCACTGTGCCGATCCGACGCACCAAACGTCCGACTGCGGGAGAAACTCCGATGACCTCCAATCCTCTCGACCGCCGCCCCACCGAGGACCGCTCCGGCACCGCCGGCTACACCCTGGTGGAACTGATGGTGACCGTCGCCATCCTCTTCATGGTGGCTCTGCTCGGTATACCGACGCTGACCCGCTGGCAGGCCCGTGAGCAGTTCATCGCCTACGCCAACACGATGACCGCTCAGCTGCTCGCGGCCCGTCAGGAGGCGATCCTGCGGGGAGCGCCCGTGGTGGCCCAGGTCGATCCGTCCGGCACGAGCCTGCGCACCTGGGTCAACGCCGATCTGGACCTGCCGATGGCCTACACCCCGGTGGAAGGCGCGACCCATCGCACCACCGACTACGTGCACCGCGAGAACCCGCTGCCGGAGACGGCCGGGATCACCTTCCCCGCGCCCGAGCGCCGCTTCGCGCCCAACGTGCGACGCCCCGGCAACGGCAACGGCAACGGCAATGGAAACGGGAACGGCAACGGCAACGGCAACGGCAACGGCAACGGCAACGGGAACGGCAACGGGAACGGCAACGGGAACGGCAACGGCAACGGCAACGGCAACGGAAACGGGAACGGCAACGGCGGCGGCGGCAACGGCGGCGGCAACAGTGGCGGCGGCAACAGTGGCGGCGGCAACGGCGGCGGCGGCAACGGCGGCGGCGGAAACGGCGGTGGCGGCAACGGCGGCGGCAACGGCGGCGGCGGCAACGGCGGT
>QQVD01000047.1 GCA_003388555.1 Acidobacteriota bacterium | reverse complement strand
AGCGGCAGCTGGGGCGCAGCCCCCGCGCCAGCTCCGCGAGGGCGCGCTGCCTGGCGGGCGGCTCGAAGCCGTGCAGCATGCCGCGCTCCACGACGGCGTCGACGCTGGCCGCCGCGAGCGGCAGGGCCGCCGCCCGCGCCGCGACGAGCGCCACCGGGGAGCGTCGGCGCGGGCCGCAGCCTCCGTCTCCCGCGCCCGCGAGAGCAGCCAGGCTGAGATCCACTCCGAGCCAGCGCACCGCCCGACCCGGCGACCGACCCGCCAGCTCGCCGATCAGTCCGCCTCGCCCACATCCCACGTCGAGAACGAGTCGACCTTCGTCCGCCAGCTCCTGGTCGAGCCAGGAGAGGAAGACCGGCTGGCCGTACACGCTGGCTCCCTCCGCGCCGCCACCGTCGTTCCAGTGCTCGTGGTCGTCGCCATCACGGTACGCGGCGTCCCAGAAGAGGCGGGAAGGATCGAAGTGCTGACGGACAGTCATCTCGCGTTTGCGGCGCTAGTGCCCCCTCGCGTGTGCGACGAGGTCGGTCGTCGGCCGAATGCTAGTCGCTCGAGATCGGGCGGCCGGTCGCATCCGCGGTCGAGGAGTGGCCCGCGCTCTCATCTCGGCATCGATGCCAAGCCTCGGCTTCAAGCTCGACACGACGCCCTGGACGACACGGAGAGTCCCGCCTTCCCCACAACGCTGCGGCGCCCTCGGGCCGCCTGGATGAGTCAGAGATCGAGATCGTCGAGATCGAACCGAGGATCTGGCGGGAACTCCCACCAGGCAGCGGAGCCACCGACGATGGGAAAACCCAGGAACATCCCGGCAGCCGTGCTCTCGAGCGACAGCATCAGCCGGCCTGCGTTGATCACGAGGAAATGGCGGAGCTTCTCGTCGGAGCCGATCCAGCCCGCGCCGAGCTCTCGGGACGACCGGCTCTGGAGGACGCCCTTCGAGCACCGGTCGTAGGAGCGAATGCCGGTCGTCAAGACGGTTCCATCGCTGTCCAGCACCGCGAAGCGCAGGCGTCCGCCGCCGAGGTGGCGGATCGCTACCGCGACCTGCGCCCCCTTGATGATGCGCGGGGAGAGCTCGTCGGGGGTCACGAGATGGTCGAGGAGGTACGCCCTCAGGTACTCCGGGCCCTTCTCCGCTGGATCTTCGTCGTTGCGCCCGAGGTTCGAGAAGACGCCTTCGATCGAGTCGCAGCCGCGGTCGGCACGACGTGCCTCGGGATGGCGCCCCGACACGCATCCCGCGACCGAGAGCACGAGCGCCAGCAGCGATGCCACAGCCTCTACCGACCCCTTCCGGCCCTTCGCCACGATCCAATCGGGTGTGTTCCGGCCTCCCGTCATTGCGTGAACCTCCAGCGGGCAGCGACACAGGTGCCGTCGTCGTCGAGTTCGAGGAGAAGCTCGCGACCGCCGCCTCGGGCACCGTGTCGCGAGAGATGGAAGTGGAAGATCATCTCCCGGCCGGGCCGGCAGGGACCCATCTGGCGAGGAGCCGACGGCAGGTCCCTGGCAGCGCGGTCGCACACCGCGGGCTCGCCCAGGGCACGGATCAGCTCGCGCTGCGACATACCGACGAGTAGCCTCGGGTCGAGGGCATCGAGCTCCGCAGAGGCCCTTGCGGCGTCGAGCCGATCGAGATGCAGGCGCAGAGTGTCCAGCGCCTGCAGCCGACGCCGGGTCTCGAGTGGCGGATCCAGTAGCCTGGCGAAGATCTCGAGGCGATTGCCGCGGCGTCCCACCAGCGGTGCGATCTCGGCCGAGACCTCGAGCATCGGCTCTCTCGGAACCTGACCGATCCCGTACGGCATCTGGATCATCGGCACCCGCCGGCGGTCCTGCCCGTCAGCGAGGATCTCGGAGATGACGTACTCCCCAGTGTGCGAGTGATACACCGAGCCGTGGGCTCGGTGCCTCATGCGCTCGGCGGGGCCGGGTCCGGTGGTCGCTTCGATCGAGACAGGAGACTCCAGCACCGCGTCGCGCGCTACGACCCGCCAGGCCGGGTTGCTCGGATCGAGCACGAAGCCGATCGTGTACACGCCTTCGGAGTGCACCTGCGGCAGGTAGATCCGCACCACCTCGTAGGTCCGGATGGGGACTGCGGCGAACGGCCACTTCGACTCGCGGCGGTCGACGACCTCGAGCCAGCCGTTCCCGTCGGTCAACTGCACGCGGCTCTCGGGATCGATGAAGAGGAAGTCCGCGGTCACCAGCACCGGATGCCGGGCCAGGGGCTGACCGGCTTCGGAGAGGAGCCTCAGAGAGAAGACGAGCTCCTCGGATCGCTGGACGCCGGCGCTCGAGCACCCTGGCAGACAGGTCGCGGCCAAAACCGCCGCGAGGAGCCTGGACAACAGCGTCATCCGAGCCCCGCGGTGCAACCACCAGAAGGCCGTGCCGCTGCTCTCGAAGCCGTCGGCGAACAGCGCCGCGACCGCAGAGGCGGACCGATCGAAGACGACTCGCCAGGCCCGATGCCGGAGGCCTCCTCCGCCGTCAGCCACCCGCATGCCCTGGTGAGTCGTCGGCTGCACCGCGAGTTCCTCGACGGCGCTCGGCAGGCGGAGGCGGACCGGACTGGGGCGGCACGATGCCTCCACGTGCTGGCCATGCCGCGGCGGTCGAGATCGGGGCGAGAGGCGAGGTGACGTCGTCGCATGACGCTGTCTCCGGGGAAGAGGGCCGACCATCTTCCCGCCCACGTCCCCACTCCACCAGAGCATGATCATGCTCCACGCAGCGACCGGCGACGCGCGACGGAGCGCCCGGGTCGACCGCCGAAGATCGGACGCCGCAGGACCCTTCGCCTGCCCGCAGGAGAGCGGCTCCGGACCGCACGCCTCCCGCTTCGCCAAGTAGGAGGCATGCTCAACGCATAGAATCCGAGCGTCGACAGAAGGGCGGCTCTGATCCGCCGCCAGCGCGACACGGCCGAACACCAGGGAACCGGATCCCAGCCGAGGCCACCCCAACCGATCCGGGAAGTGATCCCGACGGCTGCCTGTTGGGCTGGGCGGCTCGGTAGCGTCCGTGGGAGCCGACCCAGACCCTGCACGCGTCAGGGTGCCGCCGGAGTCACGGCAGCCCCTTCACCCTCGGCACGGACAGCCCGGCACCCGGGCAGCTCCAAGGGCTTCGTCGCCACCGAGGCGACGGCTCCGAGGCCACGCGGGCGCCCCTCGGATCCCTCACCCGCGGCCACGATCCACCCGCGATCCCGTTCCCCGATCCACGAAGAACCTCCGATCCCAGCGACCGGAACACCAAACACATTTTCGATCGAGAGAGTCCCCCCATGATCAAGCATCGTTCTGGGCCCCGCGCCCTCGTCTCCCGAGCCGCTCTGCCGCTCGTCCTCGTCACCCTCGGCGCTCTGTCCTCCGCCGCCGCTCTCGCGCAGGAGGGTGGCGAGGAGCTCGTCGCCCGCGTCGACGGCAGGGGCATCACCATGGCTGAGCTGGAAGCCTCGGTCGAGGCACAGCTCCGCCAGCTCGAGATGCAGCGGCACACCCTGCTCGAAGGCGCTCTCGCCGGCATCGTCGACAAGGCGTTGCTGGCGCGAGAGGCCGAGGCGCGCGGCATCAGTCTCGCGGAGCTGCTCGCCACCGAAGTCGAGAGCAAGACGCCGGAAGTGACCGACGTCGACGTCGACACCTGGTACGCGCAGAATCGCGACCGGGTCGGCAACAACCCGAAGGAGCAGATCGCACCGCAGATCCGCGAGTTCCTGCAGCGCCAGCGCGGCGCCGGCGAGACCACGCGCCTGCTCGACGAGTTGCGCGCGAAGTACGAGGTGCAGCTGCTGTTCGAGCCGCTGCGCCACGAGTTCGATCTCACCTCGGCGACCTGGAAGGGCTCCGAGAGCGCGCCGGTCACCCTGGTCGAGTTCTCCGACTTCCAGTGCCCGGCGTGCCGCGGCTTCAACCCGATCCTCGGCGAGCTGCTCGCGGAGTACCCGGAGAAGGTGCGGGTCGCGTTCCTCCAGAGCCCGTTGCGCAACATCCACCCGCAGGCCCAGGAGGCCGCGGAGGCGTCCCTGTGCGCCCGCGACCAGGACAAGTTCTGGCAGTACCACGACGCCCTCTTCGCGGACCAGTCGAAGCTCGCCGTCGCCGAGCTCAAGGCGACCGCCAACACCCTCGGGCTCGACATGGAGGAGTTCGAGGCGTGCCTCGCCGAGGACCGCTACGCCGCCCAGGTGCAGTCGGACCTCGACCAGGCGATGAAGGTCGGCGCCTCCGGCACGCCCTCGGTGTTCATCAACGGCCGCCCGATCACTCCCGGCCGTGTTCCGTCGCTCGACAGCCTGAAGGCGATCGTCGACGACGAGCTCCTGCGCCTGGGCCAGGACGACGCCAGCTCCGGTAGCTGAGCCCGGGCGGCCCGCCGCCGACTCCCGCTCCCCGCCGCTGCGACGCGGTGGCCGGAGCGGGAATCCTCGGCCCGGGCAAGCGAGCCACTCAGGGCCACTCAGGGCCACTCAGGGCCACTCGGGCCACTCGGGCCGAGCGCTAGCGCAGCTCGAGCAGCTCGTACATCCGCCGCACCTCGAGCTCGAGGACCGCAGGCATGTTGGTCTGGAAGGCGGCGAACTCCTCGTAGCCGCTCAGGTCGAGCTCGGCGATCGCTTCCTCCACCGACCTGCCGGCGGCGTGGGAGTCGCTCACCTGCCGCCAGTACTTGCGCAGGTACTCCTGGTTGAAGGCGATCTGCGCCTTGTCACGCACCAGGGGACCGTGCCCCGGCACGAAGACGTCGACATCGAGCTCGGCGAGGCGTCCCAGGGTGTCGACGAACTCGTCGGCGAAGCCGTCGCCGAGGTACGGAGCGCCGGCGTAGAAGAGGTCGCCCGTGAAGGCGATCTTCTCGGCCGGCAGGTAGACCACGACGTCACCACCGGTGTGGCCACGACCCAGGTGCAAGAGCTGGATCTCGCGGTCTCCGCGGTGCAGGGTGAGCTTGTCGAGCAGCGTCAGGTTCGGGGGTGTCGGGACGACCTCCGCCAGCGCCTCGATGTGCCGCCGCAGCATGACCAGCTGCGCCTGCAGCGAGCTGCGCGTCTCCGCGTCGGCCTCGGCGTCGAGCGCGTCGATCTGGCGCTCGAGCTGCATCGCGATCCCTTCCTGCGCCGCCGGCGCCCCGATCGTCTGGTAGGTCGGCTCGGCGAGGACGTCGGTCAGCATGCGCTCCCGCGTGTACTCGTGACCGACGATCTGCACGTCGCTGGCGAGACCCGAGAACGACTGGTTGCCGTGAGCGTGGTCGAAGTGGAAGTGGCTGTTGACGAGGTAGCGGATGGGTTTGTCGGTGATCGTGCGCACCGCCCGGATCAGCGAGTCGGCGGCGTCGGCGGTGATGTGGGAGTCGACCACCAGCACGTCGTCCCGATTGACCACCACCATCGCGTTCGACGCCAGCAGGATCTCGCCGGTCCCCGCGGCATCGGCGAAGTAGACGCCCGGAGCGATCTCCTCGAGCACGTGCCCGACCGTTTGGTCGGCCGCGGCAGCGCTGACCGCCGGTGGAGCGTCGTCGGAGCGACCCGCCCCCTGGTCGTCGGAGGTGGCGCAGGCCGACAGCAGGACGAGCACCAGCGCGGCGAAACCCGTGAGGGAACAGGAGCCGCTGGCGAAGAGCGGCTGCGAACGAGGATCGGCGATCGACCTCATGACGGACCTCCTGATCTAGCCGGACGATCCCGTCGTCTCCGCTGCGCGGGCGACGCGGACGACTCCGCTGGCGTTTTCGATCTGGAGACGCTACCCCAAACAGAGGCGTCGCGACTCCAGTAACGGTCCCAGGGTCACGGGGCTGATCGACGACGGCGCCGGAGCAGCGTCTCGATCAGGTGAGCGCCCAGCAGGGCCGAGCAGGCGTCGGAGTAGAAACGGAAGCGCTGGTTCTCCCACACCTCCAGGCTGTTGCCCACCACCGCGACCCAGACGACCACGGCGCAGGCGAAGGCGAGGGTGGCGGCCGTCGCGTGGTCGGCCCTCTGCGCGGCCCGGCGCATCGCCAGTACTCCCCAGACCAGCAGCACCGGGAAGGCGATCATCGGCGCCAGTGGCAGGTGACGGAGCGTGCCACGATAGGTCCAGGGAGTCGGTACCGAGACGTACATCAGGCCTTCCCAGACATCGGCCCACGCTCCGAGAAGTGCCCGCGACGAACGCAGGTGCTCGACGGTCGACTGGGGCTGGAAGTAGTTGTACCAGGCCGTCGCCAGGCCGCGCAGGTAGACCGCAGGACGGTGACGCACCAGCCAGAGCGCATCCTGCATCGAAGCGTCGGAGATCTCGAGGTAGGCCCAGTGGTTGTAGTTGCTCGCCCCGGTGCTCTTGCGCTCCATGCTCACGGCCGGGTGCTCGATCGACGGCGCCGACGTCTCGTCGCGGAGATCCTCGGGGTAGCGGCGCAGCGCCGAGAACGGCTGCAAGTGCGCGACCCGCAGCGAGCCCTTCTCGACCAGGCGTTCGGCCTCGCCGGCGGGCAGCGCGGCGGTGGCGATCCGCAGCACGTTCATGCCCAGCCAGCTCGAGGTCGAGGCGGTACCGAAGAGGGTCAGGTTCTTGACCTGCCAGGCACTGACCAGAGCGAGAGGCAACAGCAGCGCGACGAACCGCCGACGGCGCGACAGCCCCAGCCCGGGGGCGAACAGCAAGGCCGCGCACGCCAGCCAGAGGAAGAGAGGATGGAACAGGCTGCGGGTGAGGCAGAGCGCCAGCAGCGCCCAGGAGAACCCGTGCAGTACCCCCGAGGGGCGGCGAAGCGCCGCTGCGGCCGAGATCGCTCGCGGGCCGAGCTCGGGCCGCTCGAAGCAGCGCTGCAGCGCCAGCGCCGCGAGCATCACCAGCAGCGCCACCGGCAGGTCGTACATCAGCCAGCTCTCGAGCAGCAGCGTCGCCGGGCGGCAGACCAGCAGAACGGTCAGCAGCATGGCGAGCCAGTCTCGTACGCCGAGACGCCTCATCACCACGTAGGTCACAGCCGTGTAGGCGGCGCCGAAGCCGAGGAACAGCACCGCGAAGAGCCACCCCGAAGCACCGCCGCCGAGCTTCAGGACGACGCCGAGGAAGGCGTTGAAGAGCGGCGGTTGCGCATGCAGGAAGAGCAGGCTGCGCAGCAGATCGCCGCGCAGCAGATCGGGGTCGAGGTACTGCCAGAAGACGCCGAGCGGCTCGACCTGGAAGCGCAGGCCCGCCCACCACGCGACCAGGCGGCTGACTCCGAAGAGCGCCGCGAGGACCAGCCAGCAGCCGAGCTCACGCCGGGGGGCGCGCGGCGCCGTGTGGCTGAGCGGCAAGCCGGGTCCCCTCAGAGGTAGCCGAGCGCTTCCAGCTGGCGGCGGGTCGCCGGATCGAGTACCGCGTCGGAGGTGAAGGGTGGATCGTCGAGGCCGTTCCACAACTCGTCGAGACGTCGCCGCAGCGCCGCCAGCATCTCCGTCTCGCTGGCGGAGAGATCCGATACCTCCTCGGGATCCTCACCCACGGCGTACAGCTCGTCCCTCGCGTCGCCCTCGAGATGATCGATCAGCTTCCACTCGGCGGTGCGCAGAGCCCTCTGCGCGGGACCGCGATGCGTCGCCTCGCTCAGCGCCAGGCGCCGCTGCCGCGCCGGCTCTTCGATGCCTGCCGACGACGTCCGCAGTCGCGACGCCAGGCTCACCCTGTCGCGGCCGATGCGCGGCACGGCGGTCTCCGGGACTCCGGCGAGGTCGAGGATGGTGTCGTGCAGGTCGGTGTGGTGGACCAGCTGGGCGCGCTCGGCGTCGGCCGTGGTCTCGGGTGTACGGATCAGCAGCGGCACCCTGACCAGCTCGTCGTAGAGGGCGTGGCCGTGGCCGTACAGCTTGCCGTAGAGCCGCTTGTCGCGCCCGTCGGACGGCAGCATCTCGCCGTGGTCCGAGACCAGCACGACCACGGCGTCACGCCACAGGCCGCGCTCGTCGAGCAGCTCGATCGTGCGCGCCATCTCGGCGAGCACGAAGCGCACCTCCCGCCGGTAGAGACGCTGCAGCGCGGTCGCCTCGGCACCGCCGTCGGCCGGCGAATCGGGGAGGTCGTGCTCGAACAGTGGATCGTGTGGATCCATCCAGTGCAGCCACAGGAAGAGCGGCCTGTCGCTGCGGCGAGCGTCCAGGTAGGACCTCAGCGCCGCGCGCACCCTCGGGGCCGGCTGGTAGAAGCGCGGCGTCACCAGACGCAGGCGCGCCAGCGCCGTCAGCAGCGGCAGCTTCACCGTCGGACCGGCCAGCACCTCGTAGTGTTCGAAGCCTCGGGCGATCCCACTGTCGCGGTGCAGCACCGGGTTGGCGACCACCGCGGCGGTGTCCCAACCGGCGCGGGCCATGCCTTCGGCCAGGGTCGGCACCTCTTGCGAGAGGTGGGTGAAGGCGGCCAGATCCCGGTGCCGCGAAGACCTCACCAGCCCGTGCTCGCGCGGATACAGGCCGGTGTGGATCGACGCCATCGAGGGCGCCGTCCAGGGTGCGGCCGCGACGGTGCTCGGGAACCGGGACGCCGGCCCGAACGCACGCCGGAAGGCCTCGCCCTCAGGACTGCTCCGCAAAACCTCCTCGAAGACGTCGGCCCGCAGCGTGTCGACGACGAGCAGCAGGACGTCGGGTGCTGGATCGTGCACGGTCTCCGGCGAGGCGCCCCGGCGCACCAGGTGAAGCCCAGCCGAAGCCGTCAGCAGCAGGGCGCCGGCGGTGGCCAGGGCGATGCGGCCACCACGGCTCCTCGATGCGTAGGCAGCGAGCAACGCCGCGGCGCAGAGAGCCGCATCGAGCAGCAGCGCCGCGGGAGCGAACGGAGACGCCACCACGGTGCGGTTGGCGACGAGGCCCGCGCAGACCGCCACAGCCGCCAGCAGCGGCCCGCACACCGCACCGCCGACGGCCCGCAGCACCAGCGCCCAGAGCCCGAAACCCACCAACGCCACCGCCGCGCCGGCGATGCCGACAGCGGGACCTCCGATCCGCAGACCGACGAGCTCGGCCCGCTCGAGCACCGGCAGCAGGTAGACGAGCAGGAGAGACCACGCGAAGACGGAGAGGGCACGATGGTGCCGCGACGTGCCTTCATCTTCCGCCGTCGCCTCGCGGCCGGCGCGAGGGGCGAAGAGCATCGACAGGGTGCCGACCGTCGCGCCACAGGCGGCGCCGACGCCCGGATACCAGGCGAGCAGTCGGGGCCCGGTAGGCACCCAGAATCCGGCCAGCGCCCGGGTCGACGCCTGGTCGAGGCCCCAGGCGACCAACCCGCCGGCGGCGCCGGCCGCACCGGCCCCGAGGAGAGCGAGAAGGAACCGGCCGCCGGCCATCCGGCCCGGCCGCGCCCCGTTCTCCTCGTTGCGCTCGGAGTCGCTCACCCAAAGCTCCAGATCTGTGTTCCGGCGCCCGCTTCCGACAGGGCGGTCGCCGCAGCCCGCTGCTTCCAGTCTGACCAACCGCGAGGTCGGTGACAAGGGAAAGCGGGTCTTGCTGCCCTCCTCGGATCCGCCGCGGCCGACGAGGAAGGGGGATGCGTCCGCCACACCCCTGCGACACCAGCCTCGGCACGGCGGGCTGCGGAATCCGGCGGGGAAGAGCGCTCCGCTGCCCCTCCGCCGACGTCAGGCCTTCAGATCGACCGGTACGAATTCCCGCCCGGCGGTCTCGGCTCCTCCGGTCCGTCTCTCAGCCGCCGTGGCAGCGCTCGTAGCCCGGCACGCCGCGACCGAGCTCGATGTCGCGTGAGACCGACCAGCCGTCGCCGCCGTCGACCTGTTGAGGCGCGACCAGGCCCGAGCCACCCCGGGCGCCCCGTGCACGCCGACGTTCGGCTTCGTCGAGCCGCGGATCGTCTTCGAAGAGCACGTCACCGATCCAGTAGGTGCAAGCGGGCTCGATCACGTGCAGGTGGATGTGCTGCGCGACCGAGCTGCCTGGATAGCCGCCAGGTCGCACGGTATGGATCTCGTAGCGGCCCTCGGCGTCGGTACGCACCCACCCGCGCAGCGTTCCGTGCGGCCAGGTCCGGGAGCGTCCTGGATAGATGCCCTCGGCATCGGTCTGGTACGCGTAGACCACGACACCGGCCCGGGGCTCGCCGGCAGCGTCATGCACCACGCCCCGCACGGTCAGGGGATCTCCGCTCTCGCCCGGCGCCAGGTGGGTGCTGGTCGGAATCGTCTCCGGCATGCCCTCGAAGACGTGCTCGCAGTTCTCGCAGGGCCCGCCGACGATCGGCACTGGCGACGCGCCAGACAGGGCCAGCGCCACGGACGCGACAGAGACGAGAGCCAGCGCCAACGGCGGGACCACGGCGCGACGCACTCCCGGGCCGTCCCCACCCGCCCGGCCGGACGTGGCGAAGGCAGCGCCCGCATCGACGGCCGGGGCCGGTCCACGGGCAGCGTGGGGTCGACCGGAGCGAGGTGTGGCTTGGGACATGGCGGCCTCCTGGGGAATCGCGCGAGCTCGTCCTGCTCTTCGGTCTCGTCGCACTCTCGCGGTAGCTGTACGGAGACCTTCCATGGGTTGGACCCGGTCGCCGCTGTCCCGGTTCCCGATCTCCCGCGACCTCTCGCGACCCTGCACGTCCGGGGCGATGCGGGCTGGGCTCGTCACGGGTGGCATGGCCTCTGCATCCTCTGTCCATGAATCTCAGAGACGCGGAGCGATCGCCTCGTCGAGGCGCACCTCTGCGACAGCACTCCGCGCCGCCAGCGCCGACATCCCGAGAAAGCCGTCGAGACGTGCCTCACGTCCCCGCTTCCTCCGACCCGGCGCCTGCCGTCCGGTCGCGGAAGACCGAAAGAGGAGAAGACGATGCCGATCTACGACACCGCGAGAACCAACACGTCGAGGAAGAGGCCGCTCCTGGCCACCCTGACCACCTGTCTGCTCGCCATCGCAGCCGTCGCCTGCCAGCCCTCGACCGACGAGGTCCAGGAGGACGCCCTGACCACCGGCGAGGAGCTCGCCGACTCCGCCACCGAGGCGGCCACCGACACCACAGCGGTCGATACCGACGTCTCGGTGCAGCAGGCCGGTCCGGCTGCATGGACCTGCGCACGCTACCTGGCGATCTCCGACGAGACCGACGCCAGCCACGACATCGCAGCCACCGAGCAGGCCGAGGAGTTCTTCGACTCGTTCTTCACCGCCGCCGAATCCAGAGAAGAAGACCCGATGATGCGGCCCGAGACGCCGATCCGGGCCACGGTGCGCGACGCCTGTGAGGATCAGCCCGACGTGGTGCTGGCGCTGGTCGCCGAGCAGCTCCTGATCGAGCCGGAGGTCTGACGTCGGTCCGGACCGAGGTCACCTCTCGGCGCCGCGCCGAGGGGAATCGTCACCGCCCCAGCGGCGGTGGCGGCCCAGCCGGCAGCGGCGGCACCATCGAGTCGTCGCCGGTCATCTGCCAGTGGATGAGCGACACCGGGATGACGCCCTCGGCATCGAGCTCGGCGAAGAAGGAGGCGAGTGAGAACTCCTCCTCCCCTCGCTGCCTCTGTTCGGTGACCTCGCGCAGCAGCCGCTCGACGAGGTACTTGCCGGTGATGTAGCTGGTGCCGTAGCCGGGTTGGCGCAGATAGAGCTGCTGCTCGAAGCCGAGCAGGTCGAGGTCTTCGCGCATCCAACCGCGCGGCGTCCACCGCACGTGGAAGTCGCGCGCCTCCTTCATCGTCATGCGGTTGGCGTGCACATATAGCGAGCCGAGCCCACGGGCCGCCCGCTGCGCCAGCAGGATCCAGACGATCTCGCGCACCCGCGGCCGGTCGTCGTAGAGGCCGGCGTGCAGGAACATCTCCTCGACACCGGTCGACAGCCCCTCCGAACGGCTGTCCCAGATGTTGAACAGCAACGGCCCGCGCCGGATCGGGCTCGGGTGAGGGTCGACCTCCATGCGCGCCAGATCCCACCAGTGGTAGAAGTGGGTGAGCAGCGTGGTGACGTCGTAGTGCATCGCGATGCGGAAGAAGTTCCGCGATTCGAGCGGCACGAAGCCGCCGACCTGCGCCCGCAGTGCCGGGTCCATGTACTCGCGCACCACCAGCACCTCGCGGTCGCGCAGGAAGTCGAGGTAGTCGGTGACCGCCTGCTGAGCCCGGCGGTCGTACTCCTCCGGACTGCCTGCGGCCTGCAGCTCGGGCAGATCGCGGTTGCGCTGCTCCTCGAGCACCAGCGAGCTCCAGGCACGGTCGAGCTCGCGACGTAGCAGCGCCTCCTCGTCGGCCCAGCTCATCGGCACCAGGTGCACGTTGCGCAACGACCAGGTGTAGGCCTCCTCACCGACACCGGAGGCCGCGGTCTTCTTGGGCGCCTCGGCTTCGAGCCAGGCGACGAGCTCGTCGGTGGCCGCGAGCGCTGCGGAGCGCGCCGCCTCGACCGCGGGCGCATCGGCGACCCTCGCTGCGAGCTCGCGCAGTGCCCGTGACTGATCGCGCAAGGTGCCGATGCCGGAGAGCCACAGCTCCTCGGCGTCTCCGACCAGGTTGACCCGTGCCTGGTCGAGCAACGGCGGGATGGTGGCGAGCTCGGCCTCGAGGCGCGCCGCCGCCTCGTCGCTGAGCGGGAACCCGTAGGTCCACAGCTCGACCAGGGCGTGGTGCGTCGGCCCCTCGTGCGCCGGCGTGTCGCTCTGCGCGGTCCACACCGACTGGTAGAAGGCCGGGTCGCGCGCCCACGGGCGCAGCACGTCGAGATAGAAGCGCAGTCCGTTCATCTCCGCCGCCACCAGGCGGTGGTCGATCTGCTCGGCGATGCCCCAGCCACTCGAGTCGATGGCGCCCAGGCGACGTTGCCATTCCGGCAGCTCTTCGCTCTTGCGGCGCATCGCCTCGGCGGTGTAGTCCGGCGCGCCGTCGCGCAGAGCAGGCCGCTCGAAGCCGCGCCACTCGGCGAACAGCTCGACCAGGTCGGCGTAGTCGGTCGAATCGACGACCGCGGTGGCGGGCGCCTTGGCGCCCTCCGGGACGGCGCCGTCACCGCAAGCCAGCAGCGTCAGCGCAAGCGAAAGCCACAGCCACAGCCACAGCCACAGCGAGGTGACGCGCCAGGTCGACCGCGAAGCGCCCAGGCGCCCGTGCTCGAGCCCCCCGGTCACCGCGACTTCCGTTCCGCGCCGCCGCCCGAGGTGCGCTCGATGAAGTCGACCAGCACCTCGCGCCACTGGGGAAGCAGCTCCTGGTCGACGTACATCATGTGGCCGGCGGCGAAGTCGGAGCGCTCGATGTTGTCGCGCAGGTCCGGCGGCAGGCCGAGATTGTCCATCGTCCACACCGCGGCGAAGTAGGGTGTCGCCAGGTCGTAGACGCCGTTGATCAGCAGCACCTCGAGCCGCGGGTTGCGGACCATCGCCTCGGCCAGATCGGGCCCGACGTTGGGCACGCCACTGAAGCCGAAGCCGTTGCGGCCGCCACGCAACCGCTCCCAGCTCCACGGTCTGGCCATGCCGCTCGGCGTGTACTCGCGCTCGCCGTCGTACTCGAGCTCGTCGCGCAGGTAGGCGTTGAACGCCGAGGTGTAGGCCGAGCTGATGGCTGTCGACTGCGGGTCGTGGCTGGGGATGGTGCCCAGCCGGTCGCCGGTCGGGCCGGTGAAGCGCGCATCGAGTCGCCCCACCACCAGCCCGCGCTCGCGCAGCAGCTCCTGCTCGAACTCCGGAGCCGAGACGCGCAGGTCGGCCTTGTCGAGGTACTCGGGACTCAGCCCGGTGTAGCGGTGCAGCTTCCCGATCACCGCCTCGCGGCGCTGGGGATCCAGGGTCGACCCGGCGAACAGCGCCGTGGCGTACTCGCCGATCGCCCACTGTTCCACCTCGGCGAGCAGTGCGTCGAGGTCCTCGGGCGAGCCATCCGGGAGCGCGTCGTGGTACGCCGCCACCAACGTGTAGGAAGGCAGATTGACGACGAACGGGACGATCGATCCCTCGGGGAACAGGATGGTGTTGAAGTCGAGCACCGCCGAGACGAGGACGATCCCGTTGAGATCGATGTTGGCGCCCTGCAGATGGCGGGCGAGGACGGCGGACCGGGTCGTGCCGTAGCTCTCACCGAGCAGGTACCGCGGCGAGTTCCAGCGTCCGTACTGCGACAGGAAGCGGCGCACGAACTGGGTGAGCGAGGCCGCGTCCTCGTCGAGGCCCCAGAAGTCCTTGCCCTCAGCCTCGCCGGCGGGACGCGAGAAGCCCGTGCCCACCGGATCGACCATCACGATGTCGGCGACGTCGAGCACCGTGTAGGCGTTGTCCTCGAGGGGATAGGGCGGCGGCGCCTGCTGGCCGACGTTCGGCGTCACCACCCGCCGCGGCCCCATGATCCCCATGTGCAGCCAGAACGAAGCCGAGCCGGGACCGCCGTTGTAGGCGAAGACCAGCGGCCGCTGGCCGCTGGGCGCTCCGTTGGTGCGCAGGTACGCCGTGTAGAAGAGCTCGGCCGTCGGCTTCTCCTCGTCGTCGCGCAGGATGACGCTGCCGACCACGGCGTCGTACTGCACCTGGGTGCCGCCGACGGTCGTCGAGTGCGAGGTACGCCACTCGACCGGCTGCGGGTCGGGGGGCTGCGGCTCTCCGTCTCCCTCCTGACCCACGACTGGCACGGCGACGGCCAGCCACGAGAGGAGCGCTGCAGCGAGCAGGGGGAGCGGGGACGACGCGGATGACACGGATGACGAGGACGAGCGTGCGAGTAGGTGCATGGGAAGCTCCATCAGGGAGTCCCTCGAGGAGGCGCGAGCCGCCAGTTGCCGGCGGTACGGTGCATCGCAGAACCGGCCGACAACGCTTTGGCCCGGACCCGCGAGACGGACCGGTGGGATTCCACCGGAAGATACCCTGCCGCTCCCACCGCTCCAAGCTGGAGACGGGAAACGGCGCCGGGCCGGCAGGAAAAAGCGACCGGTCGCAGGGCTGCGGTCGGGCCCGGCACCCGGCGCCTCGACGCGATCGCCTCGACACGACGGAACGCCTGTCTCCAAAGGCATTGCGCGGCAGGAACCGGCGGCGGGCGGGCGTCTCCGCTCCCTGTGGCATCGCCCTTGCTCCTCCATTCCCCAGCGGGCGCGCCACTCGGCGCGCCGCCCAACTCGATTCTCTCGGGGAGCCCCGACCCAACGATCGCGGCCTCCGGGAAGAGAAGGAGGAGAACGATGTTCAAGCGACTGACGAAGGCCACACTGGTTGCCGCCCTGATCACCCTGCCGCTGACCGCCTGCGAAGTCACCAAGACCGAGGAGGGCGAGATGCCCGACGTCGAGGTGAAGGTCGAGGGCGGTGAGCTGCCCGAGTACGACGTCGACGGCCCGGACGTCGACGTCAGCACCAAGAAGGTCGAGGTGACGGTCCCCGACATCGACGTGAAGACGCCGAACGATCCGGACTACGAGGACGAGGACCCCGAGACTCCTCCGCCGAGCGGCTCGGGCTCCTGATCGCCGGAACCTCGGCCGCTGACCGGCCGAGCCGACAACCGTCCCGCTCGCGGGGCGTGCACATACACGGCGCGTCGCCATGCGGCGCGCCGTGACTGCGTTCGGCGTCGTCGACGACCCAGGCCGTCGCGGTGGGTCCCTGCCTCCTTCCGTCCGCGAGTCGGCGGCCTCACGAGCTGCAGGAGAGCATCGAGCAACCGGGCCGGTGGCGCGCCCACTCGGGCCGCTTCGCTGCGTACTGGGCCTCGCGCTCGGGCTGCTCGTCGTAGGGCCGTCGTAGCACCTCGAGCAGCTCCATCACCTTCGCCCCGTCCCCCTTCTCCGCCTCGTCGATGGCGAGCTGGGCGAGGTAGTTGCGCAGCACGTACTTGGGGTTGGCTCGCGCCATGCGCCGGCGTCTCGACTGCGGATCGTGCCGGCGGGCCCGATCGGCGTACGCCGTCAGCCACCGGGCGGCCCGCTCCCGGGCCGCACCGCGCAGCTCCGTCGGCGAGTAGAGCGCCGGCTCGATCGCCGCCAGGCGCTCGGCGTCGCTCGCCTCCTCCGCCAGCGGCAGGTCGGTGAGGCGACGGAAGAAGATCGTCATGTCGGTCTCGACCTGGCCCAGCACCTCGAACATCTCGTCGACCAAGGCGTCGTCGTCTTCTCCCTCGAGCCCCGGCAGGCCGAGCTTGGCCGCCATCATCTCGCGCGACGCCTCCTCGTAGACAGCGCCGTAGCCGCGCAGCGCCTCGTCGAGCGGCGCGGTCTCGCCGACCTGCTCGATCAGCGCTCCTCCGAGCTGCGCCAGGTTCCACGCCGCCACCTGAGGCTGGGCGCCGTAGGCGTAGCGGCGGGTCGCGGCGTCGGTGGTGTTGGGCGTCCAGCTCCAGTCGAAGTCCTCGAGCCAGCCGTACGGCCCGTAGTCGATGGTGAGACCCAGGATCGAGAGGTTGTCGGTGTTCATCACGCCGTGCACGAAACCGACGCGCATCCACTCCACCATCAGCCGCGCCGTCCTCCGCACCACCTCGCCGAACCACTCGACGTAGGTCGCGGGGCCCGGATCGGAGGCGTCTTGCAGCAGCTCGGGAAACCAGTGGCGGATGGTGTGGTCGAGCAGCTGTCGCTGCACCGCCCATTCACGCCTCGCCGCGAAGACCTGGAAGTTGCCCAGCCGCAGGAAGGTCGGCGCCACCCGGCAGACCACCGCGCCCGGCTCGGGACGCGGGTTGCCGTCGTAGAACATGTCGCGCACCACCTGCTCGCCGGTGCCGACGAGCGACAGCGCCCGCGTCGTCGGCACGCCGAGGTGGTGCATCGCCTCGCTGCACAGGAACTCGCGCACGCTGGAGCGCATCACCGCACGACCGTCGGCGCCGCGCGAGTAGGGTGTCGGCCCCGACCCCTTGAGCTGCAGCTCCCAGCGCTCACCGCTCGACGTCACCCGTTCGCCGAGGGTGTGGGCACGGCCGTCGCCGAGCTGGCCGGCCCAGGCGCCGAACTGGTGGCCGCCGTAGCACGCCGCCCACGGCCTCGACCCGGCCAGCTTGCGATTGCCGGAGAACACCTGGGCGAAGTCTGCGCTGTCGAGCGCGGCGGCAGAGATCTCGAGGCGCTCGAGCATCTCGCGCGAGTGGGCCACCAGCCACGGCGCTCGCACCGGGGCCGGGTCGACGAACGAGCCGACGACGCCGAGCACCTGGCGGCTGCCTGGTCGGCGCTCGTCGTCCATCGGCAGCGAGCGCACGAAGCGGTCGTCGAGCTCGACCTCGTCGAGAGACGGCAGCTCGGCGACGTTCGAGCGCTCTCCGCCGCCGGCGGTCAACTCGTCTCCCCGGCGGCGCAGCGCAGCTCCGCCAGCTCCCGCTCGTAAGGCTCGTAGGAGTGCTTGAGGGTGGCGCTGTTGAGGATCATCTCAGCCACCGCGAGCTCGCTGTCGGCGTCGATCAGGGTGCTCCGGATCCAGCTCGACTCGGTGCGCCGGCTCTCGCTGAGGGCGACGATCTCGCGCTCGATCCGGTACTGCCGACCGACGAAGACCGGTCCCCGCAGCATGCGGATCTGCTGACCCGCGAACAGACCGATCGCCGGACCGCGCACCGGGAAGCCGGCGGCGCGGCTGGTGTACTGCATCAGCACGCTGACCATCTCGAGCGGGACGATGGCGCGTCCCCAGGGCGAGCTCCGTCCTCCCTCCTCCTCGTACCAGGGGCTGGGCTCGGTGATGCCCTCGAGCTTCTGGCGCAAGGTGAACGGGTAGAGATCGCCCATGTGCTGGTCGAACTCGATGCGCACCGGCTCGGGGGCGCGGCCCCGCATGCCCACCCTCAGGTCGCGCAGGATCACCAGCGGCCCCGGCGGACGCAGCGCGGCGAGGCGCTCCTCGATCTCGGTGGCCGGGCGCGGCAAGCCGGCGTCGGGCCCCGCCTCGGGCTCGAGCGACGCGGTGCCGACGAGCACCTCGACGCCGTCGTGTTTCTCGGCCCAGATGCGCAGCGGACCGCCGTCGCTCCCGGAATCGGCCGCCGAGTGGGCGACGAACGCGCGCACCTGCTCACCCTCCACCACCATGTTGCGGTAGTGGGCGCTGAGGCAGCCGCGTTCGAACCAGGCCCGGCCCCACATCCCAGCCAGGAGCGGCGCGAACTGGCTGAAGTGCGTCGGCCCCTCGATCGGCCCGGCGGCGAAACCCAGTCGCTCGGCCATCGCGTCGTCGTGCAGCGACTCGTGGCCGTCGTAGCGCTGCTCGGCCAGCATCTGCCGCGGTGAACGCCGCGGGCCGCAGAGGAAGGTCTCGGTGGCGAAGGCCGCTCCGGTGTCGGTGTGGGTGTGGGTGTGGGTGTCAGTCTCTGTTCGGTCGATCGTCATCTCGGCGCTCGTGTCGTCAGCGGGTCTGCAGAGGTGCCCTCCTGCCGGCGTACCCCTCCTTCCTACCACCTCCGCGTCCTGAGCCCGTCGCCGCTCCAGGGCCCCCTTACTCCCCCGGTCGGTACGTGCGCACCGCCCGGCGCTCGACGTCGTCGCGGTAGAACGCGACCGGCTTGAAGTCGGCGTCGACGTAGAGCTGCGCCTGGTCCATGAAGTGAGGCGACTCCGGGTCGCCGCTCTGACCGCCCGCCAGCAGGCTACGCGCCCGCACCTGCTCGCCGAACTCGACCACGGCGACGAAGCTGTTGCCCGAGGTGCCGTAGAGGCGGCGGGTGTCTTCGGACTCGGCGCCGAACGAGGCCAGTGCGCCCCAGCGCCCCGAGGCCATGCCGACGGCCAGGCTCTCACGCTCGTCGTCGAAACGCTGGTCGATCGCACCGTCGAGCCGCTGCAGCCGGTTGATCTCGCCCCACGGGGTGCGCCACGAGCCGAAGTCGCGCTCGAGCCGGGCGACCGCGGCGGCGAGCCCCTCCACCAGGAGATCGGGCTCCGCCGTGGCGAGCTCCTCGATCCGCTCGACGCCGTGCGGCGCGTCGGGCCGACGGGTGGCCTCGAGCAGGTGCTCGCCGAGGAAGTGCGCCAGCGACATCGCCACCGAGTCGACGGAGACGGTGTGGTCCCAGCTCGCGAGCTCAGCGACGGGCTCGGCGAGCTCGCGATGCGGTCCCGCTCCGCCGCCGGAGGAGCGCCAGGCGTCGACCACCGCCGGCACCAGGCGCTCGAAGGCCGGTAGTGCCGGGTGGTAGGCCAGCTCGATCAGCCCGTCCAGGGTCAGGCCGCCGCGCTCCTCGAGCTGCTCGAGCAGGCGCACGGCGTGCAATCCACGGTGGTTCTCGGCGTCGGGTGCCATGTAGACGGGATAGTCGTCCGGCGACGGCGAGTCCTCACCGGCGGCGGTGAACGGCGTGCTGTTGGCGTTCTGCAGCCACCCGTCGGGTGGGTTCACCACGCTGACGATCTCCTCGAGCGTGTGCAGGCCCTGCCAGTCGGTCGCCGGATCGCTGCCGTCCACCGGCCGCTGGTAGTCGAGCGCCGGGTCGCGGCGAGGCACGAAGTTGCCGTGGAAGTAGGCGATGTTGCCGGCGGCGTCGGCGAACACCGTGTTGTTCGAGGAGTTGGTGCGGATGCGCATCACCTCGCGGAACTCGTCGAGCCCGGTGGTCTTGGTGCGCAGGTACGACTGGCGCAGGGCGTTCACCGGGTCCCAGTTGATCCGGGTCGCGGTCCAGCGCCCGGAGAGCTCACCGTGCCCGTCGCCGAGCCGATGGGTGATCGGACCGTGGTGCGAGCGGTAGATGGGGAAGGTGAGCTCGCGCAGCGCCTCGCCGTCGCGAACGCGCAGCGTCACCTCGGAGCGCTCGAGCGGCCGCCACTCGTCACCGTAGCGGTACAGCACCTCGCCTCCGTCCAGCTCGCGGGTCTCGAGCGCGAACTCGTCGATGAAGTCGACCCGGGTGGAGGTGTGCATCCAACCGCCGTGCTCGTTGAAGCCCTGGTAGACGAAGAACTGCCCCCAGGTCACCGCGCCGTACACGCCCAGTCCCTCGTCGCTCTCGGCGTGCACCTCGCCGCGGAAGTAGAACGAGGTGTGGGGGTTGATCAGCAGCATCGCGTCGCCCGAGGCGGTCAGCTCGCCCGCGATGGCGATGCCGTTCGAGCCCCGCGGCTCGCGATCCACAGACGCCTCGACGGCGGAGCGGACGGTCGCAACGACTTCCCGCGGCGCCTCTGCCGGCGCGGCTCCTTCCGCCAACGGGGCGTAGAACGCCTCGATCCCGTCCACCGGGATCTGCTCGATGTCGCCGCCGATCGAGCCCTCGAAGAAGTACATCGGCATCCACGGCTCGAAGTCGTCGATCAGCGCCGGCTCGACCTCGGGATGGCTGTGCAGGTAGTAGTCGAGCCCGTCGGCCCAAGCCTCGCAGAGCTCCTGCAGCCACGGCGGCGCGGAGTCGAAGGCGGCGCGGGCCTCCTCCTCGCTCATGTAGAGGCGCGCCCGGAGGTCGCTGTAGAGCGCCTCTTCGCCGTCGATCTCGGCGAGGCGGCCGATCGCCCAGACGTAGTTGCGCTCGATGCGCGGGAAGTCGTCCTCGGCCTGGGCGTAGAGCAGACCGAAGACGGCGTCGGCGTCGCTGCGGCCGTAGACGTGCGGCACGCCGAAGTCGTCGCGCACGATGGTCACGCGCTCGGCGCGCTGCTGCTGGCGCACGAGCTCTGGATCGACCGGCGGGGCCTGGGAACAGGCCAGGCTGCCGAGCAGCAGAGCCAACGAGAACGAGGGCGTCGAGGTCGTCGCTGCCCGCACCGCGGAGCCGCCTGGAGGACGCCGACTCTCGCGCAGGCGCGCGCTCGCCGCGCCCCTCGCGGTCTCTGGTCTCGATGCTCGGCGTCGCATGGTGGGTCTCCTCCTCTCGAGTCGGTGGGCCGGGCAGGCCACGCCGGCTGTGGAGACTGTAGCGGCCTCGGAGCGACGTCGCCGCCGAATGCACTGTCTGCTCCGCCGTCGGTGCCGCGCTCCGTCACCGCGTCAGAGTCTGGGCGGAGCCTCACCGCCGCGGGTGGGCGGGGTCCCGCACAGGCCGAACCGAGCCGACTAGAATCCATCGACTTCTCCAAGCCGTCGGTCCTCCGGTGACGATTCGGGGTCCGGCTTCGTTCAGACGTCGTCCACCGAACCACCCGTCAGGAGGCCCCCGTGCCCTACTCTGCAGCGCGGCGCGACCGCTCCGTGCGCCGCATCCGCTCCGCCCGACTCGCCGCCGCCGTCGCCCTCTCGCTCTGCTTCTCGCTCTCCGCAGCGCATTCGGCGGCTCCGCCGCTCTACGAACGCCTCGCGCCGTCCAGCCGGTCCCTGGATCCGAGCGCGCTGCAGGCGGCAGAGATCGCGATCGACGTCGGGGTGCTGGCGGGCGCCGACGAGCTCGCCCTCGACCTGTTCGACACCGTTCCCACCTTCCGCCGCGTCGATCTCGAGACGCGCGCGCCGGGAGATCTGGTCTGGCGCGGCACGGCGGACGACTCCGGCCAGGCGACGCTGACCCTCAGGCACGGCTTCGTCGCCGGCTACGTGACTCTCGGCACCCGCGCCTTCGAGATCGCCATCGAAGCCGCCGGACAGCTGCTGATCGAGATCGAGTCCGACGGCTTCGCGCCCTGCGCCCACGAACACCACGCCGACCCGCCGCGCGGCCTGCCGCCGATGCCGGAGGACTTCGCTGACCGGCGCTCGGGCGACCGCGGCGCACTGGTGAACATCGACCTGATGAGCCTCTACACACCGCAGGCACGCGACGCCGCGGGCGGCGTGGCCCAGATCGAGACCACGATCCAGGGCGCGGTCGACATCAGCAACACCGCGGCGATCAACTCGCAGTCGAACGCCCGCTTCACCCTCGTGCACACCGAGCTGGCGAACTACGACGACACCGGCGACGTGTTCGCCGACCGCAACTGGGTGCAGGCCAACGCCGCCGTCAACGCCCTGCGCGACGAGCACTCGGCCGACCTCGTCAGCCTGATCGTCGACAACGGCGGCTTCGCCTGCGGCGTCGCCTTCCTGATGGGCAACGAGGACCCGACCGCCTTCAACCCCTTCGGCTACCAGGTGACCGCGCGCAGCTGCGCGGTGGGCAACCTGACCTTCCCGCACGAGCACGGCCACAACATGGGCCTGCAGCACAATCCCCAGAACGGCGCCCCGCCGGCGTCGGCGATCGCGCTCGACGCCTACGGCCACTACCACAGCGGCCTGTACCGCACCGTGCTCTCCTACAGCAACCCCCGCGTCGGCGGCTGCACCCGGCAGCCCTATTTCTCGAACCCGGCGGTGAGCTTCATGAGCCAGCCGACCGGCATCCTGAACGCACGCCACAACCAGCGCGTCCTCGACATGATCGCGCCGATCACCGCCGACTACCGGAGCGCCACCGAGATCTTCACCGACGGCTTCGAATCCGGAGACGTCACGGCGTGGAGCTCCTCCACGCCCTGAGCGGCAGCAGTAGCCGAACCCGCGGTCGCTACCAGCGAACTTCTGCCTCCTCCCTCTTCAGGGGGAGGAGGCAGGCGGGGTGTCTCGTGCAGCGACAGCAGCGCGGCTCAGCTCGCTAGCGCTCGCTTCGGCAGAGGAGCGGGGCGACGCGAAGAGCAGATCCCGCTGTCGTACACGATGCAGCAGATAGCCTGGCGACCACTCTCTCCACACCCGCACCTCCGACCTCGAGGAGCTCCGCATGCTTCCCACCACGGCTCTCTACGCCGGTCTGCTCGGCCTGCTCGCCATCGTGCTCGGCGCCGGCTCCGGTCTGCTGCGCATGAAGACCGGCGTCTCGATGGGAGACGGCGGCGATCCGCGCCAGCTCGCCGCGATGCGGCGGCACGGCAACTTCACCGAGTGGGCGCCGATCGCTCTGGTTCTCATCGCGATCCTCGAGCTGAACGGAGTCGGCAACACGGCGGTGCACGTGCTCGGTGCGACGCTGGTGCTCGCCCGGGTGGCGCACGCGATGGGGCTGAGCGCCAACATGCGCAGCGCGCTGCGTGGCCTCGGCGCCAGCCTGACGACCCTCGTGATCCTGGTGGCGGCAGTGTGGTGCATCGTCACCTCCTTCGCCTGACGGCGCCGCCAGCGCCCGGTCGCGGGTAGAGGCCACCCGCGGATCACTCCCGTCAGGCAACCCGCGCCGGGCAGACGATCCCGCTCGCCCTGCGGATAGGGTTCGTGGCCATGCGCAGTCGCTGGTTCCACGCCCCCGAGCTGCACAGCCCGAAGCCGGGCGAGGAGCGGCGCGTGGCCTGGATCGAGCTGTTCTACGACCTGGTCTACGTCGCCACGATCATCCAGCTCGGCGACGCGCTGAGCCGGCGCGCCGACCTGGTCGGCTTCCTCGGCTTCGCCGCCCTGTTCGCCGCCATCTGGTACGCCTGGACCGGATACACCTTCTACTCGAACCGCTTCCGGGTCGACGACAGCCTGCACCGGCTGCTGGTCTTCGTGAAGATGTTCGGTATCGCCTGCATGGCGGTGCTGGCGCCGGGCGTGTTCGAGGGTGAGACGCGACCCTTCGCCTTCGCCTACGTGCTGGTGCGGCTGGTGATCGTGCTCTTCTATGTGCGCGCATGGCTGCAGGTGGAGGAAGCGCGCGCCCTGTCGGCGCGCTACGCGACCTGGTTCGGGGTCGGCGCGGCGTTCTGGCTGGTGTCCGCCTTCGTCCCGCCGCCTTGGGTCTGGTCGATCTGGGCCGTCGGCCTGACGATCGAGCTGACGGCGCCCTTCGGCGGCAGGCTGCGCGAGCTGACCCTGCAGCACCCGCCCGACGCGGCCCACATGGCCGAGCGCTACGGCCTTCTGACCATCATCGTGCTCGGCGAGTCGTTCGTGAAGGTGCTCAGCGACCTCGCCGACAGCGCCGAGCGGGTCGGCTGGGGAACCGCCGGTCAGGGTGGGCTGGCGCTGCTGATCACCTGCAGCGTGTGGTGGATCTACTTCGACGACGTCGTGCACTCGCGCATCAGGCCGCGTCCCGGCGCACGCTACATCTGGCTTTACAGTCACCTGCCGCTGGCGATCGGCATCACCGCGCTCGGCGTCGGGTTCAAGAAGGCGGTCGGACACGATCCCGACGTCGCCGCCAGCACCGCACACTGGCTGCTCACCGGCTCCCTGGCGCTGGTCTTCGCCAGCGTCGCCGTGCTCGACTGGGTGACCGAGCGCGACGAATCGCAGATGGACGACGCGGCCCGTGTCTGGATGCGCGCCGGCTCGGTGGTCGTGGTGCTGGCGATCGGCATCGTCGGAGCGATCACTGCCAACTGGGTGATCCTGGCCTTGATCGCGGCGGTCTGCGTCGCCCAGGTGATGGCCGATCTGGCGATCGCGCCGATGAGCGATCACGAGATGGACTCCGACCTGCTGCGCTCGACGTTCCGGGCGGTGCGCTCGGCGGATTCGGTGCGGAGAGCCGAGGTCCGCGGCCGGATGCGCGACCCGCTCGAGGCGGTGCGCAAGGGAGCGCCGTCCGGACTCAAGCGTGGCCTCTACTACTTCTTCATGCACGGCTCCTGGGCGCGGCTCTTCTCCGCCGCCGTCATCGGCTTCCTGCTCGCCAACCTGGTCTTCGCGGCGCTCTACATCATGCAGGAGGGCAGCGTCCGCAACGCCGATCCGCGCTCGCTGCTCGACGCCTTCTCCTTCTCGGTGCAGACCTTCGCGACCATCGGCTACGGCACCCTGCAGCCCGACACGCCCTACGCCCACGGCCTGGTGGTCGCCGAGGCGATCTGCGGGCTGGCGTTCACCGCCCTGATGACGGGCCTCTTCTTCGCCAAGGCGTCCCGGCCGACCGCCAGCGTGCTGTTCAGCGAGCCGGCGACGATCACCCGCTTCGAAGGCAGACCGGCGCTCGTGGTCCGGCTCGCCAACGCGCGCGGCAACGAGGTGATCGAGGCGAGCATCCGGCTGAGCGCGCTGTGCGACGAGGTCACCGAGGACGGGCACCGCATGCGCCGTGTGCGCGACATGGCGCTGGTGCGCGACTCGCAACCCCTCTTCTCGCTGTCCTGGACGGTGATCCACCCGATCGACGAGCGCAGCCCACTGCACGGCCTCGACGAGCACGACGTCGAGGATCGCATCCTGGCGGTGATCGCCACCGTCACCGGCTACGACGGCACCTACGCCCGCACCGTGCACGCGCGCCACTTCTGGTACCCCGATCAGTTCCGCTGGCGTCAACGCTTCGTCGACGTGATGTCGCTGCTCGACGACGGCCGTCTGGCGATCGACTACCGGATGTTCCACGACACCCGCCCGGATCCCGCCGAGCCGTGAGAGCGGCGGCCGCCAGAGGCACCGACCCCACCAGTGATCAGGAGACCGATGCGATGACCAGATGGGCCTTCCGTTCCGCCACCGAGCTGGCACGCTCCCTACGCGACCGCGAGGTCGGTGCCGAGGAGCTGCTCGACTACTTCCTCGGCCGCGTCGAGCGCCTCAACCCCAAGATCAACGCGGTCGTGGCGCGCGACGAGGCCCGGGCCCGCGAGCGTGCGCGCCGGGCCGACGCCGCCGTGGCCGCGGGCGAGGTCCTCGGGCCGCTGCACGGCGTGCCGATTACGGTGAAGGAGAGCTTCGACGTCGCCGGCCTGCCCTCCACCCACGGCATCCCCGAGATGCGGGGCAACGTCGCGGAGCGTGACGCCCTGGCGGTGCAGCGGCTCGAGGCCGCCGGCGCCATCGTCTTCGGCAAGACCAACGTGCCGCTGCGGCTGGCCGACTTCCAGAGCTACAACGAGATCTACGGCACCACCGAGAACCCCTACCTCGCCGGGCGGGTGCCCGGAGGCTCGTCGGGCGGCTCGGCGGCGGCACTGGCCGCCGGGCTCACCGGTCTCGAGCTGGGCTCGGACATCGGCGGCTCGATCCGCAACCCGGCCCACTTCTGCGGCGTCTTCGGCCACAAGCCGACCTGGGACCTGCTGCCGCCGCGCGGCCACGCCGCTCCCGGGGTGCTCTCGAGCACCGACATCGCCGTCATCGGTCCGCTGGCCCGTTCGGCCGAAGACCTCGAGCTGGCGCTGCAGGTGCTCGCCGGACCCGACGAGATCTCGGCGCGCGCCGTGCGCTACGAGCTGCCGGTCAGCGGCAAGCCGATCGCCTCGTGGCGCGTCGCCGTGTGGCCCGACGACGCCGCGGCTCCGGTCGGCGCCGAGAGCCGCGCGCGGATCGAGGCCGTGGCGCAGCTGTTCGCCGACGCCGGAGCGACGGTCGACCATGCGGCGCGACCGGCGATCGACCCGGCGCTCTCCCAGGCGACCTACGACAGCCTGCTGCAGCCGGCGATGTCGGGCCGCTTGCCCGACGAGCGCTTCGCCGAGCTGCTCGCACGCGCCGATGCGCTCGAGGCGGGCGACGACAGCGCCAGGGCGCGCACCCTGCGCAACCAGGTGCTCAGGCACCGCGACTGGCTGCAGGCCCACGAGGCGCGCACCCACCTGCGCTGGGCCTGGCACGAGTTCTTCCAGCAGTGGGACGTGCTGCTGACGCCGATGATGGCGACGCCGGCGTTCCCCCACGACCACCGCCCGTTCGGCGAGCGCACGATCGACGTCGACGGCGCGCCGCGTCCCTACTTCGAGCAGATCTTCTGGGCCGGGCTCACCGGTGTCGCCTTCCTGCCCTCCACCGTCGTGCCGACCGGGCCCGGAGCGGAAGGGCTGCCGCTCGGCGTGCAGATCGCCGGCCCGGAGTGGGGCGACCGGATCACCATCGAGGCGGCCCGCTTCCTCGAGCAGAGCGGCCTGCGCTTCGTGCCTCCCGCCGGCTTCGAAGACGAGTGAACCGGTCCGGCGATCAGGCGTAGCGTCGCGCCACCCGCAGGCAGGCCGAGCGATAGCCTTCGCCGAACAGGTTCCAGTGGTTCATCAGGTGGTAGAGCGAGTAGAGCTCGAGGCGTTCGCGCCAGCCCGGGGCCAGCGGCCACACCTCCTCGTAGCCGGCGTAGAAGTCGCTGGCGAAGCCGCCGAACAGCGTCGTCATCGAGAGATCCGCCTCGCGCCGACCCAGGTAGGTCGCGGGGTCGATGAGCCAGGCGCGACCGTCCGGATCGACCCGGTAGTTGCCTGCCCAGAGGTCGCCGTGCAGCGCGCACGGCGGCTCGACCGGCTCGGCGATCCGCTGGTCGAGCCGCTCGAGGAGGCATTCGACAGCGCGCTCGAACTCCGAGTCGGCACGGCCGCGGCGGCGCAGCAGCTCGAGCTGGAAGCCGAGCCGGCGGTGGCGGAAGAACTCGACCCAGTCTTCGCTCCATGTGTTGCGCTGCACCGTGGCGCCGAGCCAGTTGTCGACCGGGAAGCCGAAGCGTCCAGGTGGCCATTCCCGGCCGTCCAGCCCGTCCAGCTCGGCCGCTCCAGGCTCGCCGCCGCGCTGGCTCGACAGGCGGTGCAGCCGCGCCAGCTCACGTCCGAGCCGCCTCTGCGTCGAAGCGCCCTCGCCGCCGGGCTCGATCCAGTCGAGGACCAGGAACGGTGGGTCGGACGAGGCCGCGACGACCGACACCACCGGCGCCCCGACGACCCTCGCCAGGGTGCGCAGCCCCAGCGCCTCGACCTCGAAGACCGGGCTGGCGGCCTCTGCGCTCCACTTGACGAAGTAGCTTCGGCGCGGCATCCCGGACGCGTTGGCGGGTGACTCGACATCGACCCGTGCGGTGTGGCTGAAGCCTCGGCCCAGCGGCGTCCAGCGCAGGCCGTCGGCGGTGCAACCGAGGCTCTCGGCGACCGCCTCGGCGACGCCGGAAGGCACCGGAGCTCTCACCGCGGCGGGAACCATCGGCCGGACTTCGGGTCCACTGCCGGGTCCACTGCCGCGGCCACCTGGATCATGACCCGGTGACTGGCTCGCAGCCCTCCGACAGGTCCCGCCACAGCCCGGCGCAGCCGGCCTCGACCATCGACAGCACGGTCTCGAAACCCTCGGCACCGCCGTAGTAGGGGTCGGGCACGTCGACCGGCCAGGATCCAGGCGCCTCGGCCAGGTAGTGCGAGAAGAGCCGCAGCTGACCCGGCCGCGCGGCGCCGAACGCCTCGAGAGCGCGCAGGTTGTCGCGATCCATCGCCACGATGCGGTCGAAGCGGTCGAAGTCCTCCCGGCGCACCTGCCGCGCCCGCGACGAGAGGTCGTAGCCGCGACGCGACGCGCTCTCGCGCATGCGGGGGTCGGCGGGCTCGCCGACGTGGTGGGCGCTGGTGCCGGCGGAGTCCACCTCGATCGACGACGCGCCGGCCGCGTCGCCTCGACTCTCGAGCCAGTGGCGGAACACTCCCTCCGCCGTCGGCGAGCGGCAGATGTTGCCGAGGCAGACGAACAGGACCCGCTTCATCGCGGGCCCAGCCTACTGCACGCACGCCGCACCTCCGTGCGGGCCGGCGCGGCGGTCTCGGGCTGAGCCATCCCGCGCCGCCCGTCACCGGCCGGAGCCGCCGCCTATGATCCGTAGCCGACCTTGCAACCACGACATCTGCACGACATCGGGAGGTGAGCGATGCACCGGATCGGACACCTGGAGATCGCGGCCGTCGACGGCGCCGCGCTGGAGCGCTTCTACGGCGAGCTGTTCGGCTGGCGCGTGCGCCGCGCCGGCGGCGGCGAGTTCACCTACGGCTGGGTGCACGCGGGCGACGCCGTCGCGCCACCGCAACCGGACGCAGCGGGCCCGTCGATCACCGTCGGCTTCCGCCACGAACCGCAGGGCAGCGCCGAGGTGGTGTTCTACGTCGGCGTCGACGACGTGAAGGCCACCGCGGCGCGCGCCGAGGAGCTCGGCGCCACGGTGCGCATCCCGCCGATGGACGGCGGCGGCGGCATGTTCTTCGCGCTGCTCGCCGACCCCGAGGGCAACCCGTTCGGCATCACCCAGCAGCGCGCCGAGCAGAGCGACGAGGGCGGTGACTCGTGAATGGCCCACGACGGCGTTCGCGCCGCCCGCGACAGGGATCGGAGAGCTCGCGCCCCGTCGCGTGGCTGGTCCTGTCGTCTCTCTTCCTGCCGTCTTCGACGGTGCTCGCCGCCGCCTCCCAGCAGGGCGCCGCCGCCTCCGGGTACGACCGCACCTCCAGCGGCACCCGCTGGCTGGAGTCTCACGACGGCCTGGCGATCAAGGTGCTGGTCGAGCAGTCGAACCTCGGCTCCTCGGAGGTCGAGGTCGGGGAGGTCACCTTCCCGGTCGACGGTCGAGGCGGCGAGCACCTGCATCAGGCGATCGAGATCTTCTACGTCGTCTCGGGCGTGCTCGAGCACGTGGTCAACGGCACTTCCCACCGCGTCGAGCCTGGCGGTGTCGCGATCGTCAAGCCGGGCGACCGAGTGATCCATCGGGTGCTGTCCGACGATCCGGTGCGGGCCGTCGTGGTGTGGGCGCCCGGCGGCGAGGCCGAACGGCTCAGCGCATTCCTGGCCGAGCGTCCGGTCGACCCGGAGTAGCAGCGCCACCGAGGTCGGTGCCTCGCTCTGCGGCGCCACGCTCGATCGTCGCCTGCACCCACGGGAGCAGCTCGGCGGTCAGCCCGGTCAGCGAGTGTCCGACCGGGAAGAGCCGGTGGGGCACGCCGTGCGGCGCCAGCGAGCGACAGTCGCGGATCGGGTCTTGCTCGCCGGCGATGCACAGGCTGGGCAGCAGGCCGAGCCTGGCGACCTCGCGCTCCGCCGGGCGCTCGCTGCCGTCGACCTGGAGCCACCAGGCGGACGGTCGGAAGCGGAAGGCGCCGAAGCCCGGATAGGCGAGGTAGACCGCCGCGACGACGTCCTGGCGCTGCTCCTCGGGCAGGCGGTTGACCAGGAAGGGCAGCACGCCGGCGCCCCACGAGTAGCCGACCAGGGCGAAGCGACGACTTCCGTAGCGGCGCGCCGCCTCGTCGAGCACCCGCGAGAGATCCGCCGCCGCCGACTCGGGACTGCGCTCACGCAGGTAGTAGCGCAGGCTGTTCCACGCCACCGTCGGGTAGCCCTGCTCGGCGAGCGCCCGGGGCAGGTTCTTGTTGATCCCCAGCCAGCCCGCATCGGAGCTCAGGAAGACCACGGTGACGGCCCGGCTCGGCCCGCTCGGCGGATGCAGGCGGAGAGGGACCCCGGGCACCGGCGCCTTCGCCTCGCCGGGTCCGCCGAGCATGCGCCAGGTCTGGAGCGCCACCAGAGCCGCCGCCAGGACGACGAGCGTCAGGCCGATCCGCCTGCGCGCCCGCGCCCGTCGCGGCAGGTCTCGCGGCGATGTACCAGTGGGGTTCGACGTCGCGTTCACGCCGTGCATTCTGCGCCAGCCGCCGCTCATCCCGCGTGACGTCGCGCTGCCCGCTGAGTCGGCCCGGCCTGGCGACCCGGCACCTCTCGGCCGCCGATCCAATAGGCTTCGGGCCTCCAACCCTCTCCCGCCACACGACTGCCCGGGCGCCGACGCCCGGGACTCTCCCCCAGCATGACCGAGCCCGCTCAGAGCCCGGCGCCCAGGCCCGCGACGCCGCCACCTCCACCAGCCCCGCGCCGCCGCGGCGCGCAGCGGCTGACGGTGCTGCTGCCGCTGGCCGCCGCCGCCGTCGCGCTCTGGGCTCTCCGGGCAATGCTCCGCAGCACCAGCTACGCCGAGATCACAGAGCGGGCGAGCACGATGTCGCCGGCGGCCCTGGCCTCGGCGGTCCTGATCACCGCAGCGGTCCTGGTCCTCCTGGCGCTGCAGGACTGGACGACGCTGCGCTCCCTGGGACACCGGCTCGCGCTCACCCGGACGGCGCCGATCAGCGGGCTGGTGTACGCCATCGCGCACGCCGCCGAGACCGCCCTGGTGACGTCGGCGCCGCTGCGCTACAGGCTCTACGCGGCGCTCGGGTTGGGCGGCACCGCGGTGGTGCGGCTGTTGTCGACATCGCGCACCGCCAGCTGGCTGACGCTGCTGGCCCTCGCCGGGGCCCTGCTCGCTTCGACCGCACCACGCCTCAGCGGCAGCGATCCGGAGACGACGCTCGCCCTGCGGGCCGGCGCCGCCGCGCTGCTGCTGCTCGCCGTCGCCGCCGCGGCGCGGGCCCGAGGGGTGCTCGCACCCACCTCGCTGCGGGTGCTGAGGCTCGAGCTGCCGTCTCTGCGCGCCGCACCTCCCCAACTCCTGCTCGCCGCCCTGTCGTGGCTGGGGACCGGCGCGGTGCTGCACGTCCTCCTCGAGGAGGCCTCACCGGGCCTGCCGCCGGTCCTCGCGGCGCTGCTCACGGCCCAGGTGCTCGGTCTGGTCTCGGGTGTGCCCGGGGGGCTCGGCGTCTTCGAGGCCACGGTGGCGGCGCTGCTCGCTCCGCTGGCCCCGATGGGGGCGATCGTTGCCGCCCTGCTGCTCTACCGCCTGGTCTACACCGGACTGCCGCTGGCCGTCGCCCTCGCCACCACCATCGTTCTGCAGCGCAAGGCGATCCGCCACGCCGCGGCGGCCCTCGAGGAGCAGGCGGCACCGTGGCTCGGGCCGGTGGTGCCACGCGGCATGGCGATCGCGACCTTCGTCGCCGGGGCCTTCCTCATCGTCTCCGGCTCGATACCGGCGGAGGCTGGCCGGCTCAGGTGGCTCGGCGCCATCCTCCCGCTGGGACTGGTGGAGGCCTCGCACCTGGTCTCGAGTGTCTCCGGACTGGCGCTGCTGGTGCTGGCGCGGGGACTGGCGCGCCGACTCGACGGCGCCTGGCACGCCAGCGTCTGGATCCTCGCGGTGGCGCTGGTCACCTCGCTGCTCGCCGGGCTCGACGTCGAGGAGGCCGCGGTGGCGGCGATCGTGCTGCTGCTGCTGATCGTCTCCCGGCGTCACTTCTACCGTCGCGCCTCGCTGACCAGCCGGCCGTTCAGCAACCGCTGGCTGCTCGGCGTCGGCGTCGTGCTGCTGGGCAGCCTCTGGCTGGGGGTCATCGCCAGCGGCAACGCGCAGCTCTCCGAGGACCAGCTGTGGCGCTTCTCGCTGCGCGGCGACGTGCCCCGCTTCCTGCGCGCCCAGGTGGCGCTGGCCACCGGCGTGCTGGTGATCGGCCTGCTGCGCATGCTGCGCGGCGCGACGCCACCGCCCGACGCGCCGGAGGACTACGAATGGCAGCGCGTGCTCGAGATCGTCGCCGAGCCGCCCACGATCACATCGAACTTCGCCCTGCTCGGCGACAAGCGTTTCCTGTGGAGCGAGCGGCGGGACGCCTTCGTGATGTACGGCGTCAGCGGTGACAGCTGGGTCGCCCTCGGCGACCCGGTGGTGCCGTCGCGCGACCCCGAGACCGTCGAGGAGCTGATCTGGCGCTTCCGCGAGGAGGCGGATCTGTACGACGAGCGCTCGGTCTTCTACCAGATCCGGCCCGACAACCTCGCCCTCTACCTCGAAGCCGGTCTCTCGGTGATCAAGATCGGCGAGAGCGCACGCACCTCGCTGCAGGGCTTCTCGCTGGCCGGAGGCGCGCGCCGCGATCTGCGCCAGAGCCTGAAGCGCGGCGAACGCGAGGGGCTGACCTTCGAGATCGCTCCACGCGAGGCGACGCCCGAGTTGCTGCCGCAGCTGCGCGAGATCTCCGACGAGTGGCTGAGCGACAAGAACGCGTCGGAGAAGGCGTTCTCGCTCGGCGCCTTCTCCGAGGCGTTCCTGGTCCACTTCCCGATCGCCCTGGTGCGGCGCGACGGGGAGATCGTCGCCTTCGCCAACGTCGTGCGTGCCGGGCGAGAGGAGCTCTCCGTCGACCTGATGCGCTACCGCGGCAGCGCCCCGCCAGGAGTGATGGATTTCCTGTTCTGCAACCTGATGCTGTGGGGCAGCAGCGAGGGATTCGCCTGGTTCCACCTCGGCATGGCGCCGCTGGCCGGCCTCGAGCAACACGCCCTGGCGCCGACCTGGAATCGCCTCGGTGCCTGGCTCTTCCGCCACGGCGAGCACTTCTACAACTTCCGCGGCCTGCGCGCCTACAAGGAGAAGTTCAGCCCGCAGTGGGAGCCGCGCTACATCGCCGCCCCCGACGGTCTGGCGACCTCGCGCGCCCTGCTCGACGTGGCCACCCTGATCTCGGGAGGACTGCGCGGCCTGCTGATGCGCTGACGACGCCGGCGTGCTGAGGGTCAGGGGGTATCAGGGGTCAGGGGTCAGGGGTCAGGGGTCAGGGGTCAGGGAAGTGTGGATGGGCAGACAGTGAGTCGAGCGGAGAAGGCGGACCAGGAGTGAAGAGCCGCGAGCCGACACTCTCCTGTCCATCTGTCGTCCTCCGTTCTGCCCTCTTCCACGGCTCCCTGACTCCCTGATCCCTGATCCCTGATCCCTGATCCCCAACCCCCAACCCCTTTCCCCTATCCCTTCTGATCCCCGGCCTCCGATCCCGCGATGCGTCTCTTCCTCGCCCTCTTCGTGCCGCTCCGGCTCTCCGGGGAGATCGGCCAGGCCGTCGAGGCGGCGCGCCGGCAGCTGCCCGGCGCCCGCTGGGTGGCGCGCGAGAACCTGCACCTGACCCTGCACTTCTTCGGCGAGCGCAGCGGCGATCAGCTCGCCGCCCTCGCCCGCCTGCTGACGCCGGTGGTGGCTGCGGTGCCGCGATTCCAGGTCCGTATCGAGCGGGTCGGGACCTTTCCCGAGCGCCGGCCGCGCGTCGTCTGGCTCGGCGTCGGCGACGCCGCCGAGGCCGGCGCCCTCGACGCTCTGCACGCTCGCATCCGGGAGGCGCTCGAACGGCGCGGCGAGCCGACCGAGGCGCGCCGGTTTCATCCGCACGTGACCCTGGCGCGCTGCAAGGCGCCCTGGCGCGCCTCCGACGTGCAGCGCATCGGCGAGGCTCTGCACCCGTTCGAAGGCGTCTCCTGGGAGGTCGACGGCATCGATCTGGTGGCCTCGCGGCTGTCGCGAAGCGGCCCTGTCTACGAGACCATGGCGCGCCTGCCGCTGGCGGGCGAACGGGTCGTCGAGCCGGCGGCGCCGGACAGCGACGTCTCGTCGCCGCCGTGACCCCTTTGACCCTCCCGCATCCGCGGCGCCGAGAGGCTCGCCGCCGACCGCGGAGTGAGGCCGGCCGCTCTCGGCTCGCGACCGTCCTGCGGGCGGGCCGCGCTGGCTACTCTCCCACCGCCGCCTCCGCGCCGTCGGCCACCGCCTCCGCCGGCGCCGGCGCTGCCCACCGCTCGAGAATCTCCCAGCCGCCGCCCAGGGCGCGGTAGACGTCGAGCGCCCGCAGCGCACGCTGCACCCGGGCGAGGGCGAGCCCGTCGTCGGCCGCGGTCTGGCTGCGCTGCGCGTCGAGCAGCACGAGGTGATCGCGCAGCCCCTCGTCGTAGAGCACCTCGGCAAGGTCCGCGGCACGACCGCTCGCCGACGCCGCTTCGTCGAGCGCGTCGTGAGCCGCCCTGCTCTCGCGATACGCCACCAGGCTCGACTCGACCTCCTCGAGCGCCAGCAGCACCGCGCTGCGGTAGCCGGCGTCGGCGGCGGCGAGGCGCGCCCGTGCCGCCTCGACTCCGGCGGCAAGCTGGCCACCACGGAAGATCGGCAGCTCGATCCGCGGCCCGAAGCTCCAGGTGCGACTGGCGCTCTCGAGCAGGTCACCGAGGTCGGCCGACTCCTGGCCGCGTGAGCCCCCGATCACCAGGCGCGGGATGCGCTCGCCGATCGCCACTCCGACCTCCGCCGTCGCCGCGTGCAGCTCGCGCTCGGCGCGGCGCACGTCGGGGCGCCGCGACAGGAGGTCCTGGGGCTGACCGGCGCCGATCCATGCCGGCGGCTCGGGCACCGGGCCGGGAGCCAGCTCGCCGCGCAACGCCCCAGGCGACTCACCGAGCAGCACCGCCAGACGGTGCCCGGCGGCCTCCCGCTGCGCCCGCAGCGGCGCCAGCGCGGCGACCAGCGAGGCGCGCTCGGCACGGGTCCGCTCGGCGTCGATCGGCGACAGGAGACCGGAGTCGACCTTGCCCTCGATCACCTGCAGGCTGTCCTCCTGGATACCGAGATTGCGCTCCGCCAGCTCGAGGCGCAGCTCGGCGCCGCGCAGCTCGACGTAGGCGCCGGCGATCTCGGAGGCGACCAGCAGCAGCACGCCGCGCTGCAGCTCCTCGACGCCTTCGAGCAGTGCCTGCGCCGCCTCGCGGG
>QQVD01000062.1 GCA_003388555.1 Acidobacteriota bacterium | reverse complement strand
AGAAGACGGGGCGGCCGCGCTCGGTGCGCAGGTCCTGGCCATAGGCCTCGAAGGTGCCGCCGGAGACGTCGATCTCGCCGCTGCCGTAGGTGGGCCGACCCGGCTCGTCGACCAGCAGCAGACTGCCCTTCGGCTCGGCGTCGAGGCCCAGCGCCTCGACGTCGACGTCGTCGCCGAGCACCACCCGCACCCGCAGCGCCAGCGGCAGATCGCCGGCCGCAGCGGGACTCTCGCGCCCGATCACCACCACGTCGGGGGAGGCCTCGACGGTGCCCTCCGGCGCCTCGTCGATCTCGATCTCGGCGCGCGGCACCACCACCTCGCCGGAGAGCGCCAGCCGTTCGCCGTCGAAGCGCAGCTCGAGATCGGGCGAGGCGTACAGCTCGATCTCGCGGGTGTTCATCGCCAGCAGCTCCTCGCCTTCGAGCGCCAGCACCAGCGGATCCTCGGGACGGGGGATCAGAGGACTCTGGCCGGAGATGCGCAACGTGCCGCCGCCGGAGCGCAGCGAGCCTTCGATGCGCAGCGGCTGCCCCGCGCTCGCCTCAGCGCCGGGCGTCGCGACGCTTGCTGCGGTCTCGAGCCGGTCGCCGCGCACCACCAGCCCGAGATCCATCAGCTCGATGCCGAGCTCCGGCAGCGAGGCGCGCCCTCCCTCGAGCGCGGCGACGCCGCGCAGCTCCGGCGCCTCGACGGTGCCGGCGACGTCGAGATCGGCACGCACGCTGCCCTCGAGATCGCTGATCTGGTCGGTGAGACCCTGCACGAAAGAGAGGTCGTCGACGCGCATCCGCAGCGCGCCGCGCAGCGGCTGGGTCGCGGCGGTCACCTGGTCGGCGCTCCCACCCAGGAGGAAGCCCGGCAGCTGCAGCTCGCCGTCGACGTCGCCGAGCTCGTCGAGCGGCAGCTCGAACGCCAGCCGCGCGCCGGAGTCGTCGAGCGTCGCCTGCAGGGACCCTCGTCCGAAGGTGACACGCTCGCGGCCGGCGCCCGGACCGCTGGCGACGAAGGTCAGCTCGCCGGGGCCCGGCTGCAGCGACGCCTCGGCGAGGATCGCAGCCGGTGTCGAGCCGGCCCCCGCCTCGGCGGCCTGGCCGCTGCGCGCGCTCAGCCTGCCGCTCACCGGGCCGGAGAGGTCCGAAGAGGGCGGCAGCCAGGGCTCGAGCAGGGTCAGTGGCACCTGCGTCAGAGCGGCGTTCACGCGCCACGCCGCACCGCCTGCGATGGTCTCCGTCCGCGGGTCGGCCTCGCCGTCCTCCTCCGGGACGCCGGTCGACCAGGAGGCCTCGACGCACACGCGGCCGCTCTCGGGGCCATCGAGGCAGAGGCGCTCGAGCTCCGCGGAGGCCGAGCTCATCTCCAGGGCGGCGGCGGCCTCCGAGCGCCAGTCGCTGCCGGCGAGGCCGTCGATCTCGAGCCCGGCGAGCTCGCCGCGCCACGAGAGGGGCGTCGTCTCGGAAGCGCTCCCTGCCGCTCCCACAGGCTGCCCGGCCTCCTCGGCCAGTTCGGCGCCACCGTTCAGACCGCCGCGCGCCACCAGCCGCAGGCGGCGCGGCAGCGGCTCGGCGCCGGCGGCGCCGCGCGCCTCGAGGGTCAAGCGATGGGCGCCGCGCGTGCCGTCTCCGGAGAGCGACGCCGCCTCCAGCGTCTGGCCGCCGAGCACGAGGTCCTCGGCACCCGCCGCGAAGTCGACCTCGCCCTCCGGCCCCAGGTCGACGTCGGCGCTCGCCGAGAGCGAGCCGACCCTGGTGTCGGTCCAGGCCAGGCGTTCACCGGTGAGCTCGAGCGCGACGCGCGGCGTCGCGGTCGGCCCACGCGCCGTGCCGCTGGCGCGCAGCGTGCCGCCGGCGCTCTGGTGCACCAGAGCGAGCTCGGCGGCCTGCAGGCGCCACTCGATCTCGAGCTCCGGCGCCACCCGGCCGTCGACCACGAGCTCGGCGAGCGCGTCGCCCTCGGCCCAGCGCACTATGACGTCCTCGACGGTGATCGCCTCGCCGGCGAGCACCACGGCGCCGCTGCCGCGCAGCGGGTGCTGGCGCAGGCTGCCGCCGAGATCGCCGAGCACCACACGTCCGAAGACCCCCTCGGGCCGCGCCTCACCGCGCGTCTCGAGATCCACGTCGACGGCGCCACCCAGGCCCCAGGCCTGCAGGTCGGCGGTCGTCGCGGCGCGCGCACCGTCAGCACCGTCAGCACCGTCAGCGTCAGCGTCCGGGGCCTGCGCGGATCCACCCTCGTCCGGCCCGCTCTCGGCCATGGCGACCTGCTGCAGGAGGAAGGGATCGAGCCCGCGGCCGCGGACGCGCAGGTCCCAGCTCGGGATCTCCCCGAAGCCGAGCGTTCCGGCGATCCCCAGCGAGCCGCCGAGGGCGTTCGCGGTGACGTCGAGCTCGAGGCGCTCGACGCTGCCGCTTGCGCGCAGCTCGAGCTCGCCGAGGCGTGCCGCCTCCGGCAGCATCGGGCTGTCGAGCTCGGCTCTGGCGCGCAGCTCCAGTCCCGAGAGGGCGCCGTCGAGGCGCCCGGTGCCGGCGGGGCTCGTCACCTGCGCAGTACCGAGGAGCGGCCAGCGCGCCTCGGTCCAAGTCGCCTCCAGCGCCAGCCTCGGCTCGGCGGCCTCGCCGCCGTCGCCTGCGGCCGGCAGGAGCACTGCGCCACGCAGCGCCAACGTCGCCTCGCCGACCCTCAGCTCGAGGGGCTCGAGGTCGATCCGCTGGTCCTGGCCTCGCGCTCCCTCGAGAGTGCGGATCGCCGTACCGGCGAGCTCCAGAGTCACCGCCTCGCTGGCCCCTGAGGCAGCCGAAGCGCCGGATCCGAGCTCGCCGAAGAGCGGATCGCTCGACACCAGGGCGAGGTCGGGTCGCAGCTCCAGCCGCTCGAGGCTGCCGCGCACGGCGAGGGTGCCGGAGAGGGCGCCGGAGGGCAGCTCGGGGGAGGCGGCCTCTCCGGACGACGCCGACGCCACAGCAGCGAGGTCGGCCAGCTCGGTCCGGGGCAGGGTCAGCGTGCCGTCGAGGGACAGGTCGCGCAGCGGCCGTCGCAGCACGGCGTCGATCCCGGCTCGCAGCGGCGCGCTCAGCTCCTGCGCCACGGTGAGCTCCTCGAGCGAGCCGCCGAGGGTGCCCTCGCCGCGCCACCAGGTGCGCTGCGTGGACCGATCGCTGCCCGCGGCCCCGTCGCCGGCCGACTCTGCCGCCTCGACCGCGACACCCCAGCGCAGCGACAGGTCGACCGCGTAGTCGCCCACCGGCTCGACGCTGCCGGCGACCTCGAGCTCGAGGTCCGGCGAGACGAGCTCGAAGCGCTCGATCTCGACCCGCTCTCCCTCGGCCCGGGTGCGCAGCTCGATCGACCGGACCTCGATCAGGCTCTCGCCGGAGCCGTCCAGGACCACAAGATCGTCGACCCGCGCCTGCCGGACCACGATGGCGATCGGCAGTCGCAGGTCGGGCAGCGCGCTCGGCTCCTCCTCCTCGCCCGACTCCGCGAGCCGGACCCGCACCGTGCTCGCCGAGAGCTGGGTGATGTCGAGTTGGCGAGCCAGCAGATCCCGCAGCCGCCACTGCAGGTGCAGCTCGTCGACGCTCACCTCGGCGCCGTCGCTCTCCCACACCAGCCCCTCGACCCGCAGCGGTCCACGCAGCGGGCCGTCGAGCTGCTGCACGGTGAGCGAGCCCGGCACCGCGGCGCCGAGTCGCTGGAATGCCCAGCGCGCCCCAGCCGGAGTGGCGACGAGGGCGACCAGTGCAGCACCGGCGGCGACGACGAGCGCCAGCGCCACTACCGCCACCCAGCGCAGCAGGCGACGCCGTCGGGAACGACGCGGCGTCCCGCCGGTCGCCTCACCCTGTTCCGGAGAGCTCAAAGGTCGGGTCCGATCATCAGGTGGAAACGCAGCGGCGAGCCCTCGCGGCTGATCGCCCACGCCAGGTCGGCGCGCACCAGGCCGATCGGCGACAGCCAGCGCAGTCCGACGCCGGCGCCGCGCTCGAGGTCGGCGCCGAGCTCGTTCGAGGCGTTGCCGAAGTCGAAGAAGGCGGCGGCGCCCCAGCGCCCGAAGCGCTCGAGCTCGAGGAACATCGACTCGATCTCGAGGCTGCCGGTGAGCAGCGTCTCGCCGCCGATCACGTTGCCCTGCTCGTCGACACCGCCGAGCTCCTGGTAGCCGAAGCCGCGCACGCTCGCGTCACCGCCGGCGAAGAAGCGCATCTCGGGTGGCAGCCTGCGGAAGTCGTCGGTGGCCAGATACCCGGCCTCGAGCCGACCCAGGATGCGCACGTCGTCGGCCAGCGAGCGCACCACCTTGGTCTCCGCCGACAGGCGGGCGAAGGTGGCGTTCGAGCCGACGTCCTCGGCGGCGCCGCGCAACTCGAAGCGCAGCCTGCGTCCGTGGGTGGCGAAGATGCGATCGTCCGTCTTCACCCGCGAGTAGCCGATGTCCGGCACCAGCAGCTCCGAGATGCCGCGGTCGACTCCGACCTCGAAGTCGGCGCGTCGGAAGGTGAGACCGAGGGCCTCTCGCCAGCGGCCGATCGAGCGCGTCCGGCCGAGGCCCACCACGAAGGTCTCCGACGAGCTGGTGTCCGGTTCGAGCAGCTGGTAGCCGAGGGTGAAGGTGAGCACGTCGGTGCGCGGGTACGCCCCCGGGATCAGGTAGCGGGCCTCGAAGGAGCGCTCGATGTCGGAGATCACCGCCGCCGAGCGGCCGCGGTGACCGCTGCGATTGATCCGCCGCAGATCCAGCTCGACGCTGCCCCGCGGGCCGGTGTCGGTGCCGTAGCCGACTCCCAGGTCCCACTCCTGGGCGGCTGCCGGAACCAGGGTCGCCACCACCGGCACGCGCCGTCGCTCGTCGGCGCTCGCAGGATCCGCCTCGATCTCGACGCGCCGGAAGTAGGGGGAGTTGGAGAGTGCGTCCTGGAAGATCAGCAGCTCCTCGAAGTCGAACGGGTCGCCCTCCTCCCAGCTGACGTAGCCGCGCAGCAGCTCGGGCTTCAGCAGCTCCTGCTCGAAGCGCGCGGCGCCGAAGCGGTACTGCGGTCCCGTCGCCAGGTGCAGAACCACGACCGCGGAGTCGGTGGCCACGTCGACCTCGACCCGGGCGACCTCGAACTCGGCGCTGAGATACCCGTTGCGCTCGGCGCCGCGGCGCAGGCCCTCCTTGCCCGACTCGTAGGCGGGGTGGTAGAGGGCGGCGCCTGCGGAGAGCGGGAAGTCTGCGACCAGCGACTGCAGCTCGGGATCTCCGGCGCCCGGCCCGTTGATCCGCACGTCGACCTCGCGCACCCGCACCCGCGGTCCCGGATCGATCCTGTAGGTCGCCTTCCAGGGCTCTGCAGAGGTCTCGAGAAGCGCCTCGATCTGTGGGCGGTAGTAGCCGAACGGCTCGAGCCCGGCGCGGATCTGTTCCTCGGCGCGGCGGTGCAGACGACGCACCCGAGCGGCGGTGATCGGCGTCGCGTCGCTCTCGTCTTCGTCGGCGAGCGCCGCGATCGCGAGCTGCGCCCGCACGTTGCGGCGCAGCTCGCTGAAGAAGCCCTCGCCAAGCAGCTCGATCTCGACCTCGAGACCGATCTCGGCCGCCGAGACAAGGCCGTCACCTGGCGACTCGGCCTGCGCGTCGGCCTCCTGTGCCCCGGTCGCAGTGCCCACGGCGACGGCGAGCAGGAGAACCGCCAGCACCGGTCTCACGCCTCGTCCTCGGCCTCGGCCTCGGCCGAGCCGGCCCCGCCGGTCAGCTCCTGGCGTCGCGCGTCGGGGTCCTCGTGGCGCAATCCCCACACGCGGGTGAAGCAGGCGCCGAGCAGCAGCAGGAGCGACGAGTAGTAGATCCAGAACAGAGTGAGCACGATCGAGCCGGCCACCCCGTACACCGATCCGGGATCTCGCCGACCGAGGTAGAAGCCGATCAGGAACTTGCCGACGCTGAACAGCAGGGCGGTGAACAGCGCCCCGACCCACACCTCGCGCCACTCGATCTCGGCGTCGGGGAGGATGCGGAGCATCGCCGCCACCAGCACCGTGACGAGCCCGATCGAGAGGGCCAGGTCGAGCGTCGAGAAGAGCACCGAGAGACCTTCGAAGCGGCTCGCGAGCCGACCCTCGGCGTACTCGCCGAGCGCCGCCACCGCGGCGCTGAGCACCAGGGAGACGAGCAGCAGGAAGCCGATCGCCAGCACCAGCCCGAAGGAGAAGAGGCGCTTGATCAGGAAGCCCGTCAACGGCCCGTCGCCTCGTCCTTCGCTGCCCCACACCCGGTTGAGGGCCTCCTGCAGCTGACCGAAGACGGCGGTGGCGCCGAGCAGCAGGGTCAGCACGCCGAGCAGGCTCGCCACACCGGTGAGCTCCGGGCGGTCGGCCTTCTCGAGGATCTCGAGCACCGCGGCCGAGCTCTCGGCGCCCATCAGCAGCTCCACCTGACTCTCGATCTCGGCGCGCGCCGCGGCCTCGCCGAAGACGCTGCCGGCGATCGCGAAGGCGACGACGAGCACCGGACCGAGCGAGAACAGCGTGTAGAAGGCGAGGGCGGCGCTCTGGGTGGTGGCGCCGGCGCGCAGCCACAGCTGCAGCGTTTCGATCGCCAGCCGCCGAGGCGCCCCACCCTCCGCTCCACTGCCCCGGTCGTCGGGGGCGTCAGGGGCGTCGGGATCTTCGGGGGCGTCTGCCGCCGCGGTCGCTTCTCTCTCGTCGCTCACGAATCGTCCTCGCCAAGTCGTTCTCGCCCGGTGCTCTCGATCGGGACCCTGAGGCCGAGCCGGCGGCGATCGCTCCGGCGACCCGTCGGCTCCCTCCGGATTCCCCGGAGGAGGGCGGAGCCGGGACACGGCGCCGCTGTCCCCGGGATTGGGCCGGTGTCGTCCCGTCCTTGCGGCAGCAAGTCCGATGCCGTCCGGGCCGCACCCTCGGATCACCTCCAGCCGGCGGGCGCTCGGGGGCTGGGACGGCCCACGCCGGAAAACGCTACCCGATGCCCGCAACGAATCCCGGTCGATGCCGAGCCGGTTCGGCGCCGCAGCCGACGCCGACGCCGACGGCCGTAGGCCCGCCCTCCCCGGAACGGCTGTCGACGACCGGTGCTTCCCGCACCGGAAGGAGCGCGGAGCCGCAGTGCAGGAGAGTCGGGGAGCCGCCCTTCGTAGAATCCCGCTCGTGACCGGATCGATGCCACCACCCGTTCTCTGCCGAACGAGATCGCGATACCCGTGGGTGACGCCGCGGCGGGCCCTGCTGGCTCTGTGCCTGCTGTTCGCTCCCTCGCCGGTGGCGTTCGCGGCCAGCGACGGCCAGGCGCGCGTCGAGGCCGAGTTCGGGCGCATCTGCCAGCGGCTGAAGGCGAGCAACGACTACTTCGGCGAGGCGCAGCTCGAGGCCGCACGCACCGCCTACGACCAGGCACAGGCGAGCGCAGCAGCCGGTGACCCGCAGACACTCGAGCGACTGACCGCGGCGCGCAACCAGCTCGCCTACCATCTGGTCCGACTCGACCGGGCGGCCGAGCTGCTGGCGCTCTACGAGAGCCTCCCGGCCCTCGGTCCGGCCGACGCGATGTCGGCCGGCATCGCCCACCTGACCCTGGCCGAGGACCGCAACTGTCTGCTGGTGCACGGCGGCGGCGCCTGCGTCCTGCCGCTGATCGAGAGCGCGGTGCACCGCGACCCCACCCACGCGCGCAGCGCCGCGCAGCGCTTCCGTCAGGTGCTCGAGACCCACCCCGACGACGTGCAGGCGCGCTGGCTGCTGCAGCTCGCGCACACCCTCGCCGGCGGCGATCCGAGCGAGGTCGAAGCACCGCGACGCCGCGACGGTCAGGCCGCGGTCGCCCGCACCCGGCGACCCGACGCGGCGGGCCGCACCAGCCACCCCTGGCTCGACGTCGCCCACCGGCTCGGCGTGCGCGGCGAAGACCTCGCCGGCGGCGCCGTGGTCGACGACTTCGACGGCGACGGCCGGCTCGACCTGATCACCTCGACGATGGACCCGTGTGGTCCGCTACGGGCCTGGCGCAACGAGGGCACCGGCTTCGTCGACGTCGGTGACGCCTGGGGGCTGTCGCCGCAGCTCGGTGGGCTCAACCTGGTGCACGCCGACTACGACGGCGACGGCGCGCTCGACCTGCTGGTGCTGCGCGGCGGTTGGATGGGCGACGACGGCCGTATCCGCAACTCGCTGCTGCGCAACGATCTCGCGACCTCCGGCCGCTTCGTCGACGTGACCGTGGAGGCCGGCCTGGCGCAGCCCGCCTACCCCACGCAGGCCGCCGCCTGGGCCGACATCGACCGCGACGGCGACCTCGACCTCTTCATCGCCAACGAGTCGCCGGCCGGCAGCGCCGATCCGCTGTCGCTGACCGGTCGCGAGGAGCGCGGCTTCCCGTCGCAGCTCTTCCTCAACCTCGGTAGCGGGCGCTTCCGAGACGTCGCCCGCCAGGCCGGGGTGCAGAACCTGAGCTACGCCAAGGGCGCCGCCTGGGGCGACTACGACGACGACGGCGACCCGGACCTGTACGTCTCGAACATCGGCGCCAACCGGCTCTACCGCAACGACGGGATCGGCGGCGACGGGGCGCCCCGTTTCGTCGACGTCGCGCCCGAGCTCGGCGTCGACTCGCGTGAGCGCACCTTCGCCACCTGGTGGTTCGACTTCGACCAGGACGGCGATCTCGACCTCTTCGTCGCCCGCTACAGCTCCTCGGTCGAGGAGGTGACCGGCGACCTGCTCGGGCTGCAGCGGGCCCCGACCGCGGCTGCCGGCGAGCCGCTGCTCTACCGCAACGACGTCGCCACCGGCGGCGGCTTCGTCGAGGTGGGGCGTCAGCTCGGCTTCGACAGCACCTTGCTGCCGATGGGCGCCAACTTCGGCGATCTCGACAGCGACGGCTGGCCCGACCTCTACCTCGGCACCGGTGTGCCACGCTTCGACGGCCTGATGCCGAACGTCGCCTACCGCAACCTCGGCGGCCTCCGCTTCGAGGACGTCACCTGGGAGACCGGCCTCGGCCACCTGCAGAAGGGGCACGGTGTCGCCTTCGGCGATCTCGACAACGACGGCGACGAGGACCTGTTCGAGCAGCTCGGCGGCGCCTTCCCCTACGACGGCTTCTCCAACGCCCTCTACCTCAACCCGACGCTCGGCGCACCTGGTGCCGAAGGCGGCGAGCCCGCGCCGCACTGGCTGACGCTGCAGCTGCACTCGCCCGGCGCCAACCGCCACGCCGTCGGCGCCCGCGTCCGCCTGGTGCTGCAGGACGGCGAGCGGCAGCGCACGCTGCACGCCGAGGTCACCAGCGGTGGATCGTTCGGCGGCTCCAGCCTGCAGCTCGAGCTCGGCCTGGGAACAGCCTCCCGGATCGAGCGGTTGGAGGTCGCGTGGCCCGACGACCTGGGCCCGGTGTCGACCGTGTACACCGGCCTGCTGGCCGATCGAGCCTACCGGGTGGAGCGAGGCGCGGCGGCAGGCGAGGCGGCGCTGCACGAGCTGCGCCGGCCGCGGGTGGAGTTCGCCCTGCGGCCGAGCCACGACAGCGACACGGCCGAGCGGCACGACCATCGCTGACACCGGGCGAGCTCGGCGGCGGTTTCGGCAGGGCCGCTCGCTGGCGAGGCGTCGACGCCCCGCTCGCGCTCCTCGCTGTGCCTCTCCTCGATAGCCTCAGGACCCTCAGGACGACGAACGCCAACCGCCGTAGCCGGAGCCTCGACATGCCTCTGCGATCCCTTCCGCGATCCCGACGATTCCTTCCGCGACACCGACCCGCCACCGTGGCGTTCCTCGGTGTCCTGCTCTGCTTCCTGCTCGCTCCGATCGCCGGCGGGCAGGAGGCCGACGCCGGGCCGGACCCGTTCGACGAGGCACTGGCGAAGATCCAGCGCAACGAGCTCAGCGCCGCCGTCGCCGACCTCGAGCGCCTGCGCGCCGAGGGGGATCGCCGCGCCGCCGCCGCGCTCGGCGCCGTCTACGTGCGCCTCGACCGGCACGCCGACGCGCTCGAGGTCCTCGAACCGCTGATCGAGGAGCACGACGACCCCGGTGTGCTCTACAACGCCGGCCGCGCCGCGGTCGGCGTCGGCGATTTCGATCGCGGCCTCGACATGCTGCGCCGGTCGGCCGAGCTCGCACCGGGCTCGCCGGCCGTGCGCGAGCTCGGCGTGCTGCTCGGGCGCGGCGGCGACTACGTCGGCGCCTTCCCCTACCTGCGTCGGTGGTCGACGCTGCACCCCGAGGACGAGGAGGCGCGCCTGCTCGCCGCGGTGGCTGCGGTGCAGCTCGAGCGGGCGCCCGACGCCGAGGCGATGCTCTCCGACCTCGCCCAGGACGACCCCGGCGTGCAGCTGCTCTGGGGCCAGACCCTGCTGCTGAAGGGAGAGCCCTACGCCGCCCTCGGCTACCTCGAGCCGCTGGTCGCCGATGCGCCCGAGGCGATGCAGGCCGATGTGCGCCGAGCCTCCGCCCGCGCCCACATGATGGCCGGCGAGTCGAACAAGGCGATCGATGTCCTCGAAGGCCACGCCGAGGGCAATCCCCAGCTCACCCTCCAGCTCGCCCAGGCGCACTACCAGAACGGCGATGTGCAGCAGGCCCTCGGGCTGCTGCAGCCGTTCGCCGAGCGCATCGCGGCGACACCCGACCGCTCCTCCGGAGGCAGCCTGGCGGGATCGATCGTGCTCGAGCACGGGCGCCTGCTGTTGACCGACGATCGTCCCGACGAAGCGCTGCCCTACCTGCGCATGGCGACCGAGATCATCCCCCGCGAGAAGCTCGCCTGGCAGTCTCTCGGCCAGGCGCTCGCGGCGTCGGGCGACAACGACGGCGCCCGGCAGGCGATCGCACGCTTCCAGCAGCTCGCCGACGACGAGGGACGGCAGGCGCCCAATCAGGTCGACGTGGAGCGCAACGACCCCACCGCCAAGCAGCTGCGGCTCGCTTTCGAGAAGCTGACCGCCGGCGAGGACGAGGAGGCGCTTCGCATCCTCGAGCAGGAGTCGGTGCTCAACCCCGAGGACGCGCGCATCCCGCTGCTGGCTTCACGGGTGCTGCTCTCTCTGCAGCGTCCCGGCGAGGCCCTGCGGGCGGTGGAGCTCTCCCTCGAGCTGCGTCCCACGACCGACGGTCTCTACCAGCGCGGCGCGGTGCTGATGTCGCTGCAGCGCCTCGACGAGGCTGAAGAGAGTCTGCGCGCCGCGCTCGAGAGCAATCCGGAGCACAGCCCGACGCTCAACGACCTGGCGGTGCTGCTGATGAACCAGAACCGGCGCGACGAGGCGCGCACCCTGCTGGCCCGGGCGCTCGAGATCTGGCCCGAGGACCCCGTCGCCAAACAGAATCTCGACCGCCTCGACGGCTGAGCGCAGCCGCGGCGCGGACAAGGCCTCAGGGACGCCGCACCAGCAGCCTGCGCTGCTGCGGCGCCGCCTCGAGGCGGAGTCGGCCGCCGTCGGGCCAACGCACCGCGACGGAGTACCCGTCCCCGCCGCTCGAAGTGGCGGCGCTCGCCGGGATCCCGAAGTGCAGGCCGAGCCCGTTCTGCGACAGGTACGAAGAGGCCGAACGGCGATGGCGCAGCTGCGCCGCGCCGGGCCCCGAGCCGCCGGTGCGCAGCACCGCCTCGGCGCCGAGCGCGTAGCGGTTGGCGCCCGGCTGCTCCAGGTCGACGAGGAGCCACGAGCCGCCTGAGCCGCCTCTCGACAGTCCGCCACCGGAGCCCCGGGCCAGCCCCTCGTAGGCCTCGGCGACGTCGTTGGAGTTGACGATCACCACGTCGAGATCGCCATCCAGGTCGAGATCGCCGATCGCCAGCCCGCGGCTCGCGCGCACCACGTCGAGCCCCGCCTGGGGCGCCGGCGAGAAGCGTCCGTCCTGGTTGAGCAGCAGCAGGTTCGGCTGCCGGTACTGGCCGTCCTGGCCGAGCTCCTCCAGGTTGTCGAGGATGTGTCCGTTGGCGAACAGCAGATCGAGATCGCCATCGAGATCGGCGTCGAGGGCCGCGACGCCGAAGCCGAGCGGATGCAGCGTCGGCTCGGCGAGGTTGTCGGCGAAGCGCCGGTCGACGAACAGCCCGCCGCCGCTGTTGCGGTAGAGGGCATTCGTCTCGAGGGCGAAGTTGGTGACCACCAGGTCGGGTCGCAGGTCGCCGTTGAGGTCGGCCAGCTCGACCCCCATGCCCGCCTCGGGGTGTCCGTTGGGCGAAGCCGCGGTGCCCGAGAGCAGGGTGTTGTCTTCGAAGCGGCCCTCCCCGACGCCGAGGAAGAGCAGGTTCGGATCGAGGTCGTTGGCGACGTACAGGTCGGGCCAACCGTTGGCGTCGACGTCGCCGAAGACCACACCGAGGCCGGATTCGCGCGGCCCGGCGAGACCGACCTCGGCGGTCGCATCCTCGAAGCTGCCGTCGCCGCGGTTGCGGTAGAAGGCGTCCGGCGAGCCCTGGTAGACGCCCGGATGACAGTAGCCACGCACTCCGGTCTCGCGGTTGCCGCAGAACTGTCGGGTCTCCGGCGACCACTCGACGTAGTTGGCGACGTAGAGGTCGAGATCGCCGTCGAGATCGGTGTCGGCAAACGCGGCCGACGCGCTCCAACGCGGGTCGGCGACCCCGGCGCCGGCTCCGACCTCCTCGAAGCTGCCGTCGCCGCGGTTGCGGAAGAGGGCGTTGGCGCCGTAGGCGGTGAGGTAGACGTCGATCCAGCCGTCGCCGTCGAAGTCTCCCGCCGTGGCGCCGCAGCCGTAGCCGGCGAAATCGATCCCCGCCGCCGCGCTGACGTCGACGAAGCGCGGCTCGAGGACCCCGTCGTCGCCGACGATCAGATCGTTGCGCAGCAGCACCGTGCGCGGCGCTTCACCCTGGTAGCCCGGGAGCACGCCGCCGTCGACGAAGAGCGCGTCGTCGTCGCCGTCGCCGTCGTAGTCGAACAGCGCCACGCCGCCGACCATCGTCTCGACCATGTAGCGCTCCCCCGAGCCGCCGTGATGGTGACGGAAGTCGAGTCCCCACTCGCCGGCGACCTCGCGGAAGAGCGGCCCTGCCGCCGCCTCGGGCTGGGCAGCCGAGACTCCCGCCGAGAGTGTTCCAAGGAGAAGCGCTGACAGCGCTGCGATCGGCCAGACCCGGTTCACGGCGCAGCGCTCCGGTGGACCAGCCAGCGGGTGCGGTGCGGGGCGAGGATGCGCTGTCGCCTGCCGTCCGGCCACTGGACCTCGAGCCGCACCGTTTCCTGGCCCGATGACACACCGCCGAAGGTCGCCTCGAGGCTGTTCTGCGAAAGGTACGAGCTCGCCGTCCGCACATAGCGCGACTGCCGCGCCGCTCCCTCCGTCGCGGGGGCGAGGTCGAGCCAGCCGCCGATCCCGTCCGGGCTGCGCCCGAGGCTCGCGGCGCCGGCGTCCCGTAGCCGTACCCTGAGTGCTGCCCGCGTGGCGACTGGGGCGACGTTGCGGTACAGCTCGGATGCCTCGTTCGAGTTCGAGATAGCGGCGTCGGTGCGCCCGTCGAGATCGAAGTCGGCCAGAGCGAGGCCGCGACTGCTGCGCACGATCCCGAGCCCCGAGGCGGCGACCGCGCGGTAGCCGCCCGCGACCTGCTCGAAGAGATCGTTCGGCTGGCGGTAGGTGCTGCCTCGCTCGAACTCTTCGGCGTTGTGGATGATGTGTCCGTTGGCGATCAGCAGATCGAGGTCGCCGTCGAGATCGAAGTCCTCGAACGCGGCGCCGAAGCCGACCCGCGGCAACGACGGCTCGGCGAGGCGAGCCTGGTAGCGCTGGTCGACGAAGAGCTCCGGGGACAGTGCGGCATAGAGCGCGTTGGTCTGACGATCGAGGTGCGTGACGAAGAGGTCCTCGAGCCCGTTGCCGTCCCAGTCGCCGACCCCGATACCCATCCCCGCCTCGGCGTCGCCCCGCTCGGAGAGCGCGACGCCGTAGAGCGCGCCGCGCTCCTCGAACCGGGGGGTGTGCGCGGCGCCCAGGTTGCGGAACAGGTAGTTCGCTGTCAGGTCGTTGGCGACGTAGATGTCGGGCTCGAGATCCCGACCGACGTCGAGCCAGACCACGCCGAGGCCGTTGCCGTTCGCTTCGCCGAGGCCGAGCTCGGCCGCCGCTTCGCGGAAGGAGCCGCTGCCGTCGTTCAGATAGAAGCGATCCGGCAGTCCCCGGTACGAGTTGGGATGGCAGTAGCTGCGCAGGCCACGCTCGGGCTCGCCGCAGAGGTGGTTCCGGCCGTAGTCGAAGTCGACGTAACCGGTGACGTAGAGATCGAGATCGCCGTCCCGGTCGGCATCGGCGAGCGCCGCGGAGGCGCCCCAGAAGCGCTGACCCGGCCTGCCGAAGATCTCGCTCTCATCGAGCGGCTCGACCTCGAAGCCGCCTCGTCCGTCGTTGCGTAGCAAGCGGGTCGGGCCGAAGGAGGTGACGACGAGATCGATGTCACCGTCGGCGTCGACATCCCCGGCGGTGCCGCCCATCACGTAGTCGTCGAGCCGCACGCCGGCCGCCTCGCTGACGTCGACGAAACGAGGCGAAGCGATGGCCTCGACCGCTCCGCCGTCTTCCTGCATCGGCGGTGCCGCGCCGAGATCGTTGCGCAGCAGGACGTTGCGTCCTGGGAGCCAGGGCGGGGCATCGCCGTCCGCCGCGCCGCGGTAGTGGTCGGGATCGCCACTGTCGAGCCAGAGCAGGTCATCGTCGCCGTCGCCGTCGTAGTCGAACGCAACCACGCCCGACCCCATCGTCTCGATCATGAAGAAGTCGCCGCGTCCGCCGTGGCGATGGGTGAAGGCAGCGCTCCACCGCGACGACACCTCCTCGAACCAGGCCGACGCGGCGCGGCTCGCGGTCGGGGGCTCCTGCGCGCCGAGAGCCACCGCGGCCAGGAACGACGCCGACAGTGAGATCGCGGCAAGCCACGATCCCCCAGCGCCGCGCCTCAGCGGCAGCGCCGCGGAGCCTCGCTGCGGGCCCGAGATCGAAACGGGAGCGGAGGGCTGCGGGCTCAAGGACGGGCCCGCCAGGGAGCGCGCACCGCTTGCCCACTGCCATAGCGCTCCATCCGTTCGACCCTGCCGGGCGAGGCGCGACCTTGCTCCCGGGACTCGAAGTCGAGCACCCGCTGCTGCCACGAGACGGCTTCCGCGAAGCGTCCGGCCTCGGCCAGGGCCATCGCCACCGTCTCGCCGTGGTCGAGCGTCTGCTGTTGCTCGAAGACAGCGAGCGCCATCTCGACGGCTCGCGGCCCGTCGCGGACCGCCTCGGACTCCGCGGTCGCCAGGAGTCTCGCCGTCAGGTGGCGCAGCACCAACTCTTCGGGGTGGCGCTCGAGGCTGCGCTCGAGAGCCGTCAGGGCCGCCATCTCGTCGCCACCGAGCAGATAGGCCATGGCGCGAGAGAGGTGCGCCCGGGGATCCTCCGGACGGTCGGCGACGATGCTCTCGAACAGCTTCGCAGCGGCCATCAGCTCGCCGCGCCGACCGAGCTCGGCGGCCAGCGACTGGCGCAGCGAGAGCACCTCGGGCTCGAGCTCAGCGGCCCGCAGGAGCTCCTCGCGCGCCGCTTCGGCATCGCCCTCCCGATCGGCGATCTGCGCCAGGTGGTAGTGGGCCTCGGCGCGCTCCGAGACGGCCCCGGGAGCGAGCGCGAGGATCCGGTGCAGCTGCTCGCGCGCCGCCTCGGCAGCGCCCCGCCGCGCGTGCACCACGCCGAGCAGCAGCCGCGCCTCGGCCATCGCCGGATCGGCCTCCAGCACCTCGTCGAGCATCGCCACGGCGTCTTCGATCTCACCCTGCTCGGCGAGGGCGTTGGCCAGCTGCACCCGGTTCGAGAGATCCTCGGGATCGATCTCGAGCACCCTGCGGAACTGCTGCTCCGACTCGCCGTAGTCACCGCGCTGACCGAGCACCAGACCGAGGTTGTAGTAGGCGTCGCGATAGTCGTCGCGCAACTCGATGGCGCGCCGGATCGCCTCCTCGGCCTCGTCCTTGCGACCCAGCTCGAGCAAAGACATGCCGACGTTGTAGTGCGCCTCGGCATCGTCGGGGTTCTTGGCGATGAGCTCGCCGAATGTCTCCAACGCCAGGTCGGGCTGGCCGCGCTCGAGCGCCTCGACGCCGCGCGAGAAGATCGCTTCGCGACTGCGGTTCAGCGTCGAGAGGCTGTCCCACAGCACGTCGGGGAAGATCACCCGCTCGTTCTGGTTGGCGGCGAAGGCGGCGCGGGCGCGCTCGCGGTCGCCGAGGGCGCGGTGGGCGACCCCGAGGTGATAGTGGATCACCGAGCCCGGGGGCTGGCGCTCGAGCGCCTGCTCGAGCATGCCCACCGCCGCCTGCGCCTCGCCTTCGTCGAGGGCGAGGCGCGCCAGGCCGTAGAGCGCCGCGCCAGAGGGATCGTCCAGCTCGCGGGCGCGCTCGTAGGCGCGCCGCGCTTCGTCCTCGAGGCCGAGCTCGTAGGCGAAGTCTCCGCGTCGGAGGTGGCTCGCCAGATGGTCGGGCGCCAGCTCCGCCGAGCGCCGCGCGTTCTCGAGGCCGGCTTCGGGGTCGCCCGCGAAGCTGTAGAGCAGGGCCAGGAAGTAGGGCCAGCGGAAGTCGTTCGGCTGCAGCCGGCGTGCCTGCAGCAGGAGCGGCTCGGCGGTGTCCATGAAGTCGTAGAGCAGATAGAGCGCGGCGAGTTGTCCCAGCGCATCGCCGCGCTTCTCGGGGTCACCCTCCGTGGCGAGGATCCCGGCGACCACCTCACGAGCCGAACGCAGCTGCTCCTGCACGCTGGGCTCGAAGTTCTCCAGCACCGGCTCGGGGGCGAGGTCGAGCGAACCGTTCCCCGATCCGCCGTCGCCCTGGGCCGTCACCACCGTCGCCGCGATCAGGAAGGCGGCGACGCCGAGCCGCAGAGCGAAACCGGTCGTGAGGGGGCTGGTACCTCGCAGAGGCGGCTCGGCTGCCGGGCTCATCGCTCGGCGCTGTCCGGGTCGACCGCCGACCCCGAAGCCACGGCAGCGCCGTCACCGCGGCGCAGGGTGTGGTAGGCGGCAGCGCCGAGACCCTGAAAGCGCTCGACGACACCGTCCGGCCAGGTCACCTCGACCTCGAGATCGCCCCGCGTACCGGGCAACGTCCACAGCAGGCGCGGATCCGAGGCGGCGGCGTAGCTGCCGTCGGTGTGCACGCGGCGCGTCACCCACCAGCGGCCGTCGTCCGAGCGCACCCGCGCCAGCGCGCCGATCGCTTCGGTCACCGGCGCCTTGCCCGCCGCGGCGCCGACACCGTCCACCACCAGGCGCAGGCCCAGCCACCGCCGCGGGTCGCTGCGGTTCGACAGCACCCGTGCCGGACCGCCGTTGTTCGAGACCACCAGGTCGAGGTCACCGTCGTTGTCGAGATCTCCTACCGCGACGCCTCGGCTCACCTCGCGACGATCGACGTCGAAGGCCTGCGCCGCGGGGACCAGCTCGAAGACCCCGCCGCCCTTGCCACGATAGAGCTGGTTGATCTCGGCGAGCGGGTGTGGATCGCCCGCCGCCACCTGGTCGTCGAGCCGACGCACGGCGCCGTTGGCGACGAACAGGTCGTCGATGCCGTCGCCGTCGGCGTCGAGGATCGCTGTGCCGAACCCGGTGTACGGGAAGCTGCCCTCCGCCAGGCCCGAGCCGCGGCTGGCGTCGCGAAACAGGCCGCCACCTTCGTTGAGGTAGAGGGTGTTGTTCTCCCGTTGCAGGTGGGTCATGAACAGGTCGACCGTACCGCTGCCGTCGAGATCGCCGGCCACCAGTCCCATGCTGGCCTGCGCCTGCCCGTTGCGGTCGACGGCGGCGCCGAGCAGGTCGGCGTCGTCGAGGAAGGTGCCGTCACCCTGATTGAGCCACAGCTCGTTGTTCATCATGTCGTTGGCGACGTAGAGATCGATCCGCCCGTCGCCGTCGAAGTCCGCCGCCACCGAGCCGAGGGTGGTGCGCCCCTCGGTCTCCATCAGCGACTTCGCGGTGGCATCCTCGAAGGTGCCGTCGCCGCGGTTGCGCAGCAGCCGGTTGGGCTCAGCGGCGTAGGCCAGCGGGCCGCAGTAGTCGTAGGCCCCCTGTGGCGACGCGCAGTTCTTGTGTGTGGCGACGCGGAACTCGACGTAGTTGCCGACGAAGAGATCGAGCCAGCCGTCGCCGTCGTAGTCGAAGAAGCTCGCCGGCACGCTCCAGCGGCGGTCGTTGGCGCCGGCCGCCTCGGTGACGTCCTCGAACGAGCCGTCGCCGCGATTGCGCAGCAGCTGGTTGTCGCCCAGCTGCGTCAGGTAGAGATCGACGTCGCCATCGCGGTCGTAGTCGCCAGTCGCCACCCCCATCGAGTAGCCGGTGGTCGAGGCCAGGTTGGCGCTCTCGGTGACGTCGACGAAGCGCACCGTGCCGTCCTTCACTCCGTCGTTGCGGTAGATGCGGTCGGTCAGCGGCGTCGGATGCTTCGCCGGCAGCAGGGCCTCGGACAGCGGCGCGTCATCGAGCATCGAGCCCTGGCCGAGGTAGAGGTCCAGGTCGCCGTCGCCGTCGAGATCGAACAGCGCCACGCTGCCCCCCATGTGCTCGGGGAAGTAGAGCTTGCCGACCATGCCGTTGAAGTACTCGAAGCGCACTCCGGACGCCTCGGTGACGTCGACCAACCAGGGCTGAGCCTGGGCGACGGCGCCGCCCGCGAGCGCCACAACGACCAGCAGGCGGCATGCCGACGTCCCCCTCTCGGCCGCGTCGCGAAGGCGGCTCATCCGCCGCCTCCCGACGATTCACCTCCGCGGTCGAGCGGCACACGCAGCGTCGCCCGTGCGGGCAGCCCGGGCACCGCTCCCGCCGGCTTCCACACCTCGACCTCCTCGCCGTCGCCGCCGTCGGTGGCCGGCTCGCGCTCGGTCGACTCGTCGAGGAAGAGCGCCGACAGCACTGCCACCTCGATCTCCAGGTGCTCGCCGGCAGGCAGGGGCCGTCCGGTCTCACTGCTCCAGAAGTTGAACAGCTCGACCGACGTCTCGCCGCTCGGAATCCGCTGCAGGAAGAGCTGGTCGCGGTAGACCGGAAGGGCGGCGCCGCCGACCAGGACCTCGAAGGCCAGGGCGTAGATCGGACGCTCGCCGCGGTTCTCCAGGCGCACCGTCAGCGAGCAGAGCGTGTCGGCCGCGACCCGCGCCGGCTCGACCTCGATCGCGAGCACCGCGAGAGGCCCGCTGGACTGCTCGCCTTCGGCCTGCGCCCCGGCGGCGACCTGCGCCGCGGAGCCGGCACTCGGCGCGATCAGGAGCAGGGGCAGCAGCCACGAGAATGCCGCGGCGACGGGTCGGCCGGGCGCAACGCCCTGCGATACGGTCCGGCGGCGGACCGTCGTGGCTGGATCACTGGTCGGAAACGGCATGGTCTCTCCGGAGGTTCCGCGCTGAAGGCGCCGCGGCGGTCGGCCGGCAGATTCTACCGGCCGGTCGCGCCCGGGGCCGGGGGCTCCCGGCTCTTCGCAACGCGGGCCACCGCCCCGCCTCTTCCACGCCGACCTCAGGGCGATCCGAGCGGCTCCAGAGTCGCCGGATCGAGGCGCGGCAGCCGAGTCACCTCGCCCACCAGCGGCCCACGGCCGACGACCTCGCGCAGCAACCGGTCGTCGAGCGGCGGCCCGACCCAGAGCACCCTGAGGCGCTCGGGATCGAGGACCTCGCGCGCCAGCGCCTGCACCTGGCGCGCCGAGACTGCGTCGATCTCGTCCCGGTAGACCGCCCAGTGCTCGTGGGATCGACCGAGCAGATCGTCCTGCGCGTAGCGGCCTGCGATCGCCTCGGCGTCGGCGAAGTGGAACGGGTATCTCTGCACGAGGCCCTGCTGCGCCAGCTCGAGCTCCTCGGCACCGACCGGCCGGGCTGCCAGCTCCTCGAGCTCGTCGACCACCGCCCGCAGCGCCGCGATCGCCGAGGGCGGCTCTGCCTCGAGGAAGATCTCGAGCAGGGCATCGCGCGGCGCCGCCTCGAGCAGTCCCTGCACCGTGTAGACGAGGCCGTCGCGGGCGCGCAGCCGCGAGCGAAGGCGTGACAGCACACCGCCGCCATCGAGGATCTCCTGCAGCACCATCGCCGTCCACAGGCGCTCGTCGGCCCAGCCGTCGATGGTGACGCCGGGACCGCCGATCATCATCTTGCCCTGCGGCGCCGGGTGCTCGAGCAGGTAGAGGCCGGGTGGCGCCGGGGGCCGACGCGCTGGCGCCTGAGCCCCTCCCGCACCCACCACGTCGGCTGCCGCGGAGGCGGCGGCGCCCTCGGCCCGGTCGGCGTCCGCAAGCTCCGCAGCGGCGGCCCGACGGCGACTCCAGCGTCCGAGGTGCTCGCCGAGCAACGCTCTCGCGCGCTCGTCCGTGATGGCGCCGGAGAGGGCGATCCAGGGCTGCTCGGCGAGCAGGTGGCGGCGGTGGAACTCGTGCAGGGCGACGTCGTCGAGACGGGCGAGCGAGGCGCGGGTCAGCTGCCGGCTGCGCGGATGGTCGGGACCGAGGGACAGGTCGTTCCAGCGCCGACGCAGCACCGCGACCGGGTCGTCCTCGCGCGACGCGAAACCGGTCTCGAGCGCCCGCCGGACACGGGCGAGACGATCGGCATCGAAGCGGGGCTCGAGCAGCACCTCGAACAACAGGTCGAGGGCCTCGGGGAACACCTCGGAGAGCGAGACCAGGGTCGCCACGGTGCGGCTTTCCCCCCCGTGCACCTCGAGCCTGGCGCCGAGCGCATCGATCGCCTCGTCGAGCTCCGCCGGGGTGCGCGAGACGGTGCCGCCGCGGCGCAGCATCGCCGCGGTCATCGAGGCGAGACCGACGCGCTCCGCCGGGTCGTCCTCATCGCCCACCGGCAGGGCCAGGGTCAGACGCACCAGGGGAACCAGATCGTCGCGCATCAGGTAGACGCTGCGCGCTCCGGTGATCGGCAACGCGATCTCCTCCGCGGTCGGCGGCGACCACCTCTCGAAGTGCAGCGACAGCTCGGACGGATGGCGCGCCGGCGCGGGCCGCTGCGCCACGACCGACGTCGCCATCAGAGCTTGTGCCACCGCCACTCCGAGCAGGGACGACACGAAGGCCGGCGAGCGGAGCCGGCGGCCGGGCGCCGCCGGTCTTCGAGCCACCGGCTCGGCGCTCACGACGGCGCCTCCTCGCGGCGCAGTCGCAGCACCGACGGCTCGAGTCGGACCAGACGCGTCGCGAGCGCCTGCACCGCCGCCGGGTCGACACCGTCGAGCAGCTCGCCGCGGCGCCAGACCCGATCTTCGCCGGCCGCCTCCGCGACCGCCCGCCGCGCCAGGAGTCGGAGCAGCAGCCCCTGGCTGGGCTCGAGCTGCGACGCGTGCTCGGTCATCAGCCGCCGTCGCACCCGGGTCAGCTCGTCCGCGGTCACCCCGTGCTCGGCAACCCGGCGCAACTCGGTCAGCAGCGCCTGCTGCAGCTGCGCCAGCTCCGCCTCCGGCTCGCCTGCGGCCGACGTCGATTCCAGCGCCTCGGCGGTGAGGCGCAGCGAGCCCGCCAGGCCGCGCGAGGCGTGCAGCGCATAGGCGGCGAAGGCGATCTCCCGCTGCTCGACCAGGCTGCGGTGCAGACGACCGGTGCGCCCGTTCAGCACACCGGCGAGCAGGTCGTAGAGCGCCTCCTCGTCGTCGCCCGCGGCGGCGCTCGGCCAGCGCAGCTCGACCCGTGCACGGCACCTGCACGATCGCTCGAGGACGACCGGTCCAGGTGCCTCACCAGATTCGGTGGAGGCCTCGGACCGCCGCGACGGCGGCGCTGGCCCCCGCGGCGCCAGCCGGCCCAGGTAGACGTCGGCGAGCCGGTGGACGAGCTCCGGGTCGACGTCGCCGACGAGAGCGAAGAGCAGCCGGTCGGGGCGGTAGTGGCGGTCGAAGAAGCCCCTCGCGTCGCGCGGCCTCAGGGCGGCGATCTCCTCGGCCAGGCCACCCGCCGGCCAGGCGTAGCCGGGCACCCCGACGCGGGGCCAGAAGAGCGCGTCGAACTCGGCCTCGGCGGGACCACCCGGCCGCGAGGCGACACGCTGCGCGAGCTCCTCCGCGACGACCTGGAGCTCGGAGTAGAAGTCGCGGAAGACAGGCGCGGCGAGGCGGTCGGACTCGAGCCAGAACCACAGCTCGAGCTGACCCAGCGGCACCTGCGCCCAGTAGATCGAGAAGTCGGGCTCGGTCAGCGCGTCGATGGCGGTGATGCCACCGCGCGCCGCCCAGGCCGCGGCCTCCCCCTTGCGCTGGATCGCGGTCAGCTCGCGATGCAGCTCGGACAGCCGTCGCGCCGCATCCTGCGCACCTGAGCCCGAACCGTCCCGGCGCGCCGCCTCGAGGCGATCGACGAGATCCTCCTGGCGCTCGAGCAGGCGTCGCTCCCGGGGCCAGTCGCTGGTGCCGAGCGTCTCGCTGCCCTGGTGCAGCAGATGCTCGACGAGGTGGGCAGTGCCGCGAGCGCCGGGAGGGTCGTCCGCCGATCCGGCGCGCACCGCCCAGCCGGCGGCGACGAAGGGCAGGCCGGCGCGGCGCACCAGGAGGACCTCGACGCCGTTGTCGAGCGTCAGGCGGTGCACGGGTGACGGGGCCGGAGCTGGACCGGGAGCAGGCCCCGGAGCACGGTGGCCTTCGGCGAGCTGCGCCACCGCACCGCCGGCGGCCACGCCGAGCAGAGCCAGCAGCCAAACCGTCGTCAGCATCGACGGACTGCGCCGCGACGAGGCCCGCACACTCACCGCCTCACCACCCGCAGGTAGCGTCCCCGCGCCTCGGCCGGTAGCACGATCCGCTGCCGTGCGGCGCCGCGGCCGGGCCAGTCGACCTCCAGCACCGCCGTGGGCGCCGGCGACGCGGCGGCGCCGAGTGGGAAGACCTGGCGGCGGTCGCTCGCCGACTGGTAGCTGTCGCCGGCGCTCACCCAGCGATGGGCGGTCGAGACCGCTCCGCTCCCAGAGACACCGCCGGACTCCGGAGCGACGTTGTGCAGGCTGACCCGGGCGCCGATCGCCTGGAGGTTGCCCGGCGCGGACTCGTCGCGCAGCTCGATCCCGACCCAGGAGCGTTCGCCACCCGGCTGGCTCGGGCCGCCGGCGGGCGTGCGGTTGCGCAGGATCCGCGCCGCGCCGCCGCTGTTGTTGATCGCGAGGTCGACTCTGCCGTCGTTGTCGAAGTCGCCGGCGGCACCGCCACGCGAGACCAGCGGCGCTCCGAGCTCGGCGCAGAGGACCTCTTCGAAGCGTCCAGGAGGTACCCCACGCAGCAGCTGATCCGGCTGCTCGAAACCGACGTTGCCGCGTGCGGGCTGCTGGAAGATGTGGCCGTTGGCGACATAGGCGTCGAGCCATCCGTCGAGGTCGAGGTCGGCCAGCACCAGCCCGAAGCCGAGCCGGTTGAACGACGGCAGACCGAAGCCGCTGGCGGCGGCGCGGTCTTCGAACTCGAGGCCGCCGAGGTTCTCGTACAGGGTGTTGGTCTCGACGTCGAAGTTGGTCACCAGCAGCTCGGGATCGCCGTCTCCGTCGACGTCGCCCGCGGCGACGCCCATGCCGGCCTCGGGACGACCCTGGGCATTGACTCCGGCGCCCGAGAGCAGCGACAGCTCCTCGAAGCGAGGCTCGCCCTGCTGCGGCTCGAGGGTGCGGAAGAGCAGGTTCACGGTGAGGTCGTTGGCGATGTAGAGATCGGGGCGACGGTCGCCGTCGAGATCGGTCCACACCACCCCCAGACCCTTGCCGTGCGGACCCTCGGGCCGCAGCCCGAGGGCCTCGAGCGGGCGCGGGGTCAGAGTCCCGGCCTGGTTGCTCCAGAAGCCGTCGGCCTGGCCCTCGAACAGCGCCGGATCGCAGGCGCGCCTGGCGTCGGCCTCACCGCAGAGCATCCCGTGCCCGGGGTCGTAGTCGAGATAGCGGGCGACGTAGAGGTCGAGATCGCCATCGTCGTCCGGATCGGCGGCGGCGATCGACGAGCTCCAGCGCGGCGGTGCTGGCGCGACATCGTCGAGCTCGGCGAGCGGCTCGGCCCGGTAGGTGCCGTCGACCTGCGCCCGCAGCAGGCGGTCGCCGCCGTAGTTGGCGAGCACCAGGTCGAGACGACCGTCGCCGTCGAGGTCCACCGGCAGCACTCCCTGGCCGTAGCCGCGGTCGCCGCTGCCGCTGCGCCGGCTCCACTCCTCGAAGCCGCGCCAGACGCCGTCCGGGCCCGGCCCGAGGTTGCGGAAGAGCTGGTTGCCGGGGGCGTCGGCCTCGACGCCGGACCCGCTGGTCGGCGGAAAGGGCCCCGACTGCACCAGGTAGAGGTCGAGCCAGCCGTCGCCGTCGTAGTCGTACCAGGCGACGCCGGAGCCCATCGTCTCGGGCAGGTGGTGCTCACCCTGTGCACCCGTGCGGTGCACGAAATCGACCCCGAGCACCTGCTGCGCCTCGACCAGATCGATGGGGCAGGGTGCCTCCCGCTCGGCAGGCGCCGCCCCGGCGGCGGAGACCGCGACGGACCCGCAGAGCCCGAGCGCCAGCGTCACGACGCCCGGCGAGGCGACATGGGGAAGGGGGCCGATCACCGCAGGGAGGCTAGCAGCCCGTGGTGAAACCCTCGCGAGCTGAGTTGGAGCGCCGTTGGTCTTTGATGGAGTGGCGTTTCGACCGACTGCGATGCGGTGCCATCGTCGAGCGACAGCAGCCCCTTCGAGGCGGAGCGAGGACGCCAGACCGGGTCTCGGCCTCCCCTGGGCCGATCGTCCGGCCCGGGCTCAGGCGACCAGCTCGTTGGCGATCGCGTAGCGCATGATCTCGGCCGTGTTCTCGAGCTCGAGCTTCTTGAGCAGCCGCGTGCGGTAGGTGCTCACCGTCTTCACCGAGAGACCGAGACGATCGGCGATCCGGGTCGGCGGGATGCCCTCGGCGATCAGACACATCACCTGGAACTCCCGATCCGAGAGCGCCTCGTGCGGTGGCCGGTCGTCGGCGTCCTGCAGCGTCGCCGCGAGCTCCTCGGCGAGCTCCTCGGTGACGTACTTGCCGCCCCTGGCGATGCGCTCGATCGCGGCGGTCAGGTCCTCCCGCCCGTGATCGTGGGTCAGGTAGCCGTCGGCGCCGGCCCGCAGACAGCGCGTGGCGAATCGGCTCTCGGCCGCCGCCGAGAGCACCAGCACGCCGACCCGCGGCCAGTGGCGCTTCATCCGCTGCAGCACCTCGAGCCCGGCGGTCGCCGAGGCCGAGAGGTCGAGCACCACGACGTCGGGGCGGCAGCGGTCGATGGCGCCGAGCACCTGGGGGCCGGAGCCGGCCTGGCCGACGACGGAGATGGCGTCGCTCTGCCCGGCCAGGCTCGCCAGGCCCTGACGCAGCAGGACCTGATCGTCGGCGATGACGACGCGGATCGGACGCGTGCCGAAGGCGAAGGCGCCGGAGGCGTGTGGATTCGCAGGGTCGACGGATGGGGCGGAGACGGTGGTCAGGGTCATGGTGGCTCTCTTCGTGCCCTTGGGCGGCTCCTCGCCGCCGTCGGGCAGGTCGTGCTCGTGATCGTGGCCGGCTCGGGTCCGGCCTGACTGACGACATCTTCATCTGCCACGGAGCGCCGCGCCCATCCGCTCCTTCCCGAGGAGCGAGGCGGATGCCGGCTCATCGCGGCGTCGTCCGGAGCCCAACCCGCTGTAGGAGTTCTCCGACGACCGGCGTCAGCCGGCTTCGTCGGCAACTTCTGCACCGGCCTCGCGCCGACACCTCGGTGATGTGCCGCCCCCGCCCGGCGCCGCTTGCGGGCGCCCGATCTTCCCCGCGACCGCGACCAGTTGCGCCCGATAGACCGCGACGCGATCCGGCCCCTCTCCCTCCAGGCGGTCGAGGCGGCAACGCTGGGTGCGCACCGCTCCACTCCAGCGCCGCGAGAACGGCGCCGCCGCAGGCACGGCTTCGCCCTCCACCCGCCCAGGCTCACCGTCGTCACCCGGCAGCCCGCCCAGCTGCAGCCAGTGCACGCCGCTCTGGCGCGGCGGTACGGTGGACTCGACCACGACGGCGCGGGTGCAGCGGGACACCACCCGCAGGGCCACCCGGTGGTTGAGCACTCCGAAGATCGTCGCCGCCGAGCCCCCCGCCGCAACTGCGCCCTCGGCGTGTCGCCCAGCGCCCATCGATCCGCCCTTCTGCTCCTGACCCATCTCCGCCTCCCTCCCCTCCTGGCTGACGACCACCGTTCGCGGACGGCGGTCCCTTCGACAGCGAGAACGTCGCCCGGCCGGTCGCGTTGACGCGCGGCCCGCAGAGGCGTCGGGGCGATGGACCACGGCGCCGCTCGGATCGGCGGTGTACGATCCGGCGACCCCTCCGGTCGGCCGGGGCTCCCGGCCGAGCTCTCGCCGACGCACCCGCGAATCCGGCCAGCGCCGCATGGACTTCGAGCCCACCCCCCAGCAGCGAGCGGTCGCCGCGGCCGCAGCCGAGGCCTGCAAGCCGTTCGGCGACGACTACTGGTACGCGCGCGACCAGGACGGCCAGTTCCCACACGAGTTCCATCGCGCCATGGCCGAGGCCGGCGTGCTCGGCCTGACCATGCCGGAGGAGCACGGTGGCAGCGGCCTGGGCATCGTCGAGGCGACTCTGGTGATGCACGAGGTGGCGCGCTCGAGCGGGGCGCAGAGCGCCGCCTCGGCCATCCACATCAACATCTTCGGACCCCACCCGATCCTCCGCTTCGGCAGCGAGGAACAGCAGCGGCGCTGGATCCCCGACCTGGTGGCCGGAAAGGTCAAGACCTGCTTCGGCGTCACCGAGCCGAACGCCGGTCTCGACACCACCAGCATCACCACCCGCGCCGAGCGCCGCGGCGACCGCTACGTCGTGCACGGCCAGAAGATCTGGACCTCCACCGCCCAGGTGGCCGACAAGATCATGCTGCTCGCGCGCACCGCGCCACGAGACGATTCGGTGAGAACCGGCGGGCTGTCGCTCTTCTACACCGATCTCGACCGCGACCGCGTCGACGTGCGGCGCATCGCCAAGATGGGCCGCAGCGCGGTCGACTCCAACGAGCTCTTCCTCGACGGCCTGGAGGTGCCGGTCGAGGACCGCGTCGGCGAGGAGGGACGCGGCTTCGAGTACCTGCTGCACAGCCTAAACCCCGAGCGCATCCTGATCGGCGCCGAGGCGGTGGGCATCGGTCGCAACGCACTCGACCGCGCCACCCGCTACGCCCGCGAGCGAGTCGTCTTCGGCCGTCCGATCGGACAGAACCAGGCGATCCAGCACCCCCTGGCCGAGTGCTGGATGGAGCTCGAGGCGGCCTTCCTCGTCTGTCTCCAGGCGGCCGATCTCTACGCCCGCGGCCGTGCCTGCGGGCCGCAGGCGAACGCCGCCAAGTACCTCGGTGCCGAGGCGGGCTTCAAGACCTGCACCCAGGCGGTGATGACCCACGGCGGCATGGGTTACGCCAAGGAGTACCACGTCGAGAGGCTGCTGCGCGAAGTACTCATCGCCCGCGTCGCCCCGGTGTCGCCGCAGCTGATCCTCTGTCACATCGCGGAGAAGGTCCTTGGACTCCCGAAGAGCTACTGAGACGGTTCGTCCGGTCGCGGCCTTACTGCTGCCGGTCGTCGCCGCGGCACTCCTGCTGGCCGCATGCCGGGCGCGGCCCGACGACGGTCGCGACCTCGTCGACCGAGCCACGCCGGCGGCGGCCGACGTCGACGTCGACGCGAGCTCCCTGCTGCCCGTCGACCCCGATGTCGCCGAACGTCTGCAGCAGCGCACCGGCGCCGTGATCGCGCCGCCTCCGCCTGCGGAGCTCGTCGGCCTGCTCGGCGAGTACCGCAGCGACGAGAGCGGACGCGAGATCATGCTGCTCGAACGCCAAGGAAGGCTCCTGCTGCTGGCCGCCGCTGACGCGCTGCACGAGCTCGAAGAGGTCTCCCCGGCGGACGGCGACGGCAGCGACGACAGGCGCTCGTTCCAGCTCGTCGACCTGCCGCAGGCCCGGGTCGAGATCGACGCCGGCGAGCTGACCTTCGCAGACGACTCGTACCGGCGCGTACCGTTCCCCGAGACCACCGGCGAGATCTTCCGGATCGAGCCGATGGCGGCGATCTCCGAGCTGCGCGAGCGCGCCCTCGCGGCGTCGCCGCCCCTCGAGGAGCCTGCACCGGTGCGCCCCCCCGACCTGGTGGAGCTGATCGACGTCGACCCGTCGCTACGGCTCGACATCCGCTACGCCGGCACGCGCAACTTCATGGGCACCGAGTTCTACCTCCAGGCCCGCGCCTTCCTCCAGCGACCGGCGGCCGAGGCGCTCTCACGCGCCCACGGCGATCTGCGCGAGCAGGGCTTCGGGCTGTTGATCTACGACGCCTACCGGCCGTGGCACGTGACCAAGATGTTCTGGGACGCCACCCCCGACTTCCAGCGCGAGTTCGTCGCCGACCCGTCGCAGGGCTCGCGCCACAACCGCGGCTGCGCGGTCGACCTCACGCTGGTGGACCTCCAGACCGGAGAGCCGGTGCCCATGCCGAGCGGCTACGACGAGTTCAGCCGTCGCGCCTACTCCGACTACCCCGCCTGGACGACACGCCAGCGCGACCTGCGGGCGCTGCTGCGCCAGGAGCTCGAAGAGGAGGGCTTCCAGGCCCTCCCCAACGAGTGGTGGCACTTCGACTTCGCGATCTGGCGCGACTATCCGATCCTCGACGTGCGCTTCGAGGATCTCTGACGCCGCCGACCAGGCGGGGCTCACTCTCGGAGCAGCGAGTCGCTCGCGGCGAACTCCCCGCGTCTCGTCGACGTACACTGGACGGACCGCCGAGCGACTGGAGAACGACACGGAGGAGCACTCGATGCGCAGACCCTCACCCCACCGCGCCATGCGACGCCTCGCCCTGGGCGCCTGTCTCGTCGTGGCCTCGGCCGCCGCTGCAAGCGGTACGCCACCCCAGCCTCCCGGTGAGACCGCCGAGAGGAAGACCCAGGTGACGCAGAAGATCTCCAACGACGCGGCCGAGCTCTACCGGCCGATCCGCAGCAAAGACGCCATGTCGCTGTGGCCCGCCGAGCTGGCGCCGCCGACGGGGTGGAAGCCTTCGGGTGAGGCACTGCCGCTGCGCCGCGCCGTGATGCAGCTCGGAGACGCCCGCTACCGCGTGGTCATCAACCACGAGGAGCAGTACTCGATCTGGCCCGCCGACCAGCCGCCGCCCGAAGGCTTCGAGCCGCGAGGCGGAGAGTGCCGCCCGCGCGACTGTGCCGAGTCGATCGCTTCTGCAGGCGGGCGCCCGGAACGACCTCGCTGACTACTCCCGGAGATCGGAGACCGATGACCACCGAAGCGACTCCCGGCACCTTCCACGGCGAATCTGGCGATCACAGGGCATACGTCGCGACGCGCCCTGCCCCGGCGGCGCCCCTCGGCCTCGCGGTGCTGCTCGCGCTCGGCTGCTCGCCGGCCAGCGACGCGGCGAGCACCGCGAACTCCTCGACAGCGGTCGACGCCGAGATGATCGCCGCCGAGGCGCCGCGCGACAGCTGGCCTGGCTGGCGTGGCTGGAGCCGACAGGGCGAGGTGCACGGTGACGGCTACCCGCTCGAGTGGTCGGCGCTGCCCGGCGAGGAGCGCAACATCGCCTGGAAGGTGCCGGTGCCCGGCAGTGGCAACTCGTCGCCGGTGGTCTGGGACGGGAAGATCTTCCTCACCACCGCCTACGAAGGCGGCGACCGACGCTCGGTGCTCGCCTACTCCACCGAGGACGGCCGACTCCTGTGGGAGACCTTCGCGCCAGCCGGGCCCGACGCCGAGAGCGCCTACCCCAAGAACGGACACGCCTCGTCCACCGTCGCCACCGACGGCGAGCGGGTCTATGCCTACCTCGGCAACCTCGGACTGCTGGCGCTCACCCTCGAAGGGGAGATCGCCTGGCACGTGCCACTCGGACCCTTCGACGCCTTTCACGGCACCGCGTCGTCGCCGCTGCTCTGGCGCGATCGGTTGATCCTGGTGCAGGACCAGAAGGGCGACGGCAACTCGTTCATCGCCGCCTTCGACCGCGCCACCGGGAAGCAGCTCTGGCGCACGGCGCGCGAGGCGCAGGTGGGATGGAACAGCCCGGTGCCGGTGCGGGTCGAGACCGAGTCCGGCACCCGCGACGAGATCGTCATGAGCGGGCAGCAGATGGTGATCGCCTACGACCCGACGAGCGGTGAGGAGCTGTGGCGGGCGAGCGGCAGCACCTTCGAGGTGATCCCCACGCCGGTGGTCTCCAAGGACCTGGTCTTCGCCTCCTCCGGGCGCGCCGGGCCGACGCTGGCGATCCGCCCCGGCGGCTCGGGCGACGTCACCGGCAGCCGCGTCGTATGGAGCTCGCCGAAGGGCTCTCCGTTCGTCGTCGCGCCGATGGCGGTCGGCGACTACCTCTACCTGGTCAACGACATGGCCAGCGTGCTGACCGTCTACGAGGCGGCGAGCGGCGACCTCGCCTGGCAGACGCGGCTCGGCGAAGCGAAGCGCGAGAGTTTCTCGGCCGCCCCGGTGGCGGTGCAGGGCCACGTCCTGTTCACCAACGACGACGGAGTGACCTTCGTCATCCGCCAGGGCCCCGACTTCGAGGTGGTGCGCACCAACGAGCTCGACGAGGCGGTGATCGCCTCCCCCGCCGGCGTCGACGGCACCTGGTACTTCCGCACCCGCCAGAGCCTGCTGGCGATCCGCGGCGAGTGACCGCGGCGGCATTGGGCGGCGGGTGGAGAACAGCCCCCGCGGGCCGCTCCGGACGATCCTCGGTTAGGGTGCCGCCATGCCACTCGACCTGATCGGCGTCGGCTTCGGACGCACCGGCACCGCTTCGCTGCGCCTGGCCCTCAACCGGCTCGGCTACCCGTGCTACCACATGTTCGAGGTGCTGGAGGTGCCGCGCAACAAGCCGGCCCACCCCGACTTCTGGCTCGAGGTGGCGCGCTCGCCTCCGGGCGCCCAGCACGACTGGGAGCGCGTGTTCGCCGACTACCGCGCCACCGTCGACAACCCCGGCGCCACCGTCTGGCGCGAGCTGATCGAGGCCTACCCGCACGCCAAGGTGCTGCTCAGCCTGCACCCTGGCGGCCCCGAGACCTGGTACCGCAGCACCTGGGAGACGATCTACTCGCCGCAGTACCTGTGGCAGGCGCGCGTGGTGAAGCGGTGGATCCCGGCCCTGCGGCGGGTCGACGAGATGCACCGTGAGCTGATCTGGAATCGCTTCCACCGCCGCACCATGACCGACGAACGGGCGGCGATCGAGCGCTACGTCGAGCACCAGCGCGAGGTCGAGCAGACCGTGCCGCCCGAGCGACTGCTGGTCTACGACGTCAGCCAGGGCTGGGAGCCGCTGTGCGCCTTCCTCGGCGAACCGGTGCCCGACGAGCCGTTCCCGCGCACCAACGACCGCGCCGAGATGAAGCGCCGTCTCGGCCGCATGCGCTGGCTCGGCGCCGCGATGCGCGTCGCCGAGATCGGCGTGCTGCTGGCGGCGGGAGTCCTGCTGGCGCGGTGGGTGATGCGCTAGCTGCCGCCGGGCGACCCACCGGCTCCGTCAGGGCGTCGAGGCCGACCAGGCAGAGGCGTCGCCGGACTCGAAGCCGTCCGCGAACAGGGGCACGCTCCAGGGCGTCTCGCTGAAGATCGCCAGCGCGAACTCCTCCCCACTCCCCGAGCCCGCGACCTGTCGCCGTTCGACGTGCAGCTCGTAGTCCCCGGGCGCCAGATCCTCGAGGTGCAGATGCTCGACCGTGTCGACCAGACTGCGCGACGCGGCCACCTCGACGCCGTCGCGCACCAAGGCCAGGTCGAGATCGTCCTGGCCGTCGTTCGGATCGAGGTAGAAGCCGTCGCCCTGATCGATGACCCCGTTGGAGTTCACGTCGTCCCAGAAGGTGTGGCGATCGAACACCAACGTGGCGGTGAGCGAAGCCGAAGCTCCCTGCGGCCGACCGAGCGCGTAGACGACACGACCGCCGACGCCTTCGATCTCGCCGTTCACCGTCGCCAGGTCGTAGGCCGGGATCCCGCCGCTCTGCGTCCAGGAGCCGGCGGAGTAGATCGCGTGCGCCCGCACGGTGTCGATGACGCCGGCACCCTGCTCGTCGTCGAGCGGCGTGGTCAGGCCGTTGGCCCAGGGCGTGCCGTCCGCGTCCAGGGCCTTGTTCGCCGAGGTCATCAGCACGGCGCGCAGCACCTTCTGATCGAGGCTCTCCCCGTTCGCCTTCCCGTAGTCGATCAGCTGCGCCGCCGCTCCCGTCACGTGCGGCGCCGCGGCGCTGGTGCCCCCACCCCCCAGGATCGCCGGGAACCCGAAACGCCAGCCCTGCCAAGCCTGCGGCACGAAGGCCGAGTCGTTGCCGAGCAGGTCGGGCTTGCTGCGCCCGTCGAGCGTCGGCCCGTGGTCGTGCTCGGACCAGGCCCGCATCAGGTCGTTCTCCATCCCCCCGACGGTGAGCACATTGCGCGACGATCCGGGAGCTGTCGGCTTGTCGTAGTCGACGAGCTGGTTGACCGCCGGCACACAGAGGATGTTCTCCCCGTAAGCCAGGTAGTCGACCAGCAGGTTGGTGATCTCCGCCTCGCCGTTCTGGGAGTCGATCGCGGATCCCTGCCAGAACGACCAGCTCATGTTGATGACGTCCACCTCGTTGGCGACCAGGAAGCCGGCCGCGTCGACCACGTTCATCACCTGGAGGCCCGGCACGCTGGCGCGGTTCAGGAACTCCGCCGTGACGTAGCGGGCGTCGGGCGCGTAGCCGGTCATGTCGCCGGCGTTGAGCCCTCTAGCGAGAGCAGCGCCCATCACCCGCGTGGCGTGCTGCTGGTTGACCGGGCTGCCGCCGATGCCGTCGGCGTTCTGGCTCGCGGCGACCAGGCGTGGACGTCCCAGCGAGTCGTTGCCCGAATACCACGGGTGCAGGTAGTCGAAGGCGTCGTCCATCGTGCCGACGATCACGTCGGTGCCGTCGCCGAGCAGCTGGCGCCCCGCCTTGACGTTGGTCAGCAGCCACTCGGGCGCCTCGGTCCCCCCGACGGTGAGCTCGACCGTCATCGAGTTGTCCGACTCGTCGACCTCCGCCACCGCGTCGTCCGGGTCCAGCACCACCGTGATCTCGTACGTCCCACCCTCGAACATCAACCAGCTGCCCCAGTTGTGGATCCAGAGGCCGCTGGCGGAGCCGCAGCCCCAGTTGATCTCGGCGCTCTGGTGGGTCCAGCCGTTGACGGTGCGCTCGATCGAGTACTGGTCGCAGGTCGGATCCTCGTAGAGGAAGCGCACCTGGACGAAGAACGCCTCACCCGCCTGCGGAACGATCGGATTCGACGCTCCGTCGATCACGATGACGTCGACCACCGAGAGGTTCGTGCCGCCGCGGGAGGCGACGGGCGAGGGCACGAAGTCGCCATGACTCCGACTCTCAGGCACCGATGCGCCCGCCGGCACGACGAGCAGGGCGAGCTGGACGAGGACCGCCAGGGCCGGGCCGGCGAGACCTCCGCGGCCAGGTGTGTCGTGTCTGCGGCCGGGTACGGCGGACCGGTTCTTCATCTCGAGACCTCCTTCATCCATTCACGGCGTGGAACCATGGGACGAAGGGCCAAAGCGGGCGCAACGGAGCGCCGGGGCGGTCGGTGGCCGCAGGACGCAGCGGCCGATGATCGCTGGCCGGAGGACCGCCCTGCGCTTCACGGCCTGAACACGTCCGCCCGCGCGTGCACGAGACTCGCGGCGCTGCTGCCGGGATGGGCCGCGATGTAGTCGCCGACGAGGCGGAAGCCGAGGGTGTAGCCGGTCCAGCGCGGCAGGTCGCCGAAGCCGAAGAACCAGCGACCGAAGTCGAAGGCCGCATCGAGCTCGGGCTCGGCGCGCGCCAGGTAGAGCGCATCCTGGGATTCCGGGAAGGCATCGATCCACGGCGGCACCGGCCCGCCCACGAGATCGAGGGCGAAGTGATCGGCGAGCCCTTCGAAGACGAGCGCCTCGAGCAGGGTCACGTAGGGTCCGGGGCCGCGCCAGCGCACCACGTGGTGCAGCTCGTGGGCCGTGACGAGGGGCAGGCGCTCGGCGATCAGCGACGCAAGGTCGGAACGCTGTGGATCGAGCACGATCTCGATCTCGGAGTCGCTCAGGGTGTAGCCCCCGAGCCCCCAGCCCGGAATCGTGCGCTGCGCGTCCGACGCGACGGTGAACAGCACCGATCCGATCGGGATGCTCTGGTTGGCGGCGGCGGCGGTCTGCTGCACCAGGCCGACGATCAGCGCTTCGTGGGTGCGCGCCGCGTCGTCGGCGAAGACCACCTGTGCGACGCTGGGTGTCGGCTGCGCCGGCGCGGTGGGCGACGAGTCGCTGCAGCCTGGAGTGAAAGCACCTGCTGCGGCCAGAGTGGCGGCAGCGACGAGGAGCTTCGCCGGCACTCTCGCCGGCATTCCCGCTGGCGCCCGGGAGGGCGGGAGCCGGACGGCGCGGCCGCCGATCGCCCTGGTCTCCGACGCGCCGGGAACCGACGGGCGCGCCCCGACGCTAGCCACCGTCGCCCCGGCCGCGACTGGCGCGCCAGCCGGCGGCCGCCAGCACGATCATGGCGACCAGCGTGACCACGCTGGCCAGTGCCGCTGGCAGGAAGGCCACGAAACCGGCCGTGGTGCCCTCGCCGAGCGCGTTGTCGCCGCCGCTCAGCCCGCGGTTCGGCGCCACGTTGCCGAACCAGTAGAAGACGGTGTTCGCCCAGCCGGTGAACACCAGACCCCAGGCGAAGATGGCGCGGCCCCGCTGCGAGAACGGCAGCACACCGAGGAACGAAGCGCCGACGAGCATCAGCACGCCGTTCAGCAGACCGCCGACGTGCGCCGCCTGCCAGCCGCGCACGCTGCCCGGGATGTCGACCTGGGGACCGGGCAGCGGCCAGATGGCGACCTCGCCGAGCAGCTCGAAGAGCAGTCCGAATCCGGCCACCAGGCCGACGGCGACGACCAGGGCGCCGTGGAGGACCAGGGTGCCACGTAGCCGACCGGGATCTCCGTCCATGGGCTCACCTCCTCGCTCTGTCTCTCAGGGCTTCGTCGCGAGCACCGACATCAGGCAGCCCCGGCCCACATGTCTCGGTGGTACGAGCGGCTCTGCCGCCAGAGGGTGAGGTCCGGGGCGCTTCGCAGCAGCCAGCGCGCCGGCAGCGACAAAGTCGAGAGCAACAGGTGCAGCTCGCGGTTGAGCCGACGATACCCGGCGAGCGCGGCGTGCACGTCCGCCGCCGCATCGCGGCCGAGCAGGACGCTCTCCGCCGCGACGACGCCACCGATCGCCGAGCGCGTCATCCCGTCGCCGGTGATGATCGGGCTGCCGGCGCCGCACAGCCGGCTGAGCTCGAGCACTCCGGGCTGCGAGGCGGGCGCACGGGACCACGGCGAGACCGGCACCATCGCTTCGCCCCGCGTCTCCCTCCGATCCACGGCCTGCAGGCCCAGCAGCTCTCCCACCGCCAGCAGCGTCGCACTGAGTCTCTCGAAGACCGCCGCGCGGTCGGCGGCCCGCGAAGCGTCGACGACCCGGTAGACGATGCCGTAGAAGTCGGCGCTCGGAGACAGCGGATCCTGGAACGGGTAGAAGACGCCCATCTGCAGCCCGACGGCGTCGGGCAGCCAGCAGACGAACGACTCGTCGGCCTCGACCACTCCCCGAGCGTCGAGCCTTTCGGCGCGAAACGGCACCTGCACCGCGGCGACGAACTGGCGCGGACGCCGGGGTGGGGCCGCGACCTCCAACCCCTCGATCGGGCCGGGCGCCGCGTTGACCAGCAGTGCCTTCTCGCCAGCGATCGCGCGGAGATCGGCGGCGGCGCCACCGGCCTCGACGAAGCGCACTCCGTTCTCCCGCGCCAGCTCCTCGAGCAGCGCCAGCAGCCGCGAGTTGCGCACTCCGAAAGCGAGCGGCGTCCCGCCGCGCCGGCCCCGGCGTGCCTTCGACGCGTCCATGAAGCAGGTCCGCTGCACGATGCGCAGTCCGCTCTCGGCCTCACCGGAGAGCAGCGCGGCGTGCTGGCGATGCGTGCTGGCCGGCGGCAGACCAGGATCGAGCAGTCGCGACTCGATCTCCTCGCGCTCTCTCCCCATCGCCGCCGCGATCCACTCCAGGCTCCGCGCCCGCAGCGTGCAGCCGCCGACCAGGCGGCGGCTCTCCTCGACTCGCGGACCGACGACGGTGACCGCGTCGCGAAGCGAGCCCGACCGAGCGAGTCGACCGGCGGCGACAAGACCACAGAAGCCGGCGCGCCGGATGACCACCGAGTCGTACCGGGGGGTCGCGTCCACAGGGGTTTCCTGCGCCGCGCCCGCCCAGCGCAGACCCCGCACGTCGCGACCCTGGCTGGCGTGGCGCGAAGCCATCGT
>QQVD01000055.1 GCA_003388555.1 Acidobacteriota bacterium | reverse complement strand
TCGTGATCGGCCCGTACCAGTTGCTGCGCGACCTCGAGGACGGTGCCGCGGTCGCGGCGCGTTGAGCGAAGCACGGAGGACGCCGGTGGCTCGTCCAGCTGCAAGCGGCCCGGCCGGATCGCGGCCGCGCAAGCGGCGGCTGTCGCTCGGCGAAGCACTGCGCCAGGGCGCCGCAGCGGCGCGCTCGCATCCGCTGCGTGCCCTGCTCGCCGGCGTCGCCATCGCCGCGGCGGTGGCGACCATCGCCACCGTCAAGGTCGTGCTCGACGGCGTCGAGCGCTCGGCACGCGCCGACGCCGCCCGCGCCTTCGGCAGCGACACCTTCGTGCTGGCGAAGATCGCGGCGCCGGGCCAGCTGTCGCGCCAGGAGCTCGAGCGGCGGCTGCAGCGCAACCCCGACATCCGCCGCGCCGATCTGCGCTTCCTCGAGCGCAACGCCGAGGGCCGGGCGCTCTACGGCGCCACCGTCAATCTCCGGGTGCAGGTCTCGGCCGGCGCGCGACGCTACGACGGAGCGTCGCTGGTCGGAGCCACCGCCGAGCTGCCCCGCATCCGCGATCTGGCGATCGAGCAGGGTCGCTTCTTCTCGCGCCAGGAGGAGGAGCAGGCCCGGCAGGTGGCGGTGATCGGGGCACTGATCGCCGACGAGGTCTTCCCGGCGGTCGACCCCCTCGGCCGGACGCTGCGCGTCGCCGGCCGCGGCTTCGAGGTCATCGGCATGCAGGAACGTCAGGGGACGGTGGCCGGCAGCTCCCTCGATCGCAACGTGTGGATCCCGCTGCCCGCGCTCGAGCGTGCTTTCGGCGCTCCCGAGACGATCCAGATCCTCGCCCGCGCTCCCGACCCCGCGGTCCCGGGCAGCACCGAGCTCGCCGAGAGCCAGGCGCGGATCTCGATGCGGGCGCGGCATCAGCTCGGGCCTGGAGAGGAGGACGACTTCGACATCCTGGCCCCCGACGCGGCGCGCGGCTTCGTGCTCGGTCTGACCCAGCGCGTCGGCGCCGCGGCAGGCCCGATCTCCGCCATGGCGCTGCTCGCCGCCGTCCTCGTGGTCACCAACACCATCCTCGTCTCGGTCACCCAGCGCACCCGCGAGATCGGCGTGCGCCGCGCTGTCGGTGCGTCGCGCCGGCAGATCCTCGCCGAGGTGCTCGCCGAGTCGCTGATCATCGCCCTGCTCGGCGGACTCGCCGGCGTCTTGGCGGTGCGCCTGCTGGTCGCGGCGGTGGGTGGTGGCGGCCTCGAGCTCGAGCTGCGCGGCGCCACGGTCGCCACGAGCCTGGTGGCGGCCTGCGCCAGCGGCCTGCTCGCCGGCCTGTTCCCGGCTCGCCGGGCGACGCGCATCGACATCGTCGACGCCCTGCGCAGTGAGTGAGTGGCGCCGCATGAGCAAGACGCAGCACCAGATCGACGGCCGGCACGGCCACACTACGAACCGGAGGCGGCGACGCTCCAGAAGCGAATCGCTGCGCAGCTCGACGCGCCTGGCCCTCGGCGCGCTGCGCGCCAATCCGGGGCGCTCGCTGCTGGCGGTGCTCGGCATCGTCATCGGCATCGTCACCGTGTCGCTGGTCGCCACCGTGCTGGTCAACGTGCGCAACCAGATCGCCCTGCTCTTTCGCGAGCTGGGGACCGAGAACGTCTTCGCCTTCCACCTCTCCGGAGACCCCTACTCGCCCGCCTCCGAGGAGGAGGCGCGCCGCGAGGCCCTCGAGCCCGGCTTCGCCGAGATCATCGCCAGCCGCTCCGACCTGGTGGTCGCCGGCGCCGCGAACATCCTGATCCCGGCGGTGATCAACGGCCGGGCGATCACCGTCCGCGCCGGCGCCGCCGTCTCGGACACGGTGCTGCTCGAGGGTGCCTCCCCCTCCTACTTCGACATCGTCGGCGCGCAGTTCGCGCACGGCCGCCCGTTCACCGAGCTCGAAGACCGCTCGGCGGCGCGCGTCGCGGTGCTCGGCTCGAGCCTCGCCACGGCGCTGTTCGGCGGCGACGGCGCGGCGGCGCTCGGCGAGCCGGTGTTCCTGCTCGGCGAGCCCTACTCGGTGGTCGGGGTGCTGGCGGCGCGGCGCGGTGGCTTCTTCGGCGAGAACCGTCAGGACAGCGTGCTGACGATCCCCGCCGGCACCGCGGCACGCCGCTTCCCCGAGGCCGATGCGACGCTGCTTTACCTGCGCGCCGCGCCCGATCGGCTGCAGCAGGCACAGGTCGAGATCGAAGCGGCGCTGCGGCAGCTGCGCAAGCTGGGGCCGGACGAGGCGAACGACTTCAACCTGTCGACTTCGGAACAGATCATCGGCACCTTCGACCGCGTCGGCGCCGGCATCGCCCTCGCGACGGTCGGATTGGCGGCGGTCTCCCTGGTGATCGGGGGCATCGGCGTGGCCAACGTGATGATCATCGCGGTGACCGAGCGCACCCGTGAGATCGGCCTGCGCATGTCGGTGGGTGCTCGCCGTCGCGACGTGTTGCAGCAGTTCCTCGTCGAGTCTCTCCTGCTGTCGCTGTTGGGAGGAGCGGCGGGCCTGATCGCCGCCGCCGCGCTCACCGCCGTACTCACCCTGGTCCTGCCCGGTTTCCTCCCCGTCCTGCCGCTGTGGGCGGTCGCCTTCGGCCTCGTCTCGTCGTGCCTCACCGGAGTGCTCGCCGGCTACCTGCCGGCACGGCAAGCCTCGCGCCTCGACCCTGTGGACGCGCTGCGTCACGAGGCCGCGTGAGCGCGAGTCTCCGATTCGTGTTGGCACTACGAAGGGAACGTCGGTCCGCGCGTGGCCGTCGGCGAGCGGTCCTCGGCGGGCTCTTCACGCCACCCGCGCCGCTCGACCACCTGGCGCCGTCAGGCTGCAGACGCAGCGCCTGCGATTCCCGGGCCAGATCATGACCTCAGCTCCCGTCGATCCCTCCGCCCCGCAGTCCGCGCCCGTGCCGCTGATCCAGGTGCGCGATCTGCACAAGATCTACCAGGTCGGAAGCGAGGAGGTCCGCGCCCTCGACGGCGTCGACCTCGATGTCGAGCACGGCGAGTACGTCGCCATCATGGGCGCCTCGGGCAGCGGCAAGTCGACGCTGATGAACCTGCTCGGCTGCCTCGACACGCCGACCTCGGGCAGCTACTCGCTGGGTGGTGTCGCGGTGCAGGAGCTCGACGACGACGAGCTGGCCACCATCCGCAACGAGCAGATCGGCTTCGTCTTCCAGACCTTCAATCTGCTGGCGCGCACCACCGCGCTCGACAACGTCGAGCTGCCGCTGGTCTACAGCGGCCTGTCGCGCGGCGAGCGCCGCGAGCTCGCCGCGCGTGCCCTCGAGCGGGTCGGCCTGGCGGATCGCCGCAGCCACCGTTCGAACGAGCTCTCCGGCGGCCAGCGTCAGCGTGTGGCGATCGCACGCGCGCTGGTCAACCAACCCTCGATCCTGCTCGCCGACGAGCCCACCGGCAACCTCGACAGCGCCACCTCGGCGGAGATCATGGAGCTCTTCGACGAGCTCAACCGGGCCGGCAACACGGTGGTGCTGGTGACCCACGAGGACGACATCGCCGAGCACGCGCGGCGCGTCGTCACCATGCGCGACGGCCGCATCCAGAGCGACGAGCGGACGCGCTGAAGCCGGTACCGGGAACGGGACCGAGCATGCCTGCGCTGCGGGCGAGCCCAGGCTCTGCCCCCGGAGGCGTTGAGGGCGTGGAGGAACGAGCGATGAGATCGCCTACGGTCTCCGCCCGGCGCCCGACGGATCTGGCGCGCGGGCAGACGTGGCTTGGGGCTCGCCGCGCCCGAGGCCTAGCGCGCCGCCTCGTCGTCGGGGACGTCGAGCTCCGCCGCCAGCCGCTCCAGGGTCTGCGCCTCGCGTCGCACCACGACGTTCAGCCGCAGCAGCACGAGGAAGCCGGCGCCGCACCAGAGCGCCAGGAAGGCGAAGGCGGAGACCAGCTCGTCGGGGCGTTGCAGGGGGATCCACACCGAGAACAGCGCCACCTCGGCGACCAGCAGCGCGTAGGAGAAACGCAGGTAGCCGCGACGCGCACGGTTGCGTCTCCTCAGATCCTCGAGATGCCCATGCGGGGTGCGTGCCCGCACCCGCCACGCGTGACGCCGGTTCCACACCCCGTACGCCGCCGCGACGGCGACCAGCGTGACGATCACCAGAGCGGTGATCCGCTCCATCGCTCCGCCATCGCCCCGCAGCAGCGCCAGGGCCAGCCACAGGGCCGCCGCGGCGGTCAGCAGCTCGAGCACCTGAACCGCGACCGCACGCAGGATCTGGCGGCGGACGCGCCGTGCCAGCTCCGCACCGAGAGCTTGGGCGGAGGGTCGCGAAGGCGGCGATTCCATGGTCTCGGGCGCGGTCCCGTCGTCGGGCCCCTGCCGCCACAGGGCGCCGAGCTCGCGCCAGAGCTCCGCCTCTCCCGCCCACTCTCTGCCTTCACTCACGACCGCTCTCCTCGTCGACTCCCGGACCCGGCGCCTGTCGTCTGACCGCGCCCTGTGGTCCCTGCATCCATCAGCGATCTCATCCGGCTCGCGGCACGACTCAACCGGATCGCCGAGGCGTTCTCCGAGATGCCGAGCACCTCGGCGATCTCGGCGTGGCTCAGGCCCTCCAGTCGCAACAGCACCGCCTGCTTCAAACCGAGGGGCAGCTCGGCCACGGCACGCTCGATCGTCCGTCGTCGCTCCTTGCCGAGAAGCTCTCCGTGCGGCCCTCGACCGGTCGCCGCCGGCGCCGTGTCGACCTGCTCCCAGGGCTGCGAAACCGCTGCCCGGCGCCGCTGCCCGACGACGTGAGAAACGGCTCGGTTGTGGGCGATGCGGTAGGCGAAGGTGCGCGGCGACGCGTCGCCGCGGTAGCGCGGCAGCGCCCTCCAGACGGCGAGACACACCTCCTGGTAGAGCTCTTCACAGAGACCCGGATCGCGTTCGTACGAGCGCAGCATACGGCGCAGCGACGCCTCCTCCGAGGCGATCAGCTCGCCGAACAGCCGTTCCCTGGTCGATGCTCCACTCACGTCGTGCGCCACGGTCACACACGGTCGTCGTCCTGACGCCCTGACGCCTGGCTCAGGGCGACGCCGTCCGCGAGCCCGGCCCCCCACAGAACCGCGAGGCCGCAGCCGACTGCGCGCCGACCGGCACCGCGGCTACCAGGTCGCTGGGACACCATAAGCGACCGCCCTGCACCACCAGCTCGATCTCGCGGGTCGCCGAGATCCGCTCGAGTGGCGAGGAGCGCAGCACCACCAGATCGGCACGCTTGCCCGCCTCGAGGGTCCCGGTCTCGGCGAGCCGGCCCAGTGCCTCGGCACCATTCCGGGTGGCGATGCGCAGCACGTCGACCGTCGGGATCCCTGCCTCGACGAGCAGCTCGAGCTCGCGGTGGAAGCTCGGCCCGGGAACGGTCCAGGGATTGTTGGCGTCGGTCCCGGCGGTGAGTCGCACACCCGCCTCGTGCAGTCGCCGCACCCACTCCAGCGCTCGCGGCCAGGCCGCCTGCGCGCGCCGGTAGGCGTCCTCGTCCCATCCCTGATCGAAGCGGAAGGAGGTCCTCCAGTTCTCGACCAGGGATTCGGCAGCCAGTGCCAGCTCGGGACGATCGACGGTGTACTCGGGGCGATCGCCGAAGGCCGCCGCCTCGAACACCACCAGGGTCGGGTCGACCCAGGTGTCGAGGCGGACCAGAGCCTCGATCGTGGCGGCGATCTCCGGCGACTCGAAGTCGACGAACTCGAACCAGGTGAGCAGGAACAGGGTGGAGTGCAGATCCTTCATGTAGGCGGCGCGCTGCTCGGCGGGCAGCATCTTCGGCGAGCCGGGAACGGCGTGCAGGATCGAGTGCAGCCCCGCCTCAGCGCCCTCGCGCCAGGTGCTCATCAACAGGTGAGCGACCGCCGGCAGCCCATGACGCGACGCCTCGTCGACGCCGGCGCGCAGCATCTCCGGCGCCAGGCCGGCGTACAGCTTGATCAGGTCGACGCCGAGCTCCGCCTGACGCCGCACCTCGGCGCGCACGGCCTCGAGCGAGGTCACCTGCACGGTGAGGCCGTCGAACGCCGTCGTGTCGATGACCTCACCGGCGACGGTCAGCACGGGGCCGGGTACCGCCCCCGTGGCGACCGCCTCGCGCAGGGCGATGTTGCGCGCCGTCGAGCCCCCTGGATCGCGCGCCGAGGTCACCCCGGAGGCGAGCAGCGAGCGCAGGGACCGTGGACCGACCTCGGCGTCGACCTGCATCGTCATTGTCGGAATGCCGCCCTCCTGCTGCTCGACGCGGACCGGGCCGAGCGCCACGTGGGCGTGGCTGTCGACGAAGCCCGGGACCACGAACCGGCCAGTCAGGTCGAGGCTGCGTGTCCCCTCCGGAGCGGTGATCTCGCCCGGAGTCGCGACGACGGCGATCCGGCCGTCCTCGATCAGCAGATCGGCCGGACGCGGTGACCAGCCCGAGCCGTCGCCACGCTCCACGCCGTCGATCACCGTCGCGCCACGCAGCAGCAGGGGACCCGGGCCCAGCAGTGCGGATCCGAGGGTCGATTCGTCCTGCGCGTGCACCCGGCCGCCGCCGAAGGCGCCGGCGAACGCCAGCGCCGCGAAGACCAGCGCCACGATCCACGCCTCGACGACTGCACGAGCCAGTCGTACCAGCCAGTGCCGTGCGCCGGGCCGCTGTAGGAGGTCGGTGAGCTGTCGATCGAACATGGGAGGACTCTCCTTCCGCTGGCGTGTTTCGCCAGTCCGCTTGGTGTTCCGTTGGAGCGCCGCTCTCGCGGCGAGGAGCTCGCGGCTCGCGAGCGGATCGGCGCGCCGCCCGGCGCGAGCCGCATCACCTCGGTAGTCCTCAGGCCGCGCCAGACCTTTCACCCGCCGACGAGTGTCCGGCGATCTCGGGCGACGCCGGACCGCCCCGGGGCACCCGGCCGGCCCAGCCCGCACCCGCCGGGTCGCCACCCGGAATGGTCTCGTCCCGCCGCAGAGCTCGCGCGCTCACCGACCGGTCGAGAGCCCGACGCTCACCAGATCCGGAAGCGGTGGGCCGCCGATGTCATCAACGGTAGCTGTCGGGGAACCATCTCCGCTCCTCGGCCTGCCCCGCGTCGTGTTGGATCCAGAGCTCGGCGCCGGTGTCGGCGAGGAGCTGCTCGACCGCCTGCATCGAGGCGATGGTCTGCTCCTGATCGAAGTTGAAGACGGGGGCCCGTTGCAGCTCACGGTTGGCGGCGAAATGGTAGAGGTCGCCCGAGAGCACCACCGGGCCGGTCTCCTCGAGATCGACGAAGAGGACCTGGTGGCCCGGCGTGTGCCCCGGCGCCGGGTGGATGACCACCCGTCCGTCGCCGAAGACGTCGTGCCGTCCGTCGAGCAGAGTGGTCTCGGAGTCGGCGAGAGCCTCGTAGTGCTGGCGCTCGAAGAAGGCGACCGCCGCGCCGTCCTCGCCGAAGCCGGCGGAGTGCTCGGCGCGCTGGATCAGGTGGTGAGAGCCAGCGAATGCGTTGGCCTGGCCGCAGTGGTCGAAGTGCAGGTGCGACATGGCGACGTAGTCGATGTCGGCGGGTGTGAGCCCGCGCTCGGCGAGCTGCTCTTCGACCGTGCGCTCGAGCCGCAGCTCGGCACCCTGCATCTTGTACTCGCCGGTCTGCACGCCGAAGGGCAGACCGAGGTCCCAGAGCAGCGTGCCGTCGGGATGCTCGATCAGGTAGCAGGGAACCACCATGTCGAGGCGGCCCGCCTCTTCCGTCGTGATGTTGAAGGGCGCCGGGTCGGCGAGCACCAGCTCGCCGCAGTGCAGGATCGAGAGCCGCAGCGGCGCCGGCTCGGCCGGCGGCTCCTCCGGAAGCCCCTGCGGGCGCTCGGCGCAGGCGACGAGCATCGTCGAGAGGACCGCGAGAACGGCGAGGAGGGGGCCTCGGTGGTGGCGGCGAGACGGCGACGTCGGCTGTGAGCCGGGGACGATCGTCGGGGTCATGCGGTGGCTCCTCGGAGTGGTCTGAGTGTCGTGGGCGAAGCGATCGGACAGGCGCGGTCCAGGCCTCAATCGGACATCGCGGTCACGCCCGTCGGTCCTGTCGACCCGGTCGATCCTGCCGATCCGGTCGATCCGGTCGATCCGGTCGACTGACCCTGCTTGGCGAAGGCCGCGGCGGCCTCGCACAGGGCCATGGCCAGGAAGTAGAGCGCGCCGGCCGCGATCGGCCGGTGCGGGTCGTCGACCCAGACCCCGCTCGCACCACTCGTGCGTGCCGCGTTCGCGAAGTCGCCGACGATGCCGAGCCTGGGGATCGGAAAGAGCACCGTCAGGAACATCAGCGGGATGTAGAAGAGCACTCCGAGCACCGAGCGCCCGAGGATCGCAGCGGTTCCCTTCTCGCGATCGACCACCAGGGTGGCGAAGCGGCCGACCATCACGAGGCCGTAGATCTCGAGCACTGCCCGACTCTCCGTCCCCAGCGCGAAGCCGATGACGAAGAGACCGTAGAAGAGGGTGAGCCCGACGCCGACGCCGATCTTCTGCAGCAGCGTCGAGGCGGCCGCAAAGCCGAAGACCACGAAGACCCCGGAGTGCAGCAGCACGAACTCGAGCAGCAGCAGAGCGACCCCGAAGCGGATCCAGCTCTCCGCGTCGGGCACTGCCTCGGGACGGATCCAGAGCTCGAACAACCGCCACGAGATCCAGAACAGCGGCAGCGACGAGAGCAGGTAGGTGATGCGGTGCAGCACGACGACTGCGTCCTCCGGACCGCCGGCGAAGAGAGACCGGCGACGTCGATGCGGCGGATGATCTCGGGCCGGGACGTCGCGTCGGATGGCGAAGGTGAACTCTTCGATCCTAACGCTGGTCGGGTGGACGCACCGGTCCCCCAGGCGTCACGTTGCGCTCACCGCGGCCGTGGCCGACCGGATCCTCGGACGGAGTGACCACGATCACCCGGCCGCTCTGCATCGCTCTGCGGAAGCGCTCCGCCACCAGTCGCTTCACCAGGCGTCGACCCGCCGGCACCAGGCAGAAGAAGCCGAACAGATCGGTGATCACGCCGGGCGTCACCAGGACCGCGGCGGCGATCAGGATGAGCACTCCGTCGACGATCGGGCTCGCCGGGACCCTGCCCTCAGCGGTCTGCTCCCGGATCTGCCGCAGCACCCCGAGCCCCTGGCGCCGAGCCAGGAAGGCGCCGAGGGCTCCGGTGAAGACCACCAGTGCCACCGTCGGCAGCGCTCCGACCACCTTGCCGATCTGGAGGAGCAGCGCCAGCTCGACGAGCGGCAGCGCGACGAAGAGGAGAAGCAGCCAGGCCATTCGCGCCATCATCCCACAGCCGCGAGATGCCGACGAAGGACCGCACCGGCGCTCCGGGACGACCCGCAAGCAGGCCCTCCGCCCGCTGCCGGGCGCCGCCGCCGAAACCCGAGAGGCCCTCTCGAGACCTCGCGCCCCGCGCCCCCGTGCGTGTCTCGGCCGTGGATCCGCTGCCAGACCGGCGCGACAGGATCACGCCCCGGAGCTCCGGGAACCGATGAGGCGCGCAGGCGTTGGAGGCAGCAGCGAAGGGATCTTCGCGACTCATCCCCACCGCGGCGCAACTCGTCCCATGACTGCACTTGCATGCATCCCCGGCACGGCGGTTGCGTAGACATCGGGGAAGCGAGGGATCCGCTCGGGGATTCCTCCCACTCGGAGATGTCGATGACACTCGATCCTCAGCTCTACGGCCACCTGCCTTCCGCCTGGCGACGGGAGACCACCGACAGGCCACGACGGATGCAGCCGGGCGCTGGCAACCGCAGCGAGGAGCTCGCCACCTCCAACGCGCCGACGAACGGCGCCGCCACCTCGAACGGGCGCGCGACCGCGGGAGAGGACCGCTTCGTGATCCGCCTCGGTCGTCGCATGGTCCTGGTTCCGGTGCGCGACGTGATCTTCGTCGAGGCCGAGGGCAACTACGCCCGCCTGCACCTCGACGGCGAGAGCCACCTCCTGCGCGCCACCATGAAGGCGCTGGAGAAGCGTCTGTCAGAGCGTGGTTTCGTTCGCATCCACCGCTCGACCATCGTGCGCTGCAGCGAGGTGGCCGAGATCCGGGCGACGTCGTCCGGAGATCACGAAGTCACTCTGAAGAGCGGCGTCGTGAAGCGCTGGAGCCGCACCTACCGGGATCAGCTCGAGGAGTTCCTCGGCGACTGAGACGGCGCGCCGGCATCCGGTTTTCTGAACCGGATCTCCAACCTTCCGAAGGAGATCGGAGGGTTGGAGACAGGTGCGTTCGCTGAACCTTTCTGTAAAGCAACGGCGCTGATCTTTCCACCGACTCCCGGCGGCTCGTTGCGAGCGTCCCGTCACATCGACGCGGCGCTTCCTCCCTGCTGCCCACGACCGGGCAGTCCGCTTGCTCCTCCGATCGCCTGATCGTTGGCCGCCATGCCATCGATCGGACGACCAGACATCCATCTGGAATCGAGCGAAGGAGAAAGCGATGAAACGACTCTCGTGGAATCGAGACCGCATTCACGGCGAGCGCCCGGCCTGGCGCCAGCCGCTCGGGCTGGCGGCGCATCTGGCGCTGTCTACACTCGCCCTACTGACCATCACCGCGGCCGTCGGCGCACAGGGCGTACAGACGGGCCAGCTCCGCGGCGTGGTCCAGGACGAGAACGGCGCACCCCTGCCGGGCGTGTCGATCACGGCCGAGTCCGCTGCGCTGCAGGGCGCCCGCACCGCCTTCAGCACTTCTGCGGGTGACTACATCCTGCGCGCCCTGCCGCCGGGGCTGTACACCGTGCGCTTCGAGCTCGAAGGCATGGACGCACTCGAGAGAACGGTTCAGGTCGCCGTCGGCGCCTTCACCGACCTCGACGCGACGCTGGGCCTCTCCGTCTCGGAGACGATCGTGGTGCAGGCTGCGGCTTCGCCTCTCGACACCTCGGAGATCACCTACAACATCACCCAGGAAGACGTCGACGAACAGGCGGTGACCCGCGACCTCGATTCGATCGCCGACCTGGCGCCGGGCCTGACGTTGAACACCCCGAACACCAACCAGATCACCGTCAACGGCAGCTTCGCCTACGACAACGTCTGGTTGATGGAGGGAGTGGAGATCAACGACAACATCTTCGGCTCGTTCGACAACCTCTTCATCGAGGACGCCATCCTCGAGACGCAGGTCCTGACCTCCGGCATCTCGGCCGAGTACGGTCGCTTCAGTGGCGGCGTCGTCAACGTCATCACCAAGAGTGGTGGCAACGAGTTCGCAGGCAGCCTGAGGGTCGATCTGACGAACAACGACTGGCAGGAGCGCAACCCGTTCGAGGTCGAGAACGAGATCGAGCGAACGGACAAGACCAACGACATCTGGCAGGGCACCCTGGGCGGCCGCATCGTGCGGGACCGGCTCTGGTTCTTCGCCGCCGCCCGCCTGCGCGAGACCGCCGACGAGGACAACTTCGACATCACCGGGATCGGCTTCGATCAGGTGACCGAGAACGATCGCTTCGAAGGCAAGCTGACCGCGACCCCGGCGACCGGGCACAGCATCAGCCTCGCCTACATGGAGAACGACTCGGAGGTGCTGCGCAAGAACTTCGCCTTCACCATCGATCCGGAGACGGTCTTCACCCAGACGAGCCCCAACGATCTCGCGGTGCTGCGCTACCACGGCACCATCGGTCGCAACGGTCTCATCGAGGCCCACTACTCGGAGAAGGAGCAGCGCACGACACGTGGCGGGGCTTCCACCGACATCCGAGACTCCCCCTTCCTCAGCTTCGGTTTCGTGCGGCCGGTGGCGACCCAGCACTACAACGGCACCTACTTCGACGCCAACGATCCGGAGAACCGGGACAACGAGCAGCTCGCCGCGAGCTACTCGCTCTTCCACTCGAGCGACACTTTCGGTAGTCACGACCTCAAGTTCGGAGTCGAGGACTTCACCAACATCAACGTCGGCGGCAACAGCCAGTCGCCAACCGGGCTGGTGTTCCTCTTCGACTACGAGATCGACGCGCAGGGCGCCCCGGTGTTCGACGCACAGGGTCGGCTGGTGCCCGTCTTCGAGCTCGGCTTCCTCAACCAGTGGCTCCCGGCGCGGGGCTCCCGTCTCGAGACCCGCACCGTGACGGCATTCGTCAACGACCGCTGGCAGCTCAACGAGCATTGGGCGTTCAATCTCGGAGTGCGCTACGAGACCGTCGATTCGGAAGCAACCGGCGACATCGTCGCGGTCGACACGGATCGTGTCGTACCGAGACTCGGCGCCACCTACGACCTGTTCGCCGACGGCCGCTACGTCTTCGACGCCGGCTACGCGGAGTACTCGGGCGGCTACAACCCGAACATCGTCTCGTCGAACAGCAACGTCGGCAACCCGTCGTTGATCCAGTACCTGTACGTCGGTCCTCCGGGCTCGGGCAGGGATTTCGATCCCGGCTTCGATCTGGCGAACTACGTGCCGGTGTTCGCGCGCTTCCCGTCGGCGAACGTCTTCTTCGACGGCGATCTCAAGTCGCCGGTGACCCAGGAGATCACGCTCGGCTTCGGCGCTCGCCTCGGCAACCGCGGCTTCGCCGAGATCAACTACGTCGATCGCGACACCGACGATCTGATCGAGAACTTCATCACCTTCGATCTCGGCCGCACCACGATCACGGACCCGATCACCCTCCAGGTCGACAACCAGGAGCTGCGCAACACCGACCTCGCGGACCGCACCTACCGTGCGCTGCAGTTGAGCGCCAGCTACCGCTTGAGCGACCGCTGGGACCTGGCGGGCAACTACACCCACCAGCTCGAGAACGAGGGCAACTACGTCGGCGAGGCGACGAACCAGCCGGCGATCCAGTCGTCGATCGGCACCTACCCGGAGATCCTGGATCCGCAGCGCAACTTCCCGTTCGGCCGTCTGCCCGGCTTCCAGCGTCACAAGCTGCGCGCCTGGACCAGCTACGTGCTGCCTCTCGGTGAGCTCGGCAACCTGACGTTCGGGGGTCTGCTGAACTACGACAGCGGCACCAGCTACAGCCTGGTCGACACCAACTTCCCGGTGACCGCCCAGCAGCTGGCGAACGACCCCGGCTACGCCGGGCCGCCGACCACCGCGAACGTCTTCTTCGGCGAGCGCGGGTCACAGAGCTTCGAGGACTTCACCACCATCGATCTCGCGGTGCGCTACGGCCTGGAGGTCTTCGGCGGCGTCGAGCCCTGGGTGAAGGTCGAGGTGTTCAACGTCCTGGACGAGGACAAGCTGATCGTCTGGGACACCAACGTCAGCGCCGACACGAACGGGCCCACCGACTCGCTCGGCCTGCCGCTGCAGTTCATCGAGGGCCCGAACTTCGGTCGCGGCACCCAGGTGAACCACTACGTGCAGGGACGCGAGCTGCGGCTGTCGCTCGGCATCCGGTTCTGACGTAGGAAAGGGAAGATCCCCTCTGAGGGCGGATGGCGTCGGCCGTCCGCCCTTCTTTTTTGCGGAATGAACCCTTTAGGGGGCGGACCATCTCCCGCTGTGTCGTCCACGTCAGGACGTCGCCCGTCCTACAGCCCGGCCCGCTCGACCGCCTCGAGGAAGTCGGGCTCGTCCCAACCCTGGGCCCGCAGAGTCTCCACCAGCGGCCGCGCCTCGTCGTAGCGGCCGAGCTCGAGGAGCGCCATGACGCGGATCGCCTGCGCGTCGGGCCGCGCTTCGACGCCGATCCGCTCCACCGCGGCGGCAGCCTCGGTCCAGGCCGCCCGCGCCGCCTCGCGATCTCCGGACTCGGCAGCCAGGCGCCCGAGCTGGAACGACTCCCAGCTGAGCTCGCTGCGCCACTCGCTGTTGGTCGGATCGTTCTCGACCAGCTGGCGCAGGATGCCCTGCGCCTGCGCGCGGGCAGCCCGGGCGGCGGCTGAGTCTCCCCGCAGAGCGTGCACCTCGCCGAGGGAGCCCCAGTCCCAGGCCATCGCCCCCTGCCAGCGCACGTCGGTGGGATCCTCACCGGCGAGCCGGGTGTGCAGCTCCAACGCCTGCTCGAAGGACTCCAGGGCCCGGTCGAGATCGCCCTGGTCCTGGTGGACCTTGCCGATCAGCGATACCACGTTGACCAGGGTGTTGCGGCTGTAGGCGTTGGTCGGGTCCTCGGCCAGTGCCCGCCTGGTCAGCGCGCGCGCCTGCTCGAACGACTCGAGCGCCGCGGGCAGCTCGCGCGTCGCGTAGTGGATGTAGCCGATGTCGGCGTGATCCTGCGCCAGCCTGCCGAGCAGCTCGGGATCCTCGGCAGCGCCCCGGGAACTGGCCAGCGTCACCAGGCGCTCGTGGATCGCCTTCGACTCGCCGTACGCGGCGAGCGCCTCATCGGCGTCGCGTCGATCGCGGAAGAGATCGCCTCGCACCCGGTGGTCGCTGGCCAGGCCGAGCTGCCACTCCGCCTCGCCGGAGTCCGCCTCGACCAGCGCCCGATGCAGCTCGATCGCCCGATCGAGCGCCGTCTCCGCCGCGTCCATCTCGCCGCGCTGCAGGTGGATGCGCGCCAGATTGCGGTGGTCCGAGGCGAGCTGATCTCGCCACCTCGGGTTCTCCGGGTCCTCTTCGACCAGCGCGCGGTGGATCGCCAGAGCACGCTCCATCGCGGTCAGCGCCGCCGGCAGATCGTTCTGGTAGCGCTGCACCTCGGCGACGCGCCAGAAGGCCAGCCCACGCCGGAACAGGGTGTCGCCGACCAGGTCCTCGGCCGGCACCGCCTCGTAGTAGGCGAGCGCCTGGTCCGCCACCTGGTCGAGGAGCTCGAGTCGACCGATCGGCTCGAGTCCGTCCGAGAGGTCCTCGAGCATGAAGCTGACCAGGTCCTCGGCCTGGTTGCGGGCGTCGATGGCGGCGCGCCGTTCGCGCCCGAGACCTATGGTGTAGAGCACGCCGCTGCCGACCGCCGCCAGCACCGCTGCCGCGATCAGCGCGTTGCGCAGTCGCCGCTTCGGTCGCTCGGCGACCCAGCGCAGGCGGTCCGCGGTCTCCACCGCCGTCGGCCGCGCCGCGGGGGCGAAGGCCTTGAGTCGCTCGATGATCCTCGCCAGGTCCTTGTCGATGCCCGCGACGGTAGGCCGGTCGCCGCGTGCAGCGCCCACCAGGGTCGGCTCCGGGCGCCGATGCACCGGCACCACGGGGACCCGATCGTCCTGCAGCAGAACGGTGTCCTCGGAGTCGGCGTCGGGTTCGTCCGCCGAGGCCGCGGCGGCGGGCCGCGTCGGCGCGGCCGGCGCGAAGAGCTCCTCGAGGATCAGCCCGAAGGAGTACATGTCGCTGGCGGTGGTGACTGCCTCGCCGCGCGCCTGCTCCGGGCTCATGTAGCGCAGGGTGCCAACCACCATGCCGGCCTGGGTCTTGGCCTGATCGAGGCGCAGCTGGTCGGTTCCCGGCGTCGCGCGCCGCGGCTTCTTCTCGCGACGAAGGCCCTCCTCGCCGTCGACCACCCGGGCGACCCCGAAGTCGAGCACCTTGACGACCCCGTCGTCGCTGATCATCACGTTGTCCGGCTTGAGGTCGCGGTGCACGATCCCCTCGGCGTGGGCCGCCTGCAGCACCTCGACGATGCTCTCGGCGATGCGCATGCGCTGGCGCAGGTGACCGCCCTTGGCGATCACGTCGGTGAGCGTCGAGCCCTTGACCAGCTCGAGCACCAGGAACTCGTCGCCCTCGTGCTCGATGAAGTCGTAGATGCTGCAGATCCCGGGATGGCGCAGCTGCGACAGGATGCGCGCCTCGCGCAGGAAGCGGGCCTTGTACTCGGGGTCGAGCGCCTGCTCGCCGCGGATGCGCTTCAGCGCCACCTCACGATCGAGCTTGGCGTCGTGACCGACGTACACCTCGCCCATGCCGCCCTCGCCGAGCACCCCGGTGATCGTGATGCGCTGGATCTTGGTGCCGATCAGGGACAAGCGTGTGCTCCGCGCCGAGGAGTGAGGTGGCGCTGCGTCGCGTCGACGTCAGGCGCGTCGCGTCCGCGGCCACACCCGGCGGTCGTGAAGGCGGTCGGACCCGGAGGCCGTCGGGCTCCAGGTGCTAGATTCTACGGAGTCGTCGACGCGCGGTTCCCTGGTCACTCGCCCGGTCCGACCCGGAGTCCGAGCCTCGGACTCGGCGTTCCGGCGCAACCGCGCTGCCGGCAGCGCTCCGCGAGGCACGACTCCGCTACGCGCGTCGAGGTCACCGATCGGGAGAAGCATCATGAGCCGAAGCCAGCCCGCCGCCGCCATCGTGACCCGACCCGGTGCGCTCACCGGGCTATCCTTCGTCGCCGCGCTGGCCCTGACCGGCACGGCCCTCGGCAATCCGCCGCCGCCTTCCCCGTTCCCGATCCCCGACGTGCACGTGCTGCGGATCACCGACGTCGGACCGATCCCGCAGCGCGGACCGCTGCCCAACGCGATCATGTTCGAGGTGATGAACTGGACCGACACGCCGGCGTACGGTGTCGAGCTGGTGCTCAACGTCGCCACCGGTGTCACCGGCGACAGCGGCGGCTTCAACTGCGAGGGGCCGGCCGCCTGCTTCGGGCTGGCTCAGATCGAGAGCGGAGGCCGTCCGCTCGGCGACTTCATGGGGGACGACGCCAACTTCCCGCCCGCCGACGGCACCGGAGATCCCCCCAAGGTGGGCCGGGCGAACGACTGGACCGCGACGGTCACGACGCCGACCCGGGTGGTCTTCAGCACCACCAACAACCCGATTCCACCACGCGACCTGCTGGGCGCCGGCGACGCCGCCTCGGCCTGTGCTCTTGTGCCCGGCTGCACCTCGCCCGCTCCGACGATCGGCAACGTCGAGAGCATCGACAACGCGATCGACGGCACGCCGACCGGTGAGCTCGACAACGTGCTCGACGGCTTCGTCGTCGAGATGCTCGACCTCGAGTCGACGATGAGCGAGCTCGAGCTGCTGTCGTTCAACTTCTTCCTGCTCGACCAGAGCGGCAACCCCATCGGCTCGTTCGGCAACAGGGGGCTGAGCGGCAACGCCTTCGGCTTCGGCATCCTCAACGTGTTCAGCATCTTCCCGGGGCAGCGCAGCCACGGACCGCCGATCTGGACCCGCAACAGCCGCGCAGTGCTCGCCGGCGGGGACCGGGGCGGAACGATCGTCAGCAACACCGGAACCGAGGATCCGCCGGCCAATCTACGTGACATGTTCGTGCAGAACGACGTCTTCCAGGTCGAGGTCGGCGCCACGATGACGGGCGAGTTCCTCGAGCCGCTCGACAACACGCACGGCGTCAGCGAGAACTCGTCGCTGCTGCCGCCCTACCCGGTGGAGTTGCAGAGCTTCTCGGTCGAGTAGCGATCCGCGGCCAGGGGAGGCGGCGCCGACGCGCCGGATCTTCGCCGGGACGCAGGCCCTGCGATCCGCCGACGCCGCCGAGCCGCTGCCGTCATCCGCCACAGTGTGGGAAGAGAGCGGCTCAACCGGCTGGGATCTCCACCGCGGTGCCCGCCACCGTGACGCCGCCCTCGGCGGGAACCTCGACCCGCAGCAGGCTGGGGCGACCCATGTCCTCGCCCTGGCGGATCTGGAAGCGCGCCGGGGTCTGGATGCGCCCGGTGTCGCGCAGGTAGCCGCCGAGCGCAGCCGCCGACGCCCCCGTCGCCGGATCCTCGACCACGCCGCCGACCGGGAAGGGGTTGCGCGAGTGCGCCACCTCGAAGGCCCCGGCCTCGAACCACACCACCTGCACCGTGGTCAGGTCGTCGTCCAGCATCGCTTTCTGCAATCGCGGGAAGTCGTACCGGAGCCGCGCCAGGCGCTGGCGCGAGCGCAGCGGCACCAGGAGGTGCCAGGCGCCGGCGAAGATACGCGCCGGACCGATGCCCTCGTCGAGCTCGTCGCGCTCCAGCTCCATCGCCGCGAGAGCCTCCGACAGCACCGCCTCCGGCACCGGCTCGTGACGAGGCGCCACCGAGGTGAGGGCTGCCAGCAGCATTCCATCCTCGTCGCGGGTAACCCGCACCGGGACCTCGCCGGCGGCAGTCTCCAGCACGTAGGTGCCTTCACCGTCACGCTCGCCGAGAACCACCCCGCTGGCGATGGTGGCGTGCCCGCAGAATGTGACCTCCGCCAACGGCGAGTAGTAGCGCACGGTACGACGGAGACCCTGCATCGGCGCCAGGAAGGCGGTCTCGGAGTAGCCGACCTCGGCCGCGATGCGCTGCATCTCCTGGCGGTCGGGCAGCTCGTCGCCGATCCACACACCGGCCGGATTCCCGGCAGCAGGGTCGCGCGTGAAGGCGCTGAGGCGGCGCAGGATCGCTGACATCGGTTCACCTGGTGCGAGGGAGTGGACGGGGGGCGGCCGGAGTCACCCGACCGCGGCACGCTCGGATCCTGGAACGTCGAGCTCGATCCTGTCGAGAGCGACCTGGGATGGCGGTGGCCCATGTCGCCAGATCCCCGCGTCGTCATCCCCGCCGCTGACCTCGGCGTCCTCACCCTCATGCCTGCAGCAGAGCCGTGCCGGACGCAGGCATGGCCGTTGCTACGCCTTGGGATCGGGATCCGCCGCTTCGCGTCGGACCGTCCCTCGCGACCGCGTCGACCGACCTCGTCGGACCACGGAAGAGAACCATCGGTGAAGGAGCAGACTGCGATGTCGAGAAGTGAATGGAGGCCTGACTTCACCCTCCCGGCGATCACCGGATCGACTGCCGCCGTCATCGGCGTCGGGGCCCTGGTCGCCCTGGGCGGCATCAGCGACTGGAAGGGGCTGGCGCTGCTCGAGGCGACACTGCCGACGACCCGCTTCCTCTGTGCCGCCCTGATCACCTCGTCGGCGACCATCCTCGCCCTGATGCTGACCATCCTCAGCCTCGGCGCCGGCTCCGAGGTGAAGCTGAACCGCGGCTTCTACCGCAGCATCCGCCGCATCGCCCGACTCGACACCGTGGCCTTCGTCGGCGCGGTGCTCTTCCTGCTGCTGATCTCGATTCCGCTGGTCGAAGGCGACAACGTACCCACCGGCTGGTACGACATCGTCTACTACGTGACGATCGGCATCTCGTGCCTGCTCGCCGGCCTGGTCGTCACCATCGTGACCATGCTGTACCAGGCGATCGACGCCGCAATCGTGGTTCTGGGCTACGGCGCCGGCGACCATCCGCTGCTGCAGCCCGACGACGACCAGGCCGAGGCGTCCACCGAAGCCGCATGAGGCGGCGGCCAGGTCGGCCGCGACCGCACTCCGGGCCGCGTCAGGTCTCGACCCGGTTGCGACCGGCCCGCTTGGCCCGGTAGAGGGCCTGGTCCGCTTCGCGCAGGAGTCGGTGCACATCCGACTCGCCGCGCAACGCCACCGAGGCGACACCGGCGCTGATCGTGACCCGCTCGGTCTGGTCCGATCCCGGCACTTCGACAGTGCTCGCGTCGACGGTGGCGCGCATCCGTTCCGCCAACTCCACCGCCGCTTCGAGCTCGTGGTCCGGGAGCAGACAGGCGAACTCCTCACCGCCGTAGCGCGCCACCAGCGCCGACTCCGGAGCGTGGGAGACCAAGCCGCGGGCGACGACGCGCAGGGCCTCGTCGCCGGCTGGATGACCGAGGCGGTCGTTGTAGGCCTTGAAGAGGTCGACGTCGATGAACACCAGAGCGCAGCTGCCGGAACCGCCGCCCACCGGAGTCTCTGCGGCCAGGGCATGCAGACGCTCGAGCAGACGGCGGCGGTTCGCCAAGCCGGTCAGCGAGTCCGTGTAGGAGAGCTCGCGCAACGCACGGTTGGCGTCGTGCAGCTCACGCGTCCTCTCGCTGACCATCTGCTCGAGCCGCAACTTCTGGCGCCGTAGTCGGCGCAGCTGGAAGTCGAAAGCGAGCAACAGGAGCACCAGCGCACCCAGGACCAGGGCCGCCTGTACCCAGCGACGCTGCCACCAGGCAGGCACGACGCGGAACGGCAGCTCGAGCGGCTCGGCATCCACGCCGGCGAAGTCTCGCGCCTCGATGCGGAGGACGTGGCTGCCCGGGGGCAGACCAGCCAGGGTGCGCACGGGCTCGCTCGACCACTGGACGGCACGCTCCTCGACGCCCAGGAGCTGGCTGCGGTAGAGGGTCTCTCCTTCTCGCTGGTGGGTCTGGAGCATCGACTCGATACGTAGCTCGCGCTGCCCAGGGCGCAGCACGACGGCTCCGGGATCGACCTCCACGCCGTCGGCGCGGACCTCGATGAGGTGGAGGCGTTTCGACGTCTGGCGAGTCGTCTCCGCCGGATCGAAGACCGTCAGGCCGCCCAACGTGCCGGTCCAGAAGCGGTCGTGCTCGTCGACGAGCTGACCGTTGGTGTTGCACTCCTCGTGCACCATGCCGTCGCGGCGGTCGAAGACACGTTCGGTCCATCCTCCGCCAGAAACCGGAGTGAGCTGCTGCACGCCGACGTTCGTGCACAGATAGACGCGCCCCTTGGAGTCGTGCTCGGCGCTGTACACGGTCGAGTCGATCGCACGCGGGAGACCGTCGCTCGGCAGCACGAAGGGCGTCCGTGGATCGGTGACGTCCAGTCGCACCAGGCCGTCGAAGCTGCTGCCGATCCACAGCACCTGACGTCCGCCGGACGCGGCGCGCAGATTCAGTCCCAGCAGCGTGCGTTCCGGCAGTCCGTCGATCCCGTGCAGTGCCGTCCACCTCGACCCGTCGAAGCGCCACAGGCCGACCGTCGTCGCAGCCCACAGCCAAGAGACGCCTTCGCCGTCGACCTGCTCGAGCAGCTCGACCGTGCGCTCGTTCGCACCCTCCTCGCCGACGGGGAACGCGGTCCAGCCGTCCTTGCGCCAGCGATGGATGCCGGAGTACTGGGTGGCGAACCAGAGCTCGCGCTCGCCGTCGGGCTCGCTCGCCGGGTCGATCGGCCTCGACAGCACGTCCATCACCACCTGCACCGACGTCTTGGGCCACGGCGTCGGAACCACTCGAAAGACGGGCCCGTCCTCGATCCTCACCAGCTCACCACCGAGCGGACCGGCGAAGAGCGCCGCCCGGCCATCGTGGTCCGCGATCCGCTCCACCATGCGCAGGCTCGGGCTCGGCAGATCGCCCGACTCCTGGCCGAAGGTACGCCACTCGCCGTCCTGCCAGAGGCCGAGACCGTCGCGTGTCGAGGCCACCCAGAGTCGCTCCCCGCCGAACCCGTCCGGCTCGACGTGCAGACCGAAGACTCCGAGGGCGCCGCTGCCCATGAGGGTCACCGTGCGCCACTGTTCTCCAGTCAGCACGGCGCGCGCCACGCCGCCCTCGGTCGCCACCCAGAGCACCTCCTGCCCATCCGGTCCACGCCACAGCCAGCTGTTGCGGATCTGGTCGGACGGCAGACCATGGCGACGGTCGAAGCTCTCGGCGCGATCGCCACGCACCCGCACCAGTCCGCCGCGCGAAGCCACCCAGGCGGTCGATACAGAGTCCGAGTCATCGGAGACCTCGACCAGGGTGATGGCGTAGAGCTCGTCGGAGGGAAGCTCTCCTCGCGCCCGGGTCCAGCCGCGTAGTCGTTCGCCGTCCCAGCGCCAGAGACCGGCCCCGAACACCGAGACCCAGAGCTCCTCGCCCCGCTCCCCGCGTCCCACCTGCACGTCCTCGATCTGGCCGGTGGGAAGACCCGGCACGTCGTGGCGGCGCCACTCGGTACCGCCAAGCGGCCGGAAGAAGAGACCGTGGTCGCCGGTGCCGATCCACAGCCTCGGCTCGCCGAACAGCTCCTCGCTGGCGGCGATCGAGAGCAGGGGGCCTGCCGGCAGCGTGCGATTGTCCGCGTCCTGTGTCCACGGCCCGCTGCGGCCGTCGCGGAAGAAGAGGCCACTCTCCCAGGTCAGCAGCCACTGGCGCACCGTCCCTCCGCCAGCGTCACCGTCACCTTCATCTCCATCGCCGCTGTCGACCGGGTACTGCTCCCACAGCTTGTAGAGAGGCCCGGGCGGGGTGTCCTGCTCGACCCGCGTCCAGACGCCAGCGTCGTTGCGGAGAAGACCCGCGTCGAGCGTCGGCAGCCACAGGGTGCCCCGGGGATCGAGGGTCATCCTCCGGTGCACCCGGCCGAAACCGTCTCCCTCGACACCCTGCCAACGATGCCCGACGAAGCGGTGCAGCCCCTCCTGCGAGGTGGCCCAGGCGAACCCCTCGGCATCGACACCGATCGTCGTGATCACTCCGTCGGGCAGACCGTCGCGCGAGGTGAAGCTCTCGAAGGCCGGTGCCCCGAGCAGCCTCAGATCGAGCGGCTCGACTTCGATGGCGACGGAAGTCCCAGCGAGCAGGAACAGCGCCACGGCCAGGGTGACGACGAGCACCCGGCGAGGCGTCGCCGGGTCCTGCACCCGCTCCTGTCTGCGGCCGACACCCGCGGCGGAGAGCACCGATTCCCGACTGACCAGCATGGCCTCGCTTCCTATGCCGCCGAGCCATCAGCGTCAAGTCGTTGCTCACTCCTCTGCTCGGAGCACGGCACGCAGCACTGCCCGCAGCGATCCGGATGACTGGAAGCCCCCTACCCGGCCTCCCCCTGAAGGGGGAGAGGTCGGTCCAGACGGCTTGTCGTCAGACGCGGCGCTGACCTCTCAGCCGACACGCGACGCCGAGGCGAGCGCCACGCGCGAGCCGAGACGCACGAGCACGGTCACCTCCGGAGGGACCGGGCTCGCTACCGCCGATCGTCTGCAGACACCTGAGTCGTGCACGCCGTCCACGCCGGAGGCCTCCTGGCAACAGACGCGACGCCGAGCTCTCAGCCGAAGGCGACGCCGAGGCGAACGACGTGAGCCGAGACGCACGAGCACGGTCACCTCCAGGGGACCGGGCTCGCTACCGCCGATCGTCTGGAGTCACCTAAGGCGTGGACGCCGTCCACGCCGAGGTGTCTCCAGACTCGAACCCGTCCACGAAGATCGGCGGTATGCCCTCGGTCAGCCCCTCGATCGCAAATCCCAGGTACGACAGTCCCGTCTCCCCGGGCCTCGGCGTGCCGCCGGCGTTGGCGACGTCGCGGTAGGTCAGCGAAAGCAGAGGTCGGTTCTCGGAGTCGAACTGACCCATCGAACGCAGAGACGGACGGTCCTGGATGTCGTCGCGGTCGGTCAGCGGCTGATCGACGGCGAAGATCGCGGCGCCGCTCTCGTCGTACACCTGCAGGAACAGGTCCAGATCGTTGCTGCTGTCACCGTCGCTCGTCCAGGCGACGGCGAAGGCGTCGAGGCCGTCGATGGCGGCCACCGTCGCCTGGCTCTGCGCGTTGTCGGTGCCGGTGTTGACCACGAAATCGGTGGCGTCCAGCGGGGTGCCATCGGGACCGAAGCGACGACCGAGCACATCGACAGGATTGAACTGAGCTCCGGTCAGATTCTCCCAGGCCACCATGAAGCGCCCCGACTCGCGATCGGCGGAGACCGACGGCGCGTAGTGGGTGAACGGCGAGGCGGTGGTGCTCACCGGGAAGCTCACACCGACGACGCCGCGCACCGGGTCGCTGAGGTCGAGCACCACCCCACGGATCACGTTGGGCGGCGAGATGAAGGTCACCACGGCGGCGTCACCATCGTCGGAGAGCAGCGACGCGCTCGGGAAGTAGGCAGGCTCCGCGACGACGATCACGTCGCCGATCAACGACCCGCTCACCGGATCGACCCGCTGCGCGAGCACCTGCGGCGGCAGGTTGGGATCCTCGGGCAACAGCGAATAGACGATGGTCGCCCGACCCTGTTCGTCGATCAGCAGCTGGGGCGTCCGGAAGCCGAGATCGAGGAAGCTGGGCAGACCCTCGATCGACACCGGCGCCAGGGGATTGCCATCGCCGTCGAAGAACATCGCTCCGATGCGGGCAGGCGCCCCGGGGCCCCGCACCGCGACGAAGTCCTCGGCGTAGACCACCCCGCGCACCGCGTCGGGGGTTCCCAGGCCACCCTGCTCGAGGGCGGGCTGCCCGAACAGCGTGCCGTCGAGGTTGGTGAAGTAGAGCGACTCGGCCGGATCGTCGTCGTCGATGTCGTCGTCGGCCAGCACCGCGAGCCTGCGCTGGATGCCCTCGCCGCCGCGGCCGCCCGTCGCTTCCGAGTCGACGGCGTAGATCGCCGTGCTCACGCTGCTCACCGGGGGAAGCGCGGCGAGGCCCGCCTGGTAGGCCGCCTGTGTCTGCTCTGCCAACTCGGCCTGCTCCTCGGCGAGATCGACGAGGCCGAAGAACTTCGCGACGAGCGCCGCCCCCGGACTCCCGCGTTCACCCTGCGGCGAACTCGGCTCTCCAGGCGAAGCGCCGATCGCAGTCGCCACAGTCGCGACGGCGAATGCCGTGATCAGGACGCGCACTCCCGTCTCCATCGACCCGTTTCGCCCGTCCCCCACACCTGGGCCCCTGGCGCTGTCTCGTCTCGAGTTTGCTCCGCTCATCGTCCTCTCCTCCCGGCATCGCCCGTACGCCGAAGACCGCACGAGTCGTGAGTCCTCCCTCCGGTTGCCGGCCAGTCGCAGTCTCCTCACGTGTCGCGTGTCACATCCAGAAGAGGACGAGGAGCGTCCCGACGAGCGCAGCCCCGGCGCTTCGAAGGAGCTCTGGCTTCATGCACCGTGCCAGCCTCGCCGTCGGCGCGGGCGCAGGACTGCGAGAGCGCGCTGGCAGCGCGAAGGCAGAGATCGACTCGCGTGCCCTGCCGCGCCGGCGCCGGGACGACCACCGGTGGACCACCCTGGCCACGTCGAGATCTCATGAGACGTCGTCGCATCTCATGCGACGTGTCACGACGGGTCGAGGCGCTGCGCCACGCGTCACTAGCTGGATCCTCGCTGCCGATGGCGGCTCCGTCCTCTGCTTCGCGTCTGTGTGAGGATCTCTCCCCGGCGGCCCCCGAGATCGCCCTTCGGCGAGCCCGGCCCGGGGCTTGCGATCAGTGTTCCGGGATGCTGGGCGGTCTGGGGGACGGCGCCGGACGGGTGGTCGGATGCACGCCCACGAGCTCGTCGCGACTCAGTTCCTCGACGTCACGACTGCGGCGACCGCGGAGGAGTTGGGCGCCGCTCTGGCAGCGGGAGACATCGATGAAGACGAGAGCGACGAGATCGCCCCCGCGTGACGGCCGATCCGGCCAGTGCCGTCCGCGGGGCCGACCGGAGCCGGCGGCGCCGGGAATGTGTTTCGGCGAGTAGCTTCGCTCAGGGCACAGCGCTGGACCAGAGGCTGGTGTCCGCGGACTCGAAGCCGTCTCCGAACACGCAACCGGGCACCGGGGCCGAGGCTCCGGCGTTGTTGGTGAACACCGCCGAGCCGACCGTGAGTGCGTAGTCGACGCTGTTGCTCGTGCTCAGTGCGTTGGCGGGCCCGGTGAACAGCAACGCACGGTCGCTGGTGGACGGCAGCACTCCATCCCACGGCGGCCCGAAGTCCCCGTCGGCGTCGTTGGTGGCGAGGCCCGTGGTGTCCCCGAGGAACGCCGCGCCGCCCCACGACAGCGACCAGTAGATGTTGATCCCGTCGACGAACAGGACCTGGCCGGCGGCCAGGTACGAGGCGGGGATCGGACTCGCCACGAAGTCGGCGGTGAGGCCGGTCGCGGCCTCGAAGGCGGGCGTCGCCACCAGGATGCGCGCCCCAAGCGCCGCGTTGGCGACGTCGGCGTCGAAGTCGACCACCGCGACAGCGTTCTGACTGTTGGCGTCGAGAGCGTCGATCGCCCGGTTGTCGACCAGGTTCTGGCCAGCGGCCCGCATCCTCAGCTGCACCGCCTGGGCGGTGACGTCGCCGCAGATGCCTCCGATCGCCTGTTCGATCTGCATCAGGTGGAACGAGCCGGCCGCTGGCGGGCTGAGCACGAGGAACCCGAGCAGCGAGGCACAGAGGACGACGGCGAGACGGAGCGGAAGGTGCGGCATGGGAACTCCTTCCCGGTGTTACCACGACCGGCAAGGGGCGCGACTCGAGGTGAGGTCGACGACTCGCTGCGCTCGACCGGCCCCCCGACGCGGTCGCCTCCGACCGTACCACTCCGAGTCGAGCTCCTCTCGGCTGCAGCGGCGAAGTGGCACCAGCACCATCAGAGTCGACCCTGGTCGCACATCCCGTGTCAGCACGAAGAGCGCGGCGACGTTCTGGTCAATGGAAGGCGCCAGTACGTGAGACACCTCTACGCAGCGGAGACAGACCTTGAAGATCCAGCGCAATGCACCCTGCCCCTGCGGATCGGCCAGGAAGTACAAGCAGTGCTGCCTCCCTGGTGATCGCGAGGAGGCGGCCCGGATTCGTGCCATCGAGGAGCGAGGGCGCATCTTCACGCGGCTGCAGAACAGAGTCGAACGGTGGCTCGTCGAGCAGGATCTGGTCGACGCGCACCTCGACGAATGGCTGGCGGTCGAGCTCTCCGGAGTGACCGACGAGTGGTTGCACGAGAGACTGGACCAGCAGCCCGCCTACCGTGAGCAGCTCTGGGATCTCGCGGCCGATCGTCTCCTCTTCGAGGGGGATCTGCCGACCGGCGATCCACGCGGCAGGGCCAAGGCCCGCGAGCTGCTCCTCGACCGCTCGAGCCAAGGACCGAGCATAGGAATCGGCGGGCTCGGCGAGGAAGAGCGGGTGTGGCTCGACGGCTGGCTCGCCGCTCCGCTGCGGGTCTACGAGGTGGTTGCGACCGAACGAGGTGTCGCGGTCACGCTGCAGGACCTGTCGACCGGGGAGAGCACGCGGATCCTGGAACCGGACATCCGTCGTGCACCCGAAGTGGAGGAGCTGGTGGTCACGCGCATCGCCAGCGGACCGGAGGGCGAGCGGCGGGCGACCGCGATGTGGCCGATCACTCGAGCCGGGCTCTCCCGCTCCGGCTACCTGGCGCTGGCCGCCTCCGTGGGCGCGGAAGACCCCCTCCGCCTCGTCGACGACCTCGCCAGGGAGGCGTGGATCGAGAGTGTCGTGCTGCCGTTCCCGACCTTCGTCGACCAGCGCACGATCGACGAGATGGAGTTCGTGACCCACCATTTTCGGATCGCCGACTGGAGGGGCGTCGAACAGGCGTTCGACGCCGCAGTCGGATGGCAGGGGTCGCGCGAGCATGGATGGCAGTGGACCGCAGAACCGAGCTCCACCAGCGGTCGGCGCCGTGTCCTGGCCCGTTGCAGGTCCGACCCGCGGCACCCCGATCGGCTGCTCCTCGCCTCCGACACGCGCGCCAAGGCCGAGGTCGCCAGGGCGTGGTTCGAGCGGTCCTGCGGCGGGGCCGCCGGATTCCTGGCAGCCGAGATCACCGATCCGACCTCCGGCTGTCTCGCATACCCGATCCTGGACCCCGACCGGATCGCCCGCGCCGCCGCGCAGGCCGGCATCGAGGCTGCAGAGCACCTCACTCCCGAGCAACGTACCCATCTCGCGGAGTCCGCCTACCGCGACCTGCATCACGACTTCTTCGACCGACGGCTGCCCGAGCTCTGCGACGTCTCGCCGGGCGAGGCCCTCGAGCTGCGCGAGCTGCGACGCGACGTCGTGCTGTTGATCGGTGCGCACCAACGCGACGAGGAGCGCATGGCGGCGCTCGACCGGCGACCGGCGGCAGATCTCTCCTTCCTGTACCGGGAGATGGAGAGGCGGATCGCCGAGCTCGGCACCTAGCTCGAGCGGCTGCTACGCTGCCGCATCGATCCGTGCAACGAGTCGAGCCTCCGCAGCGGCGGGATCCGAGTCACCTCGTTCTCGAGCCGCAGCGGGTACCAAGGGAGATCGCCCCAGATGGCAGTCAGCCCCACGATCGCCGCCCGCGTCTTCGCCGTCCTCCTCGCCCTCTCCGGCGCTCTCACCGGTCTGCTCGGCGTGCGCACCCTGGTCGATCCCGAAGGGATGATGACCAGCTTCGGTGTCGCGCTGGGCACCCTGGACGACGTCAAGCTGCTGGTCGCGGTGCTCGGCTCGGTGATCGTCTCGCTCGCCGGATTCACCCTGGCGGCCGCCGCGTGGTCCTGGCAGAGGCGCGACGCCGGCCGCAACCTCGGTCTGCTCGCGGCGCTGTCGCTGCTCTTCGTCGCGGCGTGCGCCTACGGTCTCGGCGGGTCGGCGCAGGTGCTGGTGCTCGACGGGGTGCGCGGCGGTGTGCTGCTGGTCAGCGGCATCGTGTGGAGGCTCGCCGAGAGCTGAGACGCCGCGCGACCGGCCGCTGGGCGAACAGGCAGGTGGGCACGACGGCTCCGCCCCTCGCTGGCGACCGGGCGGACCGGAGGATCCAACCAGGGCTTGGCCTGCCTCGGCACCCGGTCCCTCGCTCCGCAGTTGCGCCGGCCGCGCCGGTTGCAGGAGGATCTCCACCATGCCGACCGACTCGCCCGAGCTGCTCGAGGTGATCCTCGACTCCTGGCGCCGCAACAACCAGGTCCTGATCAACCTGCTACGTCTGCTGCCGGAGGGCGGCCTCGAGGCACGGGCGATGCCGAGCAGCCCGAGCGTCGGTCAGATGTTCGCCCACATGCACCACGAACGCATGGTGTCGGTGGCGGAGAACGCGCCCGAGCACGCCGGCGAGACGCCGGCCGAGGAGTGGGCGGCGCTGGCCGACCGGGAGCAGATCGCAGCGCAGCTCGAGGAGAGCGCCCGACGCGTCGCCGACGCGGTACGCGGCCGCTGCGAGCGCGGCGAGCCGTTCGACCTCGACTACGACCACCCGATCCTGCTGATCCAGCTGCTGATCTTCCACGAGGCCTACCACCACGGCCAGATCAAGCTGGCGCTGAAGGCCGGCGGCCTCGCCATCCCCGACTCCGTCGCCGGGCCGCTGACCTGGAAGGTGTGGCGGCAGCGGCGAGGTTGAGCCGAAGCCCGGGGAGACGGCGCCTCGGCTACTCGAGCGGGAACAGCGCGGCGAGCATCAGATGGGTGCGGTTGCGCCAGCTCTTCCAGTCGCTGGTCGCTTCGACCTCGCCACCCGAGACGCGAACGCCCTTGGCCGCCAGCCCCTCGTAGACGCCGCGCGCCACATCCGCCATGTCCCACCCCTCGCTGGGGCTGCGGGTGTCGAGGCTGCCCCAGTCGAGGTAGGCGGTGAAGGGACGCTCAGCGGAAGCAGCCGGCACCGACTCGGTGAGGGCGACGATGTCGTCCGAGAATCCGTGCTGGCTCTGCACCCCCAGCCTGGCGAAGAGATCGGCGTGACGACCAGCGACCGAGACTGCTTCGAGACCGGCGAAGGCCCAGCCGATCGTGGCGCGAGCCTCGCGGTCGGCGACGGTGCGGAACTGGCGATCCACCGCGGCGACGAGCTCCGCCATCAGGAACTCCCGCGGCAGCCGCTTCATGAAGACCACGATCGGCTCGCGGTACGCCCTGCCGGCCGTGGCATCGAGCGTCTCGATCCAACGCCCGGCCCCAGGATGTCGCGCGCCGGTCCATTCGTAGACGTAGAGCGTCGGATAGCGGCGATCGGTTTCGTCGTAGCTCGGCGGCAGCCAGACGTCGAAAGGCCTGCGCAGCTCCTCGCGGAGGAATTCCGGAGCTTCCTCGAGCATCTCTTCCGGGATCTCGACGGCGAGCTGGGCGAGACGACCACGACGCTCCGGCACCGGTGCGTCAGAGCGCAGGTGAGCTGGCGGTCCGGGCCAGTCGGGCATCGCGAAGTAGGACATCTCGACCGGCTCACCGCGGACCCAGTTGGCGTCCCGGCCCATCACCGAGCTCAGCTCGACCCTGGGATTCAGCGGGTCGAGCGTCGGCTCGTAGTCGACGTAGAGGATGTAGGTGTACTGCAGCCGCGGTGCCACCTCGGTCTGGTACCACCAGAGGTCGGTGCCGTCGAGGCGACGGAAGGCGCCCTCGACGCGCATGCCGAGGAAGTCGCCGGCGATGCCGACGTCGCGGGCCTCGCCGCGCCAGAGGAAGAGCGCCCGTTCGCCATCGAGGATCGGCGTCTCGACCTCCGCCAGGAGCTCGTCGACTCGGCTTCCGAGTTGCGCAGGATCACCTTCGAGCAGGGTGCGCAAGCGACCCGGCAGCTCGACGTCCGTCGCCGCTTCGGTGACGCGGATCTCGTCCGCCGCGGCCGGCGCCGCGCCCGCGTCGGCGCGCACGAGATCGACGCGCGCGATCTCGGTCATGCTGCGCACGTAGAGAGCGTCGTCGTGGTAGCTCGGCACGGTCCAGACGATGTCGTCGAAGAGCTGCTCGCTGGCGATCTCCCGCCAGCCGCCGCCAGGGCCCGCGAGATCGGCCAGGTGCAGCGAGCCCTCCTTGGTGATCACCACGAGCTGCTCGTCGACGGCGATGAGGAAGCCGTCACCGGGCTCGCGCGAGCGCCACAGCATCTCGCCGGTGGCCACCGAGTACCCGCCGAGGAACCGCGAGGTGTAGCCGACGAGCTGATCTCCGACCACCACGGCGGGGCTGTAGGTGCGGGTGAGCACGTTGGCCTCCCAGAGAACCGCTGGCTCGGAGACTCCGTCCACCTGGCGTGAGGCGCCGGCCGTGGGATCGAGCAGGACGCCACGGTTCGGCGCCGCGGTGAAGAAGATCCTGCCGCCGCCGACGCCCAGCGGGGACGTGGTCAGGGTCTGCGCGTCCTGGGCGGTGAACGGCCAGCGCCAGAGCAGCGTTCCCTCCTCAGGGTCGAGGCCCGCCACCACCTCGTTGGTGGCGACGACGAGCTGCGACCTGCCGTCGACTTCGATCAGCTTCGGCGACTGCGCCTCGATGACGCCGGCGAACGATCGCCAGGCGACCTCGCCGGTGGAGCGCTCGAGAGCAACCACCGCACCGGCTTCGCCGCCGACCTGCACCACCACCAGCTCGCCGACCACCAGCGGCGACGAGCCGAAACCGTAGTAGGGCACCACGGCGTCCTCGGTGGCGAGATCGCGGCGCCAGATCTCCCTGCCGCTCGCCACCTCGATCGCCACGAAGTCGCCGTAGGGCCCGAAGACGTAGACGGTGCCGTCGGCCAGAGCCGGCGTCGCGATGGCTCCGTCGAGCGAGCCGCCGTGGCCGATCATCGCCTCGCCGAGCTCGACGGCCCAACGGCGGCTGCCGTCGGCGGTGTCGAGCGCCAGGACGACGTCGTGCTCGCCCTCGGACGCGCAGGTCACCAGCGTGCCATCGGCCACCACGATGCCCGAGTAGCCGCTGCCGATCGCCATCTGCCATCGCGGCGAGAGACCGGCGGCCGGCTCTTCGTGGCCACTGGCGACGCTTCCGTCGCCCTCGGGCCCGAGGAAGCCGATCCAGTCGTGATTGCCGCTGGGATGCGCCTCACCTGTGGACGAGAAGACGCCGACGAGGATCGCAGCGGCTAGGAACGAGAAGCGGGCCGCACTGGCCGCACGGGGGGTCTCTCGGCTGATCACGGCTCTCCTCTTCCTGCCATCAAAGAGCGCCCGACGGGCGGCAGCCGAAACTAGCAGGATCGAGCGGACGCCAACCGACCGAGCAGGACACGAGACGCGCCGCTGCAGAGCGCCGACTCGTCGCAACGACCGACGGCCGGGACGCCCTCGAGTCCCTATCGATCCTCACCCATGGCGACGACTCCGTCCTGGTCCGTCGCGGATCCGGAAGTGCTGGAGCCCTACGCCTCCCGAAGCTCGCGTCACGAGGCTCAGGGAACGGCCAGGGACCAGGCAGACAGATCGCCGGCCTCCCAGTCGTCCTCGAAGATCTCCGGCGTGCGATCCTCGAACGCTCCGATCTCGCACAGGGTGCCGCGACCGACGCCGCGCTGGTCCAGCTGGACCCCGGTGCCGGCGCTCCACAACGTATTGGCGCCATAGCTCACGGCGACGCAGGCCAGCCTCGGGATCTGATCGATGGCCGTGCTCGCCGGCAAGAGGGGAAAGTACTCCGGCGTGCCGGTGGGCAGATCGAGCAGCGGATCGACGCCGACGCTGTCGCCGAGCACTCCGTCGACGATGCCGACGAGACCCGCCCCGTCGAGCACGATGTTGAAGCCGGCCGAGGTCACCGTGCCCGAGATGTCGGGGAAGATCGTCGTCGACGGCGGCGGTGAGTGGTCCTCGTTCCAGGCCACGATCGAACCCTTGATTACGGTGTTGGACTGACCACCGAGCCTCACGCCGCCACCCTGACCGTTGCCCTCCCCGTCGGAATCGGCGACGTTCTCGGTGATCGTCACGTGGGTGAGCGACAGGTCGCCGTACGAGCGGATGCCGCCGCCGCTGCCGGTCGCCCGATTGCGCGCGACCGTGGTGTTCATCACGTTCAGGGTCTTCTCGCCGAACGTGAAGTTGAACAGGCCGCCACCCTGCCCGGTCACCTCGTTGTCGAGCACGGCGCTGGCGTGCACGTTCACGGTGCCGCTCAGGTTCGCCAGCCCGCCCCCGGAGACGGTGCCGTTCGGGATCGTCGCGAGGTTGCGCGCGATCGTCGTCCGGACGACGTCCACCGTCGCATCGACGACCCAGATACCACCACCGCTGGCTTTGAACGTGGTGTTGTCGACGATCTCGGAACGACGGATCTCGACCGCACCGCCTTCGATCGCGAGCCCGCCACCACTGCCCCCGAACAGGCCGCCGACGCCCGGATCGGGCGTCTCGCACTCCGCGACCTCGACCCGGTCGAGCAGGAGCTGACTGTTCAGGCTGCGCAGGCAACCCCCGTCCTGCTCAGCGGGCGGGCGCCCACCGCGCAGAGAGAGGTCGCGAATCACAGCCCGATCGGAGAACGAGAAGAGACCGTGCAGCTCGAGCACGCGGTCGAGCTGCATCCCGTCGATCACCGTGACGCCGAGACCGGCCCCCTGGAGCGTGACGATGCGGTGCAGGTCGAGATCCCCGGTGACGTTGAGGTCCTCGTCGGCTCCCGCCAGCTCGAGCTCGTAGATCCCGGCCGGGACGTCGATCGTGATCCGGTCGTCTCCGACGACGGGCAGCGGATCGCCGTGCTCGCCCGGACCGCACGAGTCCTCCTGCACCAGGTCGTTCGCCGACTCGATCGCCTCGCGCAGGGAGCAGAGCCCGTCGCCGAACATGCCCACGTCGCCGGTCCAGGTGACGGCGATCGTCAGGTCGGCGGCATCAGCGGCGCCCGCCGCCAGGAGTCCCGCCACCAACCAGGGCAAGAGGCCCCGTCTGTCGAAGCCCAGCGCCCTTCGATCGACCGTTCCCATCCCTGACCTCCGAGCTGTTCGGAAACCGCGGCGGCGCAAGCCACGCTGCCCCTAACTCCCGACAGACGCGGCAGGGGGCCTCCAGCCGTCACGCGCAACGCACCCGGCCCACGCCGCTACGGGAGCGCAGCACGCACGGAGCCGCTCGACCCGGTCAGACGCTCCCGGGGGCCAGGGCCGCTTGTCGGCTTGGACGGAGCAGGGTCGGGACTGCAGCAGCCAGGCCGGAGAGTCAGGGGACGGTCTGTGACCAGGCCGAGTTGTCGCCCGACTCCCAGCCGTCGACGAGGATTTCGGGCGTGCGATCCTCGAAGGCGCCGATCTCGCAGAAGGTGCCGCGGCCGACTCCGCGCTGATCGGTCTGGACGCCGGTACCGGCCTCCACAGCGTGTTGGCGCCGGTGCTGACCGCGACGCAGACGGGGCGGGGAATCTGGTCGATGGCGACGCTGCCGGGGAGCAATGGGTAGTGCTCGGGCGAGCCGGTCGGCAGGTCGAGCAGCGGATCGACGCCGACGCGGTCACTCAGCACGCCGTCGACGATGCCGCTCAGGCCCTCGCCATCGAGCACGATGTTGAAACCCGCCGAGTTCACCGTGCCCGAGACATCGGGTCGGATCGAGGTCGAACCGACGGGTGAATCGTCCTGGTTCCAGGCGATCACGTTGGCCTTGAGGACGGCGCTGGCGAACCCGCTCGCCGACACCCGGAGGCCACCGCCGTCTCCGTCGTCGTCTCCGTTCGAGTCGGCGACGTTCTCGGTGATCGTCACGTTGGTCAGCGAGAGATCGCGGGTGTTGTTGATGCCGCCGCCACCGCCGGTGGCGCTGTTGCGCGCGATGGTGCTGTTCATCACGTTCATCGTCCGCGCCAAGATGCCGCCGTTGGCGAGACCCCCTCCCGAACCGGTGACCTCGTTGTCGATCACGGCGGAGCCGAGGATGTTGACGGTGCCGTCGAAGTTGCTGAGGCCTCCTCCCGACACGAAGCCGTTCTGGATCAGCGCCCTGTTGCGGGCGATCGTCGAGTCGACGATGTCGACCGCGGCGGACTCCGCCACCAAGATGCCGCCGCCGCTGCCCTGGAAGGCGGTGTTGTCGACGATCTCGCTACGGCGGATCGTCACCGCACCGCCCTCGATCGAGATACCGCCACCGAGGCCGCCGAAACCGCCGAACACAGGTTCGGGCGTGTCGCACTCGGCGATCCTCGTCCTCTCGAGCAGTAGCAGGCTGCTCTTGCTGCGGAGGCAACCGCCGTTCTGCTCGATGGGCGGGCGCCCACTGCGCAACGTCAGGCCGCGCAACACCACGGGCCGGCCTAGCAGCGAGGTGACGGAGTGCACCTCGAGCACCCGGTCGTTCTGCGCCCCGTCGATCACCGTCTGGTCGATGCCTGCGCCCGAGATCGTGACGGTCCGGCGCACGTCGAGGTCGCCCGAGGCGTTCAAGTCCTCGCTCGTGCCCGGCACGCCGAGCACGTAGGTCCCGGCGGGGATCTGGATCGTCAGCCCGTCGAGCGGACCCACCGGCAGCGGCGATCCCGCGGCGCCGGGGCCGCAGCTGTCCACCTGGACGAGGCTGTTGACCGTCGAGAGCGCCTCGCGCAATGTGCAGAGATCGTTCACGTCGGAAGCCTCGTCCGCGATCGACGTCACGACGATCGTCAGATCGGCTGCCAGAGCGCTGGACGACCCGGTGAGCACCAGGGCTCCCAGCGCTCCGAGGCGAGCGAGCCTGAGTCGATTCCACCCGATCCCCATGATCCACCTCCGCAGATCTGGCCACCGAGCCGCACCCTGGACGGGCGGACTCTAGTCAAGGCACCGAACTGCGTACAGAGCCCCTGGCCCGGCCGCGCTGCTAGCAGCCCGTGGCGAAACCCCCGTGGAGCTGAGCGCAGGGATCTGCGGCCCCTGGCCAGGCGTCGCCGACGAAGGCGATGCTGGGACATCGTGGAGTCGGCGCAACGAAGCCAGGGGCCGCAAACCCCTGCGCCGCAGGCGGTTGGGCGGCGTTGGCCCGTCTGACGTGTTGCTCTCGCTCCACGATGGCACCGATCGTGGAGTCGGCGCAACGAAGCCAGGGGCCGCAAACCCCTGCGCCGCAGGCGGTTGGGCGGCGTTGGCCCGTCTGGCGTGTTGCTCTCGCTCCACGATGGCACCGCATCGCAGTCGCTCGAGACGCCACGACATCCGAGACCAACGGCGCTCCAACTCAGCCCGCGAGGGTTTCACCACGGGCTGCTAGGCTCCGGCCAATCCCTCAGCCCCGCCGGATTCCCACCGACCCAGTGGTCGCATCGGCCCGGTCGGGGCGATCGTCCACGCCCCACGGCGTGCATCACGCCCGGTACGTGGCGCCTCTTCCGGAGACGTCGCCATGACCTCGAACCCCGTCGCCAGGACGCCGCACCGTCGCCCCCTGCCCTGCGCCCTCGCTCTCGCGCTGAGCGCGGCGCTCGTCGGCCCCTCGGGTGAAGCCCACGCCGCACGCTTCCGCTACATCGGGCCCGACGGGGGCTCGCTCTACGGCGTCACGTTCGATGCGGACGGAGACAGCGTGTACGCGGCCTCGGGCCTGTCCGGTGTCTTCGCCTCGACCGACGACGGCGCCACCTGGCAGCCCGCGAACCAGGGCCTTTCCACCGCCGCAGCGAGCCAGGCCAGGGTCTCCGGCGTCACCGCCGATCCTTCCGATCCCCAGAGACTCTACGCCTTCCAGGGCAGGTTCGGAGGTCTCTACGGCGTCTACCGCAGCGACGACGGCGGAGCGACCTGGGCCCCGATCGTCGAGGGGCTGGCCGATCCGCAGGGCATCCTCCCGGCTGCGAGCGACCTGCTCGCCGATCCGCAGGCTCCGGCCGAGCTGTGGCTAGCGACTGCGCGCGGCGTCTTCCGCTCCTTCGACCGCGGCGCCTCGTGGCAGGACGCCAGCGGCGGCCTCGACCCGAACAACCCGAGGACCAACCGCCTGGCCTGGATGCGCGGCCGGCTCTTCGTCGCGGCGCAGCTCGGCGTCTACCGTTGGAGCGAGACCGCCCAGACGTGGACGCGTGTGCTCGACTTCAACGGCAGCCGCTTCGACGTGCTCGCGGAGGTGCCCGGCGGGGTATTGCTCGCCGCCGGCGGCAGCAGGCTCTTCGCCAGCAGCGATGACGGCGACAGCTGGCAGGAGCTCGACTGGTTCGAGGAATTCCCTCAGGTCGAGGAGCTGCTGGTGCTGCCGCCACTGGGGCCGGGCGGCCAGCACGAGGTGCTCGCGGTCTTCGCCGAGCCAAACGGGGCACGCGGTCTCGCCCGCAGCACCGACGGCGGCGTCACCTGGCCCGAGCCGAGCCCCGCTCCCGGCGCCTTCGAACCCTTCGGCTTCCTCAACCGCCTGGCCCTGCGGCCCGGATCGAGCACCGAGATCGCGCTCGCCTCGTCGCGCGGGTTCTTCTGGAGCAGCGATCGCGGCGCCACCTGGCAGCGCCGGGTGGCGGGCCTGCGCGCCGCCCTGCCTCAGGACGCACCGGTGGCGCTCGGAGACCGCGAGACGTGGCTGTACCCGTCCAACGCGACGCTCCACCGCAGCGCCGACTTCGGCGAGACCTGGAACGACGTCGGCGGCGGCCTGGTCGACCGCTCCTTCTTCTCGATCGCTCCGTCTGCGTCGGATCCCGAGGTGGTGTGGGCGACGAACGGCCTGCGGGACGTGTTGAAGAGCCTCGACAGCGGCTCGACCTGGCAGTCGATCATGGTCGACGACGCCGGGCTCCAGCTGTCGCGGGTCATCGCGGCCGATCCGCAGGACGCCGAGCGCGCCGTCGTCGGCCAGTTCGGCGGCTCCACCTCCTTCTTCGACCCCTACGAGGGCCTGTGGCGCACCGACGACGGCGGCGCGACCTGGCAGCGGGTCTTCGAGGTGCCGAGCGACTTCCTCGTCTTCCAACCCGAGGCGGCACTGTCGCATCCCGACGAGCCGGACCACGTCTACTTCGCGGTGCACTACCGCGACGGCGGTTCGGCCGGCTTCACCGACGGCGGCATCTTCCGCAGTACCGACCGTGGGGCGTCGTTCACCGAGGTGATCGACGAGATGTCCTTCCCCGAGCTGGCCCGCACCGCCGCCGGCCGCCTTGTGACGATCGGCAGCTCCACCAGCCGTCGGCAGGGGATGTGGCGCAGCTCCGATGGCGGCGACACCTGGCAGCGGGTCGGCGAGGGCAGCCTGCCGGAGGGGCTGATCCCGCTCTTCCTCGCCGCGGATTTTGGATCCGAGGCGCTGTTCGTGAGCTTCGCCGGCGCCGGCGTCTACGCCAGCGAGGACGGTGGCGACAGCTGGCGGCGACTCGAGCTCCAGGGCCTGCCGGAGCCTACGTTCGAGGTGCGCTCGATCGCGGTGCTGCCCTCGTTCCCCCGCCGGCTCCTGCTGGGAACCGACGGAGGGCTCTACGAGGGCGTCGTCGAGTGCGTGCCGACCGCCACCGCGCTGTGCCTCGAGGGCGGCCGCTTCCGCGTCGAGGCCGACTTCACCACTCCTCTCGGCGTCAGCGGCAGCGGAGAGGCGGTGCCGCTGACCGCCGACACCGGCAGCTTCTGGTTCTTCGACCCCACCAATCTCGAGCTGGTGGTCAAGGTGCTCGACGGCTGCGGCGTCAACGACCGCCAGTGGGTCTTCAGCGGCGGGCTCACTGACGTCGCGGTGACGATCACCGTCACCGACACCTGGACAGACACGGTGCGCACCTTCGAGCGCGAGGGCGGCGTGCCGTTCCCGCCGCTCGCCGAGGTCGACGCCTTCGACGGCTGCTCCACCGAGCTGCCCACCGCGGAACCGCCCGGAGACCCCGCGTCCAGCCGCCACGCTCCCCTGGCGCCCGGCCACGCGATCGCGGCGGTATCACCGCAGTCGACCGACCTGCTGCTGCTCGGCGACCGCTTCCGCGTCACCGGCCAGTGGACGACCGCGACCGACTCGGGAGCCGCGGTCGGCGTGCCGGTCACCTCCAACACCGGCTACTTCTGGTTCTTCGGGCCCGACAACGTCGAGCTGCTGATCAAGGTGCTCGACGGCTGCGACATCAACGACCGGGTGTGGGTGTTCGCCGGCGGGCTCACCGACGTCGGCGTCGTCTTCGAGGTCGAGGACACGGTGACGGGACAGCGCCGCACGCTGCAGAAGGATCCGGGAGGGCTGTTCGAGAGCGTGCTCGACACCAGCGCCTTCGACGTCTGCGATTCGCTGCAGTGAGGGCTCAGCGAACGCATTCGAGGCCCGCGGCCCGGGGGCTCGACGACAGTGAACGCACCGCCGACGCTCGGGTCACTCGCGTGAGTGAGCCTCCTCGCGGCCGTCGGCGTAGAGGCCGACCAGGCGCGCCACCTCGCCGCCTGCGACGCGCTCGAAGCGGATGCGGAACTGGTCGTCTGCGCCGAACAGGAACACGTCGTCGCCCGCTGGCACCAGGACGACTCTGGCGCCCTCGCCGCGCTGGTACACGAGATCGGCGCCGTCGCGCGTGATACGCCGTGGCCCGAAGGTGCCGACGTACTGATCGAGCTGCGACGGGCTCAGCGCCACCGGCGCGCGCTGACGTAGCTCCACGGTCTGCACCGCGAACTCGAGGCGCGCCCTGCGCTGCGGATCGCCCTCCTCTGCCGCCAGGCGCTCGAGCGCCTGCCGGTGGGCGGTGGCAAGAGCCTCGCCCGCAGGCACCGCGACGTGCGGCTCGACCCCGGTGCCCTCCCAGTTGGTGCCGCTGATCGGGTTGATCGCCCGCCCGTAGGGCAATGACACCGAGACCGGGTGCTCGTCGAGGCGGTATCCCTGCACCGGGTGGGCGCCGCCACCGGTGGTCTCGCCGACGAGATTGGCGCGCTCGAGGTTGCGCAGGTTGTACGAGAACTCCTCGGCGGCCGAGAAGGTGCGGCCACTGGTGAGCACCCACACCGGGACGTCGCTCAGCTTCGGCCCCTGCACCCACGCCTGGGTCCAGAACTGCTGCGTGCTGTCCGACTGCCGCACGTAGAAGCTGTTGAGGTGCGTCGGCTCCTCGAGCAGGTAGCTGGTGAGGAGCTGGATCATGCTCGGCGAGCCGCCGCCGTTGGCTCGCAGGTCGATGATCAGGGCGTCGCTGTTGGCGAGGAAGTTCATCGCCGCGATCGCCGTCGGACCGGCGACCTCGGCCGGCGCGAAGCAGTCGAGCTTCAGGTAGCCGACGTTGCCCGCCATCCGCTCGAGACGATCGAAGCAGAAGTTCTGGCTACGCATCTGCTCGAGCTGCATCGCCCGGCGCTCCTCGTCGGACGGCCCGCCGGCCCCGTCCTCCGGACGCCTCGGGTCCCACGAGACGCGCAGGTGAAGGTCCTTGCTGACCTCCTGCAGGTCACGCGTCAGCCGATCGGTGAACGCCACCAGGTCGCCAGCGTCGTCGTAGGCCCCGGCAGCGAGTCGCTCACGGACGTGGGCGCCCATCGCCTCCGCCGTCTCGAGGAAGATGTAGGCCTCCTCCAACGCCGAGACGATCTCGTCGACGATCGCGGCGCGCGCCGCGGCGTCGACCGAAGGCGGAGGCACCTGCGCCGCCGACGGCATCGAAGTCAGCAACAGGATCGTGACGACGACGACAACGGGCACGAGGTGCCGCAGCGAGGCAGTTCGTAGACGCATGAGACCCTCCGTCGATACCGGCATCCGCCGCGGTTCGAGGTGATGAACGGTGCCGACCGCGGCGCAGCACGCCGCTCGTACTGGCCGTGGCCGACACCAGCTACCGGAACAACGCGCGACCGTGCCATTTGTTCGCATCCCCACCGAGAACCCGCTATCGCCCTCCACTCTCCGGCGCTCAGAGACTCGGCCAACCCCGACTCTGGCACCTCCCCCTGCAGGGGGAGGCCGGGTGGGGGTGCCTCCCAATTCGAGACCAACTCCACCGCTGGTGGATCTCCTTCTGACTTCTGGCCCCGGGCCTCTGCCCCCTTCGACCCCTTCTCCCCTCTCCGCTTCCCTTCTCCCCTCTGCTTCCCTCCTCCCTTCTCCCTTCTCCCTTCTCCCCAACCCCTGACCCCTGACCCCTGACCCCTCTCCGCTTCCCTTAATCCCTCTTCCCCTCTTCCCCTCTTCCCTTTTCCCTTTTCCCTTTTCCCTTGTCCCTCTTCCCTTCTCCCCCAACCCCCAACCCCTGACCCCTCTCCCCTCCCTCCCATGGCCGCCTTTCCGGCCTTCCACGTGGTCCCCTCCGAAGGCGCCGACCCTGGCGCCACTCGACGGAGGAAGACGCCGTGACCACGAACTCCAGAATCGC
>QQVD01000046.1 GCA_003388555.1 Acidobacteriota bacterium | reverse complement strand
GGGCCGGCTCCCCGCAGCCCGGCGGCGGGCTGCTGCCGGTGCTCGCCGACGCGCGCCGGCCGCCGCTGCGTCGCGACAGCTTCGATGTCGTGGTGACCCACTTCGTTCTCGACCAGTGGTGTGGCGGCGAGCTCGAGACCGTGGTCGCGGCCCTCGCCGCCGCCCTGCGTCCCGGAGGTCTCTGGATCGACTCGGACTTCGCACTCCCCGCCAGCGGCCCCGGGCGCCGGCGCGCCGTCCTCTGGCTGCCGCTTCTCTACCTCTTCTTCCGCCGCTTCGCATCGATCGCCGCCGATCGCCTCGAGGATCCGGCGTCGCTGCTGGCAGGGCAGGGACTCCGGCTGGAGGTCGAGCGCCTCCGGCTGGGTGGGTTCGTGCTCTCGCGGCTGTGGCGGGCGGTCGAGTAGGGTGATGCGCTGATCTTCCCGCTGGCCCCAGCAGCCAGAGGTCGGTGCAGAGATGAGCAAGGACTCCAATCGCAGGAGAGGGTCGCGCGCCGGCGCCTGGGTCGTCGACGAGAGTGGACGCCGCAGGCGCTTCCTGCGCGGCATGCTGACCCACGACCTGATGCAACGTGGGCTCGGCTTCGACGACGCCTACACGGTGGCGCGGGCGGTGCGCGACCGCCTGATCGAGCACGGCGAGGTGACGGTGGCTCAGCTCGGCGACCTGGTCGCCGAGGTGCTGCCCCAAGGAGTGGAGCTCGGCGCCAAGCGCGAGTTCGCGCCCTCTCTGCACGTGGTCTACGGCGGCGAGGCGCAGCCGTTCTCGCGTGGGCTGCTGGCCCAGAGCCTGGCCGCGGCGGGGCTCGATCACGACGCCGCCTACCGCCACGTGCTGGAGATCCAGCAGAGCCTGATCGAGGCCAACACGCTGCGCATCGACAGCAAGGATCTGGCGCTGCTCGTCGCCGAGCGGCTCGAGGAGCGGGTCAGCCGCGACATCGCCGGCCGCTATCGGCTGTTGCGGCGGGTGCGCCAGCTCCCCAAGCCGCTGGTGGTCTACGTCGGAGGCGCCTCGGGCACCGGCAAGTCGACTCTGTCACTGCAGCTGGCGCCGCTGCTGCGCATCTACCAGATCAACTCGACCGACACGATCCGCCAGGTCATGCGCATGGTGTTCAGCGAGTCGATGCTGCCGTCGCTGCACCGCTCGAGCTTCGAACTGGGGCGGCACGTGGGGGACGAGGAGAAGCTGCGCGAGGAGCTCGAGGCGGCGTTCCTCGAGCAGGCGACCCAGGTCGCCGTCGGGGTCCGGGCGGTGGTCGAGCGCGCCATCGTCGAGGGAATGAGCATCTTCGTCGAGGGCGTGCACCTGCTGCCGCCGCTGATGCCGATCGCCGACCTCGAGGGCGCCGCCTACCAGCTGCTGCTGCTGCTGGCGACGGAGGACGAGGAGGTGCACCGCAGCCATCTGCTGTCGCGCGCCAGCAACGAGCGCCCGTCCGATCGCTACATGTCGTCCCTGCGCACCATCCGCATGCAGCAGGAGATCCTGCTCGACCGCGCCGAGCAGCACGGCGCCGACGTCCTCGACACCTCTCGACGTCAGGACTCGGCGAACCAGGCGCTCGAGCTGCTGGTCGGTCAGCTCGAGGAACGCCTGCCCTGGCTGTCCGAGACCGGCGGCGCGGTGGAGCACCATCCGGTGCCCTCGATGCTGCTGGTCATCGACGGTCTCGCCGACCGGCCGCTGCGCAGCCTCGGCGGCCGCACGCCGCTCGAGGCGGCGCTCACCCCCAACCTCGATCGTCTGGCGCGCGAAGGGCGCTGCGGGGTCGCCGACCCGATCGCGCCGGGCGAGGTGCCGGACACCGCCGCCGGCAGCCTGGCGCTCTTCGGCCAGTTCCCGGCGGCGATGCGCCGCGGCCCGATCGAGGCGATCGGTGCCGGCCTCAACCTCGAGCCGGGCGACATCGCCCTGCGCGCCAACCTGGCGACGCTCGACGACTCGGGGCGGATCGTCGACCGCCGCGCCGGTAGGGTGCGGGCCGAGTCGAAGGAGCTCGCCAAGGCGCTCGACCGGCTCGACCTGGGCAAGTGGGAGCGCCGCGGCTACCAGGTGCGGGTGCGGGCTTCGACCGACCACAGGCTCGCCATCGTGCTGCGCGGCGACGGTCTCTCCTCGGAGATCCTCGGCAGCGATCCCGGCGACGCGGCACTGCCGTGCGCGCCACTCAAGCCCCAGGTCGCGGAGGGCACCGACAGTGCCGCGGCGCGGCGCACCGCGCGGCTGCTGAGCGACTTCGAGGAGGCCGCGAACCGCGCGCTCGCCGAGCATCCCCTGAACCGCAAGCGGGCCAAGAAGGGTCTGCCGGTGGCCAACTGCCTGCTCACCCGCGGTGCCGGTCGACTGCACCAGCTGCAGCCGCTGCAGCCGCACGGGGTGCCGATCCGCGTCGCCTGCGTCGCCGGCGACCGCACCGTGCTGGCGATCGCCTCGCTGCTCGGTGCCAGCAACCTGAAGCGGCGCAGCATGACCGCCGGCCTCGACACCGATCTCGAGGCGAAGTTCTCGGCGGCGGCCGACGCCCTCGAGACCCACGACCTGGTTGTGGTGCACGTCAAGGGTGCCGATCTCGCGGCCCACGATCGGCGCCCGGAACGCAAGCTGTCGTTCCTCGAAGAGGTCGACGAGGCGCTAGGCGCCTTCCTCGAGGCGGTGGACGGGCAGTTCCGGGTCGCGGTGGCCGCCGATCACGCCACCCTGTCGGAGACCGGACACCATGGTGCCGAGCCGGTGCCGGTGCTGATCTGGGGCCAGGGGGTCGAGGCCGACGGGGTGGAGCGGTTCAGCGAGCGCGCGGTTCTCGGCGGCGCGATGGGACGCTTCTCGCTGCGTCTGCTCGCCGAGCGGCTGTTCGATCCCTGACCCGCCCTGAAACCCAAACCCTCGAACCCCTGGATCGGGGAGCGCTCCGGGTCAGGCGGAGGCCGGCACGACGGCTCCCTGCGTCGTCGCCTGTTGCGCCAGGTAGCGCTCGATCGCCGCCGCCGCGACTCTCCCCTCGTGGATCGCCCACACCACGAGGCTCTGGCCACGCCGGCAGTCGCCGGCGGCGAAGACCCCCGGCAGCGAGGTGGCGCAGTCGTCTGCCGACGCCGCGACGTTGCCGCGTCGGTCGCGGTCGAGGCCGAGCGCCGAGGGCAGCGTCTCCTCGGGGCCGAGGAAGCCGAGCGCCAGCAGCACCATGTCGGTCTCCCAGAGCCGTTCGCTGCCCTCGACCTCGTGCAGTGCGGCGCGCCCGTCGCCCTGCTCCCAGCGCACGTCGACGGTCTCGACCCCGCGCACCCGGCCGTCGCCGTCGCCGAGAAAGCGCTTGGTCAGCACCGCGTAGCGACGCGGGTCGCTGCCGTCGCGCGCCGTCGCCTCCTCGTGACCGTAGTCGACCCGGAAGACGCGCGGCCACTGCGGCCAGGGATTGTCGGCGGCGCGCTCTCCGGGCGGCCGTTCGAGGAGCTCGAAGTTCACCACGCTCGCGCACTCGTGGCGCAGCGAGGTGGCGATGCAGTCGGTGCCGGTGTCGCCGCCACCGATCACCAGCACCCGCCGCTCCTTCGCCGAGAGGTAACGGCCGTCCTCGAGGCCCGAGTCGAGCAGGCTGCGGGTGTTGGCGGTGAGGAACTCCATGGCGAAGTGGATGCCGTCGAGATCGCGGCCCGGGACCTCGAGGTCGCGCGGCACGGTGGCGCCGCAGGCGAGGAGCAGGGCATCGTGCTGGCGCCGGAGCTGCTCGACGTCGACGTCGACGCCGACCTCGACGCCGGTGACGAAGCGCACCCCCTCGTCGCGCAGCAGCCCGACCCTCCTCTCGACCACCGCCTCCTTGTCGAGCTTCATGTTGGGAATGCCGTACATGAGCAGACCGCCGATGCGGTCCTCGCGCTCGTAGACGGTCACGGTGTGACCTGCCCGGTTCAGCTGATCGGCGGCGGCGAGGCCGGCCGGCCCCGAGCCGACGATGGCGACGCTGTGTCCGCTTCGCGATCGCGGCGGGTTGGCGACGATCCAACCTTCGGCGAAGGCCCGGTCGACGATCGCGTTCTCGATGTTCTTGATCGTCACCGGCGCCTCGGTGATGCCGAGCACGCAAGCGCCCTCGCACGGCGCCGGGCAGACCCTGCCGGTGAACTCGGGGAAGTTGTTGGTGCGGTGCAGCCGGTCGATCGCCTCGCGCCAGCGGCCTTCCCAGACCAGCTCGTTCCACTCCGGGATCAGGTTGTCGATCGGGCAGCCGGTATCGGACTGGCAGAATGGGACGCCGCAGTCCATGCAGCGCGCGCCCTGCGTCCGCAGGTGCTGCTCGGGAACCTGCTGATGGAACTCGTTCCAGTGCGACAGTCGCACCAGCGGCTCCGACGAGGGCACCGTGCGCCGCGGCTGATCGCGGAAGGCTGTCAGCTTGCCCATGCTCAGGCCGCTGCCTCGGCCCCGGGCCCTTCGGACGCGCCGAGCACCCGCCGGTAGTCGCGCGGCATCACCTGCACGAAGTGAGGCAGCGCTGCTTCCCAGTCGGCGAGCAGACCGGCGGCGAGGGGCGAACCGGTGGCCGCGGAGTGCTGCTCGATCAGCGCCCGCAGCTCCGGCACCCGCTCCTCGTCGACCTCCTCGAGGTCGACCATGCCGCGGTTGCACCGCTGCGGCAGCTCGCCACCGGGGTCGAACACCCAGGCGATGCCGCCGCTCATCCCGGCGGCGAAGTTGCGCCCGGTGGCGCCGAGCACCACGACCCTGCCGCCGGTCATGTACTCACAGCCGTGGTCGCCGACGCCCTCGACGACCGCCTCGGCACCGGAGTTGCGCACCGCGAAACGCTCCGCCACCACGCCACGGATCAGGGCGCGCCCCGAGGTGGCGCCGTAGAGGCAGACGTTGCCGGCGATGACGTTCTCTTCCGCGGCGAAGCGGCTCGTGTGCGGCGGATAGAGCACCAGGTGGCCGCCCGAGAGCCCCTTGCCGACGTAGTCGTTGGCGTCGCCCTCGAGCTCGAGGGTGATGCCGGGCGCCAGGAAGGCGCCGAAGCTCTGTCCCGCCGAGCCGGTGAACCGCAGGTGGATGGTGTCCTCGGGCAGTCCCCGTTCGCCGTGAGCCTTCATCACCTCGTGGCTGAGCAGCGTGCCGACGGTGCGGTTGGTGTTGCGCACCGGCAGCTCGGCGCGCACGGTGACGCCGTCGCCCCCGGCGTCTGCCCGCAGGACCGGGCCGGCGAGCGCGATCAGCTCGCGGTCGAGCGCCTTGTCGAGACCGTGGCGCTGACGGCGCCCGTACGCCACCTCGGTGTTCGGGTGCGGCTTGCGCGCTGGCGCCAGGATCGCCGACAGATCGAGGCCGCGACGCTTCCAGTGGTCGTCGACGCGGCGCGTACGCAGCAGGTCGGTGCGCCCCACCAGGTCGCGCATGCGGCGCACTCCCAGCTTCGCCATCAGCCGTCGCGCCTCCTCGGCGACCAGGAAGAGGTAGGTGACGACGTGCTCGGGCTTGCCGTGGAACTTCGCCCGCAGCGCGGGATCCTGGGTGGCGATGCCGACCGGACACGTGTTCAGGTGGCACTTGCGCATCATGATGCAGCCGAGCGCGATCAGCGGCGCGGTGGAGAAGCCGAACTCCTCGGCGCCGAGGAGAGCAGCGACGACGACGTCGCGGCCGGTCTTGAGCTGGCCGTCGGTCTGCAGCACGACGCGCGAGCGCAGGTCGTTGAGCACCAGGGTCTGGTGGGTCTCGGCGAGACCGAGCTCCCAGGGCAGGCCGGCGTGCTTGATGCTGGTCAGCGGTGAGGCGCCGGTGCCGCCGTCGTGACCGGAGATCAGGATGTGCTCCGCCTTCGCCTTGACGACGCCCGCGGCGACGGTGCCGACGCCGACCTCGGAGACCAGCTTGACCGAGATGCGGGCCTCGGGGTTGGCGTTCTTCAGATCGTGGATCAGCTGGGCGAGATCCTCGATCGAGTAGATGTCGTGGTGCGGAGGCGGCGAGATCAGGCCGACGCCCGGGGTCGAGTGGCGGGTGCGGGCGATCACCTCGTCGACCTTGTGACCGGGCAGCTCTCCGCCCTCGCCGGGCTTGGCGCCCTGGGCCATCTTGATCTGCAGCTCGTCGGCGTTGGTCAGGTACCAGGCGGTGACGCCGAAGCGCCCCGAGGCGATCTGTTTGATCGCCGAGCGTCTGCTGTCGCCGTTGGGCAGGATGCTGAAGCGCGCCGGATCCTCGCCGCCCTCGCCGGTGTTGCTCTTGCCACCGAGACGGTTCATCGCCACCGCCAGCGCCTCGTGGCTCTCGGCGGAGATCGAGCCGAAGCTCATCGCGCCGGTGCAGAAACGCTTGACGATCTCGCTCGCCGGCTCGACCTCGTCGAGCCTGACTCCACGCTGCGGGCGCTCGACCAGCTCGAGCAGGCCGCGCAGCGTGCAGCGGCGGGTGGCGTCCTCGTTGGAGAGCTCGGCGAAGCGCCAGTAGGCGTCTTCATCGCCGCTGCGGGCTGCGCTCTGCAGGGCTCCGAGCACTCCCGGGCTCCACATGTGACGCTCGCCCCCGGCGCGCCAGTGGAACTCACCGGGATTGGGGAGCTGCTCGTCGACGACGTCGTCGCGCACCGGCGGCCGCGCCGGGTGGCCGAGCTCGTGCAGCCTGAGGCACTCTTCGGCGAGGGTCGCGAAGCCGGCCCCCTGGAGTCTGCTGGCGGTGCCGACGAAGCAGCGATCCATCACCTCCCGGTGCAGTCCGAGAGCCTCGAAGATCTGTGCGCCCTTGTAGCTGGCGAGGGTGGAGATGCCCATCTTTCCCATCACCTTGAGCAGACCCTTGGCGACGCCCTTGCGGTAGCGGTCGACGATCTCCTGATGCGACCAGTCGGCGCCGAGCCGGCCCTCCTGCTGGGCGTGCCAGAGCGTCTCGAAGGCGAGGTAGGGGTGGATCGCGTCGGCGCCGAAGCCGATCAGCAGGCAGTGGTGATGGACCTCGCGCGCCTCGCCGGTCTCCACCAGGATGCCGGTGCGGGTGCGCAGCGCGGTGGCCACCAGGCGGTGGTGGGTGGCGCCGACGGCGAGCAGCGCCGGCACCGCCACGCGTTCGTTCCCGGCGGCGCGGTCCGAGAGCAGCAGCAGCTCGCTGCCGGCCCGCACCGCCGCCTCCGCCTCGTCGCCGAGGCGCTCGAGCGCCGCGACCAGACCGTCGGTTCCTTCGCTGCGCGGCCAGGTGGCGTCGAGCGTCGCGCAGCGCCAGCCGTGCGCCACCCCGGGGTCGCCGTCCAGCGCCGCGAGGGCCGCGAGCTCGCAATGGTCGAGGATCGGGCTCTCGAGCCTCAGTCGGCGGCACTGCTCCGGCCGGTGCTCGAGCAGGTTGCCCTGCGGACCGACCAGGCACTCGAGCGAGAGGATGAGCTCCTCGCGGATCGAATCGATCGGGGGGTTGGTGACCTGGGCGAAGAGCTGCTTGAAGTAGTCGTAGACCAGGTGCGGGTGATCGCTGAGGCAGGCGAGCGCTGCGTCGTTGCCCATCGAGCCGAGCGGGTCGCGCTGCTCCCTGACCAGCGGGGCGAGCATGAAGCGCAGGGTCTCCTCGGTGTAGCCGGCGGCCTTCTGCCGCGCCCGAAGCGCCTTCGGCTCCAGCTCGGGCCGTCGCGCCGGTCCGCTGGTCGCTCCGAGCTCCGACAGCTCGATCCGCTGGTCGAGCCACGCCGCGTAGTCGTGACGCCGCGCCAGCGACTCCTTGAGCTCCTGGTCGTCGACGATGCGGCCGCGGGTGCAGTCGACGAGGAAGAGGCGCCCGGGCTGCAGCCGTCCCTTCTGCACCACGTCGGCGGGATCGACGTCGACGACGCCGACCTCGGAGGCCATCACGACGCGGTCGTCGCGGGTGCGGATCCAGCGGCTGGGGCGCAGGCCGTTGCGGTCGAGCACGGCGCCGATCTGGCGGCCGTCGGTGAAGGCGATGGAGGCGGGCCCGTCCCATGGCTCCATGACCGCCGAATGCACCTCGTAGAAGGCCCGCCGCTCGCGGCTCATCGTCTCGTGGTTCTGCCACGCCTCGGGGATCAGCATCATCACCGCCTCGGGCAGCGACCGCCCGGCGAGCACCAGCAGCTCGAGCGCGTTGTCGAAGTTGCCGGAGTCGGAGCACGCCGGCTCGACGATCGGGAAGGCGAGGGAGAGGTCGTCACCGAAGAGGGGGCTTGCGAGCGACCCCTGGCGGGCCGCCATCCAGTTCTGGTTCCCGCGTAGCGTGTTGATCTCGCCGTTGTGGCTCAGCAGCCGGTTCGGCTGCGCGCGGTCCCACGACGGGAAGGTGTTGGTGGAGAAACGCGAGTGCACCATCGCCAGATGGCTGGCGTAACGCCGGTCGCGCAGGTCGGGATAGAAGGTGCGCACCTGGCGCGCGGTGAGCATGCCTTTGTAGACCAGGGTGCGGGTCGACAGGCTGCAGATCGAGAAGCTGCCGCTGGCGGGCGCCTCCGCATCGAGGCGCAGGCGCTTCGTCGCCTGCTTGCGGACCAGGTAGAGCTGGCGCTGGAAGATCGCCTCGGCCTCCTCGTCGCCGCGATGCTCGAGCTCTGCGGAGGCGGCGACGAAGAGCTGGGCGATCACCGGCATCGCCTCACGGGCGCTGCGCCCGAGGCCGGCGTCCTCCACCCGCACCGGGACCTGACGCCAGCCGAGCAGGCGCTGGCCGCGCCGGGCGACGAGCTGGTCGACGGTGTCGACGCAGAGACGGCGGACCTCGGGATCGTGCGGCAGGAAGACGTTGCCGACCGCGTAGAAGCCGCGCCGTGGCAGCTCGCAGTGGAGATCGTCGGTCGCGACCTGGCGCAGGAAGTCGTCGGGCATCGCGGTGAGGATCCCGGCGCCGTCGCCGCTGCCCGCCTCGCTGCCGCGGCCGCCGCGGTGGTCCATGCGCGCCAGCATCAGCAGCGCGTCGGAGACGATCTCGTGGCTCGCCGCACCACGCAGATGGGCGAGGAAGCCGATGCCGCAGGAGTCGTGCTCGAACGCCGGGTCGTAGAGGCCGGTGCGCTGCGGCGCCTGGCGGCCGCGTCGTTGGGCGGGGTCCGGCTCGGAGGCGGGGTGGCCTGTTCGGTCGTGCATGGCGACTCCCTCAGCTGGCGCGGTTCAGGGCCGTACCGGGCCGCTGTCGCGGCCCGGGGTCGTCGAGGTCCACCGGGTTCACCGCCTGTCCGTGGCGCAGCAGGAACTCGGCGAACATCTCGGCCGGCTTGTTGGCGGAGCGGGCGCGTCCAGCCGACCTGGCGGTGACGACGCCCATCGGCCGGGTCAGCCCCGGCCGCAGCTCGACCGCCGCCAGGGTTCCCTGGGCGACCTCGCGCAGCACGGTGCGCCGGGGGAGGATGGCGACGCTCCCGGTCTCGACCAGCAGCGCCTTGACGGTGTCGATGTTGTCGATGCGGTGCGCGAAGTCGGTGGTCACGCGGTGCGAGCGCAGGTAGCGACGGATGTCGCGACCGAGCGGCAGCTCGGCCCCGAAACCGGCCATCGGCCAACGGCCCAGGCTGCCCGCGGACACCCACTTCTGCTTCGCCAGCGGGTGCTGGGCGGCGCACACGACGCACATCTCCTCGTCGCGCAGCCGCCGCACCGTCAGCCCCGGCCAGCGGTGCGGGTACGAGATGATGCCGAGGTCGCTGTCGCCTTCGCGCACCGCGTCGGCGACCAGCTCGGGACGGTCGTACGCCAGCGTCACCCGCACCTTGGGATAGGCGCGCTGGAAGCGCTCCCGCAGGCCCTCGAGCAGCCCGACGCCGGCCGAGTAGATGGCGCTGACGCGGACATCGCCGGTCGGCGTCTCGTCGAACGATCGCACCCGCTCGACCAGGTCGTCGTAGCTCTGCACCAGCGCTCGGCCCTCGCGCACCAGCAGCTCGCCGGCCTGGGTGATGCGGAAGGGGCGCACCGAGCGATCGATCAGCTCGACACCGAGCTGCTCCTCGAGCTGGCGGATGCGCTGCGACACGGCGGGCTGGGTGATGCCGTGCTTCAGCGCCGCCTTGCTGAAGCTGTTGAGCGCTGCGACATCGCAGAAGAGACGGAGGGCCTGCATGGGACCCGAGAGGGTACAGATTAGTTGGACTTATGTCAACGCCGCTAAAATAAGTGTAGCTTATTCCATTCGATGCGCGACGCCTCGGCATCGAAGCGCCACAGACACGGCTCCCAGTGCAGCACAGGGCCCTCGGCCGAGTCGCAGGCGGGTCAGACGCAAACGGCAGGGTGCTTGCCGCGGCTCAACGCTGGCGCTTCAGTCCGTAGGCTCGCAGCCGCCGGTAGAGGGTCGCGCGGCTCTTGCCGAGACGCTCCGCGATCGCCTCGGGACTCTCGCCGGCCCCCAGTGCCGCGGCGATGAGCTCCCGCTCACGGCGCTGTTCCTCGTCGAGCTGCTCTTCCTCCAGCGCCAGCCCTGGCGAGTGGCTGGCGCCGTACTCCGAGGCGGAGGCCGCCGGAGTCTCGAGAGCGAGGTCGTCGACGTCGATCGTTGCGTCCCGGGTCAGGATCGCCGCCTCTCGGATCAGGTTCTCGAGCTGGCGCACGTTGCCCGGCCAGGGCGACGCCCGCAGCGCGTCGACCGCGGCCGGCGACAGCCGCAGTCCGGGGCGTCCGGCCTGCCGCGAGGCCCTGGCCAGGAAGTGCTCGGCGAGCAGGACCACGTCGTCGCCGCGCTGGCGCAGCGGCGGCAGCTCGAGCTGCACGCCGCGCAGGCGGTAGTACAGGTCCTCGCGCAGTCTGCCGGCGCGGATCTGGCTCTGGGGGTCGACGTTGGTCGCCGCGACGACCCGCACGTCGACCGGCCGGGCGGCGGCGGCACCGACCCGCTGCACCTCGTGGTCCTGCAGGAAGCGCAGCAGCTTGCTCTGCACGTCCGCCGCCATCTCGCCGATCTCGTCGAGGAAGAGGGTGCCGCCGTCGGCCCGCTCGCAGAATCCGATGCGGCGCTCGGCGGCGCCGGTGAAGGCGCCCTTCTCGTGGCCGAACAGCTCGCTCTCGATGAGCTCGTGCGGCACCGCCGAGGCGTTCACCGCGACGAAGGGGCCGTCGCGTCGTGGGCTGGCGGCGTGCAGGGCGCGGGCGGCGAGCTCCTTTCCGGTCCCGGTCTCGCCGAGCAGCAGCACCGGCACGTTGGTCGGCGCCGCTCGTTCGAGCACCTCGCGCACCCGTCGCATCGGCGGTGACCTGCCGATCATCGCGCCGTCGCCGGCCTCGGCCGGCGGCTCGTCGACGCGATCCCCGGTCGCCGGTGGGTCGTCACGCCGCGGCCCCTCGGGCGATTCCGAACCGGTCGGCTGGTGTGCTCCGAGCTGGCGCTGCAGCTGGCGCCAGTCGAGGGCGTCGCGGACCGAACGCTCGAGGCGCTTGAAGTCGATCGGTTTGAGGATGTAGTCGCGGGCGCCGCTGCGCATCGAGCGCACCGCGATCTCGATGTCGGAGCTGCGGGTGACCATGATCACCGGCGTGCGCGGCAGTCGTCGCACCAGCTCGGCGACCAGGCGGCTGCCGTCGGCGGGACCGAGGAAGACGTCGAGCAGCACCAGATCGGGCTCGGCCAGCTCCTCGACCGACTCCCACAGACGCGCCTCGTCGTGCGCCTCGCGGCAGCGCAGTCCCCACTGGTGCAGGTGGGCCGCGATCAGCGAGGCGAGGGCCGGGTCGTCGTCGACCACCAGCACGAACGGTGCCGGCGCCTGCGGCTTCGCTCGCGGCGGGCTCCCGGAAGACCCCTGGGTCTCACCTGGCATCGGGCACTCCGCGGCTGGCGTGCGAGGCGGCCGCCGCTGCCTGCATGGGGATGGGGGCGCTCGGTCGATGGTCGCTCACGTCGCTCAGTCTCTCAGGTGGATGTCGAGCTCTCTGCCGGGTCCGTCCGAGGACCGCCGGGGCGCGCCTCGCCGGCGGCCTCCCGCGCACGCTGCTCCAGCTCCCGCCACGCGCCGGCGGCCTCGCGCCGCTGGGCGGCGCACTGCTCGAGGTCCTCGAGCGCCGCCTGGACGGCGGTGAAGCCGTAGCTGCCGACGGTGCCCGCCATACGGTGGAGAGCGCGGCGGTAGGCCTCCTGGTCGCCTCGCGCGGTGCGTCTCAGCTCGGCGATCTGCGCTGGCAGCTGTGCCGCCATGCGCTGCCTCAGCAGCTCGACCTGCGAGCCGACGTCGACGACGGGATGATCACCGGCCGGGACGGCCTGCCCGGTGGCCCGACCTGGCTCGGCTCGGTCGGCACGTCGGGCGCCGATCCCTTGCAGCCACGAGCGCAGACGGGCGAAGTCGATCGGCTTGGTGAAGACCTCGTCGAAGCCCGCGTCGAGACACTCTGCCCGCTGATCGGGCAGGGCAGAGGCAGTGATCGCCGCCAGCGGCAGCTCGATCCCGTCCCGGCGCAGCCGCCGGGCGACCTCCAGCCCCGAGCTGCCCGGCATCTGCCAGTCGAGCAGCGCCGCGTCGTAACCCTCACCCTCGCCTCCGGGCTCTCCACCTCGGCCCTCGAGGGCGAGGAGAGCCTGATCGCCGCTGGCGACGCCGACGGTCGCGATGCCCCAGGCGTCGAGCTGCAGCTCGACCAGGCGACGCAGCTCGGGCGAGTCGTCGGCGACCAGCACCCTGGCCGGCATCGGGCCGCCGGCGATCGCCAGGTCGACCTGGGTCGTCGACAGGTGTGCCGGCGACGTGCCTGCGAGGTCGCCCTCCAGCAGACCGGCGAGCAGGATGCGGAACTCGGTGCCGCTTCCGAGCTCGCTGACCACGGTGAGCTCGAAGCCGAGTGCCTCGCTGAGCTCACGGGAGATCGCCAGGCCGAGGCCGAAGCCCGCCTCGGGCTGGTGTCCGAGCCGCGTGAAGGGCTGGAAGAGCTCGGCCAGACGTTCCTCCGGGATGCCCGGGCCGGTGTCGCGCACGGTCAGCAGGACGTCGCCCTCGGTCGAGCCCGGCGCCGCGCCCCCACGGCAGGCGGTCAGCATCACGCTTCCTTCGAGGGTGTACTTGACGGCATTGCCGACCAGGTTGGCGAGGATCTGCTCCAGCCGCCGCCGATCGGTGGTGACGCGCAGGTGGCGCGGCAGCTGGTAGATCAGCTCGAGCTCGAGCCCTTTGCCGCGGGCCTGCGGCTCGAGCGTGCGCACCAGGCGCTGCAGCAGGCGTTCGAGATCGAAGGACGAGCGCGCCACCGGCAGCCGTCCCGCCTGCAGGCGCTGGTAGTCGAGCAGGTCGTCCACCAGCGCCTGCAGCTGCGCGCTGCTCGCCGCGACCGTCTCGAGGGCCTCGACCAGCTCCGGCTCGCGACGATGGCCGCGCACGCCCTGCGCCAGCAGATCGAGGTAGCCGCGGATCGAGGCCAGCGGCGTGCGCAGCTCGTGGCTTACCCGGGAGAGGAACTCGCTCTTGGCCCGGTTGGCGTCGTCGGCGCGCTGGCGGGCCTGCTCGAGCTCGAGCGTGCGCTCGCTGACCCGCCGCTCGAGCTCGTCGAAGGTGGCGCCGACCTGAGCCGACATCTCGTCGAAGCTGGCGGCGAGCTCGTCGAGCTCGCGGATGCCTGAGGCCGGCATCGGAGCCGGCGAAGTGCGTCCACCGACTCGTGACGCCGCGTCGCTGAGCTGCTCCGCGGTGCGCGAGATGCGGCGGCTGAGCGCCACTCCCAGCAGCAGCGCCAGCGCCAGGGCGAAGAGGCTGAACGAAGCGGTCCAGCGCAGCTCGCGGGAGATCGTCGCAGTGAACGCTTCGCGAGGCACCACCGAGACCAGGAGCCAGTCGAGTCCCGGCGAGCCGTCGAAGGGAGCGACGTCGATGAGCAGCTCCTGGCTGGCGGGGCGGGCGGTCAGGTGCGTGGGCTGCCGGATTCCCGACCAACCCGCCGGGCTCGCCTCGACCGCTGCCGCCGCGGCGCGCAGCAGCTCGTCGCCGCTGGCGGCCGCCGGACGGCGCGACCATTCGTCGTCGGCGGAGCGTCGCAGGTCGCCGTGGGCGGGATCCGAGGTCGCGACGAGGCGGCCCGCGCGGTCGACCAGCATCAGTCGCCCCTCGCCGGGCAGATCGAAGCGGCGCAGGAAGTTGCCGAGCTCGTGCAGGGACAGGTCGACCCCGACCACCGCCAGGAGCTCGCCGGAGTCGGGCGCGAAGACGGGCTCGCTGACCGCGATGGCCAGCGCCTTCTCGGAGAACAGCACGTACGGCTCCGACCAGCCGGGGCCGCCGCGGGCGATGGCGTCGCGGAACCACGGGCGGCGGCGCGCGTCGAAGCCCTCGCTGCGCTGGACCAGCTCGAGGCGCGCTCCCCGGCCGTCGGTCGCCCACACAGATCGTGCTCCGGCCACCGGACCGAAGCCGTCGATCTGCGCGGTGGCGTCGACCGCGAGCGAGCCGTCGGCGAGGCGGCCGGCGCCGACGGCGCCGCCGCGCGGCGTGCCGACGAAGGCGAAGGCGATCGAAGGGCGATCGCGCAGCTGCTCCCACAGATGGAGCTGCAGCTCCTCGGTGCGCTCCGGGGCGACCAGGCCCTGGCGCAGGAGCGCCGCGTTCTGGGCAGAGAGTCGGCTCGCCTCCTCGGTGATGCGCAGCAGGTAGGCCGAGACCCTGGCGGTGACCTGGACGCGGATCTCGTCGGTGAGCCTGGCGGTGGCGCGCTGGTTGGTGCGCCAGAACAGCCAGATCGTCAGCAGCGAGGTCAGCGCGAGCAGCAGCACGAAGGGCAGCGTCAGCACCGTGCGCAGGCGCGGCGGGCGCCGGAGCTGCATCTGCGCACGAAGCGGCTCGCGTCGGCTCATCGGGGCGCTCGGCGGCGGACGGCCGGTGGTCGTGCGATGCCGGTGGCGGCCGCCGGGCCGAGAGGCCGCTGGTCGTGAGGAGACGGCGTCATCCGCTCGGGCTCGGCGCAGAGGAGGGGGGCAGCAGCTCGAAGCTGAGCGACGTCCAGTAGCTGCGCCAGTCGAAGTCGGGGTCGTCGCGGTCGGCGTTGGCGTTGGCGTCGGCGTCGGCGTCGGCCTCGGCGTCGAGGGCGATGGCGTGCACCACGTTGAGCAGGTGCTCGCCCGGCGCCGCGGCGATCCGCACCCTGCCGTCGGCGCCGCTGCGGGAGGTCGTCGTCTCGATGGCGCCGCCGAAGGTGCGGCTGGTGTGCCGCACCAGCAACCCGGCGACCGGCTGATCCTCGAAACGCACCTCGAGCGCCAGCCTGCCGGCCAGGCCGCCGCCGGCGTCGGGACCCTCGAGCTCGAGCAGGCGCAGCTCGAGGGAGCAACCGCCGTCGACGGAGGCCACCGTTGGCAGTGGCCGGTCGAGCGCCAGGGCCGGGCTGAGGGCGCGCGAGCATCGCGAGTAGAGCTCGCGTCCCGGTGCCTCGAGCTGAGCGTCGCGACGTCGCTGCGCGAGCACGGCGTCGAGACCCTCCTCGGCGAGGTAGGCGTTGAAGCGCTCGGCGCCGAGGCGGTGGGGGATGGGCCGGCTGCGGTAGACGAAGAGACGGGGCTCGCCGTCCCAGCCGGGCACGAAGCCGGCGGGATGCACCTGCCAGACGCCGTCGACCGGCGTGCGCCCGGTCGCCGCGTCGATGGCGTCGAGCGACTCGAAGCTGTCGGGAAGGCGGGGCACCGGCTCGCCCTCGAAGGCGTGACCGATGCGCAGCTCGAGCAGCAGACCGTCGCCGGCCGGGCGCGGCTTGGCGAGCAGGTAGAGCTCGTGCGCCGCCACCGGCGGCGCCAGCAGCGCCAGGCCGCTGCAGAGCAGCAGGAAGGTCGCAGCCGAGCGCGTGCCCGACCGGCGCGGGCGCCGCGCCTCGCTTCCACTGGACTCATGGGGTCGACTGAGCATCGCTGGCACTCCCTTGTCGAGGGTCGTCGATTCTGGCGTCGGCGCTGGCATCGAGCTTAGAGCACCGGCGCCTCCGTGGCCGGCCACCCGATCCGGGTGGCGGCCACGGAACCGCCCTTGGGCCTGAAGGCCCGGAACGCCTCGCTCGAGGTGTCGGCTCAGTCCAGCTGGCCGCGCACTTCGCCGGCGGGGAAGGCGGGTGAGTGCACGTTGACGTAGACGTTGCCGCGCTGCAGGGCAGCGAGCAGGTCGGCGGTCAGATCACAGGTGGCCTGGATCGGGCTGACCGCCACTCCGAGGTTGCAGACGACCGGCCCGTTGGCGCCGGCTGGCGCCTGGTGCAGGTGCGCCGCGACGGCGTCGGCGACGGTGTGCACGCAGGTGACCAGCGCCTGGGCATCGTCGTCGGTGACCACGGCGGTGCAGCCGCCGCTCGCATCGGAGGCTGCCGGTGGCACCTCGTTGCGACCGGTGAGGTCGGCGGAGTAGGTGCGGAAGGCGTTCGGCGCGCCCGGCAGCGGCGTGGTCAGGTAGGGGAAGGCGTCGTCGAACTGGTCGGCGCCCTGGTAGGTCTGGTCGGTGTACGGCAGCGTGCCGGCCGGCGCATCGGCCGGGTCGCAGAGCCCGAGGCCGGCGTGACAGAGCACGCCCATCACCGCACGCAGAGAGATGTCGACGGTGTCGTCGCCGGGACGGCGGCCGTTCGGGTAGCCGGCGAGGTCGCCGCCGAGCACGCCGAGGTTGTGCTGCTCCGCCTTCGGCGTCGGCGGGATCGCCGTGTTCAGCCGCAGCATCTCGCCGAAGCCGATCTGGTTGACGCCGTCGATGCCGGTGACGAAGGTGGTCAGCAGGTCGTTGCGCGGGATGTTGGTGGGCGCCTGCACCCCGAAGAGGAGCTCGAGCAGCGCCGGCAGAGTCGGGTTGGTGACGTAGGTGGCGAACTGGACGTCGTCGGCCGGATGGCTGGCGTTGAAGGCGTCCTTGTCGGCGAGGCCGATGACCACCTCGTTGACCAGCGGCATGCCGAGGCGCGAGACCTGCGTGTAGCTGCCGTCGGTGTTGCGCCGATGCGCCGTGGTCCAGCCGCCGATGACGTCGCCGTTGCCCTGGGTCAGGCAGTCGATCGGCACCTCGAGGATCAGGCTCGAGACGTTCTTGTCCTCGGTGGCGGAGCGCTTCGCGTCCGGGTCGCCGACCGGGTTCAGGTTGACCAGATCGAACACCTCGCCGAGATTGACCGCGAACGGCTCCTTGCGTTGGCCGACGAAGACGCGGCTCTGGCCGTCGCATCCCGGCAGCTCGATGTCGTAGCGGCGGGTGCGGGCGAAGCTCTCGTAGTCCGGGAAGGTCTTGGTCCCGGCGTAGTCGAGCGCCTTGGCGAAGATGGGGAATCCGGGGATGTTGGCGTCGGTCGCCGGCTGGCCGTTGAGCCAGAGCCCGTAGAGCTCGGCCTCGTTGGGCTCGATGCCGGGCTCGATCGGCCCGACGAAGCGCAGCGGCACGTCGACCGTCGAACCGCCGATCGGCAGCGCTACCCGGTTGTTGATGTTGAAGAAGCGGAACTCGAAGACCAGGTCGGCGTCGGGGTCGCCGTCGTTTTCGATGTTGATCCGGTAGGCGGCGTCGGGATCGAGGGTGAAGTAGTTGGGGCCGCCGTAGGCGTCCTGCAGCGGCTGGTAGTTGGCGACGATGGTCACGAAGCCTTCGCGTCCGGGCTCGTAGCTGCGGAACATGTAGAAGTCGGTGCCGTCGAGCTTGGGCAGCGCCGAGATGCCCGGCGCCTCGCGGTGGCTCGATGCCGCGACCGGTGCCAGCACACAGAGGGCGAGTGTCAGTGCCGTGATGACGACGCGGACGGCGCGCCTGGTGGCGAACTGGGTGGAAGGAGTCGAGAGTTGACTCGAGGGATCTCGGGTGGGTTCTAGGGTGGGCTGCATGGGTCCTCCTCCGGGAGCGTTGCTGAGCTCTTGTGTCGCGGAGGGGTCGCGGGTGACGCGCCTCATCGGCGTCTCACCCTCCACCTCCGCGACGACCTAGAGCTGCAACCGCGGTGCCCGGGTGGACTCTGCGGCGAGCCGGCGCCCGCGCCGACAGCCCTGCGCTCGGCTGCGGAGCGCGGCCGGAGAGGAGGCAGGCCGAGCCGCGATGGAGCCTGGGACCGCTGGCGGCGTGGCCCGGCGGCGCTGAGCGCCGCTTAGGCAGTGGGGGCGCCGAGACCGTCGGCCGGCGCTACCGGAAGCTCTCTCGGGGTGGGGCCGATCCGCTCGCCTCGGTGGCGGTCAGCCCCCGGGAGTTGAGACGTCTCATGAGACCGTCTCACCGTCTCACCCCATGCGCCCGCCTGTCGCAGGTCGTGCTCCGATCGCTGGTCCTGCCCGGGCGGCGTCTCAGAAGGCGTGGCCGAAGGCGAGATGGAATCGGTCCGAGCCCTCGCCCGGTCCGCTGTCGAGCACCCGCGCCCAGTCGAGGCGGAGCACGCCGAACGGCAGCGTCGCCCGGATGCCGAGCCCGGCGGTGCGCCGCAGGTCGTCGAGCTCGAACTCGGCCGGTTTGGAGAAGACGTTGCCGACGTCGAGGAAGACGCCTCCCCGCACCACGCCCCGGATCGGGAAGCGGAGCTCCTGGTGGAGGATGGTCAGCGAGCGACCGCCGATCGGCTCGCCGGCGAGCTGCGGCCCGAGCCCGCGGGTGCGGAAGCCGCGCATCGAGTACGCGCCGCCGGCGGTGAAACGGTCCTCGAGGAAGGGGAAGTCCTCGTCGGTGAGGATCGATCCCACCTTGGCTCCGCTCGCCCACACCCAGGGGCTGTCTTCGCCGCCGAGGGTCTTGTACCAGGCGGCTTCGCCGTAGAAGCGCACGAAGTCGAAGTCCGAGCCGATCGCCTGCGCGCCAGCCTGGGTGCTCAGCGTCCAGAGCATCCCCGAGCCGGGATCGATGTAGTTGTCGCGCGAGTCGGCGATCAGGGAGAGGCTGACCTGGTTGCGCCGGAACGTCTCGTTGAAGGGCAGCTCGGGGATCTCGACGGCGTCGGGTCCCGGCACCACCTTCGACTCCTGGTAGTGGGCTCCCCACTGCAGCTCGAAGCGCGGCCGCTCGGGATCGAGGCTGCGTGCCTCCGCGAAGAGCTCCTTGCTCTGCCGCAGGGTGAGACTCTGCGACGCGATCTCGAAGTCGAACTCGGGACGCCGGTCCTCGCGCACCTCGACGAAGGCGCTGCTGTTCAGCCGACGGCCGAAGAAGACCGGCCGGTCGTAGCGCAGACGGGCGACGTCGCGGTCGCGCTGGGGGAAGAAGGAGACCGAGCCCGAGCCGCCGCTCCGGAAAGGCTGCAGGTAGCGCGCCCTCAGCGCCAGCTCGAAGCCCTCGGTCTCCGAGCTCTGGCTGCTGCGGCTGGTGACCTCGCTGGCGCGGGCGCGGTAGCGCAGGCCGTAGTCGAGGATGATGTTGGGCTTGTCGTACAGCTCGACGACGACGTCGACGAGGCGCTCCTGCGCCTGGCCCGGAGTCGCCTCCTCGGCATCCTTGGCGTCGACCAGGGTGGTGCCGACCGAGACCGAGCGGAACAGCCCGAGGTCGTAGAGCCGCCGCTGCAGCACCAGGGCCATGCGCGGAGTCACCAGCTCGCCGGGCGCGAAGGGAAGCTGGGCGCGCAGCACCGACTCCGCGGTGACCGTGTCGCCGGTCCACTGGACCTCGCGGACACGCGCCCGGTAACCCTCCTCGACGGTGAAGATCGCCTCGACCTCGTCGAGCGCGTCGGAGTCGACCAGGCGCTCGAGCTGCGCGCGCACCCGGGTGTCCCAGAAGCCCTCATCGCGGTAGTGGCGCAGCAGCTCCGAGCGGCTCTCGCCGTACTGCACGACGTCGACCGTGCTGCCGATCCGCATCGGCACCACCGCGAGCAGCTCCTCGGACGGCAGGGTCGCGCCGGGGAAGCGCACCGCGGTGAGCAGGCTGATCGGCGATTCGTCGAGCGCCACCTGCACCTCGAGAGCGGCGTTTCCGGCCGGCGTCGTGGTGACGCTGGCGACGCGCAGTCGCAGCACGCCCTCCTCGGCATAGCGCAGCGCCAGTCGCTGCTCGAGCTGGGCCCGCTCGTCGTCGAGCAGCGCGAAGAGCTTGGGGTCGTCCGGCCCCGGAAGCACCGCGCGCAGCTGCTCCTCGCCGAGCAGCTGGTTGCCGGTGAAGGCGAGGGTGAAGTCGCCGCCCCGCTCGCCGAGCCCGACGTCGAAGACCAGCAGGGTGGGATCGGCGGAGTACTCGAGGCCGCGCTGTGCCGGCACGGCTGGAGCCTCGAAGCTGGTGACGACCTCGGCGCGTCGCCAGCCTTCCGCCATCAGGCGGTGGCGCACGTCGCGCCCGAGCTGCGCCAGTCGGGGCTCGACGGCGCCGCCGACGGTCCAGTTCGACGCCACCCACTGCTTCAGCTCGTCGCCGACCGGATCGCCGCGCCATTCGATGCGGTAGGGACGCCCCGGGCGCACGTGCACCACCACCTCGATGGCGCCCGAGCCGTCCGAAGCGTCAGAGCCACTCGGCAGGCGATCGTCGACGCCAGGCCCGCCGCCGTTGCCCGAGCCGTGCGGGCCACCACCGGCAGCGGAGGATTCGCGCCGGCGCTCTTCCGGCCCGCCGCCGGAGACCTCCTCGAAGTCGGCGTCGACCTCGGCGGCGAGGAAGCCCGCCGACACCAGCTGACGCTCGATCTGCTCGGCCTCACGGCGCAGCTCGTTGGGTCGGATGCGCTCGCCGCCCCGGATGCGGGTGTCGGCGAAGCGCTGCAGGCCCAGCTCCTGCGCCGACGGCCCTTCGAAGCTCACCCGGGCGATGCGGCGCTCGGGGCGCGACACCTCCAGCTTCTCGCCGCGGGTGTCGAACTGCGCCTGGCTGGCGATCTCGAGCACGTAGGCGGTGGCGTCCTCCTCGATGGCGCGCAGCCAGAGGTTGCGCAGCGGCCGGTAGTCAAGGATCCAGAGCCGGTCCTCCGCCTCCTCGAGCCCCACCGAGTAGGCGATGCTGAGATCTTCGGTGATCGATCTGCCGACGGTGAAGCGGCTCTCCGGATCGGTCTCCGAGGTGAGGATCGGGATCGATGCCGGGGTGCCGAAGAAGAGGCCGAGATCGACCCCGGTGCTGCCGGCGAGCAGGTCGCCGAGGTAGGTGGCGGCCTGGGCCGCGACCAGCTCGGTGAGTCCCTCGGAGGCCGCGGTGGCGGTGCGACCGGTGACCAGCAGGGCCTGCAGGTCGGCCTGGGTCAGGTTCGGGTTGTCGGGCGCGTACAGGGTCATCGCCAGGTCGTCGGTCGGGCCCTCGAGACGCACCAGCACCCTCTCGCCGCTCGCCTCGGTGAGGCTCTCGGCGCGCACCACCGGCGGCTGCTCGGGGTAGTCGTCGAAGGTGATCGAGACCTGTTCGATCTCGTAGGTGCGGTCGGCGAGGTAGGCCACGCCCGGCGCCGAGGTCACGATGCTGCCCGAGAGTAGCGGCTGGGCGGCGGTGCCGGTGACCGTCAGGCGGGCGTCGACGGCGATGCGCGAGAGGTCGTTGTCGACCAGGAGATCCTCCGAGGAGAGGCGGATCTCGAGCCGGATGCGCTCGAGCAGGTCGGCCTCGTCGGCGGTGTCGGCCCAGCGGATCTGCGCCAGGGCCTCGGCCTCGGGGCTCTCGCTGGCGAGGTTGGCGCTGAAGCGGCCGCGGCGGAAGAGGGTCCTGCCGCTGAGCAGGTAGGTGAGGTCGGGCGAGTCGTCGGGGTCGTCCGAGTCGGCAGCGGGATCGGCCGGTCCCTGGCTACGCAGCCGCAACTGCGCCCAGGCGAGTCCGTCCAGGCCTTCGTAGGGCTTGAGCGGCAGCCGGTCGACGTAGAGCTGCAGGTCGGCGCTGCCCGGGGCGAGGCTCGGCGTCAGCTCGAAGTCGCCGTCGAGCTCGACCGTGCCTGGGCCGCTGGTCCCGGTCAGCCGCTCGACCGTCACGGTGCGGCTGGCGAAGCGCACCTCGCCGCTGAGGTCGTCGAGCCGGACGGTGGGCTCGTTGAGCGTGAACGAGGCGCCCTCGGGGGTGGCGCGACCGAACATGCGCAGTCCCTGCTCGCCGAAGTCGACCGCCATCTCGACCCGTGCCGGTCCGTCGACCTGGGCGAACGCCGGGTCGAGCTGGCCGAGAGTGGCGAACAGACCGAGATCGATGCGGGCGTCGACGTCGGCGACGAAGCTCTGCGCCAGCCGCGGCTGGGCCGACGGCCCTCCGGCGCCGAGCGGCGGCGCGTCGTCGTCGCCGGGGCGCCAGCGCACCGCGACCTGGGCGCTGCCCTCGGCGCCGTTGCCGAACAGCAGCAACGGCTCGGTGCGGATCCAGGAGCCGTCGAGCTCCCAACTCGCCGCGTCGTAGATCGAGGCCGTCTGGTGGCGACCGAGGGTGAGGTCGACCAGGCGGACCTGTCCGGAGCCGCGCAGCGCCTCGCCGGGGGGCGCCTGCAGGGTGCCGCCGGCGGAGACGACCAGGCGCCAGGGCTGCTGCTGCAGCGGCATCAGAGGCGCCAGGTCGACCGCACGGGCTCGGAAGGTGAGGCTGTCGAGCTGCGGCAGCAGCGAGCCGCCGCCCCTCAGGTCGGCCGACTCGAAGCCGCGTCGCAGCGACGCCTCGGCCTCGAGGCCACCGCCCAGCAGCTCGGCGGTGAGCTCGGCGCGCGGCTGCCCGTCGCGCGGCAGCTCGACGTCGAGTGACGCCTGCTCCCAGGTGACGGCGCCGAAGCTGCCGCTGGCGCCGCGCGCCGAGAGGGTGCCGGTGACCTCGGGACGAGCCAGCGAACCGCCGATCTCCAGCGCCACGTCGGCCGTGCCCTCGAGCTCCAGGCCCTCGACGAACTCGTCGATCAGGTCGAGCGCCAGCCTGCCGTCGGCGCGCACCGCGAGCGGCTCGGAGCCCGCCGGCGCCAGCAGCGGCAGGCTGCCCGAGATCTCGAGCTCGGTGAGGTCGCTGCGCAGTCGCAGGCCCTCGAAGCGCAGCACCGCGGCGCTGCCCTCGATCCGGAGGTCAGCGCCCGCGAGCTCCACGCCCGGCCGCGCCAGGACCACCTCGTCGATGCGCGCCGCCACCGCGAGCTGCTCCGGTCGGCTGGCCACCTCCGCGAGCGGTCCTTCGAGTGCCACCTCCCCGCGCAGCTGACGCAGCGACAGCTCGGCGTCCGCCGGCAGGATCGACTCGAGAAGTCGGGCGGCGTCGAGCTCCGCCAGGTCGAGCTGCAGTGAGCCGCGATGGGGCGGCGTCAGCTCGACCCGGCCGGTCGCCAGCCGCGGCCCGACGTCCTCGAGCGTCGCCGCCGTGCCGGCTTCGAGGCGCTCGAGCGCCAGTCGCGCCTCGCCGCCGGCGAGCTCGACCCGGGCGAGCAGGTCGCGCAGACTGGTCTCGCGCACCGTCAGGCCTCCGAGTCGTGCGGACAGGTCTCCTTCGAGCTCGGCGAGGGCGCGCGCGCCCAGCCTCGTCGCCAGGTCGCCGCGCAGCGCGAAGCGCGCCGTCGGAGTGTGTTCGACGAGCTCGGGCAGCAGCAGCTCGATCGGCAGCTGGCGGCCGTCGAGATCGACCGTGACGCGCTGGTCCTCGCCGATCGACACCCGCGCCTCGAGCAGGGCCTCGTCGGCGAGCTCGAGCCGGATCGGGTCGATGCGCCAGGCCGTCCAGCCGCTCCCCGCGAGCTGGCCGCGGGCGGTCAGGGAACCACGGTTCCCGGCCACGGTCTGCAGCGGATCGACCACCAGCTCGACCTCCGCCTCGTGACGCTCGGTCGAGCCGCGCACGCTGCCGAGCAGCCGACCCTCGGCGACCGCGAGCCGCTGGCGGACGGCGTCCGGCGCCCACGGCAGCAGCCGGAGCCCGTCCGCCTCGAGGCCGAGGTCCCAGGGCTCGCCGGCCGAGCGCAGCGGCACCGTGCCCTGCACCCTCCAGCGCTCGGCGGCGTGTGCGAGCTCGAGGCCGCTGATCTCCACCCGGTCGAGATCGGCGGTCAGCTCGCCGGAGGCATCGAAGGCGCGGCCGTCGACGCGCGGCTGGCCGCTGATGAGGGCGATCGCGGCGGGATCGTCGGGCGCTCCCCGGATCGTCCCGCGCGCGGTCAGGTCGCCGGCGAGTCGAGGCGAAGCGCCGATGCCGACCAGCACCTGGCGCAGGTCGGGCTGAGCGGCGAGGTCCTCGATGCGCGCCACGTAGGCGAGGTCGAGGTCGTCGGCCGAGGCGGAGCCGCCGAGCTCCAGCTCGACGCCGTGGGTGCGCAGCCTGGTGCCGTCGACGAGCACCGCCCCTGACGCCATCTCGGGATCGCGCTCGAGCGTCAGGATTCCTGAGATCTGGGTCAGGCCCGGGCGCCGCGGCGTCGCCTCCTCGCGCAGCTCGAAGCGTCCGGAGCCGCGCAGCCCGGCAGCCAGGAGGGCGCGATCGATCGGCGCCGCGTCGGCCCCGCCGTCGCCGTCGCCGCCGCCGGACGTCCTCGACCATTCGAGCCTTGTCGACCCGCTCACGGCTGCGGCAAGGGGTATCTGCCGTCCGGCCAGGTCCTCGGCGAGCCGGAACACCTCGAGGCTCTCCGCCTCGACCTCGAGTCCGGCGTCGGCTCCGTCGTCGCTGCGCTGCCGATCGGCGGCGAGCACGGGAGGCAGGTCGCCGAGCACCGCCGCGAGATCGGCCTCGCCGCGAGCCGACAGGCGGCCGCCGTAGCCCTCCACCTCGAGACTCTCGAGCGCCAGGGCTCCGTCCTCGAGCCGCGCCGCCAGATCGAAGGCGAAGGCATCACCGGGAGCCGCGGTGAGCGCCTCGCTCCCGGCGCGCAGCGTGAGGTCGAGCTGCTCGGCCCCGAGCTGCGCCACCAGCTCCAAAGAGACGTCGCCGGAGATCTCGCGCCGCGCCAGCGAGTCGGCCAGCTGGCGCAGAGTCTCGCCGTCCGCCTCGGCCTCGAGCTGGAGGCGCAGCCGCGGCTGCGGCAGGCGCTCGACGGTCAGCTCGGTGCGCACCGGCAGCGCCCCGAACAGCGTTCCCTGCAGCCTCGCCCGGTCGGCGTCGCCGCGCCGCCACTGCAGACGGCTGGCGCCGAGGTCCTGGGCGGCGAGAGTGCGCACCGGCTGCGGCGAGATCGCCCGCTCGCCGCCGGGAGCGAGCTCGACCAGTCGCCAGCTCGCCACCTCGAGCGCGCCGCGCTGCTGCGCCTCGTCGGCGCCGTCGTCGGCGCCGGGCGCGGGCGTCGCGGCGGCCAGCACTCCCAAGGCCAGCTCGATGCCGTCGGCCTGCAGCTGCACCAGACGCGGTTCGGCGTCGGTTCCGAGGCGGGTGGTGAGGGCCAGGCCGCCCTGCCGCACGTCGAGGTGGGGCAGGCCGAGCAGGGCGTCGACGATGGCGCCTACCGGCAGCGCCTGCGCCGGCTCGTCGTCCTCCGCTCCGGCCAGCAGCATCGCCTCGAGGCGCGGCCTGACCAGGCGCACGGCGAGACCCCGCCACGGGCGCCACGAGACCTCGGTCCGCAAGATCTCGAGCCGGTAGCTCGAGGCTGGCGCTTCGCCCTCGCCGCCCGGGCGCGACGCCAGGGTGACGCCGCGGACATCGAGCGCCAGCCGCAGCGGCTCGACCTCGAGGTCTTCGATCGCGAGGTCGGCCGCGGTGAGCTGCTCGATCGCCGTCTCGAGCCGCTGCTGCAGCCGGTGCTCGGTCCACGGCAGATCGAGCACCACCGCCGTCCCCGCGACGACCAGCAGCGCCAGGAGGGCGCTGAGGCCGCGCTTGGTCCTCAGGGGATGCCGCCGCCGTCGCGTCGTCACGCCGCCGTCCGGTGCTTCCGGGCGCTCCCCGCTCTCCACCGGGGGGCTCGCGGGAGGGGCGTCGGGCGGGTCGGACGACTCGGTCGGCGTCATGCTCTGGGCGGGGCGGCGTTGCGTGGGGTACGGAGGCTCAGGGGCTCAACGGGGCCAGGGCCGAGAGGTGGCTGCGGCCCTACCGAGCCTCGGACCAGGAGCTCGGCGACGGGGTGACCGCTTCGGATGCCGGGCGTCGTGGAAAGGTAGGGGCTCCGGACCTGCAGTGTGGAGCCGTTGCCGGCCGGCGCTGGGTGCAGCCGCCCCTGGACGGAGTCTGGCACGGATCCCCGAAGGTCACGCCGCTGCTGGCGGTCGACGCGGCTCCTGAGCACCACGGGTCGCCGGAGGGAGGAGGAGACGATGCCGCGACGGAAGAAGGCGGACACCCGAGGGGTCGACGGGGCCTGGGAACGGTCTCCGCCAGCGCCGCACCGGCGCCGGCTGCGCGTCTACGCGCTCGACCCGGCGACTGCGCTCGAGATCGATCGCGAACCGCTGCACGCGGTGGTCCTCGAGGTGCCCTGGGAGTCGGCGACCGGCGGCCGGGGCTCACTGTCTCCCGGTCCGGTGGGCGAGATGGTGGAGGTGGTCGACGTCGATCCCGCCAGCGGTCGCTTCTACCCGCCGATCGACCTCGACCACCCGCACCTGCTGGCCCAGGACGGCGCCGCCCCCTCGACCGGCGACCCGCACTTCCACCAGCAGATGGTCTACGCGGTGGCGATGCGCACCATCGGAGTGTTCGAGCAGGCGCTCGGCCGCAGGGCCCTGTGGGCCGACCACGTCACGGTCGACGCAGAGGGCCGCACCCGCCGCTTCTTCGTCCGCCGCCTGCGCATCTACCCGCATGCCTTCCGGGCTCCCAACGCCTACTACTCGCCGAGCAAGGTGGCGCTGCTCTTCGGCTACTTCCCCGCCGGCGAGGAGGCCGAGGGACCGGGTGTCGCCCCCGGCGGCATGGTGTACACCTGCCTGTCGTACGACATCGTCGCCCACGAGACCACCCATGCACTGCTCGACGGGCTGCACCCGCGCTACTCGGAGCCGTCGAACCCCGACATGCTGGCCTTCCACGAGGGCTTCGCCGACGCGGTGGCGATCTTCCAGCACTTCACCCATCGCGAGGTGCTCGAGCACGTCATCGAGCGCTCGGGAGGGCAGCTCGACCAGGAGAACGACCTGGCGCTGCTGGCGGTCGAGATGGGGCGCGCGCTGGGCCACGGCGAGGCGCTGCGCACCGCGCTGCAGCCCTCACGCGGTCGCCGCCGTCGACTCGACGACGTGGAGGAGGCACACGACCGCGGCGCCATCCTGGTGGCGGCTCTGTTCGATGCCTTCCTCGCCATCTACCGTCAGCGCACCGACGACCTGCTGCGTATCGCCGGCGTCGGGCGGACCGGCTCGTCGGGTGAGCTGCACCGCGACCTGGTGCGTCGCCTCGCCGACGAGGCGCAGAAGGCCGCCGGTCACCTGCTGCGCATGGCGATCCGCGCTCTCGACTACTGCCCGCCGGTGGATCTCGACTTCGGCGACTACCTGCGGGCGCTGATCACTGCCGACCGCGACCTGGTGCCGATCGACGAGCGCAACTACCGCCTGGCGCTGATCGAGGCCTTCCGCGGTCGCGGCATCCTGGCGCGCGGAGTGCGCAACCTGAGCGAAGAGGCGCTGGTGTGGAGGGCGCCGCGCACCGATCTCGATCCGGCGCGCACGGCGCGGATCTTCGACGCCCTGGAGAGCGCCAAGGTGAAGACCTCGGTGGAGGAGCTGGCGGCGCTGTGGACCCTGACCAACGATCGGGCGACGATCTGGAAGGCGGCGCGCGCGCTGCGCGCCAAGCTGCACGGGGTGCTGACGCGGCTGCCGGCCGGATGGGCCCGTGAGGAGTTGCACCTGGTGCTCGACGAGGTGGAGCAGAGGGGCATCCACACCGACGAGCGAGGACGACCGAGCACCGAGGTGCACTCCGCACGGGTCGCCCGGCGACGCGGCCCGGGCGATCAGTCGACCGTCGACCTGGTGGTCGAGATCACCCAGCGGCGCCGCGGCTACGACGATCCCGCACGGCAGCGCGCCGTCGACCGTGAGGCCGACGCCGCGGCGGGCGAGGGCGTCCCTCGCGCCGACTTCCTGGTGCGCAGCGGCTGCACCCTGCTGATCGACCTGGTGCGTCGCGAGGTGCGCTACGCCATCCGCAGCCGCTTCCCGATCGACGACGACCGCTGCCTCGCCACCCCCCGCGCCACACGCGGCGCCGAGCTCGAGCGGGACCTGCGCGCCGACGCACGCGCGGCTCCCTTCGCCGGCCGCTTCGCGCCGATCGACGAGCTCGGGAGTGGCGAGCCGTTCGCCCTCCTGCACGCCTCGACGCGGATCTCCGAGGCCTACGCCGGGACCGACTCCGAGGCTGACTCCGAGGCCGACTCCGAGGCCACGCCGCGTGTCCCACGAAGGGCGGAGGACCCGAGATGAGCGCCACCATGACCCCACCGGCGGCCGGCGTGAAGGTGCGCGCCTACCGCCACGGCTTCGGCGACTGCTTCCTGCTCGCCTTCCCGACGGCCGACCCCGATGTCGCCTGGTACCTGATGATCGACTGCGGCCTCTTCTGGCAGTACAAGCGGTCCGACGGCGCCGGGATCCGCGAGCAGCTGGCCGCCGTGGCGGCGGATCTGCGTGACGCCACCGGCGGCGACATCGACGCGCTGGTGATCACCCACGAGCACTACGACCATCTCGGCGGCTTCCACCACGAGGAGTCGCTGCGCATCCTGCACGACGAGATCCACTTCCGCGAGCTGTGGCTGCCGTGGACCGAGGATCCAGGGGACGACCTCGCCGAGGAGCTGCGCGAGGAGGCCGATCTCGAGCTGCGTCTGCTGCGCCGCGAGCTCCTGGCGGTGGCGCGGCGGATGGGTGTCCGCAGCCTCGGCGTGGAGGACGCGGAGGCGGGCGAACAGCCCGAGGCCCTCGCCGGGCTCTCCTTCGCCGACGAGCTGCTCGGCTTCTCGCGCTCGACCTCCGACGCCCTGGCCGCGGTGCGCGAGATGTTCGAGGCGCGCACCGACGAGGCGGGCGACGAGGTGGTGCCGCGTCGGCCGACGCGCTACTTCGACCCGGGAGACCTGCACCTGCCGATGGGCCCCGACGGCCCGCGGATCTGGGTGCTGGGGCCGCCGCGCTCGCGCCAGGCCCTGCGCAGCAACGAGCGCAGCGGCGAGCACTTCGAGTCGGGCGCAGACCACCCTCTGCGGGCTCTCGATCAGGCCCCCGCCGAGCGCCGTCTGGCGGCCCTGCACACCGCCCTCGAGGGGCGCGAAGACGCCGGTCGCAGCGACGCGGCCCGGGCCTTCGAGCGCGGCGTCGGGCTGGAGCTCGGCGAGCTCGGCGAGGAGGCGGCGCCCTCTCCCGAGCTCGAGTTCTTCCGCCGCCACTACGGCCTCGGCGCCGACGACGGGAATGACGGAAGCGACGGTGGCATGGTCGACGGTGGCGGCGGGGCGGCGGCGGGCGGACCGGGAGAGGTGGACGACCAAGACGTCGAAGTGGCGGACGACGCTGCCTGGCGACGGATCGACCGCGTCTGGCTCGGCGAGCTCGACGAGCTGGCGCTGCAGTACGACAACTACGTCAACAACACCTCGATGGTGCTCGCGATCGCGCCGGGAGACAGCGACAAGGTGCTGCTGTTCGTCGGCGACGCCCAGGCCGGCAACTGGCTCTCGTGGTGCGACGAGGTGGTGCGCTGCGACGACGGCGCCGGCGGCAGCGTCAGCTCGCACGAGCTGCTGCAGCGGGCGGTGCTGTACAAGGTCGGCCACCACGGCTCGCACAACGCCACGCTGCGCAAGGGGGTCGAGCTGATGACGTCTCCCGAGCTGGTCGCCGTGATCCCCACCGACGAGGAGTGGGCTTGGCACAAGCGCAGCTCGGGCGACGGCGGCTGGAGGATGCCCTTCCTGCCGATCTACCGCGCCCTGCTCGAGCGCTGCCGCGGGCGGGTGCTGCAGACCGACAGCGGCCTGCCCACCGACAAGCCGCGCATGACGCCACGCGACTCGGACGGCAAGGAGCCGTTCAGCGACGAAGAGTTCGCCGAGAGTGAGACGTTGATCGCGCAGCATGCCGGCGAGATCGCCGAGCTCGCGGCGCGCCTGCGCAGCGAAGAGCTCTTCTTCGAGCTCACCATCGACCCTTGAGCGGCCGCGGCGGGTGACCACAGGTGCAGCGCCGGGACGCCTCCGCTGCTATCCTCCATCTTCAATCAGGACAGACACTTGCGCGCATCGCGCCGGCGTCCTGGTCCGTGCACGAGGGGGTTCGTGATGCAGCAACGGGGTAGAGCTCGCGCCAGGGCGACGGCAACGCTCTCGACGGTGATGGCGCTTCTCCTGGCGGCGACCGTCGCGTCGGCGCAGGCGCCGCCGCCGGCGCCACGCTTCGAGTGGATGGTCGAGCTCAAGGCCGACTGGCGCGACAGCGAGGACTTCCGCTTCCCGTCGCCGTTCCTGTTCGGTCCGGGAGACATCCCCGTGGGCGAGGAGGCGGTGTTCCTGCGCACCGTCGAGCCGGGCTCGCACGCCGAGATCAACGTCGTCTCGTTCACCCTGAAGGCACGCCTCGCGTCGCAGCTGCACTTCGGCCTCGACGTCGACCTGGTCGACCTGCACGAGCGCAATCCCACCTCGGACGACAACGAGATCGACATCGACGAGATCTGGCTGCTGCTTGGTCGCGAGCCGCTGGAGCGGGGGCCGCTCGAGACCAGCGCCTTCGCCAAGGTCGGCAAGTTCGCCAAGTTCGATCGCCAGGACGAGCGGGCGCTCGAGAGCTACGGTTTGATGAGCACCGTGTTCAATCGATTGGAGGACTTCGGGCTCGAAGTCGGTGCCAGTTTCGGCCAGCACGTCTACGCGATCGCCAGTTTCACCCAGGGGAATCCGGTCTTCCTCCGTGATCCCAACGCCCTGGCGGGCGACAACGGCACGCCCCGCAGCCTCGAGAGCCCGAGCAACCCGGAGGTGTGGAGTGGCGTCCCGGTGCTCTACGACGCCGAGATCGAGCTCGACGACCTCGACTTCTCGGAGCCGGAGCTCGGCTTCGGGCTCGGCCTGCGCTGGGCGTCGGAGCTGCGGCCGGTCTATGTCGACCTACTGGCCTGGCGCTTCGAGCGCAAGCTGCAGGACACGGTGGAGCTCGAGGGCACCCGCTACGGCGGCGATCTCGACCTCCTGCGCGGCCCGCTGAACATGTTCCCGCTGCCGATCGACGGCGACGACAAGGAGGAGGTCGGCGTCAACCTGCGCCTGGGAGCCGGGGGTTTCGAGGCCTTTGCCCAGGTCGTCGACTCCGAGCTCGCCGGCATGGATCGCACCGGATACGAGGTCGAGGCGGCGTGGACGTTCGAGCTGCCGCTGGTCGCCTCGGCCGGCGGCAAGCAGCTCTTCCCACGCGTCGCGCCGGCGGTGCGCTACTCCGAGCTCGATCCCGACATCGTCGGCGGCTCGTCGCTCTACCCCTCGCCGTCGGTGCGCTGGGAGTGGGAGAAGCTCGACTACGGCATCCGGCTCGGGATCTGGGACGGCCTCGACCTCACCGCCGAGCGGTCGGAGAACCGCTTCATCGCCGGGGGCATCGAGCGCGAGATGGCCGAGACGATGGTCACGGTGCGCTGGCGCTGGCGCTGAGTCGATCTCACAGTTCCGTCCTCTGGAGGAGACGCAGGCCGTAAGGGCCGCGACGCGGCGCCTGGCTCCAGGACGGAGGTCCGGCCGACACGCCGATCAGGGAAAGGTCCGGCACGTCCGAGGCAGATTCTCCCGGCAGCGCTCGGCGAGCGCTTGGGGCAGCCCACGTCCCCGGCCGCTTCGAGGTGCCATTCTGACGCGGTCGGGCAGGCGGGGCATGGAGGTTCCGGCACCGGAAAAGGTGACCGTCGGAGTCGTCGAAAGCACCGTCTCGGAGCCCTCGCGGGACCCCTGCGACGCTGCCCGGTTTCCAGAATCGAGACGCCCGGTCCAGGCTCTCCCATTCCTCGAAGGGAGCGGGAGCGGTCGTGCAATCCCCTGAGAAATCGAGGGTTCCGCGCGCCGGGTGGGCAGTGGCCGGGGTGACGGGAGAGTCCGGCGGAGGAGGGCACGTCCCGCGCGCACACAACGCTCCCGGCCGCGCCAGACTCACCGGCGTCCGTCGCGCGAGCCCGATCTCGTCAAGCAGTGCAGCGGCGGAAAGCGACTTCGCAAGCGATGGGCACCGAACTGGTACGCCCCTTGCTTTCCTTCAGCCGCATAGAACGAGGATGCGGGGGAGGTTTCCCTGTCACCGAATTCCCACCATCGTAGCAGAGCGGCTCCCCGCCGCCAACGCTACTCACCCTTTCCCACCCCATTCTCCCGACGACGCTCGGGAGTCAATCCGAACAGCCCACCACAAGACACGAAACCTCCGCCGCAGCCGCTACCGCGACTGCGGCGTTCTTGTTTCTGGGCGACCGCGTTACAGGTCTCGCAGGCCTTTCGGCGCGCCAGGCCTCTCTCCGGGAGACGGAGCCTCGGAGGCCGCGACGCCTGACCTGGTGAGCCTCGACGCAGCAGAGCCGCAGATGATTCGGAGGACTCACCAAGGCCGGTCGGCGGTTTGCCCACGGCGCGCCAGCTCTTCCGCCGTCGGCTCGACGCTGCGGCCGGCGTAGGCGTCGACCTGCGCCTCGATGTCGTGCCGCTCGATCGCCCCCTCGACGATCCACACTCGCACCGAGCTGCGCACAGGGCGTGCGCCCAGGTGGGGCGCCGGCGACTCGATCGTCAGTGCGTCGCCGCTGCTGCGCAGGGTGCGCGGCGAAGGAAGGGGGTCCGCCAGCAGCACCACGTGCAGGGTCCGGCCGTCGTGGCTGCGGCGCTGGCCGATCCACTCGGCGACCTCCTCGGGCCTCGCGCCGGCGCTGGAGGCCGGTGTGGTCGACGAGGCGGCGTCGCGCGCCGGCAGCGGCAGCAGCGGCACCGGGTCCTCGAGCGTGCTGACCGCCTCCGCGCCGCGGTCGGGCAGATCGACACGCCACACCAGTCGCGCCGTGCCCTCGCTCCGTCGTCGGGCCTTGGCGCCCTCTGGCTGCACGGGGGGCAGGAAGAGGGAGTCGGTCTGGAGCAGGTAGCCGCCGTCGTCGAGCACGAAGACGCGCACTTGACGCAGCTCGGTGAAGGCGACCTCGCCGGTTGGGGTGCCCGCCGGTCGCCAGTCGACGTCCAGCAGGTGGCCGCCGGCGATGGGCCCGCCAGCCAGGGGTCGTCGGCGGGTCACCACCGGCACCAGGGTCGTCGCGACCCCCTCGATGCCGAGCCCGAAGCCACGCCCAGAGGTGACCGGGGCGACGCCGCGCGGATCGTAGAGCCGATGGCTGGGCCACGATCCGGCCACGGGCGCCGCTTCGGTGGCGTGGGCGAGGATCGGGCGCTCGCGCTCCTGGAGCACGAAGCGCCCCGGCTCTTCCTCGCTCCACGCCAGCTGGTGGCCGCCTCCCTGCGCACCGGAGATCGCCGAGATCTGGGTGCCGCGCACCACCGGGCCGTCCTGGAACCACCAGAGCCGCCAGGGCCGTGAGGGCACCCGCATCATCTGGGCGGCGACCATCTTGCCGTCGACGAGGCCGATGAGGGGGCAGGGAGCTCGCTGGGCGCAGGGCCCGGTGCTGCCGGCGGGCAACTCCAGGTACACCGGCCGGACGCGCTTCGAGGTCCGTGGGCCGGCCGCGCCCCCGCCGCCGGGCTCGCCGCGCGGCTGGGAAGCGGCCTGCGCCGCAGACGTGCTCGTCGTGACGCTGCCCCAGGACAGGGCGGCGGCACTCAGCGCGCCGGTGGCGACGACGACCGACGCCAGCGGCGCGAGGCGCGGGCGGACGCGTCGAGCGGACGGGTGGGGGGAGCTCACGGCGCAAGAATGTCACGATCCAACGGCGGGGAGGGTTGGCCGGCAGCCACAACCAAACCTGGTGAGGCGGTAACGTCGGCGTCGCCGATCTCGTCGACGCGGCATCCGGCGTTGTGGATCCGTTCTGCTTCCGATGCCGCTGGCGCGCCCCTTGCGAGTCCGACAGGCGATCGGCGACGAAAGCGATCGCGAGCACCGCCGCGCTCGAGGACGACCGGAGTGGGAGTCCTGTGGCGGTGCAGCGTCGCGAAGGACTGTCCGAGGGGAGAGGCGATGGCGAAGAAGAAGAACCCGGGCGACCGGCAATCAGCGCAGCCAGCGCACGAAGGTTCGGGCGGTGTGGACGAGGCCAAGGCGCTGGTCGCCGCCGACGACACCCGCGAGGGAGTGGCTCAGCGCGTCGGCGCGCTGCGGGTGCCGGGCGCGGCGCTGCGCTGGCGCTGCGGCGAGGACTGCTTCCAGTTCGAGACCACCTCGGAGCTCGACGCGCTCGACGACGTGGTCGCCCAAGGCACCGCCCGCGAGGCGCTCGAGTTCGGTCTGCTGACGCGGGCGCGCGGACAGAACGTCTACGTGCGCGGCCTGCGCGGCACCGGGCGACGCACCCTGGTGCGTCAGGTGATCCGCCGCATGATCGCCGACGAGCCACGCCGCTGGGAGCTGCGCGACCACTGCTACGTGCACAACTTCGCGCAGCCCGACCGGCCGCGCCTGATCACCCTGCCGGCCGGTCAGGCGCGAGTGCTGCGCGACGCGATGAAGGACTTCGCGTCGTACCTCACCGAGGACTTCCCCAAGCTGCTCGACGCCGAGGCGCTGGTCGCCGACCGGCGCGCCCTCGAGGCGAAGATCCAGCAGGAGGTCGAGCAGATCACCGCTCCACTCGAGAAGGAGCTCGAGAACGCCGGCCTCAAGCTGGTGACGCTGCAGCAGGGCCAGGGCGCCCAGACGGTGATCTTCCCGGTGGTCAACGGACAGCCGATGCCACCGGCGCAGCTGCAGCAGCTGATCCAGAAGGGCGAGGTGTCGCGCGCCTACCTCGAGCGCTACGAGGAGAAGGTGCCGGAGTACCAGCAGCGGGTCGAGGACGTCGGCCAGAAGGTGATGCTGCGGCAGCGCGAGGGCATGCGCGAGATGCGCGACCTCGTCGTCACCGAGGCGCGCAAGCTGCTCGAGAGCGCCCTCAACGGCGTACAGGACCGTTTCCCCGGCCACGAGGCGGTGGCAGAGTTCACCCGCGAGGTGCTCGAGGACGTGCTCGAGAACCGTCTGCGCCCCAAGCCCGACGACCTGGCGGCCGAGCTGCGCTACGGGGTCAACATCGTGCTCGAGAACCAGCCTGACGCCGACGCACCGGTGATCGAGGAGATGGCGCCGAACATGGTCAACCTGGTCGGCACGGTGGAGATCGGGCTCGAGGACGGCGACCCGCGCTCCGCCACCGACTACCGCGGCGTGCGCGCCGGCGCCCTGCTGCGCGCCGACGGCGGCTACCTGATCCTCAACGTCACCGACGTGCTCAGCGAGCAGGGCGCGTGGCGGGCGCTGATCCGCACCCTGCGCTCCGGCCAGCTCGAGATCGTGCCGCCCGAGCTCACCTGGTTCAGGCCCCGGGCGCTGGTCAACCCGGAGCCGATCGACGTGCGGGTGCGGGTGATCCTGATGGGTGATGCCCGCAACTACTACCTGCTCGACCAGTTCGATCCCGAGTTCGGCGATCTGTTCAAGGTGCTCTCGGACTTCGACCACGAGATCGACCGCGACGACGACGGGGTGCGCAACTACGCCTCGGTGATCTCGCACATCGTCACCAGCGAAGATCTGCTGCCCTTCCGTCGCTGCGCGGTGGGCGCTCTCGTCGAGCACGGTGCGCGCATCGCCTCGCGCGCCGGCAAGCTCACCGCCCGCTTCGGCAGGCTCGCCGACATCGCCCGCGAGGCGGAGTTCGTCGCCCGTCGCGCCGGCGCCGAGCGGGTCGACGCCGAGCACGTGCGCGAGGCGGTGCGGCGCACCAAGCAGCGCGCCAGCCTGCCGTCGCGCAAGTTCCAGGAGCTGATCCGCCGCGGCACCATCCGCATCGAGACCGCCGGTGAGGTCGTCGGCCAGGTGAACGGCCTGGCGGTGATCGGCGCCGGCCCGATCACCTACGGCTTCCCGGCCCGCATCACCGCGACGATCTCGGCCGGCCGCGCCGGGCTGATCGACATCGAGGCCAGCGCCTCGCTGTCGGGCTCGATCCACACCAAGGGCTTCCACATCCTCGGCGGCCTGCTGCGCCACCTGCTGCGCCTCGACCATCCCCTCGCCTTCAGCGCCTCGCTCGCCTTCGAGCAGAGCTACGGCGGCATCGACGGCGACTCGGCGTCCGGCGCCGAGACCTGCTGCCTGCTCAGCGCGTTGACCGGGGTGCCGATCCGCCAGTCGATCGCGATGACCGGCGCCATCGACCAGCACGGCCACGTGCAGGCGATCGGCGGCGTCAACGAGAAGATCGAGGGTTTCTACGACGCCTGCAGGGCCGAGGGGCTGACCGGCGAGCAGGGCGTGATCGTGCCTCACAGCAACGCCGGCGACCTGATGCTGCGCGAGGACGTGGTCGACGCCTGCGGACGCGGCGAGTTCTCGGTGTGGGCGGTGCGCACCATCCATCAGGCGCTCGAGGTGCTGACCGGCATGCCCGCCGGGCGCTGGACCGGTGACGGTTATCCGCCCGGCACACTGCTCCACCTGGCGCGGCGCAAGGCGCACGAGTACTGGCGTCTCGGCAGCCTGACCCCCCGCGACGTCGACTCCGACGGCCGGCGCATCGAGCGGCAGAAGGAGGAGGAGGACAAGGCGGCCGAGCCGGTGGCGGAGAGCTGAGCAGCCGGCGCCGGCTCCACTCCGCGTTCCTGCAAGGCGGATTTTCCCGAACGCGAGGCCCCGTCGCCGCGTATCGTTCGAGGTGACAACGCCAAGGAGAGTCCGACGATGAAGCTGCACCTCTTCCCGCCGTCGCCGAACGCCCGCAAGGTGCTGCTGGTCAAGCACCACCTCGGCCTCGAATGCGAGGTCGTCGTCGTCGACCTGCAGGCCGGCGACCAGCGGGCGCCCGAGTTCGTCGACCGCAATCCCAACGGCCTGATGCCGGTGCTCGAGGACGACGACGGCTTCGTGCTGTGGGAGTCCAACGCGATCCTGCAGCACCTGTGCACCAGGGTTCCGGGGCAGACCCTGTGGCCGCGCGACGACCGCGAACAGGCCGACGTGCTGCGCTGGCTCTTCTGGCAGACGGCGCACTGGGGCCCGGCCTGTGGTGGCCTCACCTTCGAGCGCATGACCAAGCACTTCCTGGAGCTCGGTGCGCCGGACGAGAAGCGGGTCGCCGAGTGTCTGGCGAACTTCGCCAAGTACGCCGGGGTGCTCGACGGTCATCTCGCCGACCGCGAGTGGGTCACCGGCGAGCTCAGCCTGGCCGACTTCGCGATCGGCTCCATGCTCACCTACCGCGGCCCGGCGTCGATCCCGGTCGAGGATCATCCGAACGTCAACGCCTGGTTCGAGCGACTGCGCTCGATCCCGGCCTGGGAGGCGACGAGGCCGGGCATCCCCGGCGCCGCCTGAGGAACACCATCATGGGCTCCGAGAACGAACGCCTGCTCGATGCCATCCGTGGCGGCGACGCCGACGCCGTGCGCTCGCTGCTCGCCGAGCGTCCGCATCTCGCCGAAGCCAGGGACTCCCAGGGCGTGCCGCTGCTGCTGCAGGCGCTCTACCACCGCCAGACGCAGATCGCCGAGCTGCTGGCGGAGCGGCGTCGGCCCGGCACGCTGACGGTGCACGAGGCGGCCGCACTGGGCCGGATCGAGCGGCTGCGCGAGCTGCTCGACGGCGATGCCGACGCCCACCTGGCCTGGTCGCACGACGGGTTCACGGCGCTGCATCTGGCGGCCTTCTTCGCTCGCGAGGAGGCCGTCGCGCTGCTGCTCGAGCACGGCGCAGCGGTGGGCTTCGCTTCGCGCAACGGGATGCACGTGCATCCGCTGCACAGCGCCGCGGCGGTGGGCAACGTGCCGATCTGCAGACGCCTGCTCGCCGCCGGCGCCGCGGTCGATGCGCGTCAGGAGGGTGGCTTCACGCCGCTGATGAGCGCGGCGCTGGCTGGCAACCTCGAGCTGCTCGAGCTGCTGCTCGAGCACGGCGCCGATCCTGCGATCGCCGCCGCCGACGGCCGGACCGCGATCGACCTCGCCAGTGCCGGCGGCCACGACGAGGCGGTGGCGCGGCTGCAGCGGGGCTGAGAGCCGCGATCGCAGCAGCCGTCGGGGACGGAGAGCCTTCGCGAGCAGCGGGCGCGCTGCCGGGTCGCCCGGCGGGGAAGCGTTGCGGTTCGTCCCATCGCGGCACGGCTGCGGAATGGGCTCGGGGCACAGGCGAGTTCCCGTCTACGTGCCATGAGATCCGCGGGCGCGCGATGCGCTCGTGAGGCCTCGACCAGCGCTCGTCCCGCTGACTCTTGGCCGACAGAGCCCGACAGCGGATCCCGAGGCGGTCACGGGTCGGTCGGATGGAGGGGCAACGGTTCGCGAAAGGACCCGCCATGGCCGAGCAGCGCCGCCTCGCCGACAGTCACGCTCCTGATCCCGTGAGACCTCGCGTCGGCGGGGGAGGATCACGCGGCGGCGGAGCGCCCGCCGTCGGTGCAGGAGCGACCCGGCGGGCACCAGGGGCAACAGAGCCACCGCGGGCGGAGGGCGCCGGCCGGGCCCGACACCTCGGCGCGGTCGGGGTGTGGGTCTCACGGCTGGTGCTGGGAGCGCTTCCCGTCGGCCTCGCCGGGCTGATGGGACTGACGATGGTCGTGCTCCTGGCCTGCGACGGCGAGCTCTCCGGCGGCCCGCTGCTGCGCCAGCGCGCACCCGTGTCGGAGTTCTACGGCAGCTGGAACGACGACAGCGGCCGCACCGTGATCCCGGGGCAGCCCTCGCCGCCACCGGCAGAGTCCGAGGAGACGCAGGAGGGCGCGGCGTACTGGCCGTGCGGCGAGCTGTCGCCGCGCGGTTGAGGCGGTCCCGCCACGTACGTGGCCCTCAGAGGGATCGTCGGTCCTTCGATTCGAGGAGTCGGTCGGCGCTTCGATCTCAGAAGCCGTGATCTGCGGTGAGGCGCCGGTCGAGTTCGGGTCGCTTCGTTTCCCGTGACGCGATCTCCTTCGCTACGACTGGTGGAGGTCGCGGTCCGATTGCCGGCCCGCGTCGAGCCGAGGTGAGGGATGGCACAAAGTCCGACCCCTGACCCCTTACCTGTTGCTCGTGGCCGGGGGCGGCAACGTCGGAAGGAGCCTGCCTAACTTTCCTCTTCCTTTTCCTTGTTCCTTCTCCCCTCTGTCTCTTTCCCTTTCCCTTGTCCCTTGTCCCTCTCCCCTAACCCCTGACCCCTTTTCCCTTCTCCCTCGTCCCTCTTCCCTGACCCCTAACCCCCAACCCCCAACCCCTAACCCCTAGCCTCTGCCGCGTCCGCCCCGGCTCAGTCGTAGATCCCGTCGGCGTACCAGCGATCCTCCCGCCGCTCGTGGTAGATGCGGTAGAGGCCGCCGTCGGAGAGCTCGACGTCCCAGTAGTCGCGCTCGGTGCGCTCGCTCGACCACCAGTCCTCCTCGAGCTCCCACGGTCCCGAGGCGACCCGCACCGCGCCGTCGATCTTCGGCTTGCCCTTCTCGTTCTCCAGCGATCGCACCTCGGTCGGGGGAGCGTTCTGGCGTGGGCAGCGGCGGAAGATCCCCGGATGGCGCGCCATGTCGTCGACCTCGATGACCGGGTCCGAGCCTCTGTCAGAGTCAGCCGACGCCCCGCCGTCAGGACCGCTCGCCGTGCCCCGGTGGCCCCGCGCCGCAGCGCCCGAGCCGCCCGAGCTCCCGGTCGTCGCGGAGCTCGTCGACCGGGGAGATGCCGCGCCGCCGGCCTGAGTGCCGGGCTCGCGCACCTCGTCGGCCGCGGCGAGGTGGTGGTAGGGCCCGCTGGCGCGACCAGAACGCGTCGCGTCGTCGCGGGTCAGCACCTCGAGCTCGAGCGCCGGGCGCAGCACCCGCACCGCGAGCAGGCCGCGCCCCGGCTCGATGCGGGTGCGCACCTTGGGCGGCGGTGGCGGCACGTACTCGACCAGCCGGAAGCGCTCGGGGCGGTGGCCCGGCGCCGGGCGTGGTGAGCCCACCCGGCCCGGACCGAGCAGCGCGAAGAGGCGCGCCAGGGTGGTGGCGAGGCGGTCGGGCGACAGCGAGGCTGGACCGAGCAGCGAGAGTTGCGCCAGCTTCGGGGTGTCGGGGTGGGCGATGAGCTGGAAGCCGTTGATCGGCGCGCCGGGCGTGTGCGCCTCGAGATCGAGCCGCACCAGGGTGAGCAGGGTGTGCGCCTCGCGGGTCGGCGACGGCAGCTCGATGCTGCGCTCGTGGTAGCCGTCGGGCTCGAGCTGCAGCGAGATCTCGAGCCGGCGGCAGCCGAGGCCGCGCTGGGCGAGCCGCTCGCACAGCCGCTCGAGAGCGGTGCGGGCGATGAACAGGAACGGCTCGAGCTGCACCACCGGCCACTCGAGGGTCATGCCCTCGCGCAGGCTCTGCGGCGGCTCGCGCACCACCAGCGGACGCGGGTCGATGCCGCGCGCGGTGAGGTGCAGACGCTGACCGAGATCGCCGAGCCGGCTGGCGACCTCGTCTCTGGGCAGCTCGGCGAGATCGCCGATCGACTCGATGCCCCAGCGGCTCAGCGTCTCGGCGACCTCGGTCTCGGGGCACAGGCGGTGCAGCGGCAACGGCGCCAGGAACGACGCCTCCTCTCCCGGCGGCACCAGATGCGGCGCGTTGGGTAGCCCCGCGGCGACGCGCGCCGCCAGCTTGCTGCTGGCGACGCCGACCCGCACCGGCAGGCCGGCGGCGTCGAGCTGGCGCATCAGCTCGTGGGCCAGCTCGAGCTCGGGGTCGCGCTCGGCGTGCCGGTAGTGGCGCTCGAGCCCCTGGATGTCGAGGTAGACGGTGCCGCCGTCGTCGCGCGCGGCGCCTTCGCCGAGGTCGCCGATCTCGAGCCGCGGGGTGAAGCGCTCGCAGACCTCGAGCAGCACCTCGCGCGCGATCTGCTCGCTCTGCGGGTCGCGCGCCCGCGCCAGCAGCTTGGGCAGCCGGGCGCGCGCCTGCTGCAACGTCATGCCCGGACGCACCCCCGCCTGCCGCGCCAGCCGGGTGGCGGCGATCACCCGCGCGTGGCTGCCGTTGCCCTCGAACACCGCCACCGCCTCGCGGCGCAGGTCGGGCTCGCAGCGCAGCCGCGCGGCGAGCGGGAAGAGCGGCACCGTGGCGCAGGCGATGCGCGCTGCGCTGGCGCCATCGGTGGCGCCGCGCAGTCGGGTCAGCGGACGCTTGGCGTTCGGCAGCGTGCGCTGGCGCACCTTCTTGCGCCGTTTCTTGCGCTGCGTCTGCCTCGTGCGCTGCGGTGACGATTCTCCGGCGGCGGTGCCGGTGCCGGTGACCGGTGGTTCTCCTGTCCCCGATTCGTTGCCGACGCGCGCCTTCGGTGGGTTACGCGAGACTCGGAGGTCGGAGCCGGCGTCTTCGGGTCGGCTTCGTGAGACTGGGGCGCCCTCGCCTCTGAGGAGGTCGGAAGCGGCGTCTTCGGGCCGGCCTCGCGAGACTGGGGCACCCCCACCTCTATCCTCCCCCTGCAGGGGGAGGAGGCCGGAAGCAGAGTCTTCGGGTCGGCTTCGCGGAGCTGGGGCACCCCCACCTCCGAGGAGGTCGGAAGCCGCGTTCTCGTTACGGTGCCGCGTAGCCGGGACGCGCCCACCGTCGTCCTCTCCCTGCCCCACTTCCGTCATCCCCGCGCAGGCGGGGATCCACGCGTCGCGATGGGGCGGGTTGCCGCCGTGCTCGAGCGCCTGGCGCCCGTCTGCCATCGGCCGTTGCCCGGCCTTGGCCTCGTTGCGAGTCTGCGTTGTCGTCAGATTGCGTGAGGCTGGGAAGCCGGAAGCCGCGTCTTCGGGTCGGCTTCGTGAGGCTGTGCCAGCCCCACCTCGAGCCTCCCCCTGCAGGGGGAGGAGGCCGGAAGCAGAGTCTTCGGGTCGGCGCCGCGGGGCTGGGACACCTCCACCTCGCAAGAGGCCGGAAGCGGCGTTCTCGTTGCGGTGCCGCGTGGCTGGAGCGCGCCCACCACCGTCGTCCGCTCCCTGCCCCATTTCCGTCATCCCCGCGCAGGCGGGGATCCACGCGTCGCGATGGGGCGGGTTGCCGCCGTGCTCGAGCGCCTGGCGCCCGTCTTCTTCCGCTGCATCGCGAGGCTCACTGCCACTTCGCTGCCCGCCCCGATCCCGACGTGGTTCGCCACTCGAAGCGACGTGCTCCTCGAGCACCTGACGCGCCCGGCGCCGGTCCGCGGTGCTCGCGCCATCCCGCCCGCGGCGCTGCGCCGCCGCCGTCGCCTCGGCGAGGCGGCGCGGTGGACGGCTAACCGGCACGGTGCGTCTCCGACGCCCGGCGCCTCGATCGGGGCGGTGACCGTCGGCCCGCGGTGGTCGATGGCGAACACGGCGACTCGTCTCGCGTCGCCGCACCACCGTCCGTCGCCACCGCCACCGCCGCGGGCGGCGCGCCTTCGAGGTCGGCCCGCAGGTCGACGAAGCGCTCGTCGATCGCGTGGCGCCTCGCCTCGCTCGGCTCGTACTCGATGGTCGGTTCGGCGACGGCAGCCTGGCGCGGGTTCGTCGAGACCGTTCCCCGCGTGCCCACCGCGCTCCGCGCGATCTCATCGTCGGCCTCGTGGGATCCGATGGCTCCGCCCCCGGTGGCTCCGGCGGCCCCGGTGGCGTCCGTCGCTGCTTCCGGTGCTTTTACGCCGATCCTTTCCGTCACCTTTCCCGTTGCCGAGCGCACCGAGCGCGAGGCCAGCGGCACCACCGTGGCACCCCCGTCATCACCGGCCTCTTCGTGCCGCCCCTTCGGAGAAGCCGCCGTGGATGATCGGGCCGAGGGGGAGCGCCGGCGCAGCCGCGTCCAGCTCGTCTGCAGCGGCGCCGCCAGGCCGGCCACCGAACCGCTCGGTGCGCGCAGCTCGAAGCGCACCGCCATCTCGAGCGCCACCTCGCCGACGCTGCGCCCGGGTGCGTCACCGGAGCCGGTGGATTCGATGGAGCCGAACGCGCCAGACGCACCGGACGCTCCAGAAACGCCGGACGTCTCTTCCATCGACTTCCGTCGCCGCGCGTGGCGCTCCCAGGGGCTCGCTCCGGAACTCGTCCCACTGGCGTCGGCAACGCCGGGTGTGGGCGACGGTGGCCCTGCGCCGCGGCTGCGCTCCTGGGCGGCGCGCTTGAGCCGCGGCAGGCGCATCTTGGCCAGCTCGGCGGCGCCGAGCAGCCCGCCGAGCAGGTGCGGCGCTGGCTGGCGCGCAGGGAGCGCGGCACACCGTGGAGGCAGGGGCGACGAGGACTTACGAGACGAAGTCCGTGGAGCGTTCTCGAGCTCAGAGCTCTGGAACTCCGGCATCCCGGGCTTCGGACTGTCGGCCTGCGTTGGCCTCTCGGAGCTCACCGGCGCGCCCTGCGCCGCCGCGTCGCTCGCCGCCGCGCCCTCGGGCCTACGCCTCGGCGGTCGCGCCGAGCGGCTCGCAGCTCCTCGCGTCGACCGCTGCGCCGAACCTTCGTGCCGCGCCGGCGGGCGCCCCGACGTGTGCCTCTGCTCGCCCAGCGCACGATCGGCCAGTCAGCCGCCGGCGCCGCGGTGCAGCTCGAGCACCGCTCCGGC
>QQVD01000064.1 GCA_003388555.1 Acidobacteriota bacterium | reverse complement strand
ACATCGTCGGCGCGTCGACGGCACCGGCGGCGCCGGCTGGAGGGGCGGGCCCTTGATCTTCCACCAGCTCACCGGCCTGCGACGGGTGCACTTCGTCGGCGTCGGCGGCGCCGGGATGAGCGGCATCGCCGAGATCCTGCTCGACTACGAGATCGAGGTCTCAGGCTCCGATCTCGTCGCCAGCGAGACGACGCGTCGGCTCGAGGAGCTCGGCGCCGAGGTGTTCATCGGCCATCGCGAGGAGAACGTCGAGGGAGCCGACCTGGTGGTCTTCTCCTCCGCGGTGCAAGGGAGCAATCTCGAGGTCGCGGCGGCACGTCGCGCCGGCATCGCCACGGTGCGCCGCGCCGAGATGCTCGCCGAGCTGATGCGGCTCAAGTACGGAATCGCCATCGCCGGCACCCACGGCAAGACCACCACCACGTCGCTGACCGGGACCATGCTCACCGAGGCGGGACTCGATCCGACGGTCATCGTCGGTGGGCGACTGCGGGTCACCGGAACCGGGGCGCGTCACGGGCGCGGCGATTTCATGGTGGTCGAGGCCGACGAGTTCGACCGCAGCTTCCTCACCCTGGCGCCGATCATCGCGGTGATCACCAACATCGATCAGGACCACCTCGACACCTACCGCGACCTCGACGAGATCCACGATGCCTTCGTGCGCTTCGCCGAGCGGGTTCCCTTCTTCGGTCAGGTGATCGTCTGCCTCGACGACCCCCAGGTGCAGTCGATCCTGCCCCGTCTGGGCGAGCGTCGTCTGGTCACCTACGGACTGTCGCCACAGGCCGAGCTCACCGCCGTCCAGCTCGAGCACTCCGGTGAAGGCACGCGGTTCGTCGTTCGCCACGCCGAGCAGGGCGAGCTCGGCCCGGTCTTCGTGCCGATGCCGGGCCAGCACAACGTGCTCAACACGCTCGCCGCGGTGGCGGTCGGGCGTGCGCTGCAGCTCGACCTCTCCGCGATCGCCGCGGCGATCGAGAAGTTCGGCGGCGTGCATCGACGCTTCGAGCGTCTGGGCAGCTTCCGAGGTGCCGCGGTGGTCGACGACTACGCACACCATCCCACCGAGGTCACTGCCACGCTGCGCGCCGTGCGCCAGGTCTACGCCGGTCGTGTCTGCGCCGTCTTCCAACCGCACCTCTACTCGCGCACGCGCGATCTGGCGGCCGAGTTCGGCCGTGCGCTGCTGCTCGCCGACATGGCGCTGGTGGCGGACATCTACGGCTCCCGCGAGCAACCTGTCGCCGGGGTCTCGAGTGACCTGGTGGTCGACGCCGCGCGCGACAGCGGACACCGCAACGTCGAGCGCTGTCGCGATCTCGACGGGGTGGTCGAGAGGTTGCGCGAGGAGGGCATCGGCGAGGGGGACGTGGTGATGACCATGGGCGCCGGAGACATCTATCGCTGGGGTCAGCGTCTGGCCGAGATGGGCTCGCAGGCGACGGAGGCGCAGCGATGAGCTACCAGCTCGAGCAGAAGCGAACCTTCGCCTTCCTGCGCCTGCCCTTCGAGGCCAAACGACGCCGGGTGCGGCCGTGGCTGGTGCTGATCGGCCGCTTCAGCCGTCCGCTCCTGGTGCTGCTGCTGTGTGCCTCCTTCACCCTCTGGCTGCGCCAGTCGCCGCGCTTCGCCCTGGCCCATCTGGAGATCGAGCTGGGTCCCGGAGTGCGCCGCGAGGTCGTCGAACAGCGCCTCGGCGGCTGGGTGGGCAGCAACCTCTTCACGCTCGACCTCGAGAGCGTCCGCGCCCGCCTCGCCGAAGACCCCTGGATCGGGGAGATCTCGCTGCACAAGCGGTTGCCGGATCGCCTCGTGGTGCAGGTCGCCGAGCGGCGTCCGGTGGCGGTGTGGGAGCTCAGCTCGCTCGGGGAGGCGTACTTCGTCGACGAGGAGGGGCGTACGATCGCGCCGCTGGCCGGACGCCGCGCCGGCGATCTGCTGGTGCTGCGCTCGCCCGACCGCTCGACCGCTCGCGAGTCGCGGGCGCGGGCGCTGGCGGTGGCGCGGCGGCTCGCCGAACGGCCCGCCGCAGGCGGCAGTCGCCACATCGACGCGATCGAGATCCTCTCCACCGGAGATCTGCGGCTCGATCTGCGGGCGGCGGAGTTCCCGATCGTGCTGGGTCCGGGAGATCCGGTCGCTGCGATCGAGCGGTTCGAGCGGCTGTGGAATCCGCTGGTGGCACGCGGCGTGGTGCCGGCGGCCGTCGATCTCAGGTTCGCGGGAAGGGTCGTTGTCGAGCCGGCACAGGCGGCCGAGAAGCAGGAGAGCTGAGTCATGCCCAAGCCAGACAGGTGCCTCGTCGGGATCGACATCGGTTCGTCGAAGATCGGCGTGCTGATCGGAAAACGCGACGACGACGGTGAGATCGAGATCATCGGCCAGGGCACCGCGCCGAATCGCGGCACCCGGCGTGGCAACGTCGTCAACGTCGACGTCACGGTCGAGTCGCTGCGCCATGCCGCCGAAGAGGCCGAGATGATGGCGGGCTACGCGATCGAGAGCGCCTACGTCGGCGTCGCCGGATTCGACGTGCGCAGTTTCAACTCGCGCGGCATGGTCGCGGTGACCCGCAAGGATCGTGAGATCCGCAGCGCCGACATCGATCGGGTGCTCGAAGCGGCACAGTCGGCGGCGCTGCCGTCGGACCGCGAGATCCTGCACGCCATCCCGCAGGAGTTCATCGTCGACGACCAGGGTGGCATCGTCGAGCCGCTCGGCATGTCGGGCAGCCGGCTGGAGGTGGCCATGCACCTGGTGACCGGCCACCTGACACGCAGCAAGACCCTGTTGGCCTGCGTCAACAAGGCCGGCATCCGGGTGCGCGAGCTGGTCTTCGAGCCGCTGGCGACGGGATTCGCCGTGCTGCGGCCCGACGAGCGCGAGCTCGGCACCCTGCTGATCGACCTCGGCGCCGGCACCAGCGGCTACGGGATGTTCGCCGATGGCGAGATCCAGCACAGCGGCGTCTGCCCCGTCGGCGCCAGTCACTTCACCAACGACCTGGCGCAGGTGCTGCGCACGCCCTTCGACGAAGCCGAGAACCTCAAGCTGAGGCGCGGCGCCTGTCTCGACAGCCTGGTGGGGGACGAGGAGGGCATCTCGGTGCCGTCGGTCGGCGGCGGCATCACCCAGGTGGTGCGCCGTCGCGAGCTCTGCCAGATCCTCCAGCCGCGGGCCGAGGAGCTTTTCCAGATGATCCACGACGATCTGGTGAGGGTCGGCCGCGACGACCAGGTGCGCAACGTCGTGCTGACCGGCGGCGGCGCCCAGATGGTCGGCCTGCTGGAGCTGGCTCAGATGCTCTTCAACACCGCGGTGCGCTACGGCGTGCCCGAGAGCTACCGCGGGCTCACCCACGTCATCGAGTCGCCCGCGTGGGCGACCTGCGCCGGCCTGCTGCGCTACGGCCGGGTGGCCGAGGACAGCCTCGGACGCCGCGCCGGAGCCGGCTTCAGCGTGCGCTCGGTGCTCGGCAGCCTGCGCGGCATGTTCGCGGATCTGCTCTGAGCAGCACCGCTGACGAGGCGGGCTCGCGAGGCCGCTGCGGCCGCTACAATTCCGAACAGCAAGGAGCCTCCATGATCCTTTTCGACGATCCGCATCCCGAGGACGAGCGCCTCGCCATCACGCTCGAGGATCCCGGCCTGGCGCCGGCGAAGATCAAGGTGATCGGTGTCGGCGGAGGCGGCGGCAACGCGGTCAACCGGATGATCGACGCACAGGTGCGCGGCATCGAGTTCATCGCCGCCAACACCGACCTGCAGGCGCTCACCAAGTGCCGGGCTCCGGTCAAGCTGCAGCTCGGTCGCCAGATCACGCGCGGCCTCGGCGCCGGCGCCGACCCGGAGGTCGGACGCAAGGCCGCGCTCGAGGACACCGAGGAGATCCTGGGTCTGCTCGAGGGCGCCGACATGGTCTTCCTCACCGCCGGCCTCGGTGGCGGCACGGGCACCGGTGGGGCGCCGATCCTCGCCTCGCTCGCTGCCGAGATCGGAGCCCTCACCGTGGCGGTGGTCACCAAGCCCTTCGGCTTCGAGGGCCGGCGGCGGATGAAGATCGCCGACCAGGGGATCGAGGAGCTGCGTCAGGTCGTCGACACCGTGATCGCGATCCCCAACGAGCGCCTGCTCAGCTTCGTCGATCGCGGCACGCCGCTCTCCGAGGCCTTCGTCATCGCCGACGACGTCCTGCGTCAGGCGGTGCAGGGCATCAGCGACCTGATCACCATCCCGGGTGAGGTGAACGCCGACTTCGCCGACGTGCGGGCGATCATGTCCGGCATGGGCATGGCACTGATGGGAACCGGCCTGGCCAAGGGAGAGAACCGCGCCCTCGAGGCGGCGCAGCGGGCGATCTCCTCGCCGCTGCTCGAGGACACCTCGATCCAGGGCGCTCAGGGCGTGCTGATCAACATCACCGGCGGCCACAACCTGACCCTGCACGAGGTGGCGGAGGCGGCTCGCACCATCTCCGACGCGGTCGATCCGGACGCCAACATCATCTCCGGCCTGGTGGTCGACGAGACCATGGAGGACGAGATGAAGGTGACCGTGATCGCCACCGGATTCGGCGATCCGTCCGAGCGACGCGACGAGCGCGAGCACCGCTCCACCACCTTCGAGATGCCGCGCCGCGAGCCCGAGGGGGAGACGCTGATGCCGGTCGCGGCGCGTCGGCGCGAGGAGGAGCAGGCGCCGCGCTCGACCGTCGCGGCGGCCTCCAGGATCGAACCTCGCGAGCCCGAGTACGAGCGCCACGAGCCTGCGGAGCGTGGCGAACGCTCAGAGCGACAGGAGCGCGTCCAGCGCTCCGAGCCGGCGGAGGAGCGGCGCGGTGCCGAGCGCCCGGCGGCGCCGCGCGAGGAGGAGGTCCCCTTCTACAAGAAGGTGATCGCGCACACCCATCCCGAGGATCCCGGCGGGTTCGGACCGAACTGGTCCAACGTCGACGACTACGACATCCCGACGGTACTCCGCAAGCAGATGGACTGAGGTATCGGCGCAAGGTGACGGGGGCGTCGCGCGGCTCGATCCGTGCGAAAATCGACAGGTGACAAGCGAGTCGAACCAGCTGCGGCCGGGGTCGACGCTCGACGGCAAGTACGAGGTACTGGCGCGGATCGGCGGCGGCGGCATGGGCGAGGTGTACCGGGTCCGCCACCTGCACCTCGACGAGGTGCGGGTCATCAAGCTGCTGCGCGCCGACCTGGCGAGCTCGGCCCAGGCGTCGGAGAGCTTCCAGCGTGAGGCGCGGCTGGCGACGCAGATCAAGCACCCGCGGGTCGCCACGTTGCACGACTACTCGCGGCTCGCGGACGGCTCCTTCTACATGGTCTGGGAGTCGATCGAGGGGCGCGACGTCGACCAGTGGGTGCGCACCCAGGGAGTGTTCCCGATCGAGATCGCCGTGCCGCTGGCGGTGCAGGGCCTCTCCGGCCTCGAGGCGATCCACCACGCCCACATCGTGCACCGCGACCTCAGCCCCGACAACGTGATGATCACGACCGACGCCCGCGGGCACCTGGGGATGAAGATCATCGACCTGGGCCTGGCGGGCGATCTGCGCGAGATCCTCGCCCCGGGCGGAGACCCCCACGGCGCCGTCGGCGGCAAGATCAACTACTGCTCGCCGGAGCACGTCGGGCTGGTCGAGGGCGTGCGACCGGATCACCTCAGCGACGTCTTCGGCTTCGGCATCGTGCTCTACTTCATGATCTGCGGGCAGCTGCCGTTCGATCGCGTCGGACAGCCGTCGGACATCAAGCGCCGCTTCGAGCAGGGCGCCTACCCTCTGCGTGGGCGCTCCGAGGTCGAAGTACCGCAGGAGCTGAGCGACGTCCTGGCGCGGGCGCTCCAGGTCGACCGTTCGGCCCGCTTCCAGGCGGCTTCGGAGTTCCGCGAAGCGCTGCAGGCGCTGGCCTCGGGCGGCAACAGGCAGCCGCGACCGCGGCCACGGTTCGACATCGACGAGCCGCTGGCGGCGGCGGCGACGGCGCTGCGCCAGCGCCGCTTCGACGATGCCCGGTCGTTGCTCGACGAGCTCTCCGATCTCGCCCCCGCCGACCCGAGAGTGCTGCAGATGCGGGCCGAGCTGGACGAGGTGCGCTCGACCCAGCGCCAGATCCAGGTGCTGCAGATGCGCGAGATGGTGCAGCAGTACCTCCAGGCACGGCACGAGCCGATGGCGCGGGCCGCGCTCGAGTCGCTGCTCGAGATCGATCCCGACTACCCCGAACGCGAGGAGCTCGAACGCCAGCTCGAGGCGCTGCATCAGACGACCAGCAGCGGCCGCCGCGCCCGGGAGCTGGTCGATCGGGTGCGTCGCGACCTCGGCCGGGTCGCCGATCGTCCGGTGCTCGAGGAACACGAGATCCAGCAGGCGCTGGCAGAGGCGCGGGCGATGCACCAGCAGGTGCAGGAGCTGGAGCCGGTGCTGGCCGTCAAGCTGGCCGGCGAGATCGAGGAGTGGAGGCGGTCGCAGGAGCGGGATCAGGTCATCCTCCGCCAGAAGCAGACGATCCGCGATCTGATCGAAGCCCGCAGCCTCGACGATGCGGAGGCGGGGATCGATCGCCTCGCCGAGCTCGGCGCTCCACAGGTGGCGGTCGACCTGTTCCGTCGCGACCTCGCCCAGCTGCGCCGCCAGCTGGCGCGAGACGCGAAGATCGCCCAGATCGAGCAGGAGCTGCCGCAGGCGATGGAGCGTGGAGCCCTGGCCGCCGCGCGCGAGCTGGCGCGCGAGCTTCAGAACGAGGACCCGTCGCATCCGCAGCTGCGTGGCTACCTCAGGCAGATCTCGCAGGCCGAGGAGCGGGCGACCCGCGATGCGTCGGCCAAGGAGGGCGCCGCGACGATCGCCGCCCTGATCGAGGCGGGACGACTCGAGGAGGCACGGCTGGCCCTCGACGTGCTGCGCAGGATCGCGCCGCAGCACGGCCTCATCCCCCACTTCGAACGCCGCCTCGGCGCCGGCCGCCGCTGACCACTGGGCCGCCGCGACCGTGGGAGGACGCTGCCCGGTCCACCTCGGACCGCGGCGGCCGCTTCGCGGTATCGGCTCACTTTCTGAGCCACTACCCGCTTCGCCCGTGCGGTGGTCGAGCGGGATATCCTCCGAGGTCCCGTGTCGGCCCCGTGTCGGCCCCGAGGCGGTCGTGCGGCGGCGGGCCGTCGGTGGTGGATCAGGTGGCGGAGGAGTTCGGCGGTATGCGAGACGACGAAGTGGAGAGCGCCGGAGCGAGCGGCGCCGCAGCCGGCCTGTTGGGTGTCGAGGAGAGGAGGCCCGCGCCGTCGCCGAGCTTCGCCGGCGATCGCCGTAGGACCTATGCCTACATGGCCCTGTCGCGCGCCTTCGACCTGCGCTTCGAGGCGCTCCGCCTCGGCGGCAGACTGGCCAAGTGGTACAGCGCCATCGGCCACGAGGCGGTCACCGTGCCGTCCGGCATGGTGCTGCGGCCGGGCGATGCGCTGTGCACGCTGCACCGCGATCTCGGCGCGATCCTGGCGCACTATCTCGACCCCGAGCTCGCCTTCCCGCAGCTCGCGGCCGAGCCGCGGCCGCCGCGCCCGGGCTGGCCGCAGCCGCAGCAGCTGCTGCGCCGCCTCGCCTGCCAGTTGCTGGGGCGCGCCGGCGGCTTCAGCGAAGGCATCGAGCGCTCCTTCCACTACGGCTACTTCGATGCCGAAGAGCGTCTGCGCCACGTCGGGATGATCTCCCACCTGGGGTCGATGATCCCGGTCGCCGCCGGCTGTGCCTTCTACCTGCAGCGCCGTGGCGAGGGCGGACTGGCGATCAACTTCATCGGCGACGGCGGCACCTCGACCGGAGACTTCCACGAGGCGCTCAATCTCGCCGCGGTCTGGCGGCTACCGCTGATCCTGGTGATCGAGAACAACCGCTACGCGTTCTCGACCCCGGTGCGCGACCAGTACGCGGCCAGGAGGCTGAGCGACCGGGCGATCGGCTACGGCATCGCCGGCGAGACGGTCGACGGCAACGACCCCGACGCGATGGCCGCGGCGCTGGGGCGGGCCGAGGAGCGGGCCCGGGCGGCGATCGGGCCGACCCTGATCGAGGCCGTCGTCGGGCGCATGCGCGGCCACGCGGAAGGCGACGATTCGCTCAAGGTGGTCCCCCGCGACGAGCTCGACGCCTACCTCGCCGCCGATCCCGTGCCGACCTACCGCCGGCGGCTGCTCGCCGAGGGGGTCCTCGACGAGGCCGCCCTCGCGGCGCTCGACGAGCGGATCAGCGAGCTGGTCGAGGATGCGGTGGACTTCGCTCTGGCGGCGCCGGGGCCGGCACCCGAGGTGGCGCGGCGGTCCGTCTACTTCCCCAGCCACGAGACGCCGCCGCAGGCGGGTGGGCGGGCGCTGCGTATCGAGCGCCAGGCGCTGGCGCCGGACCTCACCTACGTCGAGGCGATCCGCGAGGCGCTCCACGACGCGATGCGAAGTGACGAGCGCGTCTACCTGATGGGTCAGGACATCGGCGCCTTCGAGGGGCCGTTCCGCACCACCAGGGGGCTGCACGAGCGCTGGCCCGACCGCGTGCTCGACACACCGATCAGCGAGAGCGGGACCATCGGCCTGGCGATCGGCGCGGCGTTGCTGGGACACGTCCCGGTGCTCGAGATGCAGTTCGCGGACTTCGTCTCCTGCGGCTTCAACCAGATCGTCAACGTCGCCGCCAAGCTGATGTACCGCTTCGAGCGCCCGTGCCCGATCGTGATCCGGCTGCCGTCGGGGGGAGGTGTCGGCGCCGGTGCCTTCCACTCGCAGAACCCCGAGGCCTGGTTCACCCACGCGGCGGGTCTCAAGGTCGTCTGCCCGGCCACCGCGGCCGACGCCTACCACCTGCTCTGCGACGCGATCGAAGATCCGAATCCGGTCATCTTCTGCGAGCACAAGTTCCTCTACCGGCGGGCGCGCACCGCGGTCGGAGACCATCCTCCGGCAGCGCTCGGCCAGGCGGCGTGCCGCCGCCGCGGCGACGACCTCACTCTGGTCGCCTACGGAGCCAGCGTCGCCGTCTGCCTCGAGGCCGCCGACACGCTCGCCGCCGAGGGGATCGAAGCCGAGGTGATCGACCTGCGCAGCCTGGTTCCTCTCGACGAAGAGACGGTTCTGCAGTCGGTCCGGCGCACCGGAAGGGTCCTCGTCGTGCACGAGGCGCCGTACACCGGCGGCTTCGGAGCCGAGATCGCCGCACGCGTCGCCGACGGCGCCTTCGCCTGGCTCGACGCGCCGGTGCGGCGGGTGACCTACCCGGATTCGCCGGTGCCTTTCGTCAAGAGCCTGGAGCGCGAGCTGCTCCCGTCGGCCGAGTCGGTCGCCGCGGCGGCGCGCCAGCTGACGCGCTTCTGATTCCCACCGTTCGGCGTCGCACGGTCTCCGGTGTCGAGCCCGCGTCGAGGCCGGCCGCGGGTCGGCGCGGCGGCAGCGAACGAGGTGACGCGAGGGTGCAGGGAGGCACCACGAGCGAGTGGTGTGAACGCCGCTACCGCGCGTCCCGTGGCCCTTTGCGGGCCGTTGAGATAAAATGACAGTTCATTGTCGCCGCAATCTGAACGAGGGATCTCAGCCATCTAGGGCGGTAAGGAGAGGATCAAGTTGGCGGTCAAGATGAATGACACGCTGCTCGACCTGGTCGAGGGCGATATCACCGAGATGGACGTCGAGGCCATCGTCAATCCGTCGAATCCGGATCTGAAGATGGGCGGCGGCGGCGTCTCGAAGGCCATCCTGAAGAAGGGCGGCAAGAGCATCCAGGAGGAGTGCGAGCGGATCGGGGGCGCCGCGGTGGGCACCGCGGTGATGACCGGAGCCGGCAACCTGCCCCACAAGCAGGTGATCCACGCCGTCGGTCCGAAGAAGGGCGAGGGCGACGAGGATCGCAAGCTCGCCTCCGCGGTGCGCTCGTCCCTGGCGCTCGCCGACCGCAACGGCCTCAAGTCGATCGCCATCCCGGCGATCTCCGCCGGTGCCTATGGCTTCCCCCTGGCCCGCTGCGCCAGGATCCTGCTCACCGAGGTGCACCGCTACCTGCAGGGTGGCACCAAGCTGGAGACGGTGATCGTCTGTCTGCACGACGAAGAGACCTACAAGAAGTTCCGTCAGGAGCTGCGGCGCGGCTTCCGCTGAGCCCACGGGCGCTGCGCCGCTCGCTGCGCGTCGCCGGCCGGCGGGCCCGTGGCCCGCGCCCACCGCGGCGAGCCGGGGCCGTGCGAGGCGGCGAGGGCCCAGAGCGCTTCGACCCGGAGTGGCGTCGATGGCCGCGGCGCCGCGATCCGTCCTGCGAAAGCGCCGCCGGCTGGCGCGGTGGCGGCAGCGCCTCGTTGGCGCTCGCGACGCCACACCCGCAGGGACCGAGGGGGCGCGAGCTCGTCCGGCGCGGCCCTGAGGGCAGGCGCTCTGGACCCGGGCGGTCGGCGCCGCAGATGCAGCTGCTCGTCGTCGTCCTCCAAGTCCTCTTCCTGGTCCTCCTCCTGCCGTCGCTCTCTGCCGCCGCCTCGGCGCAGCCCGAGGCGGCTCCCGAGCCGTGGGAGCGGGCCGGCCTCGATCCGCTGACGGCGGCGCGCCACGCGCTGTCGCGACTGACCTACGGAGCGCGGCCTGGCGAGGCGGAGCGCCTCGCCGCCGGGGGCGCCGCCGGCCTGCGTCGCTGGCTCGATCTGCAGCTCGAACAGCTCGACGACGCCCACCGCTGGCAGCCGGCGGTGCTCGAGCCGCTGCCGCTGCTCGCCTGGAGCGCCGAGGACCTGGTCGCCGAGCTGGGCACCCGACCGCTCCTGCGCCGACAGGCGATCGCGCGTGGACTGGTGCGCGAGGAAGATCTCGACGGCAGCAACGGCCGCGCCCGCCAGCGCGACGCGGAGGCGGTGCTCGAGAGCCTAGCCAGGTCACCGGGCGGGATGGGCGGGGAGGATTCGGGCTGGCCGGTGGTCGAGCTGATGCGGCATCAGCGCCTGGTGCGCGGGCTGGAGATGGAGTCGCAGCTGCACGAGGTGCTGAGCGACTTCTGGTTCAACCACTTCAACGTCTCGGCCAACAAGCCGGCGGTGCTGCCGCACCTGATCAGCTACGAGCGGGACGCCATCAGGCCGCATCTCGGCGGCGCCTTCGCCGACCTGCTGCTGGCCACGGCGAGCCATCCGGCGATGCTCGTCTACCTCGACAACGCGGTCTCGCGGGCTCCCCGCGAGACCCTGACGACGCTCGACCATGCCTTCCAGATCGAGCGCATCGGACCGCTCTCCAACCCCTCCGACAGGGCGTTCGCGGCACGGCTCCTGGGCTGGCAGGAGCCGACGATCCGCCGGACCACCAACGACCCGAGGGATCCGATCGTCGGTCTCAACGAGAACTACGCCCGCGAGCTGCTCGAGCTGCACACGCTCGGCGTCGATGGCGGCTACACGGCAGAGGACGTCGTCGACCTGGCGCGCACGCTGACCGGGTGGACGACGATGCCCTACCACGGTCGCGAGCGGCGGGAGCTGCTGCGAGTGCTCGAACGCGAGGAGCTGGCGCGCGAGCTCGGCTTCGTGCGCTCCGGTGAGTTCCTCTTCCGGCCCGGTTGGCACGACGCCGGCGGCAAGCGGGTCCTCGACCTCCAGCTGGAGGAGGGGGGAGGCTTCCCGGAAGCGGTCACGGTCCTCGAGCGGCTCGCCGAGCACCCCTCGACGGCGCACCGCATCGCCGGCCTGCTGGCGCAGCGTTTCGTCTCCACCGTCCCACCCGAGCGCCTGGTGCGCCGCGTCGCGGCGCGCTACGAGTCCAGTGGAGGTGACCTCGGCGAGACGATGGCGGCGCTGGTCGAGAGCGAGGAGTTCTGGCAGCCCTCGCCCGTACCCCTGCGCAAGAGCCCGCTCGAGTTCCTGCTCTCGGCGCTGCGCGGCCTCGACGCCCGCGCGGTGCGCGTCGAGGCGGCCCGCTCGGCGCCGCTCGGCCGCGCTCTCGAGCGCCTCGGCCAACCGCTCTACCGCTACGATCCGCCGACCGGCTTCCCTCCGGTCGACGGCGCGTGGTTCTCCTCGGGCGCGCTGCTGGAGAGGGTCAACCTCGCCCACCAGCTCGCCTACGCCCAGACCAGCGAGGTGCAGATCGACCTCGAGGCGCTCGCCGGAGACGAAGCCCGCTCGCCCGAGGCGGCGATGCGGCGAGCGCTCGATCTCCTGCTGCCGGAGCGCCTGCCCGAAACCGAGGACCGATTCCAGGAGGCGCTGGCGCTGCAGACCCTAGGCCCTCGTCGCTGGTTCTCCGCCGCCCTGGCGCTGGTGCTGGCATCGCCGGAGTTTCAGCTACGCTGACGGCGCCGTGTCTAGACAGCGCTCATCCTCTGCTCGCCCCGACGCCGTACCGCCGGGTGGCGGCGAGGCGCCGGACGGGCGAGCTCTCGGCGAGGTCCACGAACCGGCTCCCTCGACCACCCGGCGGGTCCTGCTTCAGGGCGCCGGGCTGACACTCTTCGGGATCGGTACCGGCGCCGGCTTCCTCGGACGCATGGCCGGCGCCAGCACCGCGCGCAACGCCACCGACCGCGCTCTGGTGGTCGTCTTCCTACGCGGCGCGATGGACGGGCTCATGGCTGTACAGCCGCTCGGCGACTCCTTCCTGCGCGCCGCGCGACCGTCGCTGCTGCTGACGCCGGGGCGCGGTGAGCTGCCGCCGCTCGACCTCGGCAACGGATTCGCCCTGCACCCGGCGCTGGCGCCGCTGCTGCCGATCTGGCAGCGGGGCGAGATGGCGGTGGTGCACGGCTGCGGATCGCCGCATCCGACGCGTTCGCACTTCGACGCCCAGGACTTCATGGAGACCGCGACGCCTGGACGCAAGGGAGTCGAGGACGGATGGCTCAACCGCCTGGCGCGATCGAACGGCGCCGACCGGGCCCTCTTCGGCGCCGTCTCGCTCACCGGCATGGCGCCGCGCTCGCTGCAGGGGCCGGCGCCGGCGCTGGCGATACCCGACCTGCAGCGCTTCCAGCTGGCGCGGCCGGCGGCCGGCGGCGCGGCGCTCGAGGCGCTCTACCGCGACAGCCCCGACGGACTGCTGCGCAGCCGGGGAGCCGAGCTCTTCGACTCGCTGCGCCTGCTCGGCAGCGAGGAGGTGGCCGCCTACCGGTCGGCCCGTGCCGCCCGCTACCCGAAGTCTCCGCTCGCCCAGAGCCTGATGCAGATCGCCTTCCTGCTGCGCCAGGGGGTCGGGCTGCGGATCGGCTTCGCCGAGTCGGGAGGCTGGGACACCCACATCCGGCAGGGTCGCGAGCAGGGGTCGTTCGCCGTTCGCGCCGGCGATCTCGCAGCGTCGCTGGCGGCCTTCTGGGAGGACCTCGGAGACCTCGCCGACCGCGTCACCGTGCTGACCATGACCGAGTTCGGCCGCACCGTGGCCGAGAACGGCACCGGCGGCACCGACCACGGCCACGGCTCCTGCCTCTTCCTGCTCGGGCGCAACGTGCACGGTGCCCGGGTGCACGGCAGCCTGCCCGAGCTGCGCCCCGAGGAGCTGTTCGCCGGCCGCGATCTGCCGGTGACGACGGACTTCCGCGCCGTGCTCTGCGACGTTGCCGACAAGGTCTTCGGCGTGCGCGACGACGAGTTCCTCTTCCCCGGCTGGTACGGCGCCCCGGCCGACGTGCTCTGGGGCTGAGCGCCGGCAGCACCGGTGACGCCCGTGTCGTTGGCGTCGCCGCCCTCTCGCCGCCTCCTCGGGCGGGCTCAGGCGCCGAACTTCTTCAGCCTGCCGGCGTTGGCCAGCAGCAGGCCCATCAGCTCGGCCGCCGGCAGGGTGCCGAGAGTGCCGCGGGCGCACTGTACCTCGTCGAAGGCGTCGCAGTCGTCGACGTCGCACAGCGGGCCTTGCAGCAGGAGAGGGACCGGATGCCAGCTGTGGGCGCGCATCGGCGCCGGCGTCGAGTGGTCGCCGGTCACCGCCACCACGTCGGGCGCCAGCTCGAGCAGCCGCGGCAGCTGCGCGTCGACCTCCTCGATCACCGCCAGCTTGGTGGCGTGATCGCCGTCCTCGCCGGCCTGATCCGTCTGCTTGACGTGCAGGAAGAAGAAGTCGTGTGTGTTCCACTCCCGTTCGACGACGTCGAGCAGGTCGGCGATGCGCTTGCCGCATTCGTGCACCGACATGCCGCACGCCGAGGCGACGCCGCGGTACAGCGGATAGCCGGCGAAGGCGCCGGCGCGCAGACCGTAGAGGTCGCCGAAACCGGGCAGGTCGGGCATGCGGGAGAAGCCCCTCAGGGTGAAGCCGCTCGCCCGTTCCTCCCCGGTGAGGGCGGCGCCGAGCCGATCGACGACGGGTTGCAGGCGGGCGGCGGTGCGCCGCGCGGCGTCGTCTCCCTCGTCGGCGGCTTCGAGGCGGCGCGGCGGCACTCCGGTGCGCTGGGGATCGGTGTCGGCGAGGTCGGAGGAGAGCGGGGCCGATCCGCTCGCGTCGCGCGCCAGCAGCACGAAGCGGTAGCCCTCGCCGGCGTGCAGCCGGATCTCGAGACCCTCGGTCGCCTCCTCCTGCAGCAGCTCGTTCCAGGCCGCGACCAGCCGCTCGCCTTCGGCGGTGGGGATGCGGCCGGCGCGGCGATCGGCGATCGTGCCGTCCTCCGCCAGGGTCGCGAAGTTGCCGCGGGCGGCGATCCAGCCGGGCGCCACCTCGAGTCCGAGACCGAGAGCCTCGAGCACGCCGCGCCCGATGTCGTGTCCCGGCGCCAGCGGGTCGTAGCCGAAGAGCGCCAGGTGCCCGGGCCCGCTGCCAGGAGTGATTCCCGTGCCCGCCGGAACCAACCGGCCGAGCGCGCCGCGCCGCGTCAGACCGTCGAGATTGGGCGTGCGCGCGGCCTGCAGCGGCGTGCGCGGATTCGCCGCATCACGCAGGTCGCCCAGACCGTCGAGCACCAGCAGGACGATCCTGGTGTCGGCGGGTCGGGCCAGTGAGCGGAGCAGCGAGAGGCGATCTAGCATCGGGGACCTCGGGTCGGCCGCGGTCGGGTCGTGGCTCGCGAAGGGGACGTGGGTTCTGGAACGGGGCTGCCGGCGGCGTCAGCCGCGGGCAGCCGCCACGGAGCGGCTCAGCCGACGAGGTAGAGGCTGGCGCGGACCTGCAACCGCGAACGCGGCTCGAAGCCGGTGCCGCACAGCCGCAGCTGAGCCTGGGCGCCGAGCACCGGCAGCACGATCCAGCCGTCGAAGCTCTCTCCGGGGTTCGACGGTGGCACCACCGGCTCGACCTCCGCCACCTTCACCCAGTGCGGATCTTCGGGATCGAGCGCCAGGCGCAGCTCGACGTAGGCGCGGTCGAGATCGATGCTGTGCTTCTCCGACGGATGCCAGATCGAGACCAGGGCCCGCATCTCGTCGTACGCCGAGGTGTCGATCAGCCCTTTGCCACCGCGTTCGAGGGGAAGCACGAAGCTGCCGTGCGAATCGGTGGCGAAGATCTCCGGCGGGTGGTCGAACAGCCACTGCTCGCTGCGGATCGATCCGCCGGCACCGCCCGAGCGCCCGCCGCCCGAGGTGGTCTCGGTGACCCCCGGGCCGCTCACGCCTCCCCTCCGCGGGCCAGCGCCAGCGCCCTCTGCACCCGGCGACGCGTCGCGTCGGCGTCCTCGCCAACCAGCGGTGCGCCGATGCCGAACGCGATCGCGCCGGCTTCACGGTACTCGGGGATCTCCTCGATGCCGAAGCCGCCGCCGGCGAGCATCGGGATGTCGGAGAGGGGTCCCCGCACGGTGGCGAGGTAGCGCGGCCCACCGACCGGTGGCAGCGGATAGACCTTGACCAGGTCGGCGCCGAGCTCGCGGGCATGCACGATCTCGGTCGGTGTCAGGCTGCCGAGGACCAGGTAGCGGCTCGCGCCGCGCGCGATACGGGCGACGTCCGGCGAACAGTTGGGGCTGACGACGAAGGCGGCGCCGACGGCGACGGCCTGCTCGGCCCGGGCGGCGTCGGTCACCGTGCCCATGCCGACGTGCACCTCGGGCGGCGCCTCGCGGAGCATCTCGCGGGTGAGCTCGACGGCGTCGGGCACAGAAAAGGTGATCTCGAGCAGGCGGATGCCGGCGGCGAGGAACTGCTCACACTGCGACCTCGCCTCTTCGGTCGTACCGGTGCGTACCACGGCCATCACCGGATGGCTGGCCACGGTGGCGGCGACCTCGGCGATCGAAGGGATGGTGGGCGCAGCGGAGGTCGCGGCGGAATCTGATGTAGGTGAGGACACAGTCGGCCCCTGTCAGTGGAAGATGGCAGACCGACGCTGCCGGGGATCCGCGGAGTCGGCAGGCACCCTGCCCTGCGGTCGGGTGCGCGCCTCGCGCGTCCGCTCCGCACGGCTCGGGGCCCCCTCGCGACGGGCTGCGTCGGCGCGCCTCGAACATGCGGCGCGCGGGAGAGGCCCGGCGGCGGAGCCGGCGGAAGGCTATCACCGGGAAGTCGAGCCTCGCGCTCGGCGGAGCCCCTACCGCGAGCTCCTAGCGTTCGGCTCCGACCGCCACCGCCGGGTGTCTCCACGTCAGCAGATCGAGGCCGATGCGGCGTAGGCAGCGGGCGAGAACCGGCAGCGGCAGGCCGACGACGTTGGTGTAGTTGCCGACCAGGCGCTCGACGAACAACGCCCCGATGCCCTGCACCGCGTACGCCCCCGCCTTGTCGAGACCCTCGCCGGTGCCGGCGTACCAGGAGATCTCGCGTCGAGTCATGGTGCAGAAGGTGACCTCGGTGGTGGCCACCTCGTCTGCCGCCTGCCGCTCCGGAGCGACGCCGCCGCGTCCGGGCGCCGGCTGGTGCGCCACGGCGACCGCCGTCAGCACCCGGTGGGTGCGGCCCGCGAGGCGCCCCACCATCGTCTCGGCCTCGGCCCGATCCCTGGGCTTGCCGAGGATCTCCTCGCCGAGCACCACCGAGGTGTCGGCCGCCAGCACGCACTCGCCGGCGGCGACGCGGTGGGCCGCCTTGGCCCGCGCCAGGCGCGACACGTAGGCCTCGGCCGCCTCGCCTCGCCGCCTCGTCTCGTCGAGGTCGGCGGGGCGCACGACGAAGTCGAGCGCCAGCATCTCGAGCAGCTCGCGCCGCCGCGGCGAGGCGCTCGCCAGCACCAGACGGGGAACCCCTCTCACGACTCCACGCCCTTCACTCCGCCACTGGATCCCGAGGCGCGGCGCGCCTCACGGGTAGTACCCACGGAGAGTGCGGGCCTTGACGCCCTTGCGCGCCACCTCGACCTCGATCTCGCGGTAGCCCTCCCCCTGGCCCGGCGACTGATAGGCCAGCAGGTACTGCGAGCGCAGCTCCTCCTCGATCTCGGTGTAGAGCCGGCGCAGCTCGGTGGCCTCGTGGATGAAGTAGCTCTCGCCGCCGGTCTCGCGGGCCAGCCGGTTGAGGCGAGCGCGCACGTCCATCTGCCGGTTGTCGATCGCCAGTCCGATGGTGTAGATCGCGACGCCCGAGCGGCGGGCGAACTCGAGCGCCTCCTCGAAGTCGTACTCCGAGGTCGAGTCGTCGCCGTCGGAGAGCAGCACCAGGGCGCGCTTGCCGCGGATGCCGCCGAAGTAGTACAGGGTGTGGATCAGACTGTCGTAGAGGGCCGTCTCTCCCTCCGCGACCAGGCCGCTGACGCCGCCGGACAGCACCTCCATGCTGGAGGTGAAGCCGACCGCGAGATCGTGGTGGTCGCTGAAGGTCACCAGGCAGGCACGGTCGCGTTCGCTGAGCACGCGCTCGAAGAAGTAGAGCGCCGCGCTGCTCGCCTCGCGCAACCGATCCTGCATCGAGATCGAGGTGTCGAGCAGCACGCAGGCGTGGATCGGCAGGTCGCGCACCGGTTCGATCCGGCGCAGGGTGACTGCCTGACCGTCCTCGCGCACCGAGATCTCCTCGGGCGCCAGGTCGGTGACCGGGCGGCCACGGCGATCGCTGGCCGAGACGTACAGCTGCACGAAGTCGACGTCGAGGTACTCGACCTCGTCGGGCGCGTTGAGGAACACCATGTCCTCGGCGAAGCCGCCACCGTCGAGCACCGCGACGGCGCGCACGAAGCTGAGATCGAGATCCCCGGGCACCTCGAGCGGCTGCACGAAGGGCGGTTGGTAGAGCGTCGCCAGACGCTCCTCGTTGAGGAAGAACTCGACCCGGTCGAGCTTCTCGAGCGGCGGCACGTCGACCTCGGCGACGGCGCGCACCGAACCACGTGGCGCACTGCCGCGGCGGGGCTCGACGAGCCGGATCGAGAAGCTGTTCGGACCGGCGTTGAGCACGATGCTGTCCTCGGCCAGCTCGGCGCCGGCTTCGTCCAGTGCGTAGGCCCGCAGCTCGCGCCGCCGTGGCGCCCGCCCGATGTCGATCTCGACGCTGTAGGGCGGGCTCGCCTTGGTCAGCAGCCGCCTGCCGTCGAGGTCGAAGCCGACCCTTGCGATCCCCGGTCCGGAGCTGAACGCCTCGACCCGCACCCTGCCGGTGAGCAGCTCGTCGCGCGGCACGCTCAGCCTGACGCTCGGCTCGTCGGCCGCCGGGTCGCTCTCGGAACCGGGGATGTCGGGGGCGAGCGGGCCGGGTTCCTCGGCGCCACGGATGCCGGCGACCGCGACCGGGCGATCGGCGACGCCGCCGTCCTTCGGCTCGGGCCGACGCCAGCGCGGCACGTCGAGCTCCTGGTCGGCGATGAAGGCGTGGTCGCCGAGCCGGTCGGCCACGCGCAGGCGCAGCCGATAGCGACCGGGACGCAGCAGCCTCTCGATGGCCACCGGCACGATGTCGTCGGGCGCTCCGCCACCGCCATCGCCGCCGTCTTCGACGCCTTCGCCGAGTGGCAGGTCGAAGCGGTAGCGGAAGGTCTCGAAGAGGTCGTCGCCACGCACCACCTCGCCGTCGAGCAGCAGCCGCGCCACGCCGCCGCCGGTGGCGCGATCGTCGAGCTGGATCGACGAGCGCGGGATCGCCAGCCTCGCCTTGACCACGGTGCGGCTCTGGTGACGCCCGATGTACTCGATGCGCGGCTCGAGGGTCGTGGTGTCGGCGCCCTCTTCGGTCTCCAGCGAGCGACTGCGCAGAGCCAGCGCCCATTCGTCGTCGCCGGGGCGCAGGTGGTCGGTGAGCCCGACGGAGTCCCAGTCGGGGGAGAGTGCCAGGGCGGTGAGGATCTCGTCGCCGCGCGAGCAGGCGCTCGCCACCGCCTCCGCCGCTTCGTTGGCGTCGAGCGGCAGGCGACCGGCGGCGAGTGCGAACAGCCCCTGCGACGGCGACCACAGCCGGTAGCGACCGCCCTGGCGCATCAGCACCGCCCACAGCTCCGCCACCTTCGGCCGCGCTCCGTAGTGCCAGAGCTCGAGCGGCCGCAGCAGCTCGCAGCTGATGCGCAGGGTGCGGCGCGGCTCGCCGTGCACCGCCATCAGCTGGTGACGGCCGTCCTCGGCGTCCGGGTAGCGCTGGCGCGCCAGCTCGTGACTGTCCTCCCAGGCTTCCCGGAACTCGTTGCGGGCCGTCTCGGGATGGGGGTCGCGGACGCGCCAGAACTGGCGCACGAAAGCGTCCCTGCGGTAGTCCTCGCTGAGCTCGAGAAAGACCTGGTGCTCGGTCTCGGAGGCGAGCAGCCGGGTCTGCTCGAGGAAGTGCTGGTGGCGCGCCGCGAGCGGCCTCGTCTGGGGCTCGGCGTTGGCAGAAGCGCCCGGCGACGTCGCCCCGAGCGCCGCCGGCGGACCGCCGGCGAGCGCGGCGATGGTCAGCAGACGGGCGCAGGCCGAACGCCAGCGCCACGGGGTGCGCCGGAGGGGTCGCCGGACCGCCGCACGAAGGCGAGGCGTCGCGGCGACCGGTCGCTCGGGGCCGGCCAGCATGATCCTTGATCGTAGCAGCGCCGTGGCGCGCTCCGGGAGGGTCGGCGCGGGTGTCGGAGGCCGTGCGCCGGCGCGGTGAACGGCGGGACGACGGACCTTGCCGCAGAGCGTCGGGCGCGGCGTTCAGTCGTCGTCGCGGTGCACGGTCTGCGGCGAGAAGGCGGGCAGGCAGATGGCGACGTACTCGGCGCCGCCGGCCCGCGGCGAGCTGTAGCGCACCCACTCGCCGGGCTCGCTGATCACCGCCTCACCGGCGCCGACCTCGATCGCGCCCTCCTCGCTCTCGACCCGCAGCGTGCCGGCGATGACCACCGTGATCTCGCGGAACGCCGGCCGCTGACCGGGCTCGACCCATCCTTCGGGAGAGCTCATGCGGGCGACGCTGACCTGCTCGTCTCCGGTGTTCAGCCGGCCGACGAGCTCGGCGATGGTCTTCGGCTTGTTGCCCGCGGCGGCGACGATGGTGGGTTGGGTGACGTGACGTGGCATCGAGGCTGTCTCCTCGCTTCGTGTGGGCGGTCAGCCGCCGGTGCGCAGGGTGCCGGTGACGCCGGCCCTGGTGTGACCGCAGTCACCCTGCATCGAGTCGATCCACTCGGCGATCAGCGCCGCCCCCTCGTGGTGCACGGTGGAGCGGCCGAGCTCCGGCATCGCGACTCCCGGGTCCCTCGAGCGCATGCGGAAGAGCAGGATCGAGGCCTCCGCATCTCCCGGCACGATCGAGAAGCGCCTGTCGCCGGTGCCGCGCCCGGCCGCGATCGGTGGCTTGCAGCGGCCCATCGCCTCGAGCCCGGCGTCGGCGTCGAGCAGCAGCCCCGAGGTGTCGGCGGCGCCGGCCGGGTTGTGGCAGTGGGCGCAGTTGATGTCGAGGTAGGCGCGGGCGCGGCTCTCGAGCGGCTGGTCGGTGTCCCACCACACCGCCGCGGGTGTGCCGCGCCCGCTCGCGGGCAGCCCTTCGAGATAGCCCTCGAGGTGCCACAGCGTCAGCTGGTCCGCGGCGCCGGGCGGCGCTGCCGGCGACGCCGGTGCGGCGCGGTCGAGGTGGCGGGCGCGGATGCCGATCGGCTGCAGGGCGCCGGAGGAGTGGTCGGTGACGTGGCAGCCGCCGCACTGGTTGCGGTCGGGCACGAAGTAGCGCAGGGCTTCGGCGTCGGCGCCAGTGCCACCGGGCCCGCCGCCCGTGGTCGTCGGCGCGAGCTCGAGATCGAAGGCGGCGCCGACCATGGTCAGCCGCGCCTCGGTCTGCTCGGCGTTCCACACGTAGGGCAGCGCGTCCCAGCCGTCGGCGTGGCGCACCAGCAGTCGGGTCTCGAGCAGCACGACGGCGCCCAGATCCTCGAGCGGTGAGGGGGCCGGCTCGCCGGGCCGCGAGGCCAGCACCGCGAGCGCCGCGCCAGAGCTCCGCGCCGAGCCCTCCGCCGAGCCCTCCGCAGAGCCCTCCGAAGAGCTCGCCAGGGGGTAGTAGAAGGTCTTGCTCAGCACCGTGCCGACCGGCAGGTCGAGGACGTCGGAGTCGTGGTACGGCGCCGCGACGCCGTCGGGCATCCACACCGTGCGCAGCTTGTGGGCGTGGTCGGAGAAGAGCGGCGAGTTGAGCTCGTAGGGCAGCACTCCCGGGGAAGGCACCAGGCGAGTGCCGCTGCGCGTGAAGAGGTTCCACTGGGAGAGCTTCGCCGGGGCCTCGCCGGCGTGGAACACCACGCCCTGCGGCGGCCGGGCGCAGCCGCCGGCGACAGCGACCGCCAGGGCGAGAGCGGAAGCAGTGACGCCGGCAGGCCAGCGGAGCCCGGCCGCGGCAACGGCGCCACCGCCGCGGCGGGGATCGGCGCCGGGCATCAGGTCTGCGGCAGGGGCGGCGCCAGCTCCACGGCCGGCAGCGGCTCGTGCGTGCACCGGCTCGCCGCCTCGACGAAGCGTGGAGCGGCGTAGCCGTTCGGCCCGTCGACGTCGAACAGCTGCGCGTCCTCCTGCCCGACACAGAGCGCGTAGGCCGGCGCCAGCCACTCGCCCTCGAGCTTCTCGGGGTTGGTGAAGCCGTCCCAGATGATGTGCGGCAGACGCCCCTGCTCGCCGAAGGCGGCCAGGCGCAGCTGCTCGAGATCCTCGCCGTCGGGCGCGTCGCCGCCGCCGGAGAAACGGTTGCCGTGGATGTAGAGGGTCTCGGGGTACGGGTCGTACTCCTCCGCCTCCTCGCGCTCGCCGTAGTAGCCGGTGGAGAAGTAGCTGGCGATGATGACGTTGGCGGTCTGGTTGTCGCGGATGTCGTTGTCGAAGATCTCGACCCGGTCGTTCGAGTTGATCACCACTCCGGAGCCGGCCGGCACGCTGGCGACCGCGGTGCCCTCGGGGGCGAAGTTGGCGGTGTTGTTCGCAGCGACGGTGTTGCCGTAGACGCGGGTGCTGTGACCCTCGACCGGGATCGAGGGCATGTTGAAGACCAGGATGCCGCCGGTGTTGTTCGTCGCCACGTTGCCGTACACGTCGGCGCCGATCGTGTTCTCGATCTCGATGCCGGCCACGTTGTACTCGGCGCGGTTGTTGCGCACGACGACGTTCTTCGACTGCCCGACGTAGATGCCGGCGTCGGAGGCGCCGATCGCGACGCACTCCTCGACCAGGAGGTTCTCCACCTGCACCGGGTAGAGGCCGTAGGCGCCGTTCTCGCGCTTCGGTCCGCCGGTCCACTCCGCCCGCACCCGTCGCAGCACCACGTTGCGGCCCTCGTTGACCTTCAGCGCGTCGCCGACGGTGTCCTCGATCGCCAGGTCCTCGAGGGTGAAGTCGCTGGCGTTGACCAGCAGTCCCTCGGCGCCCTGCTGCTGGCCCTGGAACGAGAGGATGGTGCGGTCCATGCCGGCGCCGCGGATGGTGACGCCGTCGGCGCTCAGGGTGAGGCTGCGGTCGAAGCGGAAGGTGCCCTCGGGGATCTCGATCACGTCGCCGGGCTGGGCGCCGATCAGCTGCTGCCGGAGGAGGAACTCGATCTGGGCCGGGTCGGACTGCACGGCGCAAGCCGCCAGCGTGAGCACGGCGACCGGCAGCAGTCGCGGCACGTGTCGGCGGAGGCCGGGTTCGGCGGGTACTTCGATCGCGGTGCGGTGGTGCATCTCGTGGCCTCCTGGAGTGCTGGGCCGGGTAGCGGACGGGCCTGCGGCGACTTGCGGCGGTGGGGACGTCTCGTGCCCGATCCGGTGGATGCTATCGCCGCGGCGGCTCGCGAGGCCCCTCGCTGTCCGTCGCCGACGACCCTCCGCTGCGGACCGCGACCAGGAAGAGGCGGCGGAACGGGAACGGGGTGATCCCGTCGTCGCGGCTCGGGTAGGCCTGGCGCAGCAGCGCGTCGTAGCGCTCGCAGAACGTCCGCCACGCCGCCGGGTCCTGCGCCAGCGCCGCCTCCACCGGCCGCAGTGCCGTGCTGCGCACCCACTCGAAGACCGCCGAGCGGGTCGTCTCGGGAGCGTCTCCCTGGTCACCGGCCGGCGCGGCGCGCAGGCGCTGCAGGTACTCGCTCTCCCAGACGTCGAGGTGGGCGCAGTGGGGCGCCAGCCAGCGCTCGTAGTCGCTGGCGTCGTTTACCGGCCGGCGCTCGAGGCGGGCCAGGGTCGCTGCCGCCGCAGGGGTGCCGAGCGTCGCCAGCACCCGGCGCATCGCGGCGTGGGAAGGCGCCGCCCAGTTGTTCGGCATCTGGATGGCCAGGACGCCACCCGGGCGGACCCGGCGCAGCAGCGCCGGCAGCAGCTCGCGATGGCCCCCCAGCCAGTGCAGGGCGGCGTTGGAGAAGACGAGGTCGAAGCCGGGCTCTCGCTGCTCTCGCGGCGGCTGCTGCGACGCGCGGCCGCCGCCGTCGCGCCCGTCGTCGCTCTCTTCGTCGCTCCAGGAAGCGATGTCGGCCAGCTGGAGGTGGATGTCGGCGCCGGCCAGGCCGACCCCCTCCGCATCCTCGTGGCACAGCGCGCGCGCCCGCTCGAGCATCGCCGCCGAGCTGTCGAGTGCTTCGATGCGAGCGGCCGGGAAGCGCCGCACCAGCGGCGCGAGGGCGACGCCGGTGCCGCAGCCGAGGTCGACGATGCGCTCCGCCCGGCGCAGCGGCACGCGGTGCAGCAGGTCGAGCAGCGGCCGCAACCGCTCGCCGGCGAAGTCGAGGTAGCGGGTCGGATCCCAGTCGGCGGGTGCGACGTCGGGTGGGCTCAATCGTCGCCGCCTCCGCTGCCATCCTGGGCGCCCGCAGCGGCGACCAGGTAGTCGGTCGCCGCGGCGGCGAGCGCCCGCACGCCGACGATCAGCGCGTCCTCGTTGGCGTAGAAGTACGGCGAGTGGTTCGGCGCCGACTCGCCCGGCGCGGCGTCGGCCCTGGCTACTCCGAGCATGAAGTAGAAGCCCGGCACCCGCTGCTGGAAGAAGGCGAAGTCCTCGGAGCCCATGATGCGCGGCGACTCGACCACCCTGCGCGCGTCGCCCGCCGCCCAGACCAGCGCCGGCAGGGTGCGCCGCACCAGCTCGGGCTGGTTGTAGACCACCGGCGCGTAGGGATCGATGGTCACCGTCGCCTCGGCGCCGGCCGCCTCCGCGATGCGCGTCGCGGTGCGTTCGATGCGCTGCAGCAGGTCGTCGCGCATCGCGGTGTCGAAGGTGCGGATGGTGCCGGTCATCACCACGTCGTCGGGGATGATGTTGCCGCGCACGCCGCCGTGGATCGAGCCGATCGTGACCACCGCCGGAGCGGCCGTGATGTCGAGCTGACGCGACGGGATCGTCTGCAGCGCGACCAGGATCTGGCCGGCGACGATGATCGGGTCGACGCCGAGCCAAGGCGAGGAGCCGTGGGTCTGGCGACCGACGACCCGGATCTCGAGCGCGTCCGCGGCGGCCATCGCGCCCTGCTCGCGGTAGCTGATCAGACCGGGAGGCGCCGGGCCCACGTGCAGCCCGAAGACCGCCTCGGGGGCCGGGTCGTCGAAGACTCCTTCGGCGAGCATCATCGCGGCGCCGCCCTCCTCACCCGCCGGCGGACCCTCCTCGGCCGGTTGGAAGACGAAGAGCATCGTGCCCGGCAGCTGCTGGCGCAGGCCCGCCAGCACTTCGGCGACGCCCATCAGGATCGCGGTGTGGTTGTCGTGGCCGCAGGCGTGCATCACCGGCACCGTCTGGCCGTTGTACTCGGCGGTGACGTGCGAGGCGAAGGGCAGGTCGACCTTCTCCTCCACCGGCAGGGCGTCCATGTCGGCGCGCAGGGCGACCACCGGTCCCGGCCGCGCGCCGCGCAGCACTCCGACCACCCCGGTGTGGGCGATTCCGGTGCGCACCTCGTCGAGCCCGGTCGCACGCAGGTGCTCGGCGACCAGGGCCGCGGTGCGGAACTCGCGGTTGCCGAGCTCGGGGTTCTGGTGGATGTCACGCCGCCAGGCGATCACCCGGTCCTCGATCGCGGCGGCCGACTCCGCCACCGCGGCGCGCAGCGCAGCGGCGTCACTGGCCGCCGACGCGGCCCCAGTGCACAGGCCGGCGAGCGCGGCCACGATCGCGGCCAGGCGAGCGGAGCCGGCGGCGGACGGCGGGCAGGCCCTGCGGCGTCCGGGGTCGCTCGGCGGATGGGACGAGGTCTGCGGGCTCATCGGGGGCTCCTTGCGGGGACGTGGCGGACGGGTGTCGGCAGCGACGCGATGCCTCAGCCGGGCTCGAGCCCGGCGTACTTGGCGAGCAGCCGCCGCTTGCCGCTGCGATCGAAGAAGACGGTGATCTTGGCACTGTCGCCGTCGCCCTCGACCGCGAGCACGACGCCACGGCCCAGGGTGGGGTGGCGCACCGACATCTGCGGCCTGACCGCGACGCCGGGGTTGGGGGCGGGCGCCAGCGGCGAGGTGCGACCGCGTGAAGCGCTCGCCGGGGCGACGCCGAGGCTCGACGGCGTCGGGCGCGGCGCCGGTGCCGCGGACGTGCGGTCGCCGAAGAAGGAGTGCACCCCGGTGAGACGGGAGTCGTAGCGCGGCATCCGGGCGGCGCTCTCGGTGATCTCCAGCTGGGCCTCGGGCAGCTCGGGCAGGAAGGGCGACGGCTCCTGGTCCTGGTAGCGACCGGCGATACGGCGGCGCGAGCAGCTGGTCAGATGCAGCCGCCGTTCGGCGCGGGTCATCCCGACGTAGAGCAGCCGGCGCTCCTCCTCGAGCTCTTCGGGCGCCTGCGAGTTGAAGTGAGGCAGCAGCCCGTCCTCGAGACCGGCGACGAAGACCACCGGGAACTCGAGCCCCTTGGCGCTGTGCAGGGTCATCACCGAGACTCCTGCGTCGGTCTGCAGGCCGTCGATGTCGCTGACCAGGGAGACGTAGTCGAGGAACATGGTGAGGGGATCGGAGTCCTCCTCGGGGCCGAGCGGCGAGGCGTCGTCGCCGTCCTCCTCGTCGTCCCCCGGATCGGGGTCGCGGCGCGGCGGCGCCTCGAGGGCGCCGATCGAACCGACGAGCGCCGGCAGATCGGTGGCGCCGGCGTCCTCGTTGAACTCCTGCGCCGCCGAGAGGAACTCGCGCACGTTCTCCAGCCGCGCCTGCGCGTCGGCGTCGTCCTTGCTGAGCAGCCGCGCGTAGCCGGTGGCCTCGATCACCTCCTGCAGCACCGTCGGCAGGTCCTGCGTCGCGGCGAGGGTGCGCAGCTGCTCGATCAGCTCGCGAAAGCGCAGCAGGGCGCTGCGCCCACGCTGCGAGACGCCGCGCAGGCGGGCGAAGCGCAGGGCGTCCCAGAGCGCGCTCCCCATCGCCTCGGCCTCCTCGAACAGGGCCTGGGCGGTCGCCTTGCCGATGCCGCGCGGCGGCTGGTTGAGGATGCGGCGCAGCGACAGGTTGTCGCGTGGGTTGCGCAGCACCCGCAGGTAGGCGACCAGGTCCTTGATCTCGGCGCGCTCGTAGAAGCGCACCCCGGCCACCAGGCTGTAAGGGATGCGCTGGCGCAGCAGCTCGTCCTCGAGGGCGCGTGTCTGGGCGTTGGTGCGCACCAGGATGGCCATCTCGGTCCAGGTGTAGGAGTCGTGCAGCTGGCGCATGCGGGCGGCGATCCAGCGCGCCTCGTCGCCTTCGTCGCCGGCGTAGTGCAGCGCGATCCGCTCCCCCGGCCCGTGGTCGGTCCACAGGCGCTTGCCGCGGCGCTGCTCGTTGTTGGAGACCAGGGCGCCCGACGCGTCGAGGATGTTCTGGGTCGACCGGTAGTTGCGCTCCAGCTTGTGCACGGTGGCGCCCGGGAAGGCATCCTCGAAGCGCAGGATGTTGTCGAGCTCGGCGCCGCGCCAGCGGTAGATGCTCTGGTCCTCGTCGCCGACGGCGGTGAGGCTGCCGCCGGCACCGATCGCCAGCTCGACCAGACGCAGCTGGGCGAAGTTGGTGTCCTGGAACTCGTCGACCAGCAGGTAGCGCAGGCGCCGCTGCATGCGTTGGCGCAGCACCTCCTCCTGCTCGAGCAGCTGCACCGCGAGCGCGATCATGTCGTCGAAGTCGACACCGTTGGCCTGGCGCAGCAGCTTCTGGTAGCGGTGGAAGGCGCGCGCGGCGCGGGTCTCGAAGAAGCCGCTGGCCTCGCTGGCGAAGCGACCCGGGCCGATCAGCCGGTTCTTGGCGTCACTGACCGCGCTGAGCACCGCGCGCGGCGTCACCGTCGAGGGATCGAGGTCCTCGTCCTCGATGGCGCGCTTCATCAGCGCCAGTTGGTCCTGGGTGTCGAGGATGCTGAAGCCGGGCGACACGCCGACCCGTTCGCCGTAGCGGCGCAGCAGGCGGAGCGCGAAGCGGTGGAAGGTGCCGACGAAGACCTCGGAGCGAGCCCCCTCGGGCAGGCCGAGCAGCCGATCCACCCGCTCGCGCATCTCGCCGGCGGCCTTGTTGGTGAAGGTCACCGCGGCGATGCGGTACGGCTCCACCCCGCGCTCGGCGATCAGCCAGGCGATGCGGTGGGTGATCACCCGGGTCTTGCCGGAGCCGGCGCCGGCGAGCACCAGCTGCGGCCCGTCGCCGAAGGTGACCGCGGCGATCTGTTCCGGGTTGAGGAGTCTCGGCAGGTCCATGGAGGGAAGAGGGAAGAGGGAAAAGGGGGCGGAGGGCGGAAGGGGTCAGGGGGAGAGCAGAAGGGGTCAGGGGGAGAGGGGTCAGGGGTTGGGGGAGAGGGACAAGGGAAAAGGGAAGAGGGAAAAGGGAAAAGGGGGAGAACGGAGAGCAGAAGGGGTCATGGGGGAGAGAAGAGAAGAGAGAAAGAGATAAGGGGAAACGGAAGAGGGAAGACGGGTGAAGGTCTCGTCGGAGACCGGGTCGGCGACGGCCGACTGCGGCCTCGACCTCGCTGACTCCACCACCACCGCGGCCGGTCGCGAGCGCGCCGCGGCGGTGTCGACGGGCTTCGTGGCTTCGGCGCCCCCACCCCTTCTTGGCGGGCGACTGCGCCGGCAGAGCCTATCGGTCGTCTTCCGGCTCGCCGGTCTGCGCCCGCTGCGGCGGATGCGACGCTTCCGACGAGGCCTTCTCTTCTCCCTGGGCCGCGCTGCGCCGGGTCCAGCCGACGAGGTTGCGCTGCCGGGCGCGGCCGAGGGCGAGCGAGTCGTCGGGCACGTCGTCGGTGATCACCGAGCCGGCACCGGTGATCGAGCGGCTGCCCACCGAAACCGGCGCGACCAGCATGGTATCGCTGCCGACGAAGGCGTCGTCGCCGATCTCGGTACGGTGCTTGCGGTGACCGTCGTAGTTGCAGGTGACGACCCCGGCACCGATGTTGGTGCGCTCGCCCACCTCCGCGTCGCCGACGTAGGCGAGGTGGTTTGCCTTGGCGCCGCGGCCGAGCCGGGACTTCTTGACCTCGACGAAGTTGCCGACGCGCACCTGCTCGGCGAGCTCGCTGCCCGGCCTGAGCCGGGCGAACGGTCCGATGGCGCAGCCGGCGCCGACCCGGGCGCCGTCGAGCACCGAGTAGGGGTGCACCTCGACCCCCTCGTCCAGGTGCGCATCGCGCAGCCAGGCGCCCTGGTGCACGACGCATCCGGCGCCGAGGGTGGTCTCGCCGCCGATCCACACCCCCGGATGCAGCACCACGTCGGGCGCGATGCGCACGTCCGGTCCGATCGTGACGCGGTCGGGATCGAGCACGGTGACGCCGCTGCGCAGCAGGTCGGCGACGATGCGGCGCCTGAACTCGGCATGCGCCTTGGCGAGGTCGCTGCGATCGTTGATCCCCCAGGCCTCGGACGGCGATTCGAGGTCGACGCAGCGCACTGGTCTGCCGTCGCGGGCGGCGTGCACGAAGGCGTCGGTGAGGTAGAGCTCGCCCTGCGCGTTGCCGGGCTCGAGCCGCTCGAGGTAGGGGGCGAAGCCGGCCAGCGGGATGGCGTACTGCCCGGCGTTGACCTGGCGGATGGCGCGCTGCTCGGCGGTGGCGTCGGCGAACTCGACCAGCCCGAGCAGGCGGCCCTCCCGGTCGCGCTCCACCCGGCCCAGAGCGCCCGGGTCGTCCAGCGTCGCCACCGCCAGCGAGGCCCAGTCGCGCTCGGAGACCTCGGCCAGCCGCTGCAGGCCGGCGGCGGTCATCAGGGGGTTGTCGGCGTAGACGATCAGCGCCGTGGTCGCCTGGTCGAGCGCTCCCTGCTCGGCGAGGCTGGCGAAGGCGATCTGGACCGCATGGCCGGTGCCGCGCCGCTCGCGCTGCTCGATCCAGTGCAGGTCGGCGTCGGGGAACGCCCCGCGCACCTGCTCCGCCCCGGCCCCGACCACCACGTGGATCGCCTCGCAGCCGGCGCCGCGGCAGGCCTCGAGCACCCAGCCCAGGCTGGGCCGACCGCAGATCTCGTGCAGCACCTTGGGGCGCTGCGAGCGCATGCGGGTGCCCTGCCCGGCGGCGAGCACGATGGCGATGCGGCGGTTCACGTCGGGTGGTCTCCTCGATCCGTGCCGGTGCGATCCCGGCGCCGCCGCCACGGTCAGTGCACGGACGCCGGGCGGGCGGGCGGCGGGGCCGGTGGCTGGAGGTCTGCGATCAGGCGTCCGGCTCGTCGTCGGAGTCGCCACTCGAGTAGACCACGGCGCGGAACTCGTCGACTTCGCGCAGGGCGTCGAAGTCGGGGTCGTGCTGCGCGTGGATGCGGTTCTCGGGATGCAGCTCGATGGCCTGCTGCAGCATCGAGACCGCGTCGGCATGGTTCTCGCGCAGGGCCTCGACCGAGGCGGCGAGATAGGCGAAGCGCTCGTCCTTGCCCTTGCGGCCGCCGCGCGTGCACAGGTCCATCGCGGTCTCGAGATCGCCGCGGTTCTTGGCCACCACCGCCTCGAGGAACGGGTCGTCGGTCTCGACCGGGTCTTCGAGTCGCTGCAGTGACGCGTTCGCGAAGGTGCGCGCGCGGGCGACGAGATCGGTCTGCTCGGCCGCCTCCTGGACCTCCTCGAAATGCTTCGCCGCCTTGTCGAACTTGCCGCCGAAGAAGGCCTTCAGGCCCTGCTCGTAGGCGCCGATGGCGGGATCGACGTATTCGTTGGTGTTGGCTTTCTTGGCCATCTGTGGATTCTCCTTGAGCCGTTTTCGATCTCGGTGGTCGATGGTCTGTGGTCGATGGTCGATGGGTCGGGTTCGTCGTCTGGGCTGCGGCGGGATCTGGCTGGGCGGGAGATGCGGAGCTCGGCGCGCAGTCGGGATCGACGGGTCGGTCGCGCCGCCAGGAACCGTCGCGGCGCGTCGTACGCCTCGACCTGTGCTCGGATCGTGGCGGCCGCCGTGCTGCGCCGCGGCGCCATCGCCGCCGGGTTGGGCCAAGGCCCGCGTCGTGGCCGGCCCTTCTCGGAGACTCAGCCGCGACTGAGGTCCTTGAGGATGAGCTTGGCGACCGCACGCAGGGTGTCGAAGACGCCGAGGCCCTGGGTGGCGACCGCCTCGAAGGTCGGTTCGCGCTTGAAGTTGAGGGTGCGGTACATCTGGTCCGAGGGCACGATGTTCGCCAGGTCGCGCTTGTTGAACTGCAGCGCGTAGGGGATCTGCTTGAGGTCGAAGCCGTGCTCCTCGAGGTTCTCCTGCAGGTTGCGGATCGACTCGATGTTGGCGTCCATGCGCTCGACCTGGCTGTCGGCGACGAACACGACGCCGTCGACGCCCTTGAGGATCAGCTTGCGCGAGGCGTCGTAGAAGACCTGGCCGGGCACCGTGTAGAGGTGGAAGCGGGTCGTGAAACCGCGCACCGTGCCGAGATCGAGCGGCAGGAAGTCGAAGAACAGGGTGCGATCGGCCTCGGTGGCGAGCGAGATCATCTTGCCCTTCGAGTCGGCCGAGGTCTTCTCGTAGATGTACTGCAGGTTCGAGGTCTTGCCGCCAAGCCCCGGCCCGTAGTACACGATCTTGCAGTTGATCTCTTTGCTGGCGTAGTTGATGAAGGTCATCGTGAGAGCCCCCGCGCCGCGGCGGAGGGAGAAGAGTCAGGCAGGGGAGGAGCAGATGCCGACGCGGCGTGCTCGCGGTAAGGCCGTGCTGCGGTCCGGCGGCTCCGCGTCCGGAGCCAGGGGCCCGGCCAGGTCCGCTCCGCGCGTCACTCGCTGAACAGCGCGTCGATGTCTTCGTCGGTGATCTCCGAGAACGGGCTCGATCGACTCGCCGAGACATCCTCGAGCGCCTCGGATGCCTTCGACGTCATGCGATCGAAGATGCTCTCCATGTCGCCACTCGCCCGCTTCACTCGCAGACGGACCAGCCCGAGGGAGGAGCGGTCGTCGAAGATCACCAGCAGGATCGCCCGCTTGCCGACGATCGAGATGTGGATGTGATCCTGCTTGCCTTCGTGGAAGAGGACCGAGAACTCACGCTCGCCGATCAGCTTCGCGAGACCGTCGGTGGCCGCGACGTTGCCGGCGGTCAGGGAGGCCAGCGAGGTGGTGTCGAACTGGTCGAGCTCACCGGAGGCCGCGATCTGCTGCCCGTTCTTGTCGATCAGGAAGATCGCACGGGCGTTGGAGTCCGCCCGCAGACGTCGCAGGACGTCCTCGAGACGGTCGTACTCCTCTTTGTAGATGACGAGGTCGGTGACCATGCAGCTTCCTCACTCCCCCACAACGAGCGCAGACGTCCCCCCGCGGCCCGGGCGGACGTCGTCACCCGTCGAAACCATCAGGGATTGTATGGAAAAGGGACGCCGCCTGCACACCACGGACGCGTCCGTTCGGTCCAGCTTAGGGGGAATCGGCGAGAATGTTAACCGGCATGACCTCCCGATCGTCACCCTGGATCGCGACCGTCGAGGGCCTGCGGCGCGGCGTCGCCCGTCGCCGGCGCTGGCTGCCGCCGGCCCAGGCCTGGGCGCCGCGGCTGCTGCTCGCCCTGCAGCTCGTCGCCGCGGCGTGGATCGTGCTGGTCCTGGAGCTGCCGGAGCCGGTCCCGGCGCTGCTCGGCCTGCTGCTGTGCCTGGCCGCCGCGGCGGCCGGCACCCTGCGTCTGGGAGAGCGGGGCCACCTCGGCCTGGCCGCCGCCTTCCTGCCGGCGCTGGCGGCGATCGCCGGAGTGCTCGGAGCGGCGATCCTCGCGGCGCTGGCGAGCGCGATCAGCGATCGCGTCGTGCTGCTGCTCGAGGGCCGATTCCCCGACGCTCCCCCCGAGCGCCGGCTGCCGCGGCGGCGGCTGCACGACGTGCTGAACGTCGCGGTGGCGGCGTCGGCGGCCGGCTGGGTGGCGATGAGGCCGATCGATCCCGCTGCGGCGCTCGCCGCGGCTGCCGCGGTGCTGGCGGCGGCGCTGCTGCTGCACGAGACGATCGCGCGCTCGAGCCATCGTGAAGGGGCGAGGCTGCCTCGTGGTCCGCTGGCCGACGGCGCCTGCTTCCTGCTCGGTGGCCTGATCTGGCTCGGCCTGGGCGGTGGTGCCGCGGTGGCCTCCGACGAGGCGGCGCCACCCGCGGCCGCTCTCCGCGACTCGCTGCTGGCCGGCTTCGGCCTCGTCGTGCTGGTGGGTCTGGTGGCGGGACTCGCGCTGGCGCTCAGCGCCCAGCAGCGACTCACCGCGCATCTGACGACGCGCCTCAGCGTGCTCGATGCGATCGGCTCGGCGCCGCGCCGTCTCGGCTCGCCCGGCCGCCGCCAACTCGACCTGGTGGAGTCGGCGATCGAGGAGATCGGCCGGCTGATCGACTTCGACTACCTGCAGCTCGATCTCGCCGGCCCTGCCCCGGGTGTGTGGTCGGCGCGTCGCGGCCATCCTCCCCGCTCCTCGCCGGCGGCGCCTCCACGCCATCCGCCGCCGCGGCCGGGGATCCACCGTCGCCGCGAATGGATCCGCGCCTCGCGGGTCCTCGAGAGCGGCGACACCCTGCTCGGCACGCTGCATCTGTGGTGCGATCCGCGGCGTCAGGACTCGCGCGGTCTCGAGGTCCTCGACCATCTCGGCGAGCAGGTCTCGGCGTTGCTCGAGCGTTCGATCCTGGCCCGCGAGGCGCGCTTCGATCGCCTCACCGGGCTGCCGCGACGCGCCATCTTCGATGACGAGATCGAGCGGCGCTGGCGCGACGCGCGCGAGCTCGGGGAACCGCTCGCCGTCGTGCTCCTCGACGTCGACCACTTCAAGAGCGTCAACGATCGATACGGCCACCAGGTCGGCGATCGCGCCCTGCTGCACGTCGCCAACCTGCTGGCGCAGGCGATGCGCGAGGAGGATCTCTGCTGCCGATACGGCGGCGAGGAGTTCGTCCTGCTGCTGACCGCCGCCGACGGATCCGCGGCGCTCGAGATGGCCGAGCGGGCGCGCCGGGCGGTGGCCGCGTCGCCGCTGCCCATCGCCGACGTCGGGCAAGTGGCCGCGCCGGGCCCGGCGCCGCTGCGGCTGACCATCTCCTGCGGCTGCGCCAGTGTTCCGGAGGTGCTGCTGCGCGGGCCCTCGGACCTGGTGGGCATGGCCGACGAGGCGCTCTACGCGGCCAAGGCCAGCGGCCGCGATCGCAGTCTGCTCGCGGTCGGCGGCGGCCGCTTCCGCTCGCCGGGCGGCAAGCTGGTCGACCCCGGTGCGCCGTCCGCCGACTCCGGCGCCGAAGCGGCGAGCGCGGAGGATCCGGGCACGCCGGGCGAGAGTCGGGGGGAGAGTCAGGCTGAGAGTCAGGGCGAGAAACCGGCCGCACCCTCACAGGTCCCCCTCCTGTGAAGCCTGGGAGCGCGCCGCCGGGCGAGTCGCCACCCTCGCCGTCATCGCCGGCGACCGCCGCCGAGATCCTCGAGCGGCTCGAGATGTGGGGCCAGAAGCTCGGGCTCGAGCGCATCCGCGATCTGCTGGCGGCGCTGGGCTCGCCCCACCTGGCGCGGCCGACGGTGCTGGTCGCGGGCACCAACGGCAAGGGCTCGGTGACCGCCCTGCTCGGCGCCATCCTGCGCCACTCCGGCCTGCGCGTCGGCACCTACTTCTCGCCGCATCTCGAAACCGTCGAAGAGCGCATCCGGATCGACGGTCGCACGATCGCCGGCGAGCGGCTCGGCGAGCACCTGCGGACGATCGTCGAGCAGCCGACACCGAGCGGCGAGCCCCCGACCTACTTCGAGGCGATGACCGCGGCGGCGCTGCTCGAGTTCGCCCGCCAGCAGGTCGACCTCGCGGTTCTCGAGGTCGGCCTCGGGGGGCGACTCGATGCGACCAACGTGTGCGAGCCGGTGCTGTCGCTGATCACCGGCATCGCCATCGATCACGAGGAGCACCTCGGATCGCGCACGGCGCAGATCGCCGGCGAGAAGGCCGGCATCATGCGCCGGGACCGTCCGGTGCTGGTCTGCTCGGGCCTCGACCCCGAGGTCCGCGCGGCGCTCGATCAGCGCGCGGCGGAGATCGGCAGCCGCCTCGAGGACGTCAGCGAGACGGTGTCGGTGGAGATCCTGGCCAGCGGTCGGCAGCGGCTCGAGCTGCAGCTCGGCACGCCGCGCCGCGGTTGGCGCCTCGACAGCGCACTCACCGGCGAGCACCAGGCCGGCAACGTGGCGCTCGCCGTGCGCGCGGCGGAGGTCCTCGACGACCTCGGCTTCGGGCCCGTGCCGGAGGCCGCCGTCGTCGAGGCGACACGTTCCCTGCGTTGGCCCGGCCGTCTCGAACAGGTCGAGCTGCCTGCCGGTGCGACCGCGGCGCCGACGACCCTGCTGCTGGACGGTGCCCACAACCCGGCCGGCGGCCGCTCGCTCGCGGCGCACCTGCGCCTGCTGCGCGCCGAAGGCCTGGCGGCGGCCGAGGCCGCGACGGCCGAGTCGATGGAGATCGTGCTGCTCTTCGGCACCCTGGCCGGCAAGCGCGCCGAGGAGACTCTGGAGGCTCTGCTGCCGCAGGTCGACCGGGCGGTGCTCACCGAACCGCCGGGAGGGCCGAGGACCCTGCCGCTGGACCGCCTGAGCGAGCTGGCGGCGCCGCTCTGGACTCGCCGCCGGGGCCTTGACGGCGAGGCCGACTGGCGCCGGGCGCTGCAGCTGGCGCTCGAGCCGGGCGAGGACGCTGCGGTGGCGTCCACCGCCGGCGCCGCGACCAAGCCGCGTCTCGTGGTGGTCGCCGGCTCGCTCTACCTGGTCGGGGCGGTGCGCGCCGAGGCCAGGGCGCGCTTCCAGGTGCCGCCGGCCACCGTCGATCTGGTCGTCTGACCCGGGTGGCTCGCTGGCGGTTGTCCCGGCCGTCAGTCGGCGCGGTCGATCTTGCCGACCCGCCGCTGGTGACGACCGCCCTCGAACGGCTGGTCGAGGAAGGTGTCGACCAGCTCGAGCGCCAGTCCCAGGCCGACCACCCGCGCCCCCAGCGTCAGCAGGTTGGCGTCGTTGTGCAGCCGAGCCATCTTGCAGGTGTAGACGTCGCTGCAGTTCACCGCCCGCACCCCCGGCCAGCGGTTCGCCGACATCGCCATGCCGACCCCGGTGCCGCAGATCAGCACCCCGCGCCCGGCCTCGCCCTGGTGCAGGGCGCCGGCGAGGGTGTGGGCGTAGTCCGGGTAGTCGACCGAGGTCTCGTCGTGCGGGCCGAGGTCGCGGACGTCGACCCCGCGCTGGCGCAGGTGATCGATCACCGCCCGCTTGAGCTCGACTCCGGCGTGGTCGGCGGCGACGAGGAGGGATCCGCCGTCGGGGCGTGCAGCGGTCGCGGCTGGGGTCTCGGGAGTGGACGCGGTCACGCTCGGGTCCTCCGGGGGGATGGTGTTCTCGGCCTCGCTCCGCGCAGCGTAGCAGCGCCGATCGTCGTCGCCACCCGAGCGAGCGGCGGCGCCCGCCGGGACGGACCTGGGCGGTGGAACGCGGGTCGTCCGCGGGCCGTCCGCGGGTCGTCGGCCGGAGGCGACGTCGGCGGCGGCACCACCGGCCCTCCGGGGGGTCGTATCATCCACCGACAGGCGACGAGGATCCTGGATGTCCGAGACCAACACACGCCTCAGGGGTAGGCCCAGGGATGGGCGCACCACGCCGCACGGCCGGTGGTGGATCGCCGCGTGCGGCGCCGCGATCGGCTGGCTGGCCACGATCGCCTGCGGCGGGGGCGGCGACGCTCCGCGTGCCGCCCGCCAGTCGGCCGACCGCGTCTTCGCCAACCTGCGCCCGGCGGTGGTGCTCGCCGATGCCGACGCCGACCCCGCCGACCCGGCCTCGGCGCCGCGGTTCCGGCTGCGCGAGCGGATGGCGCACTACGCCGTCGAGGGTCTCGCGGTCTCCGCGGTGCGGCGCGGCCAGCCCGCCTGGACGCGGGTGTGGGGCGAGGACGCCGACGGCCGCGAGCTCGAGCCCGAGACCTGGTTCTGGCTCGGCGACCTGAGCAGTCTCGGCGCCACGCTGGTGGCGTTGCGCCTGGTCGACGAGGGCACCCTCGGTCTCGACGAGGATCTACGCCCGCGCTCTTCCTCTGCCGTGGTGCGTCGCCTGCCGCGGGCGGTCGATCTGCGCCAGGTGCTCGGCCAGACCTCCGGCCTGCGCCCCGCCGAGCCCCTCGGCGTGCGCGCCGAGACGCTGCTGGCCGAGATCCGGCAGGCGACCGAGCCGGGCACCCGCTTCGAGCGCTCGGAGGCCAACTGGGCGCTGCTCGAGGACGTGGTGACGGCAGCCTCGGAGCCGGCGGACTTCGTCGGCGCCTTCGAGCGGCTGGTGCTCGAGCCGCTCGCCGTACGCCACGGTGGCGAGCCCGCTCTCGCCTGGACCGACCCACCGCAGGGAGCGCTCCGTGCGGCGCGCCGCGGCATCGGCGGCGAGCCGATCGAGGTCGATCCCCAACCGCTGGCGGCGCGTGGGCTGTGGGGCACTCCGGCAGGGCTGGCCCTGCTGGCGGCGTCGCTCGTGGAGGCGCAGGCCTCGACCGAGGCGCCGCATCCGCCGCTGCTGTCGCGGCGCCTGCGGCGCGAGCTCGAGGAGCCCGGCCTGGGCGGCTGGAAGCTGGGCGTACAGGTCGGCGACGAGGCGGCCTGGGTCGGCCGCCGCAGTGCGCACGGCCTCGCCGTGGCGCATCCTGCGAGCGGCGACGCGCTGGCGGTGCTGACCACTACGGGGCGGGGCGACGAGCTGGCGGCGGAGATCCTGCTCGCGGTCGCCGAGGAGTTCGGCTGGAGCGGTCTCGAGCCGGAACGGCTGCAGCCGCGGCCGCTCAAGGTGGAGGGCCTCATCGGCATGGTCGGCACCTACCGCTTCGAGGGCTCCGCGGCAGCGCCGGCGGTCGATCTCGGCTTGTCGCTGCGCGGCCAGCAGCTGGTGCTCGACGCCCCCGCCGGCTTCTTCCCCTGGGAGGGAGCCACCAGCACGGTGCTGTACCCGGTGCGCGGCGGCCTGCGCATGCTGGAGCGCCCCGGCGAGATCCACATGTCGCTCGGCGGCGGCGGCGTGTGGGAGCTGCGCTACGCCGGTCGCACCGGGCGCAAGGTGTCGGCCGCGGGGACGGCCGGCGAGGGCGAGTCGGAGGTCCCGGTGCGTTCCCTCGACGACGGCCGCAGCGGCCACTGAACGCGCTGCCGCGGCATCGCAGCGACGGAGCGCATCGAGCTCCCGGCTGCGGCGGTGATCGGTCGGTACCTGGGTCAGACCTGGCCGGTGCGCACCCGCTCGTCGGCCGCGGCGACCTTCTTCTGGAACTCCTTGCGGTAGCTGGCCAGGCGTTCGCGCACCGTGCTGTCGGACACCGCGAGGATGTGCATGGCGAGCAGGCCGGCGTTGTCGGCGCGGCCGACGCCGACCGTCGCCACCGGGATGCCCTTGGGCATCTGCACGATCGCCAGCAGCGAGTCGAAGCCCTGCAGCGGGCCGTTGGCGATCGGCACGCCGATCACCGGCAGCAGCGTGCTCGCGGCGACGACGCCGGGAAGGTGTGCGGCGCCGCCGGCTCCGGCGATCAGCACCTCGACGCCACGCTCCGAGGCTCCTCCGGCCCACTCTGCCGTCGCCTCCGGGGTGCGGTGCGCCGAGAGCACCCTCGCCTCGCACTCGATCTCGAACTGCTGGCAGATCTTCTGCGCCTCGCGCATCACCGGCCAGTCCGAATCGCTTCCCATCACGATGCCGACTCGCACTCCCATCGCCGAACCCCTTCCGAGTTGCTTTCGGAGCGTCGGCCGGCGACGGAGCATCGCCCCCAGGGCCGCGCCGACGCCCCGTTCCGTGTGTCTCTAGATCGCGCTCCGACCGCGTCGGTCCCGCCTGCGGTCAGAGCGGGATGTTGCCATGCTTCTTGGGCGGGTTGGTCGCCCGCTTGGCGGACAGCTGGGCGAGCGCCCGGACGATCTGTTCGCGGGTCTCGCTGGGCGGGATCACCGCGTCGACGAAGCCGCGCTCCGCTGCCACGTACGGGTTGGAGAACTTCTCGCGGTACTCTGCGACCCGCTCGGCGCGCAGCGCCTCGGCCCCCTCTCCGGCCTTGGCGAGCTCTCTCCGGTAGAGGATGTTGACCGCCCCCTCGGGACCCATCACCGCGATCTCCGCGGTCGGATAGGCGAGGTTGAGGTCGGTGCGGATGTGCTTGCTCGCCATCACGCAGTAGGCGCCGCCGTAAGCCTTGCGGGTGATCACGGTGATCTTGGGCACCGTCGCCTCGGCGAAGGCGTAGAGCAGCTTGGCACCGTGCCGGATGATGCCGCCGTACTCCTGCTGGGTGCCGGGGAGGAAGCCCGGCACGTCCTCGAAGGTGACCAGGGGGATGTTGAAGGCGTCGCAGAAGCGCACGAAGCGCGCTCCCTTGACCGAGGCGTCGATGTCGAGCACGCCGGCCAGGTAGTTGGGCTGGTTGGCGACCACGCCGACCGGTCGGCCGTCGACGCGGGCGAAGCCGATCACCAGGTTCTTGGCGAAGTCGGCGTGCACCTCGAGCAGCTTGCCCTCGTCGACGATGCCGCGGATCAGCTTCTTGATGTCGTAGGGCTTGTTGGGGTCGGCGGGGATCAGCTCGTCGAGCGTGTGGGGATCGGCGAGCGGCGGAGCGGCGCTGCGTCGCGGCGGGTCGGCGAGGTTGTTGCCCGGAAGATAGGAGAGCAGATCCCGGATGGCCAGGATGCACGAGGCATCGGTGGGGCTGGAGAAGTGGCAGACGCCGCTGCGTGCCGCGTGGGTGCGGGCGCCTCCCAGCTCCTCCATGGTGACGCTCTCCTGGGTCACCGTCTTCACCACGTCGGGCCCGGTGACGAACATGTAGCTGGTGTCCTCGACCATGAAGACGAAGTCGGTGATCGCCGGTGAGTAGACGGCGCCACCGGCGCACGGGCCCATGATGGCGCTGATCTGTGGCACCACGCCGCTGGCCAGCGTGTTGCGCAGGAAGATGTCGGCGTAGCCGCCGAGCGACGCGACCCCCTCCTGGATGCGGGCGCCGCCCGAATCGTTCAGCCCGACCACCGGCGCACCGTTCTCGACCGCGAGGTCCATCACCTTGCAGATCTTGCGGGCGTTGGTCTCCGAGAGGGTGCCGCCGAAGACGGTGAAGTCCTGCGCGAAGACGTAGACCAGGCGGCCGTCGACGGCGCCGTAGCCGCACACCACGCCGTCGCCGGGGATGCGCTGGTCGTCGATGCCGAAGTCGTTGCAGCGGTGCGTCACCAGGGCATCGAGCTCGACGAAGGAGCCGGCGTCGAGCAGCCGGTCGACCCGTTCGTGGGCGGTGAGCTTGCCGGCCTCGTGCTGGCGTTTCTTGCGTTCCTCGCCGCCTCCGGCGCGTGCCGCCTCGAGTCGTCGCTGCAACTCGGCCCGGGGGTCGATGGTCGATCGGCTGCTCATGCGCTCTCCTTGCGGGACACCCGGCGACGAGGCTGGCGACCCGCATGCCTGCAGGAGCGATTTCCTATCACACGGCCGCGGTGGGCCGGTTGCGTCGATCTCGGCGTCGGTCTCGGCGTCGGCCCGGTCGTCGGCCGGTCGCCGGCCCGGTGGTTCGTGCAGTTCCGGCAGGTCCTTCCGGTGCGTCGTTGCGGCGCGGCGCGCCGCACTCCAGAATCGACGGATGGAGGGCGAGGTGAGCAAACCGGCGCAGGAGGGCGCCGCGGCCTTGGAGGCTGCTGCGGCCGCGCCGTCGCTGCTCGCCGACCCCGCCGCGGTGGCGCGGGCGCTGGGGCGGCTGGAGACCTCGTCGGGATGGGTCGATGCGTACTTCGAGCGCACCGAGATGCTCGAGGTGGCGCTGGCGCGAGGGCTGCCCCTGGCGCCGCCCGGCGAGAGCGGCGACGGCCGCTACGAATTCGACGGCGACGGCGACGGAACGCCGGCGACGAACGAGTCCGACGAGCGCCTCGCCCGGCTGCGCGAGGAGGGTCTGGCGGTGCGTCTGGTCGAGCAGGGAAGCTGGCTCGCCAGCCGCGACGCGATCGGCGGCCGCGAGCTCGCCGAGGCCTGCCGCCAGGTGGCCAGGGTGGCGCCGCGGGTGCCGATCCACCCTCCCGAGGAGCTGGCGGTCGCCTGGCCGGCTGGCGGGTCGGGAGCCGTGGACGTGTGGCAGCCGCTGCGGAGCTTTCCGCCGAGGCTGCTCGCCGAGCTCGAGCGGCTGCGCGTCGCGTTCGACTGCGTGCTGCGGCTGCGGCGCTTCGACAAGGTGTCGCAGTGCGTCAGCGCCATGCTCTCGGCGCCGGCCGAGTTGGAGAGCTTCCACGCGCTCGAGGTGCGCTCGCGCCAGGGCAGCTGGGGCACCCTGTTGCTGCAGCTCGACGAGCAGGCGCTGCGCGAGACGGCCGGCCGCCTCGCCGCCTGGGTCCATGCCCGCCGTGCGCCTCCTCCTGCTGCGGGGCGGCGGCCGGTGGTGCTGGGGCCCGGCGCCACGGCGGTGCTGCTGCACGAGGCGGTGGCGCACGCGCTGGAGGCCGATCTGCTGGCGCTCTCCGGCACGCCCGCGGCGGCGTGCGGCGTCGCCTTCGCCGCCCCGATGGTCGACGTGCTCGACGATCCCTCGGCGGCGCCGTCGACGGTCGCACGCGCCTTCGACGACGAGGGATCGCCCACCGAACGGCGATGGCTGCTGCGCGGCGGCGTCGTCGAGGCGCCGATCGCCGACCGCACCTGGGCGCTCGGCGAGCAGGGTCTCGAGCCCGGCGCCGGCTGGCGCGGCGACCGCCACTGCCTGCCGCTGCCGCGCTCGCGCCATCTCGAGCTGCTCGCCGGCGAGCAGAGCGTCGAGTCGATGCTCGCCGCCGCCACCGGCGGTCTCTACGTCGACGAGCTCTCGGGCGGCCGGCTCGACCCGCTGAGCGGCCGGATCCGTCTGCTGGCGCCGCACGCGCGCTCGATCGGCAGCGGCGGTCTGGCCGAGCGGCACGGTCCTCTGCAGCTCGTCGGCCTCGCCGCCGCGGTGCTCTCGTCGATCGCCGCCGTCGGTGCCGAGCGGCGTGCCGGGGGCGCCGGCTGGTGCGCCAAGGGAGGCCAGCGTCTGCCGGTCTGGGCGCGGGCGCCGGGGGTGCTGATCGAGGCGATCGAGGTGGAGCCGTGGGCGTGAGATCGAGACGCCCATCCCGTGTGCGCCGGTGTGAAGGGCCGGGAGCGGCAGGCGCCACCCATCGCCCGCCGCCGGCCCGCGGAGTCGCGCCGTGCTGAGCGCGGCGACACGGCTGTACGAACGCGTCGCCGCCGCCGGCTGCTCGCAGGTCGAGGTGTTCTGCAAGCGCAGCCGTTCGAGGACGACCCGCCTCGAGGGATCGCCCGCCGTGTCACCACGTGATTCACCGGCCGGATCACCGACCGGATCGCGTCCGGTGCGCCACGAGGCGAACTCCGCCGAGCAGGGTTGGGCGGTGCGCGCCGGTGGCGAGCCGGGGAGCTTCTTCGCCGCCGCCACGGGGCCGCCGGAGGCGGCGCCCTCCGACTGGCCTCCGGCTTCGGGAGGACCGCTGCGGCTGCGCTCCGAGGATGCGGGTGCGGGGGCCGCCGCGGCGCCGCGGCCGCGCTCGCTCGACGAGCCGCTGCTCGGCCCCGGAGAGACGAGCACGCTGCTGGAGACGATCCGGCGGGAGCTGCAGCGCGAGGCTCCGGGAGCTCGCCTTGTGCGCTGCGTGGTCGAGGACGGCGCCGCCGAGTGCTGCCTGGTCAGCAGCGAGCTCGAGGTGCGCGAGTGGCGGCTGCGCACCGCGGCGCTGCTGGTCGAGGCGGCCCTCGGAGATCTGATGAGCCGGCTCTACGTCGCGGCTCCCTTCGCGCGAGAGCTGAGGGCGCAGGCGGTGGCGCGTCGCGTCGCCAGCTCGCTGCTGCTCGACCGCGAAGCGGGTCGCTTCGATCGCGATCGCTGCGAGGTGGTGCTGGCGCCGCAGGTGGGCGGCCGGCTGCTGTCACTGCTCTGGCGCGAGCTCGGCCAGCTCGCGAGGCAGGGAGCGCTCTCCGGGGTGGATCCCTGCGTCACCCTGCTCGAGGACGCGCGCCTCGACTCGGGGCCGCTGCGCGCGGCCTACGACGGCGAGGGTCGGCGCTGTGGGCGCACCGTGCTGGTGCGCGACGGGGTGCTGCTCGATGCGGCGGCCGCGCTCTGGCCGGCCCCCGTCGGCGATCGATCCGATCCGGGCTTTCCGGCGGGCTGGAGCCAGCGTCCGAGCTGGCGTCAGCCGCCGACCTTCGCGCCGACCCACCTGTGCATCGCCCCGGCGCCGCGCACCGCTCCGGCCGCCCTGGTCGGCTCGGTGGTGCGCGGCATCTACCTGGTGCGCATCGACCACGTGGCGCCGATCCCGCCGTCGGGCTCGGATCCGCGCCAGCCTTCGCACCGGTTGCTGGCCAGCGGCTACGAGATCCGTCGCGGCCGCGCCGTGCGTCCGGTGCGTGCGGTGGGCCTCGAGATCGGTCTGGCGCAGCTGCTCGAGGCGGTGCGCGCGGTGGGGCGTGACCTCGAGCTCGTGCCGGCGCGGGCGGGATGTTTCGGCGCTCCCACTCTGCTGCTCGAGCGCATGCCGTTGGGCTAGCGCGCCTCCCGGGGCACCTAGGGGCCGCCCCAGGCGTCGGCTGCGTCGCTGCGCCCGCGCCCGCTGCGGGCGGCCGGCCGCCGCAGCGACCGGCGCTGGCTCAGCGGTGTCCGCTGGCGAGGCTCTCGGCCTCGGCGCCGGCGCGGGGCAGCGGCACCAGGTCCCAGTCGATGCG
>QQVD01000038.1 GCA_003388555.1 Acidobacteriota bacterium | reverse complement strand
CCCCGCCGAGGCGCCGACGGGGCGCCGCGTCTGCGTGCTGTCACGCGGCTACGGCCGGCGTGGCGCCCGCCGGGCCCCGGCGCTGGTGGTCTCCGCCGGCGACGGCGAAGGCCCGCGCGTGGCGGTGGAGGGGGCCGGCGACGAGCCCTACCTGCTGGCGCGCTCCGACCCGCGCCTCGCCGTCGTCGTCGCCGGCGACCGCCACCGCGGCGGCCTGCACGCGCTCGAGCAGCTCGGCGCCGTCGACCTCTTCGTGCTCGACGACGGCTTCTCCCACGTCGCCCTGCACCGCGACCTCGACCTGCTGGCGTTCCCCTGGCACGACCCGCTCGGCGGCGGCCGGCTGCTGCCGACGGGCCGCCTGCGCGAGCCGCTGGCGGCGGCGGCCGCGGCCGACGCGGCGGTCCTCACCTCTGCTCCCCTCGGCGAGGGCGAGGCCCAGGAGCGCGGGCTGGAGGAGCGGCTGGCGGCGCCGCTGCGCCACGTCGGGGTGCAGATCCCGACCTTCACCAGCGGGCTGCGGGTCGAGCTCGCCACCGACCCTGGCGACTCCCCCAACTCCCGCGATCCCGGCGACCCCCTCGACCGGGAGCCGGGCGGCGGCTTCGTGCTGGTCACCGGCGTCGCCGCCGGCGGCCGGGTGCGCGCCAGCGCCGAGGCGCTCGGCCTCGAGATCCACGAGCACCTCGAGTTCGCCGACCACCACGCCTACCCTGCCGCCTCGCTGCGACGGATCGTCGCGGCCTGCCGGCGGCGGCGCAGCCCGGTGCTGACCACCGACAAGGACGCCGTCAAGCTGGCCGAGCCGCTGCGCTCCCGGGGCCTGGCGGTGCACCGGCTGACCTCCCGCGCGACGCCGTCGCGCCAGCTCCTGGAGTGGCTGGACCGGCGGGTGGCGCAGATCGAGGCGGCGCCGGGCTGAACGGCGCACCAAGAACCGCGCTCCACCGAGCTGGCGCACCGGCAGTGCACGACGGCCGGCACACCGCCACCCGCGGTGCGCGGATCGAGGCATCAGGGGCTACGAATCACGTTCGGGGATCGCGATCGCCGGCTCGGGAACCTGGCTCGGGATCCCAGCATCGGGCATCCCATCCCCCGCCGGCGCGGGGTCACTCCGGCTCGCCGCCCGCCACCACCTCGAAGAGCGGATCGCCGCCCTGCACCGCCTGCCCCTCGCTGACGAAGATCTCGGCCAGCACGCCGCTGCTCTCGGCCTGGATCTCGTTCTCCATCTTCATCGCCTCGAGCACCAGCACCCCCTGGCCGGCCTCGACCCGAGCGCCCGCCTCGACCAGCACCTTGACCACCTTGCCTGGCATGTAGGCGGTCACCCGCTGGCTGCCGCCGACTCCGGCCGCGTCCTCGGCCAGCAGCGCCTCGTGGGCGAGCGGATCGAGCACCTCGAGCCGCTCCTCGAGGCCGCGGCAGGAGACCACGAAGCGGCTGCCGCCGTGCTCCTCGCGCCCCTCCTCCTGGCACAGCACCTCGTACTGGTGACCGTCGATCAGCAGGCTGCGGCTGGCGCCGCTGGCCACCGCGTCGACCACCCAGGTGCGGCCGTCGAGCTCGATCTGCCAGCGCTGCGGGTGCTCGAGATCGCGCTGCACCTCGGCCCGCCCGTCCTGGCCGAGCGCCTCGCCCGACTCCGTCGCGGCGGCGGCCGCCGCCGCTCCCTGCTGCCGTACGTAGAGCTCCACCTCGCGACCTCCCTGCTGCCTGCTCCCTGATTCCCGATCGGCGCGCTACCGCCGCCGCCCCGCGCGACGACCCGTCGCCGGCAGCAGCCGTCTCACCGACGCCCCCGCAGCGCGTCGAGCCGCGCCAGCTGACCCCAGCGCCGCGGCGCCCGCTCGGCGGCGCGCGCGCCGCCGGAGGCCGAGCCCTGCTGCCCCTGCGACTCGACGTGGGCGATCAGCGCCGCCAGCCGCAGCACCGCCTCGATCGGCGCGGCGCCTTCGCCGGCCTCCACGACCGGTCGCTCGGGAGCCGCGAACTCGCCGCTCGCCAGCTTGCGGTCGAGCATGCCGATGTCGAGCCGGCCGGCGCAGAAGTCCTCGTCGCGGAAGATCTGCTCGAACAGCGGCACGGTGGTGCGGATGCCGCCGATGCGGATCTCCGCCAGCGCCCGCCGCATCCGGCGGATCGCCTGGTCGCGGTCCTCGCCCCAGACGATCAGCTTGCCGAGCATCGGGTCGTAGTGGATCGAAACCTCCGAGCCGGCGTCGATGCCGAAGTCGTTGCGCACTCCCGGCCCCTCGGGCAGGCGCAGCGCCTGGATCACGCCTGGAGAGGGAGCGAAGCCCTTGAACGGGTCCTCGGCGTAGACCCGGACCTCGATGGCGTGCCCGTTGGGCTCGATCCGCGCCAGCGACGGATCGAGGCGCTCGCCGCGGGCGACGCGGATCTGCCAGGCGACCAGGTCGAGGCCGGTGACCAGCTCGGTCACCGGGTGCTCGACCTGCAGGCGGGTGTTCATCTCGAGGAAGTAGAAGGCGCCGTCCGGAGCGAGCAGGAACTCGACCGTGCCGGCGTTCGAGTAGCCGACCGCGAGCGCCGCCTGCACCGCCGCCTCGCCCATCCGCCGGCGCAGGTCCGGGTCGACGACGGCCGACGGCGCCTCCTCGACCACCTTCTGGTGGCGACGCTGCAGCGAGCACTCGCGCTCGCCGAGCGAGACCGCGTTGCCGTGCTCGTCGGCGAGCACCTGGATCTCGACGTGGCGCGGGTTCTCGACGAAGCGCTCGACGTAGACCGAGCTGTCGCCGAAGCTCGAGCCCGCCTCCGAGGTCGCGGCGCGGAAGGCCGACTCGAGCTGGTCGGCGGCGCGCACCAGGCGCATGCCCTTGCCGCCGCCCCCGGCCGAGGCCTTGAGCATGATCGGGTAGCCGACCTCGTCGGCGGCGGCGCGGGCGGCGTCGAGGTCGGGCAGCGGATCGGTGCCGCCGGGCACCACCGGCACGCCGGCCGCCATCATCAGGCGGCGGCTCTCGATCTTCGAGCCCATCGCCGCCATCGAGCTGGACGACGGGCCGATGAGGCGCACGCCACGCTCCTCGCAGGCCGCGGCGAACGCGGCGTTCTCCGACAGGAAGCCGTAGCCGGGATGGATCGCGTCGGCGCCGATGCGCTCGGCGAGATCGAGGATCGCCTCGCCGCGCAGGTAGCTCTTGCTCGACGGCGCCGGGCCGATCTCGTAGGCCTCGTCGGCGAAGGTCACCGCCGGCGTGGCGCGATCGGGCTGCGAGAACACCACCGCCGAGCGGATCTCCATCTCGCGCAGGGTGCGCAGCACGCGCACCGCGATCTCGCCGCGGTTGGCGATCAGCACCTTGCGGATCTGCCGCGTCGCTCCGCCGCCCTCTGCTGCTCCCTGGCGCCCGCGGTCGCCTGCTGCTGCGCTGTCCGTCATCTCGTCCCTGCGCCCTCCGCGCTCGCTGACTCTCCGCGCCCGCTCTCACTCTCCCTCTCAATCTCGCGCTCGCTGCGTTCGGCAGCGGCGGCGAGGGCGGCAGCGAGGGCTGATTCTCCCCGAGCGTCCAGAGGCTGTCCACCCGGCCGGCGCGGACGGTACGGCGCCAGCCCGGCGGCGCCGACCGCGATCCAGGCGAGCAGCATGATCCACCACCACCAGCGGGCGGCGCCGCGCTCGAGGTCGATCTCGACCAGGTGGCGGCCCGGCGGCACCAGCGCCGCGAGACGCGACAGGTTGGCGATCGAAATCGGCACCTCCTGGCCCGAGACCCGCACCCGGTAGCCGGGCTGGAAGGCCCGCGACAGCACCAGCAGGGCGCGGCCCTCGCTCTCGATCTCGAGCCGGATCGACGGATCGGCCAGCGACGGCGCCTCGCGGTAGGAGAGCACCCGCCCCGGCGGTCCGTCGAGCCGCAGGTCGCCGAGCACCACCGCCTGGCGGCGCGGGTCGAAGCCGGGCGCCAGCATCGCGTCGCGCACCTCGCCGACGTCGGCCGCCGGATGCACGGTGCCCACCACCAGCGCTGCCGGGGCGCTGCCGACCAGGCGGTAGAGGGTGCTCTGGGCCGAGAACTGCCGTACCGTGGCCACCGGCCGCGCCTGCGCTTCGGCGCCCTGCAGCGGCCGGTCGAGCACCAGCCAGTCGACGCCCCAGGCGCGCAGCAGCCGCAGCCGCTCGGGGTCGCTCAGGGTGCGCAGCAGCGACAGGCTGAGGTGCGAGGCGAAGTGGTCGAGGCCGTCGGGGCTGACGTTGTTCTCGTAGCGCACCCCCTGCCGCACTCCGGCGAACGGGTAGAGCTCGGTGGCGCCGCGGCGCTGGATCCACAGGGCGCGCCGATCGGGGTAGCGCACGCCGCGCGCGTGCGGTCCGAAGGCCTCGAACTGGTTGCCCTGCACCAGGCTGCGCGGCGCTCCCAGCGGGTCCGCCGACTCCTCCTCGAGCGCCCGCGCCAGCGGCGACGGCCGGGCGAAGGCGGCGACCTCGTCGGTGGCGTGCAGCGGCGCCAGCACCACCACCTGCACCAGCGCGTGCACGCAGAGCGCGGCGGCCATCCACCGGCCAGCGCCCCAGCGCCGCCCGAGCAGCGACAGCACCAGCAGGGCGAGGGCGGCGCTGGCGCCCCACGACAGGCCGCGCCGCCACTGTTCGAGCACCTCGGCGACGCGCTCGGGCGAGGTCAGCGGCCCCAGCCCCGCGATCCAGCCAGCGGCCCACGGGCCGGCGAGCGCCGCCAGCAACACCAGGTGCAGCCCGGCGAGCAGGCCCAGCACCTGCAGCGCCAGCCGCCGGCTCGCCGCGAGGCGGGCCAGGCCACGCGCCGCCAGGTAGGCCACACCGAGCGCCACCAGCCACCAGGCCTTGGCCGGGAAGCGCAGCAGGGCGCCGACGCCGTCACGCGAGATCTCGCTCAGCCAGACGACGGCGGGGTTGTGGGCGCCGAGGGCGAGGAAGAGGCCGGCGCCGACGGCGACCCACGCCGCCCGCCGGGTGCGGTCGCGCGGCACGCCGCTGGCGAGCACTCCGGCGAGCAGCAGCACGCCGGGGTAGAGCGAGAAGAAGAACGGCTGCACGCCGCCGAAGAAGCGCGCCCCCCAGAAGGTCTGGTCGGGGCGACCGTAGGCGAACGGCACCAGCCACTCGAGCACCTGGCGCGGATCCCAGCTGCCCACCAGCGAGCCCTGGGACGAGTAGCCGACGTAGGAGCGGTACGAAGAGCCGAGGATGCGCGCGAACTCGAGGTGCTGCGCCAGCCCGATCAGGAAGCCCACCGCCAGCGCCCCGGCCAGGGTCAGGAGCCGCCGCGGCGGCACCCCCTCGAGCGCCACCAGCACCGCGGCGGCGATCACGCCGAGCAGCGCCAGCAGCGGATCGCCGGCGAGCAGCAGCAGGCCGAAGACCAGCGCCAGCCGCGCCGCGCGGCGACGTCCGCCGTGGCGCGCCGCGAGCAGCGCCGCCGCCAGCAGGGCGGGCAGCAGCGCGCTCACCGCCACCAGGTTGTAGAAGTTGAGCTGCGAGAAGAACCAGCCCGAGGCGGCGTAGAAGAGCCCCATCGCCCAGGCCTCGAGCCGCGCCATGCCCAGGGTGCGGCCGAGCCAGGCGGCGGCGAACGGGGCCAGCAGCAGGTGCAGCCAGTAGTGGGCGTTGAACGCCCACAGGAAGGGCGCGATCAGATAGAGCAGGTTGTCGGGATAGAGCGGCAGCAGGTTGGGGTTGCCCAGCGAGGGCTGGCCGCCGGCGCGCAGCAGATCGAGCACCGGGATCGCGCCCTGCTGCCAGCTCTGCGCCTGCGACCACTTGGCCGGCAGGTGCAGGTTCGAGACGTCGCGGAAGAAGAGAGTGCGCTGGCCGGCGATGGCGCCGAGCATCGGAGCGAGCAGGATCGCGGCGGTGACCCACACCACCCAGGCCGGGGCGCGCGGCTCTCGCGCGGCGTCGGCCGGCGCGCCGCTCGCCAGGGGCGGCCTGGCCGACTCCGGGCCGGGACCGGCCTTCACCATCGGGACCGGCTCCCGCGGCGGGCATAATCCGTCGCCATGTCGCCGCTCCTACGCACCATGAGGCCGGGCCAGTGGGTGAAGAACTTCTTCGTCCTGGCGCCGCTGGTCTTCGCCGAGTCGCTGCTCGACCCGCGGCTGATCGCGCGCACCGCCATCGCCTTCGTGCTCTTCTGCGCCCTCTCCTCGGCGGTCTACCTGCTCAACGACCTGCTCGACCGCGAGCGCGACCGCCAGCATCCGCTGAAGCGGCACCGCCCGCTGGCCGCCGGCACCCTGCAGCCGGCCACCGCGATCGCCGCCCTGCTGCTGCTGGCCGGCGGCGCGCTGGCGGCGGCGGCGTACCTCGGCCGGCCGACGCTGGTCGTCGCGGTCGCCTACCTGGCGATCAACCTGGCCTATTCGATGGGCCTCAAGCACGTCGTGATCCTCGATGCGATGGCGGTGAGCTCGGGCTACCTGCTGCGGGTGCTGGTCGGCGGCTACGCGGCCGAGGTGCCGGTCTCCACCTGGCTGCTGCTCTGCACCACCTTCCTCGCACTCTTCCTCACCTTCTCCAAACGCCGCCACGAGCTCACCCTGCTGCGCGAACGGGCCGCCGGCCAGCGCCAGGTGCTCAGCGAGTACAGCCCCGAGTTCCTCGATCAGCTGATCAACGTCGTCACCGCCTCGAGCCTGCTCTCCTACGCCCTCTGGGCGGTCTCCGACGAGACCCGGCTGCGCTTCGGCGGCAGCGCCCTGCTGGTCACCCTGCCCTTCGTGCTGTTCGGCATCTTCCGTTATCTCTACCTCATCTACCGCACCGACGAGGCCCGCAACCCCACCGAGGCGATGCTCCGCGACGCGCCGTTCGTCGGCAACCTGCTGCTCTGGGGCCTCTCGGTGCTCCTCCTGCTCTACGGGCCGCTGTCGCCCTGAGCCGCCGGCCGGGGCGGAGCGGAGGCCGCAGGGCGGGCGGCCCACGGCGGCACCACCGCCACCAGGCGTGAGCCGGCGAGGGTGATGTTGCCGGGGATCTCGATCTCGTGCACCACCCGCCACTCCCCCGGCGCCGCCGCGGCGAGCGCCCGCAGGCCGCCGTACGACTCGGGGAAGAGCACCATCAGACCGACGCCCTCCTGACGCGCCAGGTCGAGCAGCCGGCGCAGACGCAGCAGCGGATCGCCCGGCGACTTGACCACCGGGATCACCTTGGGGTCGACGATGCCGACGAGGTCGAACAGCGGGTTGCCGGTCAGGTAACCGAGGGCGCCGATGTCCTGCGCGCCGAGCACCACCCGTGGATCGACGTTGGCCGAGATCCAGCGCGCCATGGCGACGTCGCCGACGGCGATGTCGTAGACGTTGCGCTGCAGCCGCGCCAGCCCGGAGCGTGAGGCGAGCAGGGTCGGCGCCAGCAGGGCGGCGGCGAGCAGCGCGGCCACCGCCGCCTGGCGCGGCCGGGTGGTCGGCCGTGCGCTCGGCCCGGTCGGCCCCGCGGTCGGGGAGCCCGCGATCTCCTCGCCCTCGTCGTCCTCGCCGACCTCGCCGTCACCAAGCCCGGTCGGCGCAGAGGCTCCGAGGCGCCGGTGCAGCGCCCTCCATGGGCCCTCGAAGCCGAGGCAGGCCACCGCCACCAGCGCCGGCGTCAGCACGAAGGCGTAGCGGCCGAAGTTGCCCAGCGGCACCGCCGATCCCTCGGCGGTGAGCGCCGAGTAGGCGAGCGGCAGGCCGATGAGCCAGAGCAGCGGCAGCCAGCTGCGGCGGCGCTGCGCTGCCCTGCCTTCGAGCGCTCCGCCGAGCAGCGCCGCCGCCCCGGCGCCGGCGGCGAGCACGCACAGCGGCAGCGAGCGGAAGAGCACCTCGGCGATGCGCCAGAGGTCGCGCCAGGCGGGATGGCCGCGCGAGCCGTCGTCGGTCTTCACCGAGTAGGTCGTCGGCAGCGGATCGCCGGAGGCCCACCAGCCGAACAGAAGCACCGGCGCCAGCACCAGGGCCGCCAGCAACGCCGCCCAGGCCAGCGGACGCAGCAGCGCCGGCCAGGAGCCCTGCACCTCGCCGCGCCGACGCCAGGCGAGCCGGCGCACCAGCAACTCGCCGCCGGCCAGCGCCAGGAGCAGCGCCGCCTCGGGCCGCGCCAGGCTGGCCAGGGCGAGGCAGAGCGCCGCCGTCGCCCAGCCCGCCGCGTCGACGGGCTCGCCGCGCCGCTCCCGCTGCCGCCGCTCCATCCTGCCGAGGCACTCGGTGTGCAGGCGCATGCCGAGGGTCGAGAGCAGGAAGAAGAGCGGCAGCTCCATGCCCGAGTAGGCCGACCAGAGCACCAGGTCGGAGGCGAGGAAGAGCAGCGCGCCGAGCCACACCAGGCCGGCGGGCAGATCGAGCGCCCGCAGCAGGCGCTGCATCTCGACCACCGCCAGGGCGGTGAGCACGGCGCCGAGCAGCAGCGCCCAGTGCACCGTCGATCCCGGCAGCAGCGCCGCGACGGCCAGCAGCGCCGTCCACAGCGGCCCGGTCGAGCCGCTCACCGGCTCTCCGGGCCGGTAGGCCATGCCGTCGCCGGCCGCCAGCGAGCTGGCGAACTGGAGGTGGATGTAGGCGTCGTCGAGCGCCGGGCCGAGGGCGCCGAGGGTGGCCCACAGCCACGCCGCGATGGCGCCGAGCACCAGCAGGGCAACGGCCAGCAGCGCCGCCTCGGGCCCTGGCCCCAGCGGGCCGCGCGCGCCGCCGGAGCTGCCTGTCGCCGAGCCGCCCGCTGCGCTCACCTCTGCTCCCTCCGTCGCCTCAGCCGTTGCTCCGGGGAGCGTACAATGCCGCCCTTGATCCGCCGCCCTTGATCCGCCGCCCTTGATCCGCCGCCCTTGATCCCACCGGCGCTGCGCTCGCGACGCGCCCATTGCCGGCGCCGCGCGCCACGCCGGCCCCCAGTCAGCGATGAGTCGAGAGCCGACCCCACGAACCGAGACGGCCAGGCGAGCGCCCGCTGCCGCCGGCGAGCGCCGGGAAGAAGAACGCGCGGGGCGCCGAGCAGCAGAACGCGCGGAGCGCGATGCCCGCTGGACCCGCGCCGCGCGCCTGGCGCTCTACGGCAGTCTCGGCCTCACCCTGCTGATGACGGCGATCCTCTACGCCACCCTGGTGCGCCGGACACACATCGAGGACGACGACACCGACTACGCGTCGATGCCCTCGGTGATCGACCTGCAGGGGCTGGTGCGCATCGACACCACCGCCGACCGCGGCAGCGAGCTCGAAGGGGCGCGCTACCTCGCCGGCCTGCTCGCCGCCGAGGGCATCGAAGCCGAGATCGAGGAGCTGCCCGGCGGCAAGGCGAACCTGTTCGCAGTCCTCGACGGCCGCTCGCCCGAGCTGCTGGTGCTGCACAGCCACCGCGACACCGATCCGATCCACCGGCCCGACGCCTGGGTGGAGGATCCGTTCGGCGGCACCCTGCGCGGCCCGTTCATCTACGGCCGCGGGGTGTTCGACATGAAGAGCACCACCATCGCCCAGCTGCACGCCTTCGTCGCGGCGCACCACAGGGCTCGCGAAGAGGGCCCCCCGGCCAGGTCGCTGGCGCTGTTGGCGACCAGCAGCGAGGAGACCGACAGCCTGCTCGGCACCCAGCGCGTGCTCGAGCAGCGTCCGGCCTTCAGCGAGCGCATCTGGGTGGTGCTCACCGAAGGCGGCGTCGTCGAGGCGCTCGACTGGGACGCGATCAAGCACTGGGGCACCTCGTTCGCCCAGAAGCGCTACGCCCCGGTGCGCTACTACGGGCCGCGGCGCGAGGAGCTCGAGCAGCTGCGCGAGGCCCTGCGCACCGGCGCCATCGGCCGCCGCCACGGCCCGCCGCGCTGGAACGCCGCTGCCGCGACCTTCCTCGAGAGCTACCGCCACACCCGCCAGCATCCCGACATCCGCGAGCCGCTCGGCGACCTCGAGGCGCTGCTCGCCGACCCGGCGCTCTTCGAGCGCCAGCCCGACTTCATCAAGGCGCTGTTCCGCAACGAGCTGCACGGCTTCGAGGTGCGCCCGGCGGCGCCCGCTTCCGCCGGCAGCGAACCCCGGGGCGAGGCCTGGGTGCTGCCGCTGCTGCTGCACCTGCCTCCCGGCGCCACCCTCGAGCAGGCCGTGGCCGAGCTGCTGCCGACCGAGCAGGAGACCCCTAGGCTGCGCCGGGAGATCGAACCGCCGATCGGCAGCGGCGAGGCCAGCCCGGTCGACCATCCCGCCTTCGTCGCCATCCAGGAGCAGATCCGCGCCACCCACGGCGACGTGCCGCGCGGCCCCTTCTTCCTCGCCTTCTACGCCAACGACTGCCGCTTCTTCCGCGCCGCGAGCAAGGTCTGCTACGGCTTCCAGCCCTTCCTGCTGCCGGGCTCCGACTCGGCGACCACCGCCGGGCCCGACGAGCGCATCGCGCTGCGCGGCTACGTGCAGGGGGTCGAGCTCTACGTCGAGCTGGTGGAGCGACTGCTGGCGCTGCCGGCGCCGCCGAAGTGAGCCGTCGCGGCGCGCTACGTCGTCGCCGGCACGACGGCTTACCACGCCGCTGCGACGCCGGGATTCCACGGGGGTCGGAGCTCGAGGCTGACAATTCTTCGCGGGGAAAGGGTGACGAAAATCGTCAGGCGCGACCGGTCGCCCACCCTCGGCGGGTGCCGCCTGGCGGCCCAGAGCCGCGTCGTTGCTGGGTTTCGCGCCGCCGGGCCGAATCTGGCATACCTCGTGCTTTTCTCGACTCCCGATCCCGTCGCACGTGCGACGCGAGCCTTCGAACCCGTTTTCTCAAGGAGAGAGCCTCACATGCTTCAGAAGCTCCGCAACCGTCAGGGCGGCTTCACCCTGATCGAGCTGCTGATCGTCATCGCGATCATCGGCATCATCGCCGCCATCCTCATCCCCAACCTGCTCGACGCGCTGCAGAAGTCGAAGCAGAAGCGCACCATGGCCGACATGCGCACCACCGGTGCCGCCGTGTTCGCCTGGATCAGCGACGAGGCGGCCGCCACCGCGGCCGGCCAGAGCGGCGCGCCCTTCTCGCTCACCGACCCGCAGCTGACCTCGGTCACCCACAGCGACATCACGGGGATCCTGGTGCCGACGACCACCTTCTTCTACATGCAGGAAGTGCCCGAGACCGACGGCTGGGGCAACACCTACGAGTACTACCTCGCCAACGGCTACGACGTCACCCCCGAGATCATGGGCACCCAGTCGAACGTCGTCGCGATCTGCAGCCCCGCCAAGCCCGAGAACGGCGTGACCCCTGCGGCCAACACCTGCGAGGGTGACTACCTCGTCGGCGGCTTCATCGCCACCGACTACGAGCAGGACATCGTCTGGGCCAACGGCGGCTTCGTGCGCGCCCCGGGCCGTGTCGACCAGAACTGATTCCGCTGCGGGTCTCGTGACCCGCGCCTGAGATCTCAGTTCGCATCCGATTCCGAGAGCCATGAGTTCTCGTCGGCGCCGCTTCACCGCGGCGCCTTTTCTTTTTCTGGGGTTCTTCGGTCGCGCCCTGTGGCGCCAACCGTGCGGAAGTGACCTGCAGGATGCGGCGAGCGGCACAGGGGGGCAGACGCGACGCCAGCCGGTAGGGCGAGGCTCCGAAGTCGGCCCGCGAGAGGCCGCGACCCGCTCGCCAGGACTCGTTCGGGCCTCGCGGCACTGGTCAGGAGCGGCGCATCGCGCGAAGATGCGCGGTGAACGCCGTTCGCGGCGCTTCTGGGGCTCTCGCACCCCTTAGGCGGTGAGGCGCTCGAAGCGCCGCGGCCCCGGCGAGATCCCGGCGGCCTGCAGGACTCGGGCTGGGGCCCTGGTCGCCGCGCCCGTAGACCTTCGAGCCGGCGGCGTCCTCGCCCTTGGGGCCTCAGAGCCTTCGGATCCCCAGCGCCGCACTCCCTCACCCGACTTCCACGACCTTCGCAACGCCCTCCGTGCCGCAAGCCACCTCGTCCCCTCCGATGCCCCAGGGCCGCCGCGCCGCCTCGAGCGTGCACGGCGCCCGCCGCCGTGCTCCGCGCGCCGGCGCCGCGGCGCTCGCCCTCGGCCTGCTCGGCGCCGTGCCGGCGAGCTCGACGCCGCTCGCCGAGCCGGCGGTCGGCTGGCTCGCCAGCTATCTGCGCATCGACACCACCAACCCGCCCGGCGGCGAGGCCGACGCCGCCGCCTTCCTGCACCAGCTGATCGCCCGCGAGGGGCGCTCCCAGCTCGAGATCACCAGCCTGGTCTCGCCGCGCGGCCGCGTCTCGCTGCTGGCGCGCCTTCCGGGCACCACCCAGGCCCTCGAGGCGCCGCTGCTGCTGCTGCACCACTCCGACGTGGTGCCCGCCGGCGACGAGGACCAGTGGACCCACCCGCCCTTCTCGGGGCGCATCGCCGACGGGCGGATCTGGGGCCGCGGCGCGATCGACAGCAAGGGCCTGGGGGTGGCCCACCTGGCGGCGCTGCTCGAGCTGGCGCGCTCGCAGCCGAGGCGCAGCCGCGACGTCTACCTGCTGGCGGCCGCCGACGAGGAGACCGGCGGCTCCCAGGGTGTCGGCTGGCTGCTCCAGCGCCACGCCGACCTCTTCCCGCGCGACCTGCTGGTGCTCGGCGAGGGCGGCGCCAACAGAGTGAACCAGCAGCAGGTGGTCTGGTGGGGAATCGAGAACGCCCAGAAGCGGCCGCTCTGGCTGCGCCTGCGCTTCCGCGGCGAGGGCGGCCACGGATCGACCTCGGGCGGCAACCCGGTCGACAAGCTGCTGCGCGGCCTCGCCAGGCTCGACGAGCTGCGCGCCGCGCCGCGCCTCACCCGGCCGCTCTGGGAGCACCTGCGGGTCGCCGCGCCGATCGCCAGCAGCGAGCACGCCGAGCGCTTCGGGCGCGACTTCTCGTCCGGCCTCGCGGTGTGGAACGAGCTCAACGAGGCCGGACTGCGCATCCGCTGGATCCCCCCCGGCTACAGCTCGGTGCTGCTCGACACCGTGCAGGTCAGCTCGGTGCTGGCCGGCTCCGGCGTCGTCAACGTCAAGCCCAGCAGCGCCGAGGCCACCCTCGACGTGCGCCTGCTCCCCGACACCGACCAGGACCGCTTCCTGCAGGAGCTGCGCCGCCTCTTCGACCGCGGCCTCGAGATCGAGGTGCTGCTCGAGACACCCGAGCTGCCCGATCCGTCGCCCGACCATCCCGATCTGGCGCTGCTCGAGGAAGTCCTCGCCGCCACCGCCCCCGTCGTCCCGGTGATGATCTCCGGCACCACCGACGCCCGCTACTTCCGCGAGCTCGGCATCGCCGCCTTCGGCTTCTCCCCCTTCCTGCTCGAGCGCGAAGACACCAACAGCATCCACGCCCACGACGAGAGCATCGCCACCGACGTCTTCCGCCGCGGCGTCGCCACCATGACCCGAGTGCTGGTGCGCTACACCACACCCCCCGAGCCCGGATTCCGGCCCACGGTCCCGGCACCCTGAGAGTCTCTGGCGAAGACTGTGGCTCGGGTCGGCGGCGGGCCCACGAGCGTCGTCGTCCGCAAAGGGCTGTTGCCGCTCGAACGGGATCACGGCACCGCGGAGGTCCAAGAGGTGACGTCCCCCGACTCGAAACCGTCGGCGAAGAGGGGGGTGGCGTTGATGATGGCGACGCAGTGCACGGTCTCGCCCGACGTTCCCAGCACGACGAGACCGTCGAGGCAGTCGGCGTCTCCCGTCCAAGCGACGAAGGTGCTCTCTGGATCGGTGACGGTGACGGACAGGCTCACCTCGGTGCCGGTGTCGTAGACGGCCGTGCAATCGGATGGATCACCGTCGCGGTCGCATGCGATGCCCGAGGGCTCCGACATGACGAGGCCGAGACCGTAGCCTTCGAAGCCGACATCGATCACGCCCTGGTCGAGCACGAAGGTCGCGATGCATGCGGTGGCGCCGGTCATCGTGACCGAGCCGTCGTCGCAATCCGTATCGCCCCTGAAGCCGGCGAAGGTCCAATCGGGCTCGGGAGTGGCGGTCAACCCGACGACGGTGTCGATCGGGTAGAGCTGGTCGCAGTCGAGGGCGCCGTTGCCGCAGTCGATACCGGGCGGGCTCGAGCCGACGTGTCCCAGGCCTTCGACGGTCAGGTCGAGGACGACGTCGTCGTCGAGCACGTGGCCGTATCCGAGCTCGTCGGTGAAGGTGACGCCCTGGGGAAGAGTGGCGAAGACCTCGACCACGAAATGCTCGTCGCTCTCGCCGAAGCCGTCGCCATGCACGACGACGGTGACGGTCTGCGAGGAGCTGCCGCCGCCGAGTGAGACCGATCCGGAGGTGGCCGTGTAGTCGCTCCCGGCCGTCGCGCTCTGGTCGATGGTCTGGAAGCCGACGTCGAAGGCATCCTCGACGGGAGCGGTGAGTGAGATCGTGAAGACGAAGTCCGTAGTCCCGGTGTCGCCCTCGACCATGGTGACGTCGTCGATGCCGACCGCGGCGCTGTCGTCGTCCAGGATGGTGCCGGTCGCGTCGCTCGCGACGATCTCCGGATCCGTCGGGCTGAGGTGGAGCGAGAACGTCTCGTCACCTTCCACCACCAGGTCGCCGGTGACGGAGATGGCTACGGTGTGCGTCTCTCCGGCCGTTCCGGCGAAGGACACGGTGTCGATGATCTCCTCGTAGTCCTCGCCGTCGGCGCTGTTGGCGATGGTCTCGTAGTCGACGTCGAACGGTTCGGTGTCGTGGGTGAGCTCGAGGGTGAAGACGAGGTCGACGGTTCCTGCGTTCCCTTCGACGACCGATGGCGAGTCGACCAGGAGATAGACCGTGTCGTCGTCCAGGATGGTGCCCACCCCGTTCTCGTCGCTGACGACTCCCGGATGGTCCGAGCTGACTTCGAGGTGGAAGACCTCGTCGTCCTCCGCCACCGTGTCGCCCTTGACGAGCACTGTGACGGCGTGCCGCTCGAAGGCGTCGCCGGCGAAGAAGACGCTCCCGGCGTGGCCGACGTAGTCGCTGCCCTGGGTGGCGGTGATCGCCTGGGTGGCGTAGTCGACCTCGAACCCGTCGTCGACGTCCTTGTCGAGGGTGAGGGTGAAGGTGAAGCGGTGGGTGCCGCTGTCGCCCTCGGCATGGCTTACGTCGTCGAGACCGAGGGTGGCCACGTCGTCGTTGCCGAGCGTGCCGACGCCCACCGGGTCGACGAGGTCGACGGATCCCGACTCGAGAGTGAGATCGACGGTGAAGGTCTCGTCGTCCTCGACCATGGTGTCGCCGAAGCCGAGGACCGTGAAGACGTGTTCCTCGCCGTCGTCGCCCGCGAACGCGATCGTGCCCGAGGTGTCGTGGTAATCCTCGGGGGTGGTGGCGGTACCCTCCGTCACCGTGTAGCCGACGGTGAAGGGCCCGGTGTCGCCGCCGAGGATGATCCTGAAGGTGAGCGGTGTAGTGCCGGTGTCCCCTTCGTCCATCGCCACGTTCACGACGCGCAGTCCGTCGCAGGCGTCCGGCACGCCGTCTCCGTCGGTGTCGATGTTGTTGTCCCCGATGGGACAGCTGTCGCAGCCGTCCGGAACCCCGTCCCCGTCCTCGTCCTCGTTGTCGTCGAAGCCTTCGCAGATGTCGCAGCCATCGAACACGCCGTCGTCGTCGTCATCGGGATCTCCGGGCGAGCACGAGAGATTCGGCCACCACGAGACCTTGTCGAGATCGACACGCGCGGCGACGATGTCGACGTCGCCGTCGCCGTCCACGTCCTCGGCGTCGGTGTCGGCGAGGTCGCCCGCCGTACCGGGGGAGAGCGGCCATGCGGTCCAGCTGAGGGCATCTCCGTCGACGTTCTCGTACCACTCGCCGTCTCTCGAGCCGACCACGTCGAGGTCGCCGTCGAAGTCCAGATCCACCGCATCCAGGCCCCGTCCGGCGGACGAGACCATGGCGATCGTGTGGACGACCCAGGCCGGGTCGTCACCCAACCTGTTCTCCCACCAGCGGATCTCGGTGAGCCCCGAGTCCTGGACGAGGATGTCGAGGTCGCCGTCCTTGTCGAGATCGGCCCCGCTCACCGCGTTGAGGCTGCCCAGAGCGATGTCGTGCTCGATCCACGCCGGCCCGGCGTCGTCCATGCGGTTCTCGTACCAGGCGAGCTTTCCCGATCCCGAGGCCGAGCCGCCGACCACGTCGACGAGACCGTCGCCGTCGATGTCACCGCCCCAGATCGCCTGCGCCGCGTTGATGCCGTTCTGGATCAGGTGCTGCGTCCAGGACGAGCCGTCGCCTCCGACGTTCTCGAACCAGTAGTAGGCGTCGTCGATGCGGCCGGCCAGGAGAACGTCCAGATCGCCCTCGCCGTTGCCATCGCCGTCGAGGTCGACGATGAAGACACCCTGGGCGCCGCCGACCATGCCGAGCTCCTGGCGAGGGAGGAAGGTGCCCGAGACGTCGAGGTCGTTCGACCGCCAGAAGAGGCTGCCTCCGAAGTCGGAGTAGACGAGGTCGAGATCGCCGTCGCCATCGAGGTCGCCGAGCTCGACGGCGCGGCTGCGCGAGCCGGGGGTGAGCTCCGTGTCGCTCCAGGTCCCGCCGGCCCCCTGGAAGGCCACGTACAGTGTCGAAGGGGACTCGGCGCCAGCGAAGACGTCGGCTCCGGGCGCGCCATCGAGGTCGCCGGCGCTGACGCCGTTGACGGAGCCCTGGGACAGGATCTCGATCTCGGGACCGAAGTCGGTCTGGCCGACGACGCGGCTCGCACAAAGACCGATGGTGGAAGCCAGAAGTGCGACGAGGATGCGAGAGGTCATGGGGTTCTCCCTCAAGGGCTGAGACGGCCAGAGCCCGGAAGGGCGAGCGTGGCGATGGGAACGAGGATCACGGAGTCGTCTGTGACCAGGTGGAGGTGTCGCCGGACTCGAAGCCGTCGGCGAAGAGGGGGGTGACGGTGAGGACGGCGGTGCAGGCGACGGTCTGGCCTGCCGTGTCGAGATCGACGAGACCGTCGTCGCAGTCGGGGTCACCGGTCCAGCCGTCGAAGCTGGTGTCGATGCTGGTGACCTCTACCGTCAGCTCGACGGTGGTGCCGACGTCGAAGGTGGCCGAGCAGTCCGAGGGCTCGCCGTCACGGTCGCAGTCGATGCCCGGCGGAGAGGACGTGATCACCCCGAAGCCGTCACCGCCGAAGCCGACGCCGAGCTGACCCGTGTTGTCGATGGGGACGAAGACGGCGGTGCAGGTGGTGTCGAAGGACAGCGTCACCGCGCCATCGCTGCAGTCGAGATCGCCGGTGAAAGCGTCGAAGACCCAGGCCTCGGCCGGGGTAGGCGTCAGGTCGACGACGGTGCCCGACGGGTAGACCTCGTCGCAGTCGGCGCCGCCGTCGCCGCAGTCGATGCCGGCGGGGTTCGAGGCGACGTTGCCGGAGCCGTCGACACTGACGGTGAGGAGCACGTCGTCGTCCGCGATCAGACCCTCTCCGGTGCCGTCGCCGAGGCTGACGTTCGACGCGGCGGGCTCGGTGAGCACGACGAGGAAGGTCTCGTCGTCCTCGTTCTCGGTGTCGCCCACCACCTCGACGACGACGGTCTCGACCTCGCCGTCCGTGCCCGAGAAGACCAGCGACCCGGAGCTCGCGAGGTAGTCCCCGCCGGCCGTCGTCGCGGTGTCGTCCTGGGTGGCGTAGGCGACCGTGAAGCCGCCCTGGACGCCCCCGGTGAGAGTGACCTCGAAGGAGAAAGCGGTGGTGCCGCTGTCACCCTCGCCTCCGAGCGCGTCGCCGATCGACACGGTCGCACTGTCGTCGTCCTGGATGGTGCCCGTGCCGCTCGCGTCGAGCACCACGACGCCGCTCGTGGAGGGCTCCCCGAGCCCGACCAGCACCGTCTCGTCGCTCTCGACGACGGCGTCGCCGTTGACGGTGACGCTGACGCTCCCGGTCTCGCCGTCGCTGCCATCGAAGGCCACGCTGCCCGAGGTGGCGACGTAGTCCTCGCCGGCGGTGGCGGATCCGCCGCTCGTGGTCTGGAAGGGCACGCTGAAGCCATCCTCGACGTCGCCCGAGAGGCTGACCGTGAAGACGAGACCCGTGGTCGTCCCGTCGGCGCCTTCGACGACCGCGGTGTCGCCGATCGTCAGGAAGGCGATGTCGTCGTTCTCGATGGTGCCGACGCCGGGGGCGCCGAGGAGGACGTCGTCGTTCGAGGGCAGACCGAGCTGGAGCTCGAAGGTCTCGTCCGGCTCGACGACGGCGTCACCGAGAATGGTGACGGTGACCGTTTCCGTCTCGCCGTCGAAGCCGGAGAAGGTGCGGTTGCCGGTGGTCGGCGTGTAGTCCTCGCTGGCGGTGGCGGCGTCTACTCCGGTGCCGTCGGCGGTCGCGTAGGAGACGGTGAAGCTGTCGTCGACCTCGCCCGCCAAGGTGATGGTGAAGACCAGGCTCCTGCTGCCGCTGTTGCCCTCGACGACGGTCGGATCGTCGACCTCGAGGGTGGCGGTGTCGTCGTTCTCGATGGTGCCGACGCCCACCGAGTCGGGGACCACCTCGACGTCGGGATGAGAGGGGGTGCCGAGCACCACGAGGACGGTCTCGTCGTCCTCTGTCACGTCGTCGCCCGTGACGGTGACCGTGACGGTCTGGGTCTCTCCTTCCGTGCCCGTGAAGGCGAGCTTGTCGGCCGCGGCGGTGTAGTCCGCACCCGCCGAGGCGCTGCCGTTCGCGGTGTGGAAGGAGACCGTGAAGCCCTGTGGGAGGTCGCCGTGGAGAGTGACGGTGTAGACGAGGTCGCTGGTACCCGGGCCGTCGCCCTCGACCACCGTGGGGTCGTCGATCGTCAGCGTGGCGGTGTCGTCGTTCAGGAGGGTGCCCTCGCCCACCGCATCGGCGACCCCGACGCCGCCCACGGTGGGTGTCCCGAGCTGCACCAGGAGCGTCTCGTCGGCCTCGACGCCGTCGTCACCGAGGACGGTCACGGTGACGGTCTTCGTCTCGCCGTCGAAACCGAAGAAGGTACGGTTGCCGGAGGTGGACACGTAGTCCTCACCTGCGGTGGCCGCGTTGGCACCGCTGCCGTCGGCGGTCTCGAAGGGGACGCTGAAGCCGCCCTCGACGACGCCCGAGAGGGTGAGCGTGAAGATGAGGTTGGTGGTGGAGCCGCCGTCGCCCTCGAAGACGGTGGCGTCGTTGATGGTGAGGGAGGCCGCGTCGTCGTTCTGGATGGTGCCGACGCCCATGAGGTCGGCCGGAGTGACGCCCGAGCTCGAGATGTTCGAGAGATCCACCGTGAAGGTCTCGTCGACCTCGACGACGTCGTCGCCGTCGACGAAGACGGTCACCGTCTGCGTCGCGGCGGTCGATCCGTCGAAGGACAGCGTCCCCGAGGTGGCGGCGTAGTCGCCGGGGGCGGTGGCGGTGCCGTCGGCGGTCGCGTAGTCGACGCTGACCCCGCCCTGCACCGGGCCGGAGAGGGTGACGGTGAACACGAAACCGGTGGTCCCGGCGGCGCCCTCGAGGGCCGTCACGTCGTCGATCGAGAGCGAGGAGGCGTCGTCGTCCTCGATGGTGCCGAGACCGCTCGAGTCGCTGACCAGTGTGCCGCCGTCCGAGGGATGCTCGAGCTCGACGGTGAAGGTCTCGTCGGGCTCGAGGATGGCGTCGGCCGCGACCGACACGGTGATCGTCTGGGTCTCGCCGTCGTCTCCCGCGAAGAAGATCGTGCCCGGCGTCGCGTCGTAGTCGCTGCCCGCCGTGGCCGTCACCGCGCTCGTCGAGTAGTCGACCGAGAACGGCGTGGGCGCGTCACCCGTCAAGGTGACGGTGAAGACGAAGTCCGTCGTCCCCCCGGTGCCCTCCGCCAGGGTCACGTTGTCGATCGCGATCGAGCGCACCTCGCAGTCGTCGGGTATCAGATCGCCGTCCGCGTCGACCCCGTCGTCGCCTCCCGGACAGAGGTCGCAGCCGTTGACGTAGCCGTCCCCGTCGTCGTCGTCGTCGTCGGGATCGCACTTCAGGTTCTCCGACCAGACGATCCGGTTGCTGCCCCGGATCGCGGAGAAGAGGTCGAGGTCGCCATCGCCGTCGGCATCGGCGGCGTCGAAGCCGAAGGGGCCGCCGGGCCCGCCCGTGTGCTCGCTCCACGTCGAGGCGTCACCGCTGACGTTCTGGAACCAGTGGCCGTTCGCGGCTCCCGCCGCGTCGAGGTCACCGTCGCGGTCGAGGTCGGCGAGCTGGATGTCTCGGCTGGGGCCAGCTCCATTCGGCCCGACTCCGATCAGGTGCTCGTTCCAGCTCGAACCGTCCCCCGCGACGTTCTCGAACCAGCTGATCGAGTTGTCGGGCTGGCTGAGGCTCTCTGCCTCGGAGACCAGGAGATCGATGTCACCGTCGCCGTCGACGTCGCCGCCATCGATGGAGATCATCAAGCCGGTGGTGATGGGCCGGGCGGCCCAGGTGGTGGCAGCTCCATCGGTGTTCTCCCACCAGATGAGCTGACCCCCTTCTTCGGCCGCGCCGCCGGCGACGTCGATGTCACCGTCGTCGTCGATGTCGCCAGCCCAGACCGTCTGGGCGCCGTCGGTGGCGCTGCCGATGTTGCGGCGGGTCCAGGACGAGCCGTTGCCGTCGACGTTCTCGATCCAGTGGTAGCTGCCGTGCGCCCGGTTCGTGAAGACGATGTCGAGGTCGGTGTCGAGGTCGACGTCCACCACCATCACGCCATCCGGGCGCCCGGAGATCGTGGTGATGACCGAGCGGGCGAAGTCGCCCGTCTCGTCGAGCCTGTTCCTCAGCAGGTAGATACGTTTCGAGTTCCAGTCGGTGAACACCAGGTCGACGTCGTCGTCGCCGTCGATGTCCCCGAAACTGGTCTGCCGGGGCCGTTCGCCGTTCGCCTGGTCGCTGGCGGACCAGGAGCCACCGCCGCCACCGTTGAAGATCACACTGACGCGGTTGGTCTCCTCGCTGAGGGCGAAGACGTCGGGCTCGTCGTCGCCGTCGAGAGGCGCCACCGAGATGGCGCTGACCCTCGTGAAGGGGTTCTCGACGACCTGCTGCGGCGCAAACGTGGTCTGGGCCGACGACCCCGTCGGCTGCACCCAGAGGGCGGCGAGGAGACACGAGACCAGAAGGCGGGATGGGATTGGAATGATCGAATGGCGACGCACCGCTGCTCCTCTTGGGTAGCAAGCCGCCCACAGAGGCGGCCTCCACCCAAGGGGCGCAAAACACGGCGCAGGTGCGTCACGGTCATCGCGCCTTCTGCGAGGAGAGGCCCTGGGGCCCGAGTCGGGACAGCGTGGACGCGGTTCAACGCTCGCGAGACCAATGGCCCTGGCGAAGTACCGGGAGAGTCGGCCGGTGCGGGCGCGACCATTGAGGTCCGAGGAATCCGAGTGGGTGACCGCGGCATCCGTGGCGAGCGGTGTGAGCGAGGGCTATCTGAAGGCCCTCCCCCGAAATGGGTGGGGCTTTCTGGGACCCCCCCGAAATGACCTCCCCCGGAATGGCTGCGACCTTCTTGGTGCTCGACCTGGTCGAGGCCGAGGACGAGGAAGCGGAGGAGGACGGGTAGCATGGCCCGTGTGGACCTGCTGCGCTTCTACCTCGACCCGACGACCGGCGAGCCGCACATCTACGAGCACGGCGTCAGCGAGGAGGAGGTGGAGGAGGTCCTCCGGAACCCCGGCGAGGAGCGGCCCGGCCGGGGGAGCTCGCGGATGGTGATCGGAGCGACGGAGGCGGGCCGGGTCCTGCGCGTCTTTTACGCGCCCGACCCGGATCCGCACACCCTCTTCGTGATCACAGCGTATGATCTACGAGGCAAGCCGCTGGCTGCCTACCGCCGCCGGCAGCGGCGCAAGAGACGACGATGAAGAAGGAAGTCCAGAACCAGTTTCCCCCCGGATGGGACGAGGCTCGGGTGCGCGACGTGATCGAGTACTACGAGAACCAGACGGAGGAGGAGGCAGTGGCCGAGGACGAGGCGGCCTTCGCCGACTCGACGATGATGGCGGTCCCGCCTCCCCTGGTGCCCGAAGTGCGCGAGCTGATCGCCCGCTACGAGGAGAAGAAGGCGAGCTGACGCCGGCGCCAGCGACCCTGCCGATGGCCCGGCCGTCACGCGGCGTGCACGACCCGCCCGGCCGCCCGCACGCCGACCGCCGTCCTCCGGTGGTGGCGACGGCAACCTCCGACCGCCCGGGCCCCGGGCCAGCTCCCGAAAAAGGGTGGGACCTCCTCCCGAAAAGGGTGGGACCTCCTGAGGACGGTCCTGAGCCACCTCTTCCTCTCCGCGTCAGCCGCGCCCCTTCGGCGCCGTTCTTCTCCTCGAGATGGCGAAGAAACTGCGCTGGACACCGACCCCGGAGGTGCTCGAGGAGCTCGAGGCACTGGCCTGGGCCTTCGAGCCCGAGCTGGGCGATCTGCTCGGCGAGACCGGAGCTGCGGAGGGTGCTGCCGATCGTGCTGAGACTGAAGCCGATTCCGCAGCCCCCGCTGCCAGCGATGCCGGCCCGGCTCCATTCACCGACCCGGCCGACCCCGCGAAGTCCGCCCGCCGCGCCGCCCTACGCGCTCGCGAGCACTCCGAAGGCGCGCCCGAGAATGCCGACGTCACGACCAGCAACACCGTGCACCTCGCCAAGCTCCCCGCCTTCGATCACCTGAGCGACGCCGAGTACCAAGACCTCATGCAACGCCTCGTCGACGGAGTCGAGAAGCACACCAGAGAGCGACTCGAAGCCGAGCGCAAGCGTCCTCTCGGAGTACAGGGAGTGCTGCGGGTGCACCCCCACCAGCGTCCCAAGAAGACCAAACGCTCTCCGCCGCCGTGGTTCCACGCCACCCGCGAGTCCTTCAAGCTCCTCAAACGGGCGTACAAGGCCTTCCTCGACGCCTACCTCCGCGCCGCGGCCCTGCTCCGGCAGGGACACCGCGACGTCCGGTTCCCCGAAGGATGCTTCCCTTCGAGACTCCCCGTCACCTTGCCGCCTCCGAGCGCGAGGGCTCGAGCGCCTGGCTGACCGTCGCGTCCCCCTCAGCTCCGACAATCCACCGCTCCGATCCCCGGCGCCCATGGCGTCGCGGGATTCGTGCGTCTGGACGTCGAGAAACACCGCCCGCAGGAGCAGTTGGAGGCCGAGATCGAGGGGTCGGAAGGAGGCGCGAGCGCTCGGCAGGGCTCGATACGCCGTCCACGCGCCCTCAAAGCGCGCCTCAACGAGCCGATCGCCGCTGACGACGACCGCCCCTCCCCCGAAATGGGTGGGACCTTTTCAGCGCGACCAGGTGTGGTCGAAGCGGTATAAGTCGATCGTCGTCAGCCCCGAGCCCCGGGTGCAGCTCGAGCGCCTGCGCTACATCGTCGCGCAGGGCTGCGACAACAACCTCGTCAGCTCGCCCCTCGAGTGGCCCGGGGCCTGCTCGCACCAGGCACTGGTCGACGGCGAGCAGACCGTCGAGGGCGCCTGGATCGACCGCACCGAGCTGTACGAACGTCGACGCTCCGGTGAGCCCGAGCTCGAGAATGCCGACGTCACGACCAGCAACACCGTGCACCTCGCCAAGCTCCCCGCCTTCGATCACCTGAGCGACGCCGAGTACCAAGACCTCATGCAACGCCTCGTCGACGGAGTCGAGAAGCACACCAGAGAGCGACTCGAAGCCGAGCGCAAGCGTCCTCTCGGAGTACAGGGAGTGCTGCGGGTGCACCCCCACCAGCGTCCCAAGAAGACCAAACGCTCTCCGCCGCCGTGGTTCCACGCCACCCGCGAGTCCTTCAAGCTCCTCAAACGGGCGTACAAGGCCTTCCTCGACGCCTACCTCCGCGCCGCGGCCCTGCTCCGGCAGGGACACCGCGACGTCCGGTTCCCCGAAGGATGCTTCCCTTCGAGACTCCCCGTCACCTTGCCGCCTCCGAGCGCGAGGGCTCGAGCGCCTGGCTGACCGTCGCGTCCCCCTCAGCTCCGACAATCCACCGCTCCGATCCCCGGCGCCCATGGCGTCGCGGGATTCGTGCGTCTGGACGTCGAGAAACACCGCCCGCAGGAGCAGTTGGAGGCCGAGATCGAGGGGTCGGAAGGAGGCGCGAGCGCTCGGCAGGGCTCGATCCGCCATACCGCGCGCCCTCAAAGCGCGCCTCAACGAGCCGACTGCCGACGACGACGACCGTCCTTCCCCGAAATGGGTGGGACCCTTTCAGCGGTGAAGAGGGAGTGCGCGGCTGGGCTCGATCCGCCATCCGCGCGCCCTCAAAGCGCGCCTCAACGAGCCAATGGCCGTTGACGACGACCGCCCCTCCCCCGAAATGGGTGGGACCTTTTCAAGTCCCTCCCCGAAATGGGTGGGACCTTTTGAACCTGAACCCGAGGAGATCTCTTTTTTTAGGGTGGGACCTCTTCGGGACATCGAGATGTTTACGCAGCCGGACAAGCTGGCAAGCACATTCCGACCGCCGAGCAGAGAATTCCGACTATCACCAAGCAGCTCAGCTCGCGGGTTGTTCGGCCCTCGGTCGTCGGGTGCGCACACAAGTACAAAGCAGCGCTGATCACTGATATGGCCGGTGCCTCAACGAGCAGATTTCCAAGCTCGAATGGGCGATCCGTTCGCACCGTGACCGCAACCCAAGTCAAGGGCGGACCCACCAACCAGGAGGCCGTGCGGAGAATCGATAGCGGCCACACCTTCTTCCAAACATGAAGCATCGCCATGACTACCCCTAGAGTATTGAGGTGAATGACGAAGGCGAAGAAGAAGACCCCCGCTGCAACAGAGAACGGCCACGAAGTCGAGACGTTCGGCAAGGTCCAGTGATCAATGGAGACGGCAATCATTCGGCGCACCAAGGGACGTATTCTTCAGCGAACCGCGTGAAAGGAGGTGAGTGCTAGTCAGGATCGAAGGCCCTCCATGCTCACCGCATTACCAGGGCTAGCGTCCTCTTTGCGCCAACCTCCAATAAAACCATCCCGGCGTTTCCCTCTCACTTACAAAGCCGGGTTCGTTGACTCCACACGAACTTGAAACAACCTGTGCAAAAGAGTTGCTGTTGGGCGCGGCGGTAGAATCAAAGGGCCAACCCGGGGTGACACCGCCGGCAAAAACTGGGTACTTGCGTGTCGCATATTCCCATGTCTTGGTGTCAAGACACCTTCCCATCTCTTCTGAGAAGCAGATTGGGGCTCCGCACTCTCCGTTGCGAGGGGTATAACCTTTGTCAGCGTCGTCGCCCCTTCTTGCCTTGGCGAGCCCACTCTTGTTCAGCAGCCCCCAAGTTTGCACTGTCTTGCCAGCGTCGTCGACCTGTCTAATATAGCAGTGTCTCGCCAGAGGAATAAGGTCACGCGTCTGCGGAATGAGAGCCTCGACGAGGCCGATCGCAACGTTGACCCAACGAATAGCCGCAGCTGGATGTATGGGCCGGCAGCACACCTGAGCAGTGTCGAGGCCAAGCACATCGATGAGAAAGAGGGGATTGCCCTGAGCGTAGCCAAAGAGATTCAAACCACCTTCCAACCCCAACGGATCAACCCTCGTATACCTCCCCGTCCCCATCTCATACCACCTGTGCACGTTGTAGTACACGTCCGCACCCAACGTCGCATCCTGCCAGATCTCGTCCTCCCACTGCCCCGGCAGACGTAGCCGCAGCCCCGCCTCCAGGGCTCCACTCGGCGTGTCGCGCAGCGGATCGGCGCCGAACGGATCCAGCGGCCCCTGCCAGACCGCGCTGCCGCTCGCGTCGGTGGCGAGCAGCGGTGTTCCGAGGTGGTCGACCGTCAGGTACGTCCACTGTGACGCACCACCGGCCACTTCCGTGTACTGCGCCACCGGTCGGCCCGCCAGGTAGACGTACCACACGTTCTCCACCGGCGACGCCGTGCTGTCGCGCCGCTCGAGGTGGTGCACCACCCCGGCGCTCGAGTACGTCGGTCGGCTGTAGCCGCCGGTCGACGCCTCGTCAGCGCTGCGCAGGAAACTGCGGCCGTCGTAGCTGAAGCTCGACGACTCTCCGGTGCTGCGCGACACCGAGCCGAGACGCTCGTCGTCGAGCACGCCGAGCGCGAACGTCACGCTGCCGCTGGCGCGCTGCATCGCCGCGAGCGCGCCGGCGGCGTTGTAGGTGTAGGTGGCGGTGGTCTCGGCGATGTTCTTCAGCAGCGGGGTGTTGCCGCCTCCCGGCCCCTTGCCGGTGCCGTTCTTCACGTAGTTGTACGGCTGTGGCGCCACCTCCGCGACCTGCTCGCTGGTCCGGTTGCCGATTCCGTCATAGGTCCAGTCGCGCGTTCCCATACCGGTGCCAGCGAACGAAGTCAGATAGTGCTGGTGCGCCTGATACCCGTAGCCAAATGTGCGCGACAGCGTCGGCACGCCGGAGACGACGTCGTACTCGGCGATCTGCGTCACGTTGCCGACCGCGTCGGTCGAGTAGTCCCAGATGCGCGCCGTCGGGCCGCTGACCTCGATCTCGTCCGGGAAGTAGCGATCGTCGTAGTAGCGACTCTCGAGCACGCCGTTGCCGAGCTGGAGCTCGGCCAGCGGGCCGGCCGGGTAGTAGAGAGCGCCGGTGGCGATCGGGGTGGCGCTGCCCAGAGGCGGCGCCACCGTGACCGACTCCTCGCGGTCGGCGTAGTCGAAGTCGTAGTCGGCGACGAGACCGGAGGGATAGGTGATCTGGTCCCGGTTGCCGTGGACAGCCGGCGATCTCCCGCAAGCGGGCGATCGGCTGTCTCCATCGCCTCGCCTGTGGCTCGTCTCAGGGTGTCGTCGTAGCCGTAGGCGAGGTCTCCGTCCTGCACCTGCCGGCCGAACTCGTCGTAGGTGAAGTCGAGCGTCGCGCCGCCGCGGGTGATCGAGCTCAGCCTGCCGAGGGCGTCGGGCCCCTGGTCGTAGCCGTAGGTCACGTCGAGACTCGACGTCGGGTAGGTGACCTGCGTCACCCGGTCCGCGACATCGAAGACCCTGGTCGTCTGAATGCTCCGCGCGTCGGTCGTCGAGGTGAGGTTGCCGCCGGCGTCGTAGGCGTGGGTCTTGGTGCCCGAGGCGATCGACGTCTCGGAGGTCAGCAGATCCCGGTCGCTGTACACGTAGGTCGTCACGTTGCCTTCGGCATCGGTCACCGTGTCGAGGTGGTCCTGGACGTCGTAGTCGTAGCTGGTGGTCACGAACGTCGCACTGTTCGCCCAGGGAGCGGAGACCGTCGCCAGGCGGCCGAACAGATCGTAGGTGTAGATCTCGCTCGGTGTCGCGGTCTGGCCGAGCGAGGGGTTGTCCGGGTTCCACTTCGCCTCGAGCCGGCTGTCGCAGTCGTAGGCGTATTCGGTGAGGTTGCCGAGCGAGTCCTCGGTGCTCGCGAGATGGCAGCGGCTGGCGTAGTCATAGATGGTGTACGTCGCGGTGACCCAGGACTGGGTGACCTGGTCCCACCCCTGCTGCTCCTCGCGGGTGCGGTTGCCGGCGGCGTCGTACTCGTAGCGGGTGCGCTCACCGTGGCTGCTCGGCTGGTCGTCGGGCTTGCGCTCGATGGTCTCGAGACGGCCGGCGTGGTCGTACGAGTACTCCACCACGTTGCCCTCCGGCATCACGGTCTGGAAGAGGTCGCCGAACTCGTCGTAGCGGTTCTCGGTGACCAGCAGGGTGCCCAGCGAGCCTTCGACGGTGGTCTCCACCACCCGATCCATGGCGTCGTACACCGTGTGCACGACCAGGCCGTTGGGATCGGTCACCGCCTCCTGGCGGTTGAAGGCGTCGTACTCGTAGGTCGTGGTGCCGACCAGGGGGTCGGTGCGTGACCTGAGCAGCAGGTTGCCGCGCGGGTCGAGAGGCGGGTCGGTGTAGTCGAAGACGACCGTGTCGGCGGTGCCGTCGCCCGGCGGATCGGTGGTCTCCAGGCGCCCTTCGGCGGTGTAGGTGTTGACCGTCGTCAGCGAGAACGCAGCGCCGGCCTCGAAACCCTCCTCGGTGCGCTCCAGCACGTTCCCCTGCGCGTCGTAGATCAGCGAGGTGACGCGGTACTGGCCCACCACGCCGCTGGTGGAGTCGCGGCGGATCTCGGTCGCGGAGCTCGGGAAGGCCGGGTCCTCGTACTCCCAGGTGGTGGTCCGCTCCGACGGGGTGTCGTAGGCCTCGGTGCGCGAGGCCAGGACCCTCCTCGGACTCGCTCTACAATGGCCGCACGCCAGGGATCCGCACCGGAGGGCGCCTGACCCAGCCAGTGCCCGCAGGGCCCCTCGAGCTGCACCGCGGGTGCGACTCGCGGCTCCGACAGCGTCGACGAGCCGTCTCCCGGCGCTGCGTCACGATCGCCTCCACCGATGCTCCAGGTCCTCCTCCTCAGCTACGGCTTCCTCTTCGGCCTGGTGGTCGGCAGCTACCTCAACGTGGTGGTGCACCGGCTGCCGCGCGGCCAGTCGACGGTCACGCCGCGCTCGCGCTGTCCTTCCTGCGGTCATCTGATCCGCTGGTACGACAACCTGCCGCTGGTGTCGTGGCTGGTGCTGGGCGGGCACTGCCGGCGCTGTGACGCGGCGATCTCGCTGCGCTACCCGCTGGTGGAGGCGAGCACGGGGGCGCTCTTCACGCTCGCCCTGTGGCGCTTCGGCGCCACCGCCTCGGGCGTCGTCGCCTGCGCCCTGCTGGCGCTGCTGCTGGCGCTGGCGCTGATCGACGCCGAGCACTACCTGCTGCCCGACAAGATCACCAAACCGGGCATGCTCGCCGGCCTCGGCGCCAGCTTCGTGGTCGAGTGGACGACGCCGGTCGGCTCGGTGCTGGCGCTGCTCGGCGGCGCCGGGGTGCTCTACGCGCTGATCGGCCTGTGGTGGCTGGTGCGGCGGCAGCAGGGCATGGGCCTCGGTGACCCCAAGATGCTGGCCATGGTGGGCGCCTTCCTGGGGCCGGGCAAGACGGTGCTGACGCTCTTCCTCGCCTGCCTTCTCGGCACCGTGGTGGCGACGGCGCTGATCGCCACCCGGCGGGCCGAGCTCGGCAGCCGGCTGCCGTTCGGCGTCTACCTCGCGGTCGGCGCCGCCCTGGCGCTGCTGGTGGGCGATCCGGTGCTCGACTGGTACCTGGGGCTGCTGGTGCGATGAGCGACCCGCGGCGCGGCGACGCAGGGACCGGGCCGGGCGCGTCGCCGCGGGGCGAGGGCGGACCCCAGCCGCCACCGCCGCGACCTTCGCGAGATCGTGCGCCGGATCGGGTCGACGCCGCCGGCCCGGGCCGCTCTGCAGACACCGGATCCCGATCGCGCTCCGGCTTCGCCGCCATCGGCCTGCGCGGCGAGACGGTGGTGGTGCTGCCGCTCGCCACCGCCCTGGTGGTGCTGCTCTCGCTCGCCGCGGTGCTCGCCTACCGCAGCGCCGTGCACCAGTTCATCGAGGCCGAGCACGAGCGCATCCTGGCCGCCTCGCGCGAGCACCTCGAGCTCGTGCTTGCGCCCGGCGCGGCGCCGCCCACGACACTGACCCGGCCGCCCGGCGCGGCGGCGATCGCCCGGCTCGACGCCGACGGCATCGCCACCGCGAGCAGCGAGGGGCTCGAGGGCGTCAACCTGCTCGACCCGCTGCGCCGACGCCGCGGCGAGCCGGTCGCGGCGCCGATCGTGCGCGGCCCCGACGGCACCCTGGGGCCGATCGTCGCCGCGGTGCTGGCCGCCCCGGGAGCCGCGCCGGGCGCTGCGACCGGGCCGCTCTACCGCATCGACTGGCCGGCGCCGGTGCTCGCCCGCCACCGCCGCCGCTTGCCGATCCTCGCCACCACGGTGGTGCTCGCCGACGCCGCGCTGCTGACCCTGGTGCTGCTCTACCGGCGCCGCCGCCTGCGCCCGATCGAGGGGCTGATCGAGCGCGCCCGTTCGGTGCAGAGCGCCCAGGCCGCGGCGGGCGACGGCGCCACCCGCCAGCGCGTCGACGAGGTGGCGCAGCTGCTCGAGACGTTCGACCGTGCGCTCGGCGAGCTGGCCCGGCGCGGCAGCGAGGCCGACCCGCTGTCCGAGGCGGTGCGCGACAGCGGCGGTGCCGGCGACGGCGCCGAAGACGGCGAGACGTCCACCGGCCTGCTGCTGGTCGACGCCGGCGGCCGTTTCCTCGCCCTCAACGAGGCGGGAGCGCACTGGCTCGACGTCGGCATCGACGTCGCGGGGCGGGCGGTCGAAGAGGTGCTGGAGCGCCAACCCGAGGTCGCGGCGATCCTCGAACAGGCGCTGCGCACCGGCCAGCCGGTGCGGCGCCACGAGTGCGGCGTGCGCACCGCGAGCGGCGAGCGGCGCATCCTCGGCCTCACCCTCACCCGGCTCACCCGCGCCGACGGCTCGCCGCGCGGCTGGCTGGGCCTGTTCACCGACCTCACCCACGTGCAGCGCGAGCACCGCGAGTCGATGCTGTCGACCAGCCTGGCGCAGATCGCCGAGATGTCGGCCGGCCTCGCCCACGAGCTGCGCAACGGCATGGCCAGCCTGCGCGGCTACGCGACGCTGCTGGCGAGGTCCGATCTCGGGCCGCGCCAGGCCGAGGACCTGGCGGAGCTGCAGCAGGAGATCGACCACCTGCACCGCGTCGCCGAGGACTTCCTCAGCTTCGCCCGCCCGGGAACCGCGCGCCTCGAGGACCTCGACCTGGTCGAGGTGACCCGTCGCGCGGTCGCCGACCCGGCGCTGCGCGGCGAGCGCGTCGAGCTCGAGCTCGCCGGCGGCGGCGACGGCGGCACGGCGGCGGGGGAGCTCGCGGTGGCAGACGAGGGGCCGAGCACCACGCCTCGCACCGCCCTGCGCGGCGACGCCCAGCTCATCGAGCGGCTGCTGCGCAACCTGATGAGCAACGCCGCCCGCAGCCACCGCGACCTCGAGCCGCGTCCGCCGATCGTGGTGCGGGTGTTCGCCGAGCCCGACGAGGGCGACCCGCGATCGAGCCGTCCCACCGTCGAGGTGCTCGACCGCGGCCCGGGCCTGCCCGAGGCGGTGCGCGAGCGGCTCTTCACCCCGTTCGCGCGCGGCAACGAGGACGGCGTCGGCCTGGGGCTGGCGCTGGCCCGCCGCATCGCCGACCTGCACCACGCCGAGCTGACCCTCGAGCCGCGGGCCGGCGGCGGCACCCGGGCCAGGCTGCGCTTCCCGCCGCCGGCGGGCTCCGTTGGCTGACGTCACCCCCTGAAGGGGCGCTGCGGCGCTGTCCGGATCGTTACCGATCGTAACAACCCGGCGTCTCGCCATCCGCCTCCGGCCGGCTGGAGCGTCGGCTCCGCGGCGCCGATCCGGCCGCGCTGCGTCGGCCTGCGAGCCCCGCCGCGCCTAGCGCCATCGCCCCGTCGCCGTAGCCACCCCGCGGCGGGCACGCATCGGCTGGCAGCGATCCTGCTACTTCCCGGGGCGAGGACCAGAGTCCCCACGCCCGCAGCCGGCGCCGCGCCGCCACTCCGATCCGCCGATCGGCTGACGGTGGCCCACGAGGCGGGGCCCGACACGGCCACGTGGCACCAGTCGTACTGACCGTGTCGCGCGACCTACGCGACGAACGCTCATGGACCCACAGGCACTCCCACTGAGATGACAACGACCCAACCCTCCCCCGACACCGCTCCGCTCCGAGCTCCCGGCCCTATGGGCACGACCGGCACGACCGGCCCGGTGGCGAGGCGACTCCTCAGGCGCCGCTCGCCGGGTGAGTCCCAGCGCGGCTTCACCCTGCTCGAGCTGCTGATCGTCATCGCCGTGATCGGCATCGTGCTGCTGATCGGCGTGCCCAACCTGCTCCAGGTGGTGCGGCAGTCGCGGATGATCGGCTACATGAACGAGTTCCAGAACCAGCTCGCGCGCGCCCGCCAGGAGGCGATCCGCCGCGCCGTCCCGGTGGTGGTCTCGGCCGACCTCGACAACCAGCGGCTGTTCGTCTTCGCCAACGTCGACGGCGACCCCAACCTCGAGTTCAACCCCGACGACTCTGTGCCGTTCCGCACCGCCGACTACGAGGTCGCCAACCTGCCCCTGCCCGCCGCCGGCAGCAGCCAGTTCCTCTACTTCCACTCGCCCGAGGACGCCTCTCCCGAGGGCCCGAACATGGTCGACGGCCTGAGCGTCGACGGCGACGGCGACCGGGTGGCGGTGTTCGAGTCGGACGGCTCGATCCGCGACGTCGGCGCCTTCCGCATCGGCGACAACGCCGAGCGCAACTTCTTCGAGATCCGCATCGAGCCCGCCGCCACCGCCCGCGTCGAGCTGCGCAAGTGGTACGTCAACCCGCCGTTCGGCACCGGCACCTCCGCCTTCTATCCGCGCGGCCTCGACGTCGACACCGGAAAGAACCTGTGGAAGTGGTACTGATGAAGAACCCGAGCCTGCCAACCTCGCTGCACCGCGGCTGCCAGCGGATCGCTTCCGCCATGAACCAGCACCCCGCCGACCAGCGCGGCTTCTCGATCGTCGAGACCCTGATCGCGGCCTCGATCCTGCTCATCGTGATGGTCGGCCTGATGCCGCTGTTCATCCGCGCCGTCACCGACAACGCCCAGGGGCGCCAGTCGACCGAGGTCGCCAACTCGGCGCGCTCGGAGGTCGAGCGCCTGATGCAGCTCGACTTCAACCACGCCGAGCTGACCATCGCCGCCGGCACCGAGCTCGAGACCACCTCGTACTACATCCCGCGCTACAAGGTGTGGAAGGACAGCGACGAGTTCACCCCCGACGGCACCGAGACCTACCAGCGGGTGACGACGATCCGCCAGTACTCGCGCGACGCGCTGAGCGACGACCTGCTCGAGGACGACGAGGCGCTGCCGGCGGGCACCGACTCGTCGCAGATCCACCTCAAGGAGATCCAGGTGGCGCTCGCCGGGCCCACCGAGTTCGCGCGGCCGGCGAAGACCGTCACCCTGCGCGTGCTGCGCGGCATCTGAGCGGCGCTCTTGGACAGCGACCTCCGCCCTTGCGCCTCACCTTTCACTCGACGATCCCACTCGACGCTTCAGGCACCCACACCATGAGCCAGCACCCCGAGAACACCGCGACCGCGACCGGCCCGGCGTCCCCCGAGAATCCGGGTGACGCGCCGCACGGCGAAGCGGGCTTCACCCTCATCGAGCTGATCATCGGCACCTTCATCCTGGTCGAGATGATGGTCGTCGGTTACCTGCTCTTCGACGTCAGCACCAAGACGGCGCGGGTGCAGAGCGACCTCGCCGACCTGCAGCAGTCGCAGCGCGTCGCCAACTACGACCTGGTGCGCAACGTGCGCATGGCCGGACGCGGCGGCGTCACCGGCCCGGTGGCGATCAACGTCACCGACAACGTCGACGGCGACACCTTCACCGTCGGCGGCAACGAGGTCGTCGACGGCACCGACGTGCTGACCGTGCGCGGCGTGCTGAGCAACCCGATCTGGCTACCCAACACCGGCGCCGGCTACACCTACGACCAGGGGAGCTCCACCGGCACGCTCTTCGTCGACTCGCTGAACAACCAGGGCATCGCCCAGGACCTCAGCCTGCTGCAGAGCGTGATCGACGACGGCCTGCCGGTGCCGCTGGTGCTGGTCAGCCTCGAGGACCCGTCCATCTACGCCGTGGTGCTGCTCTCCGGCGGCGCGATCGGGCCGGCCGACATCGACAACGACGGCAGCGTCGAGCCCGGTGAGGAACGCGCCACGATCAACTTCGACGCCGCGGCGGCCTCGACGAACAACGACGCCTACCTGCCGCTGTCGTGGGGCGGCGCCTTCCCGCAGGCGCTGGCCCAGGGCGCCGTGCCGGCGTGGGTGGGGATCCTCGAGGAGTACCGCTACTACGTGCGCAACGACACCGAGAGCGTCACCGGCGGCTCGCCGAAGCTGTCGCGGGCGCAGTTCTACCCCAACACCAACACGCTCTACCGCGGTGACGCGGCGAACGGCCGGGTCGACATCGCCGACAACGTCGTCGACCTGCAGATCGCGCTCGGTCTCGATCTCAACGACGACGGCACCATCGCCGAGGACGACTCCGCGCCGGACACCGACGAGTGGTTGTTCAACCACGAGGACGACACCGACACCGATCAGTACTGGGGTCTCGGTGACGCCGACGGTGCCTGGGGCAACGCGACGCTCTTCCAGGTGCGGGTCAGCACCCTGGTGCGCAGCGAGCGGCGCGACAACACCTTCATCTCCGACTACCTGCCGACCCTCGAGAACCACGAGGTCGATCCTTCGCCCCAACCCGCCGACAACGACCAGCTCGCCGACCGTCGCTTCCGGCGTCGCGTGATGCGCAGCGTCGTCGACCTGAGGAACGTCTCATGAGCGCCATCCGTACCGCCCGATCTCTCCGCGAGGGCTCCCGCAACCGCGAGGAGGGCAGCGCCTACGTGCTGACCCTGATGATCCTGCTGGTGCTCACCGTGGTCGGCCTGTCGCTGACCCTGGTGACCCAGACCGAGGTCCTGGTCGGCGACCAGGAGCGGGTCATCCAGCGCGTCTTCTACGCCGCCGAGGGCGGGCTCAACCTCGGCCTCTCGAACACCCTGAACTACAACCTCAACCAGGTCGAGTACGAGATGCGCTCGGAGTTCGACGTCTCCGGCTCGAGCGGCAAGCTGAACGTCGCCGACCAGGTGCAGGTCACCGGCTTCGTGCCGGTGGGCAGCGCCGTGTGCCCGCTCTGCGAGGAGAACGTCGGCCAGGAGCGCTTCAAGTCGATCCTGTTCACCGCCACCTCACAGGCCACCCGCAACCTGGTCGACATGTCGGGCGACGACGACGTGCCGCTGGCGCGCAAGGCGATGACCTACATGGTGCAGACCTACCCGACCGACGAGCGCTTCCTGCAGCCCTACCTGCAGCGCGACGAGAAGCGCAACAAGCTGATCCGGATGTGAGCCCCGGGGGCACGAGCATGACCACCAGCACCACCGACAACACCTCCAGCGCTTCGGGCCTGCGACAGAGGACTGCCGCGACGACGCTCGATCGGCAGTACGGCGGCGCCCGTCGCCGGTCGCGGCGCGGCATCCGTTCGCAGCGCAGGGCCGGAGGATGGCTGCCCACTCTCGCCTGCGTGCTGCTCGGCGGCTGGCTCGGCGCCCCGCCGCTCGCCGCCGAGGTGCTCGTGCTGCTCAGCGGCGAACGGATCGAGACGCGCGGCGAGTGGCAGCAGCGCGGCGGTCGTGTGGTGTACACCGCGGCCGACGGCGCACTGCTCTCGATCCGCGCCAGCGAGGTCGACTTCGACGCCACCGAAGCGGCGCTCGAGTCGGCCGGCGACGCGGCGACCGCCGAGGCGACCGCGAGCGCGGCGCCGGGCAGCGCAGCGACGGCGAAGAAGCCGGTGGTGATCGCCATCACCAACCGCGACGTCGGCGGCGCCGCGCGCACCGCGCGCCCGGGGAGTCCGGAGGGTGCCGGGGGCGCCGAGACGGCCGAGGGCGAGGGCGGCTCGTCCGCGACGTCCCCTGCCGACGGACGCGAACGGCACCTCCTCGCGGTCACAGAGTGGCGCGAGGGGCTCAGCGACGGCAGCGGCCTGGTGGTCGAGGGCACTCTCGCCAACCAGGGGCAGAGCACCGCAGTGAACGTGCGGGTCACCGCCGAGCTGCTCGACGCCGATCGCAGCGCCGTCGACATCGCCACCACCTCGCTCACCGGGGTGCGCCTCGAGCCCGGCGACCAGGCTGATTTCTCGGTGCGTTTCCCCAACATCGTCAACTTCGACACGGTGCGTTTCGACATCAGCTCGCTGCCGCTGCAGCGGCCGGTGAGCAGCGACGGCGGCTCCGAGGCCGGAGCAGCCGGCGACGGCGGCGCGGCCACCGATCCGCCACCGCGCTGAGACCCCTCGACCTCCGTCCTCGAGGCCGGCCTCGCGGCCTCAGCGCCCGGCGCCCGCCGACGACCTCACGAACAACCGCTCTTCCGATCGCCCGACCCTCCGCCTCCCCAGGCGGCCACCAGGAGCCCGTCATGAACTCCCGACTCCTCTCTCTCGACTCCGCCGCCCGGCGCCGTGGCCTCCGCCCACACCGCCCGGCCTGGGCTCTCGGCGCGGCACTGCTGCTGATCGCCGCCGCCTCCTCGGCGGACGACCGCGACCTCTTCTCGCTGCAGCAGGATCAGCCCTACGTCTTCACCATCCTCGACACCTCGGGGTCGATGAACTGGGAGGCCGGCCAGCCCGACGGAACCTGGACCGACACCGACATGGACTCGCCCGACAGCCGCCTCTACCAGGCCAAGTCGGCGCTCTACGAGGTGATCCGCGGCCTCGACGACGGCGTCGTGCTCGGCTTCGCTCACTTCGAGCAGGAAGACCTCGACATCGAGCGCAAGCACTGGGCCTACCGGCGCGTCGACACCCAGAGCCTGCCCTGGCTCGGTGGGGGCGCCAACGAGCTCGACTGGCCCAACGTCGGCCAGATCGTCTACTTCGGCGATCACTCGTACGACAACAACGACGGCCGCAACGACGACCGCTACGGCTACTGCGACCGCAGCGGCGGCGGCAACCAGTGGTTCTGGGGCACCGACGTCGCCTTCGGCCGCGCGCCGGTGATGGGCTGGAACGGCTCGAGCGAGACCTACACCTACGTCAACGAGGGTGGCACGGGCTTCGAGCTCCGCTTCCAGGAGCCCGGTGGCACCGCGATCCCTTACGGCGCCGAGACGATCCAGGTCGAGGTTCGGGTCCGCCGCTACACCGGCGCCAGCACGAGCAGCTGCAACTGGAGCAACTTCGGCGAGCGCACCATCACCCTGGAGCGGGTCTACGGCCAGGACAACGACGGCACCCCCTTCGTGAGCGCCGCCGGGACGCCGCTGCAGAACGACTTCCTCGCCGTCTACAAGTGGTCGAACCTCGACCAGAACAACGTCTGCAACTCGACGCCGCAGTGGGCCCCGAACGACACCCCGTCGACCGGCACCCAGTCGCCGGTGAGTGAGCTGCGCTATCCGACGCGCGCCGACCCGCTGAACCGCGATCCCACCAACCAGGTCTTCCACCGCGGCGAAGTGGTGCCCTGGGACTGGATCGAGCACCCGGAGAACCCCGCCGCTCCGGCGCCCGGGTTCGAGGTCGCCAACCGCGAGGAGATCCTGCGCCGCCTGGCCCCCAACACCGCGGTGCCGGGCCAGTACGCGCTCGACTCCGACGGCAACCCGATCCCCGACTTCCGGGTCGCCCGCTACTTCGAGAACACCCCGGGCGGCGACAACCGGCTCGACGTGCTGCCGCAGTTCAGCTCCTACCCGCCGATCGTCAGCGCCAGCAACACGCCCCTCGCCGGCGTGATGAACAATCTCGCCGACTGGTACGAGGACTGGGAGCCGGTGGGCTCCGACGAGGACGACGGCGATCCGGCCTACGAGTGCCGGCAGAAGTACCTGATCCTGCTCTCCGACGGTGAGGAGACCTGCGGCGGCAATCCCGGCACCGCGGCGGCGCGGCTCGAGGATCTCGGCATCCGCACCTTCGTCGTCGCCTTCGGCGGCGCCCTGAGCGCCGACAACGTGCAGGACATCGCCGACGCCGGCGGCACCGGCCAGAACGACACCAACGGCGACGGTGTGCAGGACTGCGCAGAGTTCTCCAGCGACGACTACGACTTCTGCCCCGGCCCGATCGTCGCCGCCGACCGCAACGAGCTGGTCAACGCGCTGCAGCAGATCTTCGAGGCGATCGAGACCTCACCGCAGGCCTTCGCCTCGGCGGCGACCTCGCCGTCGCGCACCGACGACGGCAACTCGATCTTCCTCACCAGCTTCCTGCCGGTCCCCGACCAGTCGGTGTGGAAGGGCTCGGTGTCGCACTACGTGCAGCCGCTGCCGACCACCACCGACGACGACGGCAACATCGTGCCCGATCCCAGTGTCACCTGCGCCGGGCTCGATCCGGTGCGCGGCTGCCTGGCGTGGGACGCCGCCGACTCGATGCTCGAGCAGGCGCCGTCGTCGATCACCCTGAGCATCCCTCCGGCGCTCTCCGACTTCGGCCTCGGCGCCGACCAGAACGATCGCCGCGTCTTCTACAGCCGCGCCGATCTCGGTCTGAGCGGCGTGCCGCGGGCGCGCAAGCTGTTCGGCCCGACCCTCGACCTGATCGAGCGGGTCGACCAGCTGTTCGGCTTCCGCGACATCGCCTTCGATCCCCTGTCGACGACGTCGATCAACGACGCCTACGACGACGTGCTCTCGGTGCTGCGCCGCACCTACGAGCGGCGCTCGGCGCCCGATCCGCGCAACAACGGCGAGACCCTCGAGTGGATCCTCGGCGACGTCTTCCACTCGTCGCCGTCGCTGATCTCCAACCCGAACCGCCCCGAGTACCAGACCTTCGACCTGCGCGGCTACCAGGAGTTCTTCCGCAAGCACGAGTTCCGCCGCCGCGCCGTCGCGGTGAGCGCCAACGACGGCATGGTGCACTTCCTCGACGCCGGCACTCTCGAGCCGAGCTACGACTCGGGACGCCTCGATCGCAGTGAGACCTCGTTCGGGCTCGGCACCGGCAAGGAGATCTTCGCGGTGGTGCCGCGAGCGCTGATGCCGTCGCTGCTCGAGGCCGACCAGGTCAGCGACCAGCACGACTACCGCGCCGACGGCGTGCTCTGGGTCGACGACGTGTTCATCGATCCGCTGCACGCCGGCACTCCCGACGAGGACGACCGCGAGTGGCGCTCGATCGCCTTCACCGGCCACCGCGAGGGCGGCGTCGGCTACATCGCGATCGACGTCACCCAGCCCGATCCGCTGGTGGAGAAGGAAGACACCTTCGGCTCCACCGTCTACGTACCGGCGTCCGACTTCGACTACGTGCCCGACTGCACCAGCGTCGAGACCGGCTACAGCGCCGCGGCCTGCGGTCCGGTGCCGTACGGCTCGGTGCTGTGGGAGCTCGACTCGACCATCGACGCCGACCTGCGCGACTCCTGGTCGACGCCGCGCACCGGCCGCATCCGCATCGACGCCGGCGGCGGCGTCGTCGAGGACCGCTACGTCATGGTCGTCGGCGGCGGCATCAACCCCGCCAACTGGGCCGAGGGCAACTACCTCTACATGGTCGACGTCGAGACCGGCGAGGTGCTCTACAAGCGTGACCTGCGCGCCGGCGTGCCGAGCGATCCCGCGATCGTCGACCGCACCGGCAGCGGCTACATCGACTACATCTACATCGGCACCCTCGGCGGCGAGCTCTACAAGGTGGATCTCACCACCCCGGCGCCGATCGACGGCTCGACGGGCCAGATCGCCTCCGGATCGTGGGTGCCCTTCGAGATCTTCGACACCGGCGGGCGGGCGATCTTCTTCCCGCCGTCGGTGATCCGCTACCAGGGCGGCACCTCGCTGATCGCCTTCGGCACCGGCAACCGCGAGGATCTCTGGGATCCCGCCTACGCCACCGAGGAGGGCCGCTTCTTCGTCGTCGTCGACGACTTCTTCAGCAGCGCCACGGGGCTGAACGAGTCGTCCCTCTACCAGATCGACCCGGCCGATCCGCCGCTCGCCGACGGCATCGACCCGCTGGGCTCGAACGGCGGCTACTTCTTCGACCTCGAGCCGGGCGAGAAGCTGCTGTCGCGCGCCTTCACCCTCGCCGGCGTGACCATCTTCAGCACCTTCAGCCCGATCGACGAGCCGCAGACGGTCGACGGTCAGCTGATCTGCGAGACCACCGGCTTCACCAACATCTACGTGGTGTTCACCACCTCCGGCGACCCGGTGGGCGGTGAGGACCGCTTCCGCTCGGTCGAGGGCATCGTCACCAACCCCTTCTCCGAGCTCGAGATCGGCGGCTCGGGCGGCGACGACGACGACGATGACGACGACGACGAGCCGGACGGCTGCGACGAGAGCGTCGCCCAGGCGATCCGCGAGACGCTGCCGCCGGAGTGCCGCTTCAACAACATCACCGTGCCGCTCAAGATGGTGCGCGCCGACACCGGCCTGGAATGTGTCGTAGCCTTCCCGGTGTGCATCCGCGAGTTCAACTGGGGAGACAACATCCGCTAGCCATCGCTCGTCGCTCCGTCAGGAGCCATGCGATGAACCGGTCGTTGCTCCGGTCGAGCCCGGAGGGCCCCGCCCTCCGGGTGGCCTCTCCCAGTCGCCCCGGCTCCCTCGGGCTGGGGCGCTGCTGTGTGCTCGCGATCGGGCTGATGGCACTGGGCCACGGCGTCGTCCCCGGCGCCGCCGCGGCGCAGCAGGTCGACGAGTCCGGCCCGGTGATCACCGCCGAGCAGGAGCGCGGCGACGCCAAGCGCTACTGGCTGGTCACCCACGACGGGCAGCAGATCGAAGCCAGCGGACCGTGGCAGGTTCGCGGTCGCCAGCTGCTCTATCCGAACCTGGCCGGCGATCTGGTCTCGATCCCGCTCTCGGAGGTCGACCTCGAGGCTTCGGAGCTGGCGACGAACCCGCCGCCGCCGCCCGAGGTCGAGCCCGGTCCGCCTCCGGCGCCGGTGCTGGTGCTGCGCACCAACGAGCAGCCCGAGCTGGCCACCAGCCCGCCGGCCGCGGGCGACGCGAGCGCCGCTCCAGAGGGCGGCGCGCCCGCAGGTGGGGATCAAGCGGAAGGAGCAGACGGCGACCAGCAGTCCGGCGCGGGCGAGACCGGCGAGACCGGCGATGGTTCCGGCTCGGCGTCCGCCGAAGGCTCGGGCGATGCCTCAGCGCAGCCTTCTGCCGAGCGTCCACGGCGGCTGCCCGTGCGGCGATCGAGTGCGGTCGAGGTCGTCTCGTGGCGCGACATCTCCCCCGAGTTCGACAGCGCCACCATCTACGGCACGGTACGCAACACCAGCGACGTCACGGTCACCAGCATCCGCATGCAGGTGATCGCCCTCGACGAGACGGGAGCCGACATCCAGCGTCAGCCGGCGGTGCTGCTGGCGTCGCGTCTCGATCCAGGCGAGACGACGAACTTCCGCTCGGTGTTCGCCCAGATCGGCGCCCACAGCGACTTCCGCTTCGAGATCGAAGCGACGCGCTGAAGCGGCGGCGCTGGCCGGTCCGCATCGGACCGGGACCCGATTCGGTGCGGATCGGTGCGGATCGAGTCGGATTCCTCGAGCTCGCGACCCGGCGTCGGCGAGCGCTGCGGATCGGCGCCGCGCGGTTCGTCCGCGCGCAGCGAAGGCATCCCGCTTTCACTCGCCCGCCGGCCCTCCGGCCGCGTCGCGGTAGTGCGGGAAGCCCTCGAGATCGAAACGCACGATGCGCCGCTGCACCGTGCGGTAGCTGACCCCGAGAAGACGCGCCGCTTCGCGCTTGTCGCCGCCCGCTTCGCGCAGCGCCGTCTCCAGCTCGCGACGGGTGCGATCCTCCTCGTCGGTCCGCTCGGCATCGCCTGCTACCGGCCCTGACGAGGTCGGACCGGAAGCGGTGTCGGCGGCGACCGCCAGCGCCGCTTCGAGATCGGCGGCGCCGAGCCGCTCGCCGTCGGCCAGCACCGCGGCGCGCTCGACGACGTTGCTCAGCTGGCGCACGTTGCCCGGCCACTGCTGACGGGAGAGCAGCTCGAGCGCCTCCGCGGCGAGGCGACGCGCCGGCAGCCGGTTGCGCCTGCAGGCGCGTTCGAGCAGGTGCTCGGCCAGCAGCGGCACGTCGGAGCGCCTTTCGCTCAGGGCCGGCAGTCGGATCGGCAGCACGTCGAGGCGGTAGAAGAGGTCGGGGCGGAACGAGCCTTCCTGCACCCGGTGCTGCAGGTCGACGTTGGTCGCCGCGACGACGCGCACGTCGGCATGGCGGGTGACGTGGTCGCCGACCCGCTCGAAGCTGCGCTCCTCGAGCACCCGCAGCAGCTTGGCCTGCACCGCCGCAGCCAGCTCGCCGATCTCGTCGAGGAAGAGGGTGCCGCCCTCGGCCTGCTCGAAGCGTCCGAGCCGCTGCGCCGAGGCGCCGGTGAAGGCTCCCTTCTGGTGGCCGAAGAGCTCGCTCTCGAGCAGCGACTCGGGAACCGCGGCGCAGTTCATCGCCACGAAGGGCCGGGCGGACCGCGGCGACAGAGCGTGCAGCGCCCTGGCGAACAGCTCCTTGCCGGTGCCGCTCTCGCCGAGCAGCAGCACCGTTCCTTCGGTCGGCGCGACCTTGCGCAGCAGGCGCAGCGCCGCCTGGAAGCTGGGGTGCGCGCCGATCAGTGGCGGCGCACCGGGGACCTCGAAGACCGCGGGCGCCGGAGCGGTGGCGGCTCCGGCGCCGAGGCCGCGGGTGAGCTCGCGCGCCCGCCGGCAGAGCTCGTCGATCTCCACCGGCTTCTCGAGGAAGTCGCTGGCGCCGAGCTTCATCGCCTCGACCGCGCTGCGCACGTCCCCGAAGGCGGTGAGGATCACGCACGCCGCTTCGCTGCCGCTGCGGCGCAGCGTCCGCAGCACGTCGATCCCGCTGCCGTCGGGCAGCCGCAGGTCGCTGAGCAGGAGGTCGAACCGCGCTTCGTCCAGCAGCCTCTCCGCCTCCTGCCGGCTCTCCGCCGCCGCGACGACGAATCCGTCCTCCTCCAGCGCCCTGCGCATCAGGCGGCGCAGCGAGCCGCGATCCTCGACCACCAGGATCCGCACCGGTGGCGCGTCGCCGCCCCTCGGCCCCTCGCCGCTCACGAACCGCCTTCCCCGACCGCCGAGCCGGCGGCGGCGAGCGCTGCCGAGGGCGGCTCGGCCTCGCCGCCGCGGGCCCACGCCAGGCTGGCCGCGAGCTCGTCGTCGTCGCGCGGATCGACGGTGCGCAGGTCGAGGATCGTGCAGTCGTCGCGCACGTAGGCGAGCACCGGCGTCACCGGCGCCGGCGCCCGCCGCAGACGCTCGGCCAGGCGACCGCCGTCGTGCAGCACCAGCACCGGACCGGGGATCGGCGCGTCGGGGGCCGCCCCGCCGCCGACGAACGCCTCGCGCTGCTCGATCGCCGCGCCGCAGACCGGCGCCATGCGCTCGAGCCGAGCGGCCAACGTGCCGTCGTCGTCCCACAGCCGGTCGATCGGCAGGGGATCGCGCCGCAGATGGCGGCGCAGCGTCGATTCGAGCGCCACCAGGACCTGGCGCGACGGCCGCAGGGCACGGTAGAGCGGATGACGGCGCAGCGTCGCCACCGGTTCGGCGCCGCCGCAGATGAGGCCGGCCTGCGGTCCCCCCAGCAGCTTGTCGCCGCTGCCGCAGGCGAGAGTGACGCCGCTGGCGACCAGCTCGGACAGGCTGGAGTGGTCGCGCAGCTGCGGCCGATCCGAGGGCCGCAGCAGGCCGCTGCCCTCGTCGACGACCACCGCGAGCCCGAGCTCGCGCCCCAGGCCGACCAGCTCCTCGGCGGAGACGGCAGAGGTGAAACCGCGCACCCGGTAGTTGCTCGGGTGCACCTTGAGCAGCAGCGCGGTCTGCGGTCCGCAGGCTCGGCGGTAGTCGGCGAGCCGGGTGCGGTTGGTGGTGCCGACCTCGACCAGCCGGGCGCCGGCCGCGGCGAGGATGTCGGGGATGCGGAACGAGCCGCCGATCTCGACCAGCTCGCCGCGCGACACGACGACCTCGCGTCGACCGCCGCTGGCGCCGCTCGCACCGCCGGCGAAGGCGGCCAGGATGAGGAAGATCGCCGCCGCGTTGTTGTTCACCACCAAGGCGCTCTCGGCGCCCACCAGACCGGCGAGCAGCAGCTCGGCGCGGCGGTTGCGGTCGCTGCGGCGGCCGCTGCCCAGATCGAGCTCGACGTCGGTGGAGGCGTCGAGCAAAGGCAACAGCTCCGCGATCACCTCGCGATCGAGCGGCGCCCGCCCCAGATTGGTGTGCAGGAAGACCCCGGTGGCGTTGATCACCCGCCGCGCGGAGTCGCCCCAGCACTCCACCAGCCGGCGCTCGACCGCCTCGGCCAGACGCGCCACGTCGAAGCCCTGCGGTCGGCCTGCAGCCTCGGCGAGCGCGGCCCGCGCCGCCTCGAGCTCGGCGCGTACCTGGACGGTGACCGCCTCGACTCCGTACACCCGGACGAGGGGCTGCAGCGCTGCATCCGCCAGCAGCCTGGAGACTGGAGGAATGGTGCGCCTGGGATCTTCTGGAGTGTGGGAGCTCATCGGACACCGCCGTGCCGACCGCGGACGCCTGGTGTCGGTGCGGCCCCCGATTGTAAGCGCTCGCGCCACGCCGGATCCGGCGCGCGCCGCGACGGGCGGGGCGCTAGAATCGCCGATCGCCGAAGCTCGGCGCCGCCACCATGAAGACGAATCCCGATCTCGACGCCCTCGAAGAGAACATCAAGCGCCTCAAGCTGGAGTACGACCGCTACTTCGTCGGCGCCAACGATTTGCCCCCGGTGCACTTCCAGGAGGCGCTGCTCAAGACGACCCGCGACCTGCGCGGCCGGGTCCGCGGCTCGATCGACCGCTTCAGGCTCTCCAGCCTCGAGGCCAGGCTCAACTCCTTCGTCGAGATGTTCAACCGGCGGGTGCGCGCAGTCGAGGAGGGTCGCGAACGCCGCGGCGGCCTGCGCATGGACTACGAGCCCCCGAAGCACGACCCGATGACCGGCATACGCATCTCCGGCGACGTCGGCGAAGCGGAGGCCGCGGCGCTCTACCGGCCGCTGTTCGAGAGCTCGCCGGGCGCGCGCAAGGTCGACCTGGTGAGCTTCCAGGCCTACCTGCAGAAGCAGAGCGAGCAGCTGCGCAGCAAGACCGGCTGTCGCGCCGTCTCCTTCCGCCTGACGCGCGAGGCGGGGCAGCTCAAGCTCAAGGCCAAGCCGGTCAACGATCCAGGCTGATCGACCGTCGGCGGGCCCCGGCGACGCCCGGGAGCCCGGCGCGCGCCGCGGTGACCGCCGCACCCACTCCCTGAGCCCGTCTCTTCGAAACCCGTCTCCGAACCCGCGCACGATCCGCCCACGAGTCACTGATCCCGCGCACGAGAGCCCACGACCATGAATCGATCCCACGCCACGCCGCCCTCTGCACCCGTCACGCGAACCGGCCGGCCCCGGCGACGCCGTGACCGCCGGGCGCGCCGCGCCCGCCTGCTGCCGCTCTGGCTCAGCCTGGGAGTGACCGCGACCGTGCTTCTGGCCGGCGTCACCGCCGGGGTGCGTGCCGCCGACCCGATCCCGCTGACCGAGGCGATCGCCACCCAACAGGCATCGGTCCGGGCGCAGCCCAGCGCGGCGGGGTACAACGACCTCGGCAACCTGCTCGGGCTCGACGGCCAGATCAAGGCCGCCGAGCAGGCCTACCGGTCGGCGCTCGAGCTCGAGCCCGACCGGCTCGAGGCGATCTACAACCTGGCCCTGGTGCTGCAGCAGCGCGGCCGCGACGGCGAGGCGGAGAAGCACTTCCGCCGGGTGCTGAAGCTCGATCCCCTGAACGCCTGGGCGCACTTCCAGGTCGGCACGCTGCAGCAGGCCAAGGGCAACCGCAAGGCGGCGATCCGCTCGATCGCGCGCGCCTTCGAGCTCGATCCGAGGCTCTCCTTCGCGGACGTCAACCCGCAGGTCATCGGCAACGAAGCGGCGACGGCGGCGCTGCTGGTCGCCGACGTCGACGTCACCGCCTCGGCGGTGCCGCGCCTCTACGCCAATCCCCAGAAGGTGGTCTCGCTGCTGACCTCCGACCTGACCCCGGCCGTCGCGGCGCCCGCCACCGGCTCCGGTGAGGGCGAAGGCGCCGAGCCGCCGCAGACCGTGCTCGGCGTCGACGAGGACGCCGCTCCCGGCTCCGGTTCCGGTTCCGGTTCCGGTTCCATGAACAGGGTCGACGGCGGAGCCGACGACGAGCGCCTCCTCGACCTCGAAGGGCTGGAATCCGAGACCGAGGAGTACGGGGAGGCGGGAGAGGCAGGATCCGAGTGGGGCGAAGACGCAGCGGCGAGCGTGCGGGAAGGCGACGAAGCGTCGGCCGAGGCGACCGACGAGCAGCCGCGGATCCGGGTGCTCGACGCTTCGAGCCTGCGCGGCGGCGGCCGCGCCACCGGCGCCGACGGCGGCGATGCGAGCGGCGGCCGCCAGATGGACCGCGGCGACGGCCGGCCGCAGCCCG
>QQVD01000063.1 GCA_003388555.1 Acidobacteriota bacterium | reverse complement strand
TGCCCAGCTTCGCCGCTAGCGCCGAAGCGCGGCCAAGAATCCCTAGCTCCCTTGCCGGGATGCGGGAGCTTGCGTAGCAGGAGACAGGGATTCGCCGCCAAACGCTGGCTCTTGCGCCAGCGAGCCCGCCGAGAATCCCTCCGTCCCGGCAAGCGTGAGCTCTCTATGGCAGGAGTCCAGGGATTCGGTGCCCAGCTTCGCCGCTAGCGGCGAAGCGCCGCCGAGAATCCCTAGCTCCCTTGCCGGGATGCGTGAGCTTTGCGTAGCAGGAGACAGGGATTCGCCGCCAAACGCTGGCTCTTGCGCCAGCGAGCCCGCCGAGAATCCCTCCGTCCCGGCAAGCGTGAGCTTTCTGTGGCAGGAGTCCAGGGATTCGGTGCCCAGCTTCGCCGCTAGCGGCGAAGCGCCGCCGAGAATCCCTCCCTCCCGCCAAGCGGGAGCTTGGCGGAGAGGGAGGGATTCGAACCCTCGGTACCAGTTACCCAGTACAACGGCTTAGCAAGCCGGCCCGTTCGACCACTCCGGCACCTCTCCGCAGAGGGTGGACTATATGTGGCCGTGCGGCGGGGCGTCAAAGATCCGCGGGCGTGGTGACCTCTCCACGAGCAGCCCGCTGCATCGCCCGCTGCATCGCCCGGCGCCAGCGCCTCCTGCGTCGTTGTCTCCGCGCCGCCCACGCCGCCGCCGTCTTCGACTCCCGCCTTCCGGGTCCCGCGCTACACTGCGGCCCGACCCGCGAACCCGCAAGAGCGAGGAACCATGAGCCCTGCCGACGACTCCCCGACCTCCTCGTCCATGCACCCTTCGGCGTCGTCCGTCGTCGTCGACGCGGACACGGCGATCAACGCCCTGCGCTTCCTCGCGGTGGACATGGTGCAGGCAGCGAACAGCGGCCACCCGGGCGCGCCGATGGGCCAGGCGCCGATGGCCTACCTGCTGTTCTCGCGCTTCCTGCGCTTCGATCCCGCGGCGCCGCGCTGGCCGAATCGGGATCGTTTCGTGCTCTCCTGCGGCCACGCTTCGGCGCTGCTCTACGGCCTCCTGCACCTGTCCGGCTTCGACCTCTCGCTCGACGAGCTGCGCAACTTCCGCCAGTGGGGCTCGAAGACGCCGGGACATCCCGAGTACGGCCACACTCCGGGCGTCGACACGACGACGGGACCGCTGGGCCAGGGGATCAGCAACGCGGTCGGCATGGCGATGGCCGAGAAGCTGCTCGCCGAGCGATTCAACCGTGACGGCTACACCCTCTTCGATCATCGGACCTGGGTGCTGGCGAGCGACGGCGACCTGATGGAGGGCGTCGCATCGGAGGCCTGCTCGCTCGCCGGTCACCTGCGGCTGGGCAAGCTGAACGTGCTCTACGACGCCAACCAGATCTCGATCGACGGCTCCACCGCGCTCGCCTTCACCGAGGACGTCGCGGCACGGTTCGCTGCCTATGGTTGGCACACGCTCGAGGTCGCCGACGGCACCGATCTCGAAGCGCTCGCCGGTGCGATGCAGCAGGCCGAGCGCATCGATCAGCCGACGCTGATCACCGTGCGCACCGTCATCGGTCACGGCAGCCCGAACCGCCAGGGCACCGCCAAGGCGCACGGCGAGCCGCTGGGCGAGGAGGAGGCCCGACTGGCCAAGCGCGCCCTGGGCTGGCCGGAGGACGAGTCCTTCCACGTGCCGCCCGCCGCCCGCGAGGCCTTCGTCGCCAATGCCCAGCGAGGGGCTGAGCTGCGTCTCGAGTGGGAGCGCCGCCTGGAGGCGTACGGCGTCGACCACCCGGAGCCGGCCGCCGAGCTGGCACGCCGTGGCCGCGGCGAGCTGCCCGAGTTGCGTGCACTGCTGCCTTCGTTCGAGCGCGGCGCCAAGGTCGCCACCCGCAAGGCCTCCGGCCAGGTCCTCGGAGCGCTGCGTGCAGCGGTTCCCGAGCTGGTCGGCGGCTCGGCCGACCTGACCGGCTCGAACAACACCTGGCTCGACGGCGAGGCGGTGTTCAGCGCCGACGGTGCCGGCCGCAACATCCACTTCGGGGTGCGCGAGCACGCCATGGCGGCGGCGATCAACGGCATGGCCCTGAGCGGTCTGCTGCGGCCCTACGGTGGCACCTTCCTGATCTTCTCCGACTACATGCGGCCGTCGATCCGACTCGCCGCCCTGATGCGCCAGCCCTCCATCTTCGTGCTCACCCACGACTCGATCTTCCTCGGCGAGGACGGCCCCACGCACCAGCCGGTGAGTCAACTGGCGGCGTTGCGCGCCATCCCCGGCGTGCTGGTGCTGCGACCCGCCGACGCCAACGAGACGGCTGCGGCGTGGATCGCGGCGCTCGAACACCGTGAAGGTCCGAGCTGCCTGGTGCTCACCCGTCAGGGTCTGCCGGTGCTTGCCGAGACAGAGAACCGCTTCGACGAGGTGCGCCAGGGTGCCTACGTGCTGCGGGAGGCGAGCGGCGGCGATCCGGAAGCGCTGCTGGTGGCCACCGGATCGGAGGTCTGGGTGGCGCTCGAGGCACAGCAGGTGCTCGAGCGGGAGGGACGTCGGGTGCGGGTCGTCAGCATGCCCTCCTGGGAGCTGTTCGGCCGCCAGCCACGGGAGCTGCGCGATCGGGTCCTGCCTCCAGCGGTGACCGCGAGGTTGGCGGTCGAGGCGGCCACGCCGTTCGGCTGGGAGCGCTGGGTGGGAGCGGGCGGTGCGGTGTTCGGCGTCGACGGATTCGGCGCCTCGGCGCCCTATGCCGACCTGCAGCGTGAGTTCGGCTTCACTCCCGTAGCCGTGGCGGATCGCCTGCGAGCGCTCCTGGACGGCTGAGCTGGCCTCCGGCCGTGCCCGAGAGGCGACCGTGCCCCGACGGCCTCGTGACCCGTGACGCCGATCCGGTCCTCCATAGGGAAGGGGGCCTGACCGTCGCCTCAGAACTCGACCGTCGTGAGGCGATCGAGCGCCTCGACCGCCTCGTCTACCGTCTCCACCAGCGCCACCCTGCGCCCCCAAAGGCGACCCTCCGACAGCGCCTCGATGAGCGGCCACACCGGCAGACGCCGGCTCCAGTGCTCGCGCCCGAGGAAGACCATCGGGCAGACCAGGCCACCGACCCGGTAGTGGTTCTGTGCCGCGTCCTGGAAGATCTCCTGCACGGTGCCGGCGCTGCCCGGCGTGAACACGATACCGCCGGTCGCCAGGGTCACGAGTCCTTCCTCACGCAGCGAGTTGTTGAACTTCTTCGCAATCCGGGTGGCGAAGGGATTGGGCGGCTCGTGTCCGTAGTGCCAGGTGGGGATCGACAGCGAGGCGAGCGGCTCGCGCTCGTCGGCCAGGCGCCGACGCACGGTGAAGGCGCGCGACAGCCACTCGACGTCGTGGTACTCGGGCGCCGCCGCGAGGGTCTCGAAGACGTGCTCGCGCTCCGCCTTCGACGCACCGTGCAGCCAGCAACCCAGGTGTGCCGCCTCCATCGCGCCCGGACCGCCTCCGGAGATCACCAGCCAGCCGCGTAGCGCGATGCGCGTCGACAGCGCCGTCACCTCGCGGAACAGGGGATCGTCGCGGCGCAGCGAGTGGCCGCCCATGATCGCGATCCGGCGGGGCCAGCGAGACGCCGCGACCGCCGCGGCGGTCTCGACGCCTTCCGCTGCGGCGGTCGGCTCGGCCGACCCCGGTCGGTGCTCGCCGAGAAGATCCTGGATGCCGTCGTGGATCGACAGATCGTGCAGCCGCCGCGCCAGGGTGACCCGGAGGTCTTCCGGCTCGCCGCCGCCGGTCTGTCGCCACCAGGCGTAGATCAGCGCGTCGCGTGTCGTGGCGTAGCTCTCCGGACGACCGGGATCGAAGCCCTCGTAGAGCTCGTCGGGAGTGTAGAGGGTGCGGCGGTAGGGATCGAAGGGCAGGTCGTCGAGGCGGGGGAAGAGGAGAGCCCCGCGCTCGATCAGTCGCGCCGCGAGGGTTCCTGGCGTACGGCAGCCGAGAAACACCGTACCGGACACCGCAGCACCGTGCAGCCGAGCGGCGTGCGGAGCGAGGTCGAGCCCCTGCACGACACGCCCGGCGAGTCCGTCACCAGCCAGCTCCCGCAGCAGCTCTTCCTCGGTTTCGACCTCGCGCATCGGTCTACGGTCGCAAGTCGTCGCCAGGGAGGGTGGTGCGGACGCGGCGGCCCCGCGTCTTCGAGGACCTGGCGGGCGTTTCGCACCAGCGAACCGACGGCTCGTGGCGCGTCGTGGCGACTTCGGGCCCGCTCAGCGGCAGTTGGCGCATACTAGACCAGCGTTTCCGTGCTCCAGGGAGAGCAGCGCCCGCGAGATCCTCTCTGCCCGCCATCGTTCCGCCTCCTCGACAACGGCGCCAGATCGCTGGCGTCGGCCCAGCATCGGCAGGCGAGCGCCTCGCGAGCGCCCTGCGTAGCCACACCTCGAGAAGCGCTGGGTCCTGGACGCGCCGTGACGAAACAGCCACCAGAGAAGCAGCCCGTCGCGCCGACCTCCGTCAGCGGCCGACGCTATCCGAGACTCGAGACGGTGCTGCCCGCCAACCTGCACGCGCGGCTGCACGCCGCGGCGACGGTGCTCGGTCGCTCCGCCGAGGAGATCGTCGAGCGCGCCCTGGAGAAGGAGCTCGCCGATCTGACGACCGAGCAGCGCGAGCTGGTCGACCGGCTAGCGGCATCGGTGATCCAGCGCTCGGATCTCTGATCGGGTCCGCGGTGCCGCTGCCGCGCTCAACGTCGCACGCGGCGCAGATTGCTCGGTCCGAGCTCGACCTCCACGACGATCTCCTGGCGCTCGCGCAGGATGCGCAGCGGCACCCGGTCGCCGGTCTCGTAGCCCTCGAGGGCGCGCATCAGGTCGTCGTGGTTGGCGATCGGCTGATCGCCCAGCCCGACGATGATGTCGCCGAGCACCACCGAGCCGCGCGTCGTGCGCTGGGTCGGACGTAGGCCCGCCGCGGCGGCGCCGGTGCCGGGAGCGACGTCGAGCACCAGCACGCCCTCGAGGCCGTAGCGCCGCAGCACGCGATCGTCGTAGTTGGCCAGTCCCAGGGTCGGTCGATCGATGCCGCCGAAGGTGATCAGGTCGGCGACCACCCAGTTGACCGTGTCGATGGGGATCGCGAAGCCGATGCCAGCCGAAGCCCCGCTGGGGCTGTAGATCTGGGTGTTGACGCCGATCACTCGCCCGCTGCTGTCGAGCAGCGGTCCTCCGGAGTTACCCGGATTGATCGCCGCGTCGGTCTGGATCACGTCGCGGATCGTGTTCTCGCCGAGCGCCCGGATCTCGCGTCCGAGCGCCGAGATGACCCCGGTGGTCAGGGTCTGGTCGAGGCCGAAGGGGTTGCCGATAGCGTAGACCGCCTGCCCGACCATCAGGTCACGGGAGGCGCCGAGTGGGATCGGCTGCAGCAGGTCTGGCGGTGCGTCGATCTTGAGCACCGCGAGGTCCTTCTCCGGCGCCAGTCCCATGAGTCGTGCGTCCCACTCCGACTGGTCGGCGAGCTTGACCCTCACCGAGGTCGGGACGCGCCCGCGCGCCTGCACCACGTGCGCGTTGGTGACGATGTGGCCGCGGTCGTCCCAGACGAAGCCCGAACCCGTGCCGGTGGGGATCTCGAGCACGCGCCGGGTGAAGTAGTCGGTGCGCGTCGCCAGAGTGGTGATGAAGGCGACGCCCGGGGAGGCGTCGCGGAACAGGTCGACGGTGTGGCGCTCGGGCTCGAGCAGGTCGCCGGCGGTGGCGACCCGAGGTGTCGCGACCGGCTCGCCGTCGGGGTGGCCGGATCGCGACCACTGCACGCCGAGGTAGAAGGAGGCGCCGAGCAGCAACACGGCGAGCGCTCCCTGCAGACGGCGCGGAGGTGGCTCCGGCCGGTCGATCGGCGCGGAGAACCGGCGCGGATCCGGGGGGTCGGGACGGAGAGGGTCGAAAGCACTCATCGGACAGGGAGGTCGTCGGGACCGTGGCGAGCGGCGTGTCCTGGCATCGAGCAGATGGCCCGCCGAGCCCAAAGTCGCGCCTCGTCGCGGGTCGACCGCCGCCTCGGCTCTCAAGCGCGGCCGGCGTCGGACTATTCCAGGGGAGGCAGCCGGTGCGCTGGACCAGCCGCTACCATACGGCGCTCGAGGGTGCGCCGATGAATCGCGGAGGGAACCGCGGAGAGGATCCGGGAGTGGGCGGCAGCGGTGACAGGTGATCGTGATCGCGGCGCGGGCCGGCTCGAGGTCCCCGCGGAGCTGGCCGTCGAGGTCGACCGCCTCGCCGGCTCGTGGAGGACGAATGAGGCCCTGCCCCGACTGTGGGAGGGCGACGCAGGGTTGTGGACCGGCGCCGACGAGAGCCGCTGGCTCGGCTGGCTCGAGGTCGGCGGTTCGGGGGCCGCGCTCAGGGCTGTCGACGAGATCGTCTCACGGGTCGCCGAGCTGGCTCCGCGCGACGTGGTGCTGCTCGGCATGGGTGGCTCGAGCCTCGGCGCCGAGATGCTCGCCGAGTGTCTGCCACCGGTGCCCGGCGCCGCCACCCTCAGGGTCGTCGACTCGACCAGTCCGCCGACCGTCCAGGCGGTGCTCGACGCGATCGACCCGGAGCGCGCCCTGGTGATCTCCTCGAGCAAGAGCGGCGGCACGCTCGAGACCAGGCTGTTGACGCGGATCTTCGAGCAGCGGGTCGACGAACGCCGTTTCCTCGCCATCACGGACCCTGGATCCGAGCTCGCCGCGCGGGCGCAGCGCCGTGGCTATGTCGCGACGGTGCTGGGTGACCCGCGGATCGGCGGACGCTTCTCGGTGCTCTCGCCCTTCGGACTGGTGCCGGCGCGCCTCGCTGGACGTGACGTCGAACCGGTGCTCGACGGGGCGCGCGAGATGGCGCAGCGCTGTCTCGACACCGAGCCTTCCGACAATCCCGGCTGCCTGCTGGGTCTGGTGCTGGCGGCCGCTGCGAGGTCGGGTCGGCGCAAGCTCGGCTTCCGCGTCGCTCCCGGCGGACAGGCGTTCGGCGCCTGGCTCGAGCAGCTTCTCGCCGAGTCCCTCGGCAAGCGTGGCCGGGGCCTGGTGCCGGTCGTCGCCTGGCCGCGCGGCGCCGTCGACGTGCTCGAGCTGGAGATCGGCGCCTCCCTCCCGCCCGAGCAGCTCGGCGCGGCCGGCCTGAGGACGGCGGTGGGCGATGCGCGCCAGCTCGGAGCCGAGATCTTCCGCTGGCAGTTCGCCACTGCGGTCTGCGGCGCCGTGCTCGGCGTGCACCCGTTCGACCAGCCCGACGTGGAAGCCGCCAAGCAGGCGGCCCGTCACCTCACCGAGGCCATGCAGCGGCGCCGGGGCGACAGTGCTGGACCCTTCGAGGGCCCGCCCTTCGAGACCTCTGTCCGGTCCGGCGGCATCCGGCTGCTGCGGCCGGCCGTGGAAGGAGCCGCGATCGGGGGCGGCCGCGCGCCGGGACTCCGGGGCGACGGCGGCGAGGACGCGCTGACGCAGCAGGTCGAGCGGTGGCTCGCAAGGGTACCGGCGGACGGCTACCTCGGCGTGCTCGACTACCTGCCCGGGCGCGGTGCCGCGGCGCGAGCGGGCGGCGAGCTGGCGCAGCGTTTCGCGACGCGGTATGAACGGGCGGCGGCGTGGGGACGAGGACCGCGCTACCTGCATTCCACCGGGCAGGCCTTCAAGGGAGGACCTGCGCTCGGACACTTCCTGCTGCTGGTCGACGGTTGGCGCGGGGAGATGCGTGTACCCGCGACCTCGGAGGTCTGTGCCGGCCTGCTCCTCGGCGACGTGCAGCGCGCCCAGGCGGCCGGCGACGCAGTGGCGCTGGCCGAACGCGGCAGACCCGTATTGGTGCTCGAAGTCTCCAGCAGCGATCCGGCGGCGCTGACTCGGGTGCAGTCCCTGCTGGCCTGACCCCGGAAGGGCCGTGACGGGCCGCGGACGTGCTCCGACGTCGTCTCGGGCGTCACAGACCCGATACCGTCGTCGACGCGAGCGACGGCAGGAGTCGAAAGCGCTTGGCTACTCGGGCCGCAGCTGCTGGGTCAGGGCGAGCAGGGCGTCGTTGGCCGACACGCCGTCCGGGATGTCGACCACCTGGGCCGGAGCCCAGCCGCCGGCCTGCGAGCGCAGGAAGCCCAGCGAGTCGTCGTCGTCCTCCCACACCACCAGCATCTCCTCCGCGGTCGGTCCGAGCAGCAGGTGGTGGGTTCTCTCTCGCGGCGTGTCGGGGAGCTCGCGGTCCGCGGTCATGCACACCTGCAGATAGTGGGGCGAGGTGGCGGCGGTGGTCGCCGGATCGATGGCGAGGATGCCGCAGGTCGGCTCCGAGGCGCGGTTCGGGTTGCCGAGGATCGACGCACCCGAGCTCATCGCTTCACGCCACGCGGCGTCGGCCAGCGCCTCGATGGCGTCGGGATCGAACGACGGCTGTGCGAGGAGGAAGTCGGCGACGCTCTCGGCGATGTGCTGCCGCACCCCGCGGTGGAGCTCGGCGCGGCCGACCAGCACGATGTGCGAGCGGGCGTAGTCGGAGATCTCCTGCAGGCCTTCGGGACCGGCCGGCGCGGCGCGGCCGACGAGCACGATGTGCGAGCGGGCCTGGTCGGACAGGCTACGCAGGTCGGCCGGGAGCACGTCGACCTTGAGCCCCAGCAGGCGGCCCGAGCCGAGCTGCGGCAGGCCCAGCACCACCGAGCGTTGCGAGCCCTGCTGGATGTTGGCGGAGCGCAGGAGCTCGTCGTGGTCCATCGCCTCGTCGAGTGGCTCGTGCAGGTCGAACGTGTCGAGAGGGATCACCGGGTTCCAACCGACGTACTCGCCACCGACCAGGATCACCGGTGTGTAGAGGACCTGGAGTCCTGGCCTCGAGGCGCGTTCCTCCCACCACACCAGATGCAGGGTCGTGCGCTGGACGTCGTGGGCCGAGATCGAGCCCGGCTGCAATGTGAAGACGTCGCGCGTCAACGCGACACGCAGCGGTCCCTTCAGTCGCAGCGGGTCTCCCGAGAGCTCGATCGTCTGCGAGAAGGTCGAGCCGTCGAAGCCGATCAGGTTGAACTGCGACCGGTTCTCGTCGAGCTCCGAGGTCCAGACGGTGAACACCTGATCGCCGTCGACCACCAGGAAGGCGCGCGAGTCGACGGCGTCACCCTCGCTCCCCGGCACCAGGCGACGCTCGCCGGACCACTCGAGGGCCAGCACCGGGGCGTCCGGCGCCGCCTCCGTGCCCTCGGGGAACAGGGCGTCGTAGCGTCCGGCGACCACCTCGTAGTAGCGCCCGTCGCTGGCGACCACGGCGGTCGACAGCGCCTGCGCTGCACCGCCCGCGAGCACGAGCAGGAGAAGAAGCAGCAGGCCGGCGAGGCCGGGGCGCGAGGAGGTGGGCTGCGGATTCACGGTGGGGCTCTTCGGTCCTCGGCGCGGTCAGGCCTTGAGGTTGATCAGGGTCCGCACGTCCACCGCCATCAGCAGCTCGGGAACGTTGGGCGCCTCGGGGTAGTAGCGCTGCTGCAGACGGAGGAAGTAGCCGCGGGCGTTGTTTTCGTCGCCCATCTGGTTGTAGATCTCGCCCAGCAGGTAGTGGGCGTTCTTCACCGAATCGTGGTCGCCGAAGCGCATCGCCAGCTCGAGAGCCGCGCGTCCGTGTCGTAGCGCGTCGCGCAGGCGACCGACGTCGAGATGGGCGTAGCAAAGCGACAACAGCGGCCTGGCCAGGTAGCGCTCGGAGCCGAAACGGCGGACGCCGCGCACCGACTGGAAGAGGAGCCGGAACCCCTCCTGGTGCCGTCCCTGGACGATCCGGCAGTAGCCGAGGTTGTCGAGTATCTGGGCTCGCGCCAGCGACGGATCGGCCGGCATCAGGCGCAGCGCGCCCTCGTACTCGGCGCAGGCGTCCTCGAACGAGCTCTCGGCGAGCAGCAGGTTGCCGATCTGGTTGCGCGAGGAGGCGATCCAGTCGCGCCGGCGGAGCCTGCCGCAACGCTCACGTGCGATACGGGCGTAGAACAGCGCGCGCTCGTAGTTCTTCTCGACTTCGTAGATACGCGCAAGGACGTAGGCGGCGAGGAAGGAGGTCTCGGCGCGGGCGCTGCGTAGCACGATCTGCCGCAGCTCGTTGCGCGTGGTGTCGTCGCGCTCGGCGATCCCCAGTTCCGTCGCCACGGCGCAGCGGTTGCAGAAGGCGCGGTCCCAGGTAGGGGAGTCGCCGATCTCGATCGCCAGCTCCATCGCGCGGTCGAACGAGGCGAGCGCCGCGTCGAGTCGCTGCTCGCTGAACTGCGCCAGACCCCTCTCGAGCACGGCTTCGGCGGGAGTCGGCTTCTTCATCGCGTCAGCTCTTCGGCGGCTCTTCGGTGGAGTCGGTGGGCGGAGGGAAGTCACAGGACGGTGGCGGTCACGAGCTCGAGCGCCGGCTCCGGCCGGGGCTGCCCGCGGCATCCGTGCCTTCGAGCGAGCGGGCGCGTTTGAAGCCGACGAACTCGCGGATCTCCTTCTGATCGTCCTCGGGCAGCGCCCGGATGTCGCGCAGGAGCTTGACATCGTCCATCGACACGGGCGAGCGCCCGACGTCGTCGAAGAACTCGCCGATGCCGAGATCGAACTCGGCCAGGATCTTGAAGAGAGTGTCCAGGCTGACCCGGTACTCGCCCTTCTCCATCCGCGACAGGTCGGACTGCTGTACGCCGATCTTCGAAGCCAGCTGACTCTGGGTCAGCTTGCGCTCCTTACGCAGCTTGCGGATCTTGCCGCCTACGAGCTGGACCTGGCGGATCTTGCGCACTGGCACGACGCGGACACCCTTTCTGATCGGAGGAGGGACCTGGACCCTGTGGGGGCGACGCCACCGTAGCTTCGTGCGGGGAAACCGGCGAAGGGCGCCAGGCCATGGGGTGCAGGCGAGAAATGCTATGGCAGCATTCCGAGCCGTGTCAACGAGGGCGATCAGCGGCGCCGACGGCGTCCACCGCGCTCACAGCGTGCGGGCCGCGATCAGGGTGCCGGCGAGGAAGGTGCCGAGCATGCTGCCGACGTTCGAGAGCACCACCACCAAGAGCACCCGGCTCACCGGGTTGCGCCAGAAACCGCTGACCGTGGTGATGTCCTCGGGCAACTGCTCCAGGTCGTCGACCCGAGGCCTCTTCACCCAGGCCTGGACCAGGCCGGAGACCCAGCCGGCGGCGATCATCGGATTGAGGCTGGTCAGCGGAGCGGCGACGAACGCCGAGATCACCGTCAGCGGATGGCCGAGGGCCGCGGCGGCGCCGATCGCGGCGAGGAGGCCGTTGATCAGCACCCAGAGCCCGGCCGAGGCCAGGGACTCCTCCAGACCGCCGCGAAAGAATCCGTAGACCAGCAGGCCGATGATGGCGATCGGGATCGCCCACTGAAGGATCTTCGGCCACGGTGAGGCCGGGGGGACTCTCTGCAGGGCCTCGATGTCGATCGGCTCGCCGAGCAGGCGGCGGATTCCCGGCGCGTGGCCGGCTCCGACGATGGCCAGCACCGACTCGCCGGGTGCGGCCGCGATCTCGTGCGCCAGGTAGGCATCGCGCTCGTCGATCAGGGGTTTCTTGACCTGCGGGAAGGCCTTGGCCATCTCGGCGAGCATGCCCTCGAGCTCGGCGCCCTGCTTGAGGCGCTCGACGTCCTCGGCCGAGATGGACTCGCTGACGAAGACGCTGCCGATCAGCTGCGACAGGAGCTTGAGGCGGCTCCAGAAGCCGAGGTTGCGCCAGGTGCGGCGCAGTGTCACCTGGATGTCGCGGTCGGCGAGCACGAGCGGCACGGCGAGCGCCTCGGCCTGCCGGATGCCCTCGATCATCTCGGCGCCCGGTTGCACTCCGAGCTCCCTGGCGATGCGGCGCTGGAAGGCCGTCATCACGAGCGAGCTGAGCAGCAGCGGCGCGTTGCCCTCGCGCAGGACCTTGAAGATGTCGAGCTGCTTCCAGGCCGCCGGGTCCTGGATGTTGCGGTGGCGGGCCGCGCACAGCTCGACGCAGATCGAGTCCGGTCGCAGCAGGTCGCAGGCGGCCCTCACGTCGTCGACCGAGGCCTGCGAGACGTGCGCGGTGCCGAGCAGGTAGAGGGTCCGCCCATCGGGCAGCCGCAGCTCCTCGAGCGTCGCCGGGAGCCGGCGCTGCTGCTCTGCACCGGTCTGCGGCGCAGGTGCGTCGGATCGCGGTGCGGCGACGCTGGCGTCCGCCTCGGGTCGGGGGATCTGGTTCATCGTCGATCGGAGATCGTTGCGGCGGCGCCGCGCACGCAGCAGGTGGAGAATCGTGGGCCCGGCGCGACCGAAGTGCTCGTCTGGCGGGGCGCGTGGAACGGCGGCATCGACCGGATCGGTAGGCGCGCGTCGCCGCCGAGGCCTCCGGCGCCAGGCGTCGGAGGGGACCGGGACTGTAGCAGCGCGGCGCCGCCGCGGCAGCCGCCGTCCGGGCGGAGATGGCGAGCGCGGCTATCGCTCGCGAGTCGCTGCGGATAGGCTTGCGCCGCCGTGCGACACGCGGCGTGGTGTCACGCCGCCGCGCCGACAGACGAGGATCGCGGACGAGGCCCCCTCGGGCGCCGCGCCTGCCGCCGGGAGCCGCGGCAGCCTTCCTCGGGTGCGGTGGATCCTCGGGCCGCCACGGCAGCCGCGAGTGGCTCCAGCGCCCGTCAGGGCGTCCGGCCCCGGGTCGTCCGGGCGGCGGAGACCGCGCCGGCCGCGCCGCCTCGGGACGACCAACGCACGACCGATCGGCCTCAAGGCCGTTCAGACCCTTCGGAGCCGCGATGGAGATCTACGACGACATCCTCGAGACCCTCGGCAACACGCCGTTGGTGCGCCTCGCACGCCTGCACGAGGCGGGCAACGTGGTGGCCAAGGTCGAGAGCTTCAATCCCGGCTCGAGCGTCAAGGACCGCATCGGCATCGAGATGATCGACGCCGCGGAGGCCAGCGGCGAGCTGCAGCCCGGGGGTCTGATCGTCGAGCCGACGTCGGGCAACACCGGACTGGGCCTGGCGATGGTGGCGGCTCTGCGCGGCTACCGGCTGATCTGCACCGCAGCGGACAAGATCCCCAAGGAGAAGGTGGCGCTGCTCGAAGCCTTCGGGGTCGAGGTGATCACCTGCCCCACCGACGTCGAGCCGACGGACCCCCGCAGCTACTACAAGGTCGCGGAGAGGATCCGCGACGAGCGGGGCGCCTTCCTGCCGTACCAGTACTACAACCAGTCGAACCCGATGGCGCACTACAAGACCACCGGTCCCGAGATCTGGCGCCAGACCGACGGCGAGATCACCCACTGGGTCGCCGGCATGGGGACCGGCGGAACGATCAGCGGCACCGCCAAGTACCTCAAGGAGCAGAATCCGGAGGTACGGGTGGTCGGCGTCGATCCGGTGGGCAGCGTCTACGAGCACTACTCGAAGCACGGCGAGCTGCCGCCGGCCGAGAAGATCCACGGCTACCTGATCGACGGCATCGGCGAGGACTTCATGCCGACCGCGGTGTGGTGGGACTACATCGACGAGGTGATCACCATCGACGACCGTACCGCCTACCAGACGGTGCTCGACCTGTCGCGCCGCGAAGCGATCTTCAGCGGTTCTTCGGGTGGCGCGGCGGTCGCCGGGGCGCTGCAGATCGCAGACCGGGACCTGGCGGATGGGAGCGGCCTGGTGGTCACCCTGCTGCCCGACTCGGGCGAGCGCTACCTCTCGAAGTTGAACCAGAAGTGGCTGCAGGAGCGCTCGCTGCTCTGACTGCGGGCGACCTCGGCTGCCGGAGGATCAGTCGTCCTCGTCGGGAGCCGCCGAATCGGGCTCCGCGGTGACCCGCAGCGGCATGCCGGCCTCCTCGGCGGCGCGCGTCGTCTCGCGCACCTTGGTCTCGGCGATCTCGCGCGGGAACACCCCGGCGATGGCGCTGCCTTCGAGGTGGACCTGGAACATCAGCTCGGTCGCCTCGGCCACCGACTTGCCGAAGAAGCGCATCAGGACGACGATGACGAACTCCATCGTCGTGTAGTCGTCGTTGTGCAGCAGCACCCGGTAGAGGCGAGGCCGTCGCGCCTGCACGACGCGCTCGCGGACCGGTGCCGGGCTCGGATGGGGATCTCGGGGCACGGTGTTTGCTCGTTCGGGGCGTCGTTTCGGGGCGTCGCCCCACCCGGTGTCGCCAGGCGTTGGGGCCGGATCGCTCGTCGGGCCCCAGGCCACCACGGACGCCGGCCCGCCGAACGGATCGACCGACGGCACGCCTCGCGCGCCTCGGCCCGGGTGCGGTGCACATAGATTGTACGGTCAGGCGTAGGCTCTACGGGATGTAGGGGCCGGGCCTGGCCCGGTGCGGCGCTCGGCGGCAGGCGTCGCCGGACCACGGATCGCCTGGCGGGGCCGCGGAAGTGGCGTTCGCGCGGGGTCGGCTCTCGCGGGCGGAGCGGGTTGGGCGCGAGCGGCGCGGTAATTGCTCCACCGTCGGAGCCCGGATGCGAGGCGCCATCACCAGCCCGGCGCTGCAGGCCCCGCTGGCGCGACCCGCGATCGACCGGTGGCGTGCGGCAGGGGGTCTGCAGGCCAGGGTGCGTCGAGCCCCGACAGGGGGTGGTTCCTCGGAGTTCACGCGCCGCCCTTCCGGCGAGGCTCCTCGAGCGCCGGGGAAAAGCGGTGAGACGCGCGGTGAGACACAGAGCAGAGACCCAGGAGACGAGATGAGGGCCCCGAAATGAGCACCACCCCCGCGACCCCGCCCCGCCCCGCGGTGCCGCCTCGCCGCAAGCGCCGGGAGGCCGTCGGACCGCGCCTCAAGCCGGTCCTGGCGGTGGTCTTCGGGCTGTTCGCACTGCTCTCGGTCAACGCCGTCTACCTGCTCGGCGTGCGCCTGCTCGAAGCGGCGAGCGGCGCCACCTACCAGAACTGGTTCTACCTGTTCATGTTCCTCGGCCACCTGGTGCTCGGCCTGGCGCTGGTCGTGCCGGTCCTGGTGTTCGGCGCCGGCCACATGCGCAACACCTGGAACAAGCCGAACCGGCGCGCGGTGAAGGTCGGCTACGCCCTCTTCGCGGTCTCCCTGGTGCTGCTCGTCAGCGGCCTCGTGCTGACCCGCATCGAAGGCATCGTCGAGGTGCGCGCTCCCGCGGTGCGCTCGGTCTCCTGGTGGCTGCACGTGCTGTCGCCGCTCGCCGCGGCCTGGCTGTTCGTCATCCACCGTCTCGCCGGGCCGCGCATCCGCTGGAACGTCGGCGTGCGCTGGGCGGTGGTTGCCGCGATCCTCGGCGGCGTGATGCTGGTGCTGCAGGCGCAAGACCCGAGGCGCTGGAACGAGGTCGGCCCGGCAAGCGGCGAGCAGTACTTCTTCCCGTCGCTCGCCCGCACCGCCACCGGCAACTTCATTCCGGCCGACGTGCTCGGCAACACCGAGTACTGCCAGAGCTGCCACCCGGACGTGCACGACGCGTGGAGCAGCAGCGTGCACCGGCTGAGCAGCTTCAACAACCCGCCGTACCTGACTTCGGTACGCGAGACCCGCGAGATGGCGCTGGCCCGGGACGGCTCGCTGCAGGCCTCCCGCTGGTGTGCGGGCTGCCACGATCCGGTGCCGTTCTTCAGCGGCCGTTTCGACGACCCGGAGTTCGACGACGTCAGCGATCCGACCGCGCACGCCGGCATCACCTGCACCGTGTGCCACTCGATCACCCACGTCAACTCACCGCGCGGCAACGCCGACTACACGATCGAGGAACCGCAGCACTATCCGTTCGCCTTCTCGGACAGCGCCGCTCTACGGTGGGTCAACGAGCAGCTGGTCAAGTCCAAGCCCGAGCTGCATCGGAAGACCTTTCTCAAGCCGCTGCACCAGAGTACCGAGTTCTGCTCGACCTGCCACAAGGTGCACCTGCCGGAGGAGCTCAACGGGTACAAGTGGCTGCGGGGGCAGAACCACTACGATGCCTTCCTGCTCAGCGGCGTCTCCGGCCATGGCGTCGGCAGCTTCTACTACCCCGAGACGGCGCAGTCGAACTGCAACGGCTGCCACATGCCGCTCGAGGAGTCCGACGACTTCGGCGCCAAGCGGTTCGATGGCGACGTGCTGTCGGTGCACAACCATCTCTTCCCGTCCGCCAACACGGCGGTGATCGGGCTGGTCGACGTGATCGACGTGCCCGAGGAGACGGTCGAAGCGGTGATCGCGGAGCACGTCGCCTTCAACGACGGCGTGATGCGGGTCGACATCTTCGGTCTCAAGCCGGGCGGCACGATCGACGACGAGCTCGTCGCGCCGCTGCGGCCGCAGCTGCCGGCCCTCGAGCCGGGCGGCTCGGTGCTGGTCGAGGTGGTGGTGCGCACGGTCAAGATGGGGCACCTGTTCACCCAGGGCACGGCGGACTCCAATGAGATCTGGCTCGAGCTGACGGCGCGCAGCGGCGGCGACGTGATCGGCCGCAGCGGCGGCATGGGAGAGGACGGAGCGGTCGACCCGTGGTCGCACTTCGTCAACGTCTACATGCTCGATCGCGAAGGGCGCCGCATCGACCGGCGCAACGCCCAGGACATCTTCGTGCCGCTCTACAACAACCAGATCCCCCCCGGCGCCGCCGACGTGGTGCACTACCGGCTCGATCTGCCGCCTGGCCTGACAGGCCCGCTCGAGCTCGAGGCGACGCTGCACTACCGCAAGTTCGACACCACCTACATGCGCCACGTCTACGGCGAGGGCTACCGCAACGAGCTGCCGGTGATGACGCTGGCGACCGATCGGGTCGAGCTCCCGGTGGGTCGCGGCCTGGCTCCGATCACCGTCGCCGACGTCGACATCCCGCTGTGGCAGCGCTGGAACGACTACGGGATCGGGCTCCTGCGCAAGGGAGGCGGCAGCGTCGGCGAGCTGCGCGGCGCCGAGGAGGCGTTCCGCGAGGTCGAGCGCCTCGGTCGGCCGGACGGCCCGCTCAACCTGGCGCGCGTCTACCTGGCGCAGGGCACGGTGCAGGACGAGGCGATCGAGGCGCTGCAGCGGGCTGCCGCCTTCGACCCGCCGGCACCGCCGTGGAACGTGGCGTGGTTCACTGGCCTGGTCAACAAGCAGAACGGCTTCCTCGACGAGGCGATCGACAACTTCCGCTCGATCACCACCTCGTCGAGCGCCGAGCTGCGGCGCAGGGGCTTCGACTTCTCGAAGGACTACCGGGTGCTCAACGAGCTCGGTCAGACCCTGTTCGAGCGCGCCAAGAGCGAACGCGGCCCGGGGCGCGCCGAGCGTCGTCGCGAGCTGCTCGAGGACTCGGCGTCGCAGTTCCGCGCCGCGCTCGAGATCGACCCCGAGAACGCCACCGCGCACTTCAATCTCGACCTCGTCTACCGCCAGCTCGAGCAGCCGGAGGACGCTGCGCGCCACCGCGAGCTGTACGCGAAGTACAAGCTCGACGACAATGCCCGCGACATTGCCATCGCCGTCGCCCGGCGCAACGATCCGGCTGCCGACGCCGCGGCGAACGCGATCGTCGTCTACCAGCTCAATCGCGAGGAGAGCCTCGGTTTCACCGAGGATCCCTTCTCCCTCGAGGTCGCCCGCCCGACCGCCACCGTGGCGGCCCGGCTCGAGGCGAAGGGGGCAGCGACGGATCAGCTCGCGGCCGCCGCCGAGCCAGCTGCGATGGCGACTCCGGTCGCGGGCGGCGGGGCCGGTTCGCCGCCGGCACCGCGCGGTTTGGCCGGCGAAGGAGAACAGCGATGAGTCGGGAACAGCGGGACGGAATGGCGGCAGCCGACGAGCGCGATGGGGCTCGCTCGGAGGACCTCGAGGAGGTCGAGCGGTCGGCCCCCGGCGAGCTGGAGGAAGAGGAGCAGGACGACGCGGTGATCGGCGTCGCACTGCGACGCTCTGCCTGGGCGCTGGCGGCGATCGCCGCCGTCGTGGCAGCCGGCCTGCTCTGGGTCAACCGGCCGCGCTCCATGGGCCCCGACAGCGAGATCGCCGCCGCGGCGCCGGAGGCTCCGGCGGCCGAAGGCTCCGAGGTGATTCCGCCCACAGTCGCCTGGGTCGACGTCACCGCGGCGGCCGGCATCGACTTCGTGCACAGCAACGGCGCGCTCGGAGAGAGGTTGCTGCCCGAGACCATGGGCGGCGGCGGCGCCTTCCTCGACTTCGACCGTGACGGCGACCAGGATCTGCTGCTGGTCAACTCGCGTAGCTGGGACCAGGGACCGGATCGCGATCCGGCGCGCACTGCCCTGTACGTCAACGACGGCAGCGGGAGCTTCCGCGACGAGGCGCGAGAGCGGGGCATCGATCTGCACCTGTACGGCACCGGTGTCGCGGTGGGCGACGTCGACGGCGACGGTTTTCCCGACGTCTTCGTCGCCGCGGTGGGCACCAACCGTTTCCTGCGCAACGTCGCGGCTCCCGGCGGCGGCCGTCGTTTCGTCGACGAGACCGAGGCCTCGGGTCTCGGCGGCGATCCCGCGGAGTGGAGCTCGAGCTCCGCCTTCCTCGACTACGACCGCGACGGCGACCTCGACCTGTTCGTCGGCAACTACGTGCGCTGGTCGCCGCAGATCGATCGCGAGATCAACTACACCCTCACCGGCAACGAACGCGCGTACGGACCGCCGGTCAACTACCAGGGCACCTTCCCCTACCTCTACCGCAACGACGGCGCCGCGGAGGCCGGCGGACCGGTGCGCTTCACTCCTGTCGCGGAGCAGGCCGGCCTGCACGTGGTCAACCCGGCGACCGGACTGCCGGTCGCCAAGTCGCTCGGCGGGTCGCCGGCCGTCATAGACGGTGACGGGTGGATCGACCTGATGGTCGCCAACGACACGGTGCAGAACTTCCTCTTCCGCAACCTCGGCGACGGCACATTCGAGGAGGTCGGCGAGCTGCTCGGCGTCGCCTACGGGCGCGACGGCAACGCCACCGGCGCCATGGGCATCGATTCCGCCCATCCGCGCGGCGACTCCGACCTCGCCTTCGCGATCGGCAACTTCGCCAACGAGATGTCGTCCTTCTACGTCAGCCAGGGGTCCGCGGAGCTCTTCGCCGACGAGGCGATCGGAGCCGGTCTCGGCGCACCGTCGCGCCGCGTGCTCTCCTTCGGCGTCTTCTTCTTCGACTACGACCTCGATGGCCGACTCGATCTGCTGCAGGCCAACGGCCATCTCGAGAACGAGATCCACTCGATCGATCCGAGCCAGGAGTACCGGCAGTCGGCGCAGTTGTTCTGGAACGCCGGCGCCGAAGGCTCGCGCCTCTACCTCGAGGTCGAGCAGGCCGGCGCACTGGCCGAGAAGATCGTCGGTCGCGGCTCGGCCTACGCCGACATCGACCTCGACGGCGACCTCGACGTCGTGCTTCTGCAGACCGGCGACCGGCCCTACCTGGTGCGCAACGACCAGCAGCTCGGCCATCACTGGGTGCGCCTGGAGCTGCGCGGCGACGGCGCCTCGGTGAGCACCGACGCGATCGGCAGCACCGTGGTGCTGCGCAGCGGCGACCTCGAGCTGCGCCGTACCGTGCAGCCGGCGCGCTCCTACCAGAGCCAGTCCGAGCTGCCGATCGTCTTCGGCCTCGGGCCGCGCACGACCATCGACTCGGTCGACGTGCTGTGGAGCGACGGGACCCGGCAGTCGGTCGATCCGGGACGCGTCGTGCTGGACGGTCCGACAGTGATCGAGCAGGGCGGCTGAGGCCGGGCGCCAGCCGGCAGTGGCCGCCGTCGCGGACTCGGTGGCTCCGCGTCGGTCGATCCGGCCGCTCGCGGCGCTGCCCCGGGCCGGGGTGCTGTGTCATCATGCGGCGTCCCACCGATACCCGACGATCGAACGCCTCCCGAGCACCGCCGTGAGCCGCAACCGCCGACGCCATCCGCGCGCCCACTTCCCCAGCGTACGGGTCCAGCTGCAGGGCGGGGAGGGCGCTCGCGACGAGTTCCTGGAGAACCTCTCGGCCGGCGGTCTGTTCGTGCGCACCGAGCGCACGCTCCCGGTCGGATCGCGTCTCGAGGTGCAGATCCACCGTCCGCAGGCCGAGCCACTGAGCCTGCAGTCCGAGGTGGTGCGCCTCGAGCTCAGCGAAGAGGGGCTGTCGGGCATGGCGCTCAGGTTCCTCGGAGTGCCGAAGGTCGTCGGCGTCGACCTCGAGAGATTGGTCGAGCCGTTCGTCGAGGCCTTCGAGCGCGAGAGCGCCGAAGCGGACCTCGGATCGCGCGGCGCGCTCGAGGCCCGGGTCTCGGCGTTGCGCGAGCGCCTCGCCGAGCTCGAGGCGACTCGGGTGGCGATCGAGCTTGGCGGGCCCGACGACGGCGGCGCGGACTCCGCCGCCGGATCCGGCGCGCCGACCGAGACGCTCGACGGCTCCGCCGATCCCGACCGCGAGCAGTCCGAGGCCGCAGCGCGCGCCGCCAGCCTGGAGGTACAGCTCGAGCTTCTCAGCGAGCGCAACCGCACCGAGCGGCGTCTGCGCGCCGAGGTCGAACGCGAGCTCAGCGAGACCCGGCTGCGCCTGCGCCAACTCGAGGACGTGCAGATCGACAAGGTCGAGGTCGAAGAGCGTCTCGCCGAGGCGTTGCTCCAGCTGCGCCATGCGCGCGAGCTGGTTTTGAGCGCCAATCGGGTCGCCAACGACGCCCTGATGCGACTCGAGCTGGCGGCTCGGCAGGGAGCCGGGGAGGACGTCGACGGCGTCGCCGTCCCGCCACGCGAGGCCAGCACAGAGACAGCCGTCAGCGACGCGGGCGCCGGCGAGCCGGTGGATGACGATGGCGGCGGGCCGATCGTCGCGCCGCCGCGCGCGCCGTCCGGCGAGCGCGAGGTCGGCGCGGAGCCCTCCCAGCGTCCGACGCCGCCGGTGAGTGACGGCGAGGAGACCCTGGCCCTGCACATCGATCCGAGCTCGCTGCCGCCCGGCGCCGGTGCCTCGGATCGTGAGGAGACGGTGGTGCCGTTGGTCGAGGAGGACGCCGCCACGGCCGGGGCGGCCGGCGAGTCGGATGGCGTCGAGGTCGACCCACCGGCGGAGGACGGGTTCGATCTCGATCTGACCGGCGTCGAGGACGAATCCGCAGAGGCGGACGCGCCGGTCGGCCACGAGGACGACACCGCGCAGCCGGGTCTGGTGATCCCGCCGGACGTGATCCCGCTCGCCCAGCGCGACCGCGGCGAGGCCAGCTCCTCGACAGACGACGGGCCGCTGGGCGCCGCGCCGCCGGACCCCGGTCCGGCAGCGGCGGAAGACGACGATGGCGAGTCGCCGAGCGGCTTCGTGCCGCTGAGCCAGGAGGCGATCGCGGCGGCCCGCGAGGGACGCGGCGAGGAGTTCAGCGAGAAGACCGGTGTCGACGGCGTGCTGGATGGCGAGGGCGAGGGCGAGGCGGCCAGGGGCAGGGAGCGGACACGGACCTCTTCGCGAGGTGGCACGAGCCCCGCCTTCGACTGGCAGGAGGAGACGGCGCCCGGTGGCCTTCGCACCTCCGAGCTGCAGAAGGCCGCGGCGGAGAGGATGAAGCAGAAGTCCCCGTTCGTCAGCGCACGCCCGACCCGTCCCCTGAGCCTCGACGAGGTGCCGCAGCAGCTGAGCGGCGAGACGCGGAAGGGCTCCAAGGAGCCGGATCTCGGCGCTGCGCTCGCCAGCGAGCGCAGCGAGCAGGCGCCCGAGCCGCCGGCATCGCAGCAGGCGGCCGAGGCGGCATCCGACGAGCCGGCAACGGAGGCCGTCGTCGAGCCTGGCGCCGGATCCGACGAGATCGCCGACACCTCGGGAGCCCTCGGCCCCGAGGAGATCCCCACCCGCGACGCGTTCGTCGAACACCTCGAGGCCGGCGCCGAGCTGATCAAGACGGAGCGTTTCCACCGCCTCGAGCCGGTGAGCCGCGCCGACATCTCGGTCAGCGACTGGCTGGCTCGGGCGGAGAGCTATCGGGAGCTGCAGCAGCTCGCCGAGGGGTCGATGAGCGAGGCCGAGCTGCAGCGCGTCCTGCACCTGTTCTTCGAACGCGGCCTGCTGGTGGTCCGCGAGGCGCCTTGAGCGCGGCTCGTCGGCTGCTCGCCGCCGCGGCGTTGATGACCGCGATCTCGTGCGGCGACGGTCGCCTGCCGCTGGTCCTCTACTCACCCCACGGCAGGGATCTGCTGGTGGAGATCGAGCGGGCCTGGGAGCAGGCGCGCCCGGAGGTCGATCTGCGCTTCCTCGACATGGGATCGCAGGAGGTGCTCGACCGGATCCGCTCGGAGCGGGCGAATCCACAGGCCGATGTCTGGTTCGGAGGCCCCAAGGTGCTCTTCTCGCGTGCCGCCAAGGAGGGCCTGCTGCAGCCGCGACGTCCGAGCTGGGCCGAGACGGTGCCGGCGTCGGCCCGCGATGCCGACGGGCACTGGACCGCCGTCTACCGCACCCCCACTCTGATCGTCTTCAACCGCGAGGCGGTGACGGCCGAGGAGGCGCCGGCGGACTGGGACGACCTGCTGGATCCCCGCTGGCGCGACGAGGTGCTGATCCGTGATCCGCTGGCCTCCGGCACCATGCGCACGATCTTCGGCCATCTGATCGCCCGCGCCGACACGCCCGAGGCGGGTTTCGAGTGGCTGCGCTCGCTCGACGCCCAGACCAGGGAGTACGTGCACAGCCCGGCCCTGCTGCACGAGAAGCTGGTGCGTCAGGAAGGGCTGGTCACGGTCTGGGAGATGACCGACATCCTCGGCCTGATCGATCGCGGTGCCCCGATCGACTACCGGTTCCCGTCCAGCGGCGCGCCGGTGATCGACGACGCGGTGGCGATCGTCGCTGGAGCCCGTCACGCCGCCGAGGCGGCGGAGTTCGTCGACTGGCTCGGCTCTCGGGAGGCCCTGCTGCTGGCCGCGCGCGAGGCGTTCCGGCTGCCGGCGCGTACCGATCTGCCGGCATCGCAGCTGCCGTCCTGGGCCGAGCGGGTGCAGGCCGAGCTGCGGCCCGCGCCGGTGGACTGGGGGCGGCTCGAGGAAGAGGGCGCCGACTGGATGCAGGTCTGGGATCGCAGCGTGCGCGGACGGGGATGAGGTCGCTGCGGCCACCGGGCGGGCCGGCGCCTTGCTGAAGATCCGCGACCTGCACCTGGCCTACGGAGCGGTCGAGGTGCTGCGCGGCATCGATCTCGACGTCGAGCGCGGCGAGACGGTGGCGTTGCTCGGACCGAGCGGCTCGGGCAAGACGACGCTGCTGCGCGTCCTGATGGGTTTCGAGCAGGGTAGCGGCATCGTCGAGCTGCGCGGCAAGCGGCTCGACGGCGTTCCGCCGCACCGGCGCGGCATCGGCCTGGTGTTCCAGAACTATGCTCTCTTCCCGCATCTCGACGTGCGCGGCAACGTGCTCTTCGGCCCCCGGTCGCTGGGGTGGGATGCGAGCCGGTGCGAGGAGAGGCTGGGCGAGATGCTGGAGCTGGTCGGCCTGACCGGCTACGAGCGGCGGCGCATCGGTGAGCTCTCCGGCGGACAGCAGCAGCGTGTCGCGCTCGCCCGGGCGCTGGCCACCGAGCCCGACCTGCTGCTGCTCGACGAACCGCTGTCGAACCTCGACCCGGAGCTGCGCGAGCGCACCAGGCAGCAGCTGGCCGACGCCCTGCGCGCGGTCGAGACGACCTGCCTGCTGGTCACTCACGAACAGGACGAGGCCTTCGAGCTCGGAGATCGCGTGGCGGTGCTCTCCGCGGGTCGCCTCGAGCAGGTCGACGTGCCCGAACGGCTCTACCGCACTCCGGCGACGGCCTTCGTGGCCTCGTTCATCGGTCGTTCCAGCGTGCTCGATGCCTGGCCGACCGAGCGCCGCGGGGGCGAGCTACGGGTTCGCCCGTTGCGCGCCGACGCCGAGGCGAGCTGGCCGGTCCTGGCGCCGACCGAGAGGTCGGGGTCGCCTATCGAGGTCGTCGGCCCGCCGGGCGGCGAGGCACCGCTGCGGATGTGGGTCCGTCCCGAGGACTGGGACGTCGAGGTGAGGGGCGGCGAACGTCGCCACGACGCGGCCGCCGACGGTTCGGGCGGCGAGCAGTGGCTCAGCGGTACGGTGGCAGACGTGCGCTTCGCCGGCGCCCTGTCGTATCTCGAGATCGTGGTCGAGGAAGCTCGCATCGAGGTCGCCCTCCTGCAGGGCCGTGTCGATCCGGACGCTCTGCAGCGGGGATGCGCGGTCCGGCTGCGTCCCAGGTCCGGGGCTCTGCCGGTCGTCTTCCCCGACCGGGGGCCGAGCGGATGACGGCGGGCGTCGCGTCCTCGAGGCGTTTCGGTGCAGTGGGCGCGTCCAGCGGCGCCGCCCTCGTCGCCGCGCTGCTCGCCTGGCTGGTGGGCTATCCGCTGCTCATCACCCTGCTCGCTGCGGTCCAGGTCGACGGCAGCTTTTCGCTCTCCGCCGTCTCCGAGTTCGGCCGTCGAGCCGATGAGTGGATGGCCCTGTGGCGCAGCATCTGGACCTCGATCGCCTCGGTGGTCCTGGCGGCGGCGGTCGGTGTGCCGCTGGCCTTCCTCTTCGAGCGCGCCGACTTCCCAGGGCGCCGGCTGCTCGGCGCTCTCGTCGCCCTGCCGGTGGCGCTGCCGCCGCTGGTCGGCGTGATCGCCTTCCTCTTCCTCTACGGTGAGAGCGGTTTCGTGGCGCGTCTGCTGCAGGCCATGGGCTTCGGGGTGCGCTGGCGTCTGCAGGGAGCCGGCGCCATCCTGCTGGTCCACGCCTACTCGATGTACGTCTACTTCTACCTCTTCACGCGCGCGGCGCTGGCGCGAATCGACGGCGCCTACCACGAGGCGGCGACCGCGCTCGGCTGCACCCCGATCCGCCGCCTCGCCCGCGTCACCCTGCCGCTTCTGCGGCCGGCGCTCGCCGGTGCGGCGCTACTGACCTTCATGACCGCCCTGGCATCGTTCTCGGCGCCGTACATCTTCGGCGGCGGCTTCCGCGTCATGACCACCCAGATCGTCGCCTCGAAGCTCAACGGCGATCTGGCGCTGGCGCACGTCGAGACGATCGCGCTCGCCGCCCTGGCGCTCGCCGCGCTGGTCGCCATGCGCTGGGTCGACACCGCCGCGCCGGGCGGCGCCACCGGGCTGCGCGGCGCGGTGCTGCGTCGCCGTCGGCCGTCCGCGGCCTGGCGTTGGCTGCTCGCCGTGGTGTGCACCGCCGCGGCCGGGGTCCTGATGCTGCCGCACCTGACCCTGCTGCTGCTCTCGTTCGTACCGCCGGACACCTGGACCACCCAGGCGCTGCCGCCGGTGCTCGATCTCGGCAACTACACGATTCTCTTCGCCGAGCCCGAGCGGCTGCGGCCGCTGGTCAATTCGCTCTGGATGGCCGGCGTCGCCACGGCACTGGCGGTGGCACTCGGTCTGCTGGCGGCCCGCTTCTCGCTGCGAGCGGGGGGGCGTCTCGGCCGACTGCTGGAGGGCCTGGTGGCGCTGCCGTGGGCGATCCCCGGCACCGTCTTCGCGATCGCCCTCGCTGCCACCTTCTCGGTCAGCCGGCCCTGGCTCGGTCGCTTCCTGTGGATAGGCACTCCCTGGATCCTGCCGCTCGCCTACCTGGTGCGCAGCCTGCCGGTCACCGGTCGCGCCGCGCTGGCGGGTCTGCGCCAGCTCGACCCGTCGCTCGAGGAAGCGGCGGCGGCGCTGGGTGCACCGCCGCGCAGGCGACTCACCGCGGTGGTGGTGCCGCTGCTGCGCCCCGCCCTGGTCGCCGGCGCCGCACTCGCCTTCCTCACCGCCGCCGGTGACTTCGTGACCTCGATCGTGCTCTACACCTACTCGACGCGGCCGATCTCCATCGAGGTGCTGTCCTCTCTGCGCCTGCAGCAGATCGGTCTGGCCGCGACCTACGGCGTGCTGCTCATGGCGCTCAGCGCCGCGGTGTTCCTGGTCTGGGGCCGCCGCGATGCCGTCTGAGCCCGGCGCGACGGCGGTCGGTGCGACCGGGCCGTCGGGCCGTGCCGTGCTCGCGACGCTGATGCTGGTCGCCTTCGCCGACACCCTGGGGTCGTTCCTGGTGCTGGCGCTGCTGCCCTACTACGCCACCGAGATGGGCGCCGACCCCTTCGCGGTCGGTTGGCTGGTGGCGTCGTTCGCCGTCGCCCAGACGATCACCGCACCATTGTGGGGGCGGCTGTCGGACCGCATCGGTCGCCGGCCGGTGATCGTCGCGGGGCTCGCTCTGCTGGTGGTCTCCTTCGTCGGCTTCGCCCTCGCCGGATCCCTTTTGCTGCTGCTGGTCAGCCGCCTGGCGCAGGGCGTCGGCGGCGGCACCGTGTCGGTGACCTTCGCGCTCATCTCCGACCACGCTCCCAGAGGCGAGCGGGCGGTGCGGATCGGGTGGCTCACCGCGGCGACGAGCGGCGCCGCGGTGGTCGGGCCGCTGCTCGGTTCCCTGCTGGTGCCGATCTCGCCGCAGGCACCGGGGCTCGCGGCCGCGGCGGTCTGCGTCGCGGCGCTCGTCGCGGCGACGCTGCTGCTCCCGGCCCCGGGTGCCCTGCGACCGGCGTCGCCGCCGGCGGCGTCGTTGTTGAGTCGCTTCGTGCAGGTCGCGGCGGCGCCGTCGCGGCGACTGCACCTGCTGATCTGGACCTACGCCGTCGGCATGTTCGGAACCAACGCGGTGCTGGCGGTCGTCGGGCTCTTCCTGCAGCGCCGGCACGCCGTCGACGAGACCCGTATATGGCAGTTCTTCGCCCTGCTCGCCGGCGCCTCGCTGGTGATGCGGGCGGTGCTGCTGCCGCCGCTGCTGCGGCGCTACGGCGAGACGGCGGTCTTGCTCGCGGGAGGCTGGCTGCTCGCGCTCTCGGTGCTGGCGCTGCCGCTTCCCGACTCGTTGCTCGGGGTGGCGGCCGCGACGATCCTGCTGGCGGCCGGACAGTCGCTGCTCTATCCGTCGACCACCTCGCAGATCTCGGCCGCCGGAGCAGAAGGCGAGGTCGGCGCCGTGCTCGGGGTGCAGCAGGCGTGGGGCGGCGTGGCGCGGATCGCCGGACCGTTGGCGTCGGGTGCGCTCCTCGGGGCGGTCGGTGCCGCGGCGCCCTTCCTCGCGGTCGGCGCCGGCCTGCTCGGTTGGGCGGCCTTCATCACGCTGCGCCTGCGCCGCCCGGGGTGAGCGCCCGCGTCGCGCTGCGCTCTTGCGGCCAGAAACGACGAAGCCGCCGATGGATGCGGCGGCTGCGTTGGTGAGGCTCGGTGCACCGTTGCGGGTGATCGGCCTCGAAGGAGGACTTTGGTAGCGGGGACAGGATTTGAACCTGCGACCTTTGGGTTATGAGCCCAACGAGCTACCGGACTGCTCCACCCCGCGTCACAAAGTCTCTCGCCTCCCGGCGCCGACGAAGCTCGAAGACGCCCTGAGGGACTCATGATTATAGCGACGCCCGGGATCGCGTCAAGCCGTGCCGTGCACACCGCGATCGAGTCGCGATCCGGGGCCGCCGCAGGCGCCACCGGTCGATTCCCGGCCGCGCCTCGCGACCCTCCGATGTCTCGGCGCACTGTCCGCAAACGACTGAATCGGCTACAGTTGTGCCCGTGTGCCGAGCCCTCCGGGCGCGGCGCGAGCTACGCCGCCGAGCTGATCGTTCGGCCCTTCCGCGTGCCTGCCCGCAGTGACCCGCAGTGACCCGCAGTGACCCGCAGTGACCCGCAGTGAGCAGCGCCGACTTTCGTCGATGAGCACCAGTCCCGAATCAGCCCGCAGGCGCGCCGAGCGCCGCGGCGATCCCGGTGCAGCGGGCGCCGCGGCCAGCCCGACACGTTCGCCCGGCCGGGCCGCGGCGGCGCCTGCGGCTCCGCCGGTCCTGCGTCGTCGTGGGCCGGCGGAGGAGCGGCGGGTGGGCTCGCTCGGCTGGCTGATCGTGGTCTTCGTCGGGCTGCTGCTGCTCACCGTGGCACTGGCCGGCGCACGCAGCTACCAGGACCTGGAGCGGGCGCGGGCCCGGGCGGTCGACCTCGGGCACCAGATCCGACTGGCGCGGAGCGAGATCGAAGAGCTGCGCTCGCAGGCCGAGCGGCTCGAGACCGACCCCGAGACCATCGAGCGAGCGATCCGCGCCGAGCTCGGGCTGGTGCGTCCCTCGGAGATCGTCCTGGTCCTCCCAAGCAGCGACGATCGCTGAGCAGGCTCCGCCCGCGCCGGCACTCTGACGCAGCCCCGCCCGGACGCGGTGGGCCGTGACGCCGCGGCGCGACGGCATCGGGATGGCGGCGCACCGCGAATGCCTGACACACTCCAGGGTCGCGATGCCGCCGCGGCCCGGAGGCCGCGTACGGGTCTCGCGGGTGCGTCCGATGTCTTCCGTCTTCAGCCAGGCCGCCGATCGTCTGCGCTCCAGCGCCGCCTTCCGGGATCTCTGCTCGGGTCGCCCCGGCCTGCGAGGCGCGCCGGTACCGGTGGCTGCCTGGCTGTTCGAGCTGCTCGGCGATCTCGACGCGATGCCGCAGATCGTCGTCGTGCCGGGCGAGTCCGACGCGCTCAGCTGGATCGAGGCGGCGCGGCTGTTCGGCGCCGCCGCCGACGTCGTCTACTTCCCCTCGCCCGCCCTGACGCCGTACCAGGAATCGGAGACGTCGCTCCAGATCCGGGCCCAGGAGGCGATCGCTCTCGATCGGCTGTTCGAGGCGACGCGGCCGACTCTGGTCTGCACCCCGCGCGCCCTCTTCCGCGCCGTGCCCGACGAGGCGGCGTTCCGCGCCGCGGTGCACTCGATACGCGCCGGCGGCGAGCTCGACGTCGACGCTCTGCTCGTCGACCTGGTCCGGCGCGGCTACCGCCGCAGCGAGCTGGTGGCCGAGGTCGGCACCTTCGCGGTGCGTGGTGGCCTGATCGACCTCTTCGGTCCCGGCATGGACGATCCGGTGCGCCTCGATCTGTTCGGCGACCAGGTCGAGTCGATCAGGGCCTTCGACCTCGCGTCACAGCGTTCGGGTGCCTCGCTGGAGGAGGTCCGCATCCTGCCGCTGTCGCTGCTGCCGGCCGGTCCCGAGCGCGCCGGATTGCTCGCCGACCGGCTCGAGCAGCTCGGGGTCGAGACCAGCGGCGAGGCCGGCGAGCGACTCGCCATGCTGCGCAGCGGAGAGGGCTTCCCGGGTTGGGAGAACTACCTGCCGGCGCTGGAGGACGAGCTGCGTGGACTCGGCGACCTCGAATCGCTGCGCCCGCGACGGGTGGTCTGTCTCGATCCGGCGCTGCTGCTGCGGGAGATCGAGCACCACCAGGAGGTGCTCGAGGACGAGTTCGACTCGCGCCGTGCCGCCGGTCGCCTGGCGGTCGCTTCCGCCGACCTGCTGCTGCCCTTCGCCGCGGTGCGTCGGCTGATCGACGAGGCCGACCATCGGATCGGCGAGCTCGGCCCCGTGACCAGGCTCGGTTCGCCCCAGCCTCCCGGCGGCGCCGCGGCGTCGCCAGGATCGGCGGTCTCGGGCGCGGTCGATTTCGGCGCCACGCCGACAGACATGCTGGTCGGGCAGCTGCCGCGGCTTCCGCGCGAGGTCGACACGGCACGGGCCCGCGGCGACCGGGTCGTCTTCGTCGTCTCCGAGGGCAACGAGGAGCGGCTGCGCGAGATGCTCCTGCAACGGCAGATCGATCCCGCCGCGTCCGGAGTCGAACTGGTCGCGGGCAGCCTGCAACGCGGCTTCCGGTTGCCCGCGGCGGGCATCACCGTCTTCTCCGATCTGCAGCTCTTCCCGCTGCGCACGCCGCGACGCTCCCGCTCGCGACTGCGTCCCTTCCTCTCCGGCATGCGCGATCTCAAGGTGGGGGAGTTCGTGGTGCACGAAGAGCACGGCATCGGCCAGTTCATCGGCATGCGCAGCCTCTCCGCCGGGGGGTCGGCCGACGAGGCGGCGGCGAGCCAGAGCCAGCTGCCGCCGACTCTGCGCGAGCTGCGGCGCAGGGCCGGCAGCGCCACCGAGGTGATGGAGATCGAGTACGCCGACGGGCGCACCCTGTTGCTGCCGCTGCACCGCCTCGACCTGGTGCAGCGCTACTCCGGGGTCGAGGGCCTGTCGCCACGCCTCGACAAGCTCGGTGGCAGCAGTTGGAGTCGCAAGAAGAGCCGGGTGCGGCGGGGACTGCAGAAGCTGGCAGTCGACCTGCTCGAGCTGTACGCGGCGCGCAAGATCGCCGACGCGCCGCGGATCGGACCCGACAGCGACGAACAGAACCTCTTCGAGCTCGCCTTCGAGCACACCGAGACCGAGGACCAGCTGGTCGCCATCGAGGAGATCAAACGCGATCTGGAGAGTGGCCGACCGATGGACCGCCTGCTCTGCGGCGACGTCGGCTTCGGCAAGACCGAGGTGGCGATGCGGGCCGCCTTCAAGACGGTCGACAACGGCTACCAGGTGGCGCTGCTCGCTCCGACCACGATCCTGGCCGCCCAGCATCTGCAGACGCTGCGCTCCCGCTTCGCCGAGTTCCCGGTCGAGATCGACATGATCTCGCGCTTCCGGACCCCCGCCGAGGTGCGCGAGATCCGCCAACGGGTGAAGGCGGGCGAGGTCGACATCCTGATCGGCACCCACCGGTTGCTGAGCCAGGACCTGGGCTTCGCCAAGCTGGGCCTGCTGGTGATCGACGAGGAGCAGCGTTTCGGAGTCGGGCACAAGGAGAAGCTGAAGGCCCTGCGCCGCGACATGCACGTGCTGTCGCTCTCTGCCACCCCGGTGCCGAGGACGTTGCAGATGTCGCTCGCCGGGGTGCGCGACCTGTCGACGATCGAGTCGCCGCCGAAGGACCGCATGGCGGTGGAGACACAGGTGGTTCCGTTCTCCACCGACCTGGTGCGCGACGTCATCGAGTTCGAGCTCGAGCGCGGCGGCCAGATCTACTTCGTGCACAACCGGGTCGAGGACATCGAACAGGTCAGCGCCCAGCTGCAGGAGCTGGTCCCTGGCCTGCGCATGACGGTCGGGCACGGTCAGCTCGACGAGCGCGCCCTCTCCGAGCGCATGCAGGCGTTCAAGGAGGGGCGCTACGATCTGCTGCTCGCCACCACCATCATCGAGAACGGGATCGACATTCCGAGCGTCAACACGATGATCGTGCACCACGCCGAACGCTACGGACTGGCCCAGCTCTACCAGCTGCGGGGCCGGGTGGGGCGTAGCGACCAGCTCGCCTTCTGCTACCTGACGATCCCTGCCGACCGGGTGCTCACCGAGGAGGCGCGCAGGCGGTTGCGGGCGATCGAGGAGTTCACCGAGCTCGGCTCCGGATTCCGCATCGCGGCGCGCGATCTCGAGATCCGCGGCGCCGGCGACCTGCTGGGCGCCGAGCAGAGCGGGCACATCTCGGACCTGGGGATCGACACCTACCTGAAGATGCTCGAGGAGACCGTTCGCGAGCTGCAGGGAGAGGAGGTCGCGACGGCGGTCTCGGCCCAGATCGACCTGCCGATCGCCATGTCGATCCCCGAGGACTACGTGGCGGAGGTCAACCTGCGCATGGACCTCTACCGGCGCCTGGCCGCCGGGGAGGACGAGCCCAGTGAGATCCTGGAGGAGATGGAGGACCGCTTCGGCCCGCCGCCGGAGGAGGTGCGCTCCCTGGTCAGGGCGGCGACGCTGAAGCAGCTCGCCGAGCGGCTGCGGGTGCAGTCGATCGTGTCGTCGCAGGGGTCGCTGGTGATCCGCATGCGGCGCGACGCCCGGGTCGACGTCGAGCGGCTCATCGAGCTCGTCGCCGAGCGCGGCGACGCGTCGTTCTCCCCCAGCGGCGTGCTGACTCTCGACCGGGTGCCCGGTCGCGAGAGCCTGGCGGTCGCCCAGGCCACGCTGCAGCGCATCGAGGCGCCGCGTGCGGAGGCGGTGGCGTGAGCGGCGGGCACCGCTCTCTGTGCGGCTCCGACGCTCCGCCCCGGACCGTCAGGATGGCTGCGAGGCCGGTCGCCGCGCTGGTCGTCGTGGGCCTCGTCTCCTTGCAGCTCGCCTGTGACGACGAGCCGACGCGCTTCGGTCCCGGGGTGGTGGCGCGAATCGACGGCGAGGACCTCACCTACGACGACTTCGAGCTCTACCTGACGCAGCTCGGCGAGGACCCGACGTCGCTCGAGGGCGCTGTGATGGCGGCTCTCTTCAGCCGCTTCCTCGACGACGAGCTGCTGGTGCGCCTGGCGCGAGAGCGCGAGCTGCTGCATCGCGGCGATTCGCCGCTGATCGCGGCCGAGGTGCTGCTCGCGGCGCGCGCCGATCCGGCGCCGAGCGAGGAGGAGATCGCGGCGCGCTACGCCGCCGATTCCGAGCGCTTCGTGCGCCCGGAGCGCGTCGAGCTGCGCCAGATGCTGCTGACCAGTCGCGAGCAGGCGGAGGCGGCGGCGAGTGCCCTCGCCTCGGGGGTCGCCTGGGAGCAGGTGGCCCTCGACATCGCCTCGGACCCGGCGGGCGAGGTGACCACGGAACTGTCGCGCGACGAGCTCAGCCCGAAGATCGCGGCGGTGGTCTTCGCGACGCCGGCTGGCGAGATCACGCCGATCGTCGAGGAGGAGTACGGCTTCCATCTCTTCGCGGTCGATCGCCGCATGCCCGCAGGCAAGGTGCCGCTCGCCGAAGCGCGCGGCGAGATCGCCGTCCAGCTGCGCCGGGAGGCAGCCGACCGGGCCTATCGCGACCTGCTCGAGGAGGCCTGGAGCCGCTACAATGTCGAGGTGGCTCGCACCAACCTGCCCTTCGTGGTGCAGGACGATCTGACCCCCTCGGGCCGCGACGCGGGATCCGCCTGAGGCGCCCCACCGGCGGGCAGGGACTCCGGCGGTCGAGACCGACGGATCGCCTCCGGAGTGGGCGACGCGGGCCGAGGCCGGGCCGACCGGTCGTCGGCGCGCGACACCCTCTGGGCGCTTGCTCCCGACGGGTCGGAAGGTAGACGGGGTCGACCACGGTTGCACCCGCAGCACCCGCCGGCTGCGAGGCCCGCCGCGCAGCAGAACGTCGCAGGGGATGAAGAGCGCGCCGCGTCGATCGGGTGGAGACGAAGAGAGAACCAGCATCGGGAGACGACCGTGGCGACCACCAGCTCAGAATCTCGAGTCATCGACTCGCTGCGTCCGCGGCGGAGACGTCCGCGGTCACGGCGCGGCGTGCTGCTCGCCGTGCTTCCGGCGGTGCTCCTGCTCGCCGTGCTGTTTGGCGGTGCGCCCGCCGCCGGCTCAGTGGAGGTCAATCGGGTGATGCTGCGGGTCAACGACCGCATCGCCACGATGCACGACTACCAGCTCCGGCTCTCGGCCCGACGTGCCGCCCTGCTGCGGGCGCCCGAGCTGTCCGAGGAGGAGCGTGACCGGGCGCTGGCGGAGGCACCGGCCAGCGTGCTGCGCACGATCTGGGAGGAGCTCCTCATCGCTTCGCGCGCCGACCAGCTCGGTATCGTCATCAGCCAGCAGCAGGTCGAGGACGCGATCGCCGAGCAGATGCAGCGCTTCCAGCTCGAGGACGTCGATCAGCTTCGCATGGCCCTCGCCCAGGAGGGTCTCACCCTGGACCGCTTCCGCGACTCGCTGGCCAACAACCTGCTGTTCCGGGCGGTCATGGGGCGCGAGCTCTTCCCCCGCATCCAGGTGAGCGAGGACGAGCTGCGCGCGATCTACCGCCAACGGTCCGACGACTTCCTGGTGCCGGAGCAGGTCCGGGTGCGCGAGCTGGTGGTGCTCGGCGACGGCAGCAGCGACGAGGAGGAACAGGGTCGAATCGCCGCGCGGCTGCGGGAGCAGTGGCAGCAGGGTGGCGAGCCGCAGCAGCTCGCCGACGACGCCGGCGACGCGGTGAGGTTGCTCGAGATCGGTTGGGTCGGGCCTGGCGACCTGGCCTCCGAGCTCGAGCAGGCGGCCTGGGAGCTGGAGGCCGGGGAGATCAGCGAGCCGATCGTCGCCCGCGGCGGCGTGCACGTGCTGCAGGTGACGGAGCGGCGGGAGAGCTCGATCCAGCCCTTCGAGCAGGTGCGCGAGGCCATCGCCGAGGAGGAGCGGGCGCTGAAGATGCGCACCGAGCAGGAGAAATACCTGCTCGAGCTCGAGCAGCGCGCGTACTACGAAGCGTCGCCGCCGCCCGGCCTCGAGGAGTTCCGCACCGCCACCGGCCGCACCCTCGACGAGGGCGGCATGCGCATCCTCGAGGACCTCGCACGTCCCGACCTGGCCAGCGACCCCTCTGCCGCGGCGCCGGTGGAGGAGGAGGACGAGGAGCAGGAAGAAGCCGGCGAGGACCTCCTCGAGGATCCCGACGGCGACCCCGGAGCCGAAGAGGACCAGGGCTCCTGAGGCCCTGAGCCAGCAAGCCCCGAGCCTCCGGTCCGATCGGTCTGCGGTCTCGCCCGGATCGGATCGAGCTGCCGGATGCGAGTTGCGAGGTGGGAGGTGCGCTGGCCGCCCGCTGGGGCTCTCGTGCCCAGCAGTCGCTGCTGAGCGCTGGCGTCGAGCAGCCCGCGACCGCAGCGGCTGACCCAGCCCACCGCATCCGACGCCGGCGGCTGAGCTCCGCGACCGGCGTCGCCGCCCCTGGGCGCCTAGCGCGTACCGCTGGCTCGTCGCACCGCCGGAGTCCGCTCGTCGTCCCCAGGATGCGGGGCGCTGGCACCAGGAGCCGCGCTGGTCGCCCGGGCGCTGTCGTCGAAGCTCCGGCGGGTGCCCGCCAGCGTCGTGCGCAACCACCTCAGGACAGGAGGCTTAGCGCCTTCGGCGGCGACCGGCGGGAGGGGGTGCGAGAGGCGGTGGAGTGGAGTGGATCAGAATAGACAAGAGTGGAGCAGAAGTGCTAATTTTGCCACAAATCCTCAACATTGGGGTGCAGAGTCTCTCGAGGAGTGCGCGTGTTTCGTGGTTCCAGCACGGCGAAGATCGACGCCAAGGGCCGGTTCAAGGTGCCGACGGACTTCCGTCGGGTGCTCGAACAGGAGTGGGGAACCCGCGTCTTCGTGACCTCGGTGGTGGGGGACGCGGCGCTCTTCTATCCGCTCGCCGTATGGCAGGGCATCGAGCAGCGCCTGATGCAGCTGCCGTCGAACGACCGTGCCCGTCAGAAGTTCCTGCGCCGGGTCATGTACTACGGCCAGGAAGGGGAGATCGACGGTCAGGGGCGGGTGGTCCTGCAACCGATCCTGCGTGAGGCCGCGTCGCTCGACGGCGATGTCGTCGTGTGCGCCGCTGGGGACCACTTGCAGATCTGGAACCGTGAGCGCTTCGAGGAGGGCCTGTCGGACGAGCCGTTCACCGACGCGGACTTCGAGGCGCTCGCGGAGCGCGGAATCTGAAGCCCGGGAGGTGGTACGCAGTGGAGAGGAACACCGACCCACGCCGCCGGGCGCGAACGATGGCGACGGCGATGGCGAGCCTGCGCGCCTGCACCTGCCGGTGCTGCGGGACCGCGTCGTCGAGCTGTTCGACGTACCGGAGCTCGCTGCGGCCACGCTGGTGGACTGCACCCTCGGGCTGGGCGGCCACACCGAGGCGCTGCTCGAGCGCATGCCGCGCGCTCGCCTGGTGGGCATCGATCGCGACCGCGAGGCGCTCGAGCTGGCGTCGCGCCGCCTGCAGCGCTTCGGCTCCAGGTTCCTCGCGGTGCACGGGCGCTTCGACGACATCGGCCCGCTGCTGCGTCGGCAGGGGATCGATCGCGTCGGCGGGGTGCTCGCCGACCTCGGTGTCTCGTCGATGCAGCTCGATCGAGCCGATCGCGGCTTCAGCTTCCGTCACGACGCCCCGCTGGACATGCGCATGGACCGCAGCTGCGGGATCACCGCGGCGGAGCTCGTCAACCGATCATCGGAGGGTGACCTGGTGAGGATCCTCAGAGACTACGGCGAAGAGCGCCGCGCCCGGCGCATCGCGCGGGCGATGGTTGATCGGCGACAGCAGGCGCCGATCGAGACCACCGGCGAACTGCGCGATCTGGTGCACCGGGTGGCACCGGCGCCGCCCGGACGGCGCACCATCGATCCGGCGACCCGCACCTTCCAGGCGCTGCGCATCGAGGTCAACCAGGAGCTCGCCGGGCTGCGCGACTTCCTCGATCGTTCGCTCGAGCAGCTGGACGGAGAGGGGCGCCTCGTCGTCATCTCCTACCACAGCCTCGAAGACCGCATCGTCAAGCACTCGCTGCGTCGACACTCGATCGGGGAGGTCGATCCGACCACCGGCCGGGAGCGCGCCGAGACCCGTCTCGTCGAGCTGCTGACCAAGAAGCCGGTGCGTCCCTCCGGGCAGGAGGTGCGCGCCAACCCACGGGCCCGTTCGGCGCGTCTGCGGGCGGCGCGCCGGCTGTGACGGGAGAGCTCCAGGTGGGAGAGGCCGATCACCGGACGGCCGACGGGGCGACGCCCCGGTGCGGAAGGAACGCGACTGACTTCGCGGTGGCCGGATCCCGTCGGCAGCGAGGGAGATCGTGAAGACCGGCTACGCCATCGGCCGCGCGGCGAGGAACACCTTCCTGGTGCGCGAGCGGGATCGCCGCCGTTGGCGCGACCTCGGGATCGTGCTGCTGGTCGTGGTGCCGCTCGGCGCCGCGCTGCTCGCCTACGCCTGGGTGCATCTGGAGGTGATCGAGGAGGGCTACGAGATCGCGCGGCTCGAGGCGCAGCTCGACGAGCTGCTCGAGGAGCGGCGTCGTCAGCGGGTCGAGGTCGGACGCCTGCTGGGCCCACAGCGTCTCGAGGCGCTGGCGGAGGAGCACGGGTTGCGGGCTCCCCGCTTCGATCAGGTCCTCTTCGTCGAGCGGCCTCTCGACCCGTCGTCGGCCGCCACACGGGCACCGCTCCAGGCGGCACAGGCGACGCAGGCAGCGGCGCAGGCGACGACGGCCGGCTCGACCGGCGTCGCAGCCACGCGGTCGACCTCGAACGGCGGGGGATCGCGGCGGTGAGCTCGCCCCGCGTCGAGCGGCGCCTGCGCCGCACCCGCCAGCCCGAAGGCTACTCACCGGCCCGTCTCGTCGCGGTGGTGGTGATCCTCGGAGCCTGGATGGTGATCCTGGGGGCGCGCCTCCACCACCTCCAGGTCAGCCGCTACGACTTCTACCAGGAGGCGGCGAGACGGCAGCAGGAGCGTCGGATCGAAGAGCATCCGCCTCGCGGGCTGATCCTCGACGCGCGGGGCCGCGAGCTCGCCGTCTCGGTCGAGGTGCCCACCGTCTTCGCCGATCCCGAGCTGATGCGCGAGCGCGAGGTCGATCGTGACGACGCCGCACGGCGACTCGCCGAGAGCCTCTCGCTCGACACCGCCCGGGTGCGCCGCCTGCTCGACGACCCGTCGAGCTTCGTCTACGTCAAGCGGCGGGTGGGCCACGACGAAGCGCGGCGAGTCGAGGAGCTGGGCATCGCCGGAGTGGGCCTGCTGAGCGAGAACCGCCGCGTCTACCCGATGGGTCGGGTCGCGGCGCACGTGCTCGGTTTCGTCGGTCACGACAACCGCGGCCTCGCCGGGCTCGAGTCGCGCTACCAGGCCGAGATCGCCGGCAAGCCGGCGCTGCGCCGGGTCCGGCTCGACGCCGCCCGCAACATGATGGTGGTGCCGACCGCCCTGGGGCCGCAGGCGCAGCCGGGAGCCGATCTCCTGCTCACCATCGACGCCCGCATCCAGCACATCGTCGAGCGCGAGCTGGAGCGTGCGGTGCGCCAGACCGGATCGCGTGCCGGCAGTGCCGTCTTCCTCGATCCGCGCGACTCGGCGATCCTGGCGATGGCGTCGCTGCCCTCCTTCGACCCCAACTCCTTCCGCGACTTCGAGGCGCGCACCTGGCGCAACCGCGCGGTGATGGACGCCTACGAACCGGGGTCCACCTTCAAGATGATCACCGCCGCCGCGGCGCTCGAGTCCCTGGCGGTGCATCCCGACGACCGCTTCGACTGCGAGATGGGCGGAGTGAGCCTCGACAGGGCGTACATCCGCGACCACAAGCCCTTCGGCGTGCTCACCTTCCGCGAGGTGCTGGCCAACTCGAGCAACGTCGGCATGATCAAGGCCGCGCTGCGCACCGGCAGCGAGCCCTTCGTCGACCAGGTCACCGGCTTCGGCTTCGGCGTGCCGACCGGGGTCGACCTGCCCGGCGAGAGCGCCGGCATCGTGCGTCCGCGCGAGCGCTGGAACACCATGAGCACCGCCTACGCCTCCTTCGGCCACGGCATCTCGGTGACGCCGCTGCAGCTCGCCAACGCCTACGCCGCCCTGCTCAGCGGCGAGGTGCATCGTCCCTACGTGGTCCGGGCGCTGCGGCGCGACGGCAAGGTGCAGCCGGTGGCGAGGCCCGCCGGCCAGCCGCTGCGGCTCTCCGAGAAGACCCGCCGCGAGCTGATACGGCTGCTCGAGCACGTGGTGGAGGAGGGCACCGGCCGGCGCGCGGCAGTCGAGGGCTATCGGGTCGCGGGCAAGACCGGGACCGCCGAGAAGTCGAGCAGCGAGGGCATGTCCGAGACCGGCCGTGTGGCCTCGTTCGTGGGCTTCGCGCCCTCGCGGGGGCCCCGGCTCGTCGGCCTGGTGATGCTCGACGAGCCCGCGGCGACGCCGAGCGGAGGCCTGCTCGCGGCGCCGGTCTTCGCCGAGGTGGCGCGCGAGAGCCTGATCTACCTCGGGATCGCGCCAGTGCTCGAGGAGTGGCAGCAGGCCGACAACGTGCTGCGACCCGAGTCGCCGCCGCGCCGCATGGTGCTCGCCCGGGCCGGAGGGTCGCCGTGATGGCCGAGCTGACCCTCAGCCAGGCGCTCTCGGGGCTGCCGCCGGAGCTCCTGCGGGGCGCGCTCGCCAGCCTCGGCGAGCGCGGCGCGGAGATCGCCGACGAGGTCACCGTGGCGGGTGTCGCCCACGACTCGCGCAGCGTCCGGCCGAAGGATCTGTTCGTGGCCTGGGAAGGGGCCCGCTTCGACGGCCGCCGCTTCGCCCAGGACGCGGTGCGCAGCGGCGCGTCGGCGGTGCTCGCGTCGCCGGGGCCGCTGGCCGATCGGCCGGCGGTTCCGTGGATCGAGCTCGACGATCCGAGACGCTGGATGGCGCCGATCGCGGCGAGCATCCACGGGCACCCGGACCGCCGGATGCTGACCGTCGGCGTCACTGGCACCAACGGCAAGACCACGGTGGTGCGGTTGCTGGAGCGCATCCTGGGGGCGGCAGGGCGCCCCTGCGGCAGCCTCGGCACCCTCGGCTACCGCTTCGGCGAGCACGACTTCGGCGGCGAGCGCACCACACCGGAGGCCAGCGAGCTCTTCCGTGTGCTGGAGGAGATGCTCGACCTCGGCGCCCGCGCGATCGCCATGGAGGTCTCCTCGCACGCCCTCGACCAGGGCCGGGTCGGCGAGATGCGCTACGACGTCGCTGCGTTCACCAACCTGACCCGCGACCACCTCGACTACCACCACACCATGGAGCGCTACTTCGACGCCAAGCGGCTGCTCTTCGATCAGCTGGCGGACGACGGCGGCGCCGCGGTCGGCATCGACGACGAGTACGGCGCCCGCCTGGGGCGCGAGCTCGCAGGGCGGTTCGGCGCCGCCGGCGCGGCCGGCGACCGGCGGCTGCTCACCTTCGGCGCCGATCCGGGAGCCGCGGTGCGGCCGGATGCGGTGCAGCTCGATCTCGCCGGTATGCGCGGCACGGTGACCACGCCGCGCGGCCGGCTGGAGTTCGAGAGCCGCCTGATCGGGCGCTACAACCTGCTCAACGTGCTCGCCGCCGTGGCCGTCTGCGAGCTGCTCGAGATCGAGCACGGCGCCGTGCGCGAGGCCCTCGCCGGGCAGCCCTTCGTGCCCGGTCGCCTCGATCCGGTGATCCCGGCGGCCCAGCCGCCGTCGGCCGTGCGCCAGGCGCCGCCGGTGCTGGTCGACTTCGCCCACACGCCGGGGGCGCTCGAGGCGACCCTCGAGTCGATGCGCGAGATCTGGAACGGCCGCATCGCGATCGTCTTCGGCTGCGGCGGCGAGAAGGACCGCGGCAAGCGGCAGATGATGGGCGAGGCTGCGGGCCGTCTGGCGGACCTGGCCATCGCCACCTCGGACAACCCGCGCCGCGAGTCGCCCGAGGAGATCCTGCGCGAGGTCGTCGTCGGCATCGAGCGCAGCGGCGGCCGCTACGAGGTCGTGGTCGACCGTCGTGACGCGATCCGGCGGGCGCTGGAGCTGGCGTTCACCGCCGCGGACGGAGAGTCCTGGGCGGTGCTGGTGGCCGGCAAGGGCCACGAGCGCGAACAGATCATCGGCGACCGCAAGCTGCCGTTCGACGACCGCGAGGTCGCGCTGCAGCTGCTCGAGGAGCTGGGGCGTGCAGATGTCGATGGCTGAGGCGGCGGAGGCGATCGGCGGCCGTGTGCACGGAGCGGCGCAGCTGCGCTTCGACGGCATCGCCGTCGACAGCCGACGGATCGCCGGCGGCGAGCTGTTCTTCGCACTGCCGGGCGAGCAGGCGGACGGCCATCGCTACGTCGGCAAGGCCTTCGCGGCCGGCGCCCGCGGCGCCGTGGTGCGCGATGTCGACGAAGCGCACCGGCGGCTCGCCGCCGAGCCCTCCGCCGAGCCCTCCGCCGAGCCCTCCGTCGAGCCCTCCGTCGAGCCCTCCGTCGAGCCCTCCGTCGAGCCCTCCGTCGAGTCTGCGGGTTTCACGCTGCTCGAGGTGCCGGACCCCTACGCCGCGCTGCACGCGCTGACCCGCGCGGTTCGTCAGCGGACTCCGCAGCGGCTGCTGGGAATCACCGGGTCGGCGGGCAAGACCACCACCAAGACGCTCGTCGCCGCGTTGCTGGCGCGGCGTTTCCGCGCCGCGGCGAGCCCCGGCAACCTCAACAACCTCTACGGCTTCCCGGTCAGCCTGCTGAGCATCGCCGAGGACACCGAGTGGATGGTCGCCGAGATGGGTATGTCGACGCCCGGAGAGCTGGCCGCGGTGAGCCGGCTGGCCCGTCCCGACGTCGCCTTGTTCACCAACGTCCGCCACGCCCACCTGGCGGCGTTCGACGAGCTCGGAGCGTCGGAACGCGCCGGTCTGGAGCAGATCGCGTCGGCGAAGGCCGAGCTGCTCGAGGGGCTGGCGCCCGGCGGTCTGGTCATCGCCAACGCCGCCGATCCACGGGTCGTCTGGATCGCCGAGCGCCATCGCTCTTCGGGTGGCGAGGTGATCGGTTTCGCGCTCGACCCCTCGGCTCTGGTCGATCCGCCCTTCCCCTGCCCGCTACGCGTCGATCGACTCGAGACCCCGGTGTGGCTCGGTGAGCAGGTCGGCAGCCGCTTCGTGCTGGAGCGCAGGGGCGCCGCGCCGGCGGCGGACGGTGGCGAGGCAGCGGTGACGGTCGAGCTGCCGCTGCACGGGCGAGTCAACGTCGAGAACTTCCTCGCCGCGGCGACCTGCGCGGCAGTGCTCGGGGTGCCGCTCGAGGAGATCGCCGCTGCCGCCGCCACCATCCGCCCCGAGCCCGGACGCGGCGTGGTGCGTCGGATCGGCGGTGCGCTGCTGGTCGACGACAGCTACAACTCCAACCCCTCCGCCCTGGCCTCTGCGGTCGAGGCCGCCCTCACCCTGCCGGGCGAGCGCCACTGGGCGGTGCTCGGCGAGATGCGCGAGCTCGGACGCTCGTCGGCCGACCTGCACGCCGAGGCGGGAGCGCGGGCGACGCAGCAGGGCCTGTCGCCGATCTGGGCGGTCGGCGAGGAGGCGCGACCGCTCGCCGAGGCGGCCCGCCGGTCGGGCGGCGAGGTGCGCTGGTTCGCCGACGTCGCCGCCGCCAGCGGCGAGGTCGCTGCCGAGCTGCGCTCCGGCGACGTGCTGCTGGTCAAGGGCTCGCGCGGCGTCCGGCTCGAGCGCCTGGTCGAGCGTCTGCTGCAGGGGCGGGAGGGATAGACGATGCTCTACCACCTGCTCTTCCCGCTGCGCGATCTCTGGGGCGCGCTCAACGTCTTCCAGTACATCACCTTCCGCTCCGCCGGGGCGACGGTGACCGCGCTGCTGCTGTCGATCCTCTTCGGCCCGCCGGTGATCCGCGGGCTGCGCCAGCTGTCGATCGGCCAGAGCATCCGCGAGGAGGGGCCGCAGAGCCACCAGCGCAAGGCGGGCACGCCGACCATGGGAGGGCTGCTGATCCTGCTCGCCGTGGTGGTGCCGACGTTGCTGTGGGCGGATCTGACCAACCGCTACGTCTGGGTGGTCGTCGCCGCCACCGTGCTGTTCGGCGCGGTCGGATTCGCCGACGACTACCTCAAGGTGCGGCGTCGCCACAACCAGGGGCTCACCGCGCGGCTGAAGATGGCGCTGCTGCTGGTCATCGCCACCGGGGTGGGCATCTACCTCACCTCGATCGGCTTCGACCCGTCGCTGTCGTTGCCGTTCTTCAAGCCGCTGCTCGACCTCGGCGCGCTCTACGTCGTCTTCGTCGTCATCGTCCTCACCGGCGCCAGCAACGCCGTCAACCTGACCGACGGGCTCGACGGGTTGGCGATCGGCACCGCCCTCGTCGCCGCCGCGACCTACGCGATCTTCGCCTACATCGCCGGCAACTCGATCGCCGCCCGCTACCTGCAGGTCGCCTACGTGCCGGGCTCCGGCGAGGTGGCGATCATCTGCGCCGCGATGGTCGGCGCCAGCCTCGGCTTCCTGTGGTTCAACTCCCATCCCGCCGAGGTCTTCATGGGCGATGTCGGGTCGCTGGCGATCGGTGGCCTGATCGGGACCGTCGCGGTGATCTGCAAGCAGGAGCTGCTGCTGGTCATCGTCGGCGGCGTCTTCGTCGCCGAGGCGGCGTCGGTGATCCTGCAGGTCGCCTCGTTCAAGCTGCGCGGCAAGCGCGTCTTCCGCATGGCCCCGATCCACCACCACTTCGAGCTGCTCGGCTGGGCGGAATCGAAGGTCATCGTGCGCTTCTGGATCCTCTCGATCCTCTGCGCCCTGATCGGTCTCGCGACCCTGAAGCTGCGATGAGAGAGCGCGTGTCGATGAGTGTCGCAACACCAGGGACCGGGAGCGGGGCGTTCGCCTGGCGGCGGGCGCTGGTCTACGGCTGGGGGCTGTCGGGCCGTGCCGCTGCCGAGCTGCTGGCGGATCGCGGTTGCGCGATCCTGGCGGTGGAGGACGGCAAGGTGCCGGAGGAGATCGCGCTGCGCGGCGCCGACGGCAGCCCGGTCGAGCTGGTGGCGCGGCGCGCCGACCAGGTGGAGGAGCTGCCCGGCGATGTCGACCTGGTGGTGGTCAGCCCCGGCGTACCTCAGGATCGCCCGCTGCTGCGGGCGGCGCGTGAGCGCGGTGTGACCACGGTCGGCGAGCTCGAGCTGGGATCGCGCGCCGCCGGCAGCGAGATGGTGGCGATCACCGGTAGCAACGGCAAGAGCACCACCACCGAGCTGACCGGGGCGCTGCTCCGCGCCGCCGGGCACGAAGCCCTGGTCTGCGGCAACATCGGGCTGCCGCTCAGCCGCTGCGCGCTGCGGGCGCGGAGCGAGCCGGAGAGCGCCGGGCAGCCGCGCGTCTACGTGGTCGAGGTCTCCTCCTTCCAGCTCGAGACGGTCGAGGGTTTCCGGCCCCGTGTCGCCGCCCTGCTCAACCTGTCGCCCGACCACATCGACCGCCACGGCAGCTACGCCGCCTACGCGGCGGCGAAGCGGCGGCTGTTCGAGCGCCAAGGCTCCGGAGACGTCGCAGTCCTCAACGCCGACGATGCCGCGGTCGCCTCGACCGAGCTGCCGCCGAAGGTGCGCCGGCGCCTCTTCTCCCGGCTCGGGCCGGTCGAGGACGGAGCCCACCTGGTGGTCGGCGAGGGAACGAGCGGCGAGGGCGGCGAACGGCGGACCGTGGTGCTCGAACCCGGGGGCGAACCGGTGGTGGGCCTCGACGAGATCCGGCTGCGAGGAGAGCACAACGCGGAGAACGTGCTCGCCGCGTGCGCCATCGCCGACGCCTACCTGGCGGGGGCGCAGCGCCACCGCCTCGCTGCGGCCCTGCGCTCCTTCGCCGGCCTGCCGCACAGGATGCAGCGGATCGCCGAGGTCGCTGGTGTCGAGTGGTTCGACGATTCGAAGGGAACCAACGTCGGCGCCACGGTCAAGTCGCTCGAGGGCTTCTGCGAGCGGCAGGTGCACCTGATCCTCGGCGGCACCGGCAAGGGCGCCGACTTCACCGGCCTGCGACAGCCGGTGGAGCGCGCCGCCCGTCGCGTCTACCTGATCGGCACCTCCGCCGACCAGATCGCCGGCACCCTCGAAGGAGTCGTCCCGATCGAGCGCTGTGGCGATCTCGAGACCGCGGTGCGCAGCGCCGCCGCGAGGGCGCGAAGCGGCGAGGCGGTGGTGCTCTCGCCGGCCTGCGCCAGCTTCGACCAGTTCCGCGACTACGCCCATCGCGGCGAGGTCTTCCAGCAGCTGGTGCAGGGGCTGTCGGGCGCCGAGGGTGGCGCCGCGGGAACGGTCGGTACGGAGGTGGGCGATGGCTAAGAAGCTCGCCTTCGACAAGCTGCTGCTCGCCGCGGTGGCCCTGCTGCTCGTACTCGGCCTGGTGATGGTCTACTCGTCGTCGTCGCTGATCCGGGCCCAGGTGGAGCACCGCGTCCTGCTGTCGAGCTCGCCGTTCTTCAAGCAGCTCTTCGCGGCGATGGTCGGTCTCGCGGCGATGCTCGTGGCACTGCAGGCCGACTACCGCCTGCTCAAGCGGCCGGCGGTGATCTACGCGGTGGTGCTGGGAGTGATCACCCTGCTCGTCGTCGTGCTGTTCGCGCCGCCGCTGAACAACAGCCACCGGTGGCTCTTCGTCGGTGGGGTCTCGGTGCAGGTCTCCGAGCTGGCCAAGGTGGCGATGGTGCTCTTCCTGGCCTACCAGATCGACCGCAAGTGGACACGTGTGTCGCATCCGGCGCTGGTGCTGCCGTGCATGCTGCTGGTGGGGCTGTTCTCGCTGCTGATCATCGTCGAGCCCGACTTCGGCACCGGGGTGATCCTCATCGGCACCGCCGCGTTGGTGCTCTTCGTCGCCGGCATCTCCTGGCGCTACATCGCGGTCGCGCTGGCCCTGCTGGTGCCGGTGGCGGCATTCTTCGTGGTCACCGAGCCCTACCGCATGCGCCGGCTGCTCTCGTTCCTGCGCCCCGAGGAGGACGCGCTCGGCGGCGGCTACCAGACCCTGCAGTCGCTGATCGCGGTCGGCTCCGGCGGCCTCTTCGGCGTCGGCCTCGGCCAGAGCGTGCAGAAGCTCGACTTCCTGCCCTTCGCCAACTCCGACTTCATCTACGCCATCCTGTGCGAGGAGCTCGGGCTGCTCGGCGGCCTGCTGGTGCTGCTGCTGTTCGGGATCATCGGCTGGCGCGGGTACGAGGCCGGCCGCAACGCCCCCGACGTCTTCGGCAGGCACCTGGCCTGGGGCCTGACCACTCTCATCCTGCTGCAGGTGCTGGTGCACATGAGCATCACCCTGCAGCTGATGCCGGTCACCGGCACGCCGCTGCCGCTGATCTCCTACGGCGGCTCCTCGCTGGTCACCAACCTGGCGGCCTGCGGGCTGCTGCTCAGTGTCTCCCAGCACGCCTGATCCTCCTTCGTAGCCCGTAGCCCGTAGCCCGTAGCCCAAGAGCGAACCGACGCCCACCGCACCGCGACCGAGCAACCGACGACCCGACCGAACGCCCGCCGTGCTCCACCACTCCAGTCATCTCCTCGCCGCGACCGCCACCGCGCCCGCGCCACCGCTCGCCGTGCTCACCGGCGGCAAGAGCGGCGGTCACGTCTTCCCTGCGCTGGCGTTGGCTCAGGAGCTCGCCTCACGCGGCTTCCGGCTCGCCTTCGTCGGCAACCCCGAGAGCATGGAGAGCCGTCTCGCCGCGCGCCACGGGATCGACTTCCACCCGATCCCGGCCGCGGCCTTCGTCGGCCAGGGTCTGCTCGCACGGCTGCGTGGCGCCGTGGTGCTGCAGCGATCGCTGCGTCGGGCCTGGATGCTGCTGCGGCGCCTGCGACCGGCGATCGTGGTGGCGACCGGTGGTTTCGTCTCGGTGCCGACGGTGCTCGCGGCGGTGGCGCGGAGGCTGCCGGTCGTGTTGCTCGAGCCCAACGCGCGCGCCGGCGCCGCCAACCGCCTGCTGTCGCGCTGGGCGCGATGGGCGGCCACCGCCTACGAGGAGACGGCGGCGGACCTGCGCTGCGAGAGCACGGTGACCGGAGTCCCGGTGCGGCGCGAGTTCTTCGCTCTTCCGGAGGTCGGGCAGGCGAGCGGGCGCACCACGGTGCTGGTGCTCGGTGGCAGCCAGGGCGCCAGGTCGCTCAACCAGGCGCTGCCGCTGATCGTGGCCGAGCGCCTGGTGGATCGCCGCATCGCGCTGCTGCACCAGACCGGGCGCGGCAGGCTGGAGGAGACCGAGCGAGGCTACCGGGCCGCGCTCGGAGATCGGCTCGCCTCGGCGAGCACCACGGCGGTCGGCCGCGAGCTGGAGATCGCCGCTGGGCCGGTGGTCACCCTCTGCGAGTTCCTCGACGACGTCGCCGCCGCGCTCGCCGCGGCGCACCTGGTGGTCTCGCGCGCCGGGGCGGTGACCCTCGGCGAGATCTGCGCCGCCGGTCGTGCCTCGGTGCTCCTGCCGCTGCCGCTGGCGGGGGCGCACCAGGAGCACAACGCCGCGATGCTGGTCGCCCGCGGCGCCGCGCGCTCGGTGCCCGGCGACGACCGCGAGGCGCTGGCGGAGAGCCTGATCGAGCTGCTCGACGATCCGCAGCTGCGCCGGCGCATGGGCGAAGCGGCTCGGCTCCAGGCGAGGCCCGACGCGGCGCCGAGGATCGTCGACCGCATCGTCGACATCGTCGGCGCGCCGACGGCACCGGCGGCGCCGGCTGGAGGGGCGGGCCCTTGATCTTCCACCAGCTCACCGGCCTGCGACGGGTGCACTTCGTCGGCGTCGGCGGCGCCGGGATGAGCGGCATCGCCGAGATCCTCCTCGACTACG
>QQVD01000051.1 GCA_003388555.1 Acidobacteriota bacterium | reverse complement strand
GCCATCTTCCGCTCTCGTTCCCGGGGCTCTTGCCTTCTCGGTGTTCCCCTGTACTGCCTTACCTTCTCCTGCCTTCCCTAACCCCTAACCCCCAACCCCTAGCCCCTATCCCCCGAGCCCCAGCGTCTCGGCGAAGGCCGTGGGGTCGTCGTCCTGCTTCGAGCCGACGCTGCTGGCGCAGACCGAGCAGCGGTACTCGTACTGGTTGCCGTTCGGCAGCACCAGCAGGAGATGCTGGCGCACGGGCTGGGCGCGCTTGCAGCGGGCACAGTACATCTCGCTGACTTCGAGGGAACCGTAGGAGTCCTGAGCGCCGGGCTCCGCAGGGGCTCCTCGCCTGGGGACTGTTCGTGGATCTCTCATCTCGCCTCCGATGTTAGCCGGACCGATCCGGCAGGGGCGTCGATGCTGCCGGGCGCCGATTCGGCGTCGCGCGGCGCGGCCTCCTCGTTCCACGCCGTGAGCCGGGCGTCGCGCTGCTCCTGAGTGAAGGACCCGAGATCCTCGAGCTCGGCGACGACGGCGTCGAGGCCGAGCAGCTCCAGCCGCGCCAGCAGACCCGGCACCCACAGCGAGTAGTCGGCGACGGCGGCGATGTGGGCGTTGTTCAGCGGCCGGTCGAACCAGGCCCGGTACACCGGCCCCTCGGGATAGTCGTCGGAGGAGCTCGTCGCGTCCTCCAGGTAAGCGGCGCTCAACCGCTCGAGAATCCGCCGCTTGCGCTCCCGCTTCCTCTCGGGCGGCAGCGACGCCGCGTAGACCGCGTCGAGCTCGCTCCGGGCAGCGAGGACGCGGGCGACGAAGTCGGCCTCGAGCTGGGCCGCGCGCCGCGCCGCGCCGCGCGACTCCGGATCCTCGCGCAGCCAGCGATCCAGACCCCACTCCTCCACCGCGGTGGCGAAACTCTCGTTGAGCGCGGTGTCGCCCGGCAGGTAGAAGGCCTGGTGCGCCAGCTCGTGGAAGACCAGCGCCGCCAGCTGCCAGCGTGGCCAGGAGAGCTGGGGCTCGAAGATCGGGTCGGCGAACCAGCCGAGTGTGGAGTACGAGGTGGCGCTGCCGAGCGCGACGTCGTATCCGTCGTCGGCCAGCGCCGCGGCGAAGCGCTCGGCGGCGCGGTGCGAGAAGTAGCCGCGGTAGGTGACGCAGCCGGCGAAGAGGAAGCACCACTCCACCGGTTCGAGCGACAGCTCCGGCGTCGCGGTGACCAGCCAGGTGACCTCCTCGCGGCCGAGGTCGACGACGCTCCTGTACGAATCGTTACGCGGCAGGCCGAGCTCGCGGCTGGCGAACTCCCGAATGCGCAGCGCCTCCTCGAGCACCCGGCGGCGTTCAGCGCCCAGCGAATCGCCACCGCTCTGCAGGATGCGCTCGATCGGCTGGCGCTTGACCAGCACCGCGGCGCCGCCGCGCACCGCCTGGCCGTAGTAGCGGAGCGAAGCGCACGAGCCGGCGACCAGCCCGAGCACCACGGCGAGCAGGAGCGCCGCAAGAGCTCGGCACGACGGGCGTCGGCGAGGAATCGGGGCGGGAGGCGAGGACTGAGACATCGTCGCGATCGGGGGACTGGCAGGGTGGCCGTCGCGTCGACTCGGCCGGCGCCGCGCCGCCACCGGCGGCGCCACTCAGCCTACCGTCTGGCGGGCGGGCGGAGCGCGGCGGCCAGGAACGCGATCTGGGGGATGCACTAGCATCACGTCCCATATGCCTAGAGTCCTACGTCTCGCCCTGCACTGGCAGGTGCTCATCGCCATGGTGCTCGGCGCCGTGTTCGCGTCGTTCTTCGGCTCGGTCGGCCCGCTCAACCAGGTGGCCGAGGTCTTCCTGCGCCTGCTGCGCATGATCATCGTGCCGCTGATCTTCACCTCGATCGTCTCCGGCGTCGCCGGCATCGCAGACGGCAAGAGCCTCGGCCGGCTCGGCGTCAAGACGCTGTCGTTCTACGTCTTGTCGAGCTTCCTGGCCATCGTGGCCGGCCTGGTGCTGACCAACATCATCCGGCCGGGCGACGGGCTCGAGACGCCGTCCGGCGTCGAGGTGACTCCCGACAGCCTCGAGACCCCGGGCTCGGTGGCCGACATCGTGATGCGCCTCATCCCCACCAACCCGGTTCAGGCCGCGTCCGAGTTCGACATCCTCGGCCTGATCTTCTTCTCCATCTTCCTCGGTGCGGTGATCGCGGCGATGGAGGGCTCCGCGTCCGAGACCCTGCGGACCTTCTTCGACGCCGCCTTCGAGGCGATGATGCGGATGACGCAGGTGATCATCAAGCTGCTGCCGATCGGCGTCTTCGCACTGATCGCGCGCGCCGTCGGCGAGATGGGGTTCGACGTCTTCGAGCAGGTCGGCAAGTACATGGTCACGATCGCCATCGGGCTGACCTTCCACGCCTTCGTCACCCTGCCGCTGGTCTACTTCGTGCTGACCCGCCGCAACCCGATCCACCACTACCGGGCGATCAGCCCGGCGATGGCGATGGCGTTCTCCACCTCGAGCTCGGCAGCGACGCTGCCGGTCACCATGACCTCGGTACAGGAGAACGCCGGCGTCTCGAAGAAGGTCAGCACCTTCGTGCTGCCGATGGGGGCCACCGTGAACATGGACGGCACCGCGCTCTACGAGTGCGCCGGAGTCCTGTTCATCGCCCAGGCGCTCAGCGTCGGCCTCGACTTCCAGCAGCAGGTGGTCGTCGTGCTCACCGCGCTCCTCGCCTCGGTGGGCGCCGCGGCGGTGCCTTCGGCCGGCCTGGTGATGATCTTCATCGTGCTGGAGGCGATCGGGCTGACCAACCCCGCCGCCTACGCGCTGGTCGGCCTGATGCTCGCCGTCGACCGCCCGCTCGACATGTACCGCACCGTGGTCAACATCACCTCCGACACGATCTGCGCCGCCGTAGTGGCGCATTCCGAGGGCGAGGATCTGGGCGCGGCGGCGCAGCAGAGCAAGGCGGAGTCGGGCCCGTAGGTCAGAGCTCCCCTTGCGCGACGACTGAGCTGACGGGGCTCGGGTCGGATCCGGACGGCTCCACCCCGATCGCTCAGGGAAGGCTGGAGGACCAGGCGCTGGTGTCCGCCGACTCGAAGCCGTCATAGAAGAGGATGATGGAGCCCCCGTCGAGGCGCTGGCCGTAGACCTCGTTCTCGGTGGGCGCCATTCCCGGCAGATCCTCGTTGGCGGTCCACAGCACGAGGAACTCGCGCGGGGCGTCGGCGGCGACGACCCGGGTCGCGCCGGCGGCGTAGCTCGGATCGCCGAAGCCACCGACGTCGCTCAGCCGCAGGTCGTTCGGTCCGACCTCCGTTCCCGACCTGGTGAGGAACTGGCCGAAGACCTCGAGCTCCGTGGCGGCCATGCCGTCGACGCTGTCGGTGCCGTGCCAGCTGACGAGGTAGAGGCCCTCGGACTCGAGGAAGGCGACCTGCGGCGCCAGTGGGTTGTGCTGGGTCGTCCCGAGACCTCCGGCATCGGAGATGCGGAAGTCGTTGGGGCCGACCTCGCTGCCGTCGGCCGAGATCCGCTGGCCGAAGATCTCCAGCTCGCCGTTGGGAGCGAGCGGCGCGGCGCCATCGAGCCCCCACCAGACCACGAGGAACTCCTCGTCGAGCGGGTTGTAGGCGATCTTGGGGTAGTAGGCGCCATAGTTCTCCTCCCCCAGGCGCCCCGACATGTCGCTGATGACGAAGTCGTCCTCGCCGATCTGTCCGGCCGCGGTGCCGTCCAGCCGCTGCGCACGGAGATCGACGTCGTCGGCACGGATCGAGGTCCACACGACCAGGTACTGGTTCGCCTGCGGGTCGTAGGCGACGTCCGGGTCGATGTCGGCGTCTGGGCCTCCACTGATCTCGAACGGCGTGAAGACCGGCGCGCCGCTCTCGCCGTCGAGGCGTTGCCCCATGATCCTCTTCTCGCCGGAGCTCTCGTCCCGCCCCCAGACCACCAGGAACTCGTCCGCGGTCGGGTTGTAGACGACCGACGGAGTGCAGCTCGGCAGATCGGAGCACACCGGCACGATCGGCAGGGTCGAGCTGAGAATCGCTCCCTCGGGGCTCACCAGCCGACCCAAGACCTGGAAGCCGTCGTCCGCCTGCCACCAGATCACCAGGTAGTGGTCGTGCACCGGGCTGTAGGCCAGCGCGACGTTGAGGATGTCGCTGGCGTTGGCGAGAAAGAAGCTGCCGCTCACCGCGGTGCCGTCGGCCTGCAGTCGGCGCGCCTCGAGGTCGTTCTCGAATTCGGCCGCGATGTAGACGACGAAGTACTCCTGGCGCTCGGGGTGGAACGCGGCCGCGACCAACCGCGCCGACGGCAGGCTCTGACCGGTTCCGCCTTCGAAGGTGATGCGGAAGTCGTTGGCGCCGATCTCCGGCCAGGCCGCCGCCGCGTCAGGCGCGGCGAGGACCCAGGAGGTTACGGCCAAGGCAGCGCAGCGCATCGCGAGGAGCACCCCCGAGAGGCGGCCGCGGTCGCCGGCTCGACGAGCCCGCAGCGGTCCTCTCGGAGAGCCGGTGGGTGTCGCGGACCGGGCGTCTGGTGAGCGCGGGGGGCGTTCAGGCATCGGGTAACTCCCTGTCTTCTTCCACGAGGGGCTCGCGAGCACTGCGAGCCCTCCTGAACACCAACGCCGCGGCGGCGTGCGGCGCACAGGCGAGTGACTCGAGACACCTGAACCAACTTCGGTGAGACGCTTGGGCGCGCACCCGAGAGCCGGCTCACCGCTGCCTGACCGGCATCACGGGCCAGCCCGATCACCCGCGCGGTCCCCGGGGGCACCGTGTGCGCCCGGCGGGCCGCGCGCGTTGAACCAGTGGTGACTCCCCTGCGACCGATGCCGAAAGGACTCCGCATGCACGCAGCCTCTCGTCCAACGCCCGGCACTCGAAGCGAGCCGAGGATCGTGCTCGCGTTGATCGCCGCGCTCCTCTCCGTCTCCTCCGCAGGCCGCGGCGCGGCTCAGGTGCCCGGCGAGGCCGGCGACGACGCGCTACACGAGGCGTGGTCGGACGCCCGCATCGAGGAGGCGATCCAGGACGGCTGCGATCGCGGCCACCGCCTGCACACGTACCGTGGCACCCCGAACCGTTCCGAGGTCATCGGCCCGCTCGGGCTGGCCGAGCGAGACGAAGAGCGCGCCCGCGGGGTGGTCCTGCCGACCTACCTGCGGCTCTTCCTCTACGGCCACCATCGCAGGTGCCGCAGCGTGGACCTCGACGATGCGAGGCGACTCGCCGGCCCGGAGACCTGGGTGGTGCTGTGGCGGACCGAGGATCCGTACCGCGGACGCTCGAGGATGACCAGCGCCGACCAGCGGGTGCTGCGGCCCACCGAGGTCAGGCTGCGCCACGACGGCGCCTGGCACCACCCGATCGAGACCCGCCGCGAGGACCGCTGGATCAAGACCTGGTTCGGTGACGACTGGAACGAGGAGGAGAGCCTGCTGGCGGTCTTCACCGAGGTGCCGCGACGCACCGGTATCCACGTCGAATACGAGGTCGAGGAGGGAGGCAGCTCGTACCTGACCGATTCCGCCCTCTTCCTTCTGAACGGGGTGCCGATGAAGTGGTGGGCGATGGCGCACGGCGAGGCGGCGCCGGAGGGGCCTTGGTGGAAGCGGTGATCGATGGCCGGCCGCATCGGCGGCACGGACGCCGAGACCACCGCTGCGGCCTCCACGCCGTCTTCGGAGAGGCCGACGGCGCGGGAGACGCCCGACCGGACTACAGCTGCGACCTCACCAGACTGGCCAGTCGCTCACGCACGCGCTCGCTCAGCGGCCGGCGCAGCCAGGCTTCGTGGGTGATCCGCACGGTGTGCTCCAGGTCGCGCTCGAAGTCGGCGATCTGGCGCTCGGCGAACTCGCGGTCGTAGACGGTGAGGTTGGCCTCGTCGTTGAGCTTGAAGGAGCGGTCGTCGAAGTTGGTCGAGCCGACCGAGGTCCACAGGCCGTCGACGACGAGGATCTTGTTGTGGAACATGGTCGGCTGGTACTCGTGGATCTCGCCGCCGCCGGCGAGCAGCGGGCCCCAGCGGGCGCGCGAGGCGGCGCGCACCACCGGCACGTCCATGTGGCGACCGGGCACGATGATCCGCACCCGCACCCCACGCGCCAGAGCGTCGAGGAGCAGGCGCTCGCTCTCTTCGTCGGGGATGAAGTAGGCCATCGCCAGATGGATGCTCCGGGTGGCGGCGGCCAGAGCCATCAGGTACATGACGTAGGCGGCCTCGAAGCCCTCGTTGGCCGGCGAGTTGATCAGCTGGGCCAGCACGTCGCCGCAGGGCTCGAGCGCCGGGAAGTAGTCGTCGCCGTGCCACACCTTTCCGGTCAGGTCGCTCCAGGTGTCGAGGAACGCGGCCTGCATCTGCCCCACCACCGGACCGCGCACCTCGAAGTGGGTGTCGCGCCAGTGGTCGGGGTCCTGGGCGCGGCCGAGCCAGAAGTCGGAGATGCCGACGCCACCGGTAAATCCGACCTCGCCGTCGACGATCAGCAGCTTGCGGTGGGTGCGGTTGTTCATCCGCGCCAGGTGGTACCAACGCAGCGGGTGGTAGTAGCGCACGTCGACCCCGGAATCGCGCATCTCGTCGATGTAGGCCTGCTCCATGTTCTGGGAGCCGGCCCAGTCGATCAGCACGTGCACCCGGACGCCGGCGCGGGCGCGCGCGCTCAGCGCCTCGGTGAACTCACCGCCGATCTCGCCCGACCAGTAGATGTAGGTCTCGAAGTTGATCGAGCGCTCGGCCGAGCGGATGGCCGCCAGCATGGCCGGAAAGATCTCGTCGCCGTTGAGCAGCGTGCGGACCTGATTGCCGCCGACGTAGCCAGGTCCCGGCACGGCGCCCATCGAGCGCAGGAACTGCGGCGATTCGACGGAGTAGGAGCGTTCGATCTTCCTCAATGCGGGATCCTCGGAGAACAGGTCGCTAGGCCGCCGGCGAGACCGAAGGGCTGAGTAGCACGCGGCGTGCCACGCAGGCGCCGGCAGCACTGTATGCCCTGGGCGTCGTCACTCCCCTCGAGAACCGCCGAGGCGCAGCCACCTGCGCGCCCGACGCGACGCCACAGCGATGCTGGTCAGCGACAGCGCCAGGCCGCCCAGCAGCAGCACGATCATCATCACGTCCCAGAGAGGCCTGCGGTTGACCAGCCCGGCGAAGTCGAGCGAGTGCAGCCCCCGGTAGAAGAACCGATCGAGCCTCTGGGCGGAGCCCACCCGCTGGACGAGGCGACCGCGGTGCGGGTCGATGTAGAGGATCGTGCGCTCGGCGTCGTCGTAGCGGGCGCGGTAGACCGGCAGAGGCCGGCGCTGCGCCGAGGTGCGCTTGGAGAGGTAGTGGTGGTCGTACTCCTCGAGTCGTTCGAAGGAGACCAGCTTGGCGCCCTCGACCAGCACCGAGGCCCCCGCCCTCAGCGCCTCGGCCGGCAGCTCGCGCAGCGCAGTGCTGCCCTCACCCGGAGCGGTGCCGTCGACATGGGCTGCCGCCACCAGGAGCGTGCGCCGCGGAGTCTCGTACGCCACCCAGAAGGGCGCGCCGGCCAAGAAGACCGGCTCGAGCTCGCGCACCGTGATCTGGCGCGAAGCCGCCTCCACCGCCCGCTCGGGAGGCAGCTCGAACTCGTCCCAACGATTCGGTCCACCCGCCATCCGTCGCACCTGCTCGTCGGTGGGCGCGCCGGAGGCGTCGAGGCCCACCGGGTCCATGCTCAGCCAGCCGCTGAACACCCAGGTGAGCGTCACCGTCCCGAAGGCCAGCCCGAGCACGTGGTGCCAACGCAGCCAGCCCTCGTGGGCCTGCAGCCCGCCTCGGCGCAGCGACAGGACGCCGAGAGCCAGCCCGAGAGCAGCGGTGACGATCCCCAGCCCCGACAGCCACACCACCACCGCGCTCCACAGCGGCGGCCGGCTGCGCAGCCAGGTCGGATAGAGCCAGTGGGTGACCGGGCCGAGGTAGGCGAGGAGGCGTTGCCGGCGCGTCGTTCCCTGCACCACCTCGCCGCTGGCCGCGCCGACGTGCACCCGCCGACCGTCGGCGAGACCGAAGCGGTGCAGCGGCCGATGGCGGTGGTAGAAGCCGTCGAGCGTCCACTGATCGACCTCGACCGTGCCGAGAGACTCGAGACCTGCGTCGGCGTCGATCCAGCCGGCGCGCAGCAGCCAGTCGCGCGCCCGCTCGCGGGCCTGCTCGGCGTTCCACGGCCCCAAGGCCCTTCCATCGCCGGCCGCCACGGTGACCAGCTGAGCGCGCCCGGACGCCAGCCGCCACACCGGCTCGTCTCCGTCGACCGACAGCACCATCCGACCGGGAACGTCGTCGAGCTCCGCCGACTGCAGCGCCGCGGCCGGTCCCAGCAGCGGCCGATCCGGATCGACCACTTCGGAGAGCGGCCGTGCGCCAGCGAGCCGCTCCTCGGTGCGCGGCAGGTACGGCATCTCGACGTACAGCATCACCAGTCCCGACAGGAACCAGAGCACGAAGAAGACACAGCCGACCACACCCAGGACGCGGTGCGCCAGGACTGCGGAGAGGCGCAGGCGGCGGCCGAAGCGTCGCCTGCGCCCGGGGGATGGGCTCAGCGACTGCTACCGAGGTCGTCGATCACCTGCTTGGCGCGATCGCGGCCGCCGAGGCCGAAGGCGATGCCGAGCGCCAGGGCGGTGCCGCCGAGCACGGCGCCGACGGCGATGCGCACCACCTCGTCAGCGACTCCGAGCTGCGACAGGCCCATCGAGAAGCCGAGGAAGTAGATCGCGTAACGCGCCACCGTGCCGGCGAGCTTGCCGTGGCCGGTGCCCGAGACCAGCGACGAGAGCAGTCCTCCGACGTAGTTGCCGAGGCTGATCGCGGCGAGGATGATCACCACGCCGACGAAGAGGTTCGGCAGGTAGGCGAGCAGACCGCCGAGAAGCTCAGCGAGACGATCGAGCTGCAGAGACGACAGCGCCTGCTGCGCCGTGAGCAGCAGGATGATCACCATCACCACGTTGCCGGCGATGGCCGACAGGCTGGCGGCGCCCTCCTTGGGCACCATGAAGCCGAGGCCGATGCGCCCGGGCAACGAGTCGAACCCGACGCCTTTGAGGAAGTTCTCCACCAGTCCGCGCACGGTGCGGGCGACGAAGTAGCCGACGCCCATCACCAGCATCGCGACGACGATCAACGGCACCGCCGCGAGCACCTGTTCGAGGGTGCCCTTGACCGGCTCGGAGATCGCTTCGATCTCGAGCGCGTCGACCGCGGCGACCAGGATCGGGATGATGGTGAAGAAGAAAGCGACCGCGCCGACGATCTCGGACAGCTTGCGACTGCCCTCGCTGGAGCCGATGCCGAACCGCTGCGCGAAGCCGTCGGCGCCGGTGGCGGCGAGGAAGTTGGTGACGATTTCGCGCACGATGGTCGCCACCACCCGACCGACGAAGACCAGGATCAACGCTGCGACGACGTTCGGCAGGAAGCCGAAGAACTCGCTCATCATGTCGCGCAGCGGCGCCACCGCGGCCTCCTGGCCGAGCGCCTCGAGGAACGGCGGAAGGCCGAACAGCAGGACGACGTAGAAGACCAGGCGGCCGACCATCGCGCTGGGGCCGATCTTCTCGCCCTTGACCTCGCGCGACTTGACCCAGCGGCCGGCGCGCTCGTCGAAGTCGACCGCCTGCAGGCCCCGCGTGATGCCGAGCTTGAGCAGCGTGCCGACCACCCAGTAGAGCGCCAGGTAGGCCAGCGCCTTGAGCAGGTTGGGGATGAACGCGGTGAGCTGGGCGAGGATCTCGCCGAGCGGTCCCGCGACCAGCACCAGATCGAGCTTCTCGAAGAAGGCGACGAAGCCGAACAGCAGGATCACCCACTTGACGGCCGTGCCGGCAACCTTCTCCAGCGAGGTGCCCTTCTCCTCCCAGCGCCGCAGGCGCTCCTGCATGCCGAGGTCACGCGCCAGGCGGTTGTCGAGCTCGGTCATGCTGAGCAGCCGGGTGACCGTCCAGCCGACGACGACCGCGACGATCCAGAACAGGATCAGGATGCCGATCGCGCTGAGCACTGTCGGCAGGGCGCCGACGATGCGCTCGTACACCGGCACCAGGTAGTCGTTCCAGGCCCGCGCGGTGCCCTGACGCACGTCGTCGACGCTGGTCGGCAGCATCGCGCCCTCGCCGGCGGCGATCTCGTCGTCGCTCAGCGGCGTCGGGGCCGCGGCCGGTGGCGGCGCGGCACCCGTCTCGGAGAGGCCCTCCGACTCCTCGGGGTCTCCCTCCTGCGTGCCCTCGGCGGCCGCGGGCTCCGCCGTCTCCTCCTCCAGCACCGGCGCACCGGGCACCGGCTGACTGCCCTGGCTCGCCTGGCCTTCCTCCTGACCCTGCTGGCCGGAGGCCGGCAGACCGGCCACGAGCAGGATGAGCAGGGACGACAGGACGATCAGCAGCACGGACGGAGCGACTCGCAGGCCGCGCACCTCTCTCACAGGACCTCCTCTGGCGACAGCCGGTGGAATTCTCGACGCACAGACTTCACTTGTTGTGGCCCAAGCGTAGCACCCGGCCGACGACCGCTCTGGCCGGCCCGTGCGGTCCACACGGTTGTCCGGGCGCGGCGCCGCAGCAGCGCCCTCGTCCGCCGGGCGCCGAAGCGCGAAGACCGCTGCAGGAACGACCGCGACGGCGCCTACGCCCCGGCGGATCCTCGACACCCACGGCGGGACCGTCCCGCTCCCGCACCGCGCATGCCGCGCGTCGAGCTCGTAGAGATCGACGGTCCCGACCGTCACAGCCCTGGAGAATCCCATGTCCGTCCCGCACCGTCCCGACCGACCGATCGCCACAACGTCGCTGCCCCTGCCTGGCGTGGCGCTGGTCCTCGTGGGGCTCCTCGCGAGCTTCCCGGCGCTCGCCCAGGACGAGCCCGAGCTCGGCTGGTCGGACAAGGCGGAGCTGAGCTTCGTCGGCATCGACGGCAACTCCGAGTCGACCACGCTCGGTTTCAAGAACGAGCTGAAGCGGGACTGGGAGAACGCCACTCTGGTGTTCAGCGCCAGCGCGCTGCGCTCCGAGTCGACGTCGTTCCAGCGTTTCGCGATCGGCACTCCGGACGACTTCCAGCTGGTCGAGCGTTCGAGCAGCGAGCTGACCGCCGAGAAGTACTCGCTTGGCCTGCGCTACGACCGCGATCTCTCCGAGCGCACCTACTGGTTCGCCGGCGCCGAGTGGACGCGCAACGAGTTCGCCGGCTACGACTCGCGCACCGTGGCCACCGCCGGCGTCGGCAACACCTGGTGGGAGGGTGACGACGGGCACTTCAAGACCGACTACGGCCTCACCTACACCACCCAGGACGACCTGATCGCCAACCCCCAGGTCGAGGACTCGTTCCTCGGCGTGCGCTTCGGCTGGGACTACGCGCGACCGTTCGGCAACGCCGAGTACACCAACGTGCTGGTGCTCGACGGCAACGTCGACGAGAGTGAAGACGTGCGCGCCGACATGACCAACGCCATCGCCGTCAGCATGACGGATCGACTCGCCCTCAAGGTCTCCCTGCAGTGGCTCTACGACAACCTGCCGGCGTTGACCCGCGTGGCGCTGCTCGACCAGGACGAGCAGCCGACCGGCGAGAGCGTGGTGCGCGAGCTCGAGGAGCTCGACCAGGTGCTGACGGTGGCGCTGGTGGTGCGCCTGTGAAGACGCCATCGGCTCCCGGCAGCTGATCCTCACCTTGTAATCCCGGTTCCTTTGTCGCACGCTCGCAGCGGCCGCCCGGCCTCTGCGACTGCGCGAGCAGTGGCCGGCGCACGACGGATCCCGCCGGATCCGGGGATCGCCGGGATGACGTCAGGCACCGCCCATCGGACGATCGACCACGCCCCCGGCGCTCCGAGGCGCAAGCTCGGCACCTTCCTGGGCGTCTTCACGCCGTCGCTGCTGACGATCCTCGGCGTGGTGCTGTTCATCCGCACCGGCTGGGTGGTCGGCAACGTCGGCCTGCTGCCCGCACTGGCCATCGTGCTGCTGGCCCACAGCATCACCATCGCCACCGCCCTCTCGGTCTCGGCGATCGCCACCAACATGCAGGTCGGCGTCGGCGGCGCCTACTTCATGATCTCCCGCTCCCTCGGCCTCGAGATCGGCGGGGCGATCGGCGTGCCGCTCTTCCTGGCGCAGACCTTCTCGCTCACCCTCTACTCCTTCGGCTTCGCCGAGGGCCTGCGGCTCTTCTGGCCCGACGCCCCGCTCCGCACGGTGGCGGCGTGCACGGTGCTGGCGGTGGCGCTGGTCGCCGGCCGCAGCACCAACCTGGCGCTGCGGATGCAGATCCCGATCCTCATCGCCATCGCCGCAGCGCTCGCCTCACTCGTCGTCGGCGCCCTCGACGGAACGCCGGCTTCGCCGCCGCTGTGGTCGGGAGGCGAGGCGGCAGCACCCTTCTGGGTGGTCTTCGCGGTCTTCTTCCCGGCGGTCACCGGGCTCATGGCGGGGGTGTCGTTGAGCGGCGATCTCGCCGATCCGGCGCGCAGCATCCCGCGCGGCACGCTGGCCGCGGTGCTGGTCGGCATGGGCGTCTACCTGACGGTGCCCATCGTGCTCGCCGCCGCCACCGACGCCGAGACCCTGATGACCGACAACCTGGTCTGGTTCGGCGTCGCGGCGGTGCCGTGGCTGATCCACCCCGCTCTCTTCGGCGCCATCCTCTCCTCCGCCCTCGGCAGTGTGCTGGGAGCCCCGCGCACGCTCGAGAAGCTGATCGACGACCGGGTGCTGCCGCGCCTGCCCGGGCGTCTGGCGCGCTCGCGCTGGGCCACCAGGCTGCCGCACCTGCTGGCGACCGCGGTGGCCCTCGCTGCCGTGGCGCTAGGCGATCTCAACGCGGTCGCTCCGGTGCTGACCATGTTCTTCCTGACCACCTACGCGGTGATCAACCTGGTCGCCGGAATCGAGAGGCTGGTCGGCTCGCCGTCGTACCGGCCGGCGGTGCAGGTGCCCTGGGTCGTCTCGCTGGCAGGGGCGGCCGGCTGCGTGTGGGTCATGTTCCTCATCCACCCGCTGGCGGCGCTGATCGCCATCGTGCTCGAGATCGGCCTCTACCTCGGACTGCGACGGCGGTCGATGTCGGCGGCGTGGGGCGACCTGCGCTACGGCGCACTGATGTCGCTCACCCGCGCGCTGCTGCTCAAGCTGCGCGACCTGCCGATGGATCCGCGCAACTGGCGGCCGCACATCCTGGTCTTCGCCGGCGACCTCGAACGGCGCATGGATCTCGTGCGCATCGCCGCATGGCTCAACCAGGGGCGCGGCATCCTCACCGTCAGCAAGGTCCTCATCGGCGACTTCGAACGGCAGTCGGCGCGGGTCGCCGAAGAGCTCGACGAGATGAGCCGGCTGCTGCACCACAACGAGCTGGTCGCCTTTCCCGAGGTCGACATCGCCGAGAACCTCGAGCAGGGCGTGCTGCAGGTGGTGCAGGCCAACGGCATCGCCGGCCTGACCTCGAACACCCTGATGCTCGGTTGGAGCACCCAGCCTGGCCGCATGGCGACTCACCTGCGCATCGCCAGGCAGGCCGCGCGCCTGGGCAAGTCGACCATCCTCTGTCGACTGGCGCCGCGCACCTGGTCGACCGATCTGCGGCGCATCGACGTCTGGTGGGGCGGGCTGCAGAACAACGGCGACATGCTGCTGCTGCTTGCCTACCTGGTCACCGCCAACAGGGTCTGGTCGAAGGCACGGATCCATGTCAAGACGATCACCACCAGCACCATGACCCACGACCAGACCGAACGCGGTCTGCAGAAGTTGCTCGAGCGCACCCGCATCCACGCCGAGCCGGTGGTCTTCCAACGCCCGCAGGGCGAGACCGTGCAGGACGTGATCCACCGCGAGTCGCGCCACGCCGACCTGGTGCTGATGGGGCTGCAGGAGGTGGAGCCGGGCGCCGAGGACCTCTACGCGCAGCGCCTCACGACGCTCGTCGGCGACCTGCCTACCGTGATCCTGGTGCACGCCGCGGGCCCCTTCGCCGGACGCCTGCTGCAGCGCTCCGGCGAGGAGTCCTGAGCTCCTCCTACTCGTCGCCCCGGGGCGCCTCGACGCCAGCCGCCTCCCCCGTCGCTCGTGGACGTAGCGGCGCCCGCGCCTCCCGTTTGCCCTCCAGCCGGTTGTCGTAGAAGCGCTGGGTCGGGTAGGCGAAGTCGATGTCCGGGCGGGCGGCGAACGCGTCGAGCACGTCCTCCCAGATCTCCTCGGCGCTGCCTCGCCGGCGGCGAGGATCGCACAGGTAGCGCAGGGTGAGCAGCACGCCGCTGGCGGCCACCGCCGTGTAGGTGCGCGGCGTCAACTTGCTGTAGAAGATCATGTAGCGCTGGCTGGCGCGCCTTACCTGCTCGGCCGCCTGCTCGCTGAGATGCTGCGAGTGGCGCTCGCCGAGCTCCTGGAGGATCTGCTTGGCCGCCCGCCAGTCGCTCTCGAAGGTGACCATCACCTCGATCTCGTTCCAGATGAACTGGAACCCCTTGGTGTAGTTGGCCAGAGGCTTGTTGAAGACGACGCCGTTCGGCAGATGCAGAACGCGGCCGGTGCTCTGGTCGGCGTGCACCCAGTTGCCGATCTCCATCAGGGTGAACTGGAAGATGCGGATGTCGACGACGTCGCCGGCCACCGAGTCGACCTCGATGCGATCGCCGACCTCGAACGGCTTGCGCCAGAGCAGGAAGACCCACGCCGCCAGGTTGACCAGGGGATCGCGCAGGGCGATCGCGACGCCGGCGGAGAGCAGGCCGAGATAGGTGGCCAGCCCGGTGACGCCGCCGAGCCAGATGCGCATCAGGCCGAAGGCGACGACGATCGTCGCCAGATAGGCGGTCACCTTGCGCCAGCGGAAGCGCACCCGCACGTCCTCGCTGCGCGCGAAGACGATGCGCAGCAGCAGCCAGCGCAGCAGGATCACCGTCAGCAGGAGGGCCAGGCTGTAGGCGAGGTCGATCTGCTGCTCGGACGAGAGCCCGAAGAGGAACTCGAACCAGCTGCGAGGGGCCTCCATGAGGACAGTCTGTCACCGCTCGCGCGGCGCGACGGCCGAGACCGGCGCCCGAGCCGATCACGAAGCCGGGATGTCGAGGCCGGGATAGGGTGCAGCGCCGTGAAGACCCGCGTCGACAGCCCGGCCCGCCACCAGACGTCCGACGGACGCACCGTCTATGCGGTGTGCACCGAGGTGTTCCCGAACTTCTTCGGCAACCAGTACGTCATCGACGACGGCAACGGCCTGGTGCTGGTCGACACCGGCTCGGCGCGCCCTGCCTCGCACCAGAACCTGGCGCGGGCGCTCGAATCGATCGGCGAGACCTTCGGCGTCGCGGTGCGCCTCGACGAGGTGCGCGCGATCCTGATCACCCACGGCCACATGGACCACTTCGGGGGCCTGGGCTTCGTGCGCTCGCACACTCCGGCTCCGGTCGGCATCCACCCGCTGGACCGCAGGGTGCTGACCCACTACGAGGAGCGCGTCGTGCAGACGGCGCACGCGCTGCGCCGCTTCCTGCTCCGCGCCGGGCTGTCGGCAGCTTCGAGCGACGAGCTGATGACGATGTACGAGTTCCCCAAGCGCATGCACCGCTCGACGACGGTCGAGTTCGCGCTCGAGGAGGGCCGACCCGTGCTGGTGCCGACCGGGTCGACCGGGGCCGGCGAGCGCGACCTCGGCATCGAGGTGCTGCACGTGCCTGGACACTGCCCGGGCCAGGTGTGCCTGAGGCTCGGCGACCTGCTGCTCAGCGCCGATCACGTGCTGGCGCGGATCACTCCGCACCAGTCGCCGGAGAGCGTCACCCTGCACACCGGTCTCTGGCACTACCTGGAGTCGTTGCGCAAGGTCGAGTCCCTGCCGGGCGTCCGCCTCGCCCTCGGAGGCCACGAGAAGCCGATCGAGGACCTGGAGGCGCGGGTGGCGGCGATCCGCACCTCGCACCAGAAGCGACTCGACAAGGTGCTGCGGGTGTGCGCCGAGCCGACCACCGTCGCCGACGTCTCGCGGCGTCTGTTCGGGCCGCTGAAGGGGTACGACGTGCTGCTCGGGCTCGAGGAGACCGGCGCCCACGTCGAGTATCTCGAGCAGATCGGCCGGCTCGGCATCGCCAACCTCGACGAGGTGCAGCGCAGCGAGGACGCGGCACCGCTCTACGAGGCGCGCTGAGCTGCCGGGCCGGAGCCCGGCTCAACCGAGGACCGGCAGCAAGGCGGTCGGCTCGCCGGCGCCCGCCGCCACCGCCGAGTGGTCGCGCAGAGCGAAGACGCAGCTGGAGCACATGAAATCCTCCGCCGCGGGGCTCAGGCCGTAGGCCTGGCGGCGCATCTCGGCCAGGCGCTCGCCGCCCAGCACCTCGGCAACGCTCTCGCGGTGCAGGTCGCCGACGACGTGGGTGGCGTCGTAGTCCTGGCAGCAGAGCACGACCTTGCCGTGCGGCGTCACGTGCAGGTGCTGCAGCGGCCTGGAGCCGACGTTCTCGCACCCGGCCAGGCGACCGCCGCCCTGGCGCACCTTGCGGCCCACCGCCAGGAAACCGGCGCGATCCATGATCTCGTCGGAGACGATGCGGAAGCGCGAGCCACCGTAGCGCTGGTGAGCGGCGGCGATCTGGCGCTCGTGGTCCTCGTCGCGTTGTCCGAGCACCATCAGCACCATCTCGCGCGCCAGCGGACGGTCCTTCATGTGGTCGACGTTGCGCAGCACCTGGTCGAGCTGGTCGGCGCCGCGGTCCCTGGCGTAGGCGGCGCGATCGAAGGTCGACAGGTTGACCGACAGGAATCCGATCCCTCCCGCCGCGACCAGCTCGTCGGTCTTCGCCGGCGTGAACGCCGAGGCGTTGGTGTTGATCGCCGCCGGCAGCCCCGCCCGCTCGAGGGTCAGGCACTGCTCGACCATGCGGCGATCGAGCGACGGCTCGTTGTAGAGCATCAGCCACACCGCCTCGATCGTCTCGCGCCAGGCGGTGAGCTCGAGCACGATGCGCTCGAAGAAGCGGGTCTCCATGAAGTGGCTGTGGCGCTGCTCGAAGGAGACCGGGCAGAAGAAGCAGCGCTGGTTGCACACCGTGTGGGTCTCGATCGAGACGTACTTGAGCCGGAAGTCGTAGGCCCTGGCGGCGGGGTCGCGCAGCAGCCACCGGTCGGCGTGCAGCCGGCGGCGCTGGGCCTCGGGGAGACGCTCGGCAGAGCCGCTGCCGTCGAGCACCGAGCGCAGCGCTGCGTAGAGGGGATCGCCGTCGACCAGGAGGCGGTCGGTCAGCGGGCTGTAGATCCGGTCGTCGCCGACGTGCAGGAACGGGTCCGGCAGCAGCGGGCCCGCGGCGGTCGTCCCGGAATCGTCACTCAGCGCCTGCACACCGAGATCTACGCGACCCGGCCCCTCGCCGTCCAGAGGCGACGGCGAGGCCGACCGGTCGTCGCGCAGCGAGGCCGGCGGCGGCCCGGAGGCGGTGGAATCGTCGACGCCCATCGTGGCTCTCAGAGTACCAGCGCACGCTGCCGCGGACCATCGCGGGGCCGTGGCCGCGGCGCCGGACGCCGCGCACCGGAGCCCCCGGCCACCCGCTCCTGGACAGCCCGGGCTGTGGTAGAAAACGAGACCCATCCGCCGCCACCTGCGAACGGACCGCGACGCCCAGGCGCCGCACCCACGACCGGCAGCGCGGGTCCCCTGGACCGGCCTGACGGCCGGCACGGAACGCGCACCGGAGCCGCGACGGAGCGCCAGGTGCGTAGCGGGCTGCAGCCAGACATGAAGATCACCGGCCAGGAGCACTACCCCCACCCCCGCGAGCGGGTGTGGCGCGCACTGCTCGATCCCGAGATCCTCTCGCGCACCCTGCCCGGCTGCGAGGACCTCGAACAGGTCGGCGAGAACGAGTACGCCGGCAAGCTGAAGATGAAGGTCGGCCCGGTGCAGGGGGTCTTCCAGGGCGGCGTGGTGCTCTCGGACCTGCGCCAGCCCGAGGGCTACCGGATGGCGATCGAGGGCAAGGGCGCCCCGGGCTTCATGAACGGCAACGGCACCCTGCGGCTCGAGGAGTCGGAGGGCGGCACGCTGCTGCACTACGACATCGACGCCCAGGTGGGCGGCCGCATCGCCTCGGTCGGCCAGCGCCTGCTCGACAGCTCGGCCAAGGTGATCACGCGCCAGGGCCTCGCCGGTCTGGGCCGGCAGCTGGACGCGCTGGCCGAGCGAGAGAGCGAGAGCACCGGAGCAGCGCCAGCGGACGCCGAGTCCGACAGGGCGACCGCCGCTTCGACCGAGTCTGCACCGCCGCGAACGGCTGCCGAGGCGGCCGGCGGCGACGGGGCCGCGACCCCGCGCAAGGTCCCGACGACCGATCGGCTGGAGAGCGAGCGTCTGCCCGATGCTCCCAGCCAGGCGGAGTTCGCGCGCGAGTTCGCCCGCGAGATGTCGAAGGAACTGCTCCCCAGGGGCGCACGCACCGCACTGGTGGTGGCCGGCGTGCTCCTGGCGGTCGCCCTGGTGGCGCTCTACCTGCGCGCCTGCACCTGACACGCGCCGCCGCAGCTTCGCCTCGATCCACGCGACGACGAGAGAACCCTCAGGAACACCAGAGCTTCGAGATCCGAAACGACGAGCGCGCGCCAAGGCCGCGAGGAGGTCCGATGGGAGTCCCGATCAAAGTGCAGGTCAACGGGAAGACCTACGAACGAACGGTCGAGCCGCGCACTCTCCTGGTGCACTTCCTGCGCGAGGAGCTGGGGCTCACCGGCACCAACGTCGGCTGCGAGACCAGCCTCTGCGGCGCCTGCACCGTGATGGTCGACGGCAAGACCGTCAAGTCGTGCACCCAGCTCGCGCTGCAGGCCGACGGCAGCAGCGTGACGACGATCGAGGGCATCGCCGACGGAGACCGGCTGTCGGCGGTGCAGGAGGGGTTCTGGGAGAAGCACGGGCTGCAGTGCGGCTACTGCACGCCGGGCATGATCATGGCGGCGACTCACCTGTTGAGCGAGAACCCGAAGCCCTCCGAGGCGGAGATCCGCGCCGGGCTCAAGGGCAATCTGTGCCGCTGCACCGGGTACCACAACATCGTCGAGGCGGTGAAGTACGCGGCCGCCAAGATGGCTTGAGCGGAAAGCGCAAGGAGGGCACGCGATGAGCGGAAAGATCGGCTCGGCCATCAAGCGTCGCGAGGACCCCGCCCTGATCACCGGGCGCGGTCGCTACACCGACGACCTCAAGCTGCCGGGCATGCTGCACGCGGCGATCGTGCGCAGCCCCCACGCCCACGCCCGCATCCGCGGCATCGACATCGCGGCGGCGAAGGCGAGCCCGGGGGTGCACGGCGTCTTCACCGCCGAGGACGTCAACGCGGCAGGCCTCCCCGGCATGGTGCCGGTCGGCTGGCTGCTGCCCGAGCTCAAGACCCCGCCGCACCCGATCCTCGCCTCCGAGAAGGTCAACCACGTCGGCGACGCGGTGGCCGTGGTGGTCGCCGACGAGCGCTACCAGGCGCGCGACGCGGCCGACCTCGTCGAGGTCGACTACGAGCCGCTGCCGGCGAGCAGCAACCCCAAGAAGACCACCGAGGGCGCCCAGCAGATCCACGACGAAGCGCCGAACAACATCGCCTTCGACTGGGAGATCGGCGACCGTGCCAAGACCGACGCGGCCTTCGCCGCCGCCGCCCACACGGTCGAGGTCGATCTGACCAACAACCGGTTGATCCCGTTCGCCATCGAGCCGCGCGCGGTGATCGCCGACTACGACGGCGACCGTGGCGCGATCACGGTGCACATGACGACCCAGAACCCCCACGTGCACCGGCTGCTGATGTGCCTCGCGTCGCTCGGCTTCCCCGAGCACAAGGTGCGCGTGGTCGCTCCCGAGGTCGGCGGCGGCTTCGGCAGCAAGATCCACCACTACGCCGACGAGACCATCGTCTGCCTGTGCTCGATCAAGCTCGGCCGGCCGGTCAAGTGGACCGCCACCCGCACCGAGACGAACCTCACCGATGCCCACGGCCGCGACCACGTCACCCACGCCGAGCTGGCGCTCGACGAGGGCGGCAAGATCACCGGCCTGCGGGTCGAGACCTGGGCCAACATGGGCGCCTATCTGTCGACCTTCGCCCCGGCGGTGCCGACCTACCTCTACGGCACGCTGCTCTCGGGCCAGTACGACATCCCCGCCATCCACGCCCACGTCGTCGGCACCTTCACCAACACCTGCCCGGTCGACGCCTACCGCGGCGCCGGCCGCCCCGAGGCCACCTTCGTGGTCGAACGGCTGATGCATCTCGCCGGAGAGGCCACCGGCCTGGGCCCGGCGGAGATCCGGCGGCGCAACTTCGTGCGGCCCGACGCCTTCCCCTACGAGACCCAGGTGGCGCTGACCTACGACAGCGGCAACTACGAGCCGGCGCTCGATCGCGCCCTGGAGCTGGTCGGCTACGACGCGCTGGTCGCCGAGCAGGCCGAGCGCCGCAAGGACCGCACGCGGCCCCAGATCGGCATCGGGTTCTCGAACTTCATCGAGGCCTGCGGCCTCGCCCCGTCCGCCGTCGTCGGATCGCTCGGCGCCCAGGCGGGTCAGTGGGAGAGCGCCGACGTGCGGGTGCATCCGACCGGCACGGTCACCGTCTACACCGGCTCGTCTTCGCACGGCCAGGGCCACGAGACCACCTTCGCCCAGATCGTCGCCGACAAGCTGGGCCTGGAGGTCGACCAGGTCGAGGTGGTGCACGGCGACACCGACAAGGTGCAGTTCGGCATGGGCACCTACGGCAGCCGCAGCGCCGCCGTCGGCGGCAGTGCGATCGCCAGGAGCGTCGAGAAGATCGTCGAGAAGAGCAAGCGCATCGCCGCCCACCTGCTCGAGGCCTCGGCCGAGGACATCGACTTCGCGGGCGGCAAGTTCACCGTCAAGGGCTCGCCCGAGAGCAGTCTCGGCTGGGCCGACGTGACGCTGCAGGCCTACCTGGCGCACAACTACCCCGACGACCTCGAGCCGGGCCTCTCGGCCACCACCTTCTACGACCCGTCGAACTTCACCTACCCCTTCGGCAGCCACATCTGCGTCGTCGAGGTCGACCCCGAGACCGGCAACACCCGCCTGCTCCAGTACGTCGCGGTGGACGACGTCGGCAACGTGATCAACCCGATGATCGTCGAGGGCCAGGTGCACGGCGGCCTGGCCCAGGGCATCGGCCAGGCGCTGTGGGAGGGCACCGCCTACGACGAGCAGGCGCAGCTGCTCACCGGGTCGCTGATGGACTATGCCCTGCCGAAGATCCACAACCTGCCGATGTACACCCTCGACCGCACCGTGACGCCGTGCCCGCACAACCCGCTGGGGGTCAAGGGCGTCGGCGAGGCAGGCGCCATCGCCTCGCCGCCGGCGGTCGTCAACGCGGTGCTCGACGCCCTGCAGCCGTGGGGCGTGCGCCACCTCGACATGCCGCTGCACGCCGAGAAGGTGTGGCGCGCCACCCAGGCCTGAGACAGACCTCGCCCGAGACCAGCAGCCCAGATCCCCTTAGGAGTCGCCGACGATGTATCCCGCCAAGTTCGACTACGTGCGCGCCCACTCGATCGAGGAGGCGCTGCAGCTGCTCTCGCAGCACGAGGACGCCAAGCTGCTCGCCGGAGGGCACAGCCTGATCCCGATGATGAAGCTGCGCCTCGCCCAGCCTACGACGGTGATCGACATCGGCCGCATCGACGGCCTGCGCGGCGTGCGGCGGATCTCGGGCGACGACGGCGACACGCTGCAGATCGGCGCCCTCACCACCCACGCCGAGCTGGCCGCGTCGGCCGAGCTGCGCGAGCACGCCCCGGTGATCGCCGAGGCCGCCGCCGCGATCGGCGACGCCCAGGTGCGGCATCGCGGCACGATCGGCGGCAACATCGCCCACGCCGACCCCGCCTCCGACCTGCCGGCGGCGCTGCTCGCCGCCGGGGCGACCGTGCACCTGCAGGGACCTTCTGGCACCCGCACCGTGCCGGCGAGCGCCTTCTTCGTCGACCTGCTGACCACCGATCTCGGCATGGACGAGCTGGTCACCGGCGTCGAGGTACCGGTGCGCGGCGAGGGCACCGGCCAGGCCTACCTGAAGTTCGAGCACCCGGCGTCGGGCTACGCGGTGGTCGGCGCCGCGGCGGCGGTCTCGATGCGGGGCGGCGAGTGCACCGCCGCCTCGATCTACCTCAACGGCGTCTGCGCCACCCCCCTCGACGGCAGCGCGGTGGCCGCCAAGATCGCCGGCACCGCGGCCGACGACGCGACGATCAATGCCGCCGTGGCCGCGCTCACGGCAGAGGATCCCCTCGCCGACGTCTACGCCAGCGGCGAGTACCGCGCCCACCTGGCGAAGGTCTACGCCAAGCGCGCCCTGAAGGCGGCACGCGACCGCGCCTGATCGGCTTCGCCGGAGCTGCCGACGCGACCGGTTCGCTGCCGCGACCGGTCGCGTGGCGCGCTGCTCAGCCGCTCTGCGCCTCGCTCTGCTGCCGCTGCGCTCGCACCGCCTCGCGCACTGCCAACAGCAGCAGCGCGAACCAGAAGAGCCCGAGCACCGCGCTCGCCGGCTCGAGCACGCGGGCCGGGAAGACGATCGCCGCCGCCATGGCCAGGAAGCTCGCCTGGCCGGCGAGCGCCGCGAAGCGGCCGAGCATCCCGTGGCGGCGCAGCGCCACGGCGACCAAGACCCCGTAGAGGCCGAGCAGGCCGAACTTCAGTCGCGCCGCGACGGCCAGACCTAGGTAGACCGGCGAGTCCGCGGCCAGCTCCGAGACGGCTCCCTCGGCGGCCTCGAGCAGGGTGGCGATCAGTGCGTTCTCGCCGTAGTCGGCCACCACCGCGAGCACCGCGCAGGCCAGGGCCAGCACCGAGACCCTGCCTCCTCCCTCGCGGCGCAACGCCCAGGCCACCGCGAAGAGGAAGGCGCCGTAGAAGACGGGGAACCAGACGTCGGCGCGCTGCACGGCGACCAGATCGGCGCGCCGCGACGCCCGCGACGGCCCCTCACCGAGGATCTCGTCGACCTCCGCCGGGCCGGTGACGAACTCGAGGGCCAGCACCGGATGACCGAAGCCGCGCGTGGTGGTGAAGGTCTCGAGGTCGTAGGACCCCAGCAGCGTCTGCATCCATCCGAAGCAGAGCAGCAGGAGGAAACCGCACGCTGCTGCGACCAGCCAGCGCTGCGCGCCGCGCGAGGCCGACTCGGCTGGCCAGGACCGGCTCACCGCCCCTCCCCGCCTTCGCTGGCGTCGGCCGCGCCGTCGACCGCCGCGATCCACGTCTCGTGCAGGTGGACCCAGGCGACGTCACCGGGCGCCGACGGGTCGCGGCGCATCAGGACGCTGCTGCGGCGCGCCGAGGTGCGCTCGCCGACCCGGTGCCACTCCTCGTACTCGACCAGGACCAGCGGCTCGGCCAGCGCGCGAACCCGCGCGCCACGGACCTCGACGCGTGCCAGGCTCTCACCGCGCCAGCGGCCGTGGGCGCCGCGAAACCCCGCCACCACGTCTGCCGAGCCCATCCGCCCACCATCCGGCCCGACCAGCACGAAGTCCTCGGCGAGCGCCTCGGAGAAGCGCCGGTACGTCGCGTCGTCGTCGGCCAGAGCACCGGTCGACCAGTCGGCGATGAACTCGTGCAGCGCGACGACCTCGCGCAGAGCCAGGGTCGCCAGGTCGTCGTCGCTGCCCGCCGCGGCGGACGGCGAGGCGACCGTTGCGGCGAGCAGCAGAGCGGAGGTGGCGCCGCCGAGGAGGGGCGGGCCGAGGATCAGCCGACTGCGGTGCATGCCGTCAGTGTACGCCAGCGGCCCGTGGCGGGAACGCCCAGAGTGCCCCGACGTCAACGCCAGAAGCGATGGCCCCAGACGTACTGATCGGGCGCCAGGCGCACCTGCTCCTCGAGCATCGCGTTGAGCCGGCGCAGGATCGCCTGCACGTCGGCGCGACGGTCGCCGCTACGGCGGTGCTCGATCGGCGGCGAGACGACGAGCTCGAAGCGCAGCGGCGCGACACGCCGGCAGGCCGCGAAGCAGAGCGGCACCCGTGCCACCAGATGCAGCATCGCCGACGTGGTGTAGGTCGAGACCGGGTGCCCGAAGAGCTCGACAGGCACCCCGCCGCTGCGCGCGTGCTGGTCGGTGAGCAGCGCCAGCGCCTCGCCCTGCCGCAGGACTTCGAGGAACCGCCGCGGCTCGCCGCTGTACTTGGGTATGGGGCGGAAGCGGTAGCGCGGCTTGCGCTGCTGCACCAGACGCTCGACGCGAGGGTTGTTCATCGGCCGGGCGATCCCCGCCACCGGCTTGAACCGCGAGAGCACCTGGCCGCCGATCTCCCAGTTGCCGAAGTGGCCGGACGAGAGCACCATGCCCTGAGCCTCGTCTTCGAGCAGCGCCCGCGCCGCCGGATCGATGCGCAGCTCGACACCGCCGCAGGCCGGTTGCACCATGCCCTGAGCCTCGTCTTCGAGCAGCGCCCGCGCCGCCGGATCGATGCGCAGCTCGACACCGCCGCAGGCCGGTTGCGGCTCCGCGCCGCCCTCCGGCTCCGCTGGCTCGCGGTCGAGGATCTCCTCCGAGCGCAGCGCCTCGAGCACCACCAGGGCGAAGTGTTCCGCCGAGCGACGCGCGAGATCGGTGGCCTGGCGCTGGTCGCCAGCGAACCCCGCCCTCAGCACATTGGAGATCGCCACGCGCCGACGGCGGCGATCGAGCGCGAACCAGGTCCTGCCGAGCCGACGGGCCAGGGCTGCGGCAGTGCCGATCGGCAGCCGATCGAAGCCCGCTAGGGCCGCCTGCAGCAACCGGTATTCGGCGGCGTGCCGGATGCCGGTCGCGAACCCAGCCCGAGCCTCAGCCGGCGCCACGCTCTTCGAGCAACCGCACGACGTCGCCGAGGGTCTTCGCCTCGACCACCTCCTCGGCCTCGATCTCGACCCCGAACTCGTGCTCGACGTCGTAGAGCAGATCGAGGATCGACAGCGAGTCGAAGCCGAGCGACTCGGTGGTGGTGCCAGGCTCGACCGCGTCCCAGTCGTGCTCTTCGGTGGCGCTCGCCCGCATCAGCCCGACCAGGCGCGAGAAGGTCTCGCTCCGCTGCTGACGCGGCTCGCTCGCTGCGCTGTCGCTCATCGCGCTCTCGCTCTGGCGGGTGGTTGGATCTCAGGAACGATCGGGAGCGCCGGCGCGGGCGAGGATCAGGACGCCGTTGCCGCCGCCGAAGCCGAAGCTGTTCTTCATCACGAAGTCGCCGCGCAGCGGCTCGGCTTCGCGCCCCACCAGGCGCACATCGCACTCCGGATCGGGCGTCTCCAGGTTCGGGTTGGGAGGCAGCACGCCGTGCTCGAGGCCGAGCAACGCGGTCACCGTCTCGAGGGCGCCCGAAGCGCCGAGAGTATGGCCGAAGTAGGACTTCTGCGCCACAACCGGCACCGAGCCCACGGCATCCCCGAGCACTTCGCGGATCGAGGCCGCCTCGGTGACGTCGTTGGCGTGGGTGGCGGTGCCGTGAGCGCTGATCGCGGCGAGGTCCGCGGCGGTAATGCCGGCGTCGTCGAGCGCCGCCCGCATGGCACGAGCCTGGCCGTCGGCGCTCGGCTGGGTGCGGTGGCTGGCGTCGGAGCTCTCGCCGTAGCCGCGCACCTCACCACGCACCGTGGCGCCGCGGCGCGCGGCGTGCTCGGCGCTCTCGAGCAGCAGCGCCGCGGCCCCCTCGCCGAGGATCGTGCCCTGGCGGGCGGCGTCGAAGGGTCGGCAAGCGGTGCGCGGATCCGGATCGGGCGAGAGCACTCCCAGGTTGTTCCAGACGCCGTAGAAGAACGGGTCGAAGAAACCGTCCGAGCCGCCGCAGAGCACCGCGTCGGCGTAGCCGTCGCGCACCTGTCGGAAGGCGGCGCCGATCGCGTTGGTCGCCGAGGTGCAGGCCGAGACGACGACGTAGTTGGCGCCTTCGAGGCGGAAGTGGATCGACAGGCCGGAGGAGATGGCGTTGTACATGCAACGCGGCACCGTGGTCGGCCGCAGCCCCTTGACGCCCTTCTCGAAGAAGGCCGAGAAGCCGTTCCAGTGACTCTCGGCGCTGCCTTCACCGGTACCGAAGATCACCGCGATCGGCAGCGGCTCGTACGGTGGTTCACCGACCACGCCGGCCTGGCGCAGGGCGTCGGCTCCGGCGACCATGGCGAGGTCGTGGGCACGGTCGACCGGGCGCAGGCGCAGCTCCTTGAGACGCGCGTGCAGCGCCTCCGAATCGACCTCGGCGCCTAGCTTGACCTTGTGGTCGCTGGTGTCGATCGCGCGGATCTCGTCGATCCCGGTGCGGCCGGCGAGCAGGTTGGCCCACACCTCGTCCTCGCCGATGCCGATCGCGCTCGCGATCCCCATGCCGGTGACCACCACACGGCGCGAGGTTCTGCCCCGTGCACTCATCGCGCCAGCCTACCCCGTCCCACCCGGGTCTCGATCAGGGCCCGGCATCAGTACGAGCGCGGCAGTCCGAGCACGTTCTGGGCGATGAAGGCCAGCACCATGTTCGAGGAGATCGGCGCGGTCTGGAACAGTCGGCACTCGCGCCACTTGCGCTCGATGTCGTACTCGGTGGCGAAGGCGAAGCCGCCGAAGGTCTGGAAGCACGCATCGCCGGCGGCCCAGGCGGCCTCCGACGCCAGCAGCTTGGCGCTGTTGGCCTCGGCGCCGCACTCGCGGTGGGCGTCGAACAGGCCGGCCGCCTTGCGCACCATCATGTCGGCCGCCTGGGTCTGCGCCCAGCAGCGCGCGAGGGGGAAAGCGATGCCCTGGTTCTGGCCGATCGGGCGGCCGAACACCTCGCGCTGCTTGGCGTACTCGGTGGCGCGGCGCAGGAAGTAGCGGGCGTCGCCGAGCGCCTCCCCCGAGAGCAGGATGCGCTCCGCGTTCATGCCGTCGAGGATGTAGCGGAAGCCCCTGCCCTCCTCGCCGATCAGCGAGCTCGCCGGCACGCGCAGATCGGTGAAGAAGATCTCGGTGGTGTTGTGGTTGATCATCGTCTCGATCGGGCGGATCTCGAGACCGCCGCGCTCGCGCGCCGCGCGCAGGTCGACGAGGAAGACCGACAGGCCGTGCGAACGCTTCTCGACCTGCTCGAGCGCGGTGGTGCGCACCAGCAGGATCATCAGGTCCGAGTACAGCGCCCGCGACGTCCAGATCTTCTGGCCGTTGATGACGTACTCGTCGCCGTCGCGCACCGCCTGGGTCTTGAGCCGCAGCGTGTCGCTGCCGGTGGTCGGCTCGGTGACCCCGAAGGCCTGCAGCCGCAGCTCGCCGCGCGCGATGCGCGGCAGGTACTGGCGCTTCTGTTCCTCGCTGCCGTGGCGCAGCAGAGTGCCCATGGTGTACATCTGGGCGTGGCAGGCGGCGGCGTTGCAGCCGCTCTCGTGGATCGTCTCGAGGATCGCCACCCCGGCGCGTAGCGGCAGCCCGGCGCCGCCGTACTCCTCCGGGATCAACGCCGCCAGGTACTCGTGCTCGGTGAGCGCGTCGACGAACTCGCTCGGGTAGCGACCCTCGGCGTCGAGAGCGCGCCAGTACTCGCCCGGGAAGCGTTCGCAGATGCGGCGCACCGGCTGGCGCAGGAAGCCGTAGTCCTCGTCGATCGAGACGACGACTTCGCCCGGCCCACCGCTCACGATGCCTTCCCCTGCGGCGCCTCGCCGGCATTCCCGGAATCGGCCCGGCTGTCGACGACGCGGTGCAGGCGCAGCAGATTGGTCGGTGGGCGGCCCTGGATCGGGTCGCCCATCAGGATGGCGATCTCGTCGCCGGGCTCGACCAGGCCCGCCGCCAGCAGGTGGCGGTCGACCAGACCGACCACCTCGTCGTGGTGGTAGACGTCGCCCTGCATGTGCAGCGGCCGCAGCCCCCATACCAGTTGCAGGGCGCGGCCGGCACGGGCGCTCTGGGTGAGTGCGATGACCGGCGTCGAGGGCCGTCGGCAGGCGAGCATCCTCGCGGTGTAGCCGCCCTTGGTCAGCACGACGATGAACTTGGCTCCCAGACGGCGAGCGCTGACCACCGCCGCCCAGGTGATCGTCTCGGGGATCTCGAGCATGCCGGGCCGCGCCGGCGGCTCGAGGTCGAAGAGCCCCTCGCTGAGGCGGTGCGCGGCGCTCGCCGAGGTGGTCGATCCGACGCCGCCCGGCCCGCGGTGGATCGCCTGGTGCACGTGCCGCTCCGCCTCGCGCACGATGCGGTCCATGGTCTGCACGACCTCCACCGGGTAGTTCCCCGCCGCGGTCTCGCCGGAGAGCATCACCGCGTCGGCGCCGTCGAACACCGCGTTGGCGACGTCGGAGGCCTCGGCGCGGGTCGGTCTCGGGTGCTCCATCATCGACTCGAGCATCTGGGTGGCGACGATCACCGGGCGGCCCAGGCGCCAGCTGACGTCGATCATCCGCTTCTGCAGGATCGGCACCTCGGAGGTCTCCACCTCGACGCCGAGATCGCCGCGCGCCACCATCACCGCGTCGGCCGATTCGATGATCTCCTCGAGGTGGTCGATGGCGCGCCGGCGCTCGATCTTGGCCACGATCGGCACGGTGCCTCCCGCCTGGCGCACGACGCGGCGGATGGCGTTGACGTCGCGCGCCTCGCCGACGTAGCTCGCCGCCAGGTAGTCGGCGCCGAGCTCGACCGCCAGCTTGATGTCCTCGCGATCCTTGCGCGAGATCTCGAACGGCAGGTCGGAGTCGGGCAGGTTGAGGCCCTTGCGGGTCGACACCGGACCACCGAAGGTGATCTTCGCCCGCACCTTGCCGGCGCGGCGCGAGACCACCCGCGCCTCGACCAGCCCGTTGTCGATCAGGATGCGGTGTCCGGGCTCGAGCGCCTCGACGATCTGGCGATCGGTGACCTGCAGGTCGACCCCGTCGCCGATCCCCAGGCTGACCACCTCGTCGACCTCGAGGCTGCGCCCCTCGCGCACCTCGCCGAGCCGGTAGCGCGGACCCATCAGGTCCATCAGGACGGCGACGAAGCGGCCGTCCTCCTCACTGACCTCGCGGATGCGCTCGAAGAGACTGCGGTGATCGTCCCGGCTGCCGTGCGAGAGGTTCAGTCGGCAGACGTCGACACCGGCGTCGAGCAGGCTGCGCAGGGTGTCGCGGTCGGCGCTCGAAGGACCGATGGTGGCGACGATCTTGGCCCGGCGCTGCATAGGAGCGGCAGTATAGACCGAGCCCGCGAAGCCCTTTGGCGACGCCGCGGAGAGCAGGTCGCGGCGCCGGTGGAGCGGGCCGCGGGCCCTCGGCGCGGACGCGAGGCGAGAGGCACCGGCCCGGTCTGCTCAGTCGAAGGCGGCGAGCTTGGCCAGCAGGTCGACGACCCGGTTCGAGTAGCCCCACTCGTTGTCGTACCAGGAGAGGACCCGCAACCAGCGATCGTGCAGGGTCACGGTCGACAGCGAGTCGAAGATCGACGAGTGGGGGTTGCCGATGACGTCGCTCGAGACCAGCGGGTCCTCGCTGTACTCGACGATCCCCCGCATCGCGCCTTCCGCCGCCTCGCGCACCGCCTGGTTCACGGTCTCGGCGCTGACTTCCTGGTCGAGCTCGACCACCAGGTCGACGATCGAGCCGTCGGGGACCGGCACGCGCACCGCCATGCCGTCGAGCTTGCCGGCGAGATGCGGCAGCACCTTGCCCACCGCCACCGCGGCGCCGGTGGTCGTCGGGATGATGTTCTCGGCCGCCGCCCGCGAGCGCCGCAGGTTCTTGTGCGGCACGTCGGCCAGCCTCTGATCGTTGGTGTAGGCGTGCACCGTGGTGATCAGTCCCGAGGCGATGCCGAACGAGTCGTCGAGGATCTTGGCCAGCGGCGCCAGGCAGTTGGTGGTGCACGAGGCATTCGAGACGATGCGGTGCTCGGGTCGGAGATCTCCGTCGTTGACGCCGCAGACGATCATCGCGTCGATCTCGTCCTTGGGCGGCACCGTCAGCACGACCCGGCGGGCGCCCGCCTCGAGATGCCAGGCAACCTTCTCGCGATGGCGGAAGACGCCGGTCGACTCGACCACCAGCTCGACCCCGTGCTCGCGCCAGGGGATCTGCGTCGGATCGCGCTCGGCGGTCATCTCGACCCGCTCGCCGCCCACGATGAGGGCGTCGTCGTGTACCTCCACCGGCTTGTCGAAGCGACCCTGCACGGTGTCGAAGCGCAGCAGGTAGGCGAGCTGGTCGTTGTCGTACAGGTCGTTGATCGCCACCACCTGCAGGTCGGGGCGGGCGCTGAGCAGGCGGTAGACGGCGCGGCCGATGCGGCCGAAGCCGTTGATACCGATCCGGGTCACGCCGCCCTTGCCCGCCGCGCTCATCGGGCCGCCTCCTCGGCGTCGAGAGCGGCGAGACGCTCGATCAGCTCGACCGCGCGGTGCACGTAGCCCCAGCCGTTGTCGAACCAGGCCAGGGTCTTGGAGATCCGCCCGTCCATCGCCATCGTCGCCTCGGCGTCGAAGGTCGACGGGCAGGGACTGCGCAGCACGTCGCTGGAGACGATCGGCTCGCTCTGGTAGGCGACGGTGCGCTTCCAACGCTCGGTGCTGGCGGCGGTGCGGACCACCTCGTTGATCAGCTCCACCGACACCGGCTCGCGGTGCCAGCAGACCATGTCGACGACCGAGCCGTTGGGCACCGGCACGTTCATGGCGCTGGCGATCACCTTGCCGGCGAGGTCCGGAAGCGCCGCCTCGAGCACCGCCGCGGTGCCCGCCTGCTGCGGGATGATGTTCTCCGAGGCGGCGCGGCCGCGCCGCGGCTCCTCGGCCGGCACGTCGGCGAGGCGCTGCTCGTTGGTGTAGGCGTGCACCGAGTTGAGGAACACCCGCTCGACGCCGAAGGCCTCATCGAGCATCGCCAGGATCGGCGCCGCGGCGTGCGCGGTGCACGAGCCGTTCGAGACGATGCGGTCGCTCGCGCGCAGAGCGTCGTCGTTGACCCCCATCAGCACGGTGCGATCCGGCGGCTCGGCGGGTGGCACGCAGAGCACCACCCGCGCGGCGCCGCGCGCGAGATGGCCCTCGAGCTCGCTGCGCCCGACGCCGGGTCGCCCGGTCGCCTCGACCACGCAGTCGACGCCGAGCTCGCGCCAGTCGGGGTCGGATTCAGTGCCCGGGCGACCGGTGAGGAACGCGATCGGTCGCCCTCCCACCACCAGGTGGTCCTCGGTGCGCCCGATCTCCTCGGGGAAGCGGCCGAGCAGGGTGTCGAAGCGCAGGAGGTACTCGAGCGCCTCGGCCTCGCCGGGATCGGCGATGGCGACGACCTCGAGCCGCGGATGACCCCGCAGCACGCGCAGCAGGCTGCGGCCGACGCGGCCGAAGCCCATCAGCCCGATGCGGACCCGCTCTCCCGGCCTCGATCCAGCGCCCGTGGCGCGTGCGGCCGGAGCCTCGGTGTGCTGTGCGTCCCCTGCCATCGCCGGCGAGACTACCAGCCTGCCGCGGCAGCCGTGGTCAGAAACGCGGTTCTGGAAGGGGATTCTGCGAGGCGGTGCCGGAACGCGGTGCAGCCCGACCCGCGGGTCGTCCGACCGAGCTCCAGCGCCGTGCTCGGGCTCCTGCTTGCAGGGGGTCCGCCGCGGCCGCAGCCACGGGAGACGAAAGTCACGTCTCGGTGCCGCAAGTTCGGCGGCAGGGCGAGCGGCGCACCGGTAACAAGTGCGCGTCCCGGGCGACGAGGGAGGGAGCTCGCCGCCCGGAACGCGCGGGGGACATCAGGGAGGTCCGTGTCCCGATCGCTTTTCTAGCGAATCGCGTGCCAGCCAGCGGCCAGGCCGATTTCGCCCGGCTACCGGTGCTTGCGCCACCCGGAACGGGTCGCGGCTGTCTCGAATCCGCACCGCAGCCGGTCCCGTTTCCGGATTCCGGAACTTCTTCCCGTTCCAGGTCGCGCCATGCCGACCGAGGTCTTTGGGTCAGGGGGTCAGCGGGTCAGGGAGTCAGCGTCACTGACTCAGCCGGCGCTGGAAGACGCCGGTGATGATCTCGACGCTGAGCTCCTCGTCGATCAATTCGTCGACGCCGACCGAGCGCGCCTTGAGCTTCTTCAGCATGCCGGCGCCGGGAGCGTGCATCACGAAGGCGACGCCGGCGGTCTGCGGCGTCGTCTTCAGGGTGCGGCACAGCTCGAGCGCATCGCCCTCGCTGGTGCTGGGACCGCTGAAGACGAGGTCGGGCGTCTCGCTGGTGGCCTGCTGGAGGGCGTCTCCCTCGGTGCTGCAGCGCCGCACCGTGCAGCCGGCCTGCTCGAACCCGAGCCGCAACAGATTGCTGGTCGTCGGGTCGGTATGCACGATGAGCACCCGCGGCGCGTGGGGGCGGGTCGCCTCGGGTGCGGCGGCTCCGCCTCTCCTGTCGGGTGACGGCTGCGCCTGCGCGGCGGGCGGCGGAGTTGGATCGGCGGCCGGTACGGAGACCACCTGGGTCGGTTGCTCGGAGGCGGCCAGGGCATCCAGGGCATCCAGCGGCGTCGCTTCGCGCGGCGGTGACGCCGCTCCTCCCACCGAGTCGTCGTAGAGCTCCGGATCGCCCGCGAGCTCGGCCATGATCGAGCGGAAGTCCGGCGAACTGGCGGTGCGCGGCAGCGGCTGCACGTCGACCGGACCGGCCTCGTCGTCCTCGAGGTCCTCGAGGTCCTCGAGGTCCTCGTCGAGGGCGAAGGACACCGCCTGCCCCTCCCGGTCGGCGGCGTCGCGCTCGACCTCGTCCGATCCGATCAGGTCGAGCGCCGAGCCGAGTGTGGGAGCACCGGGAGTCCCGCCGCTCTGCTTCTCGGGCGCGGCGCCGAATCCCGGCAGAGCGGCGAAACCGCCCTGCGGCGGATCGTCGTCGTCGAGGCGCAGACCAGCGAAGCTCGCCTCCGAAGCAGGCTCGGGCGCGAGCTCGTCCGGCTCCCACCGCCCGGCCACGGAATCCGAGGTCTCCACGGAGGCGTCGCGACTGTCGCCGTCCCCCTCCCACAGCTCGGAGATCGAGGCGTCGGCGTCTCGCGGCTCGCTCGAGCGCACCGGAAATCCGTTGCGCCGCAGCCATTCCCGCACCGCCTGGTTGTCGGGATCGAGCTCGGCCACGCGCTGCATCGAGCCGACCCGCTCGAGGGCGTCGTCGGTGGCGAAGGCCAGCCAGGACCAGGCATCGACGAGCTCGGGCGCCTTCTCCGTCACCTCGCGCAGAAGCCGCGCGGCGCGCTCGCGATCGTCGGCCTGGGCGGCCGAGATGCCGCGTCGCAGGTGCTCTATGGTCTCGGCAGGGAGGCTCATGGAGGGCCGGGTGCTCCGGTCATCACGGGCGGCGGCAGGATGTGACGCAGGGTCCGGACGGCGGTCGCCGGGGGCCTCGAGCGGCGCGGCGGCGACTCGCGGCTGCAGGACAGATCGGCAGAGTATCACCGCGCCTGGTGGGTGCCGCGGCGGGTGCTGCGACGCGGTCAACCGGGCCAACGGTCGACGCCGTTTCCGGTCACGGCGGCCAAGGCCGAGACCCGGTGCGGGCCCCTTCGACTCGACGCGGCAGGTCGTCGAGCTCACCGCGGTAGGCCGCGGCGAGGATCTCCAGCGGATGCCAGACGGGCGGCGCATCGCCGCGGCGGCGGGCCGCCGCCTCGAGGGTGACGCGCAGCTGCACGGAGCAGCCGAGGTTGCCGCTCGCGATCAGATCGGGCTCGGGCTCCAGCAGCGACTCGGCCTTGCGACGGCCGAGCTCGCCGGCGATCCGCGGCCACTCCAGGTTGTAGAGCCCCGCCGAGCCGCAGCAGACCTCGGCGTCGCGCGGCTCTACCAGCTCGACTCCCGGGATGCTGGCGAGCAGCCGGCGCGGCGCCGACCGCTCGCGCTGGGCGTGCAGCAGATGGCATGGATCGTGGACCGCGACCCGCAGCGGCCTGCTGAGAGGCGCAGGGATCTCGATCAGGCCCAGGCGATCGAGGAAGGTGGTGGCGTCGAGAGTGCGCGCCGCCAGCCGCTCGGCGGCGGCTCTCTCCGCCTGCTCGACGCTCTCGGATCGCTGCGAGTGCTCCGGGTTCTCTGGGTGCTCAGAACCGGCGAACAGGGCGGCGTGCTCCTGCAGGCCCGATCCACAGCCCGCGGCGCAGACGATCAGGGCGTCGAAGTCGCTCTCGGCCGCGGTCACCGGCGCGAAGGCGCGGAGGTTACGGCGCGCCAGGCGACGCGCCCGCCCCTCCTCGCCGACGTGCAAGGCCAGGGCGCCGCAGCAGCCCTGGTCCTCCGGCACCACCACCTCGACACCGTTGCGCGCCAGCACCTCGACGACCGCTGCCGCGAGGCGCGGCTCGAGCACCTGCTGCACGCAACCCGCGAGCAGCAGCACCCCGCCCCGCCGCCCGCCGCGGGCCGGCGTCGACCGGGGCAGCGGGACGGCCGCCGGAATCCGCGCCGGAACCAGATCCAGCGGCGCCGCCAGAGCGGGTGAGGCGCGGCGCAGCGGTCCGCGCAGCGGGCGCGCCATCCGGCCGAGGCGCAGCGCGGCGCGGAACCAGGTCGGCCGCGCCATCGACTCGAGCAGGGCGAGTCGCCGCAGGCGCACCCACCAGCCGCGCAGGCCTCGGCGTCGGTGGCGCTCTCCCCAGGTGCGCACCGGCTGCAAGAGCTCGCGGTAGCGCACCCCGGAGGGACACGAGGTCTCGCAGGCCAGGCAGCCCAGACAGGGGTCGAGGTGCTCGAGCACCTCGTCGAGCGGCAGCCTCTCCTCGAGCATCTCCTTGATCAGGAAGATGCGACCGCGCGGCGAGTCCATCTCCTCACCGAGCACCCGGTAGGTCGGGCAGGTCGCGAGACAGAAGCCGCAGTGCACGCAGCGCTCTATCGCCTCGCCCATCGCGTCGAGCCGCGGCGCGAGGTCCGGTCCGAGGCGCTGGCGCCACCGCTGCTCGGGGATCTGATGTCGCACCTGGGCGATTCTCGCAGAGCGGTGTCGGGCGCGGTCGCGGCGGCCGCGTCCCAGCGCCGCCGCCCCCGCCGTCGGCTATCGTTCGTCCTCTCACCATTGCCCAGCCGAGCTCCACCTCCTCCGCACTCGAGAGAGTCGCGGTCCACAGCTCCACCGGCGCTCGAGCCAGAGCCGTTCTCCCGCAACCTCTACGACCCGGGCTCGCATGCACGTCCGAACTCAGCTCCTCGTGGCGCTGCTGCTCGCCGCGGCGCTGCCGTCCTGCGGCCCGCTGTCCGGCGGGGGTCCGAGCGCACGCGACGGCCGCGAAGTGCTGCGGCTCGGCCACGGGCTCGACCCCAGCCATCCCGTGCACCGGGCGATGGAGGCGATGGCCGACGAGCTGGCGCGACGGACCGGCGGGAGACTGCGACTCGAGATCTTCCCCAGCGAGCAGCTCGGCTCCGAGCGCGAGCTGCTCGAGCTGCTGCAGATCGGCAGCGTCGAGCTGACCAAGGTGTCGGCCAGCGTGCTGGAGAGCTTCGCGCCGAGCTTCAGAGTGCTCGGGGTGCCCTACCTCTTCGACGACACGGAGCACCAGTGGCGGGTGCTCGAGGGCCCCGTCGGTGACCGGCTGCTGGCCTCGCCCGAGGCGGTGCGACTGCGCGGCCTCGCCTTCTACGACGCCGGCGCGCGCAGCTTCTACACCCGCGACCGGCCGATCCGCACCCCCGAGGATCTCGCCGGCCTCAAGATCCGCACCCAGGAGAGCCCGAGCGCGATCGCCATGGTGCGTGCCCTGGGCGGCAACGCGACCCCCATCTCCTGGGGCGAGCTCTACACCGCGCTGCAGCAGGGCGTGGTCGACGGAGCCGAGAACAACCCGCCGTCCTTCCACCTGTCACACCACTACGAGGTGGCGCGGTTCTACTCGCTCGACGAGCACACCGCGGTGCCCGACGTGCTTCTCGCCTCCACCGCGCTGTGGAAGCGGCTCGGCGCCGCCGACCGCGAGCACCTGCTGGCTGCGGCGCGACACTCGGCCCGCATCCAGCGCCGGCTGTGGAAGGAGGCCAGCGACGAGGCGCTGCGCGCGGTGCGCGAGGCCGGGGTGCAGGTCGACACCGTCGACAAGGCGCCCTTCGCCAGGCGCACCGCGGCGCTGCGCGACGAGCTGGCGCGCGAGCCGGAGATGGCCGAGCTGCTCGAAGCGATCGAGGCACAGCGACTCGCAGTGACGGAGGCGCTGCCATGAGCGCGCCGGACGACAGCAGTCGCTTCGCCGCACGCTGGCGCAGGCGGCTCGACTCCTGGGTCGGCGGCCTCTGCGCCGCGCTGCTGGCGCTCATGGTGGTCAACGTGAGCTGGCAGGTGTTCTCCCGCTACGTGCTGCGCGACCCGAGCTCGGTGACCGAAGAGCTGGCGCGTTTCCTGCTCATCTGGCTCGGCCTCTTCGGCGGCGCCTACGCCCTCGGCCGCGGTCAGCACGTGGCGATCGACGCCCTGGTGGTCCGCCTGCCGGCGGGCTGGCGTCGCGGCACGTCGATCGCAGCCAGCCTCTGCGTCCTCACCTTCGCCATCTCGCTGCTGCTCTTCGGCGGCACCCGTCTGGCGCTCCTGGTGCACCGGCTCGACCAGGAGTCGGCGGCGCTCGGTGTCGGCCTCGCCTGGGTCTACGCGGCGCTGCCGCTCTCCGGCCTGGTCTTCGCGGGCTTCGCGCTGCTCGACCTCGCCGACGCGGTCCGGCCCCGGGAGGCGCGCGAGTGAGTGGTGCGCTGGTCCTGCTGCTGGCACTGGGGCTGCTGCTGGTGCTCGGGGTGCCGGTCGCCTTCGCTCTCGGTCTGGCCAGCGCCGCGGCGCTGGCGTCGCAGATCGCCACCGAGCCCGCCCTTGTCACCGTCGCGCAGCGCAGCGTCACCGGTCTCGACAGCTTCTCGCTGCTCGCCATCCCCTTCTTCGTGCTCTCCGGCGAGCTGCTCAACCGCGGCGGCGTGGCGAGACGGCTGATCGCCTTCGGCAAGGCGCTGGTCGGCGCGCTGCCGGGCGGCATGCTGGTGGTCGACGGGGTCGCCTGCCTGCTCTTCGGCTCGCTGTCGGGGTCGGCGGTCGCCGCCACCGCGGCGGTGGGCAGCTTCCTGGTGCCGCGCATGGAGCGCGACGGCTACCCCCGCAGCGCCACCACGGCCTTGACCATGACCGCCTCGACCACCGGGCTGCTCATCCCGCCGAGCAACATCCTGATCGTCTACGCCCTGGCCAGCGGCGGCGTCTCGGTGGCGGCGCTGTTCTGGGCCGGCTACCTGCCGGGGATCCTGGTCGGCGTCCTGCTGGTGGCGGCGGCCCTGCTGTCGAACCGGCGGTCGCTGCCGCGGGCGAGGCGGCGCGAACCCGGAGAGCTCGGGCGCGCCACCCGCGGCGCTCTGCCGGCGCTGCTGCTCATCGTGGTGGTCATGGGAGGCATCACCGTCGGCGCCTTCACCGCCACCGAGGCGGCAGCGGTGGCGGTGCTCTACTCGCTCGGTCTGTGCGCGCTCTACCGCGAGATCGGCGTCCGCGAGCTGCCGGACGTCTTCCGGCAGGCGGCGGCGACCTCCGGCGTCGTGCTGCTGCTGGTGGCGACGTCGATGGCGATGGCCTGGGTGCTCGCCTTCGAGCGGGTGCCGCAGCGCGTCGCCGAGACCCTGCTCGAGGCGGCCTCCGGCGCCGCGGGGGGCTGGCTGGTGCTGCTCGGCATCAACCTGCTGCTGCTGGTCGCCGGCACCTTCCTCGACATGACTCCGGCGGTCCTCATCTTCACGCCGCTCTTCCTGCCGGTGGTCAGCAGCCTCGGCTTCGACCCGGTGCACTTCGGCATCATCCTGGTGCTCAACCTGTGCATCGGGCTGTGCACGCCGCCGGTCGGCACGGTGCTCTTCGTCGGCCTCGGGGTCGGTCGCCTCGGCCTCGGCGAGCTGCTGCCCAAGCTCCTGCCGCTCTACGCAGCGATGATCGTCGCCCTGGTGCTGGTCACCGCCTTCCCGGGACTCAGCCTCTGGCTGCCGCGCCTGCTGGGGCTGTGATCGCCACTGTCTTCGCCTCGAGCGCCGCGTCACGCCCTGCACGTGAGGCTTCAGCGGGTGTAGCCTCTTGCGTCATGAGACCCCAAGAGCCACGCATCGCGGCCCTCTCCGACGACCAGCTCGGCCCCGAGGCGGAGGAGATCCTCGCTCCGTTCCGCGAACGGGGTCCGCTGCTCAACATCTTCCGCACCCTCGCCAACCACCCCGACCTGATGCGGCGCTGGCTGGTGTTCGCCAACCACGTGCTCGGCAAGTCGACCCTGCCGCCGCGCGAGCGCGAGCTGCTCATCCTGCGCATCGGCTACCTCTGCCAGGCGCCGTACGAGTGGGGGCAGCACGTGCTGATCGCGCGCCGCGAGGGGATGAGCGACGACGAGATCCGCACCGCGGCGACCGGTTCCGAGACCCACGGCCTGTCGGAGAAGGACCACCTGCTGCTGCTCGCCGCCGAGGAGCTGCACTCCGACGCCTTCGTGCACGACGACACCTGGGAAGGCCTGGCGCGCTACTTCTCCACCGAGCAGCTCATGGACATCGTCTTCACCGTCGGCCAGTACAACCTGGTGTCGATGGCGCTCAACTCCTTCGGCGTGCAGAACGATCCGGGTCTGCCCGGCTTCGAGATCTGAGCGGCGGATCTCGCAACACAGGGGAGCGTGGGATGACGCTCGGAAACCGCCTCGAGGCCAAGGTCGCGATCGTGGTCGGCGGCGGCCAGACGGCGGGCGCCACGATCGGCAACGGTCGCGCCACCGCGATCCGCTTCGCCGAGGAGGGCGCGACGGTGCTCGTCGCCGACCGCGACCTCGCCTCGGCCGAGGAGACGGTGCGCCAGATCACCGTGCGCGGCGGCGTCGCCGAGCCGGCGCACGTCGAGGTGACCGACGAGAGCAGCTGCGCCGCGCTCATCGCCGGCTGCATCGATCGCCACGGCCGCATCGACGTGCTGCACAACAACGTCGGCATAGGCGCCGGCGACTCCGGGCCCTCCCACATCACCGAGGAGGTCTGGGACCGCATCCTCGCGGTCAACCTCAAAGGGCCTCTGTTCACCAACAAGCACGCCCTGCCCCACCTGCGCCAGCGCGGCAGCGGCGTGCTGCTCGCGGTGGGCTCGGTCGCCTCGGTGTGCGCGGTGGGGATCGTCGCCTACAAGTCCTCCAAGGCCGCGCTCGACGCGATGTACCAGTCCCTGGCGATCGGCAACGCCCGCTACGGCATCCGCGCCAACGTCATCCAGCCGGGCCTGATGAACACGCCGATGGCGATCGAGGGCTACGTGAGAGCCGGCAGGGACCGCGACGAGCTGATCGCCGAGCGCGACGCCCGGGTGCCGCTGCACGGCGGCATGGGCTCGGCCTGGGACGTCGCCAACGCGGCGCTCTTCCTGGCCAGCGACGAGGCCCGGTTCATCACCGGCGTCTGCCTGCCGGTCGACGGCGGCCAGTCGGCGCGGGTCGGCTGAAGCACATCGAGCGCTCGACGGCCCTTCAGTCGCCAGGGCGATACGGGTACCGGGAGTGCGGGTAGTCGCAGCTGTGGCGAATCTCCGCCGGCCGGTAGCCCGGCCTGCTGCAGAAGAAGCCGACGCCGATGGCGTAGCGCCGGCAGGTGAACAGGGCGTCGACGGCGGCGCTCTCCGGGGTCGAGCAGTAGGGCTGGGCGAGGCTGCCACTGCCGGTGACGGCGATGTCGACCTCGTAACACTGCAGTCCGTTGTCGACGCACTCCTGGCACAGGGGCGGCAGGCCGAAACCGCACTCGAAGTTGCGCCACTCCTCCACCCCGAACAGGCGGGGATCGAGCGTGGCCAACGCCTCCTCGAACGAGGAATCGAGAGGCAGGGAGTCGCCCTCCAGCAGACGCGGCACCTCGTCGTCGGCTCGCATCCTCAGCACCAGCCCTTCGGTATGGAGCCATCCGTAGTCGGCGCCCAGCAGCCACACTCGCAAGGACTCGGTCGGTGTCTCGGGATCGAGGAGCACGCGGGAGGTCTGCGATCCGATCCGCCTGCCATCTCCGTCGCGCCACTCGATCTCGATCTCCCCCAGCCAAGGCTCGTCCAGATCGATCAGGTGCTCGATCTCGACCATGTAACCCCGGGCCTCTTCCTGGCTCCCCTCGAGCTGGTGGACGGCTCGCTCTTCCTCGCTCAGCAAAGCGCGTTGGAGCCACCAACCATCGTCACCCAGCCCGACGTCGATCCACTCGTCGACGACGAAGGGCAGCTCGATCTCGAGAGGCTCGGTGGGTGCGCTCGCTACTGCAGAGGCGGGTAGGAGGATCGATGCTGCCAAGAGAGTGGCGCGGACCGCGCCAGCTGTGTCGGTCGTTCTTCGCATGGTCTCTCCTCAGGAAGCTGGTGGTCTCGTCGGATCGGAGGATCCGTCGCTCTCATCCACGCAGCTCGGCCGCAGAGCGTGCCAACCGGCACCAGCCCCGACGACCTGGAGAGCACCCTCAGCCCCGCAACACCGCCGCCGGACGCTCGATCTGCGGCTCGAGCGTGGAGAGGTCCGCGATCCGCACCGGCTCGCCGCTCTTCGCCGAGCGCCGCGCCGCGAAGCCGATCAGCACCGCCATGGCGCCGTCGCGCAGCCCGGCCGCCTGGCGCAGCGGGTCCGCGCCGCCTGGATCGCGGAACATGCGGTCCTGCATCCGGGTGTCGCCGCCGCCGTGGCCGCCCGCGACGTGTGGCACCTGGATCAGCTCGGTCTGGCCGAAGTTGTCGGTGATGCGGATCTCGTCGTAGTCGGGCGCCGTCCACGGCTGGCGCTCGAAGATCCAGGCCTCCATGCGACCCCTGGTGCCGTTGAAGGCGATGCGGTAGCCCTCGTAGGGCGAGTAGGTGGTGCACGAGTAGCTCACCTGCACCCCGTTGCGGTAGCGGATGGCGGCCGACATCTTGTCGAAGATGTCGTTCTCCTCGCTGAACACGCAGCCGTCGCGCAGGTAGCCGTCGTAGCGCTCGTTCTCGACGTAGAGGCGCATCGCCGCCTGGTCCTCGGTGATGTCCCAGTGGAACTGGCAGCGCTCCTTGTGGGGACAGGGGCGGCAGTGGGTCGAGCGGAACGGCCCGTTGCTGCCGTAGAAGTCCTGCGCCGCGTGCGCGAACACCTGCTCGGGCTCGCTCTCGATCCACCAGTTCAGCAGGTCGAAGTGGTGACACGCCTTGTGCACGTAGAGGCCGCCCGAGCGGCGCTCCTTGCCGTGCCAGCGACGGAAGTAGGCGGCGCCGTGGTAGACGTCGAGATACCAGTGGAAGTCGACCGAGGTCAGCTCGCCGATGCGGCCGTCCTGGAGGTACTGCTTCATCACCTGACGGTGCGGCGAGTAGCGGTAGTTGAACGTCACCACGAGGCTGCGGCCGGAGCCCTGCCAGGCGTCGAGGATGCGCTGGCACTTCGCCTCGTCGGTGGTCAGCGGCTTCTCGGTGATCACGTCGCAGCCGGCGGCGAGCGCCTTGACGATGATCTCGTCGTGGGTGTCGTCGATCGTGGTGACGATCACCACCTCGGGCCGCGCGCCGCTCTCCGGGTCGAGCAGTCGGTCGACGTGGGGATAGGTCGGGCAGTCGGTACCGATGTACTCGCTGGCGAGTCGCAGCCGCCCCTCGTTGAGGTCGCACAGGCCGACGAACTCCACCACGTCGCCGTACTCCTCGCGCAGCGTCCTGCCCCACAGCGACACGCCGCGGATGCCGGTGCCGACGAGTGCGATGCGCCGCTTCGGTCCCGCGCCTGGTTGGCGCGGCCGGGCCGCCAGCCGTCGCGGCAGGGCGAGCGTGGTCACCGCGGTCGCTGCCGCGCCGCCGAGCACGACGCGGCGCGAGAGGGGATGGGCGGACGGCCGAGGAGCAGACGGCTTACGCATGCCGAGCCTCCGTTCGATGCGTTCGACGGGTCGGGGTTGGAGAGGATACGAGGAGACTATCGGCAGGCCCTTGCTCTCGGCCCGCTGGGTCAGCCCCCCCCGTCGCTACAATCGGCCTTCCCCTCAGACATCCCCCGACCCTCCACTCTCGAGCTCGAGGTCCTCGATGCGACCGTTCTCCGTGCTGCTCGCGCTGTCCGCCATCGTCGCCATGTCCGGCTGCGATCGTCGCCTGGTCGAGGGAGAGATCGACCTCGGCGAAGCCGACGCGCAGGCGGAGCAGCAGTGGATCGACCTGATGCCAGAGTCCGCGGAGCTCGACGGCTGGCGGGTGCTCGGCGGCTCCGCCGACTTCCGCATCGAGCCGGGACCGGGAGGACGCGAGATCGTCGGCACGGCGCGCGATCCGGAGCGCAACACGTTCCTCGCCAGCCAGCAGACCTGGGGCGACTTCGTGCTCGAGCTCGAGTTCAGGGTCGACGGCGAGCTCAACTCGGGCGTGCAGCTGCGCAGCGCGGTGCGCAGCCCGGAAGGCGGCGGCGCCGGCGACCAGGTCGTCTACGGCTACCAGGCCGAGATCGATCCGTCGCCGCGCGGCTGGACCGCCGGTATCTACGACGAGGCGCGGCGCGGCTGGCTCTACCCGGTGACCCTCAATCCCGACGCGCGCACGCTCTACCGCCCCGGAGAGTGGAACCGGATGCGCATCGTGGCCCTCGGCGACGAGATCCGCACCTGGCTCAACGGTGAGGCGGTGGCCCACCTGATCGACGACGCCAGCGGCGAGGGCTTCGTCGCGCTGCAGGTGCACGCCGCGCCGAGCGAGCTGCACGGCACCGAGGTGCGCTGGCGCAACCTCCGCCTCGGTCTCGACCCGCGCCCCGCCCCGGACGACGCGGTGCCCTACGTCGTCAACACCCGGGTCAACGACCTCGCCGAGGCGGAGGCCCGCCGAGGATGGACCAGGCTCTTCGACGGTGAGAGCGCGGCGGGATGGCGCGGCGCCCATGCCGAGGAGTTCCCCGAGGCCGGCTGGCAGGTCGCGGGCGGCGAGCTGTCGGTGCTCGCCACGACCGGCGGCGAGGCGGCCGGCGGCGGCGACATCGTCACCGAGGACGAGTACGGTGCCTTCGAGCTGCAGCTCGAGTTCCGGCTCTCGCAGGGAGCCAACAGCGGCATCAAGTACTTCGTCACCGAGGACTACGCGAGCACCGGCTCGGCGATCGGCGTCGAGTACCAGCTGCTCGACGACGAGCGTCATCCCGACGCCACCCAGGGCCGGGACGGCAACCGCACCCTGGCTTCGCTCTACGATCTGATCCCCGCCGACAAACAGCCGCGCTTCGTGCGTCCGCCCGGCGAGTGGAACCACGCCCGCCTCGTGGTGCGCCCCGACCGGAGCGTCGAGCACTGGCTGAACCACCAGAAGGTCCTCGAGTACACGCTCGGATCGGCCGAGTTCCTGCAGCTGGTGCAGCGCAGCAAGTACCGCGACTGGGAGGGCTTCGGGCTGTGGACCTCGGGCCACCTGCTGCTGCAGGACCACGGCGACGCGGTCTCCTTCCGATCGATCAAGGTGCGTGAGCTCGGCGCCCTCGCTCCAGCGGCGACGGCCGACGCGACCACGGAGGACTCGCCATGACAGGACCCCTCGAATGGACCCGCCGCCGCTTCCTCGGCAACGGCGCCGCCGCCGGCGCCGCCCTCGGCCTCGGCCTGCAAGGCAGCCGGGGCTGGGCCCAGGGCTCAGCCAACGACAAGGTGGTCGTCGCCGTCATGGGCGTGCGCAGCCGCGGCCTCGGCATGGCCCACGAGTTCGCCAAGCTCCAGAACACCGAGGTCAAGACGGTCTGCGACGTCGACAGCACCTATCTCGCCAAGGCCCAGGACGTCGTCGCCGCGGCGCAGGGCTTCGCCCCGGCAACCGAGGCCGACGTGCGGCGGGTGCTCGAGGACCCCGACGTCGACGCACTGGTGGTCGCGGCGCCCGACCACTGGCACGCACCGGTGACTCTGATGGCGCTCGCCGCCGGCAAGCACGTCTACCTGGAGAAGCCGTGCAGCCACAATCCGCGCGAGGGCGAGCTGCTGGTCGAGGCGCAGCGCAGGCATCCGCGCGTCGTGGTGCACATGGGCAACCAGCGTCGCTCCTGGCCCGGCGTCGTGCGCTGCATACGGCGGCTGCGCGAGGGGATGATCGGCCGGGTCTACTTCGCCAAAGGCTGGTACGCCAACAACCGCGGCAGCATCGGCCGCGGCCAGGCCGCGGCGGTACCCGAGCACCTCGACTGGGAGCTCTGGCAGGGGCCGGCGCCACGCACCACCTACCGCGACAACGTGCACCCCTACAACTGGCACTGGTTCGAGCGCTGGGGCACCGGCGAGGCGCTCAACAACGGCACCCACGAGATCGACGTCATGCGCTGGGCGCTCGGCGCCGACTACCCCACCCGGGTGACGGCGAGCGGCGGCCGCTACCACTTCGACGACGACTGGGAGTTCCCCGACACCATGGTGGCGAGCTTCGAGTTCGAGGGCGGCCTGGCCTGCACCTGGGAGGGGCGCTCGTGCAACAACACGCCGGTCGAGGGCTGGGGACGGGGCGTGATGATCCACGGCACCGAAGGCACCGTGCTGCAGGTCGGCAACGGCTACACCGCCTGGGCCAACGACCAGGAGCAGACCCTGATCGAGCAGGTCGGCGAGGAGGACGCCGGCATCGCCGACCCGACCAACACCATGAGCCCCAACGCCTCGCTCGACGGCGTGCACGTGGAGCGCTTCCTCGCCGCCGTGCGCGGCGGCGCCGCCACTCCCTCGCCGATCGACGAGGGACACAAGAGCGTGCTGCTCTGCCAGCTCGCCAACATCGCCTGGAAGACCGGCCGCGCCCTGCGCACCGACCCCGCCAGCGGCCGCGTGCTCGGTGACGACGAGGCGATGTCCCTGTGGGGCCGCGAGTACGAGCCGGGCTGGGAGCCGGTGGTCTGAGGACCGAGCTCGTCGCAGAAACAGACAGTCCCGCTGACCGCGACGCGTGGATTCCCGCCTTCGCGGGAACGACGGAACTCGGAACGCGACCGACAGTCGCGTGTCACGCCGCGAACCTCCTCCCCCTTCAGGGGGAGGATCGAGGTGGGGGTTTCCCAGTCATCCGGCTCGCCTCACCGTCAACTCGGGACCTCCGAGAACACTCCGCCACGAACCCAGACTCGTACCCGTGACGACCGGCTCTTCGTGGTCTCCTACCACGAAGCCGGTCCGATGCTGTCCACGAGCGGCAGGCGGCCTCCGGCAGCGCCGCTCGGAGAAAGGCCGCCGCAGCTACACCAACCCCGGGTACTGCCCTCCGTCCAGCAGCAGGCTGGTCCCCGTGATGACCGGCTCTTCGTGGTCTCCTACCACGAAGCCGGTCCGATGCTGTCCACGAGCGGCAGGCGGCCTCCGGCAGCGCCGCTCGGAGAAAGGCCGCCGCTGCTACACCAACCCCGGGTACTGCCCTCCATCCAGCAGCAGGCTGGTCCCCGTGATGAACTGCGCGGGCTGGGAGCAGAGGAAGGCGACGGCCCTGCCGAAGTCCTCGGCGCTGCCGAGCTTCTTCGCCGGCACCGACTGCGCCATGCGGTCGGCGCTGCCGAGCTGGGTGACGCGGTCGGTGGCGTGCAGGCCGGGCTGGGCCGAGTTCACGGTGACGCCGTCGGCGGCGACCTCGGTGGCGAGCGTCTTGACGAAGCTGGTGACGCCGGCGCGCGCCACCGACGACGCGGCGAGGTAGCCGATCGGCTGGCGGGCGCCGACCGAGGTGATCGCCACGATGCGGCCCCAGCCGCGCTCGCGCATGCCGCCGACGGCAGCCTGGGCCATGGCGATGGTCGAGAGCAGGTTGAGATCGAGCGCCGCGCGGTAGGCGTCGAGCGCGGTCTCCGAGGGCGAGCCGGGAGGAGGTCCGCCGGCGTTGGCGACCAGGATGTCGACCTGGCCGAGCGCTTCGATGGCCTGGCGCACGAACGAGTGCGCGCCCTGCTCGCTCGAGACGTCGGCCTCGATGCCGACCACGCGAGCTCCTGAAGGAGCGTTCGGCGTGAGCTTCTCCACCGCCGCGTCGATCCGCTCCCGCGAGCGGCTGCAGATCGCCACCGAGACGCCTTCGGCGAGCAGCGCCGCGGCGCAGCCGTAGCCGAGGCCGGTGGACGACGCGGCCACCGCCGCGCACTTGCCTGCGATTCCCAGATCCATGACGGCTCCCTCCAACCACGTTGTCGTGTCCCACCCGCCGCGCTCGCGCGCTCACACGGGGCCGACGGGAGCGGTCGAGTGTAGCGAGTCGCCGCGGCCCGGAGGCTCAGCCGCGGGGCGCCACCACGGTGCGCACCGTGACCCCGGGCCGGTCGATGCGCACCGTCACCGGCGCCAGGCGCAGCGGCCCCTCGGGATCGGCCCGGAAGGTGAGCCGGTACTGGGTGCGCAGCAGCCGCTCGATGCGCGCGAAGATCTGCCCCAGGTCGCCGTCGACGCTGGCGTCGAAGAAGGCGCCACCGCTCTCTTCGGCGAGGCGGCGCAGCTCCGCCGTCGGCAACGTGCCGAACTCGCCGAGCGCGACCGGGAAGATCGCCACGCCGCCGCGCCGCGCCGCGTCGAGCACCTGCTCGAGACCGTGATCCGATTCGGTGTCGGCGCCGTCGCTGAGCACCACCAGGGCGCGCCTGCCGCCGCCGCTGGTGAACGACGCCAGGCCGTAGACGATGCTGTCGTAGAGCCTGGTGGTGCCGTGGCTGCGTAGCGAGCCGGCGCCGGCGCGCAGCTGGGCGACCTCCTGGTGTCCGCTCCACGGCACCCGCAGCACGAGGTCGTCGCTGAACGACAGCAGCGCCGCGCGGTCGCCGGGGCGCAACACGTCGTCGAAGAACCCGGCGGCGCCCGCCGACACGGCACGGACCCGCCGCCCCATCGAGCTCGACGAGTCGAGCAGCAGCGCCACGTCGAGCGGCAGGTCCTCCACCGGCTCGACTCGTTCCAGCGGCCGCGGCTAGCCGCCGACCTGCAGCGGGAT
>QQVD01000021.1 GCA_003388555.1 Acidobacteriota bacterium | reverse complement strand
CGGCTGCCCCGGCCTCGTCGACCGCGCCGCGGGCGTGGTGCGCTGGCTGCCCAACCTCGCCGGCGGCTGGCGCGGCGTCGAGCTCGCCTCGCGGCTCGCGGACGAGCTCGCGGCGCCGGCCTACCTGATGAACGACGTGCGCCTGGCGGCGCTCGGCGAGCTGCGCCACGGCTTCGGCCAGCAGCGCCGCGGCGCCAGCTTCGTGCTGGTGACGCTGGGCACCGGCGTCGGCGGCGCGGTGGTGGTGGAGGGGTCGCTGCGCCTCGGTTTCGCCGACGCCGCCGGCGAGCTCGGTCACCTGCCGATCGACCCGGGCGGCGCCCGCTGCGGCTGCGGTCAACGCGGCTGCCTCGAGACCGTGGCCTCGGCGCCGGCCCTGGTCGGCGAGGCGACCCGCATGCTGCTCAGCGGCCAGAGCCCCGGCCTCGCCGAGGAGTTGGAGCGGCGCGGCAGAGGCGAAACGGGCGCCGATCCTGGCGCCGGTGTCGACGTCGAGGCGATCGCCGCCGCGGCCGCCGCCGGCGACGACGCGATGGGCCGCTGCCTCGACCGCTGCGCCGAGGCGCTGGCCACCGGCCTCGCCCAGACGGTGCTGCTGCTGATGCCCGACGCCATCCTGCTCGGCGGCGGCGTCGCCGGCATCGGCGAGCCGCTGCGCGCGCGCGTCGAGCGACAGCTGCGCGCCCGGGTCACCATGGTGCCGGTGGAGCAGATCGAGATCCTGCTGGCGCCGCTCGGCGGCCGCGCCGGGGTGCTCGGCGGCGTCGCCCTCGCCGCCGCCGGCGGTGAGGTGCGGCGATGATCTCCGAGCACGTGCCGGGCGACGCCGCGCCGGGCTCCACCACGCCGGCGCCCTCGGCCGCGCCGCCGCCGACGCGCCAGCGCATCGCCGACCGCGACTTCGTGATCCGGTTGGCGCTGGCGCTGCACAGCTACGGCACGCCGGTGCACCGCCTCGAGTCGGCGATCGGCGAGGTCAGCGCCGCCCTCGGGCTCGAGGTCAGCGTCTTCGCCACGCCGACCGCGGTGTTCACCAGCTTCCGCGACGCCGGTGTCGACGACACCCGCTTCGACCGCCAGAACTCCGGCGAGGTCGACCTCGGCAAGCTCGCCGAGCTCGACGAGCTGGCACGGCGGGTGATCGCCGGCGAGCTCGATCCCAGCGCCGGCGCCAAGCAGGTCGACGAGCTGGTCAAGCGGCCCGCCCGCGGCCGCGGCTGGAAGCGCTGGGCCGCCTACGGCATCGCCTCGGCCGGCTTCGCGATCTTCTTCGGCGCCGCGCCGGCGGAGGTGCTCTGGGCGCTGGTGCTGGGCTCCTTCGTCGGCACCCTCGAGGGAGCGATGGTTCCCGGCCGCTGGCAGCAGCTCTTCGAGCCCACCGGCGCGGTGCTCATCGCCCTCGCAGCGGGGCTGCTCGCCGCCACCTTCGGCACCTCGGCGCCGGTGCTCACCGTCGCCGGCATCATCGTCCTGGTGCCCGGGCTGTCGCTCACCCAGTCGGTCACCGAGCTGGCCCAGGGCAGCCTGGTCTCGGGCTCGTCGCGCTTCCTCGGCACCATGCTCTCCTTCCTGATGCTCGGTTTCGGCTCCGAGCTCGGGCGGCGGCTGGCGACTCTGCTGGTCACCGTGCCCGAGGCCTCGATGCCGTCGGCCTGGCCGCTCTGGCAGCAGCTGGGCGCCGTGACCCTCTCGTCGATGGCGTTCGCGGTGATCTTCCGCGCCCGCCGCAAGGACGTCGGCGCCATCGTCGCCCTCAGCCTGGTGACCTACCTCGTCATCCACGCGGTCAGGCCGAGCTTCGGCGCCGTGTTCACCGCGCTGGTCGGCGCCCTGGTGGTCGGCTGCGGCAGCAACGCCTTCGCCCGCGTCAGCCGCCGCCCGTCGCTGGTGCTGCGGGTGCCGGTGATGCTGATCCTGGTGCCCGGATCGTTCGGGCTGCGCAGCGTGCTGATGCTGGTGGAGGCCGACGTGCTGCACGGGGTGGAGACGGCGTTCACCATGCTCTTCCTCGCCGTCGCCCTCGCCGCCGGCCTGCTCACCGCCAACGCCCTGGTGCAGCCGCGCCAGCGGCTGTGAGCCGCAGCGCCCGCTTCTCGGCACGCGACGTGAAGTCTCAGCCCGCAGGCCCACGATCCGCTCCGCTTCGGAACAACTGCCCCATGCCCAAGCTCCCGACCTTCCTCCTGGTTCTGCTGTTCGCGCTGCTCGCGCTGCTCGCGCCGCTGGCGCCGCTCGCCGCCCAGAGCTGGACCGTGCTCACCTACGACGAGCAGTCCTCGCCGGTGGACAGTCCGCTCAAGGGCTTCGTCAACTACGAGGCGCTCGCCGGTCTCGGCACGCTGCCCTACAGCCTCGAGTACTTCTACGTGCCGCTCGACGAGGTGATGACCTCCGGCTCGAGCTTCGACTGGTCGTTCATCGACCAGCGCCTGATCGACATCTCGGGGCGCGGCCGCCAGGCGATCTTCCGCCTCTTCGTCGACTTCCCGATCGAGGCCGACGACGCCGGCGACTGCGCCGACGACGGCGAGGATCCGCTGGTCGTCAGCGCCGTGCCCGACTTCCTGATCGACCCCGACCTGTGCGGCGTCGACTGCCTGCCGCTGACCCACTACTGCAGCACCGACGACCTGCTCGAGGGCTTCTCGCCCGACTACGACTGGGACGGCATGGACCCCGATTCCGAGCCCGACCTGCTCGAGGCGTTCGAGACCCTGGCCGCCGAGATGGCCACCCGCTACGACGGCGACCCGCGGGTCGGCTTCGTGCAGATCGGCCTGGTCGGGCACTGGGGCGAGTGGCACACCTTCTTCGACGGCACCGGCGGCACCACCCTGATGGCCTCCGAGGAGACCATGGAGGCGGTGCTCACCGCCTTCGACCAGAGCTTCTTCTCCACCTGGACCCTGGTCTCCGCCGACATCCTGCAGTACGACATGAACGAGGTGCAGTGGGGCACCAAGAGCATCGGCCTGCACGACGACGCCTTCGCCGACACCACCCTCGACGCGCCCGGCACGCCGCCTGGCGGCGGCTCCTTCCACGACCGGCTGCTGTTCTGGGGCTTCGAGGAGGACTGGCAGTTCCTGCCCATCGTCGGCGAGGTGGCGCCGCACCTGCAGAGCACCGTGCACGACGACTGCAGCCCCGGCAACGACCTCGACGACGCGATCGACATCGTGCACGCCAGCTGGCTGCTCGACGCCTACCTCTTCGAGGGCGACGGCATCACTCCGCCCACCACCCAGGAGCTCGACTGCGCCCGCGCCAGCGCCCGCCGCATGGGCCACCAGCTGTGGGTGCAGCAGGCCCTGCTCGGCGACTTCGAGCGCTCGCAGCCGTTCACCCTCTCGGTGCGCATGCGCAACGCCGGCGTGGCGCCCTTCTACTACGAGTGGCCCGTCGAGATCGCCCTGCGCCGCGCCGACACCGGCGCAGTGGTGCGCAGCTTCGTGCCCGGCGACTGGTACCTGCCCGACGTCTTCGCGCCCCACACCGGCCTCAAGGACTTCGAGCTCACCGAGCCCGACCACCTGCTCGAGGCACACGACTACATCGTCAGCCTGCGCGTCAGCAACCCCATGCCCGGCGGCCGCCCCCTCCAGTTCGCCAACCTCGAGCAGGGCCCCACCTGGCTCGACCTCGGCCAGATCGAGGTCACCTTCGACGGGCTCTTCGCCGACGGTTTTGAGTTCGGCGATACCTCACGCTGGTCGGCCAGCGTCGGCGGGTAGGCGCTGCCGCCTCAGACGCGCGATCTCTCCGGCTCCCGCGCGTCGGCGAGAGACGTGAGGCTTTTGCCGCCACCTCCGGACTCACCAGCACGGTGACTGCCATCAACCTCCCGCCGAAAGGCTCGGCAGAACGAACACGACCAGGAGGGCGAGCAGCGCCAACAGGCCTAGAACGAGAACAGCGATCAGTCGGGGAATGCGCCATCGCTCCAGAGTGGCCTCGCTCTCGGAGCAGTAGCGTTCGATCTCTTCGTCGCCCTTCTCCAACATCTGGTGGAAGCGCAGCCCGCGCTGGATCTCCAGCAAGAAGATTCCGCCGGCATACGCCAACAGGAGAAGCAGGCGCAGGGTCTCGCCAAGGAGGCCGATCCTCGAGCTGATCCAGAACAACCCAGTCACGAAAAAGGGGAGGGCGCCGAGGCTGAGCACGAGGTGCAAGTGACCGATTCGCGTCGAAAGTTCTCGAGCGCGGGCACGAAGTTCCTCGGACGCGGCGGAAACTTCGGTGTAGCTCACGGCAGCGCCCAGACCAACGTGGCGAAGGGTGAGAGACACAGTGCCCAGGTCAGCATCGATACGCACCGTCAGCTCGCCAGCGGCTCGCTCGTCCCACCTGGTAGGGCTCCTGGCTACTCATCGGGGACCCCTGCGACCACAAAGGTCTTGTCGACGGCGTCGACACCGAGCTCAGCTTCGATCGCCAGTCGAGCCTGTGGATTCCACTTTCAGGGAAACGCTCGTCGTCATGCTCTTCTTCTGCAGTAGTCACTGGGCTTCTCTCCATGCACTTCGGAGGGAGGCTTCGTCACCCGCCAGGTGGTAAATGTTCTTGAGCTGAGGGATCTCGTTCTCCTGGTCCAGCGCCGGCAGGCAGACGTTCTGGGTCTCGAAGGAGACACCCTCAGTCTTGATCTTCGTTGCCTCGCCGTTGCTTACAAAGACGAGGACTCGGTCTCCTGCCTTTGGCGGAGTACTTCTGTGCCCAGTGCCTTTGCAAGTAGCTACGCCCTCGAAGACGAAAGGGGAAGGTACGTGGATCAGGTAGAAAGTGTTGACTCCGCTCAGCAGGCCGGCTTCGTCGGAAAGCACCTCAACCAATGACACCGGGCGAAACGATTCGAACGCGTATCCCATCCGGACTGCAAGGATATTTCCGGTGACGACCGTTTCACTTCCTCGGATAAGCAGCTCGAGAGTCGGAATGCTGGCGCCGATGACGCGGGGGAAGACAGGAAAACAATCTGCGTCCCGCCCCGCTGCTTCGCCGGCTCTCGCTAGAGTTTCGGCGAACCAGGAGTCAGCCTCGGTGACCTCGTGCTCGCTCAGGCGGCGATACGCCTCGTCGAGCGAGGTCCACGAGTAGCTCTCGGTCTGAAGCACCGAGGGTATTGGATCCCCGGGCGGTTCGTTGGGTTGATGCAAGGGCGTCGCGGCGAGTAGGAGGAGCTGAAGGAGCATGGGTGCCTCTCTAGCGGTCTCAGATCACAGGCACGCCGTAAGCCTCGAGCTGCCGATCGGCTGACAAGAGCGCCAGCCCAGCGGGTCCGCGCCTGGGCCGCCAGCAACCCGTCGAACGGATCTCGGTGGTGCCGGGGAAGGTCCTGCACCGCGACCGCATCTTCGGTTCGGATCGGCAGATGCCGATAGTCCATATCGATGCGTGGCTGCTCGAGGGCGTCCGCTGGTTCACCAAGCTCGTCCGAGTCGTCGGCGAAGTCGTCGGTCGGCTCGTCGAAGTCCGCCGCAATCCTGACCTTGACCTTGGTAGTGCCAAGGGTACGAGTCTTTGCCTCCGGTTGCACGAGCTTCAGTCGCACGAGCGGCTGCGTGCCGCGCGCGATCGAAGATCTCCTCGCCTTCGACCGCTTCGCGGATCAGACGGGAGAGGTGGATCTTCGCCTCGTGGATCGTGACGATCTTCATGGGTGGAGGATGGCCGACGTGCTTCAGCTCTACCGGAGGGACCGTCACCCACTTCCGCTCACACCGTGTAGGGGGAGGACCGAGGTGGTGGCGTTGGCCTCTCTGCATCCTCCCCCTGCACGGGGAGGACAGAGGTGGGGGTGTTGGCCTCCGCCGCGGTGCTGCCTCTCACCTTCGTGTGGCATCTGCGAACGTTCTGCTCGCCCAAGCTCACCCTCCGCCGCCTGGATCCGATGGGCGGATCAGCGCCGCCGGGCACCCGCCGCCGCCCCAGCCCGCGTCGACGCTCAGGCCAGGCGGATCGCAGGCCCGACGCCGAAGCCCACTTGCCTTCGTCGGCTCTGCATCGATGCCCGTCAGTTGAATGGCGCGGTGCATCTCAGCCCCGAGGTGCCCTGGCCCGAGCTTCCTCGATGACTCGCCTAGCTGCCTCCCGAAGGCCTTGGCTTCGACCTTCGTTCTGCAGGCGCTCAGCCCAGGCCAGAGAAGCTGAAGAGGCGCATTCACACCGCTCCAGAATCGAGAGGCCGTCCTGCGCAACGCTGAGGAGATCTCCTGCGTCGAGGTCCTCGCTACCGGCCAGGCGAACGATCTCGTCCGCTCGAAAACTGACCGAAGCAACTTCCTCCGCACTGGCGACCGTGTACCAGCGGGCGAGGGAGCGCAGGTGAACGACCCTCTCTGCCGGCTCCGATTCCTCGAAGCGAGCCTGGAGGAGCCTGAAGGCCTCGACGGTTCCAGTAACGGCGAATGCATGCCCAGCCTTCAGCGTGAGTCCCCGTCTGCCCAGAAGTCGTTCGGCCGCCAACCACAGGCGCTGGTCCGACGCCACGCTCCATTCCAGTACCCCTACCACGCTCAGCGCCATGTCGACGGTCTGACGGTCTTCGCTGGCCAGAGCGGCCAGAACTGCAGGCATTGCATGCAGCCTCGCCTCAGCGGCGATTCGGCCCTCCTCAACCCCCTCGGCCAGGTCGACGTTGACGCCTGCGTAGAGCAGGGCGAGCCCTGCCTCCAGCTGCGGCGAGCCCGACTCGCGCCACAGGTCCCTGGCCAGGTCCACGTAGGCAATCGGCTCAGCACGGTACAACGCATGAAGGCCATCCGGCGCCGCCTCGGCGATCGCCAGCTGGTGTGTGCCGCCGCGCTGGAGCCGCTCGGCGAGTGCAGCGACGTCACGTGCGTCTGCAGGAGACAGCACGAGAAGAACCTGTGCGAAGAAGAGGAGTGAAGAAGGCGTCCCCATTCGTCTGCTCCCTGGCGCCGATCTGACAGCCTGCAGTGAACCACGTTTGAGCACTTGCCGCATCCTTTCGATACTGGGAGCGCCGATGCGATATGTCAATGCGGCGTTTGTTGTGAACACTCCGGGCGCCACGACACCGGTCGAAGAGGAGGTCGCGGACTTGGCGGTCGTCCCGTCGGTGCCAAAACCAGGATCCCACCGGTGCCGCCGCCGCCCACCCTGGTAGGTTGAGCAGTGGCCACGGGGGTTCTCGGGCACCTCTCCGGCCTAAGCCCGAGTTCACCGCTCAGCGCGCAGGCGTCGTACGTCCGCGGCGAAGGACCGGGAGCATCGAGATCAGCTCGTCCGATGCCGTCCACCCATGAGCCTCCTCACCAAGCCAGCCATGACCAGGAAATCCCACGACCACCACACCGACGCCACGCTGCAGACCGCGGCGCGCCTGGGGCGCGAGTTCCTCTCGGGGCTCGACCAGCGACCCGTGGGTCCGCCCGTCGCCGTGGAGGCGCTGCGCCAGGCCCTCGGCGGAGCCCTTCCGGATGCCGGCGAGGACCCGGGCGCGGTGCTCGAGGCCCTCGCCCGCGGCGCCGATCCCGGCATCGTCGCCTCGGCGGGGCCGCGCTACTTCGGCTTCGTCACCGGTGGTGCGCTGCCGGCGGCGCTGGGCGCCGACTGGCTGACCTCGGCCTGGGACCAGAACGCCTGGACGTACGTCGCCTCGCCGGCCGCCTCGGTGGTGGAGGAGGTCGCCGGCGGCTGGCTGGTCGACCTGCTCGGGCTGCCGGCGTCGACCAGCGTCGGCTTCACGACGGGAGCCACCATGGCGAGCTTCTCGGCCCTGGCCGCCGCTCGCCACGCGGTGCTTGCCAGGGCCGGACACGACGTGGAGGAGCAGGGGCTCTCGGGCGCGCCCGAGATCGCGCTCTTCGCCGGTGAGGCCGCGCACGCCACGATCTACGCCGCGCTGCAGATGCTCGGCCTCGGTCGCGCCCGGGTGCGCCGCATCGCCGCCGACGACGCCGGCCGCATGCGCCCCGAGGCCCTGCGCCAGGCGCTCGCCGAGGTTTCGGGGCCGGCGATCGTCTGCGCCCAGGCCGGAGAGGTGAACACCGGCAGCTTCGATCCGCTCGAGGAGATCGCCGAGCTCTGCAGCGAGCGCGGCGCCTGGCTGCACGTCGACGGGGCCTTCGGCCTGTGGGCCGCGGCGTCTCCTGAGCTCCGCCACCTGACCAGGGGAGCCGACCGCGCCGACTCCTGGACCGTCGACGGCCACAAGTGGCTCAACGTGCCCTACGACTCGGGCTACGTCTTCGTGCGCGACGGCGCTGCGCTGCGTGCCGCCCTCGCCGTGGGAGCGGCCTACTACCCGAGCGCCGCCTCGGAGCGCGAGAACTTCCACCTCGTGCCCGAGTCGTCGCGCCGGGCGCGTGGTTTCCCCACCTGGGCCGCGCTCCGCTCGCTCGGCCGCCACGGAGTCGCCGAGCTGGTCGAGCGCTGCTGCGCCCTGGCCAGCCGCATGGCCGACGCCCTACGCGACGCCGAAGGCGTCGAGCTCCTCAACGAAGTGGTGCTCAACCAGGTGCTGGTGCGCTTCCATCCGCCCTCAGGCGACCCCGACGCCTTCACCCGTGAAGTCATCCGCCGCATCCAGGCCGACGGCATCTGCTGGCTCGGAGGCACCACCTGGCAAGGCCGCGCCGCCGCCCGCATCTCGATCTCCAGCGCCGCGACGACGGGGGAGGACGTGGATCGATCGGCGGAGGCGATTCTGGGGTGTGTGGGGGGAGGGTGAGGGTGTCGGAAAAGCGAAGTCGCGAGTGTCGCTTTCTCCACGCTGCCCCAATCCACTCCCAGGAGAAGAGTTGGGCCGGACGAGTCAGGGGGCCGGTGAGAAGAAGAAGACCAACGCTGCAAGCCGGAGAGGAAGCAGTCACACGAGCTGAGTGAGCGTGCCCACGAAAGCGATGGTCTTGTCTTCGCTCGAGGCCCAGAACGTTCCTAGCACGAAGCGAGTCGTCCGAGGGAATCCGCGGGAGTCGGCAACCACCTCTCTCGTCGAGGCGCTGAGCGCGCAACGCACCTAGTCCTGGCAAGACGGGCAAAGGCCAATCCAAGGACATTGGCCAGTAGTGCCCAGACTGCGACGCCGAGCGGCAACCAGAACTCCATAGGCTCTAAGATCGCCACTGGCGTCTCTTCGCGATCACACCGGCTGTAAGCAGCGCTCGACGGCGGCTGATTCGTCAAAGTCGATCCTCAGCAGGGGAAGAGCATGGCGACGAGGGATTCGCGATAGTGGAATCCGTAGGTGCGTCTGGCGTTGACGCGGAGCTTGTTGCTGAAACCACTCCTTGACGTAACAGCTGAAATACGTGGCATACCTTCCGCACCTCTTCTAGCGTATGCCTTGCCAGAGCAGCTACGGCGGGCAGCCCGCAAGCGCCTCCTTCCCCTGCTGGGCCGCTTCAATGAGGTTCGCCACCTCGTCAGCCGTATGCACATCGTAGTACGGCCAATACAGCTCTGGGCACATTCGATTGTGACAGTCCGGGGTGATGCGAGGGTCCGACTCTTCCAAGGTTGGACCGCACTGAAGCAACCCCGCATCAACCTCACGCCCACATACGTAGGTGGCCAGTGCTTCGCGCCCGAGATCTGCTCGCCCTGTGGCACACAGCGCTTGACCCAGCTCGAAGAGATGCTCGTAGGTAGGCTGTTCAAAGACGAGAATCCGATCAACCTCTTTCAACACTTCGATGGAGGCCTCGAACTCGCCGCGAGCCAGGAGCGATCTCGCGCGCCCTATCAGAACGTCTCTATCGCTGGGTACAGCGGCGGGGGCAACAGTTTCCTGCTGCGATGGGGTAGGGCTTGGAGCCTGAGAGCCAGAGCAAGAAGGGAGGCTTACCAAACTGCTCAAGAGAACCAGTGTGACTAGGGGCATCCTTGTGCCTTGAGGAAAATGTTGGGAGCGACGAATCCCTTCATTCCATTGGTGAGTTGGCTGCCGTCCTGAATCTGCAGATTGTGTTCCGTAGTTCCCAGGTAGAGATGTTGAAGGCCCTGGGCAGTTCCAAGTCTGCAGCCAGCTGAGACCGTCGCCCCAACAAGACTCTGGTCCAGTTGCATATTGACCGGTTGGAGTTTATAGGCACCCGCTCTCGGATCAAAGCCGTCGACTCCGGGACCGATCAGCTCCATGAGCCTCGGCAGCCCGGCCGCGAGGGCGGATACCGCCATCCGCTCAGGGAGCGAGGTGCCTTCCAGACACCGTGCTACCGCCGCCTCCACCGAGGCGTCCCACGATTCGCCGATCCGGTCCTCTCCTGAGCAGACCGGAGCGTTCTGCTCATACACGGTCACGTTGAAGAGCGATCCCTCATCGATGGCCTCAATGGCCTCCCGCAGAGTTCGTGCGGCGACCCCGGGATACGCCACCCTCAGAGCGTAGTCGTCTCGCTCACTGCTCCCTGTGAGGTTGTAGCCGACAACGACGCTGTCGCCGAGAAGCAAGATGTGTTGGCGGATCTCGAACGCCAGAGTGTCCACCCTGATCACGAAGTGCGAGTAGGTGCCGAGGTCGCCGTACTGCCAGAGCTCGAGTGCCTCGGCCAAGGGCTCACCCGTCGTGCCCGACTCGTAGTGCAGCCTCTTGATACCGCGGGTGAGGGAGTCGGAGTCGCCCTGCCCGTGGATCGCTGAGCCGTTGAGTGCCAACAGGAGCGCGACGAGTAGGAGCACTCGAACAGGCACGACCACAGTCCGTCCCATCATCGCCTCCAACAGCGCGACCAACGCTCTAGCTCTCGGCTCCACGCTTCTGAGCGTCGCGCTCGTTCCGGTACGCGACGGCCAGAGCGATCGCAGCCGCAAGGCCGATGAGAACGAGACCGTGCTTCCAGGATCCCTCCCGGTAGTCCCAAGGACGAACGACCACGACTGCCGGGAGGACCCAGACGAAGAACGCCAGTGCGGGAGAACTCCAGACGCGCTGGTTCAGACGAAGCAGCGCCTCCGCGATTCCTGCCAGCTTGTTGGTCATGCTGCCCCTCCTGGAGTGTCCGTCCAAGCCACCGCCAAGGGCCTCCGAATCACTCGTTTGCGAAGCTGGTGCCCGCACCCAGCCAGGGTCCCCGGTTGGATGAGAGGCACCTGCCAAGCGCCGGCTCTTGCACGCCCTCCCCTTGTCGCAGCTGCCTGCCGACCCTAGCGAGCCATGGGTGGACGAGGCAAATTCACAAGAATTGTCGCATTGATCTACCTTCGCGAAAAGGTTGTACTATGAACGGCACAAACATGCCATGAGATCGAGTGCGCTGCCTTCGGCAGTGCTCAGTCGCCCGCGCCAACTCCGCCCAGGAGACCGGCCATGGACAGACTGCTCCGCGCGCCCGTCGCTCTCGCCACGGGGATCTGGAAGGCTCTTCTCTACCTCCTCCTGCTGAGGTTCCTGCGCGACATCGTGGCGCTGGTGCGCGAGATCCTCGCGATCTTCCGGCGCTACGAGAGGCTGCGCGACGACCGTCGCGGCCAGCGCTCGGGCTGCCCGCCTCGCTGTGGCCGGGTGCCGCCCGACATCTACCGCCGCGCCGATCCCTGCATCTACTCGCAGCGCTACCTGCTGGAGCAGGGGCTCGCGGTCACCTGGGACAACCCCGACATCCAGCTGTTCGAGAACGGCAACCCGGTGTCGTCTTCGTCACTGGAGGCCGACACCGAGTACGAGATCCGGGCGACGATCTGGAACAACTCCACCAAGGCGCCGGCCGTCGGGCTGGGGGTGGAGTTCTTCTTCCACGACTTCGGGATCGGTCCTCAGCCGATAGCGATCGGCAGCGACACGGTGACCCTCCCGGTGAAGGGCGCGCCCGGCCATCCGACGACCGCCACCGCGCTCTGGCGGACGCCGAAGGAGGAGGGCCACTACTGCCTGAAGGTGCAGCTCCACTGGCCCGACGACGCCAACCCGAAGAACAATCTCGGCCAGGAGAACACCAACGTCGCTGCGGCGCAATCGCCGGCGGTCTTCAGGTTCCCGGTGCGCAACGCCGACACCGTGCGCCGCGTCTTGCGGCTGATCGCCGACGCCTACGAGATCCCGGCTCCCATCGACTGCCGCGAGAAGCCGAAGAAGTCGAGTAGCGACCGGCGCCATCCCGAGCTCGCCGTACCGCCCCTCTACCAGCCGTACACCGAGCAGCCGCCCGACTGGGCCTGGGCGCGCTCACGCCACGGACGCGCCGCCCACCCGATCCCGCAGGGCTGGCGGGTCGAGATCGCCCCCGACACCCTCGACCTCGCCGCCGACGAGACCCGCCAGGTCGAGGTCACGGTGACCCCGCCCGACGACTGGCAGGGGCGCCAGGCGATCAACGTCAACGCACTGATGGGCGAGGACCTGCACGGCGGGGTCACGCTCTACGTCACCAGGCCTTGAGGGAGAACTGACATGGCCGACTGCCACAAGCACTACTTCTGCGTCGAGCCCGCCGACTACGAGCCCCTGAGCGCAGCGACCCTCGCCCTCCTCGGTGCGATCTTCGCCGTCATCGGCGGGGTCTTCGGCAGCGTCGTGAGCGGCGTGGTCGGGGGAGCGCTGTGGATCGCCGCGGTGTTCGAGCTCTGCCACTACCTGCACGGCGGCAAGCTGATCTGCCTCGAGAAGGGCGTCTGCGCCATCGGCCGCGTCGCCGCCGTGCATCCGGTGGGAGCCGACAAGTCCGGTCTCGAGAAGATGGACGACGACTTCACGTTCGACCTCATCCTCGGCCCGCACGCCGCCACCGAGACCAAGTCGGAGATGATCGCCAGCGACAACAACCAGGGCCGCTTCATCACCGACCAGACCGCCGTCACCGACCTCGGCCTCGGCTACCGGGGCGACAGCGTCAACTTCACCGGCATCGACGACCCCCACGAGACCGAGATCCTGCACGTCGAGATCAAAGGGTGCCGGGTGCACGACGTGTGCATCGTGCTCAAGGTGATGTCGTTCCCCACCGCCGCGGCGGCGGTGATCTGCTCGATCCCCGTCATCGGCTGGGTCGCCTGCCTGGTCGCCCTCCTCGTCGTCGCCATCATCACCCTGGTGACCGGAGCCATCGTCTGGGCGGCCACCCACAACGGACAGCTCTCCGACGTCATGGACCCCGCCTCCGGTGAGCTCGTGCCCGCCGACGAGAACGGCAACGGCGGCGACATGGTGCTGGTGAGGGGCGACTGGGTCTACGACGCCGGCCACGACGGCTGGAACGAGGTCCACCCCATCCGCCACGCCCAGAAGATCACCGTCGACGAGAAGTACATGGGCGCGTCCAAGGCCGACGCGAACCTGGTCGCCGAGTTCAGGCGCGAGGTCTACGACCCATGGTGCCGCGAGGTCGGCAGATCAGAGGACCCGCTGGTGGTGGCCGAGCAGGAGAAGCCGCAGAACCGCTGGCAGATCCACCCGTTGATCGACGGCTGCGAGGAGGCGCCGGTGATCAAGTGAGGTGGGGAGGGGAAGGGGGGTAGCCGCGGTCGCGCAAGTGCCGACGCGTTACGACCCGCCGGCCTCGCGAGCCAGCGCTGCGAGAAACCCGTCCTCGTCCTCTCGCGTGATCAGCCCCCGCCGTCGAGCTTGGACGACCGCTTGGCGCACGAGGTCGGGCGCGAGGTGCGCGGCCATGCAGTCGGCGATCGTGCGTTTCGGTGCCGTGAACGGCACGACCGCTGCGCGCCTCAGCTCGCTCTCGTCGAGGTCGGCGTAGTGCAGCACCAGCCCCTCGGGCACCTTGAGCCGCCGCTGGCGCCAGGCCTCCGGCAGGGTCATGTGCACGCGGGACGGAAGAGCGTCCGAGAGGTCCTGAAGGGCGAGGGCGGTTTGGTGCGAGAAGACGCCGACCCGCTCGGACCAGAGCCACAGGGGAACGAGGTCTTCCTCCTGGTCGGCAGGGAAGTGCACGAGCCGATAGACGCCGCGGCGGACGCGGGTCACCGTCCCGTTCCGGAGGTACTTGTAGAGGAGCTGTGGGGAGTACCCCGCCCTGGCTGCCTGCGCGGTGGTGAAGTAGCCCTGTTGCCCCTGCGCGACCTCGAACAGCGAGTCCCAATCGGGGTGGCGCGCCCTAGCCGAGTCTGCCACGGTCATGCACGAAACTTAACCCAAGGTTTAGTTTTGTGCAGGTCGTGGCCCGGCAGTCCCGCTTCTGCTCGCCGCGTTGGCGTCGAGGCGTTGGGCGCCCTTGACGTGCTCGAAGACGACGGTGGGGCCGAGCTCGTGGTCGTGGTACTCGGTGGCCCGCACGATGTTGGGGTGGTGCAGGTCGTGCAGCAGCTTGAACTCGCGTCGGGCGGCGCGCTCGCGGATGCGGCGCTCGTCGGGCTCGTCCTGGCGCCCGCGGGTGAACACGCGCACGCGTCGCACCAGGCCCGAGAAGCCCTCCTGCACCGCCTCGTAGTCCTGGTAGCCGTGGTCGTCGTAGAGCAGGTCTCCGAGCACCAGCTGCCCCACCTTGACCACCGACGGCGCCGGTCGCAGGCCGATCTTGTCGAGCGCTTTGGCGATGGCGCTCGAGGTGGGCCGATCGATCGGCGGCCGGCGGTTCGGGCCGCTGGCGTCGAGCTTGAACAGCTGGCTCACCGCCACCTGGTCGCTGATCTCGTCGCGCAGGAAGACCTTGCCGTCGTAGATCGGCGGCAGGTGCGTGCGCGCGCTCTCGTTGGAGAGGAAGATCACCGGCTCGATGAACGGCAGCTGGGCGCGGCCGGCGAACACCCGCCGCTGCTCCTGCAGCAGGCTCTTGAGCCGCTTCGCCTTGGTGTTGGCCAGAGAGAGCGGGTTGTCGACCGTGTAGTCGCGGCCGTTCTCGCGCCGGTACCACGTCGACTGATCCCCTGAGATGTCACCGCCCCAGTGCTTGATCTCCACCAGGAAGAAGCCCCGCGGCGTCACCAGCAGCAGGTCCACCTCGTTCATCGACCCGTCCAAGCCCGTGAACTCGAGGTTCGACCAGGCGCGGTACGGCTCGCGATCCGGGAACCGCTCCCTCAGGTACTCGAGCGCGGCGCGCTCGTGAGGGAAGCGGGAGCGGGAGAGGGGAGTCCAGAGGGGCATTGGGGGAGGGGTGGGGCGAAGAGGCGTAGCGAGACGGAATCAGCCGCGCGGCTGATTCTGCCGGCGGTGGAGCGAGAGGGCTCGCCCCCATTCTTGCTTGAGTTCCTCCAGCTGCTCGAAGGCGGTGGCGAGCTCAGGACGGTCAGAGAGTCTGGGGAGATTGTCGACGAGGCTCTTCAGGACCCGGCGCTCGCTGTCGAGGTGCTCGAGGATGAAGAGAGAAGCCTCGTAGGGGGACCTGCCGAATTCCTGGTGCGAGAAGTCGAGCTTTTTGGGCGAGTCGGGACCAGCCATCTCGACGCTCCCAGCGATCCCCTGTGGTCGGACGTGTAACGCCCAGGTCGAACCCTGTTCGTAGAGGTCCTCTATTCGGAGATTCTTTAGAGCCTCCTTGATGCGGCGCTGATGCTTCGTGTAGAAGCGGCGCCCGGCCTGTGGATCGAGGGTGTCGATCCAGTCGCGACCGAGAACGGGAACTTCGTGAAAGAGGACGATCAGGGCTGCGGCCTCCGCTTGTAGACGGAGGTGACCCATTGGCTGAGTCATCTGCAGACGCAGCAACTGACTGATGGCGTTGCGGCAGTCACGGTCCATCTTGAGCAGAAGCCAGAGGGAGTTGAGCAAGCCCTGTTGCCCGATGGCTTGCTCCTGGGCTTTCATCTCTCGCTCGTCAGCACCGAGGAGCGCTCCCTGGCGCAGCAGATTGGTCAGCTCCACCGGATCTACGCCGAATTGCTCGCTGAGCTCGAACAGCTCGGGTTGCAGCGCGCAGTAGTACTCGTCGGCGTATGCCTGCGCCAGTTCTTTGAACAGCCGGAATAGGACGTCGATCGTCTCTTCGGAGCGCCCGAAGATGTGCTCGAGGTTGCGCCGGGAGATCTCGATGTTCTGTGCGTCGTGAGCGAGGTGCTCTTCAAGTGAAGTCACGGCGTCGTCGTCGGCCATGCCGGGATTCTGTCTTCCTGGCAGCGCTCAACACAATGAGTCCCAAGGAACTCTCGGTGCGGGTTACCTCTCCGGAAGACTTCCGGGTTCCCTTGTCGGCTAGCTGGGATGCCACCCGAGCTCTTTGAGCAGTTCGAGCCATTCGCTCACTCCGCGTCCCTGCGGAAAGAGCTCAAGAAACCTTTCTCCCATGAAGAACTCATCGATGAGCGCCTCGAATGAGTCACAGAGAGGTTGTGGGATACGCGCGCCTCGCGTTTCGAGAAAGTGGACTGCGTTGTCCTTGGTTATTGTGAAAATGTCTCCGTATGCGTTGGCCGCTATTGGCAGATAGAGGTCTAGGTTGAGATCGTTCGACCAGATAGCCGCGATCTCCTGTAGTGGAGTCAGGGCGTTGCTGGAGCCGAAGATGACGTACATGTCGACCTGGAGTCCATCGCTGTGACAGAGAAAATCCAGGTACTCGCTCCCTGCAGATGGGAAGTCGGAGCGAAGCCTCTCTGCGAACTCGATGGCGGGAGGCTGTCCCCTGTCGAAGACAACTGCCAGCTCGGGTCGAGTAGGGAGCAGTTTTTCAACGAGATCGATTTTCTCGCGCGAACTCATCGGGATCTTTCATCGCTCGTCTATGACTACGTCGACAATAGGTGTGCCAGGTGGGTCGTTTCTCACTTGACTACGCACCTGGCCGCCGATTCGATTGTTGACTTTGCGGTCAAGCAGCCAGAGATTAGTCGCGTCGTCTGCCCCAGACAACTGCAGTTCGTGGATGTGGTCGGCGTCTAGATTGAGGATTCGCTTGCGCAGTGAGCGGAACCGCTCGGGGTCCTCGTTACCGTACTGCGCATAGGCGCGCCTGATCAGACGGTTCTTGTACTGTGCGCCGAGCTTGGGATCGCGAGTGACGGGACTCGGAGCGCGCTGCAGCTTACCCCGCCGTGCCAGATCCTGAAGCGCCATGGCCTTCCGGCGAAAGTCATCTGGATCGAGTCCCTCTTCTCGACGAAGAACGAGAACTCGACCTCCTTCTCCGAGGTTCTCTTTGCCGATTCCACTGGTGATGCTCTTCGCAATCTTCCCACCGCCAATCGCTCCGGAGACGTCGAGTGCCGTCTCGCCGGTAGCAGCGACGAACTCGACTCCGGCCTCCTTGGAGTCTTCGGCGACGATTCGTATCGAGTCGAACTGGTCTTTGCGCTGCTCCTCGTAGTTCTCGAGGTCGACTGGGTTCTTCTCGAGTGCGCTCCCGAGTGACTGGCGCAGCTCCGCTGCTTTGTCGCGCAGGGCACCGAGGCGCCTCTCAACGAGATCGTCCCACCCTGCGCGGAGTCGGCCGAGGAGACTCTGTTTCGTCCGCTCTTCCTGCGATAAGCGCTCCGTGATTCGGAATCCCGCGGGGTCGTCGTTCGGCCAGTCAGCGGGGTTCGCGCTGTAGAAGGTGGTCTTTCCGCCCCGCTCGACGACGTGGTAGGTGGTGCCGTTCGGGATGTCGTCCTCGTCGGTCCACTTGTATTCGGCGCTCCGTTCCTCGTTCCGCTCCCCACTCGGATCCACATAGACCGTCGGATTCACCTTGGCGTAGGTGTACCGGTGCAGCGACGGCGGGTCGTCGGCGTTCCCTTCGAAGGGGTCGGTGGTGAGGAAGCGTCCGAACTCGGGGTCGTAGTAGCGGGCCCTGGCGTAGTAGAGGCCGGTCTCGGGGTCGCGTTCGTGGCCGGTGAAGCCGAAGGGGTTGGAGGAGGAGCCGGTGATGTTTCTGGGCTCTCCCCAGGCGTTCCACTGGTAGCGGGCCTGGAGGGTGCCGGAGGGTTGGAGGACGGCGGTGACGGAGCCGAGGGCGTCGAAGAGGTAGTAGCCGCGGCCTTCGGTGGCGTGGGAGAGGGAGAGGAGGCGGTCGGGGCCGTAGTCGTACTTGGCGACGGTGTTTCGAGCCGTGACGACGCCAGGCTGGCGTCGTCAGCTCGAGACCTCGCTTCGCCTTGCGGCTCAGCTCCGGTTTTCCGAGTCGTCGCTCTGCAGGAGGACGGAGTCCTGGTCGTAGGTGTAGCGGACGACGCCCTCGGGGCCTGACTTGCGGGTACGCAGGCCGCGGTGGTCGTAGCGGAGGGTGAGCAGGAGAGCCGTCGAGTCCTCGCGGATCTCGCGCAGGCGGTCCCTGGCATCGAACTCCTGCACGCGCGCGACGCCGCCGCGAGTGCGGCCGGTCTGGTTGCCGTTGAGGTCCCAGCTGAAGGTGGTGGTCTGGCCGGAAGCTGAGGGGTCGACGAGGTCGTCGATGCGCAGCAGGCGGTCGCGATGGTCGAAGGTCGACGCGAGGCGGCCGGTGAGCACGCCGGAGAGATCGAAGGTGCTCTCCTCGACCCGGTTACCCACCGCGTCGAGCTGGTAGGCGACGCGCTGGTCGGGGTAGGTGACCTCGATGAGGCGGTCGGCGGGGTCGTAGGCGTAGGTGGTGAGCTCGGGGCCGGCGCCCTGGTCCTCGGTCTGGCTGAGGCGATTGCCGCCGGGGTCGTAGGTGTAGGCGTACGACGAGATGAGGGCGGGGCCGAGGGTGTTCTCGATTTCGGCGATGCGACCGGCGAGGTCGTAGGTGGTGGTCTCCTCGGCGGCGTTGGGGTGCACGACGCGCTCGAGGCGCGAGTCGCGGCCGTAGGAGTACTGGGTGACGCCGCTGCTGTGGCCGCTGGTGGTGACGGCGACGAGGCGGTCGAGGGCGTCGTAGGCGTAGCGGGTCAGCAGCCCGTCGGGATCGACGAGGCGGGTGCGATTCCCCGAGGCGTCGTAGCTGTGGGTGAGGGTCTCGCCGTAGGCGTCGGTGCGTGAGATCAGGCGGTCGAAGTCGTCGAACGCCTGGAGGATCTCGAGGTCGCCGGTGGGGCCGGGGGCGCCGGTGGCGAGATCGGTGTAGCGCTCGAGGACCTGGAGGGCGTTGCCGTTGGGGTCGTAGGCGGTGGCGATCTCGGTGAGGTCGTCGCCGGTGGGCACCGAAGGCGCGTCGAAGGTGCGGCGGGTCTCGCGCGACAGCGGGTCGTGCTCGAAGGTGGAGAGCTGTCCCTTGAAGTCGAGGACGCCGGTGAGGTTGCCGGAGGGGTCGTAGCCGAACTGCTGCGAGGCCTCGTCGCTGGTGCCCTGCGCGACGGTGTGCACCACGCGCCGATCGAGCGCGTCGAAGGCGAACGCGGTGGTGCGGTTCTCGGCGTCGGTGCGCGCGGTGAGGTTGCTGGCCCGGTCGTAGACGGAGGTGGTCTGATGACCGAGGGGATCGGTGATCGAGGTCAGGCGATTCGCGCCGTCGTAGGCGGACACCCAGGGAGCGTCGGGGTGGGCCGGACGGCGGACGTGGGTGCGGTTGAGAACAAGTGACCGCTCGCGAGCGAGCGTTCAGTTCTCTTCGTCGCTTCGCCTTCGGCTCAGCTCAGGTTGCCGTTGAGGTCGAAGGCGTAGGTGGTGGTCTCGCCGGCGCCGTTGGTTTCGCGCACCATGCGGCGGCGCAGGTCGTAGCCGCGGGTGGTCTCGCGGCCCTCCGGGTCGCGCTCGTAGACCACGTCGCCCATGGCGTCGCGGCGGTACTGGGTGATCGCGGCGAGCGGGCGGTTCTCGGCCACCAGCAGGTTGCGCTGGTCGTACTGGTAGCTGGTGACGTGGCCGCGCGCGTCGGTGCGGAACTCGACGTTGCCGGCCTCGTCGTACTGGAGCCGCTCGAGGATCAGGCCGGCCCGGCTCTGCGCGGTGCGCCGGTCGTTGCGGTCGAAAGCGAAGCGCTGCTCGATGCCGCGGCGGTCGATCTGCGCCACCACGTTGCCCTGCGCGTCGTAGACCGTGCGGGTCTCGTAGCCGAGCGGCGCGGGGTCGATCTGCAGGACGGGGCGGTCGTGCGGGTCGTAGACGGTGGTCGTCGTGTGGCCGCGCTCGTCGGTGAAGGTGAGGCGATTGCCGGCCAGGTCGTAGGTGGCGCTGGTGGTGTACTGCGCCGGCGGGCCGCCGCCGCCCAGGCCCGTGCCGACCGGGGGCAGGCGGGTGAGCACGAGACGGTCGAGCAGGTCGTGCTCGAAGCGCGTCACATGGCCGCGCGGGTCGGTGGTGGCGATGCGGTTGTCGGCGGCGTCGTAGGTGAACGACTCGCTGCGGTCCTCGGGCAGCTCGCGCAGGGTGACGCGGTCGAGGTCGTCGAAGGTGACGTGGGTCTCGTTGCCGTTCGCGTCGCGCTCGAGGATCCGGTTGCCGCGCGCGTCGTATTCGTACTCCGCCAGCAGCCCGAGCTCGTCCTCGCTGCGCAGCAGTCGGTCGAGCGGGTCGTGGCCGTGCTCGATGCGGTTGCCGTTTCGCTCAGGCTAGGGCGCTAGTCAAAGATACTTGCGCATCTCTTCTCGTAGGTCTCGAGCGAGTGTGGCAGGAGGCACCACGACGCCACTCTCATTCGGTCGAAAGGAGACGCTCAGGGACATCTGGTCGGCATCGAGCTTTAGAAGGAGAGTCCCTAGAAGATCCTCAAGAGCAATCGCAGTCGGAGCGAAACCAGCCCACTGCTTTGAGGCGCATAAACGCGCATACTCGGCCGCAGGCCATAGCGGGAAGAGGCGTTCTCCCTTTGTTGATGCCGAGAGTGCCCATCCGTCGTCGTAGAGTCCCCATGCCTCTCCCCAATCCGTGACGGTCTTGATGAAGTAGTGGTATCTCTGGATTCCAGACAGAGACGTCACGGCTCTCAGTTCTTGCTCTGAAACGTGTTTGCTCATTGCCCGGCGCTTGATACGCGGTAGAGGCCCTGGTCGTCGTCGCCGAGCCGGTAGCCGACCTAGCTTTTCGCCGACTCGCCGTCCGCCCCGTCATCCGCCGCGACTAGCACCACGGGGGGGACTTCCGACAGCCTCCACCTGGCCGCGGTCACGGCGAGAGCGAGTTCCGGAGCGAGCGCTTCGGCGAACTTGATCGGCTCCTCGAAAGCAGCGGCGTGGAGCTCGAAGAAGGTGCCCTCCTTGAGCTGCGTCGTCAGAGTCTCGACGATCTGTTCGGGATCGGCGTGGTGGGGGAGGACCACCCGCAGGTTGTCGGCGGCGCCGGGGGTGAGCCCGGCGGCCAGGGCGAGCAGCACGTTGGTCTGCTGGCCGGCGAAGGTCCACCAGATCTGTTTGTCCCCTTCGGGGATGAGGAAGGAGCGGCCGGTCTGCGCCCAGGAATGCTCGTCGCGGATCGCGGCCATCGCCGCTCGGGCGCGCTGCGACCACTCGTCCGGCTCCTCAGGCGAGGACAGCACCTCGAGCACCGCCTGGCAGACGTCGAAGCCCATCGGACGGCCGCTGCCCATCCAGAAGCCCTTCTGCGCCTCGTCCGTCGCGCGCACCTGGACGACCCGCCGCTTCCAGTCGACCTCGACGATGCGCCAGGCGCGGCCTCCGAGCAGGAGTGGCGTCTGCTCGCTGGTCTCGCGGAAGACGACGCTCTCGTCCACTGTGCCCAGTGGCTCGGCGCCGAGACGCACCTCGAGGGTCGGAGGCGAGGTGATGACGCTGAGCACCTCCATGAAGTTGCGGCGGCCGTACTCCTTCTCGCCGCGCTGCCCGAACCAGAGGATGCCGCCCTCGCGCCAAAGGACGTCACGCGCGACCATGCCGTCGACCACCTGGTTGGCCAGATCGCCGAGCATCGAGAAGCCCGGCATCGCCCCGACCCACCGGGGCCACTCGTCCTCGGCGAGGCCGCGCTCCTGGAGGCAGAGGCCCATGATCTGCTGCGTGAAGACGTGCAGCGGGAGGGGCGGCGGCTCCACCGGATCCACGTAGCCGCGCCGCCAAAGGTCGACGATCGCCGCCGCGTGCAGCAGTGCCTCCGAGCTGGTCGCGAGGATCGTGGTGTTGCTGCGCGTGCCGGGTCGTCGGCCGGTGCGGCCCATGCGTTGCAGCATCGAGGCGACGGAGGGAGGCGCCTCGCTCTGCGCCCCGCGGTCGAGATCGCCGACGTCGATCCCCAGCTCCAGCGTCGACGTCGCCACGATCACGCAGTCGTGACCCTGCTGGAACGCCTCCTCGGCGCGTAGCCTCTCCTCGCGGCTCAGCGAGGCGTGCGACAGCAACGTGCGCACGCCGAGCTCTCGTAGATATCGGGCCAGTTGCTCCACCCGGTTGCGGCTGTCGACGAAGACCAATCGCTTCTCGCCGCGGTGCAGCGCGGCGATCACCCGCGCGGCGTTCTCGAGCGAGCCGACGTAGTCGAGCACCACCTCGGCCCGGGTCGTCGCACCAGGTGGCGGCTCGAGAACGGCACCGCCGTCGGCCGACGAGGCGGTGAGCCAGTCGAGCAGCGTCTCGGGATTGCCCACCGTGGCCGACAGGCCGATGCGCTGGATGTCGTGCTGCGACATCCGTTCGATGCGCTCGAGCACCGAGAGCAGATGCCAGCCACGATCGTCGCCGGCGAAGGCGTGGATCTCGTCGACCACCAACGTGCGCACGTTGCGGAAGAGGCGTCGCGGCTCACTGCGCTTCGAGACCAGCATCACCTCGAGCGATTCGGGCGTCGTCAGCAGCACGTCGGGCGGATCGCGCAGGATCTGCGAGCGCTTGCCGGAGGTCACGTCGCCGTGCCAGATGCCGACCCGCCGACCGACCAGGCGGCCGAACGACTCCAGGCGCGGGTGCAGGTTGTTGAGCAGCGCCCGCAGCGGACAGACGTAGAGAACCGACAGCCCGCGCCAGTCCTCCTCCAGCATGCGCGAGAACACCGGCAGCATCGCCGCCTCGGTCTTGCCGCCGGCGGTGGGAGCGAGCAGCAGTCCGGATCGCCCGGCCAGCAGTGGCTGTGCCGCGACCTCCTGCAGCGGCCGCAGCGAGCGCCAGCCCAGCGAGTTGACGATGTGGTGCTGCACGGAGGGATGGAACTGGTCGAGGACCCCGGTCGACATCGCTGCTCCGCCTTCTCGCTGCGCCGATGAACTGGTTTAGAGGTCGAGGTCGATGTCGTCGACCGAGCGCTCCGGCCCGTCTCCCTCATCGCCGAGCAGGCGTCCACTGGCCGCACGCTCCTGCACCGTCAACTCGGTGGTCGACACCGTCAGCGAGTAGTGCTGCCGGGGATCGAAGTCGTCGAACTGGTCGATGCGATCGAGCACCTCGGTGACCAGCTTGCGCAGGAAGATGCGCGGGGCGATGCCGACCTTGCCGCCGAGCTCGCCGACGATCGCCCGCGCCAGCTCCTCCAGGTAGCGGTCGTCGGCCAGGTCGTGCAGACGTTCCTGGTGCGCGCAGTGCGAGGCGTACAGATCGCGCACCCGCTTCGCCAGCTCCACCAGGCGCTCGAGATCGAAGTTGCGCAGGCGGATCTGCACGGCGCGGGGATTGTCGAAGCGAGCATCGGCGGAGAAGTCGACCTGGAGCCTCTGGGCGAGCGGCGCCAGACGCTGGATGCCTTGCGGGCCGTCGAAGAACGCCGGGGTGCCGGTGATCATCAGGTAGAGCCCCGGGAAGCGGCCTCCGTCGACCTCGTCGAGCAGCTGCCTCAGGGCGTTGAGGCCCTTGTCGCGCACGTCGCTGCGCACCCGCTGCAGGGTCTCCACCTCGTCGAGCACCAGCACCAGGCCCTTGTATCCGCTGTCGCGCAGGATCACCAGCCAGCCCTGGAGGAAGGAGAGCGCTCCGAAGTGGTCGATCTTTCCGGTCAGCCCTGCCTGACGCTTCACCGAGGCGCCCACCGTCGGCTGGCCCGACATCCAGGCGAGCAGGCCCTCGGCGGTCGCCGCGTCGCCCTCGAGCAGCGCCTCGCGGTATCCACGCAGCCCGGCGGCGAGCGCCGGGGCGGTGCGGGTCACCGCCGCCAGCCGATGCTCCATCAGGGCGGCGGTCGCCGCGTGCAGCGCCTCGGCATCGTCCTCGTCGGCCTCGCCTTTGGAGATCACATCGTTCTCCAGGGTGTAGAACCAGCCGTCGACGATGAGGCGCAGCGAGCCCTGCAGGCTCTCGGCCGTCGCCAGGCGTTCGATGAGCCGTCGGTAGACGGTCTCGAGACGGTGCAGCGGCGTCTCGGTCTCGGAGACCTGCACCTCCGAGGTGGCGAAGCCACGCCGCCGGGCGCTCTCCTGGAACCAGCGCGCCAAGAAGGTCTTGCCGCTGCCGTACTCGCCGCGCACCGCCTTGAAGTGCGCCGCGCCGCGCTCCACCTGTCCCAGCTCGTCCTCGAGCGTCGCCTCGAACGGCTGCAGGCCGACGGCGAGGTCGCCGAGGCTGTGCTGCGGCACGGTGCCGCGCCGCAGAGCGCTGAGCACCTCGCCGCGACGCTGGGGAGAAATCGTCGACACGTTGGCTCCTACTGTGCCCTAGCTGCCGCCATCGAGGTCGAACTGGGTCTTGAGCAGATCGGTGCTCAGGCGTACCGACAGGTCGCCGGCCACGTGCAGGATCTCGTAACCCTCGAGGTTGAGTACCTTCTGCACCGCGGTCACCGTGCCGCGGGTCCGCGGGCCGGGCTTGCCGAGCTTGCGCGCCAGCTCGTCGAGCGACATGGCGCCTCCGGCCTGGTGCAGCAGCCTCACCAGCTCGATCACCTCGGAGCGCTCGATGCGCAGCCTGCTGTGCCGCTCCAGCTGCGTGCCGAGCAGCTCGCTGCCGTCGAGACGCTCGAGCCAGGGTAGTGCCGGCAGCGCCGCGACGCCCTCGAGCAGCGGCAACGGTTCGCGGTCGGCCGGCTTCTTCTTCGTCGCCTTCTTCCGCGTCTTCTGTCTGGCCCGCGCCGGCGCCGAAGGCGCGACGCCCTCGAGCTCGAGTCGCCACCAGGTGGGCAATCGGCCCCGATCGAGAGCGTTCCATTCCTCCGGGATCGAGTCGTCGGTCTGCGACGGCTCCTCGTCTCGCGGCCGCCAGACGCTGAGCGGCACCACGAGCTCCTGCGGCGCCACGCCGCCGTGGTAGCCCCGCTTGCGATCGGCATAGCGCACGCGCTCGCTCCAGGCCAAGGTCCACGGACCGTCGAGCACTCGTGGCCCTGCGACGAGCACCTCGCCTTCGAGGGGGCCATCGCCCGGGCCCTTCGGGCGCCGGCTGCGGGCGCCGTGTCCGCTGCCCTTGACCAGCAGCTCGGCGCCTCGATCCACCACGTGCCCGTGGTCGCTGGCGAGCACCACGGTCCTTGCCGCCGATCTCGCGGCGATCAGCAGCTCCTGCAGGATCGGGATGTCCTCGAGGCCCAGCGAGAGGCTGTGCTGCTGAGCGCCGCCGAGGGCATCGTCGACGGTGTTGACCACCGTCGCCAGCACCCGGTGGGCACGGTTCTCGATCAGCTCGCGCAGCTCCGGATCGAGCTCCTTGCCTACCACGGCCTTGTGGAAGAGCTTCGGCTTTGTGCGTGACGCCGTCCGCAGCTCGGCATGCTCCGGAAAGAGCTTCGCCTCGGTCTGCTGGGTGCCCTGCTGCAGCGCGCCGGTGAGCAGGCTGGTGCGGCAGACGCCGGTGAGCGTCGGAAGGGGTGGGATGCAGACGAGCTCCTCGCCGACGCCCTCGCTGTCGGCCGGCCCGAACTGTCGCCACCCTCCCTCGAGGCTTTGCTGTAGGCGTCGGTGCACCGCCTCACTCATGCCGTCGAGGACCACCAGCAGCACGGGATCCCGTTCGGCCAGCGGCGCGACGACGCGCCACAGCACGTCTTCCGAGAGCACGGTCCTGCCTCCGCTGACCTGTGGCTTGGCGTACCACTCGACGACCCGTTCCGAGAACGCGCGGTTGATCTCGTCGCGCACCGCGTCGAGCTGCTTGCGAAGGGCCTCCACCGTCTCGCTCGACCGCACCTCGTGCGGGGCGGCGTCGAGGTCGTCGCGCACCAGGTCGAGCCAACCGAGGTCCGAGGAGTAGTGCACCACCAGCGCCGCGAAGCCGCCGGGCAGCTCGGCCGATCCGGAGCTCGCCAGCCAGGTGGCGGCCCGAGCCGCCATCTCCCAGCCTTCCTTCTCGCGCGGCGTACAGCTCCGGTGTCTGCCGAGCGCGGTGAGTGCGCCGCCGATCTCGCCCAGAGCGTCGGCCTGTCCGGAGGCCACCTCCTCCAGGCAGCGCGTCAGGGCGAGGCGCCTCGCCTCCAGGCCGCTGAGTAGGAGATCGCTGGAGATCGCCAGTGGAGCGAGGCCGTCCTCGAACACCGCCTCGGCCCGGGCGAGCACCTGGGCCTGGCGCGGTGCGTCGAGCTCGGTGAGGTACGACTCGGTGAGGTCGGCCCAGGCGCAGATCTCGCGCGGCTGCGGTGTCTGCTCGTCGAGGTAACGCGCCGCCAGCTTGGCCTTGAGGGCGTGGAAGGCCTCCAGCCGGGCTTCTTCCCTCGCCGCTGGCTTTTGCACCAGCAGCCGGGCGATCAGACCCAGGGCGAGGCAGGTGTCTTCATCGGTGCTCTGCAGCGTCCTCAACGCGAGAGGCAGCGCCGGGCTCGCGACGGGCTTCACCCAATCGAGGAACTCGCTGCGCAGGTTCGGCGAGAGTGCGAGCCATCGGTTCTTGGGCGAGCTGCGTCCCGGTTCGGCGAGCAGCCAGCGCAGGAGCGGCGGGCCATCTCCGTCGGCGCGGCGGAAGCCGAGCCGAGCCTTCCACAGGGTCTCCTCGGCCAGCTCGAGCGTCAGCAGCGGAGAGCGAACGTCCGGAAACGCCTCCCGCGGCAACTCGAGCAGCGCGTCGACGAGCCACTTGCGGCCACCGAGCCGAGGATCGAGATCGCGCACGCCGAACAGCTCCCTCAGGAGGTCCCAGCGTTGCGGTGTCAGGAGTCTTCTGGAGACCAGACGCGCGCGCAGGTCGTCGCTGAGCTCGTCGTCCGGGAACTCGGCGACCAGCACGGTGCGCCGCGGCTCGAGACCCGAGGCGCTGAGGTGCTCGCGCATCTCGAGCGGTGAGCGGCACCAGCGCACGTCGAAGCGCCCCTCGTGCGATGGCCCCTGAGCAGACGCCGAGGGCGACGGCGACGGATCTCGCCCCAGGGCCACGAAGCGCCGGTCGTGAGGGTCCAGCTGGCCCAGGGACTTCTCGACCAGCAGCGCTTCGTGACTGGTCAGCCGCTTCACTCGTCGAAGCTCCAGCCCAGGTCGATGCGCACCGAGCGTCCCTTGGCCTCGGCTTCGATCTCGTCGAGCTTGCGGCGCGCCGCATCGAGCGAGAGGTCCACCGCGTTGCGGGAACCTGGAACGGGCTTCACCGGTGGATCGGGAACTTTGGCGCCCGTCACCAGCGAGGTGGCGAGGGCCTCCGCCGTCTCCAGCGCTTCGCCGAGCGGCAGCGCGATCTCGTGGTGGCTGAGCGCCGCGGCCACCTTGGCGGCGACCTGCTGCCCCGCTTCTCCGTGCTCGCTGCTGGTCGCACCCTGGAGCAGCTTCCAGTTGCAGCCGGCGAGGGCCCTCAGCACGCCGCCGGCGCTCTTGATCGCCTTGCCGACGACGATCGGCGTCGACTCGAGCTCGACCTCGGCCAGGCGCGCGATGCGCTCGACGTCGTCTCCCGTCTCGAGGGCCGAGAGCAGGCGAATCGCGTCGCCGACCGACTTCGCCCGATCGCAGTCGTCGGGCACCTTCCAGTCGGCCAGATGCTTCTGCAGCTCCTTCTTCAGCTCTTCGGCGACTCCGAGCTGGCGCGCAGCGTCCTGCAGCCGTCGCGCCAGGGCGGCGACGTTGCGCTGGCTCAAGTAGCCGCCGGGCTGGGTGCCGAAGATCGGCTGCGCCCGGTCGTTGGCGGCCTTCCAGGTCGCTTCGGTCGGCAGCTTCTGAGGACGCAGCACCGCGTCGTCGGGGAGCTTGCCGGGCTGAGGGTCGACGGCGACTCCCTGCCGCATCAGCTGCCGTCGTGCGGCTCCGGCGAAGTCGAGCATCACCAGGTCCTGCAGCAGCCGCGGCAGTCCCGGATCTCCTGAGCCGAGCGGGGTCTCGTCGGTCATCCAGGCGCGCAGGTCACGCACCGCCGGCAGGGGACCGCCGTCGCACGAGGCGAGCTCGCCGGCCTCGCGGGCCTGTGCCTCGCGGCGGCTGAAATGGTCGAACCAGTCGGCGCGCGGCACCAGCACGGTCTCGTGCACCTCGGCGAGCTGGAGCGGCTCGACCACCTGCCGCACCCTCTGGCGCTCCTTCTTCTCGACCTCGATGCGCTCGAGGTTCTCGTCGCGCACCCGCTGGAGGATCTCCCAGGCTGCGCGCACCGCCGCCGGCCGCACCGGCTCGGCGAACCGCGGATGGCTCGGGTGCTGGTGACTGCAGATCTGGTCGACGAGCTTCTCGAGCCCGTCGGCCAGGTTCGTGGCGGCCGGTCGCTGCGGCCGGAACGTCGGGCTCAGCGACTGCAGCTGCTCCTCGGGCTGCAATGGCTCGGTCAGGGTCCCGGTGCTGGCGCTGCGGATGCCGAAGGCCTCTTCCAGCGCCTCGCTCAGCCGCGCGCGCAGCTGGTCCTGCTGGTTCTCGAGCAGCTGGCGCGCCTGCTGGCGATCCTGCACCGAGAGGTGCGCCGTGTTCTCCTCCAGCGCGGTGCCGCGCAGCAGGTAGTCGATGCGCACCAGCTCGCCGAGCTGCCGGCGCAGCTCGTTCGACCAGAACGAGGGCAGCCAGACGACGGTGCGCTGCACCAGCTCCTGCTGGTGCTTCTCGATCGCCGAGAGGTCGTCGCGCGCGGTGTGGTTGCCGACGTCGAAGGGGTAGTCGAAGACGATCTTCCAGGCGTCGTCACTGGCCTGGAGGTCTTTGGCGGTCATCGTCCGCACGTTGCCGAAGGCGATGTCGAACGAGCGCTCGGTGCCGCGCCAGATCGTGGTGTGCCGCAGCAGGCTGAGATCGCCGCCGCTCAGGCCGAGGGCGTCGAAGAGCAGCTCGCGCAGGCGCTTCTGCCTGCTGCCGTCGTTGTCCTGCAGCGCCACCCGGTCGAGGATCTCGGTGGTGTCGACGCCGCTGATCTGCAGGCTGATCTGGGGGTCGGAGCCGGTGCCGACCCGCAGCTCGGGCACCATGCTCGCCCAACGCCTGCACAGCTGCAGCGCATCGCTCGACTCCTGGCCGGGGATCGCCGAAGAGATGCTGCCGTGGTTGAGCGCCACCAGGCGGCGCGCAGTGAGGCCCTGGAACGCCTCCACCTGGGGCGCCAGCGCGGCGAGCAGCAACGTCTTGAGCAGGCGCTCGTGGCCGCGCCAGGCGCGGCGCTTGGGGTCCGCTTCGCCCAGCTTCGAGACCTCGTCGGCGCTGATCCCGTGCTCGCGCTGCAGCATCGGCTCGAGCTTGCGGCGGTAGAGCTTGCGTGCCGCGTCGAAGAGCTCGCGCAGCTCGTCGGTGAACGGGTCCGACTCCTGGGCGATCGCGTCGTAGAGGTCGCCGAGCGGGATCAACTCGCCCAGGCGCAGGGTGTCGCGCCGATCGACCAGCAGCTGCATCATCACCTTGATCGCGGTGCGCTCGCGCTGGAGCATCGAGGAGAGGGCGACCAGCGTGTCGAGCAGTGCCGGGCTGAAGGGGTAGACCTTGCGGAACTGGTCGCGGTCGCCCTTCTGCCCGAGCCACACCTCGCGCGCCTGCGATCCCTTCGCCCACGTCTGTTCGAAGGCGGCGTCGATCTGCTGGCGCGCGGCCTCGCTCCGCGGCCGCAGGATGCGCTTCTCGGCGATCTCGGCGAGGTCGCGGTCCTGGAAGGAGATCTTGTCGAAGCGCCCCTCCCAGTACCGCAGCAGGTCCTTGAAGCGCACCTTCTGCACGCCGGGCACGTGCTCGCCGACCAGCTCGCTGAGGTCACGCTGGCGGGCCACGAACGAGATCAGCGGCGCCGGGCGGTCGGCATCGCCGGCTTCGACCAGCTTGACGATGCTCTGGAGCTGCCGCTCGACGAACGCCTGATCGGCGACCCGGCTGGCGAGCCAGAGGATCAGCTCGTCGAGGAAGAGGATGATCGCGTCGTAGCCGAGCGACTTGGCGTGGCGGCTGATCGTCGCCAGTCCGACGTCGGTTTCGACGAACGCCTCGCCTTGGCCCTCGACCACGCTGGCGTACGACTCGAAGAGGCCGCCGTCGCGGACCAGCGCGGCGATCAGCGCCTGGCGCTCGGGCTCGCCGGGCTGCTGGGCGCGGGCCTGCTCGTAGCTCTCGGCGTTCCAGGAGGTCTCGAGCTTGCCCCAGCCGCCGCTCGCCGCCTCGTCAGTCCCGAGTGCCGCGAAGAAGTCCTCGTCGCCGATGCGCTGGCGCCAGCGGTCGGCGTCTTCGAGCAGGCCTTCGGCGCGGTAGACCCCGGGGCGCGCCGCCTCGGGGTGCTTCTCGGCGATGCGCTCGGCGTACTCGCCGAGCACCGTGGCGCGGAAGCTCTCACGGTCGATCATGTGGAAGGGCAGCAGCAGGAACTTCTTCTTGCCCAGCCACTCCTCGTGGCGCGCGATCACCGGCGCCAGCTCGGCCTTCGAGCGCGCCGCCAGGTCGTTCTCGAGCAGCAGATGCAGCACCGCCATGAAGTGGCTCTTGCCGCTGCCGAAGCTGCCGTCGAGGTAAGTCGCCTGGCTCTTGCCGTCGCGCACCGCCTTGTCGATCTGCCCCAGGGCGCGCTGGAAGTTGTCGCGCAGCGCCGGCGTTACCACGTACTGGTTCAGCGTCGCTTCGGCGTCGCCCACCCCTTCGCCCAGCTTGAGCACGAAGTCGCCCTTGTGGAGCGACTCGGGGATGTGGATGAGCTCGTGGAGGAGGGGTTGCTGGGCCATTGCGGTCGTCTCGGGGAGCTCGCAACTCGGGAGACAGACTCCACGCGCAGCCTGAGCTGCCCCAAGGCCGGGCGTTCCTGTGCTCGGCGGAGAAGGGCGCTGTGATTGTCCTCTTGCGACTCCCCTGGAGCGATTCTATTGCACCGTCGGATTGGCCTCCTGCAGCCTGCCGACGATCGAGAATCAGGGAGGAGCGGGGAGCAGCAGGATCTTCGGGTGCGTCAGGACCGGTCCAGCGCTTGTCAGCTCCTCCCGGGGCACGCTCAGGGCCAACCAGCTCTTGGCGGAGTCGCCAGGTGCGCGGTGTACGGCCAACAGCACCACGGAGTCCGAGGTGCACAGTCCCCCGGCCACAAGCGTCTCTCCCGCCTCCAGGCTGGCGCTGCAGACCATCAGGCGTTCGCCGGGCCGGGTGCCGGCCATCTCCTCGACGACTGAGAGAGGACGGGTCAGCAGGACGTGCCCAGGACCTGCGCGGAGTTCGGGCATCTCGATCAGGCCACCCTGCGGCAGCAGCTCGCCCTTGGCAAGAGGAACCACGAGGTGTTGTTGAGCAAGCTCCTCGGGGAGTCCACGCCAGATTCCTTGAATGGGGCTTGCCGATCCGCACTCATAGTCGAGGTCGCCAGACCGCAGTTGATGGTGCTGGGCGAGGTCTCTCGAAGCGGCCGCGCGGCAGGCCTCGGGCGTTTCTCTTCCCTCGGAGCTCTGCCGGTCGGTTCCAAGCGAAATGGCGAGAGCCGCGAAGGGCAGGCTGAAGAGAAACAACAGGCGGAGGAAGACCGTTGGCCAGGTCGTCTTCATCACGAATTTGGAGGATGTTCGTAGTTCGATGCGTACTCCCCCAACAGTCTGGCCTCGTTGCACCAGAGCTCCCACAAGTCCCGCTCCTCTGCGGAGTTCGTCGGCAGCTTCAGGTGGAGGGCCTGGAGAAGATCGAAGCGGAAGTGATCCAGTGCGGAGCACGACACTTCGCCGTAGTTGCGATAGGCCCAGACGGCGACTTGATAGAAAAGGATGGCGAGTGTCCAGGCCGCGAAACTGGGCGCGACCTCGACTGGCGAAGTCGATTCTCCGTAGGCCGGCGCCAACCAGGTCCAAACCAGCGCAGTGAGGGCGAATCCGAACGTCATGGTCACGGCGAAATCCAAGCGGCTCTGTGCCTGGTTGAGGATCTTGGTAAACGTCTCGTTCTTCGCCGTCAGCTGTTGCAGGCGCGGCCACACGAGGTCCATCTGCATCCGGTAGCGCTCGAACCCGTAGTGCTGAAGACGTGCGGCAGCCTGGCCCATCGACGTCGGGGCCACGGCACCACTCTCCGACGCCCAGCCGAAGAATACCCGGCTGCTCAACCGCGAGTACTGCGACTCCGCGGCGCTCAACCCGTAGCGAGCCAGCAGGTAGAGCTCCTCGCGCAGCCCTTCCAGCTCAGGGAGTGAGTCCTCGCTGTACCCCTTCAGATCTCGGCTGAGGGCTTCGAAGGCACTCTTGGCGGTATCGAAAGGGATCAGCTGCCCTCGAGCGCGTAGATCTCTCATCTTCTCCATGCCCTCGAAAGAAGCGAAGGATTGATCCGTGGGCCTTTCCTTGGCACCGCGCTTGCGCCCGAAGTCTCGCGACTCCACGAGGCGGTGAATCCAGAGCATCCGCATCCTGGGACTGAGGCCGGTGCCGGCTTGCGGAGGGTCGGGCTCTGGATCCGTTTCGCGGTTCCTGCGGCCACCAGACAACCAAGCGCAGATGGCGTCCAGGAGAGCGATCAGCAACCGACCGTTCGACCCAGCAGGCCCGGACGGTAGGCTCCCGGAGGGACTCGCCGGGCTCGAGGGTTGCATCTCGGCTGCAGGGACCTCCGGCCCAGCGTGCTCGGTCTGATCGTAGGTTTGCGGGTCCGGCTCCTGGTACGCGCGGACAGCACTGACCCCGGCGACCTCCCGGAACTTGGCGATGAGATCGAGAAGCTTTCCCTGCTCTTTGGTGAGAGTGTCGCGCTTGGCGAGCTGGCGCGAGCTTAGCCAGATCCGGAGCCCGTCGGGCAGATAGTCGCCTTCCAGGAAGGTGCGCATCCAGGGGAGCAGGCTCCAGGAGACGAAGGCCAGGAGCACCACGCCGCCGAGGAGGGCCAACCACTGGAGCGCCTGATCGAGGGAGACCTCGGCATTCACCTTCCCGAGAAATGTGCCGACTCCGTCGAAGAAGAGCGACGCGATGAACAGATTCGCCAGCACGAGAATGCTTGTAGGCACGAGTCCCGTGACCACGAAGTGCATCCCGCCGAGCTTCTCGGCGCGATCGAACAGTGAGCTGAGGCCGGCTACCATTGGGAGGCCCAGTTAGAAGGCCGTCAGGCGCCCGCCACAGCCGCCCGGGCAGAGTTGTCCGGGCACTGCCGGCGGGCTCATTCTGGGGCGGCACCCGTTGGCGCAGACACAGATACTCCCGGGATCGAGGCTGATGGGGCCCGGGCCGTGCGCTGCTTCGCCCAGACTCACGGAGATCTCTGCGACGAACTCCTCCTCGCCATCGCTTGCATCATGATCCGACAGGAGCTGGGCTACAAGTCCCTCGACTTCGATCTCGAGGCCCAGATCGAACAGATCCGCCGCGGCTTCGGAGCTCGGCGCTTCCAGGAGACCCTGTCGCGAGAGGAGCCGCGTCTCCCCCTCCTTGGAGACCACCACGAGGAAGTTTTGTTCGAGCCTCGTCAGAACGCCGAGGGCTTCCGCGCGGGAGGCAGAACTCCGCAAGGCCGGAAGCCAGATTCCCAGAGTCTCTTCTCGTGAGTTCTCTGTGGTCTCGATTCCGAGCTCTGGCTCCATGGCGACCTCCTGTACTTCGCTGTTCTCGAGTGCAGACGCGCTCTTACATGTCCCGATGACAACTCAGACGCAGACGAGCCTGCCTCCGCAGCCTCTGGGGCAAGCCTGCTTGTCTTTTGCCGGCGGTGACTTGCATGCTTTGCTATCGCACTTGGGGTTGGAGCACCGACACGTCTTGGTGACATTGAAGAACGACCCCTCGCTGGCGAACCACACCTCTGCCTGGCTGCCTTTTGCTGAAACCAGGCGGTAGCGAATCTGCCGTTCGCGACTCCCGGGCCTCGTCGCCGGCGGACCACCCCGCGTGCTAGTGCTGAAACGCCGACGCCGCGGGCCTCTCGCGAGACGGTACCCCCTGAGCGAAGAGGCTGCGGCTTCCTGGCGTTCGAAGATCGCCCTGAGGACTTCGGGTCCCTTGACGAGTTTGGCGCCACCGCGCGGACCGAGGACCACTACGAAGTGGCTGCCGCTCTTGCGCATGACGCGAAGCACGTGATCGAGGCCGTCGCTTCTCTGAACGGTCGGGATGGTGGCTGTCGTAGGCATGAGATCCCCTTTCTCGGTCGAGCTCGCCTTTACCGGGGAAGTCTGAGCGTGGCGCCGTCACTCTTGAATGGCTTTGATCCCGAAGGCCTGCGAGAAATCCGGTGCTGGGCAGCGCGATGGGTCGACGAGGGTGCAACTGAGACGAAGGGCTCGGCCGGCAACGCTGCTCGGACGAGTCTCACGCGCCCACCACAGGAACGTCTGAGCCTCCTCGTAGGACGAGAAGACGAGATCCTCCCACTTGTCCGCCACTCTTCGTGGCACCTCGATCGCGACGGTCTGGCCCTGCCGAGTGATCGTCCACAGACTGATGCTGTAGTCCGACGGTTCGAAAACGACGGCCTCGGTGGTCACCTTCTCTCTCTTGAAGATGACCTCGTCGTCTCCTTCCACCTGGGTTCGCGCCCCTTTCTCGTTGGTGACGAGGCGCGCGACGTAGCTCAGCTCGAGGTCGAGCCTCAGGTCCAGCGCATCGGGATTTGGCACGTAGGTGACCAGGATGTCCTCGATCTTGACGTCTTTGGGGGCGATCGGCTTGTCGTCCTTCACGAGGCTGACGAAGTCGTGGACCCACCGCAACATCGTGAAATCCGGCAGCACGCGGGCGCTGAACTCGAAGACGGTGTTCCCCTGCAGGTCGAAGCCGGCTGCGCCCTCCTGGACGATGTCGATGCGCTGGGGGGTCAGAGCGCCCGAGAAGGCTCTGAGGCGCGAACGCAGCGCGACCTTTTCCGCCAGCTTCCGCTCGAAGCTCAGGTCCGCGCCTGACTCGGCCAGCTCGTCCACCTGCGGTACATCGAGCAGGTCGCTGAGCGAAAAGGTGTTCTTCTGTTCGCTTGAGATCTCGCCCAGGTCGATCGAGGCGTACTGCGTGGCGAGTTGTTTCCAGCCCGCGAACGCGATGTGCTCCAGTTCCCGTGGCGTGATCTTCAGGTCGACTCGCGCGATGCGGTCCGCCGGCTGGAGGAACCTTGTGTCGAAGCTGATGACCAGCCTGCGAGTGGCCACCGAACGATCGATGGCCGAGCTGCGCATCGTGGGTCCGGAGATCGGCGTGGCGACGGCCTGCGCCAGCGTCTGCGGCGTCTTGTCGACTCCTTCCAGCTTGGAGACCGACTCGATCCAGGCTGCCTGACCACGGTCTCCGAGGGATGTGACGCTGGTCGTCGATCTGCTCGTTGCGGCCGGATCGATCGACAAGGCGACGAGCCGCGCCCCGAGTGTGCTGGTGGGCGTTTGAGCGGGGTTGGCAAGGGTGAGATCGGCGCTGCGGTGCCACCGCGTCAGCTTGGCGCTCGGCAGGCAGGAGACCTGCAAGGAGAGAGCCGCGACGAGGGCGACACGGATCGCACCCACCCTCATTTCGCAGTCATCTTGTAGATCCACGCCTCACGCCGCGTCTTGTTCGGATCGTCGCACCGGTGGTAACGCTTTTTCGCCTGGGCGAAGTGGCGCCGCCACTGGTCTTTCGACAACGTCAGCACGCGCGTCCAACACGGTGCATTCAGTACGTCCTCGCGCGTTGCGCCGCGGAGGATGGTCACGTGGTCGTCAGCACCTGTCTCCGCCTTCGGGATCGAGACGTAGAAGCTGGTGGCTCCATTCCCGAGGGGGTCGTTCTCGCTCTGGGGCATGATCTCGCTCCTCAACTGTGAGCTGGCGCTCTCTGGTTTCTACAGAGGTTTGGCCGATCGGTTTCCGCGGTTCGCGATGGATTCCCTATCGGTCACACGGAGGAATCTGCAGCGTCCGGCTTGTCGGTGAGGTCGTCCGTTGCGATCTGGCCCGCACGCCCGACCGCGATGTGCTGGAGCGTCAGCCGGGCAAACCAGACGAACGCTGCCATTCCGGCCAGGAACGTCGCGAGCTGGGCTGCGCCGAAGAACACCGCGCTGCCTCGGATGTGCGCCTCTATCGCCTCGCCGGGCTTTGGCGTCAGGTGGCCGGTTAGGGCGAAGAGGTGCAGCGTGGCGAAGACCAGGGTGGCCAGCAGGCATGCCCAGGCGAACAGCAGGCACTGACGCTGACGCTTCGAGGGGGCGCTCTTCGTCAGATCCTTGAGGAAGGTGACGCTGAGGGCGAGCACTGCCGACGACACGCTCACCAGGTGCTTCGAGAGCTCGAAGGCCATGTCGAATCCGGTCGCGACCGCTTCGTTCCACCCGGCGGGGTCCATGCGAAGCCCTCCTCGGAGTCAGCAGAAGGGATAGAACGGGCAGAAGGCGTTGAAGACCTCGGTGAATAGGTCGGCGTCGATGCGCTTGGTGTCGCGAGCCGACGCTGCATCGACGAGGCCGTGCGCGAAGTTGCCGGCGTTGCCGATCGCCTCCTCGATCTCGGCCTCGTCAGCGCCGTCTCGCACCAGCTTGCGGGCTCCCTTGCGCGCCGCGGAGTCGAGACGTGCGGCGGCGCTCTCGGTGAGGTTCACGCCGGCGCTGGACAGCTGCGACGTGACGACGTCGCTCAGGCGTTCGGCCAGATCGTCGGCCGTGGGCTGGGCGGCGACGGGCACGGCGGTCGCAACGAGCACAGCGAGCAGGGTGATGGCCGCCAGGTAGCTTGGGCGCGGTACGTGAGCCTCACGTGGTGTCATGTCGTCTCCTCTCTTTGAGCTGAGACGGACACCGCGGCAATTGTTTCCCTGGTGTTCGGGGCTAGGACCCTCGAGCCGCGGCGAGCCGGCGAACTGGGGCCAACCCCACCCAGCCTCCCCCTGCCGGGGGAGGGGCCGGAGGCGGCCGACGCGCCGGCCGGGATCTCACTCGCCGAGCTACCTGTTGGTGACTTGGCTGCTCGCCGGGTCGTTCTCCCAGGGCGGGGTCTCGTCGCCGATGTCGACGTTGTAGCGCCGTGCGCCGCCGTCTTCGCGGAACAGCCAGACGGCGCGCACGGTGACGTTGCCGGCCTGGTCGGACGGGCGGTTGGGCAGCCCCACCACCAGCTCGTCGCCGCTCTCGGAACTGGCGATCCGCAAGACGTCGTGCGACATCTTCTCGACGCTCACGGTGCGCTCGCTCGGGCTGGTGCTGATCGAGGCGGGGGGACCGAGCCGCTGGTGCAGCGCGTGCTGCACGTAGATCGTGCCGATGCCGCCGATGATCTGACGATCCGAGAGCAGGCGCGAGTAGGTGGTGCGCTCGCTCTCGGCCAGGCCGGCGGTGGCGAAGAGCTCCTCGAAGCGCTCCCAGTCGATCTCCCTCAGGTGGTGCTCGCTGATCAGGATCTCCGGGTTGTCGACCTTCTCGTAGGAGCGGGTTGCGAAGTCGATGATCCAGGAGAAGTTGTCCTGCGAGTTGTAGACGATCAGGCCGCGGTCGAAGAACTGGTACCAGGCGCGGATCTCCCGCGGCTCGGAGTCGAGGAAGGGCGCCGCCACCTCGGGCTGTTCGCGGGCGAAGATCTGGAAGAAGTAGCCCGCCACCTTGTCGGGCTTCGGCTTCTGGGTCTTCGCCGGCGGGGGTTCGGGCGGGTCATCGGGCTTCGGCCCGTAGAGCAGCGCGACGACGGTCACCACCGCGGCGGCGATCGTGGCGCCGGCGGCGAGCAGGGCGCCGATACGGAACCGCTCGTGCCGCTTGGCGAGGATCTCGAGGGCGAGCTCGTGGCGCTGCTCACGGGTGAGGTTGGTGGTGTCCACCGCCACCCGATCGAGGGTGGCGAGGATCAGCTCGGGTCGATCGCCGACCTCGGCGGATTCGATCAGCCGCTCACGCTCGCCCACCCGGCGGTAGACGATCCACGCGACGCAGGCGGCCAGGAACGCCACGAGGGTGGCGCCTCCCGAGACCAGGCCGATGGCGCTCCAGAGATTCATGCGCTCCTCCTCCCAAAGCGCAGTCGATTCCTGAGGTTTGCCCGCAGATTCTGCCTCACGCCGCTACGGCGACCACTGCTCCAGCTCCGCCACTGTCTTCCCCAGCTTGCGGGCCTCGTCTTCCACGAAGCCGCGGTAACTCTCGCTGAGTAGGAGGCCGGTGGTGGGGTTGCGCTGGTCGTGCCACTGGGCGACCCAGGGGAGCTGCTCGTGCAGGGCGACGAGCAGCGGGAGGATGGAGGTCTCGGGAGAGCCTTCCTGGCTCTGGCGCTGGATCTCGGCGATGAGGCTGAGGGCGAGCTGGTGGTGGTCCCAGCCGGCCCAGGCGAGGAGGGGGGAGTCGTCGAGGGCGCGGCGGGAGCCGGGGAAGCTGACGAAGCGCTCCTTGGGCACGTCGAGCTTGCCGCGGTGGCGCCAGACGCCGGCGTTGAAATCGGACGACTTGTACTTGGGCGGCACCGGGATCTCACCGACCTCTTGGCCAGCGTCCTCGCGCCGCTGCAGCTCCCAGGTGTGCTGCCACTGGGCGTGCTTGGCGAGGCCGGAGGGCTTGTAGCGCAGCACCGCGGCTGCCGGCACGGCCTCGGCGCTGCACAGCTCGGCGACGAGCTTCTCGAGATCGAGGTCTTCCCTGCCGGCGTAGAGCGCGGCGACGCGGCGGAAGGCCACGGAGCGCTCGGTGCCAGAAGCTGGGGCGCCAGAACCTGGGCCGCCGGAAGCCTCAGTGCCGGACAAAGTCTCCCCGCTGACCAGGCGCTGGGTGAGCTGGGCGGCGGTGAGGAGCTGGGGCAGCGCGCCGCTGCCGGGGTCGGGGGCCGGCCAGAGGTCGCGGTCTTCGAGGCGCTCTAGCAGCCAGGAGCGCAGGGCCCCTTTCTGCCGCTTCTTCCAAGGCTCGCTCGCCCAGCGCCGCTTGTGCTCGGGGCGCTCGAGCAGCTGCACGAAACGGTCGCCGCCCTCTTCGATCAGCGCCAGGCGGCGCTCGACGACGACCCGGTAGCCTTCAGGCCAGGCGGCGGGGAGCTCGGTGATCGGCTTCGAGCGATGGCGCTCGAACCAGGCGGTGCGCGCCTCGCCGCGCTCCACTTGGCGCGCCAGGGCGATCTCGAAGGCGCGCTGGCCGAGCGCGAGGGGCACCGCCTCGAGGGTGCCGGCACTCTCGCTCTGCGCGATCTCCGGCAGATCGAACCAGGAGCCGTCGAGATGGGTGAGCTGGCGGTCGTCCTGTGGAGCGTCGCGCAGGGCGGCCGGCACGTGCAGCAGCTCGGCGATCACGGCCTCGGCGGGGAGCAGGCCGTAGGCGGCGTAGCACCACCAGTCGAGCTCCTCCTGCAGGAAGACCATTGAGCCCCGCAGGCGCTCGCTCGTCTTGCGGTGCTGGTGCAGGGCCTCGGCGGTGAGCTCGGCGCCCGAGGGGCCGGCGTGCTCGGCGAGGTGCTCGGGAGAGTGGTGTTGGAGGGCGGTGGCGAGAGCGTCGAGCTGGCGGGCGCGGAGGGAGGGGAAGTCGTTGGGCAGGGGGAAGGGCTTCAGGCGCGTGCCTGCGAACTCGTAGAAGTCCTCGAACGGCGCCGCCGTCTGCCGAGCCCCCTTGTTGTCCACAGAGTTGCCCTTGTTGTGCATGTTCTGCCGACACCAGAAACATGCGGTTGAACTGTTCAGCACCCCGAGCAGGGCGAGGTGGTCGTCCTCGCTCGCCTCCTCGGACAGCTTGATCACCGGCGCCGACTGCTTGAAGACCTTGCCGCCGCGGTCGAGCACGAAGTGGTTGTGGGTGGCGACGAAGGCGAAGGTGATGGAGAGGGGAGTGCGGAACTTTGCCCACGAGATGTGGCCGTATTCGTACCACCGCAGACCGCGCTCATCCTGCGTCTTCTTGAACCAGACCCGGTTCCGGAGGTTGGTCTTCCAGGGCCATAGCTGAGGCAGAAGACGGTCCGCGAGCTCGCTCAGCGTTTGCTCGCCATGGTAGGGAAAGAAGGCCTTCGTATCGGTCTCGATTAGATAGTCGCGCAGGACCTCGCCCTCGACGAAGACCCTGGCGTACGCTGCGTCGAGGCCGGCTCTGGCCCACTTCGAAGCCGGTTGGGCGAAGAGGTCGTCCTCGGCAGTGACGACGCCGACTCCGATGTCCCGCGTTACATCGCTGATCGGGTGAGGCGAGGCTTTTTGCAGGACCGCCAACACCTCCGGCGCCGCACCACCCTGCAGCGACCAGGGATGACTGGTGAAGACACCGCGCTCGCGATCGGCGACGGAGATGTACTCACCTTCGTAGCCCGGCCGGTCGAAGTGCTCGGCGATCGCGGTCCACACGATGCCCTTCTCGGGATCCTCCGGCGAGGAGGGCTCGCCGCGGATGCCGAGCACGGCGCGCACGGAGTCGCTGAGCGGCGCGCGGTTGCGCCCCACCAGGATGACGGTGGGCGTGCCGTGCCCGGGGATGTAGGCGCCGGAGGTGTCGATCACCGCGGTGAGGTCGACGTGGGCGAAGAACTGCTCGATCAGCTTCTTGCCGAACTCGCGCTTCATGAACGAGTTGGCGGTGATCATGCCGACGCAGCCGGCCTGACGGGGATCGACTTCGCTCGGTTCGTCGTCCCCTTCGGCCCTCTCGAAGCCTGCCGAGAGTGCCAGCTCGAAGAAGCGCTCGGTGAAGGGAACGGCGAGCGAGAACTTGCCGTGGCAGCTGTGATAGCGCTCCCGGTATTCCTGACGCACCTTGGCGTCCTTACCGGTGATGTACGGCGGGTTGCCGACCACCACGTGGTGCTGGCGGCCGAGCACGTCAGCGAGGATCTCGGGGTCTTCGCTCTCGAGGTAGTGGCTCAGCGGATCGAGCTCTGCGGTGATGCCCTGCTGCACGTAGGCCGGTGAGCCACGGCGGAAGCTGCGCCCGTGCAGGAGCGAATCACCGGTGGCGACGCGGGTCTCGAAGCGGGCGGCGCTGCGCAGGCGCTCGGTGCCGGCGAAGCGCAGCGCGGCGAGCAGTAGGCGAAAGCGGGCGATGGCGACGGCGAAGGGGTTGAGGTCGACGCCGCAGACCTGGAGCAATGCGTCCTGCGCGATGCCTTCGCGGGTGGCGCCGGGCGCGTGCTCGAGGCGCCGGTTGCAGAGGCGGCGGAAGGCGCCGAGCAGGAAGTGGCCTGAGCCGCAGGCCGGGTCGATCAGTGAGACCCGGTCGTGGCCGAAGCGCTCGATGGCGGGCTCGAGGGTCCGGTCGAGCAGGAACTCCTCCACGAACCCGGGCGTCTGCAGCAGGGCGTACTGCTTGCGCGCCTTCTCGGAGAGGTCCTGGTAGAGGTCGCCGAGGAAGCGGGTGTCGAGCGCTTCGTCGGTGAAGTCGAAGCGCAGGGCGCCGCTCTCAGGGTCGCGGTCGCGAAAGAGCTCGAGCAGGCGCTTGGCGGCGTCGCCCGAGGGCTGCAGCCGCCACAGCGGGTTGTGCTCGCCGAAGAGGCGCTCGAGGCCGGGCAGGGTCTTGATCCGATCGAGCACGAAGAGCAGGTAGTGGCGCTCGGAGTGCGCCGGGTGGCGGCGGAAGTACTCGCGGCGCTGCTCCTCGGCGAGGGCGAAGCGGTTGGTGGTTGGTGCTGAGGGGTCGCTGCTGTCGCTATCGCCGCTACCACTGCCACTCGGGCCGGCGAGCCAGGGCGCATAGTCGAGCCGGTTGTCGCCGTCGCGCAGGCCGGCGGGGGAGTGGTCGAGCAGCAGGTTGTCTTCGAGGAAACGCACGAAGACACACGCCAGCAGCCACGCCACCGCGGCCTGGGTGAGCTGCTCGGTCCGCCAGGCGGCGAAGGCTGCCGCCGTGCGATCGGCGTCACGCGCTGCACGGTGCTCCTCGCGCAGCGCAGCTTCCAGGCTCTCTGCCGTCTCGCGCTCCGGCGAGCCCGCCGGGTGTTTGCTCGGCGAGCAGCGCTCGAGCAGGTCGGCCTCGAGCTTGGGGAGCTGCTTCTGCAGGCGCTGCAGCAGCGCGGCGGAGTCGATCAAGGGAGGGTCCTCGGCCTGGGGAGGGAGATCAAGAGGGGACGGCGGGATCTTAGTCGTCGAGCTCTTCCCCCGATCCTTCCCCCTGCCAGAAGGAGAAGGTCCAGCGGAGGAGGTCGGAGCGCCTCGGTGCACCGCGTCGTGGTCAGCCCGCCCGGTGCTGGTTCTTCACCCAGGCCTCGGGCACGTGGGCCCACTGGGCTGGGGAGAGCACGGGCACGGGGTGGCCGTCGAGGCGGGGCGGCTCGCCGGGCTCGCTGCCGGTGAGCAGGAGGCAGAGGGCGCGCGGGGGATCGGAGTCTTCCAGGCGCTGGCGCAGCTTGGCGAGCCAGGGCAGGCGGTCGTAGCGGGCGACGGGGCCGAGGCCGTAGAGCAGCAGGGGGCGGCGGGCGGCGTCGCCGTCGGCGTCTGGTGTGGCGGCGAGGTCTTCGAGCAGCTGGTCGAAGGCGAGGCCGACGAGGCGGGTGAGGTTGGCCCAGTCCTGGCGCGGCGCGGAGCCGCTGCGCGGGCGCAGGGCGTCGGCGCTGAGCACGAGCTGCCAGTCGATCTCGAGCTCATCGGCCTTGGCGCGCAGGGTCTCGAGGAAGGCGCGCTCGAAGTCGACGCGCTGGAAGTCGAAGCGCTCGAGCTCGCCGGCGGCGCTGGTGTAGTGGTCGAGCTGGGTGCCGAGCACCAGGAAGTCGCCGCCGCGCACGAAACGCTCGAGGCGCTCCTCGAGCGACTGCGCCCTCTCGACGTGCTCGTCGGGCACCGTTTCGAGCTCGACCGCGTCGTCGCTCGCCCGGGTGGGGCGGCGCGACGGGGCCTTGCCGGTGAGCGAGCCGAAGGTGGGCTGGAACGCCGGCACTTTGTAGCGCCCGTTCTCGAAGAAGACCTCGATGCCGGCCTTCTGCAGTAGTGCGTCGAGCTCGGGGCGGCCCGGCAGGCGCTCGGCCTCGGGGTAGCGGGCGGCAACGCGATCGATCAGCTGTTGCGGCGAGAGGCCGTCGATCACCAGGCTGCCGCGGGCGAGATCGAAGGCGCGGCCGGCGGAGAGCCGACGCGGGTAGAGCTCGCCGCGCGCCGAGAGGGCGGTGTGCTCGCTGCAGTCGGCGGCGAGCTGGCGCAGACGACCGCCGCTGAGGCTGGCGAGCGGAGATCCCTCGATGGCGCGGCGCAGCTCCGCCTCGGCGTGCTCGGGCCCCACCACCGGCGGCGGATCGTGGGTGCGCGCGCCGCTCTCGTCCTCGGGTACCTGGCAGAGCCGATCGGCGCGGCGGCCGAGGGCGAGCGCGCCGTCGAAGCGCGCTTCGGCGGAAACCTCTTGCTGATCGAGCGCCAAGAGCACCAGCGGGCCCGACTGGCGGCCGCGGCGGCGCTCGCGCCAGCGCGGCCCGTCTTCGCTGTGCTCGGCTTCGTGGGCGGCGCGCAGCACCACGTGGGCGAGGCGGGTGCGTAGCGGCTCGCTGACCGCGGCGCCGTAGGCGGCGGCGAGCTCGCTGGCGAGGTTGGTGGTGGTCTCGACGCCGCCGCGCGCCTCGAGCAGCGCGGCGAGGCGTTCCCGTGCCTCCTGCAGCGCCTTCGATCCCTTCCACCGCTGGCGCGCCTTGGCCACCACCTGGCCGGCGCGCGCGCGGGTCACCGAGCACTCGGCGGCGGCGTCGGTCTGGCTCTTCCAGGAAGAGGCGTCGACCGGCTCCTTGACGTCGTCGCCGGAGGGCCAGGAGAGAAGCGCCTCGAGCAGCGGGCGCTGCCCCTTGGCGCGGCCGCGCGGGAAGAGGAGCTTGTCGAGCGCTTTCGTATCGAGCGCGATCGCTGGCTCGTCGTCGGCGGGGGAGGGCTCGCTCGGCTGCCTGGGCTGCGACGCGGCAGCGGCGGCGGCTCCGGCCCAGTCGTGCGCGTCGCGGATGGCGCGCACCACGCGGGTGAGCTCGGAGCGCGTCTTGGTGCCGACGCCGCGCAGGCTGTTGAGCTGGAAGAGCGGGAACGCCAGCAGCTCGGCGACGGTGAAGATCTCCCGCCGGCTCAGCGCGTTGATCGCGCGCACGCTGAGATCGAGAGCCTGGAGCTGGGTGTCGGGGGTGGCGCGGCGGGCGACGTCGCGTAGATCGAGGCGGCCGCCGCCGGGCTGCGCCACCCAGCGGTCGCGCTCGTCGGCGGGGATGTCGGCCAGGGGGTCGTGAGAGTCCTTCGTGCTCTCGCTGGCGGCGGGCTGCGCGGCCGCCGTCGCGGGGATCTCGGCGCGAGCGCGGAAGACGTCGTTCCAGGCGGTGAGCATCTGCTCGGTGGTGTCGAAACGGTCCTTCACCGAGCGCGCGAAGGCGCGGCGGAAGAAGTGGGCCAGGGGAGCGCGCAGAGCGGGGTCTTCGAAGCGCTCGGGCGAGAGGTCGACCTCGTCGCTGGAGTGGGCCGGATTGGAGCGGCCGTCGCCCCACACCGGCAGCGAGCCGGTGGCCATCTCGTAGAGGGTGACGGCTGCGGAGTAGCGCTCGGCGTGCTGGTCCCAGCGTCGTCGCCCGTCGCTGCCGAGGAAGGGGTCGAGGTAGGCGGCGGTGCCGGCGTGCAGCTGGTCGGTGGGCGTGCCGACGAGCGAGAAGTCGAAGAGCAGGAGCTGCAGGTCGTCGTTCTTGCCGCGCTCGGCGACGCCGAGGTTGGCGGGCTTGATGTCGCGGTGGGCGATGCCCTGGCGCTCGGTCTCGCGCACCGCCTCGAGCAGCTGGGCGCCGAAGCGCTGCAGGTACTCGGTCTGCGGGCCGATCTCGCGGATGCGCTCGTCGAGGGTCTGCAGGTCGGCGAGCTCGAGAAGCAGCGCGGTGTGCCCCTGGATCTCGAGCACCTCGTAGCACTGCGCGATGCAGGGGTGGCGTAGCTGCTTCAGCGCCTCGGACTCGCGCTGCAGCCGGGCGTTGTGCTCGGGGTCGATGGCGACCTTGAGCACGGCCTGCCTGGGCCGGGCGGCGCTGGCGGGAGCCTCCGGAAGGGCCTCGCACTCGACGCGGTAGGCGAGCGCGGTGGCGCCCTTGCCGAGGCGCTCGAGCACGGTGATGCCGGGGGCGAGCTGGGTGCCCTTGGGGGCCTGGAAGAGGTCGGGGTCGTCCGGCCTGGTGAGCTCGTCCTGCACCGCTTCGATCTGCGCCAGCAGCTTGCGGGTCGATGCGAGGCGCGCCGACGCGTCGGCGGCGGTGGCCGAGCCGACCAGCTCGTCGATCGCCGGGGCGATGCCGTCGACGACGGTGGAGGGCAACAGGCCTCGCCCCTCGGCGAGCTTCTCGCTCAGCTCGCGGCGCGACGAGGCGGGGTGCCGGCCGGTGAACAGGAGGTAGAAGAGGGCGCCGAGCGAGAACACGTCGAGCAGCACCTCGTCGGGCCGTGTGGCGACGAAGAGCTCGGGCGCCAGGTAGCCGGCGACTGCGTCGTCGATCAGGTTCTCGATCCGGGTGGTGGTGCTGCGCTGCTTGCTGGTGGTGGCGGCGCCGTCGCCGTGGGCGAGGAACCAGTCGGCGATCTGGATCTTCGGCGTCTCGGAGTCGGGATCGAGCACCCAGACCGAGCGCGGATTGAGGCCGCGGTGGTGCAGCCCCTGCTGGTGGGCGTAGTGGATGGTGTCGGCGAGGGTGGTGGCGAGGTGGAGCTGGGTGTCGAGCGAGAGCGGCGACGCTCCGTTGCTGGTGCGGCGCGCGCGGTCGGCGAGCCAGGCGTCGAGGCGCTGGGCGCCTTTGACGTGCTCGAAGACGACGGTCGGGCCGAGCTCGTGGTCGTGGTACTCGGTGGCCCGCACGATGTTGGGGTGGTGCAGGTCGTGCAGCAGCTTGAACTCGCGGCGCGCGGCGCGCTCGCGGATGCGGCGCTCGTCGGGCTCGTCCTGGCGCCCGTGGGTGAACACGCGCACGCGTCGCACCAGGCCCGAGAAGCCCTCCTGCACGGCCTCGTAGTCCTGGTAGCCGTGGTCGTCGTAGAGCAGCTCTCCGAGCACCAGCTGCCCCACCTTCACCACCGAAGGCGCCGGGCGCAGGCCGATCTTGTCGAGCGCTTTGGCGATGGCGCTCGAGGTGGGCCGATCGATCGGCGGCCGGCGGTTCGGGCCGCTGGCGTCGAGCTTGAACAGCTGGCTCACCGCCACCTGGTCGCTGATCTCGTCGCGCAGGAAGACCTTGCCGTCGTAGATCGGCGGCAGGTGCGTGCGCGCGCTCTCGTTGGAGAGGAAGATCACCGGCTCGATGAACGGCAGCTGGGCGCGGCCGGCGAACACCCGCCGCTGCTCCTGCAGCAGGCTCTTGAGCCGCTTCGCCTTGGTGTTGGCCAGAGAGAGCGGGTTGTCGACCGTGTAGTCGCGACCGTTCTCGCGGCGGTACCAGGTCGACTGATCCCCTGAGATGTCACCGCCCCAGTGCTTGATCTCCACCAGGAAGAAGCCCCGCGGCGTCACCAGGAGTAGATCCACCTCGTTCATCGACCCGTCCAACCCCGTGAACTCGAGGTTCGACCAGGCGCGGTACGGCTCGCGATCCGGGAACCGCTCCCTCAGGTAATCGAGCGCGGCGCGCTCGTGAGGGAAGCGGGAGAGGGAGAGGGGAGTCCAGAGGGGCATTGGGGGAGGGGTTGAGGGGCGATGCAGGGGAGATGCTCACTCTTGAGGCAGCCGCGAGTGAATGGTGAAGCGGTTCACCTAGAAGGGGAGGCGGATTGCTTCGAGGTGCTGCGCGTCGGAGCTAGTCGTAGTCGTTGCGAGATTGGCAGTGCTCGGAATCGCGGCAGTCTAGGGGATTTCCCCACCGGATCCGAAGGACACAGCCACCGCTTTCCGTCTGCAGTCCTCGGCCGCCGCGGCTAGAGCTTGAGAGGGAAGAGGCAGGAACGAATGCGCTCTTGGAGAAGAGCACCGTCGGTGTCAGCTGGAGCACTGAAGAGGTCGTCCGCGAAATGCACTCGGAAAACGTCTGGCGCCAGCTCAAGGGAGTCGAAACACTCCAGCCCGGCCTTCTCGGCGCTACGAAGTCGATCGCGCCTGAGCCACATGATCGCTCCGACGGCCTCAACGTAGCCACGCCGAATGACGCGACGCCCCGGGTTGCGCGACGTGTCGGCGATCTCGTCGCCCCACACGGTGTCGTGGGTCCGCGGAACGTCCCGAACGTCCTTACCCAGCCGGGACAACTGCTCGAGATCTGTCTCGTTCTCCACACTCTCATAAGACTGATCGGCGATCCACCCAAGCAGGAAGTCCGTTTCCAGGGCGATGGAGTCGGCTAGGGCGATGGCGGTTGAGATCGCCTCGATGTTCCGAATCAGGAGGACGTAGATCTCGAAGCGAGCTAAGAGCGCGAAGGTCGCGACCTCCCCGCTACTCGTTCGGATCTCGAAATCGAGTGCACCTGCTCCGACCGCAGATGGGAACGAGTTGTCGCACCGCAACACCTCGCGAAGAACTCTCTCAATCGCCCCGATCAAGTCTTCAGCGCTCAGCGCTTGACTGAACGTGAACTCCACTTTTGACGGCACTAGGGAAATTCCTTGATCCTGACGGGGATTCCCAGGTCGCGGCCGTACTCCCTTAGGGCAACGACGTCTGGGTGTCCGGACCCGCCAGGCTGTACCCTAAGGTCAAGAGCTCCTGCGGCCGGCTGACCGTCAACCTCGACTCTGGCAAGCTGCCGGATGTTTCGACGAAGGGAGTCCAAGGCGCGTGGAAGGGTACGAATCCTTGTGTCAAGAGTCTTTAGACTCACAACTCGCTTCGAACCGCCGAGGTGCCAGTCTACCGCCTCGAAGTTTCGAGAGGATTCGAAGCCAGGAAAGCTGTCGGTCTCTTGCCAATCGCGATATTCGGTTCGCGAGAGCTCGTCTTGGATCATCCTGCCGCGCGTCCTCGGGTCTTGGCTCCAGACGTCTGCATCCAGTGTGCTTGATCGTGCGACTCCCGACCTGGCTCCTTTGTTGCTCAATGTGCTCGGGGCCGGGCCATCCCTTCTCTGGAGGCCGCGGAGACGTCCGAGATCATCCAGCTTCAGCGCGGCGAGTTCGGGTGCGACGAGGAGATCAGCGGAAATAACGACCCCGGCTTCTAGGAACTCAGCGACGTCTCGTGAGCCACCCAAGCCCTTCATCAGCTCGCACGAGGCTGTCGCACAGGATTCCGGCCCCAAGAGCTCGGTGGCGATCGCCAGGCCTCTGCCTATCGACTCGTTCTCTGACTCGGCGATGAAGCGGGCGACTTGCTCGACACCGGGCCGTTCTTCACTCTCTTCGATGAAGGTCGCTACGTCAGAGAAGAAGGCTTCTCCCTCGGCGAAGCGGCGTTTGGCCTGCTCGAGTTCCATGATGAGCCGACCGCGCTGCTCGAGCTCCGGCGTGGGGTGCCGAACCCCGGATTCTGTCTGTGCCCGGGTGATGGGTTCGAGCTCGTCGACTTGCCTTTGAAGTCCCTCGATCTTGCGGCCGAGGACTTCCTGCTCCTGGACGCCGACCGCGATCTCCCCACTCGGGTCCACATAGACCGTCGGGTTCACCTTGGCGTAGGTGTAGCGATGCAGGGACGGTGGGTCGTCAGTGGTTCCTTCGAAGGGGTCGGTGGTGAGGAAGCGTCCGAGCTCGGGGTCGTAGTAGCGGGCTCTGGCGTAGTAGAGGCCGGACTCGGGGTCGCGTTCGTGGCCGGTGAAGCCGAAGGGGTTGGCTGAGGAGCCGGTGATGTTTCTGGGCTCGCCCCAGGCGTTCCACTGGTAGCGGGCCTGGAGGGTGCCGGAGGGCTGGAGGACGGCGGTGACGGAGCCGAGAGCGTCGAAGAGGTAGTAGCCGCGGCCTTCGGTGGCGTGGGAGAGGGAGAGGAGGCGGTCGGGGCCGTAGTCGTACTTGGCGACGGTGTTTCCGAAGTCGTCGCTCTGCAGGAGGACGGAGTCCTGGTCGTAGGTGTAGCGGACGACGCCTTCGGGGCCGGACTTGCGGGTGCGCAGGCCACGGTGGTCGTAGCGGAAGGTGAGCAGGAGAGCCGTCGAGTCTTCGCGGATCTCGCGCAGGCGGTCGCGCGCGTCGAACTCCTGCACCCTGGCGACGCCGCCGCGGGTACGGCCGGTCTGGTTGCCGTTGAGGTCCCAGCTGAAGGTAGTGGTCTGGCCGGAAGCTGAGGGGTCGACGAGGTCGTCGATGCGCAGCAGGCGGTCGCGCTCGTCGAAGGTCGACGCGAGCCGGCCGGTGAGCACGCCGGAGAGGTCGAAGGTGCTTTCCTCGACCCGGTTGCCCACCGCGTCGAGCTGGTAGGTGACGCGCTGTTCGGGGTAGGTGACCTCGATGAGGCGGTCGGCGGGGTCGTAGGCGTAGGTGGTGAGCTCGGGGCCGGCGCCCTGGTCCTCGGTCTGCGACAGGCGATTGCCGTTGGGGTCGTAGGTGTAGGCGTACGACGAGATGAGGGCGGGGCCGAGGGTGTTGCGGATCTCCTGGGTGCGACCGGCGAGGTCGTAGGTGGTGTTCTCCTCAGCGGCGTTGGGGTGCACGACGCGCTCGAGGCGGGAGTCGCGGCCGTAGGAGTACTGGGTGACGCCGCCGCCGGGGCCGCTGGTGGTGACGGCGACGAGGCGGTCGAGCGCGTCGTAGGCGTAGCGGGTCAGCAGCCCGTCGGGATCGACGAGACGGGTGCGGTTGCCGCTCGCGTCGTAGCTGTGGGTGAGGGTCTCGCCGTAGGCGTCGGTGCGCGTGATCAGGCGGTCGAAGTCGTCGAAGGCCTGGAGGATCTCGAGGTCGCCGGTGGGGCCGGGGGCGCCGGTGGGGCCGGGGGCGCCGGTGATGAGGTCGGTGTAGCGCTCGAGGACCTGGAGCGCATTGCCGTTGGGGTCGTAGGCGGTGGCGATCTCGGTGAGGTCGTCGCCGGTGGGCACCGAAGGCGCGTCGAAGGTGCGGCGGGTCTCGCGCGACAGCGGGTCGTGCTCGAAGGTGGAGAGCTGGCCCTTGAAGTCGAGGACGCCGGTGAGGTTGCCGGAGGGGTCGTAGCGGAACTGCTGCGAAGCCTCGTCACCGGTCCCCTGAGCGACGGTGTGCACGACGCGGCGATCGAGCGCGTCGAAGGCGAACGCGGTGGTGCGGCCCTCGGCGTCGGTGCGCGCGGTGAGGTTGCTGGCGCGGTCGTACGTGAAGGTGGTCTGGTGGCCGAGCGGATCGGTGATCGAGGTCAGGCGATCCGCGCCGTCGTAGGCGGACACCCAGGGCGCGTCGGGGTGGGCCGGACGGCGGACGTGGGTCCTATTGCCATTGAGGTCGAAGGCGTAGGAGGTGGTCTCGCCGGCGCCGTTGGTCTCGCGCACCATGCGGCGGCGCAGGTCGTAGCCGCGGGTGGTCTCGCGGCCTTCCGGGTCGCGCTCGTAGACCACGTCGCCCATCGCGTCGCGGCGGTACTGGGTGATCGCGGCGAGCGGGCGGTTCTCGGCCACCACCAGGTTGCGCTGGTCGTACTGGTAGCTGGTGACGTGGCCGCGCGCGTCGGTGCGGAACTCGACGTTGCCGGCCTCGTCGTACTCGAGCCGCTCGAGGATCAGGCCGGCCCGGCTCTGCGCAGTACGCCGGTTGTTGTGGTCGAAGGAGAAGCGCTGCTCGATGCCGCGGCGGTCGATCTGGGCGACCACGTTGCCCTGCGCGTCGTAGACGGTGCGGGTCTCGTAGCCGAGCGGCGCCGGATCGATCTGCAGGACGGGGCGGTCGTGCGGGTCGTAGACGGTGGTCGTCGTGTGGCCGCGTTCGTCGGTGAAGGTGAGGCGATTGCCGACCAGGTCGTAGGTCGCGCTGGTGGTGTACTGCGCCGGCGGGCCGCCGCCGCCCAGGCCCGTGCCGACCGGCGGCAGGCGGGTGAGCACGAGCCGGTCGAGGCGGTCGTGCTCGTAGGTGGTCACATGGCCGCGCGGATCGGTGGCGGCGGTGCGGT
>QQVD01000024.1 GCA_003388555.1 Acidobacteriota bacterium | reverse complement strand
ACGCGGGTGGAGCTGGTGTCGCGTATCGAGGAGGAGTACGGGCTGGAGCTGGACGACGAGTCCGCGGCCGGCCTGGATCGGATCGCAGACCTCTTCGAGCTGGTGCGACGCGGTGGCGTCGAGGGACCGCGCCGTGCGGCGGGGGCCGGCGAGCTGGTCACCGGATGAGGTCGTTTTCCGGCGAGGCTTCGCCGGGGTAAAGGGGAGAGAACGTGAACACGCCGCCGCTGACCGCTGGAGATCGCTTCGCGCTGGCGTGGGTGGATCGCGTCTGCGCTCGCCCGTGGATGGTGCTGCTGGCCGCGCTCGCGCTGGTCGGCGCGGCCTCCTCGGGCGCGATCAGGCTGAGCTTCTCGGACAGCTTCCGCGACTACTTCGGGCCGGAGAACCCGGAGTTGCTGGCGTTCGACGAGCTGCAGGCCACCTACGCCAAGAGCGACAGCATCCTGTTCGTGGTGCAGCCGAGCGGCGGTGACGTCTTCACCCGCGAGACCCTTTCGCTCATCGAGGAGCTCACCGAGCGGGCCTGGCAGCTGCCCTACGCCTCGCGCGTCGACTCGCTGACCAACTTCCAGCACTCGTGGGCAGAAGGCGACGACCTGACGGTGGCCGACCTGGTGCGCGACGCCGACGCGCTGTCGCAAGAGGAGCTCGAGGCCCGGCGCGAGATCGCCCTCGCCGAGCCGCTGCTGCGCGGACTGCTCGTCTCGCCGGAAGGCGACACCACCGGCGTCAACGTCGTCTTCCAGTTCCCCGAGGTCGGCGGCAGCGAGGTGGCGGAGGCGGTCACCGCGGCGCGCGCACTGGCCGAGGAGGCGAGGCAGCAGCGACCCGACACCCGCATCGTGCTGGCGGGTGTGACCATGCTCAACCACGCGTTCGCCGAGTCGGGTCAGCGCGACGGCGCCACCCTGGTGCCGCTGATGTTCGGGCTGGTCTTCGTGCTCATGCTGGTCATCCTGCGCAGTCTGGTGGCGGCGCTGGCTGGGTTCACCGTCGTCGGGATGTCGGCCGCCACGGGACTGGGCCTGGCGGGATACCTGGGCATCGCTCTCAGCCCGGTCGCGGTGACCGCACCGACCCTGATCATGACCCTGGCGGTCGCCGACAGCGTGCACATCCTGGTGACCCTGCTCGCTGGCCTGCGGGAAGGCTCGGAGAAGGTCGCAGCCCTGCGCGAGAGCGTGCGGGTCAACTTCGTGCCGGTGGCCATCACGAGCCTGACCACGATCGTCGGGTTCCTGTCGCTCAACTTCTCCGACGCCCCGCCCTTCCACGACCTCGGCAACATCACCGCGATCGGCATCGCGGCGGCGTTCCTGCTGTCGCTCACCGTGCTGCCGGCGATGGTCGTGCTGCTGCCGATCCGGGCGCGGGCCAAGGCCGGTTCCGGGGAGGACGGGTGGATCGAACGCTTCGTCAGCTGGGTGGTGCGGCGCCACCGTCTGCTGCTCGTCGCCTCCGGGCTCATCCTGCTGGTGGGCGTCGGGCTCGTCACCCAACTCGATCTCGACGACCAGTGGGTGCGCTACTTCGACGACCGGGTGGAGTTCCGCGGCGCCGCCGAGTTCACCGACGAGCACCTCACGGGCCTCTACCTGGTGGAGTTCTCGGTGCCTTCGGGCGAGGCGGAGGGGATCCACGATCCTCGCTACCTGCGCGCCCTCGACGGGTTCACCCAGTGGCTGCGGTCGCAGCCCGAGGTGCGCCACGTCACCAGCTACGTCGACATCGTCAAGCGACTGAACCAGAACCTGCACGCCGACGACCCGGCCTACTCGAGGATCCCCGAGGAGCGCGAGCTCGCGGCGCAGTACCTGCTGCTCTACGAGCTGTCGCTGCCCTTCGGCCTCGACCTCAACGACCGCATCGCGGTCGACAAGTCGGCGACCCGGGTCACCACCCTCCTCGACGGCGACACCACCACCCTCGAGACCCGCGCCTTCCTGCGTCGCGCCGAGTCGTGGTTGGCGGAGAACGCCCCTGCCGAGATGGCGACCAGGCCCTCGGGACTGGGGGTCATGTTCGCCTACCTCTCGCAGCGCAACATCGAGAGCATGCTGCGCGGCAACGTCACCGCGGTGCTGCTGATCGTGGTGGTGCTGATGCTGGCGTTGCGCAGCGTCACCTACGGCCTGCTCAGCCTGATCCCCAACACGGTGCCGATCCTCCTCACCTTCGCGGTCTGGCAGCTGGTGGCGGGCAAGGTGGGGATGGCCGGGGCGATGGTGTCGGCGACGTCGCTGGGCATCGTGGTGGACGACACCGTGCACTTCCTGGCCAAGTACCTGCGTGCCCGGCGCGAGCGCGGCCTGGATGCAGAGGCGGCGGTGCGCTACGCCTTCCGCACCGTGGGTCGGGCGATCCTGGCGACCACCGTCATCCTGGCCGCCGGCTTCCTGGTGCTGACGCTCTCCACCTTCCGGATCAACTTCGAGCTCGGACTGCTCACCGCCATCGCCATCGCGCTCGCCGTGGTGGCCGACTTCACCCTGCTTCCCGCCCTCCTGCTCTGGTGGGGGCGACCGCGTTCGCCGCAGGCGGCGCCCGAAGAGTCCGCCCACGGAGACCTCTCGAGGAGACTAGCGACATGAGCCTGCGACCTTCTGACCCGTTCGCCCGACGCCCCGCCGCCCGGACCCCCGCCGCGCTGCTGGCGGCCCTCGCACTCGCCCTGCCCACGGCGGCTCCGGCGGAGACGCCCGAGGAGCGGGGCTACGCCGTGGCGGCACGCTCCGATCGCAGCGACCGCGGCTTCGCCGACAGCTCGGTGTCGCTCGAGATGGTGCTGCGCAACAAGGCCGGACGGGAGGCGCGGCGCACGCTGCACATCCGCACCCTCGAGGTCGCCGACGAGAGCCTGGGCAACCTGTCGCTGGTGGTCTTCGAGGATCCGCCCGACGTCGCCGGCACCGCGCTGCTGTCGCACGCCAAGATCCTCGAGTCCGACGACCAGTGGCTCTACCTGCCGTCCCTCAAGCGGGTCAAGCGCATCTCCTCGGTGAACAAGTCCGGGCCCTTCGTCGGCAGCGAGCTCGCCTTCGAGGACTTCACCGCCCTCGAGCTCGAGAAGTTCTCCTACCGCTACCTGCGCGAAGAGGCGTGCGGCGAGCTGACCTGCGACGTCATCGAGCGCACGCCGCGCTACGAGCACTCGGGCTACAGCAAACAGGTTGCGTGGATCGACCAGAAGGTGCACCAGGTGCGCAAGGTGGACTTCTACGACCGCAAGGGCACCCTGCTCAAGACCCTGACGATGGACGACTACCGTGAGTACGAGGGCGGCTTCTGGCGCGCCCACGAGCTGCGCATGGTCAACCACATCAGCGGCAAGAGCACCGACCTGCTGTACTCCGACTACGTCTTCGGCCAGGGGCTGGGCGAGGACGACTTCAGCACCGGAGCGCTCGAGCGTCTGCGTTGAGGAGCGGCGCCTTGCGAAGAGGTCGGGTGAAGCGTGGCGCCGGTCGGGCGCTGGGCGTGGCGGCACTGACGGCGGCCCTGGCGACGCAGGTTGCGGCGCTGTCCCAGGCGGCCGGCGAGCTCGACACGGCCGGATCGATCGGCTTCGACCTGCGCTGGTTCCCCGACGAGGCGGCGCAGCCGGTGCAGGACGAGAGCAGCGTGGCGTCGGCGACCTTCGAGCCGGAGCTGCGCTGGCGCGGCGCCGAGCGGCGTCACCAGCTCGACCTGGCGCTCTTCGCGCGCTGGGACGAGGTCGACGACGAGCGCAGCCACGTCGACGTGCGCGAGGCGTCGTACCGCTACGTCGGAAACCGTCTCGAGGTGCTGGCGGGCGTCAGTCGGGTCTTCTGGGGCGTCACCGAGTCCCGTCACCTGGTCGACGTGATCAACCAGACCGACGCGGTGGAGGACATCGACGAGGAGGACAAGCTGGGCCAGCCGATGCTGCGTCTCGCCCTGTCGCGCGACTGGGGTCGGCTCGAGCTCTACACCCTCTTCGGTGCGCGCGAGCGCACCTTCCCGGGACGGCGCGGTCGCCTTCGACCTCCCCTGCCGGTCGAAGCCACACGGCCGCGGTACGAGGCGAGCCGCGGCGACGACCGGATCGACTGGGCGCTACGTTGGAGCCGCAGCGTCGGCGCCTTCGACCTCGGCCTCGCGACCTTCCACGGCACCGCGCGCGAGCCGCAGTTCGCCCTTGGCCCCGAAGGCCGCACCCTCGTGCCGGTCTACGCCGTGACCCGCCAGTACTCCGTCGACGCGCAGTGGACGCTCGGCGCCTGGCTGCTCAAGCTCGAGGCGATGACCCGCTCCGGCCAGGGAGAGACCTTCGGTGCCGCGGTGGCCGGCTTCGAGCGCACGCTGTTCCAGGTGGGGGGCAGCGGCGCCGACCTCGGCCTGCTGCTCGAGCTGCTGTGGGACGGGCGGGGCGCCACCGCGCCGCCGACGCTCTACGACGAGGACACCTTCCTCGGCCTGCGCCTGGCGCTCAACGACATCCAGGACACCGAGATCCTGGCCGGCGTCATCGTCGACCACGACGACGGCTCGCGGGTCGCGGTCGTCGAAGCCTCGCGCCGCCTCGGCAGCCGCTTCGTGCTGTCGCTCGACGTGCGCCACTTCGCCGGTGTCGATCCGGGCAGCGACCTGGCCGCCGTCGAGCGGGACGGTTTCGCCAACCTGCGGCTGGCGTGGCACTGGTAGCGCTTCTCGGTCGTCTGGCCGAGGGCTCTATGCAGTCGGGGGAGAGCGTGCCGGACGTGGAGCCACGCAACCGGCTGGCGAGAATCTCCCGAGCGTGGCGGCCTGCGCCGGAAGGGCCTCGAAGATTCGCGTCGCCACCGTCTCGGTGATGCGTGGACTCCGGATCGAGTGACGGAGTGACGGAGTGACGGGCGAGTGTGGCGGACTGGTCATCCTCAGCGAGGGTCCGCCTCCGTCACCCGGGCTCAGCCCCGGAGTGCACACAGCGCGCGAAGACGTATCGCCTCAGACTGCGCATTGGCTCACGACTCGGGAGGAAGGCGCTTCCAACGAGCTCCGCGTGGGGCTCCCCGGAGGAGTTCTCCCGAGCCTGGTGCAGGACTCCGTCATCTGAGGATCTTCACCGCGCGATGCGGTGGTTTCGTCGGATGACCGGTCCGTGGTTCGGACATCCGACCGATGCTCAGACTGCTAGTCTGGCCCCCGTGAACGGGGTGGTAGCAGTGAGAACCCGCGCCGAGGTGATCTCGCGTCTGCGAGAGCAAGAGGAAGAACTGCGCCGACTCGGTGTTGAGCGCCTGTCCCTCTTCGGGTCGGTCGCGCGGTCCGCAGCTCGATCGGACAGCGACGTGGATCTACTGGTGGACTTCCGTGAAGGCTGCAAGAGGTTCGACAGCTACCTCGACCTCGCCGAGCTGCTCGAGCGGTTGCTCGGCCGCCCCGTGGAGCTGCTGACCCGCCAGTCGCTCAGCCGTCATCTCGGGCCGCGCATCATCGAGAGCTCGGAGGATGTCCTTCCAGCCGCTTGACTACCTGCGCCACATACTGGACGAAGCCGACTATCTTGCGAGGGCCTCGTCCGGATTGACCTGTGACGAGTACCTTCGAGACGAGACGCTCCAGCGAGCGTTCGTGCGAAGCCTCGAAGTGATGGGCGAGGCATCCAAGAACCTCTCGGGCGAGTTCCGTCTTCGGCACGCCGAGGTGGATTGGCGGGCGATCGCAGGAATGAGGGATCGTCTGATCCACGCCTACTTCGGAGTGGATCATGAGCTCGTCTGGGACGTCGTCGAGACGAAGATCCCGCCCCTTGCCGTCGAGATCAGGCGGCTCTGCGAGTCGATCGAGGGCCAGTAGGAGGCCGAAGTACCCGCTCTCGCCGAAGCCGGGTGGTGAGTGAGGGCTCGAGCAGGAGCCGGCACAGCGAGGAAGCGCGAGCGCTCGGTGGCGCAGCCGCCGTTGAGCCCCTCAGTCGATCCCGCCGAAGGCCTCCCACTCCTGGACTCCACGTCGGAGTGCGCGAGACGACCGCGACATCTGGTGCGGTAGGCGAGAGGCAGGATCAGAGCCGAGGCCATTGGCGCATTTCCGGACCAGGTGTCGGAGGACGAGTGTGAGGAGGCACGCACTTGTCGAGAAGAACCTGGTTTCGCGTCTGCTCCACGCCGTTCCTGGTCGCGGCCCTCGTGGCCGTGGCCAGCTCCACCAGCGCCGGCTGGGCGCGCGACTTCATCGTCACCTCGTCGGGTGACCAGGGTGACGTCAATCCCGGCAACGGGTTCTGCGCCACGCCCGGGATGTTCTCTGCCTGCACGCTGCGCGCGGCGGTGGAGGAAGCGAACGCCTTCCCGGGCGAGGACCGCATCCTGTTCAACGGCTCCGGCACGATCACGGTGGCTTCGGGCCAGCTCACGATCACCGACGACCTGACGATCGAGGGGAACGGCGCGTACAGCACGATCCTCAGGGGAGTGAGTGGTGATGGGAGCGGCTCCGGCCATCGGCTCTTCCTGGTGAGTGACTCGAACACCAACGTGCATCTCGATGTCGTCCTCCGGGACCTGCAGATGCGCGATGCTGGCGATCTGGACGAGAGCGAAGACGGCATCGGCGGCGCGATCGCGAATCACGAGTCGCTGACCCTGGAGCGGGTCTGGCTGCGCGACAACCGGGCTTTCGGCTGCGGCGCGGTCTACAACGTGGGCTGGCTGGTGGTGATCGACTCCACCTTCACCGGCAACTTCACGTCGGAGAGCGGAGAGGGAGGCGCCATCTGCCACTCGACCTCGCGCACCACCACCATCCTGAACGGCACCTTCGTGGGCAACACCGCGTTTCGCGGCGGGGCCATCTTCGTCACCGGCAGCTCGATCGGACCGGAGCTCGAGATCGTTTCGTCGACCTTCGTCGACAACGTCCAGCTTCCTGGGGAGCCTGAATCCAGCAGCGCGATCTACGTGGGCAACGGCACGACCGACATCGACCAGACGCTGATCTATGGATCCTGCTTCATCCACGCTGCGGCGGTCGTCGCCGGCGAGGGCAATATCGAGGGCCCGGGCGACTCCTGTCTCAGCGCGGCGTCGAGCAACACCCCGAACGCTTCCCGCGCCGACCTGCACCTCGGCACGCTCGGTGGCTACGGCGGCCCGGTGCCGACGATCCTGCCGGGGAGCGCGAGCTGGGCCGTCGATCCGGTCGGCAGCCCGACCGCCTGCTCCGATTTCGACGCCAGAGGTGAGCCGCGCCCGATCGGCAGCTGCGACGTCGGCGCGGTGGAGCGGCAGCTGGACGATCCCGAGTCGGGTCCGCTCTTCTACGACGGGTTCGAATCCGGGGACACGGGAGAGTGGAGCGCGGCGGTGCCCTGACGGCGGTCCGGAGTCCGCCCGGGGCTCAGCGGTCGTCCTTCGAGATCGGCACCGGTCGCGGAGCGGCTCGACGACGCCGCGGCCGAGCGGCCCCTAGCCTTCCGGGCGGCCACTTCGGGTGGAGGTCGCTATGCTCGGTCGGTCCCGCAGCGCCAAGCGGACCGGAGCGTCATGAGGCCTCTGCAGAGCCCGGCCTGGTTCTGTCTCGTCGAGCGCCTGGAGAACGAAACGCGCGATGGCCACCCAGACCTGGCACCACGGCCTCGTCGCCCGCTGGTGGGGCGAGTTCCTCGTCGCAGGCGACGACATCGAGCGCTTCCGGCGAGCCATCGAGGAGCACGGCGAACCGGCGCTCGACGCGGGCTGCGGTACCGGCCGCCTGCTGGTGCCGTTCCGGCGGGCGGGGATCGACGTCGACGGCGCCGACGCCTCGGCCGACATGCTGCACTGGTGCGAGAAGCGACTGGCGGCGGCAGGGCTGACGGCGGTGCTCCACCGGCAGGCGATGCACGAGCTGAATCTGCCGCGGCGGTACCGCACCATCGTGGTGTGCGGCACCTTCGGCCTTGGCGGCACCCGGGCCGACGACCTCGAAGGGCTGCGGCGGCTGCACGCGCACCTCGAGCCGGGCGGCACGCTGGTGATGGACCACTACCTGCCGACCGCCGAGCCAGATCGCTGGAGCGGCTGGCTGGAGCAACCCGAGCTGCCCGGCGAGTGGCGGCAGATCGGCGAACGGCGGCGCGCCGCCGACGGCGACGAGCTCGAGCTCGCCACCAGGACGCTCGAGTTCGATCCTCTCGAGCAGACCACGCGCGCCGAGATCCGCGTTGCCCAGTTCCGCGCCGGCGAGGAGATCGCGAGCGAGACCCACGACATCGTCATCGGCCTCTACTTCAAGCGGGAGATCGAGCTGATGCTCAGAGTCGCCGGTTTCGCCGACGTGCGCGTCTCGGGCGGCCTCGAGGACCGGGAGGCGCGGCCGTGGACGGATCGCCGGCTGCTCTTCGAGGCGCGCCGGGCCTGACCGTCGGGCACCGGGACGAAGGGGGTCGCCGTCTTGGCTACACCCCCGTCCCCAACGTGTGCCACACCGCGATCGCGACCATCGCCGGGACGACGACGAGCAGCGTGCCCGGCACGGCGAAGCGTAGCCAGCGGCCGTAGGGCACACCCGCGGCCAGCACCATGGCGAGCAGGGCGCCGTTGGTGGGGACCAGCATGTCGGTGGTCGGGCCGCCGAGCTGGTAGGCGAGCACCGCGAGATCTCGCGGCAGTCCGAGGAGATCGGCCACCGGCGCCATGATCGGCATGACGAGTGCGGCGTGGCCGCTGTTGGACGGAACCACGAGGTGCAGCAGGGTGTGCGTCGGCACCATGAGCCCGGCGGCGAGGAGCCCCGGCAGCGCCTCGAGCGGCTTGGCCAGTCCGTAGACGATGGTGTCGATGATCCGGCCGTCGGTGAGCACGACCGAGATGCCGCGCGCGACACCGACGAACAGCGCCGCGGTGAGCATCGCCTCCATGCCCTTGAAGTACTCCACGGTGGTGCCGTGGATGCCGAGCCCAGCCAGCAGGCCGACGGCGTAGGCTGCGACGAGGAAGCAGGCCGAGAGCTCGTTGAAGCCCCATCCGAGCCGCAGCGTTCCGAGGACGTAGGGAACGAACGGCAGCAGGGCGAGGCCGAGCATCAGCGCGTCGCGCCGCGTCGCGGGTTGGCTGTCGCCGGCCTCGACGTCCGGGCGCACGTCGTCGTGCTTGGTCTGCGACAGCGTCCACAGGATCCAGACCGTCACGGCGCCGACCGTCAGTCCCAGTCGCGAGCCGAAGCCGGTCAGTGGCGGCACGTCGGCGAACTGCTGGGCGATCCCGGCCGCGAAGGGATTCGTGGGGCCGAACGCCGCGCCGACCACGGCGGCTCCGATGCTCATCGCGAGCGCCGTGATCGCCCCGAAGCCGAGTCCTCGGCTCAGCACCACGAGCACGGGGACGAGCGCGATGATCTCCTCGTGCAGATTCACCAGGGCGCCGAGGGTGGCGAAGAGGATCGAGACCGTGACGACGACGGTGCGGGGTCTGTGGGTGCGGCCGAGCAGGGCGCCGATCAGCCGAGCGAGGGCTCCGGTGCGATCGAGCAGGACGAAGGCACCGCCGACGAAGAGGATGACGACGACGACCTCGGAGCCGGCGACGACGCCGCGCGGGACGGCCAACGCCGCCCCCAGGGGCCCGACCGGCGCGGGATCGACGCTCTTGTAGGTGCCCGCGACCACCTGCTCGCGCTCTGTCTCAGGGTCGAGGGCACGCTCGAACTCCCCCGCCGGCAGGATCCAGGTGAGCACCGCCGCGGCGAGGACCGCGGCCAGCAGGAGGACCATCGGATGCGGCAGGCGGAGGGTGGGCAACGGTGTTCTCCCCGATCGGTGCGTCGTCCTCCTCGGCGGGTTCACGAACCGGCCGGGACGCACGGGTTCGTCCGTGCGGCCGGCTGCTCGTGGCCGGGTCGCCTTGCCGAAGCTGGGGCTGGAGACGCGAGAGAACGGATCCTAGTGCGATTTGGCCGAGCGTCTTGCGGCGCCGCCGCCCGCACCCGGCTGGACGGCACCACGAAGCCCGACCACGGACGGCCTTCGTAGAGGTGAGAGAGATCGCGGGCGGAAGGCGCAGACTGCGCGCTCGGCGCCTCACCTTCGCCGGATCCGATCCGCGGACCGCCCGTTCACCCGCGCCGGCGATCAGTCCTGGGCGATGTCCTCACCGGCCTCGACGTCCTCGAACTCGGTGACGCCGAAGTGCTCGGCCAGCACGCCCTCGACGGTGAGCCGCTCCGGCTGGGTGCGTGAGTAGGTGACGTAGCCGAGCATCATCTCGTCCCAGGTCTCCTGGCCCCAGTCCACCGAGACGGTGGGATCGGGGTTGGCGGGGTTGGCCTCCGAGTTGTCGAAGATCGCGGTGTACTCCACCCGCGTACCGGCGGGCAGTCGCTTGGGCTCGGCGAACGAGTAGTCGGTCTGCCAGTTGAAGTCCCAGGCGGGCACGCTGAGCAGCGTCTCCTCGCTGCCGTCGGGGTAGTGGGCGACGTACTCGGCGGATTTGCCGCGCAGGTGCATGTGCGGGTGCAGCGCGATGATCGTCGTGTCGCGTTCGAAGACCCGTCCGGCGCCGACCTTCCACTCCGGGTGGCCTGGAGGGATGTCGAACCAGCGGTTGCCGATCGGGTCGTGGTCGACGAAGTGATGCAGCTCGGCGTCCTCGGGGTAGAACGCGAACGCCACCTGGGACTGGTCCCAGACTCCGGTCCCCGGTCCCTTCTCCTTGTGGTAGTGCATCGAGAAGGCGACGGTGGTGCCTGCGACCAGCAGCTTGGCGTAGCCGTCGGGGAACTGCATCGGCTCCTCGCCCGGCGCGATCGAGCCGAGCCCGTAGCCGGTGCCACGCTCCTGACCGCGTCCCGGCAGGAAGCCGTAGCCGACGATGTGGTGCACCGCCGGGCCGCCGCGCCACTCGATGGCCTTGATGAAGCGACTCTTCGGGAGCATCGACTCGTCGAGCGTCACGGTGTGGGTGACGTAGTGCGTGTCGGCGTCGTCGGGCACGAAGTAGCGCGGCGCGTCGACGATGAGATCCGGCTCGCCGATGCGCCAACCGTGGGTGGCGAAGTCGACCGGGTCCGGAGCGTGCGCCGGATCCCCCGGTCTGGCGCCCGAGGTGGCCCACGCGACGACAGTGTCGATCTCCTGCTGGGTCAGGGTGCGCTCGTTCTCGAACACGCCGTGGAAGGCCTCGTCGGCGTACCAGGGCGGCATGGTGCGCGACTGGACGTTGCGGGCCACCGACTTGGCCCACGGACGGACTTCGTCGTAGGTGATCAGCGACATCGGCGCCACCATGCCGGTGTAGTTGTCGCCTCCGGGGCGGTGGCAGGTCTGGCAGTTGTCCTGCAGGATCGGGAGCACGTCGCGGTAGAAGGTGATCTCCTGGTCGACGGCGCTGCCGGCGGCTGCCGGTGCGGCCGTCGAATGCGCTTGCGCCGCGGCGGCGATCAGGGCCAGGCCCGACGTCGTCGCCAGTCGGAGGAGCACCTGGGGCAATCGGCACGTCGACCCGGCGACCCGGGTGGCGGGCCGACGCACTGCGAGCCTCCATGAGCTTTGCGGAGAGGCGAAACGTCTCATGCGTGCTTCCTCCGTGCTGCCGGATGCCCCGCGCGGACTGGCGCGGCCGAGAGCGGCGGGTGGACCTGGACTGGGGCTGTCGGAGTGGTGTCGACCAGTGTACGACACGCGTGCCGCGGCGCGCCGGGGCGACGGAGCCACTGAGGATGCGGCCCCGTCGGCGCGGCTAGGATGAGGGCTCCCACGACTGCTCTTGCGCTCAGCCCCCTCGCGACTTCGCGACGCACCCCCCACCGGCTGACTTCCACCTGAACGAGGTAACCCCGGATGGCGACGAGATCGATGTGGATCGCCGGCCTGGTGGCCATGGCGTCGCAGGCCACGCAGGCGGCACAGGCGCCGCCGGCTGCCGCGGCAGCCGCTATGCAGGGAGGGGGCCCGTCGGCAGTCGCGGCGCAGGTGCCGGCCGGGCAGCCCGCGGCGCAGCGGGCGCGACGAGCACCGACGCGGGGGACCGCCAGTGCGACGCTCGGCGCGCACGAGATCGAGCTGGCGCATCCCCTCACCAGCGTCGACAGCGCCGAGTTCGCCGAGCTCGAGTCGCTCGGCAGCGGCGGCGTCGTGCGGTTCTTCTCCGCCCCCGCCCTGCGCCTGCGCAACGATGTGTCGCTGCGCTTCGGCGAGCAGGAGGTCCCGACCGGCAACGTCGCGCCCGACTTCGACGGCATCTATTCGCTGTGGATCCGCAGGACCGCCGAGGGCTGGGAGCTGTTGTTCAACGATCAGGGCGACGTCTGGGGAACCCAGCACGATCCTGCCGCCGATCGCGCGGCGGCGCCGCTGCTGCACGAGCTCACCGCGGAGGACGATGCCGAGCAGGCCTTCACGGCCGATCTCGCCTGGACGGCGGATGCGGCGCGCGGCACCCTGGTGCTGGCCTGGGGCAGGCACCGCTGGAGCGCCCCCTTCACGCTCGCCGAGCCTCCCTGAGTCCACAGCGGGGCCGTGCTCCGCGCCGCGGCGAGCGGCAGGGGTGTGGGACCGCTCGCGGCGAGGCTCGACCGGCGCCGGCTCACGGAGCCGGCAGCGGGAGCGCCAGGGCGACCAGACGCGGCGGCTGTCCGCTCACCGTCAGCGCGATGTGCTGCCGCCCGCCGACCGAGTAGGTCATCGGGGTGCCGATGGGCGATCCCGGCAGGGCGACGCGGCCGACCTCGGTGCCGGTCCTCTTGTCGCGCGCCACCAGCCAACCGGGTGGGCCGTCGTCGGAGCCCACGGTCGCCTGGCCGAGGATCAGCAGGGTGCTCGTCACCAGCGGCCCGGTGTAGCGATCGCCACCCAGTGGAGGCAGATCGAGGTGCTGGAGGTCGGGGTGCCGACGGATCGGGTCGCCGTCGCCGAGCGGCTGCATCCAGACGTGCTCGCCGCTGTTGAGATCGATCGCGGTGAGTCGTGAGTACGGCGGCTTGACCAGCGGCAGGTCGCGCGGTCCGGCGGTGCCGCCGGCCGAGCGGTGGGTGTAGCGCAGGGTGCCCCCCTGTTCGGGGTCGGGGGTGTAGAACTGCACGGCGGTGAGGCTGCTGCGCGACGGCACGTAGAGCCAGCCGCTCTCCGGGTCGACGGCGGCGCCGTGCCAGTTCGCCCCTCCAGCGAGGCCGGGGCGCTGCAGAGTGGCCCGGGTGGCGCCGTCGCCTTCGCCGGCCAGCGAGGGCGGCGTGAACAGCGGGCCGAGACGGAAGGAACGGGCGATCTCGAGCGCTTCGGCGCGCAGCTCGGGCGTGAAGTCGATCAGGTCCTCCTCGCTGACGCCCTGGGCTTCGAAGGGCAGCGGCCAGGTGGGATGGGGCTGGGTCTTCGAGAGCTGCTCGCCGGGGATGTCGGAGGCCGGCACCGGACGCTCCTCGATCGGCCAGAGCGGCGCGCCGGTGACGCGGTGGAAGACGAACACGAACCCCTGCTTGGTCACCTGCGCCACGGCCGGGATGCGCTCGCCGCCGACGGTGACGTCGACCAGGTTGGGCGCCGCCGGGAGGTCGTAGTCCCACACGCCGTGGTGCACCGTCTGGTAGTGCCAGAGCCGCTCGCCGGTGGCGACGTCGAGAGCGACCAGGCTCTCGGCAAAGAGGTTGTCGCCTTTGCGGTGACCGCCGTAGAAGTCGTTGGTCGGTGTGCCGATCGGCAGGTAGACGATGCCGCGCTCGGCGTCGGCGCTCATCATCGTCCACACGTTGGTGTTGCCGCTGTAGTCGGCCGACCCCTCGAGCCAGGAGTCGTGGCCGAGCTCGCCGGCGCGCGGCACGGTGTGGAAGGTCCAGCGCAGCTCGCCGGTGCAGGCGTCCCAGGCGCGCACGTCGCCGGGGATGGCCTCCTTGGTGATGCGTCGGTCGGCGATCGAGGAGCCGGTGATCACCACGTCGCCGACGACCAGGGGAGGCGAGGAGGAGGAGTAGCGCAGCGCGTTGAGGTAGTCGCGCTCGCCGCGCCGGGCGCGCGGCAGCCCCTGCATCAGGTCGACCCGGCCACCCTCTCCGAAGCCCTCGATCGGCCGGCCGGTGCGCGCGTCGACCGCCACGAGCCAGCCGTCCCCGGTGCCCCAGAGCAGGCGCGGCGCGCAGGCGTCCGCACTCTTCCTTGGAACGTCGCTCCCGGCTCGCTGGCCGGCGCCGTCCCAGTAGGCGGGTCCGCGGTGGTTGAAGAGCAGGCTCATGGTCGGAGTGCCGGCCGCGTAGCTCCTGGGGTCGAACACCCACAGGGTCTCGCCGGAGGCGGCATCGATCGCCGCCGCCTGATAGAGCGGGGTGACCACGAAGAGACGATCGCCGACCTTCAGCGGCGTCACCTTGAGGCTGCTGATCCGGGGCGGCCGGCCGTTGCGCCAGAGGTCCGGTCGCTCCTCTGCGAGAGCGGCGAAGACGTCGTCGGAGGGGCCCCACCAGGTGCCCTGCGCGGTGGTGTGGCTGAGCCAGCCGTCGACCGACGTCCACGACCAGGCGATCTCGAGATCGGCGAAGTTGCCGGCATCGATGTCGGCGAGCGGGGAGTGCTTGGAACTGGCGAGGTCGCCGCCGTAGTGGCGCCACTCCTCAGCCTGGGCGGGCCGTGGAGAGGCAGTCCAGGAGCCGAGCAGGAGGAGGGCGCGTAGACCCAGGTCGAGCCGGCGCAGGACGAGCCGGAGGCCCGTCGACGGTGTCTGCACGCGGCGTCGCTTCGACAAGCGGAGGGACCTCGGGCTCTGCGGAACTGGGGAAGGCGGTGGATCGGGAGGGCAGCGCTCAGTATGGCACCGGGGCCTTGGCTGGAGCCCGCTGGCGTCTCCGGGTCACCGACGCGCTGGGTGGTGGCCCGAGCGCAGCCACGACCGTGCGCTGCGCTACAGTGCCGGGAACGAACCCAGAACTCCTTTGATGCGGCCGGCCCGAGCGTTCCGAGCACCGGAGTCGGCCCTGGACCGGCGGCGCCCTCGATCCGGCCGCGGCATCGCCGAACGCCGTCCCGTCTTCGAGCCGTGCAGGAGCCTCGCATGGTCAAGTTGCCTCTCGGTGTCGCGTTCTCGTTCTCGTTGCTGCTCTCCTGGGGTCTCCCGGTCGGCGCTCTCGGCCAGGAGCCCGCCTACGATCCACCGCGCACGGCCGAGGGCAGGCCGGACTTCTCCGGCGTCTGGACCAACGCCTCGCTGACCCGGCTGTCGCGCCCCGACGACATCGAGACGCTGGTGCTCGATCCGGCGCGTGCCGCCGAGCTGTCGGGCAAGCACTTCCACAACGTGCGGGCCGCCAGGGATCTGCAGCCGAGCGACCCGGACCGTGAGGCACCGGAGGTCGTCGAGAGGCTGCCGCCGGTCGGCAACTACAACGCCGGCTGGGTCGATCCGGGCACCGACTACGCCGTGGTCAACGGCGAGATCAGGTCCTCGTGGCTGGTCGAGCCGGCCGACGGCCAGGTGCCGTACCTGCCGGAGCTGCGCGAGCGGCTGACGGCCGCCGGCGAGCTGCGCCGGACGCGCGAAGGCCCCGAGGTGATGTCGCTCGGCGAGCGCTGCGTGCTGGGCTTCGGGGGCACGGCGGGCCCGCCGATGCTCAACGTGCTCTACAACAACTACTACCGCTTCGTGCAGACCGGCGATCGCCTGATGGTGCTGATCGAGATGGTGCACGACGCGCGCGACATCCCGATCGTCGCCGACGCTGCCGCGGCGAAGGAGGCGAGGCAGGCCTCGAGCCGTGGACGGGTGCCGCGCTGGCTCGGCGACTCGGTCGCGCACTGGGACGGCGAGGTGCTGGTGATCGAGACCACCGACTTCCATCCCGAACGCGCCAGCTACGGTCCGCTCTACTACTCCGAGCAGGCGCGCGTCGAGGAGCGGCTGACCCGCGTCTCGGACGACGCCATCCACTACGCCTTCCGGATCGACGACCCGCTGCACTACAGCGAGCCGATGCGCGGCGAGATGACCCTTCGTGCGGTCCTGGGCCCCGTCTTCGAGTACGCCTGCCACGAGGGCAACTACGCGATGCCGGGCATTCTGAAAGGGGCACGTCTCGAGGAGCGGGAGGCCGCCGGGGTCGAGTAGGGCGTCGAGGCGCGACCGGGTGGAGGCCGAGGGGTCCGCGGACCGCCGTGCCCGGGAGGGGAGCTGCCGGTCGTGGGGTCGCGTCGATCGTCCGGCCCGAAGGGCCAGGGCCCGGCGGAATCAGTCGGCTGCGTTGTCCAGGTCGAGCTGGGCGAGCACGAGGCCCGGCACCCTCTCGAGGTGCCTGCGGTTCCGGGTCAGGAGGATCGCCTGATGCCGGAGCACGATGCCGGCGATCAGGCTGTCCGCCGTCGCGATGCCGCGGCGTTCCGCCTCGAGGCCTCGACGAAGTCGGGCGGCTTCGTCCGCGGTGTCGGCATCGAGGGAGAGGGTCGGGAGCGCCGCCAGGAGGTCCTCCACCGCCCTCAGTTGGCGTCGTCCCTTGGCGCCGGAGAGGAGCTCGAAGCGGGTGATCGCGGTCGTGGCGAGTGCTCCGGCCTCGATCTCGAGCGCGACACGTTGCGCCGCCCCGCGGCCGAGGAGGTCGATGAGTACGTCGGTGTCGGCGACGATCACCGCCAGTGGCGCCGGATCTGGCCAGTGCTCCGGCGCAACTCGGAGGCGTCCGAGTCGCTGAGGACCCCGCGCACCGACAACGCCTTCTGTCGCGACGCGTCGCGCGCCTCTTCGGTTCTGAGATAGGCCTCGATGGCTTCGCCGACGAGGCGGGAGAAGCCCTTCTCGCCGCGCTTGGCGGCCAGCTCGAGCAGTGCCGCCCTGAGCTCGTCACGCAGTTCGATCGTGGTTCTCATCGCAGCGAGGCTAGCTGATGCATGCACGTGCATGCCGCCAGCTCGCTTCGCTTGCGGAACGACTGTTCGCCGCCAGGATCCTTGGAGCTGCGCCACGACGTCACCGCGTACGACGCCTGGTACGTCGCGGTGGCGGAAGCTCTCGAAGCACCGCAAGCGACGCTCGACGCTCGGCTCGCCAGCGCACCGGGACCACGCTGCGCATTCCGGCTGCCGCCGTCGTTCGGCTCGCAAGGGTGAAGCCGAGAGGCGTGTGTCGACTCCACCGCGGCGATCCGGTTCGGAGCTCAGCGTCCCCGGTCTCCTGGCCACAGTCGCTTCCACCACGGCACGTCCGGCTCCTCTTCGGATCTCGCGCCCAGGCCCGGGATCTGCGCCCGGATGTCCGCCAGATCCCAACCGGTGAGGCGGGCGAGGGTCTGGGCCTCGCGCTCCTGGCGCTCGCGCAGCCCACGAAAATACTCCCGCGCGGCGGGGCAGGCGCTGGGAGAGCCGGTCCAGGGCTGACGCATCACGAAGCGGCCCTGGAAGTTGGAGCGGTCGGCGGTCTCCTGGAAGCGCAGGTCCTCGGGGAAGTGCTCGCCGTCGTAGCGCACGTGCAGGCGGGTGACGAAGACGTCGCGCGCCTGGCTGCCCTGACGCGACGGGGCGAACCCTGGATCGTCGATCCAGAACACGCCGAGGTCGCGCAGCTCGCTCACCGACAGAGGGTCGGCGGCGCACGGGTCGCACCACGCCATGTCCCAGGCGTACTCGAGGAACACGCCGCGTCGGTTCTCCTCGACCTGGCGATCGAAGAGGTCGCGGTAGAAGTCGCCAAAGCGCTGCTCCACGAACGGCGGGATCTCGGCGTCGGTGGGCAGGCGCACGGTGCGGTAGTTGACCGTCTCCACCCGGCCCCTGCGGGTGAGGGTGTAGACGAACATCTCCTGGGTGCCGCTCGAGTTCACCGTGCCGAGGCGGATCGGCAGGCCGAACTTCGGCGTCTCGAACGCCATCTGGATCGGCCGCAGGTTCACCACGCCGAGCGAGCGCTGCTGCTCGAGGTTCACCTTGGCGACGAAGAAGCGCATGCCCTGACGCAGGTAGCTGCCGAGCACCCGCGAGGCGCCGTCGGGGATGCGGTAGCCGCTGCGTCGCAGCCAGGTCTCGAGGCCGTCGCTCTGCTCGGCGGAGAGGATCAGGATGTCGTACTCGCCGACGGTGTACTTCGCCTCGATGCGCACACCGAGGTCGGCGCCACCGAGGGACCCGAGCTCGGACACGGATTCGGGGAGTGGGGTGGCGCTCGCCTTCATGCGGCGCAGCTCGTAGCGCATGCAGGGGTCGGGATCGTGGTACTCGACCAGGCGCGGCGCGGTGTAGGCGTCGAGGTGGTCGATGACCGCCTGCTCGGCGACGTGGATCTGCTCGCGCGAGAGCACGCTCGGCACCGGAACGACCAGCGCGAACTCCTCGGGGTCGCCCTGGTAGTCGCTCGCCATGGTCACCACGGTGCGCTCTCCGTCGCGCACCAGCACCACCTGCGAGGCGCGGTTGAACAGCTGGGTGTCGGCCTTGGCGACGTAGAAGCCGCAGAAGGCGTCGGCACGCGAAGCGACCAGTGCGAGCAGAGCGGTGATGCAGAACAGGGTCGCGGCGGCGACGCGGCGCGGCGCGCTCGACGCCGTCCGGGTGACTGCGGCTGCTGCCGCGTTGGCGGGGTTGGGAGTCATGGCAGGGTTCCTTTCGCGTGGGTTCACGGTCGGGATCGGTGGGTGAGTCGGGCTGCCGGGGCGCTGCCCCCAGCGGTAGCGGGCGCCGGGCGCCAGCAGGTCGAGGAGCGGCACGATCGGCGCCAGGGCCAGCAGTGACCAGAGGAAGCCGTTGGGTTGGTGCAGGCCGAAGTGCACCCAGGCGGCGCCGCCGGCGACACAGATCGCGTAGCCGATCCGGGCCGGCCGCGCGTCGGGGGTGGTCTTCGGATCGGAGACCATGAAGAAGGCGAAGAGCAGGAAGGCGCCGCTCTGCAGGCCGTGCAGCGGCACCACCCAGGGATCACCGAGCCACGCGGCTCGCCCCAGGGCGAGCGCGGCGTAGCTGACCAGGAAGATCCAGCTGACGTCCGAGCGCAGCGCGCGGTGCACCACCATGCCGCCGGCGCAGGCGAACAGGAACAGCAGCAGCGGCCCGCTGCCCCACTGGCCCGGCGAGATCCAGGCCCGGTCGGTGAGCAGCACCGCGGCGGCGATGCCGAGCGCCGCCGGGTTGTAGAGGTGCTTGCCGCGCACCCGCAGCAATGCCTTGCCGCCGATCGCCGCGGCGCCGGCGAAGGCGTAGACCCAGGGAGACGAGGCGCGCAGCAGCAGTGAGAGCGACAGGCTCGAGATGAACGGAGAGCGCGGGTCGAAGAGCTTGCCGCGCAGCCGCGCCACCAGCAGCTCGGTGGCGAGCGCCGAGGCCATCGCGGCGGCGACGTCGGAGGCATCGACCGGGAATCCGAGCCGGGCGATGCCGACCACCAGCAGCGTGCCGAGCACGCTGATCTGGAAGTGCCTCGGATCGGCGGCGAAGCGAGAGAGGAACCCTCGGACCGCCGATGTCTCCGCACGCTCCCTGCGCTCGCTCTGTGGACTCATCTCCCGCACTCCTTTCACTCGGGAGGTGGGACACGCGAGCCCGGCAAGAGGAAACCGGGAGATGGCGGAGCAGGGCCCTCCGAGTCAGGCGGGGCGCTCTCGGCTCAGTGTGTGAGGGCGGCGTCCCGGTTCACCAGGACGCCGGTCGATGGCCGCCTTCCGACTCGGGCTCTCCGGGAGACGGTGGAGGGAACGTGGGTCCTGGTCGGCTCGCCGAGCCTCTCGCACTCGCCGGAGAAGTGCTCGAAACTTCACCCAGGACTCCGGTGTTCGTCAGCTGCTACTCGATCGCACCTCGACGGCCGACCAGGATGGGCTCGCCGGCGTGATGGATGACGATCTGGGTGATGGCGTCGTAGGGGAAGGCGGGCGAGTCACCGGCATCCCGCCGTAGCGCGGTGAAGCACCCGTCGAGGCGCATGGTGCAGGAGCTGACGTCGAATCGCCTACCTCCGCGATACACGGACACCAGGAGCACGTTGCCGTCCTTGATGGCGGCTTCGAGCTTGACGGCGATCGACTGCTGGGCGGGGTCGGCGGTGCCAAGGGTCTCGAAGACGGCGACGCCCCGGGCGCCGAGCTCGAAGCCGACGCCGGTGGGCTCGAGGACGACCCTCTCGCGCAGGGTCGCTGAACGATCGGTCGCTGCCGTGACCAGGCTCGCGGAGAAGAGCAGCAGCAGGGAGGCCCGGACCGCGAGCCAGGCCAGCGGATGATGGATCGATGAGCGAGGTGTGCTTCTCTTCATGACGTCGTCCTTCCGTTCCTTGCCGACTGCATTGTCGGTCTGCCGGCTGAGACAACGCGATGGGGCCTCCTGGAACGAGCCCGACGAATTGCGGGCGGCGATCGGCGCCTGTGGTCGGACAGTCGCGTTGCCCCGTCAGGGCACCGCCGCCGACCACCTCGAGGCGTTCCCCGTCTCGAACCCGTCGGCGAAGATCTGGTCGCTGAGGAAGACCAGCGCCACGCCGGCGTCCTCGTAGAGCGACAGGCCGTCGAAGACGTCGGCGTGGGGAGCCCCGACGACGATCCGCCGGCCGTCGGTGGCGACCGAGGTGCCCAGGTTGGCGCCGGCGGTTCCGCCACCGCTGCTGACCAGCACGCCGGCGGGCTGCCAGTCGTCGGCCTGCTCGGTCCAGCGATGGGTCACCGCGGCGCCCTGATCGAGCAAGGAGGTGCCGCGCTCGGTCTGCACGACCTGGTCGGCGAAGGGAGCTCCAGCGACGAGCAGCAGGCTCCCGTCTGGTGAGCGCGCCATGGCGACGCTGGCACCGAGCTGGTCGCCGGCGGCGCCGAACAGCGTTCGTTGGTGGACGTAGAGGATGCTGGTGTCGTAGAGCAGCACCTGGCCGGCGTCGACGATGGGTTGCCCTGCGGTCTCGCGATCGGCCTTCGGAGCTCCCACGGCGAGCCAGGGGTCGGCCATCGACAGGCTCGAACCGAATCTCGCCGCCTGCTGGGAGCTGATCGACATCGGGGGATCGATCGTCTGAACGAGGATCCAGTCGTTCATGCCGCGGACCCAGATCTCGACGAAGCCGTTGGAGCCGCCACCGAAGCCCACCCCTGGGGCCCCGATCGCGAGCACGTCGCCGTCGTCGGAGAGCGCCACCGCGCGGCCGTAGTCGACGAAGAGGCCTCCACTCAGTTCGTCGTCGAGGACCCAGACGAAGAGACCGCGGTTGGGGACCTGCAGGCGGCGGTAGATCGCCACCCGGTTCGGCGCCACGCCCACCGCCATGACCGAGCCCGAGACGGCGATCGACTTCGGCGGAGCGCCGAGGTCGACGGGCAGCATGTTCTCGTCGAGGTACTCGACCGCGTCGCCCGAGGCGACGCTGGGCAGCCCGTACGCCCAGACGAAACGCCCGCCGCTGGCGGAGAGCGCCACCGTGTCGCCCTCGACCGCATCGTGTGAGTCGACGACCCGGTAGGTCTGGGAGCCGAACAGCTGCCCCCAGTGCAGCACGGTGTCGATGCCGTCGCCCTGCATGTCGGTGGCGATCTCGCCCTGGCTCATGGCGACGGCCCGGCCGAGCTCGCGTCCCTGGTAGAGCGAGAGGTCGAACTGCAGACGATCGTGCTCGGTTCGCGGTTGCGCCGAGGCGGACGGGGCGAGGGAGCACGTCGACACGAGCGTCAGGACGAACAGGGTGGGGAGTCGCCGGACGAGCTCGCGCTGCCGGACGCCGGATCTGGAGTCGAGGCTCGAAGGTGTCTCTGAGTACTCGCCGTGGTGGATGGAACGCGTCATGGGCCTTGCCCTCCGTCGGGTGTCTGTAGTGGGACGGAGAACCTGAGTGCTCGGTCGCGCGCCGACCGGCAGGTCGGTTCCGGCTCCCGCCGCTCCTTCCTGTGCCGAAGCGCGGAGAAGGCGGCCAACGCTGCGGCGTTGGACGTCGCTGGCCGGCGGCCGCCGGGCTCTGACCGTGAACGTCGCCGGGTTGCGTTGGTAGGAGAGGAGAGGGCTGCGGACGCGCATCGGAGCCTTCACGCCTCGTCTTCCTGACCACGCGACAGACGAAGCGACCTGCCACCTCGGAACCGGAAGGAGCAGGAGATGCCAGACGAATCCGCCCGCCTCGACGCCGTCGCTGCGATGCGAGAGGCCGCGAACCGCGGGATCGATGCGGCGAACCACGGCCGCGGCGACGTCGCCTCGGTGCAGTTCGAGCGGGCGCTCGAATTGGCGGAGGAGATCGACGACGGCCGCACGCGGCGCGACGAGATCTCGGTGCTGTCGACTCTGCTGGAGCGCTACGGCTTCGCCGAGCTGGCGCTGCCAGCCGCAGAGGAGGCGCTGGCGACCGCCCGCGCCCTGGAGCTGGAGGACCGGGTGGTCGGGCAGGACCTGATCGCGGTCGGCAACGCCCACAACCAGCTCGAGAACACCGCCAGGGCCGAGGCGCTCTACCGGCAGGCGCTCGATCTCTTCGTGGGTATCGAGGACTGGGCCAACGCAGCGTCCGCGAGCACCAACCTGGCCGGTGTGGTCGGCAACGGCGGCGACCTGCCGCGCGCCGCGACTCTGCTGGAGACGAGCCTGACCTACCTCGAGCGCGCCGCATTCGACGAAACGGAGATCAACACGCGCCTCGCCCTGATGCAGGTGTACGAGCTGATCGAGGCGGATCCCGGCGCGGCCCTCGACAACGCCGAGCGGCTCTGCGACGGGTTCTGGCAGCGGCTGCACGCGCAGCAGAAGAGGCTCGTCGCCGACTTCGTGATGCGCCTCACCCGGCGCCACCCGGAGGCGGCGGCCGCGCCAGAGGGTCTGGCGGCCTGGGCGCAGAAGAGATTCCCGATGATCTGAGGCGATGCACCGGAGCGGGGTCGCGGCGATGAGGATCGACTCCGGCGAGGTGGCGAAGGACCCGATGCCCGGCGAGGACCGCACCCTGCTGCGCGACGAGCTGCTCGCCCACGAGCCGGCCGACGAGCTGCTGCGTGACGTCTTGGCCGGCGCCTTCCAGGACCTGCTGGACACCGGTCTGCTGGCGTCGCTCGATCGACTCGACCTGGCGGTGATCGATCCCGAGCACATCTCGCACGAGCTCAGGCAGAGCGACTATTTCACCCACGCACTGCAGGCGCTGCGCAGCGAGAAGCTGGTGGTCCTCAACCAGCGCTTCGCCGTCGAGGCCGAGGCGGTGATCCGCTCCTTCTCGGCCGCCGAAGCGCTCGACGGCTGCCCCTATTCGCGCAGCGACACGCGCCTCTTCGCTCTGGTCGCCCAGATCGCCGGCGACCCCGGAGGCCGGCTGCGGCGCCTGCGCCGGAGGATGCAGCGGGCGGGAGCCGATCCCGAGCGCGAGCTGAGCGTGCGCCGTCAGCTCCGCCTGGTGATGCTCTTCTTCCTCGGCCACGAGGTCGGCCACCTGCTGAGCGGCCATCCGCGAGGGCAGTACGCCGCCTTCGTCGACCCCGAGGCTCCGCTCGAGCGCCGGCTCGAGTACGCTGCGGCCAAGCTCTGCCGCCACGTCGACGAGTTCGCGCCGACCCAGTTCGGGCTGCCCGGCTTCGAGCAGGTCTCCGACCTGGGCAGCGAGGTGCGCCGTGAGGCCGAGCGGCTGCGCAGTCACGACCCCGAGCGCGCACGATCCTTCGCACGCGACGAGGCGTTCTTCGCCAACGAGAAGCTGGCCGACGAGTGGGCCGACCGCATCCTCATCGAGCACCTGGGAGCACAGGCGCGGCGCGACGAGCACGCCGCGGCGCGCTCTCTCTTCGAGCTGGCTCGAGGTGTGTATGCGGTCGCCCTCCACTCGTGGTACCGCGACCTGCAGACGTTCGCCGTTCGCCTCTCCGGGGCACCGATGCAGAGCCTGCGCGAGCTGGCGACTCTCATGGCGCGCGATCGCGAGGTGTACGTGGGTGCGGCGTCGCTGTTCGGCGAGAGCCACCGATTCACCCTGCTACGGGCCGCGTTGTCGCTCGAGCAGGTGCTGCGGGCGCGCAGCGACTGGTTCGATCGTCCCGAGGACACCAGGCGCATCCACACGGCTCACGACGACCGCGCGGCGAGCGGCGATGCAGGAATGCAGCGTGAGTGGTGGCTGGCCCAGTGCCTTCAGCGCTACTTCCTGCTCTGCATCCTGATGGACACCGCGGTGAAGATGGCCAACGTCGGTTGCGCCACCGGCTGGATGCTCGAGGCCGACCGGCGTCGCGGCTCGCCGCAGGTGCTACTGATGAACTACGAACCGATCGAGGCCGCCAGGCAGCGCCTGCGCGCCATCCCCTAGCTCCCCGCCGCGCCGGATCCCGGGCCGCCGATCCGAACCCGATCGAGGCCAAGCTCCAGACCCGATCCAGAAATCCAGGAGGACGCACGATGCCCTTTTCCTATCGCCGCGACGGTGCCGACTCGTCCGAGGCCTCCAGGAGATGGCGTGGCTGTTCGCCGTCCGATCGTCGTGAGCAGGTCGGAGCCTTCTTCCGCATCGACGAGCAGGGACGACGCCACGAGCTCGATCCGCTTCCCCTGCCCGAAGCCGACGTGGCACGTCGAGATCCCGCTGGGGCGAGGCCAGCTGGTCTGGCGACGAGCGCGCCCGACGACGGAAGGATGCGGGTCGAGGTGGAGCTCGCCGACGTGGCGCGACTGCTCAGTTTGCCGCTGGGCGATCTGACCGCGGCGCCGGAGGCCGCACCGGTGAGCCTCGAGCTCGAGGATCCGCTCGAGGAGGTCCTCGAGGACGCGGCGCTCGACGCGGCTCTGGAGGACCATGGTGACCGCGTCGAGCTGCGCGCCGGCAGCCGTACCCTGCTGGTGCGCGGAGCGCTCCTCGCGCGATCGGTGCGCTTCACGCTGACGGCCGAGCAGGTCGAAGCGCTGGGCGGCCGCGCCGCGCTCGAGGAGCTGGCGGCGAGCGGAGTCGAGAGCGAGGACGCGGCCGACGGAGGACTCGAAGTGACGCTGCGCTACCTGAAGCGGTCGCGGGTGCTGTTCGAGGCCGACGAGGTGGTGCTGGAGCGGGCCGCCCTGGCGGCCGCGCCGCCGCTCCTCGGTGTCGCCGCCGCCACCGGCACGCTGACCTGGCAGGACGCCGGCTACGCGGTGGTGCGGGTGCTCTTCGCCACCGACCGAGCCGAGTCGCCGGCTGCCGGGCCTGCGGCTCGCTTCGGGAGCGATCGGGCCGGGCTCAGCTACGGCACCTGTGACGTCAGCATTCCTCGCGACCACCGCATGGGCCGCATGGAGTCGCCGTCGATCTGGCGTTTCCAGTTCCGCGAGGACCCGGCGAAGCACGTGGTGCTGTTGACGGTCGAGGTGGAGGAGCGCGACGCGTTCTTTGGCGCCCTGAGCCACCGGGTGGCGGCGGCCGAGTCGCCACAGGCCTTCCTCTTCGTGCACGGCTACAAGGTCACCTTCGAGGACGCGGCGCGCCGCGCGGCGCAGCTCTCCTACGATCTCGGGTTCCGCGGAGTGCCGATGTTCTACAGCTGGCCGTCGCGGGGCGAGCTGGCGAGCTACACGACGGACGAGAACACCGTCGAGTGGGCTCAGAGCAACCTCGAGCGCTTCCTCGAGGACCTGCTGGAGCGAGTCGACCGGTTGCACCTGATCGCCCACTCGATGGGCAACCGGCCGCTCGCTCGCGCCCTCGTCGCCCTGCTCGCGCGGCGACCCGAGTTGCGGGCCCGACTGCGTGAGATCGTGCTCACGGCACCCGACATCGATGCCGAGGTCTTCCGCCGCGACCTGGCGCCCGCTCTCGGCTCGCCCGCGAGGCCGGCGACCCTCTACGCGTCCTCCGAGGACGTCGCGCTGGCCGCTTCGCGCCGCATCCACGGGGCGCCGCGGGCGGGCGACAGCGGTCGCGGCCTGGTGGTCGCCGACGGGATCGAGACGGTCGACGCCACGGCGGTCGACACCAGTCTGTTGGGTCACTCCTACTTCGGCGAGGCCCGTTCGGTGGTCTCGGATCTCTTCTACCTGATGGGCCGCGGGCTGCGCGCCCGCGATCGCTTCGGGCTGCGCGAGGTGCAAAGCGCCGAGGGATCGCACTGGGTGTTCGATCGCTGAGTCGTTGGCCAGGAGCGCGATGGGCCGCGACCCGATCGCGCTCGCTCGGTCACGGAGCCCGAATGGGCGTCAGCCCCAGTCAGCGTCTGGGCGGCAACGTGGCGATGCGCTCGCGCAGCCTCGCGGTCTCCTCCTCCAGCCTCTGCAGCCGGACGGCGACCTCTTCGCGCGACAGCCCGGCGACGGCGTACTCGACGATGTGCACGCCGGCTCCCGGGCGCACCACCACCGAGACCTGCTCGTCGCGACCGGCCAGCACCGGGACGCCCTTCTTGACCTCGGTCACCAGGCCTTCGCCCTCGACCCTGACGTCGTAGACGCCGGGGGCGAGGCGGTCGAGGATGAAGCTGCGGACGTTCGGAGAACGTTCCAGCAACTCCTCGGAGTAGTCGAGCAGGGTGCCCTCCGGCGTCACCACCGAGGCGCGCGCCGGCTGTCCGGCGATCGCGTTGTCGGCCACCTTCACCACGACGAAGAGCCGGTTGTCGTCGTCGGCGGCGGCGAGCGACGAGCAGAGCAGCAGGAGGACGCCGGCGAGAGTGGTGTTCGCCTGCCCGCCAGTCGGGGCAGCGTGGCTTGCCTTGCGGTTCATGATCTCCCTCCGTTCGGGCGGAGACCGTGATGGGCTGCCGAGGGATTTCGGGCAGTCGGCGTCCGCCCTGCTCGGAATCAGGACACAACTCCCGGCGGGAAGCAACAGCCTGGTGATCCGCCGTGGCAGAGGCGGAGAACGCCGGCTCGTGCTCGCGGCGCGGTTCGACTGCTCGGCGTGTCCACCCGACTACCGGCAGGCGTTCGAGGATCCGCCGCGTGGTCGGACCATTCGAGGGCCCGAGCGGTCGCACTCGCTCGACGTGCCCACGACCCGCCGCAGAGCTCGCAAGGTCGGTGATCTAAGATCGCCGGAGGGGATGCCGTCCTCCTTTGCCGAGGAGTGTCAGGGAGTCGTGTCGACCGACGATCTTCCGGTGACGGAGTGGCTACGTGCCGCCGCCGCTGGCGACCAGGCATCGCAGGACCGCATCGCGGAGTGGGCCTACGCCGAGCTGGCCGAGCTGGCGGAGGCGCGGATGCGCCGCAGCGGCGACGGGCTGACCCTCGAGCCGGCCGGCCTCGTCAACGAGACCTTCCTCAAGCTGCTCGAGCATCCGACGGGCTTCGCCAACCGCCGCCACTTCTTCGCCTTCGCGAGCCAGGTGATGCTGAGGGTGCTGATCGACTATCAGCGCAGCCGCAACGCCGTGAAGCGAGGCGGCGGCGCGGTGAAGGTGACACTGGAGGGCCTGGCGCTCGAAGACAAGCGCACCTCGGCCGATGCGGTGCTGGTGCGTGACGTGCTGCAGCGCCTCGAGGCCGCCGACGCGCGCAAGGCGGAGGTCGCCCGACTGCGCGCGCTGTGGGGCCTCGAGGTGGAGGAGATCGCCGACATGCTCGAGGTCTCGGTGCCCACCGTGGTGCGGGACTGGAGGTTTGTGCGCAACTGGCTGGCCGACCGGCTCGACCGCTGATGCTGGACGATCTCGAGCGTTGGTTTCACCGCGCGGTGGAGGCTGACGACCCAGAGCGCGAGCAGATCCTCCGCGAGGCGCGGTCGCAAGGCGCCGAGCTGGCAGCGGAGCTCGAGCGACTGGTGGAGCGGGAGCTGCGACGTGAGCCGGCGGCCGACTCTGCCGAGCCGCCGCTCGCCGGAGGCGGCGGCTCCGAGCTGACCTGGGCCCGCGCCCTCGCCCGCACGCGACTCCTCGGTTCGCGGCGCCTCGACGCGTCGCGCGACGAAGCCGCGATCGGGCCGGGCAGTCGCCTGGGTCCCTACCGCCTGCTCGAGCTGATCGGGCGCGGCGGCATGGGCGAGGTCTACCTCGCCGAGCGGGCCGACGGCCAGTACGTGCAGCGGGTCGCCCTGAAGACCCTGCAGGTGGCGCGCTCGTCCGACGAGCTCCTGGCCCGCTTCCGGGCCGAGCGACAGATCCTGGCGCTGCTCGAGCATCCCGACATCGCGCGCCTGCTCGACGGCGCGGTCGACGAACGCGGTGTGCCCTACCTGGTGATGGAGCTGGTGCACGGGCGCCCGATCACCGAGGCGTGTGACTCGATGCGGCTCGATCTGGTCGCCCGTCTCCGGCTCTTCGTCCGCGTTTGCCGGGCGGTGCAACACGCCCACGCAAACCTGATCGTGCACCGCGACCTCAAGCCGTCGAATCTGCTGGTGGACGAAGACGGCGCTCCCAAGCTGCTCGACTTCGGGGTCGCCAAGCTGCTCGACGTCGCCCGGCCCGAGCTGACGTCCTCGATGCCGGAGACCTCTCTGTTCGGGTCCGTGTTCACGCCCGACTACGCGAGCCCGGAGCAGGTGGGTGGCCAGCAGGTCGGTACCGCGACCGACGTCTACGCGCTCGGGCTGCTGCTGTTCGAGCTCCTGACTGGCCAGCGCGCTCAGCGGATCGAGGGGGCGACCTGGGCCGAGATCGAACGTCGGATCTGCCACCAGCCCCTGGCCTCGCCGAGTGCGACGCTCGCTGCGCTCGTCGCCAAGCAACCGGACCGGGCCGACGACCTGGCGCGGCTGCGGCGTCTGCGCGACGGCGGCGAGCTGCGTAGGAAGTTGCGCGGCGACCTCGACCTGATCGTCGCCACCGCCGCTCACAAGGACCCGCGGCGCCGCTATGGCAGCGCCGCCGCGCTCGCCGACGACGTCGAGCGCCACCTGGACGAGCTCCCCGTCCGGGCGCACCCGGACGGATGGCTCTACCGCACCCGCAAGCTGGTCCGCCGGCGTCCCGGCACGGTGCTGGCCGCGGCGCTGGTGGTCGCTTCGCTGACGCTCGCGGCGGTCGGCTCGGGCGTCGGCCTGCTGCGCGCGCGCGCCGCGGAGGAGGTGGCGCAGAGGGAGGCGGCGGTCGCCAACGAGGTGACGGAGTTCATGGTCGATCTGTTCGCGGCCAACGATCCTGCGAATGCACGCGGTCGTGAGGTCTCGGCGCGGGAGATCCTCGAGCGGGGCGCTCGGCGCGTCACGGGGGAGCTGGATGCTTCGCCGACGGTGAAGAGCCGCCTCTTCGAGGCGATCGCCCAGGCATACCGAGGCCTCGGCGCGATCGAGGAGGAGGCCTCGCTCCGTGAGGTGACCCTCGAGCTGGCGCAGCGGGAGTACGGCGCCGACTCGATCGAGAGCGGCCGCGCGCTCGTGGCGCTCGGTGAGGTCGCCGCGATGCGTGGCGACTACGAGCGCTCTCGCGACCTGACCGTCGACGGGGTCGAGGTGCTGGAGCGCGTCGCGGCGGCTCCGCACGAGCTCGGTCTCGCTCTGGGCCAGCTCGGACGGGCCCTGGGCCAGCTGCGCGAGCACGATCGGGCGATCGCCGTGCTGGAGCGGGCTGCGGAACTGCTCCAGTCTTCGCCGAGCGGGCGCGCCCGCGCCTGGATCCCGCTCTCCAACCTTGGTGCCGCCCTGCTGTCGCGGCGCGACTTCGCACCCGCCGAGGAGGTGCTGCTCGAGGCTCGCTCGCTGGCGCTCGAGCAGCGCGACGACATGCACCCGGACGTGCTGGGGATCGACATGAACCGGGCACAGGCGGTGAAGGAGCTGGGGCGGCTGGAAGATGCCCTGGCACTGCATCTCCGAGTTCTGGAGGGACGTCGAAGGGTGCTGCCGGCCGAGCATCCGCTGATCGGCGCGTCGGTGGCCGGTGTGGCGGCGACCTTGCTGGCGATGGAGCGGCTGGAGGAAGCACTGCCCTACGCCCAGGAGGCGCTCGAGCTCACCATCGCGTCGCGTGGAGCCGGACATCCGAGCGTGGCGACGAGCCTGCACAACCTGGCCGAGGTCGAGTTGCGGTCCGGACGGCCGCAGCGTGCAGCGGTTCACTACGAGCGCGAGCTCGAGATCCTCGAGCCGCTCCCCAGGAGCTGGGACCTGCGGCGCGCCGAGCCCCTGATCGGCCTGGTGGAGGCGTACCGCGCGCTGGGAGATCCGCAGGCGGCCGCCGAAGCGGCGCGCAGGGCGGTGGAGATCCTGGATCGCCACGATCTCTCCGGCGACGCCTGGCTGGCGGGCAAGCACGCCGAGCTCCGCGCCTTCCTCGGCGGGTAGGCGCCCCGCGGCGCGGCCGAGGGCGCGCGCCTGGTCGCCAGCGACGCAGGCGGTCGAGCACGGCACTTCGACAGAGGTCGCGGGCGGATCGGTGCCGTTCTCGGGCGCCGCTGCCCCCGCCCGAGAGACAGGGCAGTGCGCCGCCCCTGAAGTCCCAGTCGACGGCGTTTCGATGCGCGTTGATCTCTGGCCTCGCCGCTTCCCGTCTTGGGTCCTCGAGGGAGACAAGAACCAACGAGCCCGGCCGCGGGTTCTCGAGGAGGGATCAGGCGATGAGGAGAGCGAAGCGACCGGAGGTGGCGACTGCGCCGGAACGAGAGCGAGGTGACCGCGACAGGGAACGAGCGCGAGCGGGGATCCGGCGGGGCCAGTGGGTGGCGCCGAGATCCTGGCCCTTCGTCGTCTGGGCGACCGGATGGCTCGCTCTCACGGCTCTCGCGGGCGGAGCGCTCGGCGACGTCATCCAGGTGGACACCCTGTCCGACCTCGAGGCCGCGGACGGAGAGTGCTCCCTGCGCGAGGCGATCGTGGCGGCGAACGACGATGCGGCGTACCTCGACTGCCCTGCGGGCGGGGGCTTCGTCGACGAGATCGAGCTCACCGTGCCCGGCACGATCACCCTTGGCTCGCTGCTGCCGGAGATCACCGGCGGCACGGTGCTACGCGGCCTGGGGATCGACCACTCGATCATCGTCGGCTCGACCTCCGGCATCCTCGAGTGCGACGGCGGAGACTCCGAGTTGCTGCGCCTCGAGGACCTGCGGTTCACCGGTGGCTCGGCGAGCGAGGGCGGTGCGTTGCGAGCCGGCGGTGGGCGGCTGGTGGAGATCGTCCGGTCGCAGTTCGACGACAACCACGCGACCTCGCGCGGCGGCGCGATCTCGATCCCGAACCTCTACCAGCTGTACATCCAGGAGACCGCCTTCCTGGGCAACACCTCCGGCGGCATCGGTGGGGCGATCGCCACCACCAACGGCATCCTGGAGATCTCGGACTCGACCTTCTCCGGCAACGAGGCGACGGGGAACGGAGGAGCGGTCTCGTCCTCGTCGAACTTCCAGCTCGCGGTGGTGCGCTCGACCTTCCACGACAACCGCTCCGCGTCGTCGGGTGGAGCGATCTCGGCGGGCTCGGTGATCGCGGACTTCGTTCTGCGCTCCTCGACGCTGACAGGGAACGTGGCGGATTCGGACGCCGACGGGATCGGGGATGGAGGGGCGCTGGCTCTGCTCGGGTCCGAGCCGCTCGCCCTGACCAACAGCGTGATCGCCGGCAACGACGATCTGGGTCTCACCGGGACGGTGTGCAGGAACCTGGCGATCGCGTCGCCCGGCTCGATCGAGAGCGAAGGCTTCAACTGGATCTCCGACCACGCCTGCGTCGAATCCGAGTTCCCGCTCGGGTTCCCCAACATCGGCAACGACTTCGTCGGCTCTGGGGCGGCACCTCTGGATCCCCAGCTCGGACCGCTCGCCCAAAACGGGGGAGCGACCGAGACGCGGCTGCCGCTCGCCGCCAGCCCCGTGATCGACCAGGGCTCGTGCCCGCTCGACGACGCGGACCAGCGTGGCTTCACCGGCGGCGGGACCCGCGTGGTCGACATCGCCACGGCTCCGGACCTCGACGACGGCTGCGACATCGGCTCGACCGAGTTCGGCGCCACCGGCCCGCCGGTGCCCGAGACGCCGCTGTTCGCCGACGACTTCGAGAGTGGAACCACGGAGGCCTGGTCCAGTGTGTCGCCGTAGTCACCGCAGTCACCGGGAGCCGCCCCAGAGATGCCCGCAGTCGCGGACCATAGAACGAAGCGGGAAGATCTCCTCGTGGCAGGCGCCGCTCCTCAGCCTGGTGCTCGCCTGCACGCTGTCGACCTCCGCACCGACCTCGCTCCTGGCAAATCCCCGGATCGTCGATCTGAACACGACGCCCGAGCCGGTGCGCGATCTCGTGCGTTACGAGGTCGAGGGGGTCGAGCTCCTTGGCGAGTTCCTCTTCGCCGCCACGGACGAGACCCACGGCGCCGAGCTGTGGATCAGTGACGGTACGGTCGCCGGCACGAGTCTCTTCGCGGATCTGAACCCTGGCCCGGCTTCCTCGAGCCCCAGGGACTTCCTGCAGGTGGGCGAGCAGGTCTTCTTCGTCGCCACGAGCCATGAGCACGGTCGCGAGATCTGGTCGACGCTCCTGGCGTCGACGAGCCCCACGATGGTGCTCGACCTGGCTCCCGGCAGCGCCTCGTCGGAACCACGCGATCTCCGGTGGGACGGCGCGGCGATCTACTTCTCGGCCGAGACCCCGGAGTCGGGCCGAGAGTTGTGGCGCTGGGACGGCATGTCGGTCACCACTCCCGATCTGGTGGATGGCGCCGGAGGATCAGATCCCGAGGAGCTGGTCGCGGACCCTTCCGGCGGCGTCTTCTTCGTCGCCGAGACCCCGGAGACGGGTCGCGAGCTCTTTCGCAGCGACGGCACTCCAGGAGGCACCTTGCTGGTCGGCGACCTGCTGGACGGGCCCGGATCTTCCGATCCGACCGAGCTCGTATGGATCTGAACCAAGCTGGCGTTCCGCGCGACGTTCGACCACGTGGGTCGGGAGCTCGGCGTCTTCGATCCTCAGGCCGGGGCACTCGAGATCCACGACGTGAATGCCGGAGCGAACAGCTCCAACCCGTCGAATCTCCTGTCGGTGGGTTCGACGAGGCTCTACTTCCAGGCAGACGACGGCTCGACCGGAGACGAGCTCTGGAGGTACCACGAGTCGACGGCGGTGGTTCAGCGCCTGACCGACCTCATGCCTGGCAGCGGCGACGGAGTCGTCAGCGGACCGATGACCTCTCTGGAGGGTCGGGTCTACTTCGCAGGGACCGATCCCGCCACCGGCAGCGAGCTGTACCGCTACGGACCGCTGGGCGGCGTCTCGCTGGTCGCCGACCTCTATCCGGGGACGCCGGGATCGCTGCCGTCGCGGCTCAGGACCTTTGGCGACGTCCTCGTGTTCGGGGCCCTGTTCGAGAACGAGGGTCAGGAGCTTGCGATCTCCGACGGCACCGCAGCCGGCACGTCGTTGCTCACCGACATCGTTCCCGGATCGGGAGCAAGCACTCCGACTCCCGTGGCCAGGGTCGCAGACCTCATCCTGGTCTCGAGCTTCGATCCCGAGAGGGATGGAGTGCTGGGCTCCGCGTCGCTCACGGGAGAGTGGACGGATCTCTCGGCATCGGTGGAAGAGTCGTCCTCCCGGCCCGAAATCCTGGTCGGCGACTCGCAGGGTGCCTTCGCCTTCGCCGCGACGACGCCCGAGCTGGGTACCGAGCTCTGGATCGCCGATCGCTCGGGGGTGCGGCTGGTCCACGACGTGGCTCCTGGATCCAACTCCTACGAGCCGCGCGATCTCCTGCTGCGAGCCGACGGGAGGCTCGTCGCGACGAACTCCTCGTCCTCGATCGTCTCGTCCGAGCCGCTGGTCTGGGACGGATCGACCATCCACCAGATCAACCTGAACGAGTCGGGCCACTCCGAGCCACGGGGCCTCCACGCGGTCGGTGAGCTGGTCCTCACCGAGGCGGAGAACGCCAGCGGGCAGCGGGTGCTTTGGGCGCTCGATCCCACGGCGCTGACCGCCGAGCAGCTGACCACCGAACGCACCTACGACCTCGTCGCCTCCTGTGGGATCGACGCGTTGTTCCTGATCGACGACCAGCTTTGGCGCACCGACGGCACGGCGCTCGGGACGCAGCTGGTGACGACGGCTCCGGACGGCGCATTCTGGGCCATCCATGCGCTGTGCGACGGAGGGGAGGCCGACACCAGAGCGCTCCTCGCCTACCAGAGCACCGACGGAGACACTCTCGACCTGTGGGCGTCGGACGGGACAGCCGCCGGGACGCTCGAGCTGATGCCCGGCTTCGACACCTCCCGGGGCCTTTACTTCGAGATGCCTCACGCCCTGAGTGCGTCGCCTTCGGCGCCACGCCAGGGTCGGGTGCTCCTCTCGACTCTCGCCGCGGGCTCGACCCATCGCGAGCTGGTGGTCACCGACGGCACGCCCGCCGGCACCCTCCAGCTGACCTCTCGCGAGCTCGATCCCGACGCCGATCCCGACGGACTCTACCTGCTCGCGCCGCTCCAAGATGGATGGCTGCTGCAGGACACTCGTGGGGACACCGGTGCCGAGCCGTGGTTCAGCGACGGCACGGTGGCCGGCACGAGGCTGCTCGAGGTCGTGGCCGGACCGGTGGGCTCGCGCCCGAACCACCTGAGCAACCCACGGCCCTATCGCGGCGCGCAGGTCAGCGACGTCGCGGTGCTCTCCCTCTTCACCCCCGAGCGCGGCTTCGAGCTGTGGACCACCGATGGCACGCTGGCCGGCACCCTGCCCCTCGCGGAGCTCTGGCCAGGTGTGCAGGGTGAGGCGCTCGATCTCGTCGCCTCTGGCGATCGCGTGCTGGCAGCGGGTCACGGCCCGAACGGCGAGGGGCTCGAGCTGGTGGTCTGGGAGAAGCCGCTGTTCGCCGACGGCTTCGATAGCGGCGGGGTGAGTGGCTGGAGCCAGACCAGCCCTTGATCGGCAGGCGAGAGCTCAATCGGTTCGGCCGCGCCGCATCGGTCTGAGCCCTCCGCGAGTCGACTCCGTTGAAGGGGGGCGCCGAGTCTCGTCGGGGGCGTGGGGCTGGAGGAAAGTTTTCCTCCACCAAGGGAAGAAATGGGCGTCGCCCGCCTCGCGGCGGAGGCAAATCCCACGAGGCGATCGCCGGGTCCCCGACACCCGAGAGGTTGCCGTGAGGAGGCGGCAAAGAGTCCATGCCGGCGCCGACCCGCCTTCAGTTCCGCCTCCTCTCTCGAAGGCGCGAAGGCCTGATTTCACTGCGCTCCTCACTGCTGGTCCGGGCTCCGCTCGAGGCGTTGATCGGAAAGTCGAGCCGAGCCGCCGACAGGCGGCGCGATGACGCCGCTGGAGTCGCTCGACGGAGGCTGGCACCGAGGTTGCTGTTTGCGGCGGACTGACTGCAAGGCGCCTCTCCGCAGGCGCATCCCACCCGCGGGGCCCTGTTCGATTTCCGCTTCGATGCGGATCTCGATGTGTATCGCCAACGGATCTCCGCGGAGTGTGATCAGACCGACGACGACAGAACTGAAATCGACAGCAGGAGAACAAAGACAATGAGGAACTTCCTGACAACGATGTTGACCACCGCCGCGCTGATGGTGCCGGCCGGCGCCTTCGCCCAGAACGAGTCCTGGGCCGACCGCGTCGACGAGGACGACGTGCAGGCCGTCGGCTACGTGGTGCGTGTGGAAGATCAGCAGTTCGATCTGCGCACCCACAGCGAGGGCGTGATCACCTTCCCGATCCCGCAGGACGCGGACTACTCGGGTGTGCTGCAGATCGGCGAGCGGGTGCAGGTCTGGTACGACCAGGATCTGTTCAACGCCGGTACGGCCTCGATCACCTACCTCGAGTCCTACTCCGGTCCCGTGGCCGAGAACGACAACGCCGACATGAGCGGTGACACCGAGGTCGAGAACGAGATCGAGGAGGCCGCGAACGAGGCGGAGGCGGAGATCGCCGAAGCGGGCGACGAGATCGAGGAGGCCTGGGACGAGACGACCGCCGAGGCGCGTGAGCTCGCGAGCGAGACCCGGACCGCGGCCGCCGACGCCTTCGACGGCGAGGACGACTCGGACTACGAGAGCCAGACCTACGACAGCGACGAGCTGCCGCAGACGGCGAGCAACCTGCCGCTGATCCTAATGGCCGGTGGCTTCCTCACCCTGCTCGGCGCCCTGGCGTTGCGTGCGGTGCGCTGAACCAAGCTCTGACGTCCCCATCGACGGGACGCCGAGTCCGGCGGATGATCGCGGTCCATGAGGAGGCGGCCGCGATCCCCTCAGCCGGGACCGACGAGGGGCGGGCGTACCGAGACGCGCGGTGCGCCCGCCCCGATGTCATTTGCATCCGTCGTGCGGAGGGACTCGCTCGCGGGCGGGCTTGCGCAGGCTCGACCTCCGAGACACGCGAAGGCTCCGATCTCGAACGAGTCCCGACGCCACGACCGGAGGCGCGACAGCACCGCGATGAGCCCAACCACCACGAGCCGCAGAGCCCAGGCGCCCGTTCGGCGTCGCCTCGGTAACGTGCGCGTCGCCGTCGCTCGTCGCTCAGGTCGTTCCGCCAGGCGGCGACGCCGGCCCCCGGTGCTGGCTCGTCTCCTCGCTCTGGCCCTGTTCGCGACTGGACTCGCACTGCTGACCGTCGGCGCGACGGGTGTCTGGCAACGTCAACTGGCTCAGCAGCACGACCTGCGAGAGCTCGCGAGCCCTTCCCAGCCAGCGAGCGAGGACGGCGACGGTGTCAACGTCCAGGCCCGGCTTCGTAGCGACCCCGGGCTGCGACAGGGACTCCGAGAGGGCGACCTCCTGGGCCGCGTCTGGTTCCCCGCTCGCGACTTCGAGGCCTCGATCCGCGCCGGAGTGGGTGCCGCTCAGCTCGATGTCGCGGCCGGCCACGTGCCGGGGACCGCACTGCCGGGCAGGGCCGGGAACAGCGTCGTCGTCGGCCATCGCGATTCGGTCTTCGCCGGTCTCGCCAGGGTCGAGACAGGAGACGAGATCCGGCTCGCCGCTCTCGGAGCGGGCGAAGAGCGGCGCTATCGCGTCAGCGAGCTGCGGGTCGTCGATCCGGACGACCTCAGCGTGCTCGCGCCGACTCAAGACGAGCGCCTGACCCTGATCACCTGCTACCCGTTCCGCTGGATCGGCCCGGCGCCGCAGCGCTACGTGGTGACGGCCGTGCCGATCGACGGCTAGCCAGGGCGTCGCGGCGCCGACCCCATGGGTGGTTCGGAGCTCCCGGGCTCGTCCTGCCGCCGGCCGGCGCATCGTTCGCAGATGCACACAGTCCCTCGAGCCGACGGCGGGATCGCTGCCAGCGCCTCCGCGGGTATCGACCTGTCGAAACACCAGCACCGCGCGTCGCCGCGCACCATGCCGCAGTCGTTGTCGCTGCCGCAGACGGGGCAGAGGTCGGGTCTCGGCGTCGGGGAATTCATGGCGATGGGGACTCCTGGCGTGGCGGCAGGGACGCGCGACGGTCCTGCCGGAACGCGGTGGGCGTCGACCCCGACCAGCGCTTGAAAGCGCGGGTGAAGGCGCTCTGCTCGGAGAAGCCGGTGAGGAACCCGATCTCCGACAGAGAGTAGGAGCTGTGCTCCAGGAGGTTGCGCGCCAGCTGCTCCCGGGTCGCCGCCAGCAGGTCCTTGAAGGTGAGGTCCTGCTCGGCGAGGCGGCGCTGCAGGGTGCGTTCGCTCATCGCCAGGCGCCGGGCCACGGTCCGCATCCTCGGCACCCCTGCGCTGAGCGACCGGGAGACGGTCTGGCGCACCAGGTCCTCGATCGGATCGCGCTCGTCGAGGGCCTCGATCTCGGCCTCGAGGTGGGCCAGGAGAAAGCGCGAGATGCCGTCGTCGGCGAGGTCGTTGGGCAGGGCGAGATCGGCGCCCGAGATGCGCAACGCGTCGTCCTCGCAGCCGAAGTGCACCGGACAGCCGAAGTAGCGCTCGTGAGCCGTCGTCGAGCGCGGCGCGCGGTGCTCGCAGTAGACGGCGACCGGACGGAAGGCGGTGGACGTGCGCTGGCGGATCAGCGACGTCGCGCTGGCGAGCGTCGCCTCGTTGGACAGGCGCATGCCGAGCCGGCGCTCGCCGAAGCGGTGCAGCACGAAGTCGGCGCCGTCGCCCTGCTCGTGCTGGCGCAGCTCGTAGGTCATGTTGTCGGTCCACAGCCTGGCGTAGCGCTCGACCCGCTCGAGGGAGTCGCGGGTCGTCGCGGCAGACTTCCACGCCAAGCCGAGGGCGCCGTAGTCGTCGTGACGCATCAGGGCGCCGGCGCGCAGCGGCAGCTCGACTCCACTCGAGCCCATCCGGGTCGCGATGCGCTCGAGCAGGTCGTAGTAGGCGTCGTCGGTGATCCGTTCGCCGACGTCGAGAGGCGAGTCCGGGTCGAGCCCGACCGAGCGCAGCATGGCGGCCGGATCGATCGAGGTCCCGGCTGCCTGGGTCATCCGGCGCGCGAAGATCGAAGTGACGAAGCCCACGAGCCCGAGCGTAGCGAGTTCGCGCCGCGAGCTCGCACCTCGGGGTGCGCGGGCTGCAGGGACCGGGAGGCCGAGCTCGTGGCTACGGGCCTGGGCGCCGGCGGCGGCCTCCGGGCCGCCCGGCCGCGGACGGCCGGAGCGGCAGGGGCGCCTGTGTTAAGCGAGCCTCCTCAGAGAGCGCCGCGCGCGGCGATCAACACCGCGGCGGCTGCCAGCGAGGCCGCCGTGCGGACGTGGTTCCACAGCGTCCATCGGCTGAGGTAATGACGCCACACCTGCTCGGCGTCATCGCCCGTCGGTACATGCCCCGCGAGGCGCTCGTTGAGCGGCACGTTGCCCGCGATGGTCACGCCGATGCAGCCGAGCAGGTAGAGAGCGCTGCCGAGGGTGATGGCGACAGGCAGTCCGTCGCCGCCGAGCGCCGCGACGGCGACGGCGGCCAGCGACACGATCCCGGTACCGAAGAACGCCGCGAAGAACCACGGGTTGAGCACCACGACGTTGATCGACTGCATCGCTGCGATGCCCTCGTGGGAGGGGAGGCGTGCGAGCGCCCGCATGACGAAGGTCGAGAAGGTGAAGAAGATCCCGGCGACGAGCGCGGCGCCGAGGGCGGCGACTGCCAGCAGCACGCTCACGGCGTCGCCTCCTCCGCGGCGGCCGCGGTGCTGCCTCGGCGCTCGGCGGCTACGGCGCCACCGGCGATCTGCCCATCCGGCGCCCAGGCCCCTGCCGCCGCCGCCGTGCGCGCGTAGTCGGAGAAGTCGCGTGGCTGCCGCCCCAGGGCCCGCTGCACCCCGTCTGCCACGTAGGCGTTGCGGCCGTCGAGCACCGTCTCGAAGAGGTAGCGCACCAGCGCGATCAGATCCTCGGCTTCGCCCTGCAGCTGCATCGCCTCGGCGAAGGCCTGCATCGGGATCCGCTCGAAGCGCAGATCGCGCCCGGCCGCGATGGCGATCTCCTGCACCGCATCGGGGAAGGTGAGCAGGCGCGGGCCGGTGATCTCGTAGATCTCGCCCTCGTGGCCGGTCTCGGTCAGCGCCGCGACGGCGACGTCGGCGATGTCGTCGGCATCGACGAACGGCTCCGCGACGTCGCCGGCCGGCAGCGCCAGGAGGCCGGAGCGCAGCGGCTCCTGGAAGAACGACTCGCTGAAGTTCTGGGCGAACCAGCTGCAGCGCACCACGGTCGAGCGCGGATTCGCGTCGAGCACGATGCGCTCGCAGCGCTGCGCCTCCTCCTCGCCGCGGCCCGAGAGCAGCACCAGCCGCTCGATCCCGCGACGCTCGGCGAGCTCAGCGAAACGCGCGATGGCCGGGGGCGCCGCAGGTACCGCGAGATCGGGCGAGTAGGTGACGTAGGCGACCGAAGCGCCCCGCACCGCGGCCTCCCAGGTGTCGTGGTCGTCCCAGTCGAAGGAGATGGCGCTCGAGCGCGAGACGGCGCGGGTCGGCACGCCGCGCTGGCGCAGGCGCTGGGCGACGCGGCGGCCGGTCTTGCCGGTGGCGCCGATCACCAGGGCGAGGTCGGGGTTCGTGGTCGAGTGCGGTCTGGGCATGGTCTTCCTCCTCGGCTGTTTGGGGGGTGACGGTTGGTTCGTCGTTGGCCGATCAGGGCACCGGTGGCGGTGTCCCGGATGGCTGTGAACAAGCTAGCGAGCTGAAGGTCCGCGGGTCTTGATCCACGGCGTCAGCGTCTTGACCGCGCCTGCCAGGGCGCCGGCCCCGACCTTCGTTCGCTGGGAGGGCCCACGGTACGGAGCTGCCACGAGACGTTGCGCTGCTGAGCCAGCGCGGTGAGCCCGTGGCGGCGTGGCCGCTATCATCCGAAGGCGCTGGGAACGAGGACTCGGCGAGGCGCCTGCCTCGCGAAGGGGGACTGAGATGAGGAGGAGAACGTGGGGTCGCGCGATCGCCGCGACGGTGGTCGCATTGTCTCTCGCGGCAGGGGCCCACCCGGCTTCGGGACAGGAGCAGCAGCAGGAGCAGGAGGCGCAGCAGCAGCCCCTCTCGACGCGGGAGGGCCGGGTCGGCGCGCCGCAGGCCGATCCGCTGGCTCTGGCCCGCGCGCGTCTGGCCGCGGCCGATGCCGCGGGCGCTCTCGAAACGCTGGCCTCAGCGCCGCCCGAGGTTCGATCGAGTGCCGAGTGGGGGCACCTCCGGGTGCACGGCCTGATCGACAGTGGACGACTCGACGAGGCCCTTTCCGCCGCGCGGGCCGCGATCGAGAGCGATGCAGGCTCCAGCCTCCGTCACGTCACCCTGGCCGACGCCGCACTCGCTCTCGGCGACTTCAATCTGGCAGGGCAGTCCTACTACCAGGGCGCGACGCTGCCACCGGTGGACGGCCGCGCCAACCTCGGCCTGGCGCGACTCTTCCAGGCCGAGCGCAGGTTGCAGTCGGCGCAGCGCGAGCTCCGCGCCGCGCTCGAGCGACGAGCCACCGATTCACGGGCGGGCGATCTGGCGCTGGCGCTGCTGCCGGCCGACGAGATCGGTCGCTGGTACGACCTCGAAGCTTCACCAAGTGAGCTGCTGGGCTCGGGTGTGGCGACGGAGAGCCTGGCCGAGCTCCTCGAGCAACGCGGCGACTGCTCACTCACCTCGCCGCGCAGGAGCTACGAGATTCCGCTGCGGCAGCTGCGCCCGCGACCGGGCTGGGACGATCGGATCGGTATCGAGATGCGGTTCGGCGGCGCGGTCGAGGAGCGGGTGCTGCTCGACACCGGGGCCTCCGGACTGCTGATCAGCCGTTCGTTGGCCGAGGCGGCCGGTGCCGAGCGCCTGCGCGACACCGTGGTACGCGGCATCGGCGACGAGGGGGCTCGCCAGGCGTTCGTGGCGCGTGTCGACCGCATCTCGGCCGGTGACGTGGTCTACGAGAACTGCCTGGTGCGAGTGGTCGACGACGAGGTGATGACCGGTAGCCACGGAGGTGCGATTCTGGGTATCGACGGGCTCTGGGACGACTTCCTGATCACGCTCGACATTCCGCGGCTGCGCATGGTCCTCGAGCCCCATCCGCCCTTCCCGGCGCTGCCCGGCGGCGAGCCCGATCGCTGGCGCTACGAGCGCGACCTGCGATCTCTCGAGCCCGGCTGGGCGCCGGTACGCCTCTTCGGCCACTACGTGATCCTGCCGGCGCTCCTCGACGAGAAGGTCGAGACCTACTTCCTGCTCGACACCGGCGCCTGGGCGACGATCCTCTCGCAGCGGGTGGCCGACCAGCTCGGTGTCGATCAGCGCGAGAGCTCGATCCAGATCCAGGGACTCTCCGGCACCGTCGAGGTGGTGCCGGAGGTTCACGGTGACGTGACGTTGATGTTCCCCGGCGTCCAGCAGGAACACCGCAACCTCAAGATCCTCGACCTCGACCGGCACGCGCGCGGAGGCGGGGTCGGTTTCGGCGGGATCATCGGCTACTCGCTGCTGCGCTTCACCGAGCTGACCATCGACGGGCGCCGCGCCCTGGTGCGCATTGTGCCGGGTGAGGTGCGGCGCAGACCGACCCGGATTCGGTAGAGCGGATGAGCCCTTCAGGTCTGCGATCGAGCAGGGTCGGCGAATGATCGACGACGAGTTGCTTCCTTATCAGCGGTCCGAGCCCGATTGGCATGGCCGAGCGTGTCTGTTCGGTTGTGGGCTGTTCGGCCTGCTCGTTCTCGTTCTCGTAGCCCTGGTGTACCGCGACCTTTCCGCACGTTCGGTGCTCAAGCGCGCCTACGCTCCCTCCACTGCCGTCGCTCTTCTCGGTTCCGGAGCAGCCCAGTCGCCGGCTGTCGAGGCGCGAGTCGGGACCGCCTGGGTCTCTCTGCAATGGATTGAACGGGACGACGATGCCACCGAAGGCTTGGATTTCAAGCTGGTTTGCACCGTTAGACCGTTGGACGATGGCTATCTCAGCGCCAGCATCGAATCGGTGCATGTCGTGTCGGATCGCAAGCGGAGGCTCGAAGTCGTCTCGCCAGCGGCTTGGCCCGCCGAGATGGAGCCTGCGGGCTCCTCGGGCGTTGCGAGGCTCGAGATCCTGCCCGCGTTCGATCTCGATCACGACGGTGGCGAACGGATCTGGAGCAGCGTTTATGTGCGAGTCGACAGCGTCGACGGGTCTGAGGTACGCGAGGTCTCTACAGAGTGGATGCCGATCGAGGTTCGGTTGGGGGTGCCGCTGGTCTGAAGCGCGGCCGGAGCTGGCACCAACCAGCTCGCCTGGCCCTTCGTCGGGCAGATCGTCCTTGCCCAAGGTCCAGTGGCCAGCTCGGACCGTTCGTCGAGGCGGGTGAGCCGCCTACTTCGGCAACGCCACCTCGACCCGCAGGTCGACCTCCCAGGTCTCGCCGGCGAACTCCTGGGGTCCCTCGGTGTAGAAGCGGGCGCGCAGCGTGCCATTCGCGATCGCGAAGTCCTCGACCTTCAGGCTGCCGACGGTGGAGAAGCCGGCGCGCTCGAGGGCCTGGTGAGCGACCTCGGTGCCGATGATCTGGCCGCTCTCGGTGATGCGGATGGTCAGCGCGTGACCGAGGTGGCCGAAGGAGGCGTAGAACGAGGGGTTCTCCGAGGTGGCTGGATCCTTCTCGCAGAGCACGATCGAGAAGGTGGGCTCGTCCTGCCAGGGGTCGGCGGACTGGGCGACGGCGTGGCCGAGCTGTGCGGCCTGACCGTTGCCGAGGAACTTGCCGGTCACTGCGGCGAAGGCACTGGTGGTCAGCAGGCAGAAGACCGACGCGAAGGAGACGACCGAGGCCTGACGGCCGACGAGCAGGTGCTTCATGGATCCCTCCCTTGGGTTGCGAAGCGCGGCTGGGCGGCGGCGCCCGACTGCGCTCGGCGATTCTCAGTGGCCGAAGGCGAAGCGCGTCGTACCGAGGCCACCCGATCAGCGCGCGGATCGTAGCCGAGGCCCACCGCCCTTCGCCCGCCGGGTCGAGACGCGGCTCGGCAGTCATCCCGCGCGCCTCTCGGCTCCTCAGGGCTCCGCGAAGGCGTCGACGTCGGCCTGTCCGCAGAGGGTTCCCTCGGGGTTCTGGTAGGTGCGCACTTCTCCGGTCGCGGTGTCGGTGACGCGCAGGGTGTACCCGACGTCGGAGAGAGCTCCGAAATAGACCCACCAGCGCTCGTTGATGTGGCGGCCGTCGAGCACCTTGATGGCGAGCTCGACGTTCTCGGGGTCGAAGAACCAGAAGTAGCCGCTGTCGTCGGTGCCGGGGATCGGCACGCCGTCGCCGTCCGGCACCGGACCGATCGAGCTGGTCCACTCGACGTCGACCGCGAAGCGTCCGCCCTGCAGACAGAGCTGGGCGTCGGGGTCGCACGGCGCCGTGTTGGCGGAGCCCCCGGAACGGATCTCAGGACGAGCGGTCGTCGCGAGTGTCGAAAGCTGGGACGGCGGTGCGTCGAGTCCGAAGGTGGCCGCGGAGGGCAGGGCGCGGGTGTCGCCGATGCCGCAGAGCTCGCCCTGGTCGTTGGTGTAGGTGCGCGTGCTGCCGGTGAGGGTGTCGACGACGGTGACCCAGTAGGTGACGTCGGAGAGGGCGCCGTAGAACACCCAGTGGTGGTCGTTCATCGCGGTGCCGTCGAGCACCTTGACCACCAGCTCGACGTTGTCGGGCTCGAAGAACCAGAAGAGGCCGGTGTCCTCGCGGAAGGGCACCGCGTTGGCGCGTGCCCTCCGGCCGGTGGCACGATCGAGCCACTCGGCCTCGACCAGGAAGCGGTCGTCGCCGAGGCAGAGGGTGTGATCGGTGGCGGCGCAGGGCCTTTGCAGCGCCGCCCGGTCGAGCCCGAAGAGCTCGCGCCCGACGTCGGGACGCCAGGCCGAGAGCAGCACGGCGTCGTCGGAGATCGCGGGCCGCTGGGGCCGGGATCCCGCGGCACCGGGCACGATCTCCTCCAGGGGAACGGTGCCCTCCGGCGTGCCGTCGCTGCGCCAGAGCTCCTGCCCGGTCTCCGGCGTGGCGGCGGCGAAGAGCACCACGCCGTCGATCGCAGTCATCCCCTCGGGGCCCGAGCCCTCGGGTCCCGTCGTCAGGTCGCCGAGGGCGAAGGTGCCCTCCGGGGTGCCGTCGGTGCGCCAGGGCTCATAGCCGCCCTGCGGCGTGGCAGCGGCGAAGTAGGCGAGGCCGCGAGCGGTGGTGAAGGGGCCGCGGGCGGCTTCGAAGGCGGCGAGGCGCTGGGTGCCTTCGAGGGTCGCGTCGCTGCTCCACAGCTCGATCTCGCCGACGGAGCTGACATCGAACCACAAGAGCCTGCCGCGAAGGCCCGCCACGGGTCCGAATCCGTTCTGTAGACCGGGAGTCTCGGTGACGGAGACAACGTCGAGAGTCCCGTCCGCCAGGTCGATCGCCACGAGGTGGTGGTCCTCGTCGATCGTCGCGGTGACGAAGAGGCGATCCGCGGTCGCGGACCTGGTCAGCGGCAGCGAGCCGTTCGGTCCCGGTTGCAGATCAACGAACAGACGGGTGCCTTCGACTGTGCCGTCGCTGCGCCAGATCTCGGCACCGAAGGCCTCCGTGAAGTAGGTGAAGTAGCCGACACCGTCCACGACCAGTGGCGCTCTCGGAGCGAGGACGATGTTGGCCTGGCCTTGCAGGGCGTCGAGGAGGAGGCGAGTTCCGGGCACGGTTCCGTCGGTCGACCAGACGGACTCGAGGGCTCGAATCGAGCTCGACAATGCGCGCTGGGTCACCACCAGAGCGCTCTGGTCCAACTCCACCGCAGCGGCGAACAGCGAGCCGACGAGGAGGGTCTCCTGATCGCCTGATTCGAGGTCCACGGCACGCACCGAGGTCGGGCCGAACAGGGCGTCGCCCTCGACCACCCGAGTCAGCACCTGCCCTCCGATGCTGGCTCCGGTCAGCGCCCCGCCGTCGAGGTCCGCGAGCGGGAAGATCGTGTGATCGCCGAAGGCCCTGAACAACTCCGGCCCGCCGTCCGGCTCCCTGCTGGCGGCGACGACGCTTCCGATCTCGACGGAGAGCGGCAGCGGACGCGAAGAGGCTCGATCGGGCGACAGATCGGAGATCTGCTCTGTGCCGTCCGAGGTGCCGTCACTGATCCATGGTTCGAGGCCCGAACCGTCCTCCTCGGCCGGGAAGACCGCCCGATCGGCGAGCGCGCCCAGCGGCGGACGCCTGAAGTGGTCGGCGCCGACGGAGTCGAACCCGCGCACCCTCCGGGTACCGCTCGTCGAGCCGTCGGTGGTCCAGAGGGCTGGGCCGCCCGGGTCGTCGGCGAACCAGAACACCTGCCCGCCCACGGTCGTCAGCCGGTTGGGCCGGCCGCTCTCCGGCCCCGGCAGGTGGTCGACCAGGCGGAAGGTGCCCGCGGCGCTGCCGTCGGTGATCCACGGCTCGAGCCCCTCGGCAGCGGTGGCCTGGGCGAAGACGAGACGCTCGCCGAGGGCAGCGGTGTCGTCGACGCAGGGAGGAAAGCCCGCTGGCCCCGGCGGCATTGCGATCTCGAACGTCCCGGACGGCGTGCCGTCGGTGCGGTGCAGGCGGCAGCCGCTGCTGTCGACCAGGCGCAGGAAGGCGAGGGATCCGGCGACGGCGAAGCTGCGCAGCTCGAAGGACGAGGCGTAGCTGGCGAGCTGCTCGATCCCGCTGCGCCGCACGCGGTAGAGGTGCAGCGGGCTCGAGAAGTCCTGCGAGGCGAGGAGCAGCGCACCGTCGGCGTGGGGTGCGAAGGCCCGCACGACGCCATGCGGCAACACTCCCAGGCTGTTCTCGCTACCCGGCAGCCCGGAGCTCGACCAGAGCTCGATCGGTCCGTCGGGAGCTGGCGGAGCGCTCACCAGCAGCACACCCTGCGGGTCGACGGCGAAGGCGACGACCTGGAGCTCGCTGGCGAGGCGAGGCCCGGCGGCACCGCCGTCGGTCGCGAAGAGCCGGTTCTCCCCGTCCGGCCTGGCGACGAAGAGGACCTCGTTGGCCAGTCGGTGGAACCCGAGGCCGCTCGGCGGCACGGCTCCTCGCGGCGCCGGCTCACCGTGACACGGCCCCGGGCAGAGGTCGGCGTACAGGAGTGTGCCCTCTGGGGTTCCGTCGCTGATCCACAGCTCCTCGCCGACTCCCAGGTCGGCGGCGCCGAACATCGAGAAGAGCAGTCGCCCGTCGGAGAGCTCGGCGCCGCGCAGGTCGGCGGAGAAGGCGCGGATCGGCCATTCCCTCAGCAGCCAGGTCCCCGAGGCGCTGCCGTCGCTGCGCCAGAGCTGGTAAGCGTCCTCTTCGAGCCGGGGAAAGTAGACCAGGCCGCCGGCCTCCACCCACCCCTGGCTGTCCGAGCCGCCGGGGTGCTGCGACGGATCGAGGTCGGCGACGAGCTCGATCGGCTGTGAGCTGGCCGCCGCGGCGAAGGCCAGCGCAGCGAGGATGCACGGTGCGCATCGCGCCAGGAGCGCCAGTGCGGATCGAAAGCAGCCGTCGTGTACACGCAAATCAGGCTCTCCCCGAATGTGACGGATGTCCGGCGGACCGGCATCGAGCCGCTCCGGTGGCTGGTTCTCTCTGTGCTACCCAAGCGTACGAACGCGCGGGGTGATGCGTTGGGGCGGCGGGTCGGAGTTCCCGTCCGGTGGGTGGGGCGGGCGGGGAAGCTGGCACGGTCTCGCGACGGCCTGCGTGTGTGGGTGTGAGGGTGGCTGCCGAGGGCCGCCCGAGTCCGAGGTCGGCCGACACTCTCGTCGCCCGACGAGCGATGACCCGCAGGAGGGACCGTCATGCAAGCCACCCCGAGGCACCGTCACCCAACTCGATTCCGCTTCCAGCGACGCTGGTTCGCCATGGGCGCGGCGCTCGCCGTCCTTGCCGTGAGCACCGCCGCTCCGGCCGCGGCGCGGCGCTACGTTCAGGGAGTGCCAGGCGCGAGCTGCAAGCCTTCGCATCTGCTGACCACCAACCCGACGTTCGTCGAGTACCCGGACAATCGCCTCCTGAACACGGGGAGCAGCAGCTGGGACGTGATCCTGGCGACCTGTCCTCTCACCGGCTTCGTGCCGGGCGCCGATCTCGTCGAGGTACGGGCGGTTCTCGAGCACTCCTCACGCGCTTCCGCCTGGTGCGGAATTCGCGACGCTTCGGGTCGCGAGTACGAGTGGGAGTGGGTCACCTGGCGCTACAGTCACGGAACGGCCTACTTCTCGCCGCCGCCCTGGGCGTCGTCGGGCCTCCTGGAGGCGACCGTCCAGTGCATCGTGAACCGGGGCGCCGCGGTCGATCGCATCGAGGTGCACTGGGAGACGCCGTAAATCCTGGTCACCTCGACTCGCGGCCGGCGAACCAGCTGCCTCTGGCTCGGAGAGATGGCGGCGACGCCTCAGGGCGTGGTGAGAGACCACGCCGAGGTGTCGCCGCTCTCGTAGCCGTCGGCGAAGAGCGGACAGCCGTTCGTCGCCAGTCCGACGAGAGCGTCGCGCTCCTCGGTCGCACCGGTGAGGTCCTCGACCTCGAGGCGCAGGAATGCGGTGCCGCCTGTGGTCAGCTCCGGTTGCTCGAGGCCCAGATGCGGGAGCCCGGTGACCTTCAGCTCGCCGCTGCCGTCGCCGTCGACGTCGAGCACGTCGCCGGTGATCAACAGCGGCACAGCCGCGGAGAGATCTGCCGGGTCGCAGGCCAGGAAGACCACTCCGCCACGGCGGAAGTGCTCGAAGACGCCGACGGTCTCGCCGGCGTCGTTGATCGCGACCGCGCGGGCCTCCATGCCTTCGAGGAAGACGGGACCGATGGTCGTGGTGTTGGTGATCTCCGAGCCGGCGCTCGAGACGAAGCGGTCCAGGGTGCTGCCGATGGACATCTCGGGACGGGCGTTGAAGACGAAGTTGCCGCTCGAGTTCACCGAGATGGAGATGACGTCCCTGTAGGCAATGCCCGTGGGAGCGAAGATCTCCCCCTCCCGCTGCACGACGGCGCCGTCGAGCCAGAGGATCCCGGGGGCGAGGCTGGCCAGCAGGTGGTTGCCGCCGTGGGAGAGGTCGAAACGGTGGATGTCGCCGACCGTGCCTCCGCCGGGCAGTGGATCGCCGATCGAGAGCAGTCGGTCGACGATCCCGCTGCCGGGCACGGACCGGTAGAGGTGGCGGTTGCTCGTGGTGTCGCCGATCCAGTGAGCGTGACCGGAGTCGTCGAGCATCAGCTGGTTGAAGTCGCTGTAGGTGCCGCCGTCGGGCGACGAGTCACCGACCTGACCGAGGACGCCGGCCGACGAGGCGAGGGTGCCCGGAGCGCGATCGATCCAGGCGAAGGGTGAACCGGCGCCGGTCGCGACGCCTCCGGCGTCGAGATCGACGCCGTAGACCAGCACGGTGCCGTCCGAGGTCTCCAGCGACGACTCGTCGGAGTCCGAGCGCCCGAAGACCGCGGTGCCGTCGCCGTTGACCGCGTAGTTCCCGATGCGCTCCGTGAGGCTCGGGGTGGTGCCGCGGTCGTGGGGCGACAGCTCGCCGACCTGGCTGAGCAGCGCCGCCCGGCGCATCCGACCCGCACTCGGAACGAGCTGCACGACACCTGTGTCGTCGCCGCCCTGGATGAGGTTCTCGCGGGGAACCCCGACCAGGAGATCGGCGGTGCCGTCGGCGCGGGTGTCGGCGAAGAGGAGCACTTCGCCGAAGTGCTCCACCTCGGTGTCCTCGCCGGGGATGTCGGACTGCACGATCTGACGCTGGAAGGAGAGGGCATCGGAGCCGCCGGTGAAGATCTGGATGCTGCCGTGGGCAGGTGTGCCCCGGCTGGAGACCAGAGGATCGAACGGCACGCCGACCGCGAGATCGGAGAACAGGTCGCCGTCCGTCTGGCCGATGGCGACGGATTCGCCGAAGTGCTCGGCGAAGCTGGAGGAGACCCCGGTCGAGAGGATCGTCAACTGCTCGGCCGAGCTCGGCGGAGAGAACGGTCCCCACCCGGGAACGACGTAGACGACCCCGGCCGACGAGCTGACTCCGTCCACCGTGGTGCGGGGAGCGCCGATGGCCAGCTCGTCCCAGCCATTTCCGTCGAGGTCGCCCGTCGCCAGGGAAGCGCCGAAGCGATCGTTCGGCCCGCCGTCGAAGCCGAGCTCCTGCGCGTAGAACAGGGTGGCGTCGTCGACCAGGAACTCGGTCGTTCCGTAGGGCACCACCCAGACGGCGCCCTCGTCGGAGCTGGGCAGCACCTCGTCGGGAGCGCCGACCACCAGCTGGTCCCCATCCAGGAGCGTGTCCTCGATGCGCCCCGAGCTCAGGACCGAGCCGAAGCGGTCGCCGTCCTCGGTCACTCCGGGGACCCCATTCGAGCCCTGAACGATCTGCGGCAGGAAGGTCGCACTGCCCGTATCCGGATCGACCGGCCCGAGGAAGACGTGCACGCTGCCGGCGTCGACGTCGGGGCCGAGGTCCTCGTCCGGGGCGCCGATCGCCACGTCGCAGATTCCGTCGCCGTTGAAGTCGCCGGCGGCGAGGGTGGCGCCGAAGTGGTCGCCGGCCTCGGGCTCCACCGTGCCGTTGCCCGGCACGTTGGCGTCGTGCTGATCGAACCGGGTGACGATGTCGAGCGTGATTCCGCCGCCGGACAACTCGGTGGTCAGGATCTGTACCACTCCGGCTTCGTCGCCTGCGATGTCCGCAGCCTCCGGGAAACCCCAGATCAACTCCTCCCCGGGAACCTCGGGGATGACGTCGCAGACCGCGAAGACACTCGGGAACGGCAGGTCCACCTCGCCGACCAGCGCGTACTCTCCCGAGTCGAGACGCTGGTAGACGGCCCAGCCGTTCGACGCCACGACGAAGAGCTCGTCGTCACCGTCGCCGTCGAGGTCTCCGGCGACCAGTTGCTCGCCGAGACCCTGGAGCATCGTCGCCGATAGCGTCTCGGTGGACTCGGGACTCAGTTGAGCGAGGGCGCTCGCTGCGAACAACGCGAGTACGAATGCCAGGATCCGGCTGTCCGAGGCTCGCGCCGTCCGGTGCCCGAGAGCTCTGCGGTCGATCAAGGGGACCGCTCCTTCGGTCTGGCGCATCGTCGCTCCCTTCGGAGGCCTCGGGCGAGGTGAGCTGACGTGCTCGCGCTCGCCCATCGCCTACCAGCAACAGACGCGGTGCCTGCCGTGGGCCCTTCAACCCACCGAAGCCGTCCGGCGCTCTCGCACCTCGGGGCGAGGCCGGTTGGCGTCAGTGGAACCGCGAGCGATCGAAGCAGCGGTCAGCTCGAGAACGACACGTGTCCCCTTCTCGCAGAGCCGGAGGCGAAGCGAGTTCCGACCGAGGAGCGGAGATCCTTCAGGGCGTGGTCGCAGACCACGCGGAAGGATCACCGCTCTCGAAGCCGTCGCCGAACAGCAGGCCGAACAGCTCGTAGGCGCCGACGTCGTAGTCCCCGAGGTCGTCCGGGACGGTCGGCGCGTCCCAGCCGCGTGGCTGGTCGTCGAGATCGCGGAACAGCGGCACGTAGTTGGCCACGTCGCAGTAGTCGACGGCGACGGAGTGGGCGGCGAGGCGCAGATTGGTGGCGCCCGGATCGACGAAGAGCGGGTCGATTCCGACGGTGTGCTCGTCGAGGGTGGTGATCCCGGTCGTGGTCTGCGCCACCAGGCAGTCGGCGTAGATGGTGCCGCCGCCGGTGGCGTCGAACGCACCGTGGCCCCACAGAGCGCTGGAGTAGATCTCGAGCGTTCCGTTCCAGGCGCGCCCGCCGGCGGCGGCGGCGGAGCCCTCGGTGTCGAAGCCGTTGTCGGCCGCCGAGGTGTAGGCGACGAGGACCTCGGCGCCGCTGCGGGCGTCGAAGAGGCTCTCGGTGCGGTTGCCCGATAGCGCCACGCCTTCGAGGCTGAGCTGGGTCGTGGCGCCGCTGGCCACCAGCACGGTGCCGACGTCGTCGATCGCGTCGTTGCCTTCGACGTGGGTGGTGAACAGGCCCGCGGTCGAGCCGCCGCCGACGTACAGCGCCGTGCCTTCGCGATTGCCGCCGGCCGTGCTGATGCTGTTGCCGCTGAGTCTGGAGCAGCCCTGGTCCCTGATGCAGCTGGGGCCGTTGCGGCTCATGAAGAAGGTGCTGTCGACGTCGACGAAGACCCCGCCGCCGCGCTCGCCAGCCGAGTTGTCTCGCACCCAGGTGTTCTCGATCTCGGCGTAGCCGCCGTTGACCACGTAGAGGCCGCCGCCCTCGTTCTGGGCGACGTTGCCGAAGACGAAGGCGCTGAAGATCGGATCGCTCGACTCGGGCTCGAGGCGCGCCCCGGCGCCGATCGCGAAACCGCCACCCCAGCCCGCCTGGTTGTAGCGCACCTGCGCTCCACTGAGCAGATGGAAGACGCAGCCGCTGTCGAGGAAGACACCGCCACCACTGCTGGCGGTCGCGTTGTCGGCGATGTTGGCCGCCGAGCGCACCGTGGAACCGTGGCAGAGGAGGCCGGCTCCGGGCAGACCGACGTTGCCGGCGATGATCGTGTCGCCATCGAGGAGGACCTCGGCCCCGCCCTCGATCTCGAGCCCGCCCTGGAAGTCGAGGATGCGCGAAGCGAGGAAGGAGACCTCGGCCGGCCCTACGATCGTGACGCCGCGCCCCGACGCGATGCCGACGCCGTCCGCGGAGCCGATGATCTCCAATTGGTCGAAGGTGACGACGCTCTCCGCGCCGTCGGCGACCACCTCGAACACCGGATCGCTGCCGTTGCCGGAGATCCTGGTGGCAGGGGGCAGGCCGCGCGCGGCTCGATCGACGCAGCTCGACCAGTTGCCGCTGATGGTGATGGTGCCGATGGTGTCGGGATCGAAGTTGCGCAGCTCCCGATTGACGTTCGTCTGATCCTCAGTGAGCCGTATCTCGTCGGCCTCGTTCGGAGTGGAGGCGGCACCGACGACCGCGCCGTTGATCGTCGTCGTGTCGCACTCGGGCTCGCTGCCGACGTAGAAGATCGCTGCGTGCAGAGCGGGCGCGGTGGCGAGCAGCCCAGTCAAGGCGGCCAGCACGGTCAGCGGGGTCAGCGCGGTCTGGGTGCGCCTCAGCGAGCCGGGGTTGGGGGCGATTCTGGAGTTCGTGGTCACGGCGTCTTCCTCCGTCGAGTGGCGCCAGGGTCGGCGCCTTCGGAGGGGACCACGTGGAAGGCCGGAAAGGCGGCCATGGGAGGGAGGGGAGAGGGGTCAGGGGGTGGGGGTTGG
>QQVD01000028.1 GCA_003388555.1 Acidobacteriota bacterium | reverse complement strand
TAATGCCACGACCCGAGAGGCCACCCGTAAGCCGTGTGCGGGAAATCCGCATGCACGGTTTGAAAGGGGGTCTTGACATCTATCCGGGCGGGCAACCGCACGGAGGAGTGTAAGGATCTACCAATGAAATCGGTATCACTTCCATGCACGAGCGCGGCGGCCAGCAGCGCCGCTGATCTCTGAACGTTAGCTTGCCGCGCGAAGCCGACAACAGGTTCGTGGTTGGCCTCGCTGCGGCGGGCCTGCTTGCCGCTTGCGCAGGCGGCGACGGTCCACCGAAGATTCCGGTTCCGGAGTTCGCCATTGGGACGGAGCGAGTCGTCTACTCTGGCGACCCGCTACCACCTTGGGTTCTTCCCCCTCTTCCCATACAACCTCACCTCGGTGCGAGAGTTCTATGGGAAGTGGGCCGAAGAGCACAGTTGGCGTCTGATCCAACCAGAAGAGGAGTCGTGGTCTCACGATTCCTGGCAGAGTTTCAAAGACATGGATGGTCGCGAGTTGGAACAACTCCTTGTGCACTGGGTCAGCCCCGATGGCGTATGGAGCTTGCGCCTTGCCCTTCGTTCCTTCGGACCCGCTCTCGAGGAGAACCGAGCGTTCGCGATCGTGGAGCCGTTCTCGAATCTCGAGGATCAGCCACTGTATTGAGCAAGCGAACAAGAGAACTGCAGTGGTCCCCGCTCGCGTTCGTGATTGGGTACGCTGTCCTCACGATGCGAACAGCCCACCCATTCAGTGGCGCCCTCCCCGGCAGCGCCGCTGAGCTTTGATCCGTTAGCCTGCCAGGCGCCGACTTCGCTCCGTCGCTGGGTTCTTCATGCCGACCGTGCTTCGCGAGGGTCCGTACCGCTTCTTCTTCTACTCGAGCGATCGGGCAGAGCCGCCACACGTGCATGTGGCTCGGGACGAGAGCGTGGCGAAGTTCTGGCTCTCGCCGGTGGTTCTACAGAAGAGCTCGGGGTTCTCGCGTGTCGAGCTCGCGAAGGTAGAATCGCTGATCGAGGAGAGGTCGGAAGATCTTCTTGGGAGTTGGTATGAGTTCTTCGGCAGCTGAAGCCAGAGAGGCACTGGCCACCGCGGTGTCGGTTACTGCGGACACGCTGAGCGTCGACTTGTCCGATGGACGAACGGTCGCCGTGCCGCTGAGCTGGTTCCCGCGCCTGGTCCATGGGACGAGGGCGGAGAGGGACGACTGGTCGCTCGTGGGGGGTGGACTCGGAATCCACTGGCCCGCCCTGGACGAGGATGTCAGCGTAGAGGGACTTCTTGTCGGGCGTATGTCGGGGGAATCACCTCAGTCGCTCGAGCGCTGGCTGCAACAGCGCCGTGTTGCGGGCTAACAACCAGCTGCAGCGGACGCTGCCGGCGCTCGCGGCTGCGAACCCGTCGCTATGAACCTGTGTTCCCCTCCACTCCTCAGCGTGCTCGTCAGCAGTGCCGCTGATCTTTGATCCGTTATAGCGACAACGAAGCGATGCTCTGGCGTCCAAAGTGGAAGCCCTATGACCCGAGGTGGCTCGTAGATCTGGCCGAGGCGCAACTTCCAGGAGAACCCTGGCTCCCGAGTTCCCTTGCGGAGTGCACACGAGTTCACCGGCTGTCCACGTCGGCGCAGATCTACTTCGTGGATCCGAGGCGCCCGAACCGACCCCGGTCTGACTGGCAGTTCGTGACCAACCTCGAACTTGAATCGCCCGACAAAGGGCCGCTTGTCCTCGACATCCTGACCAACGAAAGAGCTGGCGGTCTGGAGTTCCTTTGCTTGGCGGTATAACAACACGCCGCAGCAGTCGCCGCTCGTGCTCGTGGGTTGCGCTATCCTGCCGAGCATGGGACACACACTTTCAACCGCAGCGGTCCGGCCGGTGGCGCAGCTGAGCTTTGAGCCGTTGGTCATTGCTGGGGCGTGATGGGCAAGCTGAAGGAACTCGCGGGTTGCGCGCACAACCTCTGCCAGCTGGTCGTAGGCAGCGGCCTTGAGGATTCGTTGGACGCATTGGGTGAGTTCCCCGATGGGGGCGTGGTCCTCGATCTCCTTGGCCGTTCCGCGACGCATGGGGAGGCGGGAGAGCTTCCCGGTAGCATCGGCGCAGAGGCGTTCGGCTGGTTCGAGTCTCGTCTTCTGAGGCTCGAGATTCCCCAACGAGCCCTCGAAGAAGGAATCGTGGAGCTCAGCTACCGGACCGATCGGGTCCCGACTGAGCGTTCGCGGCTCTTGCTCTTCGAGCTCGAGGCGAAGGCGCGGATCGTGGCCGGTGGCCGGCAGTTCTGCGCGGAGTTCAACAACGTCCACTGGCACAAGCGTCTGGCGGCACGTTCGTAGGATGGGCTGCCTGGCAACCGGCTGCAGCGGACGGTGCTCGTACTCGCGGCTGCTAGCGTGTTGCTATGAACCCGAAGTCACTCCTTCTCCCCGGCGCGCTCACCGGAAGCGCCGCAGAGCTTTGAGACGGTTGGGCAGTCTCGGCATGCCGGTGCGAGTTTCAATCGCCTTCTTCGCGGTCGTCTTTCTGTCTTCCGTCCATACGTCGGTCTCCGCGCAGGAGCAGGGAGAGGCGTGTTCCGTGCCTCCGAGTCAGGAGCTCCGCGAGCGCGCGAAGCCGCCTAAGAAGAAGCGTGGCATGCCGAACCTCTCGCCGGACGAGCTTCGCGAGTGGGGACCAATCCGGGTACAAGCCGTGATCAGTTGTGAGGGGAAGATCGTCCGTGTGCTCATCGTCGACGAGATTCCTCCTGAGCTGGCGGAGAAGATCCACGCCAACCTCGAGGGCTGGGAGTACCGACCTGCTTCGGTGGATGATGAGGCAATCGCGATGCCATTCAACCTGGTTCTCCAAGAGGCACCGCCGAGTGGTCGTTAGTGAACCAGCCCAACAACGAGTCGCAGCGACTGCTTCTGGGCTGTCGTGGCTGCAGGCTGAGGTCGAGAAAACGAAATTGTTGGCACTGATCAGCGCGCTCGCCACCATGGCCGCTGATCTCTGATTCGTGATGGGACCAGGGGGAGTCTCGAAGAAGCACAACTGCGCTGGCTGCAGCGGCATGCGGTGTAGCCCGTGGTGCTCGTGGTCTTCTGGCTGTCTGGGGCGTCCTTGGGCAGTCGAGTCCCATACGTCCGGCGATCCTGCTGTTCGCAGGCGTTCTGCTTGGCGTCCCAAGGGTCGCTGCGGCAGGGTGCTGGTCTGTGGTGGCGAGAGGTCGGTGGAGTTTCGCTGGGCCCTTCCGTCTGGCGAGCATCCTCCAGCTCGTAGCTCTCGCGCTGGTGATCGTGTACTCCCGAAGACCAGGCGAGGCGCTGGCCTGGGACGCTGAGTGGATTCCCTGGCTGGCAGCCATTGGCTGCGGTTCGGCGACTCTGGCTTCGACGCTCGTTCTCACCTCGAGAGTCGGCGGCTTCGCGGCGGACGGTGGAAGTGATGGCGACAGGTAGTCTCTGCTGATCGGCAGCGAGGAACATCCACTGGCCAGGGGGGCGAAGGCCACCGCGCACATGGGATCCCATTCATCGAACGAGGCCGCCGCGACCTTCGGATGCAGCTTCCTGCTGGTGTTCGCGGTCGTCTTCGTGAGCATGCTCAGCGCCGCTGAGAGTCTTCTCCGGCCGTTGCTCGTCGCTTCTGGCACTGCTGCTGTGGTCGGCGCAGTCTGCGTGGTGGTTGGTGAGAGATCGATAGAACGACTCGTTCACCTGCTCCGGTGGTTTTCCTGACCTCGCAAGAGGCGCCGCCTGACGAACGGCTCGAGGTACGCCACAGCCGCTGTCTGGCCGGCGGCGCTCGCGTGGTCGACGATGCTGATCGGCATGGGCGCTCATCTTCAACCGCAGTGTGTCGGTTGGCGGCGCCGCCGAGCCAATTCCGGTAGGCCGAGACAGTTCTGGTTGTGGGCACGGTCCGTTCTTGCACCTCGCAAACTCGAACCGCCGAGGTGATCATGCGAAGTCCTTACTACTGCGGCGTCGGCGGCGTCCTCAGCGCCGATATCGCGGTGCCGGAGTACGAGCGGGAACTCGGCTTCTACTCACAGATCCTGACGAGAGGGAGTGCTCCCCTTCGGCGTGACGACCTGACGAACAGGGAGCGGATGCCACGCCACGAGCTCACCCTTTCAGTTCTTCTCCGCGCCAACGGAGGTGCAGACGATGGTTCCCTCCCGAGCACGACTCGCCACCCTTCTGTTTGGCGTCGCTGTGGCGATCTTGGCGTCCTGCGCGAGGGTCGAGGAGGCGCCCTCCGTTGCCGATTCGATCGACACGTTGATGAGCAGCCTCCAGGATCAGGGATACTTCGTCAGCGGAGCGGTCGTTGCCGGCAGGGACGACGAGATCTTGTACGAACGCGGCTTCGGTCTCGCGAACGTGGCCGAAGGCGTGCCGTTCACGCCTGACACGCCTGCCCACGGCGCGTCCATGGCGAAGACGCTGACGGCGACCGCGATCCTGATGCTCGACGAGGAAGGTCGCCTTCGCCTCGACGACCCCGTGACAGACTACCTCCCGGAGTTCCCGTATCCAGAGATCGAGGTCCGGCACCTGCTCGATCACAGCTCTGGGTTGCTCCCCGAGGGACCGTTGCTGGCCCTGGCGCCGCGCGGCGAAGTGCACACCAACCAGTTGCTGCTGGATCTTCTGGTAGAGCACGCCCCGCCGCTCGCGTTCACCCCGGGGACAGGCTTCCTGTACAGCGCCGGCCCCGTCATCGCGGCGACCCTGGTCGAGCGCGTCACCGGCGTGTCGTACGCCTCCTTCCTGCGGGAGCGGATCTTCGAACCCCTGGAGATGGATGCGTCCTTCGTCCGTGCGGCCGAGGCGGAGGAATCGGATCGTGTTCGAACACTCGGCTACCGCCGATCACCCGACGGCACGCTCGAACTCTTCGACGAGCCGGCGAACCGCCACGAGTATGGCGGCACCGGGATCGACTACTCGACTCGCGATCTCTACCGTTGGGTCTCCTCGTTCTACGCGAGGCCCCTCCTGGGCGAGAGCGCGCTGCGAGCCGGTCTCGAACCGCCGGACCTGGGCGAAGGGCAGCGATCCGGCATCAGCCTCCTGAACTGGTACCACTCCGATGGCGGCCGGCGCTTCTACTTCACCGGTGACAGCCGCGGCTTCTACACCTTCGCGTACTGGGACGCCGATCGCCGACACGCCTTCGTCTACATGAGCAACACGCTCCTGCCGAACTGGTTGCGGCCGAGGCTGGCGATGGCTCTGGTCGACATCCTGGAGGGACGCCGACCCGCACCGGGGGAGGATCCCGGGTACGGGCTTGCGGCCGTGCCCGCCTCGTCCTGGGACCTCTACGCCGGCCTACCCTCTCCGAACGACTTCGCCCCGGTCCTCGGGGAGTACGAGATGGAGCCAGCCGGCAGGGTGACCATCGAGAACCCTCCTCCGAACTGGCTGAACGTCGGCTGGCAGCTGAGGGACGGATGGTTCGCGCCCGTCGTGCGAGTCGATGGAGGGCTGACGCTCAACATGTTTCCGGTGGAGCCCGGGATGTTCTACGTCCCCTGTCTCGACGCCTGGGCTGGGTTCACCGAGAGCGACGGAGAACCGACGCTCCACTGGACGCAGGTGTTCAAGGGCACGAGCACGGGCAAACGCATCGTGGAGTAGGGCCCGAGGAGCTCGTGGTTTGAATCCACTGGGAGAAGCACGAGGTGTATAAGGCGTGCAGCGGACGGCGCTGGAGGACGGCGCTGACCACCAGAGCGTTGGCTCGCGAGTCCTCCAGCCGTTTTGACGCGCTGCACAAATGTGCATACGCTTCGGACTGTGGACTACGAGTGGGACCCAGACAAGGCGAGGTCGAATCGAAGGCGCCATGGGGTCTCATTCGCCGATGCGACTGCAGTCTTTGAAGACGAGATGGCGATCAGCATGCCAGACGCCCGCTTCGAGGCCGAGGAGCGCTTCTTGGTTGTTGGTAGCGACTACTTCGGCCGGGTTCTGGTGATCGCTTTCACCTACCGCGAAGAGCGGATCCGGATTATCTCGGCGCGCAGAGCTACGTCTCGCGAGCGCCGACAGTACGAGGACTTCTGAAATGCGAGACGAACATGACTTTTCGAGAGGCAAGCGCGGCGCCCTGGTGCCTGGGCCAGCCGGAAAGGAGCGGATCACGATTCGACTTGACTCGGATGTCCTCGAGTGGTTCCGCCGTCAGGTCGAGGAGGCGGGTGGTGGCAGCTATCAGGCCCTGATCAACGCCGCCCTGCGCCGTCATATCGAGAAGGCGGCTGAGCCGCTCGAAGAGACACTTCGGCGAGTCCTTCGTGAAGAGCTTGCCGATGCGAGCTAACAACCAGCTGCAGCGGGCGCTGCTCGTGCTCGCCTTTCGTGAGCACTTTTCTGTGGAGCTGATCTCCCATCCCCGGTCCAGCGCGCTCGTGGGCAGCGCCGCTGAGCTTTGATCCGTTCAGCACCGTAGGAGAGACCACATGACCTACTTCGTCTATTCACTGGGTCTGGTGGGGTTGGCTGTGGGGTTCTCGCTCGGGCCGACGCCGGTCAGAGTGGTGATCGTGTGCGCGTTCGCATTGCACCTGTTGGTCGGCCTCCTGCGAGCGGCTCGCCTCGGTCGCTGGTGGAGCTTCTTCAGCATTCTCGGCTACTACTCGTTCCTCGGCCTCCTGTTCCCCAAGGTGTCCTCGGCTTGCGCGGTCTGGAGGTGGGGACCTCGTGGAAGCTCGCTCTGTTCGTCGTCTGCGTTGCGGTTCTGGGGTTCTCGGTCGTAGCTTGGGCGAAGGGCGTCAAGATCGCGCATGGCTATCCTCCTGGCGCGAGCCTTCGGGCCTACTCGAGCTTCGGGTGGCTCGACGAGGATTCGGTATAGCTGCAGAAGAACGGGTTGCAGCAGACGCCGCCGGTGGTCGCTCGGTCGACTATGCTGGTCAGCGTGATCCGGCCATCTGCAACCGCAGGGTGCCGTCCGGCGGCGCCGCTGAGCCCTGAGACGCTCGGCAGATCTCTGGGAACTCGAGAGGCGTGGCCACCTCAGGCATGAGCTTCGAGGTCGATCACGTGTTCGTCGCCGCGTCGTGTGGCGCGCCGCAGGCGGAAGACCTGGTGGAGGCGGGGTTCGCCGAAGGGCCTGCGAACCACCACCCAGGCCAAGGCACGGCCTGCCGTCGGTTCTTCTTCGAGAACGCCTATCTCGAGCTGGCCTGGCTGGTGGATTTTGCCGAGGCCTCGTCTCGAGAGGCCCGGCGAATCGGCGTCAGGGAGAGGGTTGCTACCGAGTCGGGAGCGAGCCACGCGGGCATCTGTTTGCGTGCTCGAGACCCGACGGAGCCTCTCCCGGTGGACACGTGGTCCTATACGCCTTCCTACATTCCGCAAGGCACGGCGATTCCAATCGCCGCCAACTCGGCGCGGCTGGACGAGCCCCTTCTGTTCTTCCTGCCGGCTGGATTGGTGCCACTGAAGCCCGAAGACGTGCATCCCAATGGGGCGCGACGTCTCAGTAGTGTTCGGCTCACCCTTCCCCAGAGGCTCCATCTCTCGTCGGAACTCACGTGGCTCGCCCAGTCGGGGATCGTGGAGGTGGAACTGGCGGAGACGGAATCGGTTTCGCTGGTGATCGACGGCGGAAGGGTTGGAGATTCGGTGGCACTGGACGCGGCAGTTCCCCTCGAGCTGAGCTGGTAAGCACCGAAGGTGTCATCTTCGATCCAGGAGAGGTGATCATGCCAAGTCCTTACCACTGCGGCGTCGGCGGCGTCCTCAGCGCCGATATCGCGGTGCCGGAGCACGAGCGGGAGCTCGGCTTCTACTCACAGATCCTGACGACAGGGAGTGCCCCTCTTTGGCGTGACGACCTGATGAACAATCGAGGCACACCGGTCATCGGCTTGGGGGCGCGCTCGCCTGAGTACGAGGCTCTTCCGCTGCAGTGGATACCGCACTTGCAGGTTTCCGATGTTGCCGCCAGTGCGGCAAGGGCCCTCGAGCTTGGTGGCAGCGAGGTGATGCACGGCAGGAGCGAGGATGGCCAGAGTCAATGGGCCGTGCTCGTGGACCCCGAAGGTGCCGCGTTCGGCCTGGTCCCGGTCGTTGGCGCCGCTCCGGAGACCGAAGACCAAGCCAAGGACGTTGGTCGTATTGCCTGGCTGACCCTGGTGGTCTCGGACGTCTCGTCGGCCTGCGAGTTCTACGAACAGGTCGTCGGATGGTCGGCGGTGTCGGTCGAGGGCAGATTCGACATGGTGCGACCCGACGGTGTCTCTGCGGCGGAGATCTGCCGCGCGGGCGGCGATCCCGCGGGGATCCCACCGGTTTGGATCCTCAGTCTGCCGGTCGATGACCTCGCGGAAAGTCTCCGGCTCGTCCGCGAGGGCGACGGTGAGATCATCGAGGAATCGCCCGAGGCCGGGTACGCGGTGGTCCGGGACCCGGTGGGTGTGTTCATCGCATTGCAGGCCAACGAGTGATGCGCCGCAGCCCGACGAATCGCACCGGTCACGCCCCTCTTTGCGCTCGCAGGTGAGGCCACGAGAGTTGGTATGGGTGAGATGGAGATACGAGGCGCGACAGAGGCTGACCTCGCGGCCCTGTATGGGGTCGGCGGGAGCGCCGCCGCGGAGGGCGGCCACCGGCAACAGATTCGCGAGTGGGTCGAAGCCGGTCGCACCGTCGTGGCACTGGTTGACGGAGCGGTGGTCGGCTATGCCGTGCTCGAGTACACCTTCTTCTCGAACGGTTTCATCTCGATGCTGATGGTGGACCGGGCCAGCAGGCGAAGCGGTGTGGCCGCGGCCCTGGTCGCGCATCTCGAGGAGATCTGCGAGACCGACAAGCTCTTCACTTCCACCAATCGATCGAACAGGCCGATGCAGGCGCTGATGGCGAAGATGGGCTACGAGCCGAGCGGCACGGTGTACAACCTCGACGAGGGGGATCCCGAGCTGTTCTTCTTCAAGAGGCTGGACCGAGCAAGCCCCTAGAGAAATCGATGATCTCACTGATCATCCCGGCGTTCGACGAGTCGAGGCTGTTGCCGCGGCTGCTGGACACCGTCGACCGGGCCCGCCAGAGCTACGAGGGTGGCGCCGACGGCGTGGAGGTGATCGTCGCGGACAATGCTTCGACGGATGACACGGCCGTCGTCGCCGAGGCGCGCGGCTGCATCGTGGTCCCGGTGGCGAGACGTCTGATCGCCGCGGCGAGGAACGGCGGCGCTGCCGTGGCTCGTGGCGACGTGCTGTGCTTCGTCGACGCCGACATGCGGATCCACCCCGAGACCTTCAACGCGGTCGCGGCGGCGATGGACGACGAACGATTCGTGGCCGGCGCGACGGGAGTGCGTCTCGAGCGGTGGTCGCCGGGGATCGCCTTGACCTACGCGGTCATCGTTCCGATGGTGTGGGCGACGCGAATGGACACCGGGGCCGTGTTCTGCCGCCGGGCCGATTTCGATCGCATCGGGGGGTACGACGAGCGGCGGGAGCTCGCCGAGGACGTCGCGTTCCTGCTCGCGCTGCGGCGCGTCGGGAAGAGGCGCGGGCAGCGTCTGGTGCGTTTGCGCGGGGCGAAAGCGTTGGCGTCGATGCGCAAGTTCGATGAGCACGGGGACTGGCACTACTTCACACGGATCATGCCCCTGGCCGTCCCCGCCTTGTTGTGGCCGGAGCGCCGGTCGGCGTTGGCCAAGCGGTACTGGTATCCGGACGAGAGGTAGAGGGTGCGGTGGAGCAGAGGATCTGCTCCAGTGGTCGCCTGCAGGGCGGTCAGAAGCTCGACGCGTTTCCAGCGTCATGGACGCTCCAAGAGACGCGGGTCCTCGAGGGAACGAGTACGGGCAAGCGGGTGGAGTAGAAAGCTGCCGCGGGCGGTGCTCGGGAGCCTGTCGCTTCTCCCCGCGCCGTGTCCCCTTCCTGGCCCTGCTCGGGTAGGAGGGACGCCGTCGGCCGCCGCGGACCACGTCCCGCTGCGCCGACGTTGTCGCAACGCTACGATGATCGGCCTTCGGCCCCCGACAGCTCATTGGTGAGTGCGTCCGGTCTTCAGCGCGGGTCGTCTCGTCGAATCATGGAGGTGACGGATGAAGATCCTGGATCGGCGGCGGTTCTTCGGTGTCGCCGCGGCGGTGGTGGCTGGCGGAGCCCGGGCTGCCGGCCCGGATTCCTCAGAGGCCGCGATGTACGGGCTGATCGGGCGGATCAAGGCCGTTCCCGGGCAGCGGGACTCTCTCGCGTCGATCCTGCTGGGCGGCACTTCTGAAGGGGGTCTCCCCGGCTGCCTCAGCTACGTCGTCGCGCTCGATCCGACCGATTCCGAGGCCCTGTGGGTGACGGAGGTCTGGGACAGCAAAGAGAGCCACCAGAGCTCGTTGTCGCTACCGGTGGTGCAGGAGGCGATCACCCGTGGCCGACCGCTGATCGCTTCGTTCGAGCAGTTCATCGAGACGTCCCCGCTCGGCGGCCATGGTCTGCAAGGCTGAGACCGAGACCTTTCGTCCGCCGGCAGTCCCCCGGCCTGATCTCCGGCGGGCGGGTGCGCAGCGCGCACCGTTCGCGGAGCGTCCTGAGGATCCAGTGGGGTACCCAATGCTCGAAACCCTCCTCGCGAAGCTCAGCCGCGACATCGTCTTGACGGTCGAGCCGGCCGTCTTTCATTTCGAGAGGGGGTCGCGCCGGGTCTCGTTGGCGACCAGGGTGTTCCTCGATCGGGACGGTGACCGGATCGTGGGAGTCGGCGAGCCGCCGGCCCATGGGGTCGTTGGCACGCCGGTGGATCTGTTCTCCGACGAGCCCGCTTCGCCCGACGTTCCCGCGAAGCAGGAGCTCCTCGACGGGTTCTTCCGATTCGCCCTGCAGCAGACCACCGGCCGCAAGGTGCTCGTGCGCCCGCGATTGGTGGTACACAACGCCGGCTCGCTCGGCGCCCTGCTCTGCGGCTACCAGAATTCGATCCTCACTGAAGCCGCGATTCGCGCCGGCGTGCGGGAGTGCAGGTTCGTCGACGCAGCGGCAACGGCGCTGGCGTGCGGGCGATGACGCACGGGAAGGAACGGCGGGACCCGTGACGAGTCGTGGCACGTCGCCGGGCCGCGTGCCAGTCTTCCTGCTTCGAGCGAAGAGACGTCAGCAACCTCGCCGCTCGATCCGCTTTCGGGAGCTCTGACATGGGCTACGAGGTGCACATCACGCGGGCCGAGAGCTGGCTGGACAGCGACGCCACGCCGATCACCCTCGAGGAGTGGCTCGCCCACGTCGCTGGCGACCCCGAGCTGCGCCTCGACGCCGCCGCGGAGGCTCCTCTCGCCGACGGCTCGACCCTGCGCTACGAGAGCGAAGGGCTGGCGGTGTGGACCGCCTACTCGGGTCACGGCGAGGACGGCAACATGGCGTGGCTCGACCACCGCGACGGCCACGTCGTGGTGAAGAACCCGGACGAGGAGATCCTCGGCAAGCTGTGCGAGGTCGCCGCGGCCCTGGGAGCTCGGGTGCAGGGCGACGACGGTGAGACCTACCCCGATCCGGGAGCGCCCGGACTGCAGGCGAAGGTCGGCGCTCTCGAGGGCGACGCCGCGGCAGGCACGCAGATCGCGCTGCCCGAGCTCCTGGCCCGGCCGCTGCGTGCGATCCATGCGCTGTTGCGGCGCGCTGCTCCGCTGCGCGAGACGCCCACCAGGTTGCGCATGGGCCAGCGCTACCGGTACCTCATCGGTGGAGAGCCCTGCACGGTCGTCGCGGTCGATCCCAGGGCGGAGCACGGCATGGGCTTGGTCACCGTGCGTTTCGACGACGGCCGCGAGCTGTCGCTGGCCCTGATCGGCGACACCGAGTCGATGTTCCTGCCGCTCGACGAGGAGACCTGAGGCGAGAGGCAGTGGGCTGATTTCGACCACGCAGCAGCAGCTCGGCTCCGCCCCTGACGCCGGCTCCTAGAGGTGCAGGGAGGGTGCAGGGAGGCTTTGCGAGCCGGCGCCGTGGCGGAGGTCGACGGCGAGGGGCTGTGTAGCATCGCTCGGATCACCGTGCTGCCCCAGTCGATCGAGAAGGGAGAGACGCCATGCGCTGGCTGCGGAAACTGCTCGGCCTCGAGCCGAGGACCCCTGAGCGGGAGGCGGAGAGTGAGGCGACACGGCCGATCGGCTGGTCGTCGATGGCGGCTCTGCTCGAGGAGCTCGGCCACATCGCCGACGAGCACGACGAGCTCTTCGACACCGACGTGCGCGAACGGATCCACGAGGCGGCCGACCGCCGGGTGGTGAAGGCCGAGCCCGGCTACCAGGTGCCGACGGAGCTCGGCATGTTCTCGCCGGAGGGCAACGAGAGGGTGCGCGCCGCCCTCGAGGTGCATCTCCAGCGCATCGCGGAGGTGTTCGACGCCTTCGGTCTCGAGACGGAGGCGGAGCGGCGGCGGTCGTTCTTCAATCCGAAGGTGCGCTCGGACGAGGGCGGTTACCACGTCGACGACTTCTTCGGTCATCCATGATCCAGCAGCGCCACGGCGTGCCGCGAGGACGATCTTCCCGGTAGAGGAGCCGCCGAAGGCACGGAGGGAGACGGCTCCACTGCGCACCCGATGAGACTCGTCAGCAAGATCGATCGTTGGCTGTCGGGACGATCCAGTCCCGGGCTCGTCGTGGTCACCGTGGTCGTGGCGGCGCTCATCGGCTGCATCGACTACCTCACCGGCTACGAGCTCTCGCTCGGCCTCTTCTACATCGCGCCCGTTTCGGCAGCCGCTTGGTACGTCGGGCGCTCGGCGGGCGTCGGAGTCGCGGTGGCCAGCTGCATCGTCTGGTTCCTCGCCGACACCGGCCACGACTACTCGCACCCGGCCTTCCAGGGCTGGAACGCGCTGATCAGGCTCGGCTTCTTCCTCGTCAGCAGCCTCCTGGTCTCGGCCCTGCGCGCGAGCCTTTCGAAACAGCAGGCACTGGCGCGGACCGACGGTCTGACCGGGCTGCTGACCCGGCGCGCGTTCGAAGCCCGTTTCGAGCACGACCTGGCGCTCGCCGAACGGAGCCTGCAGCCGGTGGTGCTCGCCTACATCGATCTGGACGACTTCAAGCGTGTCAACGACGAGCAGGGCCACGCTGTGGGAGACCGGGTGCTGCGCATCGCGGCCGACGTGATGCGGAGCAGGGTGCGCCGCGCCGACACCGTGGCTCGTCTCGGTGGGGACGAGTTCGCCGTGCTGCTGCCCAACACCAGCAGCGGTGCCGGACGGGAGGTGATCGCCAGTGTCGCCGGGGAGCTGCGGGCCGCCCTGCGCAGCAGTGGCTTCGGGGTCGACTGCAGCGTCGGCGTGATCACACTCGAAGACTTCCCGGTTTCCGCCGAAGCGGCGCTGGCGGCGGCCGACGCACTGATGTACGAGGTCAAGAAGAAGGGCAAGGGCAGCGTCGAGTACGCGGTTCTCGGGGAGGACTTTCGAGAAGAGGCCCGAGAAGGGGACGGAGAAGCTGGCCGAGCTGGTCGGGGCGCCGGGAACCAGAGTCCGCGGCAGCAGCCCGGTGAAGCCGATCTGGCTCCCGGACGCACGAGCACCGAATGAGACGACTCAAGGCCGAAGTCCGCGATCGGCGCCGTGGCCGTCACCGCCCGACGGACCTGCACCGGGCGGGGGACGGGGGTCGTAGCCGCTCGGGGCCCCACCTACCCGCTAACCCGCCGACCGCAGGAGGTCACGCATGCAGCTCGACTGGAACCTGATCCTCGCCAACCTCGGAGCCGTGGCGACGACCGCCCTCGGTGCTCTCGGCCTCTTCGCGCCGACGCGCGCCGCCGCCTTCACCAGCCTGGCTCCAGACGGTCCCAACGGCACCTCGGAGATCCGCGCCACCTATGGCGGGCTCTTCGCGGCTCTGGGGCTGTGGTGCCTGCTCGCGCAGTCGCCGACCGTGTTCACGGTGGCCGGCGTCGCGTGGGTCGGAGCGGCGGTCGGCCGTGGCTGGTCGGTGCTCGTCGACCGCAACGTCGACACGAAGAACCTCGGCGGGATCGTCTTCGAGCTGGCGATCGGCCTCTTGCTGCTGGCTCCGCGATGGGGGGTCTGACGCGTCGCCAGCCCACCCGAGTCTCGCCTCGCGGGCGAGGGTTCCTGTGCACCGTGGGACGTGCCGGTGCCAACGCGGTCCGACGCCGCGCGGTTCCGCCGCCGGTCAACCCGGTGTCGAGGCAGCGGTCGTCGAGCGCAGGTCGCCGATCTCGAAGTCGAACGACTGCAAGTCGCCGGACGGCCCCGGCAAGCGGACCCGCACGATATCGATCTGATCGGACTTCTCGGTGCTCGCCACCGCGAACAGGGCGACCTCGCGAGCTCGCATCCCGGCGATGTCACCCGGCGGCTCCGGCGGGAGGTCGAGGGCGAGATCCAGGACCAGAATGCGGGGGCCGGTGTCGGTGTCGTAGGTCACCTCCGCCGACGCGCCGTAGTGCGCCTCGAGCTGCGAGCGGATCGACATCACCTCGCCGAGGCGGAAGAGCCTGGCGTCGGCTCTCGCGGTCTGCGTCGCCACGACGTCGCCGAAGTGCGCGAACGCCGCTTCCCAGTTGGCGGCGACCACGACCGTGATCGTGGCGAGCACGAGGCCGGAGGCGATCGTGCAGGCCGTGACGAGGCGTTGGTGGCGGGTCATCTGGTGGTGGCTCGGAGTGGCAGCGGCCCGGGCTCGGGTCGTGGGCGAGAGGTGAAAACGAGGACGATTCGCTTTCCCTGGATACGCCGTCGCGTGGCGGAGATTGCGTTCCAGGACACGATGGCTGCGGGTAAACGCTTCAGCTATCGCATGGAGGAGAAGGGCCGCGACGCCGGTTTCGAGGCAGGCACGTTCACCCGACTCAGGGACGGTCACGGGTGACGCGTGGGCTCCGTGTCCTCGCCCGGAGTGTCGTGCTGGGGAGTCTCCCCGTCGACTGCCGCTGTCGGTTTCTGCGAGCCGTGACGGCCATCCGGGCTGCTCGTCGATCGGCGGGATCCATGACGCTACCGGATCGGCCTCGGCTCCACGCCTGTCGTGGAGCCGAGACTTCGCGCTCGCGACGAGAGTGGGCGCGCGTACATTCGACGCGGTCGCTCCGTTCGACAACACCTGTTGGTGATCGGCCGGGCTGGTTCTGGCCCCGTCGGCTGAGCCAGGATCCGCGGCACGGAATCATTCAGCGGAGAACACCTGAAGATGGAGATCCTGGTCAACATCGACGTTCCCGAGCTCGAGGCCGGGATCGAGTTCTACTCCACCGGTCTCGGTTTCGAGCACCTGCGGACGCTGGGTGGGAGGGTCGCGGAGATGCGCTGCGGCGACTGCCGCGTCTACCTGCTCGCCAAGGCGGCCGGCACCGCTCCCTTCGAAGGGGGCGCCGACGTGCGGCGCTACGAGCGGCACTGGACGCCGGTGCACCTCGACCTCGCCGTGACCGACGTGGCGGCGGCCGTGGAGCGCGCGCGTCGGGCCGGCGCCCGCGTCGAATCGGATCCGGCGTCGCACTCCTGGGGGACCATCGCGCAGCTCGCCGATCCGTTCGGCAACGGGCTGTGCGTCATCGAATTCACCGAGGCGGGCTACGACGCGGTGGCCGATTCGAGCGGATGAGCGCTGCGACGAGCGCCTGGCCCGACTCCGCTGCCTTTGCGCCGTAGATCCTCTGCAACGAGACGACGGAAGTGGCCGACGACCCGACACCCGCTGCCACCGAAGCGCCGCCACCAGGGCGGGTCGGCCATGAGGTCTCCTTCGCCGAGGCGCTGCGCGTCTTCGTGCGCGTCGCCATCCTGAGCTTCGGCGGGCCGGCGGGGCAGATCGCGGTGATGCAGCGGATCTTCGTCGACGAGAAGCGCTGGTTCAGCCAGCGGCGCTTCCTGCACGCGATGAGCTACACGATGCTGCTGCCGGGGCCGGAGGCGCAGCAGCTCGCCACCTACGCAGGCTGGATGCTGCACGGCTGGCGCGGAGGGCTGACCGCGGGGAGCCTGTTCGTGCTGCCCGGGTTCCTCTCGATCCTGGCGCTCAGCGTGCTCTACGTCGGTTTCGGTGAGGTGGCGGTGGTCGCGGCGGTCTTCTACGGCCTCAAGCCGGCGGTGCTGGCGATCGTGCTCGAGGCGCTGCTGAAGATCGGGCGCCGGGCGCTGCACGGCGGCTTCATGGTGACCGTCGCGGTGGTCGCCTTCGTCGCGATCTTCGTCTTCGGTGTTCCGTTCCCCTGGATCGTCGCCCTGGCCCTGGTGGCGGGTCTGGTCGGCCAACGCTTCCTGGGCGAGCGCCTGATGGTGATCCGGCCGCCGGCGGATCCCGCCGCGACGCCTGAGGGCAGCCTGTTCCACGACGACGACGCGGCCGGCGCGCGGCCGCCAGCGTGGCGCACCGTCTCGACGGTGGTGCTCTGGCTGGCGATCTGGTGGATTCCGGTGGGGCTGCTGGCGGCGTCTTTCGGGCCGGAGAGCGTCTTTGTCGAGGAAGGCCTGTTCTTCAGCAAGACGGCGGTGGTCACCTTCGGCGGCGCCTACGCGGTGCTCGCCTACATCGCCCAGCAGGCGGTCGAGGTGTACGCCTGGCTGCAGCCGGGCGAGATGCTCGACGGGCTCGCCATGGCGGAGACCACCCCGGGTCCGCTGATCCAGGTGGTGCAGTTCGTCGGCTTCCTCGGCGCCCACCGCAACCCTGGCGCACTCGATCCCCTCGTCGCCGGAGTGCTCGGCTCGCTGGTGACCACCTGGGTCACCTTCGCCCCGTGTTTCCTCTGGATCTTCGCCGGCGCGCCGTACATCGAGTACCTGCGCGGTCGCCGGGCGCTGACCGCGGCGCTGTCGACGATCACCGCGGCGGTGGTCGGAGTGGTGCTCAATCTGGCGCTCTGGTTCGGGATCCACACCCTTTTCCAGGAGACCCGTCAGCTCGGCGCGCCGTTCGACATGACGGTGCCGGTGCTCTCGACCGTCGATCCGGCGGCGTCGGCGATCGCCGCGGTGGCCTTCCTGGCGCTCTTCCGGCTGCGCTGGGGGATGTTCGCTACCCTCGGGATCTGCGCCCTGCTCGGCGTCGTCCACGGGCTGACGATCGGTTCCTGACCGCGGCTGAGGCCCGAAATCCCTCCACCCGGATGGAACCCAGCGAAGGAGCGGACATGACACTGACCGGCGGCTGTTTCTGTGGACGGGTGCGTTACGCGATCGATCGGCCGCTCGGCCCCGGCCGCAGCTGCCACTGCTCGCGCTGCCGCAAGGCGTTCAGCGGCAGCGGCTCGGCCTACTCGGAGGTGGAGCCGGGCTCCTTCCAGTGGACGGCGGGGGAGGACGAGCTGAGTCGGCACGAGACCGCTCCGGGCTGGGGGCTCTGCTTCTGCCGGAACTGTGGCTCGACGCTGTGCGGCACCGGCCAGGGTGCGGTGCACGGCGTGACGCTGGGCACGGTCGACGGCGATCCGGGCGTCGAGATCGAGCTGCATCTCTTCGTCGACTCGCGGGCGCCGTGGGACCACATCGGCGGCGAGGCGCCGCGCTACGCCGAGATGCCTCCGGCGTCCGATGATTCAGAAGGCGAATGAAGGCGAACGAAGCGCCCGAAGGCGCACGAAGCTGAGCGGTTGGAGAAGCCCGGCACGACGCCGATCCCTCTTGCGCGGGACCCTGCCTTCCGATCGATACTCTCGGCCGCGCTACGTCCCACGGCTGGCGCGTCAGCAGCTGCTGGGTGCGAACTCGTCGACAGTTCTCGCGATGCGAACACGTCCCTTGGGGATTGGACGGATGAACTACTGGATCCAGCGGGCCGACTTCTCCTCCACGGAGGGGCACTGCGGCGACCCGGGCGCGCTCGTCGACGCCTTCCATGCCCACGACTGGCCCGGCGAGCTCGAGTTCGAGGACAGGCTGCAGCGCGAGGGGCACGAGTGCTGCCCTCCGGGCTTCGGCGTCTTCCCGGACGACGGGAGGATCCTGCACCTGTGCCCGAGGCCGGGCGGTGGTCTCGAGTGCCACTACACCTACCCCCACGAGACCCGCGTTCTCGGCCTCTTCCGGGCGAAGCGCAGCCAGACGGTGACCTGGTCGCCCTCGATGCCGGAGGCAGCACGACTGATCGAGGCCTTCTGCGCCGGTCGTCACGACGATCTGCTCGCCGCGGCGCGCCGAGGCTGAGTCCGCTCGGTCCGTCGGCGGCGTGACAGACTGCCGCCTCATGAGCCAGTCGCTGAGGAAGATCGCCGACGACCTGTTCACCGCCGACGCGCCGTTGCGCTTCGCCGGCGCCGAGATCGGCACCCGGATGACGGCGGTGCGGCTGCCTGAAGGCGATCTGGTGCTGATCTCGCCGGTGCCGGCGCGCCAGGAGCTGGTGGCCGAGGTGTCGGCGCTGGGTCGCGTCGCCCACCTCGTGGCGCCGAACAAGATGCACCACCTCTACATCGGTCAGTGGCACGAGGCCTTCCCCGACGCGTCGCTCTACGTCGCCCCGGGTCTGGAGGAGAAGCGCCGGGACCTGCGCATCACCGAGGTGCTCGGCAGCGAGCCCGAATCGTCGTGGGCCGAGGAGCTCGACCAGGTCTTCGTGCGCGGTTTCCCGTTCGCCAACGAGGTGGTGTTCTTCCATCGCTCAAGCGCGACGCTGATCCTCACCGACATCGCGTTCAACATCGGCCCCGAGAGCCCGCTGCTGACGCGCATCGGCTTCCGGCTGCTCAACGGCTACGGCCGGCTGACACCCTCACTGCTCGAGCGGCTGCTGGTGCGCGACCGCAAGTCGTTCCGCGAGGATCTCGAGAGGATCTTCGAGTGGCCCTTCGATCGCGTCGTGGTCACCCACGGCCAGATCGTCGAGAGCGGCGGCAGGGAGCAGCTGCGGCGCGGCTACTCCTGGGTCCTCGGCGACTGAGGAGTCGGCAGGCTGCGGACGAACGAGGTCGGGTCTGGTAGAGACGCGGCAGCTCGGGAGCAACCGGATCGAAGCGGACGGGTCTTCCGGCGTACCATCGCCGCTTCGAGGCGTTGTAGATGGACGGCGTGGGGCGAGCACGCGGAAGCGTGGCTCGTGTCGACGCAGTGGAGAGGAGGTAGACGATGGGCAGCTCGAAGAGCGAGACGATCGAGGCGGCGAACCGCGCCCTCCTGGTCGACGGCGACCTGGATGCGGTCGATCAGTTCTTCAGCGACGGCTACGTTGCCCACGTGACCGGCCAGGATCTGCGCGGAGGGCACGCGGCGATCCGCGAGGTCCTGCAGGCAACGCGCAAGGCCTTTCCCGAGCTCGAGGTGACCGTGGAGATCCTGCTCGAGGGGGACGACCGCGTCGCCTGGCAGCGTCTTCACCGCGGCGCCCACCAAGCGGCCTACGGAGGCTTCCCCGGCTCGGGGCGCGAGGTGGTCTGGCGCGACCTCGTGGTGAGCCGCTTCGACGGCGATCGCATCGCCGAGGAGTGGGTGGTGACCGATCTGGCCGAGCGGCTGCTCAGGTCGCGCAAGGGCTGACGCGAGCAGGCCGATGTCGATGGCGGCCTGCGGCCTTGGCGAGCCGCCGCCGTTCGGCTGGCCGGGTCGGCAACCGGCGTCGCCTGCTACGGGCCGTCTTGCGCCGACAGCCCATGGGTCAGCACGTACTCGCCGATCCGCCTGCCGAGGCGGTTGCCTTCCGTCGAGTCGTAGCGGAAGTGGATGCCCAGGTAGAGGCGCGACATCGCGCACTCCATCGCCGCGTCCGAGAAGCTGGCGAACGAACGTGTCGGAGGGTCCATGGCGATCTTGCCGGACATCGGGCCGGCGGCGTCGACCTCGGGCGTGGTCATGGTGAAGGGGCGGTCCTCGCCGAAGGTGTCGGCCAGCACGGTCATCGCCGCGGCGCAGGCGGTGCCGTGGGCCGACGGATACGACGGAAACGCGTAGGTGTGGTCGTGCAGGTTGGTCCACTCGGGGTCGGCGACCGTCGCCGGGTTGCCGTCGTTCTCGGCCCAGCGGATGGCGGTGTAGGGACGCCAGTGGTTGAAGTGGAACTTGTTCTCGAACACGTTGACGTAGGCGTCGAAGATCGCCATCTCGAGCAGGGCGAACAGGCGGGTGGCGTCGACCAGGTCGAGCTCCTCCTCGGTGACGAGCTCGCGCGCCAGGCGGTTGTGTGAGCTCTCGACGAACTCCTTCCACCACATCGCCAGGTGCGCCTGGTCGTCGGTTCGCTCGCTGCTGGTGGCGGCGCCGACCTGCTTCACCTCGTCGTAGGCCTCGGTGTAGGCGTCGCTGGCGATCGCCGGCGGCGGCGGCGACCGGAACTGATCCGGGGCACGCAGCACGAACGGCCGCGCCAGCGCCCAGCCGGCGCCGAAGACGAAGCCCTCGGGAGTGCCGCTGTGCTCGTCGAACTCGGCGTAGACGCCGGGCGCCATCGGATGAAAGCGGTAGGTCGCTTCGCTGTCCCAGCCGTCGCCCTGGCGGGCAGCGAGCACGGCCCGCGCCGTGCGCCGGCCCAGCTCGGCAGCGGCCTCGAGCCCGGCTTCGGCGTCGGCGTCGTCGGCGCCAGCGCCAGCGGCGGTTGCGGCTGCGAGCCAGCGCTGCAGCTCCTGCTCGAAGAGCTCACGCTGCTGCGGGTACTGGTCGGCCGCGATCGTGAACGCGGCGTGTGAGGCGGCGGTGAGCGGGTCGACCTCGTGTGGCGGCTCGGTGTCGCCGGCGCCGGGCTCGAGATAGGGCGGGTATCGCCCGACGAAGCGCGACAGGGCGTCGTGCATCGCCAGGTGCACCATCGCCGCGGTGCGCAGACCCTTGAGGGTCAGGAAGCCGTCCTCGGCCTCGGCGACGGAGAGCACCTGGCGGTTCCAGGACACTGCTGCCTCCGGCCCCGGCACCCGCGCCTCGCCCGGCGGCTCTGCCGCGTCGCCGCCGCAGGCGAGGGGCGCGACCAGGATGACGATGGCCGCCAGGAACCGGCGGCGAGCCCGGCGGCGAGCACCCGGGGCGGCTGGAAGGATGATCGGAGGGGTCCATGGAGGGGTGCCTCGAGAGGTGCCGGGTGCGTTCATAGGGTGTCCTCCAGCGATGGCTCGGTAGTGGTTTCTACGGGATGTGCGCGTCGCGGCGGTTGCTCCATACTGGCCTCGAAGACAGCAGTCGTCTCGCTCCGCTGGTAGCCGACAGGCGCGGCCGGAGTCCACACGGGGCCAGTCGGCGGTCTCTCGACGGCAGCCGGAAAGCGACCGGAGTCGGTGGTCCCGGCCCCGGCCCGAAGTCCTGCAAAGGACTGCCCAGAGAGTCCAACGACAAAACGAGGCCATTGCGCCAAAGAGGACCGCAGTTCGTGTTCGCCTCACTTCCGAGCGCTGACGTCCGTTGGCGGCCGGAGCGGTCCGAAGGCGAGTTCGGCGTGTGCCTCGGGAGGGTTGGATCTTGAGGTGGAGTCTGGCCTGGGCGGCGATGGTGCCGCTGATGATCCTCAACGGTGTGCTGCGCGAGCGCGTCTACGCGCCGCGACTCCAGGAGCTCCGTGCGCACCAGCTGTCGACTCTCACCGGTGTGCTGATCGTGGGCGTCTTCACCTGGCTGGTCTTTCCCTGGCTGCGAGTCGACGATCCCGGGTCCGCTGCCCAGCTCGGGCTCTGCTGGCTGGCGCTCACCGTGGCCTTCGAGTTCCTCTTCGGCCGCTTCGTCGCTGGACACACCTGGAAGCGTCTGCTGCAGGACTATGATCTGCGGGCGGGAAGGGTGTGGACTCTCTTCCTGACGTGGATCGCGCTGGCGCCGTGGGTCGTCTTCGAGCTGCGAGCCTGATCGGGCCCCTCGGCTCCGGTGTCCATGATCGTCGGACCCGCGGTCCTTCTCGGAGTGATACACGGGAGGTTCCGAACCGATGCTCCCTACGCTTCGTTGGGCGAAGACCGGCGTTCTGGTCGCCATCGTCTCCCTCGCCGTGGGGCTCGCCGTCGGCGTGGCGTCGGCTGCGCCGGAAGAGCGCGTCGCCTTCAACACCGAGAGCAAGAAGTACCACTGCCTCTCCTGTCAGTGGGCGATCCGGTGCACCCGCAACTGCATCGAGGTGACGGCGTCCGAGGCGAGGCGTCGCGGTGGCGTCGCGTGCAAGGTCTGCGGCGGGTCGTGTCGTCGTGAGCCCGCCGCCGACTCGGCGCCGCGTCGGGAGCCGCAACCGTTCCGACCGTACCTCCTGTCAGCCAGCCGCCAGTCCTCCGCGGCGGACGGAGCCTGGCCAGGTCGTGGGTAGGCGATGAGCAACGCCCTCGGCACGCGCTCCAGCTGTCTCACTTCCGGCGCTCTCGATCTCCGTGCCCTCGCGCCGGACCACCTGCTCGGGCTGATCGAGGGGAGCGGACGCATCGAGGCCGACTTCGGCTGCGCGGTCGCGCCGGGCCTCGGCGACTTCCTGGTCGGCGGCGAGGTCTCCGAAGAGTGGCTGAGGCAGCTCCGCGAGGCGCCGAGGACGGAGCCGGACCCGTGGCGGTTCGGCTTCGCCGCCGTCGAGCGAGCGGACCGCACCGCGATCGGCGTCGCCATGTACAAAGGACCGCCCGCCGAGGGAACGGTCGAGATCGCCTACGGCTTCGTGCCGGCCTACCAGGGTCGTGGTCACGCGACGGAGGCGGCCCGCGCGCTGGTCGACTTCGCCAGCGAGCAGTCCGAAGTGCAACGCATCCGCGCCCACACGCTGCCCGAGCGCAACGCGTCGGTGCGGGTGCTCGAGAAGTGCGGCTTCCACTTCGTCGGCGCGGTCGAGGACCCCGAGGACGGGACGGTGTGGCGCTGGGAGAGGAAGCCGCGGACGGGAGAGCGCGCTGCGGCGCAGCCGGATCTCGCGACGGTGCGCGATGGCTACGACGCTCTGGCGTCGGCCTATGCCGACGCTCTCTGCGACGAGCTCGACGGCAAGCCGCTCGATCGCCACCTGCTCGCCCGCTTCGCCGAGGCGGTGGGCGGCAGCGGCGTCGTCGCCGACCTCGGGTGTGGCCCGGGTCACGTCGCCGAGCGCCTGAGGCGGCACGGAGTCGAAGTGCTGGGAGTGGATCTCTCGCCCGGGATGGTGCGCGAGGCGGCGCGGCGCTTCCCCGAGGTGCGTTTCCAGACCGCCGACTTCGGTGCGTTGCCGATGGCCGACGGCGAGCTCGCCGGGGCCGTCGCCTTCTACTCGATCGTGCACCTCGATCCGCGGTCGCTGCCGGAGGCCTTTGCCGAGTGGCGGCGGGTGTGTCGACCCGGGGCGCCGCTGCTCGTCGCCTTCCACGTCGAGGGCGACGAGGGCCGGACGGTGCACGTCGACGAGCTGTTCGAGGTCGCGGTGTCGCTCGACTTCTTCTTCCATCGGCCCGACGTCGTTGCCGCGGCGCTGCGTGCCGCCGGCTTCGAGGTGCGCGAGCAGTGCCTGCGCGAGCCCTACGAGGGCGCCGAACACCCGAGCCGGCGCTGCTACCTGCTGGCGGTGGCGGCGTCCGTCTGATCGGAGGGCTTCCGGTGTCAGAGCACGTCGAGGAACGCAGGGAACCCGGGAGCGGGCGGGACGCGGTGCGAAGACTGCATCTGGTCAAGATGCTGCACACGGCGGCGTGGGCGTTCTTCGTCGCCTGCATCCTGGCGATACCGGTGGCGACCCTGCTCGGTCGCCGCACGCTGGCCCTCGTCTTCGTCGCCATCGTCGCGGTCGAGGTCGTGGTGCTCCTGTTCAACCGCATGGCCTGCCCGTTGACCGCGGTGGCGGCGCGCTACACCGAGGACCGGCGCGCCAACTTCGACATCTACCTGCCGGAGTGGCTGGCGCGGCACAACAAGACCCTCTTCGGCACTCTCTACATCGCCTCGATCGTCCTGCTGCTGGTGCGCTGGCCGCGATGAGAGCTCGAAGCTCCATCCCGGTGCGAATTCCTGCGCGAGGGGCGGAGCCGCGCCGATCGCGCCGCTCGGGAGCCGGCGTCTCCCGTTTCGCCGTGTCCGCTGTCGCCGCTTGGCTCGTCGCCTGCGGCGTCGGCACCGATGAGCGCCTGCCAGCCGAGCTCGAGCAGGCGATGGCGACGGCGCGCTACCTCACCAGCCAGCGGTTCCTGGCGAGATCCGCGTTCGGGTCCGAGGAGGACGCCACGCCCTCCCGGCTGGTCAGCTACCTGTTCTCCGACCTCGGGATCGCCGAGTGGCCGATCGCGACCAGCGAGCTCGAGCGCGATCAGCTGCGTGCCACCCGCACGCCGGCGCTGCCGAGGAACGTGGCGCTGGTGCCTCGGCGGCCGGATCGTTCCCACCTCCTGCAGGTGGTGATCGCGGCCGACGACGCCGCCGGAGAGGTGGTGCTGTCGGCGTACCAGAACGCCTTCTCGCAGCCCCTCCTGGTCGAACGCCGGCCGATGCCGCGCTGAGACCGCCGTCGCCCGAGTGCGCGGCAGGCGTAGGATCCCAACTGTCGGCTGCCGACCCCCGGTTGCCACGGTGGCGAGAGGAGCGAGCGATGATCGTGAGGCCATTCGTCGACGAGGACCTGGAGCCCGTCGTGGAACTGTCCCTGCGTGCCTGGGAGCCGGTGTTCGCGGCGCTGGAGCGGGAGATGGGCCAGCCCCTCTACCGACTCACCGTCCCCGACTGGCGGCAGAGCCAGCGCAGCGCAGTGACCTCGGTGTGCACCGAGGAGCAGGCGCCGCCGATGCGGGTCTGGGTCGCCTCTCGCGAGGACGGCGACCCGGGCGAGACCGGCGTCGCGGCCGGTTTCGTGGCCCTGCGCGTGCACGCCCAGGGCACCGACGAGCAGTTCGGCGAGATCTACATGGTCGCCGTCGATCCGGCGCAGCAGCAGCGCGGCGTCGGGCGAGCGCTCTGCGAGCACGCCATCGCGGTGCTGCGCGAGGAGGGGGTCAAGGTGGCGATGGTGGAGACCGGGCAGGACTCCGGTCACGCACCGGCGCGCCGGCTCTACGAGTCGCTCGAGTTCCAGAACGTGCCGGCGGCGCGCTACTGGAAGGTGCTCTGATCGACCTCGGACGTTCAGCCGACCCAGGGACGCACTCGGCGACGGCGGAGGCGATCGCATGAGCGGGCGTGCGGAAGTCGACGGGTCGCGCTTCGAGGAGCTGACGGGCTCTCTGCTCGATCGGCTCGGACTGGTGCGGATCCGAGAGGAGAGGCGTCCCGAGTCGTTCGGTTCGTGGTGGATCGAGTGCGGAGCGCCGGAGGGAACCGGTGTGCGCCTGGTGTGGGACGGCAGGGACGGCGTCGGCTCGGTGCAGCGTTCCACCGGCGTGGGCGGGTGGCGGACGTTGCAGCAGTACCGCAGCGAGGAGTCGCTGCAGGATTGGCGAGAGCGTGCCGGCGAGCTGCCTCGCCTGCTCGGGCGGTAGGCCGATCTCGGGCGCCGTCCCGGTCGCGGCCGGCTCGCCCCCGAAACTGCCCTCGGGAGTGCGGCGGAGGCGCTTTCGGCATAGAGTTCGCGCGCTTCGGGAAAACACGGTTCGGCGACGGCAGGGAGAGGTCGGCGATGGACACCGACCCGGATCGCAACAAGCAGGTGGTGCGCGAGTACGTCGATGCCTTCAACCGCGGCGACCTCGGCCGGCTGCGCTCCCTCTTCAGTGACGACGCCGAGATCCAGGGCGTGCTCGGTCGCGGTCAGATCGATCGCATCCTCCCGATCTGGGAGCAGCTGATCACCGGCTACGGCATGCAGCTCGAGATCGAGGAGATGGTCGCCGAAGACGACCGCGTCGCGGTGCGGTACACCGAGCGCGGCACCTTCGCGGCCGCCGCTTTCGGGCGCGAGCCGACCGGCAGGTCGTACGAGCTGGTGGCGATGGAGTGGTTCGTACTCAGCAACGGCCGGATCCGACGCCGTTGGGGGGCGCGCGACGCCGCGTCGCAGGCGCGCCAGCTCGGCATCCCGCTCGATTGAGCCGCTTCCGGCACTGCCGACGAAGCGCCACTGCAGCGAGCAGAACGCGAACTTCGGTCTCCGTCGGCGACCGCCGGCGGGAAGGAAATGGACGATGGACCTGTCGGATCTGCAGGATGACTGGGTCGCGCTGGTCGATCGGAGCTACCAGGTCGGCTACGACGTGCTGTCGCCGGACGAGCGCACCTGGCTCAACGCCCAGTCGCTGCTCCAGGCGCTCGAGAATGGCGGCCTGATCAGCTTCTTCTACAACTCCGGTGCCGACCACCTGGAGGACACGAAGAAGGCGCTGGAACGTCTCGGCCTGGTCGAGATGCAGCAGCTGCTCGACGGCGTCTGCGACCTGTTCCCGGACGGTGTGCCGGGCGATATCGACGCCCGCAACGACGTCATCTCCTCGTGGCCCGATGACGGCTCGGTGGACGAGGTCCTCACCGCGCTCGACGACCGCGCCCTGGCGCAGAGCGACGCCTTCGCCGATCGGATCGTCACCTTCGTCGGCGACAGCGGCCTGGCACGCCAGCGAGCCTCGAGATGACCGCGCCAGCGACCAGCGGGCGTCGTAGGGTCGTAGGTACCGCGCCGATCGCCGTGCCGTCGGGTGCGCGACAGGCGACGGCGGTGCTCTGGCTCTGCCTGGCCATCTGCCTGTGCGGGCTGTCGGGTTGCGCGTCGACGCAGCAACCCGGGCCGGTGCTGCGTGCGGCGGTCGACGTGCCGGAACGCTTCGAATTCGCGCAGTCGTCCAGCGACGTGGCGCCCGGCCGGACGGAAGGGGAGCCCGTCGCCTGCCTCAGTCCGCTGGTCGATCGACGTGACGGCACGCGGATCGTGCTCGAGCGATCCGTCGCTGGGCGGGGAGACTACTCGGCGCCCGCGGGTCGGTACGGCCTGGCCAGCGGCGAGCTGTTGCGGGTCGACTGCACGACCGGCGAGGTGCTGGGCGTCGTGCACCGCTGAGCGAGGTCGGGTCGGGGCCGAGGTTGGAACCGATGCCGCCGGGCTGGCGGGGCGCCGGTCGGCCGTAACGCCGGGACAGCGACGCTCCGAGGCCGTCGGCGGAATCGAGTCGCCGTTCGCTGCGTAACGGAGACGGAGACCCCGGGCGCCGCCGCTGACGTCGCGTCGCGTCTGGGATCCGTCGGCGAGCGGAGGACACAGCGATGAGAGCGGTCGTGCAGCGGGGCTACGGGGGACCGGAGCAGCTGCAGATCGCCGAGGTCCCCGATCCGGTGGTCGGTGAGCACGACGTTCTGGTCAGGACGCGGGCGGCCTCGCTGCATCCCGACGTCTGGCACGTGGTCACCGGCCGTCCACTCGTACTCCGCCTCGGCGCCGGTCTGGCGCGACCGAAGGTGCCCATCCCCGGCACCGACGTCGCCGGCGTCGTCGAGCAGGTCGGCTCGCAGGTCTCGCGTTTCGCGCTCGGCGACGAGGTCTTTGGCGAGACGGTCGACGCCGAGTGGTGGACCCACGGCGGCGCCTTCGCGGAGCTGGTCGCGGTGCCGCAGCACTGCCTGGCCCGCAAGCCGGCCGACGTCACCTTCGAGCAGGCCGCGTCGTTGCCGGCGTCGGGCTTCATCGCCCTCTCGAACCTGCCCGAACCGAGCGACCTCGCCACCATGGACGAGGTGCTGGTCAACGGCGCCGGCGGCGGAGTCGGCTCGATCGCGCTGCAGGTGGTTCGCTCGCTCGGACCCCGGGTGACCGCGATCGACTCGGCCTCGAAGGCCGAGCTGCTGCGGCAGCTGGGTGCCGATCGCGTGCTCGACTTCGTGCAGCACGACTTCACCACCGAGCCGGGGCGCTACGATCTGATCTTCGACGTCGTCGGCAACCATCCGTACGCCAGCTGCCGCCGGGCGCTCTCCGTGCGGGGACGCTACGTGCTCATCGGGCACGAGCAGTACGGCCGCGCCGGCCGGCGCGTCTTCGGCCTGATTCCGCTCTTCCTGATGCTGATGCTGCGGGCGCGCTTCGACGCTCGGCTCGGCTCCGGGCGTTCGTCGCGGCTGACCCGCGCCGAGGCCGCGCACAGGCTCGGCGAGCTGCTCGCGGCAGGGGTCCTGACGCCGGTGATCGACAGCACCTATCCGTTGGAGCAGGTCGCGGCGGCGATGCGCCACCTGGTGGAGGACGAGCTGCGCGGCAAGGTGATCCTGGTGGCATGAGCGACGGCGATCCACGCATCCCTCTGCGCGTCGCTCCGGCGGCCGTGGTGCTCTACCTCGGAGCACTGGCCCTGTTCCTCCTCAACAAGCTGGTCGTCCGCCCGGCCGTGCTGAGCCGCGACGCGCCGCGGTGGGCCGAGGTGTTCGTGCTCTCGATGCCGAACGCGGTCGAGGCGATTCTCGGCACCCTGGTTCTCGCCGGTCTTCTGGTGGTCCTGAAGCTGCGACGCGGAGGCGCGCTCGCGGCGGTTCCCGACCTGGCCCTGCACGGGCTCGCGACGGTGCTCGCGGCGGCCTACGTGGTGACTCAGGAGCTGAACTGGCACCGGCTCGGAGGGCAGAACGTCTACGACCCCTGGGATCTCGCTGCTTCGACTGCCGGCCTCCTCCTGGCTCTCGGGTTCCTCGTCCGGTTCGGCGTCGTGGTGCCGGAGGAGCGCTCTAAGTGAGGTGGATCGTCACGTGGTCGCTCGGCGGCTACCGCTCCCCAGATCTGCGAGGATCGAATCCCGCCGCGAATTCGCACGGATCGTGCGCGCCTCGAGGCGCGGCTCCGCGAAGGACTTGGCGGCGATCACCTCGAACCGGTGGAGGAGCCATGAGGGACGCGACCGCGAGAGCGAGCTGGACGATCTCGGCGATGATGTTCGTCGTCGCGACGACGGTGAGTGCACAGCCGGAGGGAGGAGCTCGGCTGCCGGTCTTCGACGTGCACCTGCACGCTCTGGCCGCCGACGCCCAGGGGCCGCCCCCGCTCGGCATGTGCACCCCCGTGCGGCTGCCCACCTGGGATCCCCAGCGCCCCTATGCCGAGACCTTTCTGTCGGTCTTCAAGGAACCGGCGTGCGACGACCCGATCTGGTCGCCCATGGACGACGAGGAGTTGCTTCGGCGCACCCTCGACGAGCTCGAAGAGCACCACGTCTTCGGCGTGTTGAGCGCCGATCTCGAGCGGGGGCGGGCCTGGGCGGAAGCGGCACCGGGTCGTTTCGTCCGCGGCCTGGGCTTCAATCTGGCCGCGGCTCCGCCGCCTCCCGACGAGTTGCGCCGTCTGGTCGAGGCCGGCGAGGTCGAGGTGCTGTCCGAGGTCACCAACCAGTACTCCGGCATCGCGCCCGACGATCCGCGCATGGAGCCCTACTGGGCGCTCGCCGAGGAGCTCGACCTGCCGGTCGGCATCCACGTCGGCACGGGACCTCCGGGCTCGCCGTATCTCGGGTCGCCCGGCTACCGAGCGGCGGCGCACAGCGCCCTGACCATGGAGCCGGTCCTGGCGCGCCATCCGAAGCTGCGGGTCTACCTGATGCATGCGGGCTATCCGCTGCTCGAAGACCTGCTCGCGCTGCTGTACACCCACCCCCAGGTCCACGTCGGCATCGGGGTCATCGTCTACACCCAGCCGCGCGAGGCCTTCTACCGCTTCCTGCGCGGCATCGTCGAGGCCGGTTTCGCCAAACGGGTGATGTTCGGCTCCGACCAGATGGTCTGGCCCGAGGTGATCGGTCGCTCGATCCGGGTGATCGAAGAGGCACCGTTCCTCAGCGCGGAGCAGAAGCGCGACATCCTCTACGGCAACGCGGCACGCTTCTTCCGCTTCGACGAGGAGGAGATCGCCCGCCATCACGGTCGCGGGGAGTGAGTGGAGCAGGGGAGGGAGCCGCTTCGAGCCTGGATCGCGGTCGCTCGAAGTCCGGTGCGTCTGGTTCGGTGAACCTGAGCCTGGCCCAGCGCGACGATCTGACGGCGGTCGTGGCGCTGGTGCGGCGGTACCACGCTCACGACGGCCTCGCCTCGCCCGAGCCGCTCGAGGACGCGGTCGCGCCGCTGCTCGGCGACAACGACCTCGGCCGCATCTGGTGGATCGAACGCGACGGAGCCCGGGTCGGCTACGCGGCCGTCTGCTTCGGGTACTCGCTCGAGTTCGGCGGCCGCGACGCTTTCCTCGACGAGCTCTTCGTGCTCGCAGAACACCGTGGTGTCGGCGTCGGCGGCGCGGCGGTCGATCTGCTCTGCCGGGAGGTGGAGGCGTTGGGAGTGAGAGCGCTGCACCTCGAGGTGGCGCACGGCAACGAGGCCGGGCGCGCCGCCTACCGGCGCAGCGGCTTCACCGAGCGAGACGGTTACCGATTGATGTCGCGGCGTCTGCGCTGAGGTTCCTCCCGCCGGCGCGGCCACGGGTATCCTGGACGGCGTGGAAGAAGACCGGTCCATCCGTCGGGCCAATGTCGCGGCCGGCGCGGCGCGCGGGGAGGCCGCGGCGGGCCGTCGGCTACGTTCGCCGTGGCTCGGCGATCGACGCGGTGCCGCGGTCGACTGGGCGACGCAGCGATGGGTGCAGCTCACCGGCCGGAGGCTCGAGGTCGACGAGGGCCACTGGCTCGACGGGCCCTACGGCTCCACCGATCGCATCGGGGCCGACTTCTTCTCGCGCTGGGCGAGCGAGCGGGGCCTCGAGGTGATGCCGTCGTCGCCCGACGCGGGGCTCATGCCGTCGCTCTCGGAGCTCGACGGCCCGGGCTTCGATTCGCGTCGGGTGCATCCGCTGGTGCGCGACTTCTACGAGCACACCGCCGCCTACCGGCTCGACATCTGGTCGCAGTGGTCGGGCTTCTTCCGGCCGTTCGGCGAGGCGCTGGCCTGGATCTTCAGCCGCCGACTGCAGCAGCTCAACGTGCCGCTGGCACCGCTCGACAGCGCCCGGGGAATGGGTAGCGAGATCGTACGTCTCGTCGAGCCCGGGCGCTGCCCGGCGGCGCCGGTGCTGACCGGTTGGGTGCGGCGCAACCTCGGATCCGGTTCCACGGTGTACGTCGGCGCCTATTCGACGGCGCGAATCCCGGGACACCCGGCGCCCTGCGTCAAGGTGGTGTTCCCGCTGCCCAACGGCAGTGCGACGGTGATCATGAAGCCGTCGGTCGCCGACTCGGGTGCCCTCGTGCTCGAGTCCTCGGGACGGCGCATCGGCGACGCCGGGTTCTACTTCCGCGTCCGCGATCGCGGCAGCCGTTCCTGGGTGCGCTACCTGCGCACGTTCCGCGAGCGCATCCGTGTCTACGCCGAGACGGATGCCGACTCCGGCGTCGACGTCCTGCGCACCGACCACACCTTCACCCTCTGGCGCCGGGTCTTCCTCAGGCTGCACTACCGGATGGCGCGCGGCTGATTCGGGTGTCGCGGGCCGCGGCGATCACCGCCGGTCGACGGGTCGGTCACAGGTGTGAGGTCCGGTAGCGCTCGTCGAGCCGGCGCAGGGCGCGCGTCGAGCCGCAGACGAAGATCGCGTCGTCCTCGCGCAGCTCGAAGGAGTGGGAGAGATCGGTGGTCACCTCCCCGTCGCGCTCGATCGCGACCACGGTGCAGCCGGTCTTCTCGCGTACTCCCTCGCTGAGTGGGTCGCGTCCGACGAGCCGTCCGGGAGCCAGCTTGGCGAGCCTCAGATGTGGCTGCAGCGAGAGCGTCTCGCGTAGCACCTGGCGGACCAGGATCTGGCCGGAGACCTGGCTCAGGGAGAGAGCGTAGTCGGCGCCGGCGGCGATCACTCCGTCGACGCTGTCCAGCAGCGAGAGGCCGGCCAGGATCGGCACGTCGGGGGCGTGGTCGCGCAACACCCGTGTCGCGATCCGGGTGGCGCGGTCGGAGGCCCTGGTGGTCTGCAGCGTGACCACGACGGCCCGCGCCGCCCGGACCCCGGCCTGCTCGAGCACCTCGTGGTCGTAGACGTCGCCGGCGAAGTCGACTCCGGGGCCTGGGTCGGTGTGCACGACCCGCACCGGCTCCTCCGCGTCGCCGAGCAGCTGGGCGAGCTTCTCGCCCACCGGCCCGTGGCCGATCACCACGATCGGGCCGGACTCGGGTATCGGCAGGACCATCTCGCTGAGGGCCTGCAAGCTGTCGGGACTGCCGACGGCCACCAGCAGGGCGCCAGCGGCCAGCTCGGCATCGGGCGCCGGCGGCGGCGCCAGCTCGTTGTCGCGCCACTGTCCGACGACGTGGGCGCCGGTGCGCGGGCCGATCTCGGCGGCGGCCAGTGTGCTGCCGGCGAGCGGGCTGTTCCGGTGCACGCGGAGCTCGGCGATCTCGAGCTCGGCGTCGGTCGGCGCAACACCGGTGACGAGGGGTCCCATGCGGCGGCTGGCGCGCGCCGCCAGGGCCGCCGCGAGGATGTGCTCGGGAGTGAACGCCATCGTGGCTCCCGAGAGCATCAGGGCCGAGCGACGGCTAGGACTGTCGATCAACGAGACGATCGGTCCCTCGAAACCGTGGTCGCGCGCCGCGAGGACGAAGACGCCGCTGCGGTCGTCGTCGGTGTTGGTGACGACCGCACGGACCTGGGAGATGGCCTGCATGTCGAGCTCGCCGTCTCCCGCCTGCGGTGTGAAGACGACGCGACGGCCTCGTTCCAGCAGCCGCTCGACCCGCTCCTCGTCCTCTTCGAGGATCAGTGTCGGTACGCCGCGGTTCTCCAGTTCGACGAGAAGCAGCTCGACCTCGGGACCGTAGCCGTAGACGATCACGCCGCCCTCGAGCTCGGGCAGGGTGTTGACCCGGTCCTCTTCCGGATCGAAGCCGCGTCGCTTGAACTTGTCGATCTGCACCACACCGCGGGTGGCGTCGGCGAGGTGCGAGGCTCCTCCGCATAGCAGGTCGGCGCAGCCCTTGAGGGCGAGGGGCGTGAAGAGGTTGAGCAGGAAGCAGGTGAAGATGAGGACCGAGAAGACCGGCTTGTCGATGGCGCCCTCCGAGAGCGCCAGAGCGGCCAGGATGAAGGCCAGCTCGGCGCGGCCGCACATGCCGACGCCGACGGTGAGCGACTCGCGCCAGGACATCCCGATCTGCCGCGCCATGCTGCCGGCGCTGAGGATCTGGCCGACGATCACAGCGCCGGTGAGCAGCAGCAGGAACCCGACTCCCGAGCCGCTGATGTCGAAGGTGATCTCGAAGCCGAGGGAGATGAAGAAGATCGGCCCCAGGAACGAGTAGGCGATCCCGTAGGCGCGGTCCTTCACCACCCGCACGAGGCTCGCGTCGGCCACCCGCTCTTCGAAGAACAACCCCGCCAGATAGGCGCCGAGGATCATGTGCAGCCCGATCGACTCGGCGAACAGGCCGGCGGCGACGGCGGTCAGCAGGACGAAGGTGAACCCCTTGCCCCCTTCGCTGCGGAACGGCAGCGTCAGACGGGGATAGACGTAGCGCGCCACCAGGAAGAGCACGACGAAGAAGCCGATCACCTTGCCGATCGTGGTCACCATGGCCGCGGCCTCGAACGAACCGCCCGTCAACACGCCGAGCAGGACGCCGAACACGACGACGGTGAGCAGATCGTCGATCACGCAGCTGGCGACGATCACCCTCGCCACCAAGGTGTCCTCGAGCCCGAGGTCCTTGAGGCTCGTCAGGGTGATGACCACCGCGGTGGCGGTCATGGTGAGGCCGACGAAGGTGGCACCGATGCGGTCGAGGCCGAAGAAGAGCGTCGCGATCGAGAAGCTGACACTGAAGGGCACGATGGCGCCCACCAACGCCACACCGAGCGAGCGCTTGATCGCGTCGTAGAACTCCTGCGGCTGGGTCTCGGCGCCGGCGTGGAACATCAGGAAGAAGATCCCGATCTCGGCCAGCAGCTCGATCGCCTCGCCTGGCTGAACGATCCCGAGCACCGCGGGACCGACCACCACGCCGACGATCAGCTCGCCCATCACGGTGGGCAGACCAAGCGGCCGCAGCGTGACGGCGACGAGCCAGATCCCGGCCAGCAGGATCACGAGATCGGAGGCGACTTCGTGCATCGAGCCCCTCCAGGGTAGCGGAGTGACTCAACGCCGGTCCTCCACGGGTGTTCCGTCCGGCCTCGATTCGTCGTTCCGGCAGCCCAAAGAGTCTCCAGGAACGGAACGACGTCAGAGTATGCTGCCGGCGATGATCGAGCGGCTGTACCATCCCCGGCTCGACCTGATCGAGCATCGGGTCGAGGGCGAGCTCAGCGAACGGGAGTTCGTCGACGCCACGCGGGCGCTGTACGCCATGGACCCGCCGCCCCGATTCAGCCTCTGGGATCTGGAGAAGGTGGTCTGGGCGGGATCCAGCTACGAAGACACCCGCAAGATGCAGGCTTCGCTGGTGGGCGAAGTCCGTGGACGAGAGGGAGGCAAGACGGCGCTCGTCGTTCCCGCGGACTTCGGCTACGCGCTCGGGCGCCAGTACATCGGGCTGGCCGAGTCGTACCCTCTGCCTTTCGAGCAGCGGGTGTTCCGTAGCCGCGCCGAGGCGCTCGAGTGGCTCGGCGTCAGCGAGCGGCAGCTGGAAGCATCGTGAGCCTCCCCGTCGGAGGTGCGGTTGCGACCCGGAGGTGAGGGCACGGCGCCGCCCGCACTGCTCGTCGTCGACGTGCAGATCGGGCTCGACGACCCGGTGCACGGCCGGCGCAACAACCCCGGAGCCGAGTCCAACATCGCACGGCTGCTGGCCGCCTGGCGCGCCGCCGGAGTGCCCGTGGTGCACGTCCAGCATCACTCGATCGAGCCCGGATCGACGTTGCGCCCCGAGGCCCCCGGATGCGAGGTCAAGCCCGAGGCCAGGCCGGTGCCGGGCGAGAAGCTCTTCCGCAAGCACACCAACAGCGCCTTCGTCGGCACCGATCTCGAGGCCCACCTGCGCGGAGCGGGAATCGACAGCCTGGTCGTCGCTGGTCTCACCACCGACCACTGCGTCTCCTCGACGGTGCGCGCCGCCGCCGACCTCGGCTTCAGCGTCGCGGTGGTGCACGACGCGACGGCCTGTCACGAGCGTCTGGGCCACGACGGCCGGATCTTCGAGGCGCAGCTGGTGCACGAGCTGGCCCTGGCGCACCTGCGTGGAGAGTTCGCCCGCATCCTCACCACCGAGGAGGCGATCGGCCAGCTCCGAGGTGTCGGATGACGGTCGCAGCGGCTCGATCCGGTCGTGCGCCGCTGGCGCTGCCGCTATGCTCGAGTCTGCCTCGGCTCGTGCACTGCAAGGGGAGGACGGGAGATGGCTGACCGCGACGATTCGCTGCTGCGACTGGGCGAGGACCAGCGGCGTCAGCTGACCGCCTCGCTGCAGGAGGTCTTCGAGGACGAGTTCGATCGTGCGCTCAGCGACTTCCAGGCGGAGCGCCTGCTGGAGATCGTCGTCGGGCTGCTGGGACCTTCGGTCTACAACCGTGCCCTGACCGATGCGCGCGACTACGTGGCGAGCAGGCTCGACGATCTCGAGGCCGACCTGGCGCGGCACGAGGCGCTGCGCTGAGGGCTTCTCGATGGGCAGCGAGTCGCTCGGCAAGCTCCTGGTGCTGGTCGGTGCAGCGCTCGCCCTGTTGGGGGTGGCGATGGTCTACGGCAGAGTGCGCCTCGGCCGACTTCCCGGCGATCTGCAATTCGGCGGTGAGGCGGCGCGCCTCTACCTGCCGCTCACCACCTGTCTGCTGTTGAGCGGCGTGGCGACGCTGCTACTCTGGCTGTGGGACAGATGGCGTTGACCGGCGGACGGGAGAGCATGTCGAGCTCGGATGCACCCCCACGGTCCGGGTCGAGAGTTGGCGGCGACGGCGGCCACGGTGGTTTCGCCGTGCGTTGTGCGAAGACGGCCGACATCCCCGCACTGCAGAGCCTGATCGAGCGCTCGGCCCGCAGTCTCTGCGCCGTCGACTACACCGACGAGCAGATCGAGGGGGCGCTCGGCACCGCCTGGGCCGTCGACACCCAGCTGATCGAGGACGCCACCTACTTCGTGATCGAGCGCCACGAAGGAGGAGCCGCCGAAATCGTCGCCTGCGGCGGCTGGAGCCACCGCGGCACGCTGTTCGGCGGCGACGCCGCCACGGTGCGCGAGGCGCGTCGGCTCGATCCGACGACCGAGTCGGCCCGGGTACGGGCCTTCTTCATCGCTCCCGAGCACGCCCGCCGCGGCCTCGGCTCGCTGCTGCTCGAGCGCTGCGAGCACGAGGCGGCCGCGGCGGGGTTCGGCAGCTGCGAGCTGGTGGCGACGCTGACGGGAGTGCGCCTCTACGCGGCGCGCGGCTACGTCGCCCGTGAGCCGATCGAGCACCCCCTGCCCGCGGGCGGCACCATCCGCTTCGTGCCGATGGTCAAGCAGCTGTCCGGCTGAGCGGGGCCGGAGGCGGTCGCGGCCACGAGCCTGCTAGAGGGGATCGCGGCGCATCGGGCAGGTCATGCAGTGACCGCCACCGCGGCCGCGACCGAGCTCGGAGCCTTCGATCTCGTAGACCTCGATGCCGGCTTCGCGCATCAGCTGGTTGGTCTGCTCGTTCTTGGCGTAGGCGACGACCGCGCCCGGACGCAGCGCGACGACGTTGTTGCCGTCGTCCCACTGCTCGCGCTCGGCCTGGAACGAGTCGCCGCCGGTAGGCACCACCCGCAGCTCACCGGGCGCCAGCCCCAGTGCGTCGGAGAGAGCCTCGAGAGTCGAGCGCTCGGCCACCACCTCGACCCCTCGGCCGTCGTCGCGCGGATAGAGGCTGAAGGCGCGGATCGCGTCGACCACTTTGGGGTAGACGGTGACCGCGTCGTGGTCGAGCAGGGTGAGGACCGTGTCGAGGTGCATGTGCGAGCGGTCCTTCTCCATCTGGCAGACGATGACCCTGTGCGCTGCACCGGCTTCGAACAGCTCGCTGGCGAGGACCTCGATCATCTGCGCCGTGGTCCGCTCGCTGAGCCCGATCATCACCACACCGCGCCCGATCGGCATCACGTCGCCGCCTTCGAGGCTGGCACGCCCGAAGTCCTGGATCAGGTCGTCGCGGCGCGGGTACCAGGTGCGGATGCCGGCGTCGCGGAAGCGTGGGTGGTTGCGCAGCACCGTGGCGACGTTGAGCGACTCACGCTCGCGTGACTCGTAGTACATCGGGTTGAGGCTGACGCCGCCGTAGATCCAGCACGACGAGTCGCGGGTGAACATCGAGTTGGGCAGCGGTGCGATCACGAAGTCGCTGGTGCCCGCGGTGCGGGCGAGGAGCGAGCGGTCGGCGATGTCGAGGCCGGGCAGCTCGTGCACCGCGAGGCCGCCGATCATGTGCTGCGCCAGCCACTCCGGCTCGGCGTCGTAGAGGAGCTGGCGAGCCTCGTCGACCGCGCCGCGTCCGACGGTCAGGTCGGTGATGGTGCGTTCGATCAGCTCGCGGCGCGGCGCCTCCTGCTCGAGGGTCTGGGCCAGCAGATCCTCGAGCTCGAGCACCTCGATCCCCTCGCCCCGCATCAGCTCGACGAAGGCGTCGTGCTGCTCCTGGGCGCGGCGTACCCAGACGACGTCGTCGAAGAGCAGGTCGGCGCAGTTGCTCGGAGTCAGTCGGCGCAGCTCGAGTCCGGGGCGGTGCACGAGCACGGTGCGCAGGCGCCCCACCTCGGAGTGCACTCCGTAGCCGACTCCCTCCGCTGCCTGGGCCTCGGAGGAGTCGGACGACGCGGGCTCACTGGGGTTGGATTCGGAGCTCATCTCTCTCTGGCGGCTCTTCTGGCGGCTCTTCCGGCCGCACGCAGGGAGTGTGCCGATGCCGACCGTCGGCTCCGTGCACGGCAGGGCGACCGCGCTGGGCAAGGTACCACGGGCCGGCATGGACGAATCGGGACTGAGTTGGTCCGAATTGCGATAAGGTGCGTCGTCCCCTCGGCTGGCGCCCGTGGGTCGGGAGCCGGTGAGAAGAGCGACGTGCGGCTCTGCGCTGCCGTCGCCGTGTCGACGAGAGGTTCGAAGATGGGTCGCAAGAAGGATCACGAGAAGCTGGCGCGACAGCTCGACCGGCTCGAAGAGCGCCAGCGCATCGAGCTGGACGACCTCGGGGCGAAGAAGATCCGCAAGCTGGTGCGGCGCACCGTGAAGTCGCGGCCGTCGACCTACGCGGAGTGGCAGGTCAAGGAGAAGTGCTGCGGCAAGCAGCTGCAGCGCATGTGCTCGCGCTGCCCTCGCCGGATCCTGGTGCACGCGGTGATCGAAGGGCACGCGCCGAAGAAGCTGCGCGCCTGACGAGAGGGCGCAGCGAGTGCCGACGCCTCACGGGTGCGGTACCGCGCTGCCGTGATGCTCCCCGTCGCCGCCCGAATGGCCGATGAGGAAGCGGTGGAAGGCGCGTCGGTGCTCGCGGTGGAGCGCGTCGAGCCGCTGGCGCTGGGCCGGATCCAGCACCGCCCGGATCTCGTCGCGGGTGGCGTCGAGGTAGGCCTCGATCAGGGGGATGACCTCGAGGTGCAGCGCCCTGCCGCGCTCCCTGGCGTCGTCCAGCACCGCGGCTACCGCCTGGCGCTGCTCGGCGTCGAGGTCGAGCTCCCGCGACAGCTCTTCGAGGTGCAGCTGGAAGTCGGTGACGCTGCGGATCCCGGCCTCGCCGTGGCCCGACGCCGGCAGGATGGCGATCCCCGTCGGGTGATGCGCCTCGACGAAACGGGCGCCGAGGAAGCCGGCGAACACGCCGCAGCCGAAGACCGCCAGCACCCCGAGCAGGGCTCCGCGGCCACTCACCGCGGTGCTCCGTCGGCCCCGTCCGAAGCTCCCGTCTCGAGCACCCAGAGCAGCAGCTCCTCGCCGCTGGACAGCGTCGTCCTGGCGAAGGACCCGGCGTCGGCGCCGGCGGCCGGAGCGCGCGGAACCAGCTGCAGCAGGAGCAGCACCAGCACCGAGGCCGCGGCGAAGGGGAGCAGCCGGTTCGCCGCGACACCGAGCTGCACGGCGGGAGCCGCCGTCAGCCGCGCCTGGACCCGCGCGGCGAAGCCGGCATCGGGCACGGCTTCGCAGCGCGGCCGACCGAGGGCCGAGCGCAGGGCCTCGAGTCGCTCGAGGTAGCGGCCACAGTCGGCACACGCCTCGGCGTGACGCGCCAGATCGGGCGCCAAGCGCTCACCGCCGCGCCGCAGGCGCCGACAGATCGCGTCGGGACGGGCAGTCGTGGCCACTGCCGGAGACCTCGGCGGACGGTCCGTCCGGTCGCTCACCGCGAGCTCTCCGGCAGACCCGCCAGGGTACGCAGCCGTCGCCTTGCCCGGTGGGCGCGCACCTTGACGTTGACCCGGCTCCAGCCGAGACGCTCGGCCACCTCGGCGGTGCTCAGGCCGAACGACTCGAGCAGCACGAGGAGGAATCGATCGGCGGGAGGGAGGCGCGCCAGCAGGCGGTCCGCGTCGACCCGGGCGCAGGCGTCGCCCGTCGGTCTCGAGGCGACCGCCGACGCCGTCTCCAGCGGCTCGGTCGCCGCCGGCCGGCGGCGCAGCTCGCGGTAGCAGCAGCGCAGGCAGACGCGGGTCAACCAGTGCTCGAAAGGAGCCCGCGCGCGGTACGTGTGCAGCTTGCTCCAGGCGGTCAGGAAGGTCTGCTGCGCGGCGTCCTCGACCTCGCTGCGCTGGGCGAAGAAGCGGCTGCACAGACCCCAGACCCGGCGCTGGTGGAGGCGCACCAGCTCACCGAAGGCCTCGGGATCGCCGGCCCTGGCGCTGCGCACCCATTCGTCCTCCTGCGGCGTCGCGCCGGGGCGGACGGGCTCCTGGGAGGACGCCAGCCAGACGGGCGGCGCCTCGGGCACGGTTCTGCTGAGTGGGGAGCAGGGCTGCACGGTGCGTGGTCGCTCGCGGGCCTGGCTGGCCTGGCTGGCCTGGCTGGCCTGGCGCGGTCGGCGCGGTCAGGGCGGTCGTAGGCCGCCGATGTGGACGGATGGACTTCCGTCACCACTATAGATGCGGCGTCGGGGCCTCTGGTTACAAAGCGGCCGATCTCGTAACCGGGACCGGCGGCCGCGACTCTGGTGGGGAGGACGGGGCTGCCGTCGCGGCTTTACCCCGACGAGACGCCGAACGAACCGAAATCACTTCAGGGAGAACGACCATGTTCGAGACCCACACCCTCCGCCGCCAGCTCCGGCCTGCCCGAGGCGCGATGCCTCGCCGCCCCGCCGGCCCTGCCGTCGTCGCCTGCCTGCTCGTCACCTCAGCTCTCGTTCTCGGGGCCCCAGGAGTCGTCGCACAGCACCATCCGGTCGTGCGCCACGGGTCCGCTCCTCACGCCGGAGCCGGTGCGCACCCGGCCTCATCCCATTCTCTGCCGGCACACGCCGGTCTCGACCTGCACGCTCTGCACCGCTGGCTGGCGCACGCCCTGCCCGATCTCGGACTCGACGACTCGCAGCGTGCGGCGGTCGACGACCTGCACCAGCGCTGTGCGCCCAGAGTGACCGCCGCCTCGCAGCGTGGCCACGAGCTGCACGACCTCCTCGCCCGGCAGATCCACGCCGAGGTGCTCGACGTCGGTGCGGTGCGACAGATCGCGGCGGACTGGGGCGCCGAGCAGGAGGAGCTCCTGGTGTCCACGGCGGAGTGCGTGCACGAGCTGATGCAGATTCTGGATCCCGAGCAACGCGAGTCGCTGCACCGTCGGCATGCGGAGGCGACGAGCGGACACGGCGACTGAGTCGGGGCGTCGGCCCGGCCGCTCCCGACCGGTGCGGGAGCGGTCGGGAGCGGTCGGATAGGCTGCCGGGCAGCGGCGACGGTCACCTGCGGATCGCCGGCCGCTGAAGGCGCGGTCCAGGGACCGCGCACCGGCGCCAGCAGCCGCCATCACGGAGCCGAAGGGACTCCGGAGGGGCGGCCCTCGCCGTCGGTCACCCGCCGATCAGCCTTCTCCGACGAGGTCACCCGATGTTCTCGACTCAGCCGAGCCGCCTCCAACCGTGCCTGTCTCCGGCGAGCCCCGCGAAGGCCCTGCTCTTCGCGTCGTCGCTCGCCTTGATCGCCTTCACGCCCGCCGCCGCGCAACAGGAGGCCACCATCGACGGCAAGCAGGTGATCCTGGTGCTCACCCCCGACGCCCACCTCGAGATGGCCGAGATGCGACAGTTCGCACAGGAGCAGACGCGCCGCAAGTTCGGCGTCGACACCGACTTCCGCTTCGACGATCGGCTCGCCGCTTCGGGCATCACCTTCCGGCACGAGATCACCGACGACTCGGGCCTGAACTGGAAGCCGGTGCACTACGACCACGGCAACGGCCTCGGCGTCGCCGACGTCGACGGCGACGGCCACCTCGACCTCTACTTCCTCACCCAGATCGGTTCGAACGAGCTGTGGCGCGGTCGCGGCGACGGCACCTTCGAGAACATCACCGAACGCGCCGGCGTCGGGCTCGCCGAGCGCATCTCGGTGACCTGCTCGTTCGCCGACTACGACGACGACGGCGACCCCGACCTCTTCGTGACCACGGTGCGGATGGGCAACGTGCTCTTCCGCAACGAAGGCGGCGGCAGGTTCATCGACGTCACCGCGGAGGCGGGTCTCGGTCACGTCGGCCACTCGTCGGGCGCCACCTTCTTCGACTACGACCTCGACGGCGACCTCGACCTCTTCCTGGCCAACGTCGGCGTCTACAGCGGCTCGGCGACGGGTCGCGGCGGCGCCTACGTCGGCTTCGAGGACGCGTTCAGCGGCCACGAGATGCCGCACCGGACCGAGAACTCGATCCTCTACCGCAACGACGGCGGCAAGTTCGTCGACGTCTCCGAGGAAACCGGTCTGGTCGACGGCGGCTGGACCGGCGACGCCACGTTCTTCGACGCCAACGGCGACCGCTATCCGGATCTGCTGGCGATCAACATGCAGGGCGACGACCGCCTGTGGATCAACGAGGGCGGCAGGAAGTTCGTCGACCGCACCAAGGAGATCCTCGGCAAGACGCCGTTCGGCACCATGGGCGTCGAGTTCTTCGACTGGGACGGCGACGGCGACCTCGACCTCTACCTGACCGACATGCACTCCGACATGCAGCTGCGCATCCCGCCGGGCTTCGAGAAGGACAAGGCGATGATGAAGCCGTGGCGCGAGCAGGGCGCACCGAACATCTACGGCAACGCCTTCTACCGCAACGAAGGCGACGGCAGGTTCACCGAGATCTCCGACGACATCGGCGCCGAGAACTACTGGCCGTGGGGCCTCACCGTCGCCGACCTCAACGCCGATGGATGGGAAGACGCCTTCCTCGCCTCGAGCATGAACTACCCGTTCCGCTACGGAGTGAACAGCGTGCTGCTCAACGACCGCGGCGAGATGTTGCGCGACGCCGAGTTCCTGGTCGGCGTCGAGCCGCGCGACGGCAATCCACGGACCCCTTGGTTCGAGCTCGACTGCGACGGTGACGATGCCCGCCACCGGCTGTGCGCCGAGCGCAGCGGCAGGTGGACCGTGTATGCCAGCAAGGGCAGCCGTTCGAGCGCCATCATCGACATCGACAGCGACGGCGACCTCGACATCGTGACCACCGAGTTCAACGACGTGCCTCAGGTCCTGGTCAGCGACCTCTCCGATCGTCGCGCCGTGAACTGGGTCGGCGTGCGCCTGCAGGGCACACGCTCCAATCGCGACGGCCTGGGAGCGATCGTGCGGGTGACCGCTGGCGGACGCACCCTCACCCAGCAGGTCGACGGCAAGAGTGGCTACCTGACCCAGAGCTCCCTGCCGCTCTACTTCGGCCTCGGCGAGGCGACCGGCGTCGACCGCATCGAGGTGCGCTGGCCGAGCGGCGCGGTGCAGACCGTCGACGCCACCGCCGGCGAGCTGAACCTGATCGTCGAGCCGGAGGGGTAGGCGGGTAGGCGGAAGGGGTTGGGGGTTAGGGGTCAGGGGTTGGGGGTCGAGAGCCGAGGCGAGGACGACAGCTCAGGGGACCGATCCCTCGACAGCCCCGTCTTCGTGTCCAGACCTCCTGAGCCTCCGACGCGCTTCGATCTTCCCCAGCGCGTAGGCCAGAGGGCGCCGCTGGCCTCGTCGTCCGACCACCGGCGCAGGCCACTGGCGCCAGGTGGTGCCGAGCAGGAGCAGGGACGCGATCCACCAGCCCCAACCCCCAACCCCTAACCCCTGACCCCCAACCCCTAACCCCTAACCCCTAACCCCTGACCCCTATTCAGGCCCCAGGGCCTGCAGCCTCTCCAGACGCAGGCGGGCGGCCTCGTTGTCGGGGTCTAGCTGCAGCAGCTCGGAGAGCAGCGAGCGCGCCTCGTCGAGCCGGTTCTGGGAGGCGGCGATGCGGGCCTTGAGGGAGAGGCCGCGGACCCGGAACCCGACGAGCAATTCGTTGCGTCGTGCCGCCTCGGTGGTCGGGGCCGGCACCAGGGTCAGCGCCAGATCGACGGCCTTGCGGGCGTCGTCGAACTGCGCCAGGTTGAGCAGCACCAGCGCCGCGGCGAGCGGAGGCCGCGGATCCCGGGGAGCGACCTGGGCCTCGAAGTGCAGCTCCTCGAGCGCGGCGCGCGGATCGGTCCGGCTGAGCACCAGCGCTTCGCGGATCGCGATGCCGGTGTCGTCGTCGATGACCGTCACCTCGCCTTCGTTGGCGGCCACGTCGAGCTGCTCGAGAGCCGCTACGCGCTCGCGTGCCGTCGAGCTGGCGGCGGAGTCGCCGAGAGCGTCGTGCACCTCGGCGCGCAGCCGCCAGGCATCGAGGCTGAGCTCGTCGAGCTCGGTGGCGACCTCGAGGTACGACGAGGCCTGCTCGGCATCGTCGCTGGCGAGCAGCAGGCGGCCGTAGCGCAGCGCCATCTCCGCGGCGTCCTCGCGCAGCTCGTCGGGCAGGTCCTCGAGGCGCTCGACGAGCGGCTCGACGAAGCGCTTGATCGCCGACAGCGCCGAAGACAGGTAGCCCGCCTGCTCGAACGCCGCCGACAGCTTGAGGGCGAGCTGCACGTCGTCGCCGACGTTGCCCTCGATGAGCTGGATCGCCTTGGTGGGCTGTTCGGACTGGAGGTAGGCGTCGGCCAGCGCGTGGCGCAGCTCTCCCGCCTGGTCGGGCGCGGCGTCGGCGAGCAGCGGCTCGAGCAGCGGAATGGCTTCGGCACCTCTCTCGTGCAGCACCAGAGCACGACCGCGCAGCAGCGCCACCCGCGGATCGTCGGCGCGCAGGGCGCCGAGCAGCTCGAGCGCGTCGTGTGGACGCTCGAGATCCAGCGCGGAGAGAGCGGTGAGCAGCAGCGCGGCGCCGTCGCCCGGATTCCGGCGGACCCAGTCGAGCAGCAGGGGGTAGCCGCGGCGGTGATCTCCCATCGTGGCGAAGAGCACACCCAGCTCGCGCACCGCGGTGGAGGACGGATCTGCCTGGATGGCGCGGGTGAACAGGCGCGCCGCCTTCTCGGGATCGCCGCTCTCGGCCGCCGCCTGACCCGTCGCGACCAGCACCTTGGCGGAAGCGCCGTCGCTCGCGGCCAGCGGCTCGAGCAGGGCGAGGGCGTCCTCGGCCCGGCCGGCGCCTCGATAGGCTTCGGCGAGCAGCAGCCGACCCTCGGCGTCGAGAGAGACCGAGGCCGGCTCGAGGAGACCGATCGCCGACTCGAAGCTCCCTGCCTCGACGGCGCGACGTGCCTCGGCGAGCGCCGCTTCACCGGGCTGGGCCGCGGCCGCTGAGAGTGGCCAGAGAAGGGCGACCAACAGGGTGGCTGAAGACCGGTGCAGGAGGGATGGGATCATCGGGTCGCGAGGTAGGTCGGGCGATGCGGTGCCGCGGCGAAACGTCCAGCCGCCACCGGTACGGATCCGACAACGTCTGGCGCGGCGCATTATGCCCGAGCACTCGAGCGCAGGCCCGAGGAGAAGACCGGAGAGACGTGCCGCCTCCTCGTCGCCCTGCCCGGCTGGGTCGGGCTGAGACCCTCGGACGCAGTGAGGGGCCCGGGTCAGCGGCTGGAGACTAGGATCTCTCAGCGATCGGAGAGTCCACGACGAGGCTGAACGGAGGTCGTCCCATGCCCGTGCCGCCTCGACCCGGTTCGAGGCCCGGAAGCGCCGCACTGCGGCGGCCCTTCCGCCTGGCGGAGGTGACTGCGGAGCGCCTCGATCAGCTCGCCGGCTGGTGGTCGTCGGCCGACGAGGTGCTGGCCTGGGGCGGTCCCGAGTTCCGTTGGCCTTTCGACGACGACAGTTTCCGCGACGACCTGCGGCTGCAGGCCAACACCAGCCGTTTCCTCGTCGACAGCAGGGGCAGGACGCTCGCGTTCGGTCAGAGCTACGGACGAGGAGGCCGCCTGCACCTGGCGCGGCTGGCGGTGGCGCCGGATCGGCGCGGCGCCGGCGTCGGGGGCGAGCTGATCCGCCGGTTGATCCGGCTCGGAGGCGCCGGTGACCGCTCTCTCGAGACCTCGCTCTTCGTGCTGGCGGAGAACAGTGCGGCGATCCGCTGCTACGAGCGAGAGGGCTTCCGCCGTACGTCGATGCCGGCCGGCGAGGGCTGGCTGGACCGGCTGGGCGGCCGGGAGGTGCTGTTCATGGTGCGTCCGGCCGACCGTGCGCCGACCTGAAGCGGATGGAGGCCGAAACCTGTGGGCGGAGCGGCGGATCTGAGGCAGGATCGAGGGCACGGACGGTCGGCGCGCCGTCGATCGCGGTCGCCGGCCGCGGAGCCGCCGATGCGTCTCCGCTGAAGCTTCTCCGGGGAGTGGGAGCGAACGAGCCTTGCAGAGCCAACTCGATTCACTGACGCTGGTTTCCGCGGCGGTGCTGCTGTTCCTGGTCATGGACCCGTTCGGCAACATCCCCTTCTTCGTCGCGGCACTGCAGAAGGTGCGACCGGCGCGGCGCCGCATCGTCGTCGTCCGCGAGCTCGCCATCGCCCTGCTGGCGCTGGTGCTGTTCCTGTTCCTCGGTGAGCCGCTGCTCAACGTGCTGCACGTCTCCGAGCATGCCCTGGCGGTGGCCGGTGGGATCGTGCTCTTCCTCATCGCGCTGAAGATGATCTTCCCGGCGGCGCGCGGCGGCGGTCACGAGGAGATCGAGGGCGAGCCCTTCATCGTGCCGCTCGCCATCCCCTACGTGGCGGGGCCGTCGGCGATGGCGACTCTGCTGCTGATCATCAACCGCGAGCCGGCCCGCTGGCGGGAATGGCTGGCCGCGGTCCTGATCGCCTGGGCCGCCTCGGCGGCGATCATCTCGCTGTCGTCACCCCTGTCGCGGGTGCTCGGGCAGCGCGGCCTGATCGCTATGGAGCGGCTGATGGGCATGCTGCTGGTGGCGATCGCGATCCAGATGACGATGAACGGCGCCGGCAGCTTCTACCTGGAGCTGGTCGGCGGGGGGTGAGCCGACGGCAGGACGCGACGATCTCGACGATCTCGACGCCGCCAAACGGCGAGACGATGTAGCGTGTCGGTCGATGTCCGATTCCGAACCACTGGTTCTGGTGGCCCGCGACGGCGCGGTGGCCACCGTGACCCTCAACCGTCCCGAGGCGCTCAACGCGCTGTCGCGCGGGCTGCGCCGCGAGCTGGTGCGGCAGTTGCGGGCGCTGGCCGGCGACGAGACGGTCGAAGTGGTGGTGCTCACCGGCGCCGGCCGGGCGTTCTGCGCCGGTCTCGACCTCAAGGAGCTGGGCGGTGAGACCGAACCGGACGGCGTGGACGCGGCGCAGGGCGGCGGGGCGGGCGACGTCGACGGCGACCACGACGTCTGCGGCGCGATGCGCTCGCTGCAGCGCCCGATCGTCGGCGCGATCAACGGCGTCGCGATCACCGGCGGCTTCGAGATCGCGCTCGCCTGCGACATCCTGCTGGCCGCCGAGGAGGCGCGCTTCGCGGACACCCACGCCCTGGTCGGCGTGGTGCCGGGATGGGGACTGTCGCAGCGGCTGCCGCGTCTGATCGGTCCGATGCGCGCCAAGGAGCTCAGCCTCACCGGCAACTTCCTCGACGCCCACACCGCGGAGCGCTGGGGCCTGGTCAACCGGGTGCTGCCGATCCACCAGCTCCTGCCCGCGGCGCTGGCTCTCGCCGCCCAGATCGCCGCAACCGATCGCCGCACCCGCGAGGAGATCTGTCGGTTGATCGACCACGGCTTCGGGAGCACCCTGGGCGAGGGACTCGCCGAGGAGGCGCGGGCGAGCGCCGAGCACATGCGCCGCGAGGTGACTGCCGAAGGGGTCCGTGCGCGCCGTGCGGCGATCCAGGAGCGCGGTCGCCGGCAGCAGGGCTGACGCCGGCTGACCGGCCTCGTCGGCCGTCGACCGGCAGGCGCCGAGCCGTTGTCGTAGAGTCGGCTGGCCAGAACCCGAGGTCGCGTCGCCAGGCATCTGCCGGGTGGCGCCGGAGGGGCCTCGCCGCTCCAGGCGGCAGGGAATCTCCGACGCCATCGGACGTAGGAGTCGCAGAGCGGACACAGATCCGGAGCCGCCGGGGATTGCGGCCGGCGAGGCCAGGGCGTCGACGCCGCGGCCGGTTCGCCGGCACTCCCAGGCGCACGACCGGCCGGCTGCCGATCCGGTGCTGCTCACAGGCCGGTCGGGGATGTGAGATCGGGAGAATGCCCCCAATCTCTCCGTCGGCCCGCCTCCCGATCCGCTGGCAACCGATCCCGACACCGAAACGCTTCGGATGCCCGAAGATCCAGAGACCCGATCCCGAGAGGAGTCCCAGTGATGAAGACCAGAAATCGCCGTTCGATCGGCTGGAGCCTGCGTGCCTGTTGCCTGTTCGTGGTGGCCGTGCTGCTCGCCGGTGCCGCCCCCGCCGCCGACATGACCCTCGAGCAGGTGCTCACGAAGCACTTCGAGGCGATCGGAGGCGAGGAGGCGTGGAAGAACGTGCAGTCGATGCGCTCGGTCGGCAAGATGGTGATGGGCCCGATGGAAGCCCCGATGTCGATCACCGTGGTGCGCCCGAACAAGATGCGCATGGAGTTCGAGGTGCAGGGGATGACGGCCATCCAGGCCTACGACGGCGAGAGCGGTTGGCAGGTGATGCCCTTCCAGGGCTCCACCGAGCCGGCGCCGATGGACCCCGAGATGGTCAAGAACCTCGAGGCCGAGGCGGACATCGAGGGCCCGCTCGTCGACTACGCCGCGAAGGGGCACGAGGTCGAGCTGGTCGGCAAGGAGGAGTTCGAGGGCACCGAGGCCTACCACGTCAAGATCACCACCAAGAGCGGTCGCGACATCAGCTACTTCCTCGACGCCGAGTACTTCGTGCCGATCGGCCGGCGCGAGAAGACCACCATCCCGGGCATGGGCGAGATGGAGGTCACCACCTCGATCAGCGACTACAAGGAGGTCGGCGGCCTGATGATCCCTCACGCGATGAGCGGCAGCACTCCGATGGGCGAGCAGTCGATGACCTTCTCCACCATCGAGATCGACGCCGAGATCGACGAGTCGATCTTCGACATGCCGGCGCAGGAAGACGGCGGCGAGTGAGCCAAGGCGGGTGAGGGCCGATCGCCGAGGTGGGCGCCGCGCGCTCGCCTCTCGGCGTCCGTGAGGCGTTGCCGGGTCGCTCGCCAGGCTGGGGCTTGTTCGGTCCCCGGTAGGCCTCGCGAGTCTTGGTGACCGAGCTCTCGCTCGGTGAACAGAGAGGGAGTGTGCGATGAGCCGACGAGATCTCGACCCTGAAACCACGTCGTCCCCGTCCAGGACGCAGCCCGGCATCGCGCCGGCTCTGCGCCGAGCCGCGATGGCGCTGCTGACGCTCCTGGTGGCGCCCGGCGTCCCGGCCAGCGAGGCGCCGTTCGACTCGACCATGTTCGGCGGTCTGAGGCCTCGGGCGATCGGACCGGCGGTGATGAGCGGTCGCGTCGCCGCCCTCGATGCGGTGCACGTCGACGACGCCGAGGAAGGGTCGGGGCTGGTCGTCTACGTCGGCGCCGCCAGCGGCGGGGTGTGGAAGAGCGTCGACGGGGGGCTGGTCTTCGAGCCGGTGTTCGACGACAGCGACCTGCTGCAGTCGGTGGGTGCCCTGCGCATCGATCCGAGCGATCCGGAGACGATCTGGGTCGGGGCCGGCGAGTCGTGGGTGCGCAACTCGGTGTCGATCGGCGACGGGGTCTACCGCAGCCGCGACGGCGGCGAGAGCTGGGAGCACCTCGGTCTCGCCGCGACCGAGCGCATCGCCCGCATCGTCGTCGATCCGAGCGATTCCGACGTCGTCTACGTCTGCGCCACCGGACAGCTGTGGAGCGCCAATCCCGAGCGGGGCGTCTACAAGACCAGTGACGGCGGAGAGTCCTGGCAGCTGGTGCTGGCGGTCGACGAGAACACCGGCTGCTCAGACCTCGACGTCGACCCACAGGATCCGCGAATCCTCTATGCCGGCATGTGGCAGTTCCGCCGCTACCCGTGGTCGTTCGAATCCGGCGGGCCGGGCAGCGGCCTGTACCGCACCCGCGACGGCGGCGAGACCTGGCAGGAGCTCACCGAGGGCCTGCCTGAGGGAGACAAGGGACGCATCGCGGTCGGCGTCGCGCCGTCGCGACCCAACCGGGTGTACGCGGTGGTCGAGGCCGAGAAGACCGCCCTCTACCGCTCCGACGATCTCGGCGGCCACTGGGAGGAGGTCAACAGCTCGCAGACGGTGGCGATGCGGCCGTTCTACTTCGCCAACGTCTTCGTCGACCCGAGCGACCACGACGTGGTCTACAAGCCCGGCTTCCTGCTCGGGATCTCGCAGGACGGCGGCAAGACCTTCCGCGACGGCGGCTCGATGCACCCGGACCTGCACGCCCTGTGGATCGATCCCCGCAACCCTCGCCAGCTCCTGGTCGGAACCGACGGCGGCGTCTACCACTCGTACGACCGGGGTCGCTCCTTCCGTCACGTGCAGTCGCTGCCGCTGTCGCAGTACTACGAGGTCGCCGCCGACCGCGACTGGCCGTACAACGTCTACGGCGGCCTGCAGGACAACGGCACCTGGATGGGCCCGTCGCGGGCGAGCGGCGGCATCACCGCGGCGATGTGGACCAACATCGGCTTCGGCGACGGCTTCCATGCCTACCCGGACCCGGGCGATCCCAACACCATCTACGTCGAGTACCAGGGCGGCGAGCTGCTGCGGGTCAGCCGCGACACCGGCGAGATCCGTGAGATCAAGCCGTATCCGGGCCTCGACGATCCCGACTACCGGTGCAACTGGAACACCGCGATGCACCTGCCCGAGCGCGGCGGCACGCTCTACGCCGGTTGCCAGTTCCTCTTCCGCACCACCGACCAGGGCGTCTCCTGGCAGCGGATCTCGGACGACCTGACCACGGACGATCCCGAGAAGCAGCAGCAGGCTTCGTCGGGCGGCCTGACGATCGACAACTCGACCGCCGAGAACCACACCACGATCTACACCATCAGCGAGTCGCCGCTCGACCCGCAGGTGATCTGGGTCGGCACCGACGACGGCAACGTGCAGGTGAGCCGTGACGGCGGCGACACCTGGAGCGATGTCACCGCCAACCTGACCCGTGGCGCCGCCCGTCCCGAAGGCGTTCCGGCGCGCACCTGGGTCTCCCACGTCGAGGCCTCGCCACACGCGGTGGGCACCGTCTTCGCCTCGTTCGACGGCCACCGGCTGGGCGACATGCGGCCCTACGTGCTGCGCAGCGACGATTTCGGCCGGTCCTGGCGCTCGCTGACCTCGGGTCCCGAGCCGGCGGCTGAGGCCGAGGCGGCGGACGACGACTCCGACGCGGAGCAGGGCGACGGCAGCGAGAAGGACTCCACCGACGGGGGAGCTGACGCTGTTCCTGGCGGCGGCGATGGCGAGGGCGACACCGAGGCGGCTGCGGACGGCGATGCGGCGCCACCGCAGCCGCGTCGCGCCGGCTGGGCCGACGGCGGGATCGAGGGTTTCGTGCACGTCGTCAAGCAGGACCCGGTGCGGCCGGAGCTGCTCTTCGTCGGCAGCGAGCTCGGCCTCTACCTGAGCCTGGACGGCGGCGAGCACTGGGCCCGGCTCGAGGGCAACCTACCGCCGGTGCCGGTGCACGATCTCGACATCCATCCGACCGAGCACGATCTGATCGTCGGCACCCACGGGCGAGGTATCTACATCCTCGACGACCTGACGCCGCTACGGGCTCTCGGCATCGAGCAGCTCGAAGAGAAGCTGGTGCCGCTGCCGTCGCGGCCCCAGGTGCAGATGCTCAGCGCGCAGACCCAGTTCTTCACCGCCGCCGGCGAGTTCGTCGGCGAGTCGCTGGGCGAGGTGGCCAGCCTCTTCTACTACCAGAGCCGGCGCCACGTCTTTGGCGACATGCGGGTGGAGATCTACGACCAGGGCGGCAAGAAGGTCGCCACCCTTCCGGCCGGCAAGCGCAAGGGCATCAACCGCGTCGACTGGCCGATGCGCCGGCGTCCGCCGAAGCTGCCGCCGGCCACCAACCTGGCGCGAGCCATGTTCGGCCCGCGCGTTCCCGAGGGCACCTACACCGCCAGGATCGTCAAGGGCAGTGACACCTTCGAGCAGCAGATCGAGCTGGTCGCCGATCCGCGGTCGCGGCACACCAGGGAGGACCGCTCGATCCAGCAGACCCTGGCCAACCAGCTCTACGAGGTGCTCGACGAGCTCACCTACACCGTCGACGCGCTGCTGGATCTGCAGAGTCAGATCGAAGCGGCGCGTAGGGCCGCGGACTCAGCGGAGCCGGAGCTGCCGCGGCGCACCGAGCGCGAGCTCGACGCGCTGCAGAGTGAGCTCGAGGAGCTGCGCGGCACCCTGGTGTCGACGAGCGAGGCCGGTCAGCTCTCCGGCGAGGAGCGACTGCGCGAGCAGCTCGGCAACGTGTTCGGCGCCGTCGCCGGCTACGACGGTCGCCCGACCGACTCCCAGCTCGAGCGGTCCAAGGTGCTCTCCGAGCAGTTCCAGCGGGCAAGGCAGCTGTTCGTCGAGCTGGCCTCGCAGGAGCGGCTGGCGCGGGCGAGCGAGGGTCTCGCGCAGCCTCTGCGGCTGCTCGACCGCGAGACCTGGCAGGCCGCCAACCAGGAGGACGCGGCCGAGCCGTCGGCCGCCGCGCGCCGCGATCTCGACCGGCGCTCGCGGCTGGCGTCCGGTTGGGCCCTCTCACTCTCGGCTCGGCGCTGAGGACGCACGGCGACCCAGGTGGCCGGTTCGCGTCATCGCGCTATCGTGGGTCGAGGAGGCGACGTGCAGGGCAACGGAGATCCCGCCAAGCAGACTCTCGAGATCGACTATCCGACCCGCTGGGTCTACAAGGTGATCGGCGGCGACCGCCGTCAGATCGAGGAGGCGGTGCGCGCCTCGGTGGGCGAGCGCGAGCACCGGCTGCGCACGACGCGCCGCTCGTCGTCGGGGCGCTACGTCTCGCTCACGGTCGAGGTGGTGGTCGAGAGCGAGGAGTCGCGGGTCGGGATCTTCGAGTCGCTGAGGCGGCACGAGGCGGTGGAGCTGGTGCTCTGAGGCCATCGGTTTCACCACGGGCTGCCAGACGCCGTCGCGCTGCGTCCGGCGCCAGGCGCCGCGTGCTCGTCGCCGCGGTCTGGATTCTCGTCGGCACGGCCCTCGGTGCCCAGCCGACGGACGAGCTCTCCTTCGCCGACGCCACCGAGGTGCGGGCCGTGCATCTCGACGTGCTGGTGCTCGATCGCGACGGTCGACCGCTGCGCGACCTCGGTCGCGACGACTTCCGGGTCGAGGAGGACGGCAGGGCCGTCGAGCTCGACTTCTTCCGCTCTGTCGTCGAGCCCTCCGAGCCGGCCCGGAGGTCGGACACCGTCGATCCCGGCGACGTCGCGGCGGCGATGACGGCGGGGCCGGCGGGGCCGGTCGAGTGGATCGTCTACCTCGACGACCTGCGGCTCGACGGTGGCGTGCGCGAGCGGGTGGCGGAGGACCTCGAGCGTGTGTTCACGGACTGGGAACAGGGAGGGACGCTGCGCCTGGTGATCCAGCGCGGCGAAGAGACGATCGAACGCGGCCCGTTCGAGGATCCAGCGGCGCTGGTCGCCGCGATCGCCGACAGGCCGAAGGGATCCGTGCGCGGCGTGATGAGCAAGATCGCGCGTCGGCAGGCGATGGAACGACTGGTCGACGTGCGGCAGGCCTGCGCCCTCTCGGGGCGCAACCTCTGCGTCGACTGCTGGAACGAGCAGCTCTCGGTCGCCACCCGTCACGCCGTCGACGAGGTCGACCGGGTGCAGCGGACCTCGCTGCACCTGAAGAACCTGCTGGTGCGGCTCGATCCGTCGCAGGGCCGTCGGGTGCTGCTCTACGTCGGCGACGGCCTGCCCCTGCTCGCCGGCGCGGCGGTGCTCTGGAGCCTCGGCGATCTGTGCAGCGACCGTCGCTCCGAGGTCGAGAGCGAGGTGCAGCAGTTCCGCATGCAGAGCGCTCTCGAGGAGGTGGCGGCTCTGGCCAACGCCCAGCGCACCGCCTTCCATATGCTCGACGCCGGCGGTCTGCGCGACAGCCAGGGCCCGAACGACGTCGAGCACGTGCGCAACCTCCAGGCGGGCCTGCAGACCCTCGCCGAACAGACCGGCGGCAGCGCCATCCTCAACGCCAACCGGAGCGTCGATCCGGTGAGGTCGGCCGCGCTCGAGGAGTCGGTGCGCTACGAGCTCGGCTACACGCTCTCACGCCCGCCGACCGGGCGCCTGCACCGCATCGAGGTGTCGCTGCGCGACGCCGAGAGCGCGCGGGGCCGCACCCTGCGCTACCGGCGCACCTACTGGGACCGCACCTCGGACATGCGTCTGCGCCAGCTGCTCGAGGTGGCCGCGTCGGGAGATCCCGTCCCGAGTGCCGCAGGCGATGACGAGCTCGCTCTGCGCCTTGCGCCGGAAGGGGCGCAGCGGGTGGAGGGAGAGCGCCGTCGTCGTGAGGTGGTGCTGCAGATCGCCATCTCCGAGGCACTGGCGGTGGTGGTGCCGGTCGCCGATAGGGTCGAGCGCGGACAAGTGAGCCTGGCGATCCAGGTCGGCGACGCCGAGGGCCGCGGCGGCGAGCCGCGACTGCGTCAGGTGGCCCTCGGATCCGGCGCGCTGCAGGCGGTCGGCGGCTGGTACTTCGTCGAGGTCGGAGTCGAGGTGCAGCGCGGTGAGAACAGCTTCACCGTCGCGGTGCGCGACGAGGTCAGCGGCGCGATGCGCACCGGGCGCCTGGTCGCTCGCGTGCCGTAGACTGACCACTTCCGTCTCAGGCAGGAGCACAGGGAGGGACGACGCAGTGAGCTCGAGAGTCGGGCGGCTCAAACACCTGATCGACTGGAAGTTCTGGCCCGACGACGAGGTGCGTCTGGTGCTGGGCCTGGCGCGCAAGGTCAAGCGCCACCGCTGGGAGTACCAGGGGCACATGCAGGGTAACACCCTGGTGATGCTGTTCCAGAAGACGTCTACCCGGACCCGGGTCTCCTTCGAGGCCGGCATGACCGAGCTCGGCGGCCACGCCATCCACCTCGACTGGAACGCCTCGAACTTCACCCTCAGCAAGGTCGGGCTCGAGACCCGCTACCTCAGTCGCAACGCGTCGCTGATCATGGCGCGGCTGCGCAGCAACGACGACCTGCGCGAGATGGAGCGCCACGCCAGCGTGCCGTTGATCAACGGTTGCTGCAACCTCTACCACCCCTGCCAGGCACTGGCCGACATGCTGACCATCGCCGAGGATCGAGCCGCCAGGGGCAAGGCCGAGGATGCCAGCGGCGCCAATGCTGCCCGCCTGGTCGAAGGGGCCCGGGTGGTCTTCGTCGGCGCCTACAACAACGTCGTCAACTCGCTGGTCTCGATCTGCGCCGCGCTCGGCGTGCACCTGACCTTGGTCTGCCCGCTGCGGCCGGCGGAGTCGATCGACGAGGAGGCGCGCCAGGGACTCGCCGGCCTGGGGCTGCTCGTCGAGACCCTCGACCTGCGCACCGCGGTGCAGAACGCCGACTACGTCTACACCGACACCTGGCTCGACATGGAGTACTTCAACGATCCCGCCTACGAGAAGGAGAAGCAGCGTCGCATCGAGCTGATGATGCCCTACCAGCTCAACGCCGAGGTGCTCGAGGGCAGCTCGGCGAGGATCATGCACGACATGCCGATCCATCCTGGCTACGAGATGAGCGAGGAGCTCGTCGACGACGAGCGCTCGATCATCTTCGACCAGGCCGAGAACCGCCTCGACGCACAGAAGGCGGTGATGCTGCATCTGCTGCACGAGCTGAAGTAGAGGGGCTAGGGATTAGGGATTAGGGATTAGGGATTAGGGATTAGGGATTAGGGATTAGGGATTAGGGATTAGGGGCAGAGGGCAGAGGGCAGAGGGCAGAGGGCAGAGGGCAGAGGGCAGAGGGCAGAGGGCAGAGGGCAGAGGGCAGAGGGCAGAGGCAGAAGCAGAGGTCTGCTATCCCTCCCTGACCCCTGACCCCTGACCCCTGACCCCTGACCCCTGACCCCTGACCCCTGACCCCTGACCCCTACACCCCTACACCCCTACACCCCTGACCCCCTTGTCCCGTTTCGTAAGCTGAGGCGCGGGATCGGGCGCCGACGACATCGCCCGACCGACCTCGCAACGATGTCTTCTCTCCACTCCATCCAGGGTCGCGACGTGCGGGGTGTGCGCTGGGCGGG
>QQVD01000026.1 GCA_003388555.1 Acidobacteriota bacterium | reverse complement strand
CGCGCGGAGCGCAGCTCTTCGCCGACGTGTCGGTGGTGCTGCTGGCCTGCCTCGGCTACGGCTCGGTGTTCCTGATCCTCGGACTGGTGTTCCGTAACCCGATCCTGCCGGCGTTCATCGTCCTGGGGTGGGAGGCGCTGCACTTCCTGCTGCCGCCGATGCTCAAGAAGATCAGCGTCATCCACTACCTCAAGAGCCTGATCCCGCTGCCGATGTCGGAGGGGCCGTTCGCGGTCGTTGCCGAGCCGCCGGCGGTGTGGGTCTCGGTGCTCGGGTTGCTGCTGCTCACCGCCGCCGTGCTGGTGGCTTCGAGCTTCTTCGTGCGACGCTTCGAAGTCCGCTACGGCGAGGACTGATCGCGCCGCCAGCGACCGTCGCGGTCTGCCCGGCGCGTAGGTGTCGGCCCGCTCGTCCGTGCGGAGGGCCGCGGTTCGGAATGCGTCGTCGGCGCCCTCGTCGGGCGGCCGGCGGCGCTACAGTTGCGTCCGGCGCTGTCGCACGGCCAGCCGATGCTGCGCCATCCTGGACCGGTGTGGAGGACGCAGCGATGGGCAGTGCCGCAAGTGACGAAGAAGAGACGCCTGGGCACGAGGCCTCCGGCCCGGCGGCCTCGGCACCCGGGGTCTCCAGCTCCGAGGCAGCGACGTCGTCGGGACAAACCTCCGGCGGGGGCGCGGGTCTGCTCGGCGCCTGGTCGCGGGTCGATCCGGTGAGTCGGCTCGGTGCGGCGGTGGGTGGCCTCTTCCTGCTCGCCTGCCTGTACACGGTGCACATCGCCCGCTCCTTCCTGCTGCCCTTCGTCCTCGCCATCCTGTTCAGCCTGCTGCTCGAGCCGCTGGTGCGCCGTGGCGCACGGCTGCTGCCGCGAGCTCTGGCGGCCGCCCTCGTACTGCTGCTGGTCCTCGCAGGACTGGCTTTGGCGGGATGGCGGATCCAGGGCCCGGCCGCAGAGATGATCGACGACATGCCGCGGCGCATGCGGGCGGTCGAGCGTCAGCTGCGCGGGGTGAAGAACCCGCTGCAGCCGGTGACCGAAGCGACCGAGAAGGTCGAGGAGATGGCCAACCAGCTCGGAGAGGGATCGCAGCGGCGACCTCAGGAGGTGGTCACGGTGCAGGCGGAGCCGACGCTGAGCGAGAGCGTGGTGCGCGGCATGCGCAGCCTCCTGTTCGGCGCCGCGGTGCTGATCGCCCTGCTCTTCTTCCTCCTCGCCTCGGAGAATCGGCTGCTCGCCAAGCTGCTGCGTCTGGCGCCGCAGCTCGAGGACCGCGACGAGGCGACGCTGGTGGCGTCCCGCATCGAGAGGGACCTCGCCCGCTACCTGCTGACCATCACGGCGATCAACCTGGGGCTGGGGGTCGCGGTCGGCGTGGCGATGGCGCTGCTCGGCGTGCCCAGCCCGGTGCTGTGGGGGGTGCTGGCGGCGATCGCCAACTACATCCCCTACCTGGGCGCGCTGACAGTCATCGGGCTGCTGGTGCTGAGCAACGCGGCGGCGGGTGGCGACCTGTGGACCACGATGGTCGCGCCGGCCGCGATCTACGCCGGCCTCACCGCCTTCGAGGGCACCTTCCTGACCCCACTCGCGCTGGGGTCGAGGCTCAAGCTCAATCCGGTGGCGATCTTCGTGGGACTGCTGTTCTGGGGCTGGCTGTGGGGCATCGTGGGGGTGCTGCTGGCGGTTCCGCTGCTGGTCGCGACCAAGATCATCTGCGACCACGTCGCGCCGCAGGGACCGGTGGCCGACCTGCTCTCCTAGAGAGCCCGCGCATGTCGAGAAACCCGCGTCGGCGAGGAAGACGCGGCTGCTGTCTCGGGGCGGACATCCAGTGCCACGACGACCGGCAGCGGTCTTGCTGAGAGACTCGGTGCAGAGGTCGCCAGGGCTGCCCCGTCGGTGCCCGGGAGGCGATCCGGAGGCGACCTTCGGCACGAGTCCCGAAAAGGCGATAGAAGCAGTCATGGCACGAGAAAACCCGGCCGGGCCGGAGCAGAGCGGCGGAGAGCGGGCCGGTAGAGCCGGCGCGGCGGGCTCCGCCGAGGCGGGCGGGCAGGGCAGCGCGCACGATCGTGGATCCGACGGCGGCCTGGCTTTCGCGGCACGATCTACCTGCGATCCGGTGCTTCCTGCGCTCGCGGCCACCACCGGTTCGCCGGTGCTCAGCGGTAATCGCGTCGAGCTGCTGCGCAACGGTGAGCGCTACTTCCCGCGCATGCTCGAAGCGATCGCCTCGGCGCAGGAGTCGGTCGACCTGCTGACCTACGTCTGGTGGACCGGTGCGATCACCCACCGCTTCACCGAGGCGCTGGTCGATGCGGCGGGCAGGGGCGTCAGGGTGCGGGTGCTGGTCGACGGCTACGGGGGGCTCGAGATGGACGCCGAGCAGAGCCGGGCGCTGCTCGGAGGTGGTTGCGACGTGGCGATCTTCCGGCCGCCGTCGCTGCTGCAGCCGCAGCGCAGCAACCACCGCACCCACCGCAAGGTGATGGTGGTGGACGGCGAGCTGGCGTTCACCGGCGGCGCCGGGATCGCTGCCGAGTGGGACGGTGACGGCGACTCGCCCGGGAGCTGGCGCGACGACCAGTTCGAGGTGCATGGGCCCCTCGTCGCCTGGCTCGAGGGCGCCTTTCTCGACAACTGGGTGACGGCGACCGGCCGGCCTCTCACCGACCGGCATCCCGTGCCGCGTCAGCTCGAGGCGGAGGGAGACACCGTGGTGGTGCCGCTCTTCTCCTCCGCCGGCGCTCGGCCGACGGTCGTCGAGAGGGCCTTCGTCACCCTGTTCTCGCGCGCCGAGGAGAGGATCGACGTCGTCACTCCCTACTTCGGTCCGAGCCCGGAGACCCTCGAGGCGTTGTGCAGGGCGTCCGAGGAGGGGGTTCGTGTGCGGCTGCTGGTGCCCGGCGAGCATACCGACTCGAAGATGGCGAGCTGGCTCTGCGAGGCACTGCAGCCGCGACTGCTCGGTGCCGGGATCGAGGTCTGGGAGTTCCAGCCCACCCTCAACCACTGCAAGACCCTCCTGGTCGACGACCAGGTGGCGATGATCGGCTCGGCGAACCTCGACTGCCGCTCGTTGCACCTCAACGACGAGCTGAACCTGGTGGTGTGCGGCCAAGAGCTGCTCGCGGCGCTGCGGGACTCCGTCGAGCAGGACTTCGCGCGCTCGCGGCGTATCGAACGCTCCGAGGTCGAGGGCCGTTCGCTGCTCCGCGACCTGAGAAACCGCGCGCTGCTCCTGCTGCGCTCACAACTCTGAGAGGCCCTCGGGGAAGGAGGATTCGGATGGCGGCACGATCAGGGAGAATGGGCGGCTCGCGCTCCGCAGGCTCGTTTCGTTTCCTCGAGCTCGCCGCCCGCTGCGGCTACACCGCCAAGGGCTTCGTCTACGTGCTGGTGGGCGGCCTCTCGGCGTGGGCCGCCTTGGGCGATCGGGCCCGCTCGGCGGGGACGCGCGAGGCGCTGCAGCACCTGCTGGTGCAGCCTTTCGGTCGCTGGCTGCTCGGCGTCATCGCTCTCGGGCTCGCTGCCTACGTGGTGTGGCGATCGATCCAGGCGGTGCTCGACCCGGAGCTCTCGTCGGGCGAGAAGAGTCTCTTCTCGAGGCTCTACGCGGCGATCAGCGCCGTCGCCTACGCCCTGCTCACGGCCTACTCCGCACGCATGGCCTGGACGGCTCGTTCGCAGTCCGACGAGTCGACGAATCGCTGGATGAGCTTCGTGCCGGACGGCTGGACCGACTTCGTCCTGCTGTCCGTGGCGGTCGGCTTCCTGGTCGCCGCGCTGCGCAGCGGCTGGGTGGCCGTCCGCGCCAGCTACCGCAAGAGACTCGATCTCGGGGGAGTCGCGGCGCCGACGAGGCGTTGGCTCGACCGCATCGCCCGCTCGGGGCTGCTGGCACGTTCGGCTGTCTTCGCGATCCTCGGCTTCACCTTCCTGCAGGCGGCGGGCAGCTCGTCCACGCCGAGCACAACGGACACCGGCGACGCTCTGCAGCAGTCGGCCAGCCTCGGCGGACCGCTGGCGCTCGGGGCGTTGTCGCTCGGCATGCTGGCCTACGGCCTGTACCAGTGGATCAAGGCTCGCTACCGCCGCATCGAGCTCTGAGCCCGGATCCTGGTCGCGTCTCGTGCCCGGCCGCTCGAGGCGCGGCCGTTCCCGGCTGCTCCAGGTAGACGGCCCACCGGACGCGTGCTTTGGGCTCAGCACGCCTCGGCCGCCGCCGTTCGGCGCTGCAGTGTCGCAGCCGACGGTGAGGGTGCGGCTCGGGCGCCAGCGAAGCCGCCGGCCCGTCGGAAGACGTCCGTGCCGGCTGAGCGGGTGTGTCCTACGTGCCGACGGAGACCGGCGGCGAGGTGCAGGGTCCGATCGCTGACGCTCGGCGCAGAAGAGGGCGGATAGGAGCGATTTAAGAGAATTTCTAGATTTCTCTCATCGAACAACCGATGAGGAACTCGAGATGTTCTCCGCCGCCACCCTGACCCTGGCCCTCGCTCTCGGAACCACGCAGCTCTTCACCGTCGGCGTCGCCGGCGACCTCGATCGCGCCCTGGCGAGCCGCTCCGGCGACGTCGGGATGGACCTCTCGATCACGGCCGAGGCGCCAGCGCAGCATTGGGTCGTCGAGCGGGTCTCCCAGCTCTCGGCGCGCGAGCGCGTCGAGCTCTACATCGGGCGGCCGCGGCTGCGGGACGCTCGCAAGATGCCGAACCTGGCGACCCGGGTGCGCGACTTCTACGCCGACCCGGCGGTGCGCGGGTTCGACGCCATGCGCGCGGAGTGGTTCGCCGGTTTCCAAGGGGTGGTGTTCACCACCCCGCGCGAGCTCGTCCAGTTGCAGGTGATGGTGGCGCGTAATCTCTTCTTCCAGGACAGGCCGGTCGACGCCGGAACGGTGCGGGCCGAGATCGAGCGCATCCGCCGGGTGCGCGCCGAGCTGGCCGGGCTCGAGCTGTTCGCCGAGCGCAACGTCGTCTTCGCGGCCAGCTACGACACCCAGCGCGGCAGCGGTCGCGAGGTCTTCGGCCGCGGCGTGTCGCGTGGTCGGGTAGAGCGACAGGCCGGAACCTTCCAGTTCCTGCAGCCGGACGCCCCTGGCGCCGAGCGGCGCACCGCCATGGCCCAGCTCCAGAGCAGCCTCAGCGCCGCAGCTCCCACCACCTTCTTCTTCGAGGGGCACGGGCGTGAGACCGCCCTCCAGTTCGCCGGCAAGCTGACCTCGGCCGAGCTCGCCGAGCTGCTCGCCGCGAACGACGAGCAGCGCATCGTCATCTCGGCGTCGTGCCAGGGTCACGGATTCGCGCGCCGGGTGCTCGACGAGCTGCGGCGCAAGGCGCCCGCCCAGCGGCTGCCGGTGATCGTGGTGCCCGAGGAGTACGGCCAGGACTTCGTGACCGACGCCTTCAACGACGACTTCAAGCGCGTCGAGCTCGGTCTGGCGACCGGCGAGTCGACCCTCGGCAAGCTGATGGAGCGGGCCAACATCGCGACCAGCGTCTACGTGCCCGACGAGCAGAACCGGCCGATGCAGATCCTTTGAGGGAAGAGGGCGGCGCAGGGGTTGGGGGTCAGGGGTTAGGGGTTGGGGATTGGGGGTTGGGGATTGGGGATTGGGGAAGAGGGAATGATGGTCGTGGCAGGAGACCGGAGGCAGGGGACGGGAGCGACAGGGGGGAAGCGACTGCAGGAGAAAGGAGGGAAGGCGGAAGAGGCGATGGCGGCAGAGATGCCGGAACTCGGGCCGAGGATGATCTGCTATCTCCTTCCCCGACCCCTGACCCCTGACCCCTGACCCCTGACCCCTGACCCCTGACCCCTGACCCCTGACCCCTGACCCCTGACCCCTGACCTACAGCCCCTGCTCGCGCAACCATCCGTCGACCGCGGCGACGAACTCGTCGGGTCGTTGCAGCTGCAGGAAGTGGTTCGTGTCGGGCCAGACGATCCAGGTGGCGTCGGCGGCGATCTCGGCGACGCGGGTGCGGTAGGTCTCGTCCCAGGTCGGCTGCTCGGCGAGCACCAGGAGCAGCGGCACCGTGACGGGCTGGTTGCCCCAGTGGCTCGCATCCGCCGCCGACTCGACGCTCTCGACCAGGGCGCGGCGGTCCACCGAGGCGGTCATCTCCACCAGGGCGGCCGTCGTCTCTTCGTCGAAGGCCTGGCCCGCCATGCCCCGCACCATCCCCTCCACGGTGGCGGCGGCGTCTTCGCCCCGCAGCTTCTCGAGCATCGGCTCGACCATGTCGCGCGTTGCCACCGGCACCACCGCGCCGTCGACCGCCACCACGGCCGCCACCCTCTCGGCGGCGCGGTGCAGCACCTGCATCGCGACCGGCGTGCCGTTCGAGTGGCCGACGAGGATGGCTCGTTCCACCTCTTCCGCCTCGAGCACCGACACGACTGCCGAGGCGAGCTCCGCGAGCGAGTAGGGAACGTCTTCAGGCAGTGGGCTCGAGGCACCGTGTCCCGGCAGATCGATCACCAGCATGCGGCGTTCGGCGAGAAGCGTGGTCGCGCGCTCTTCGTCGAGCAGGCCCTCCCATGCGAGGCGGGTGCTCGCCCAGCCGTGGATCAGCACCAGGGTGGGCGCCGAGCCGGTTGCGCCCAGGTCGCGCAGCGCCAGGTAGGCGACCTGGCCGCCGCGGTGGTCGGTCCGGCGCTCTTCCGAGAGGGGCGCACCAGGTGCGTCTCGCAGCTCCTGCGACGGCGGATGCCGGTTCAGCCCCGGATCGCAGCCCGTCCCGGCCAGGGTTCCGATCAGGGTCGCGAGGAGGACGAGGGCCGGGCGGCCCGAGCTCCCCAGGCCCGGTAGCCGCCACGGTCGAGTGGCTCCACGGTTCGCCGCTGGGCGGCCCCAGGCCGAGGTGCACACGCTCGCCTCACACCCCTTCGCCCGCCGCCTCGGCGCGGGCGAGGCGGTTCTCTTCCTCGTCGACGACCGAGCGGCTGGAGAGGAAGAGGAAGGCGATGGCGAGGCCGTAGGCGAGCAGCGAGGCCAGCAGCGCGCTGGCGAGAGCATCGCCGCTGCCCCGTCCCGACACCGACAGGCGATCGCTGATCTGTCCGATCGTGTAGGGGCCGAGCGCCAGACCGATGAAGGTCACCGCGAGGATGTAGAAGGCCGAGGCGCTGGCGCGCATGCGCGGCATCACCAGCTCGTTGGAGAGGGCGACGGCCGAGCCGATCCACATCGGCGACAGGAGCTGGAAGAAGAAGTTGGCGACGTAGGCCGTGTTGACGCTCTCTGCGGTGACCAGCAGGTAACCGGACGGGATCGACAGCAGAGCGGTGACGATGCCCATCCAGGGCCGGGCCTTGGGGTGCCGTTGGCGCAGCAGGTCGGAGAAGATGCCGCCGAGCGAGACTCCTAGCCAGCCGCCGATCGCGGCGGAGAGCCCCAGGATGGTGCCGGCCTGGCTCGCCGAGACCCCGTGCACCCGCTGGAAGTACGGCGGTGCCCAGAAGCCGATGCCGTAGCCGACGAAGGCCAGCCAGGCGAAGCCGACCATCCCGTAGACGATGGCGCGGCTCTTGTAGATCATGGTGAAGGCCGGCCGGTCGGTGTAGGCGAGGCCCTGCAGCCAGGAGAAGAACGAGTACAGCCCGATGGCCAGGGCGATCCACTGCGCCGGAGTGCCGAGCAGCACGATCAGGCCCCAGGCGCCGAGCGCGCAGGCGCCGCCGATCGCCAGGTTGCGCACCACCGCGGCCGAGCCGCCGAGGCGCACCAGGTTGATCAGGGCGAAGCCCGGCAACACCGCCGCCATCTCCTTGAGCAGGAAGGGCACCGGGCTGACCGGCGGCGTCTTCTTGTTGACGATGCCCTCACTGGCGCCACGCACCGGCTCACGCAGCGTCCAGACCCAGAGTGACATCAGCAGGCCCGGGATGCCGACGGCGAAGAACGCCGCCTGCCAGCCCACCAGGCCGAACGGCGCCTGGGCGCGATCCGGGAAGCTCTCGTTCCAGTTGTCGACGATCAGGCCGCCGAGGAAGATGCCGATGCCCGAACCGATGTAGACGCCGCTCGAGTAGATCGACACCGCCGTGGCGCGCAGTCGCGGCGGGAAGTAGTCGCCCAGCATCGAGAACGCGGCCGGGGAGGCGCTCGACTCGCCGATGCCGACGCCGATGCGGTAGGCGGCGAGCGAGCCGAAGCTGCCGGCGGTGCCCGACAGAGCGGTCATCGCGCTCCAGAAGAAGAGTCCGATCGAGATCAGGCTCTTGCGCACCCAGACGTCGGCCAGTCGACCGAGAGGGATGCCGAAGATGGCGTAGAAGACCGCGAAGGCGGTGCCGTAGAGGAAGCCGATGCTGGCGTCGGTGAGCCCCAGGTCGGCCTTCAGGTCCTCGGCCAGGATCGAGAGGATCTGGCGGTCGATGAAGTTGAAGACGTAGACCAGGACCAGGACGGCGAGGACGTAGTTCGCGTAGGCGCGGCTCGGCTTCGCCGGAGCCTGGGGGGTTTCGATCTGGGCTTCGCTCACGGCGGACCTCTCTTGGCCTCGGAGTGGATCGGAGTGGATGGGCGCAGACCAGACGCCGCAGTGCGTTCGCGCTGCGCCTTGCGCCCGAAGCCACGCTTACGGGGCGTGTGCTCGTCGATGGGGGTGGAGGGGCCGGACGAGTCTGCCACAATCGGATCGAACCTTTGGTGCGCGGCGGAACGAAGCGGGCTCGGGTCGGATCGCAGCCGACCGCTGAGCAGTGCTCGGAAGAGGCGCCCGACGCCGGCCTGCGCAGCGGATGTCGACGGAGCACCAGGACGGGAGCCCGGATGAAGTTGTCGATCAGCGAAGAAGCCGTCGACGTGCTGTGGCGCGAGGCGCGGACCCAGAACGAGTGGCGCCCCGACGTCGAGGTCTCCGAGGATCAGCTGCGGGCGATCCACGAGCTGATGAAGTGGGGTCCGACCAGCGGCAACGGCTGGCCTCTGCGGGTGCTCTACGTACGCAGTGCGGCGGAGAAGGAGAGGCTGGCGGAGACGGCGATGGACTCGAACGCCGCCAAGATCCGACAGGCCCCGGTGACCGCCGTGTTGGCGCACGACCTGCGCTTCTTCGACCGCATGGACGTGCTCTTCCCGCACGATCCGGATCTGGCCGAGTTCTTCGCCGACAACGAGGAGATCGCCCGCACCACGGCCTTCCGCAACGGCACCATCCAGGTCGGCTACTTCATCCTCGCCGCACGCGCCGTCGGCCTCGACTGCGGGCCGATGTCGGGCTTCTCGAACGACGCGGTCGACGAGCTCTACTTCGCCGGCACCTCGTGGCGCTCCAACGTGCTCTGCTCGCTCGGCAAGGGCGATCCCGAGGGGCTTTTCCCTCGCCATCCGCGGCCGGGCTTCGACGAGGTGAGCCGCATCGTGTGATCTCGACCGTGCGATTGCGACCGCGGCCCGGAGCCGCGGTTGTCAGGCGAAGGGCGGAGGGAGGTCGTTGACCGTGAAGCCGGCGGTAGATCAGCGGCGGCCGCAGGACGACGCGATCGATCTGTCGCTGCGCACCTATCTGCGGCACTTCGTGCACGACTTCCTGGGGCTGCGCGGGCGCCTCTGGCGCAGTCTGCGGACGCTGCTGCTGGAGCCCGGCGTTCTGGAGCAGGCCGCGCTGCAGCCCGGCGAGCTCGAGCGCCACCGGCTGATCCACCCGGCACGCCTCTATCTGCTGGTGAATCTCCTGTTCTTCGTACTCGTTCCGTGGTTCAACACCGACATCGGCACCATCTGGTCGATGGACGGCGAAGCGCTCGCCACCCTGCATCCCGCCTATCCGGCCCTGGTGGAGGGGCAGGCGGCGGAGCTCGGCCTCGATCGCGCGACGTACATGCTGCTCTTCGACCAGCGCACGGGATCGAGCCAGGGCGCCTTCGTGGTGGTGATGCTGCCGCTCTTCGCGCTGCTGCTGTGGCTGATGCTCCGGACGCGTCGACGCTTCTTCGTCGAGCACCTGCTGCTGGCGACGACCGCCTTCACGGTGTTCCTGCTGCTGCTGATGGTTCTCGGCGTGGTCGGGAGGTTGGCGATCGCGATCGGGGGCGGCAGCGGTGCAGTCGGGACCGCGATGGCCGTCGCGCTCGCGGTGTGGACGTTGGCGCTGTGCCTGTGGCTCCACCGCGCGCTGCGCCGCTACTACCGCCTCGCTCGCTGGTCCGCATCGCTGGTCGCAGGGCCTGTGTTCATCGCTTTTCTGGCGCCGCTCTTCGTCTACATGCACGTGCTCTTCTGGACCGCCTGGCTGGCGCTCGCGGCCTGATCGGCGCCTGTCCGGCACGGCTCACGCCCCCGGCAGCCGGTGCAGTCGGGGCCGCAGTTGCGCCCTCGAGGCCGCCGGGAAGGGCCGTGAGCTGGTCAGCACGACGACGTTCTCCCAGTCGCGGAAGCGGCGCACGAGGCGGTGACGGAAGCGTTTGGCGAGGTCGCGGGTCTGCTCCTCCACCGGACCGTCTTCGGGCAGCAGGTTGCGCACCACGATGCCCCTCGGTTGCAGCCACGGCGCCACCCACTCGGCGCTCTCGTTCATTCCTGACGGCCGCACCGGTTCATCGCCACGCATCTCGAAGCAGTCGTCGATCACCAGGTCGAAGCGATCGTCGTCCTGGGGAGGGCGAACGCGCTGCAGGAAGTCGCGGGCCGACAGACGGTGCAGCTCCACTCCGGCCAGGTCTTCCGCTGCCGAGCTCCGTCGCACCAGGTCCACGTCCGGTTCGACGCCGGTGATGCGCGCAGCGGGTCGGCGCTTTCGCACGATCCGCGCCATCGCCCCGAGCCCGAAGCCCAGGATCAAGACCCGCGGCGCGACCGCGTCGACCAGGCGGACGGTGTTGGCGACGACTTCGAACGGCGCCGGCACGTCGCCGTTCCAAGAGGGACCGAAGCTGAAGACGAGGTCGTCGTGCCCGACGAAGTCTCTGGTGCTCGGCCCGTTCGCCTCGGGCACTGGCGGGGAGGTGCTGGAATGGGGTCTCGCTGACATCCGGGTGATCGTCGTGAGCCGTGGGACAACCCACGGGGAGTATCTGAGGATCGCGGCGCAGGCCGACTTGCAGATGGTAGGCGAGAAGGCGTCGGACGGAGCGCTGGCGAACCGCCTCAGGGGTCGCCAGGCGATCAAGGCTCGGTCTGCTGCAGCGCATCGCGGGGCGAGATCTTCAGAGCTCGGCGGGCCGGCCCCCAGCTCGCCAATGCCGCAGCCATCGACAGGATCGCCATGACCAGCCCGGTGGTGGACGTCAGGCCGTCCGTCGGTAGATCGAGGGCGCGACGGCTGAGGTCTGCGACACTCACCAGGGCGACTCCGGTCAGGCCGAGGCCGCAGCCCAGGACGAGGCGAGAACCGGTGCCACGCATCACGTCCCACAGGACGTTGGCACGTGAGGCACCGAGGGCCACCCGGACACCGATCTCCCGCCTGCGCCGCACGACATCGAAACACACCATCGCGTACAGGCTGGCGGAGGAGAGACCGAGCACCAACAGGCCCATGGCGACGAGCACGGAGGAGAGTCCGGCGAGCAGGACCTGCTCGTCGCGTCCGACCTCGGTCAGCGGTCGCACGTCGCTGACCTGAAGCCGAGGATCGACCTGAGTGACGACGGTCCACAGCGGCACAGCCCACTCCTCCGCTGACGAGCTGGTCCGCACCACGAGGCCGGCGGGCCATGCGGCGCCCCGCATGGGAAGCAGCACGGCAGCGCCGTCGTCGATCCGGTCGCGACCCAGGCCGTCGTCCGGGATCACGCCGACGATCTCGAACCACTCGTTCGGATCGGCGCTGGCCTCCACTGTCCCGACAGGCCCGATCTTCTCTCCCAGGGGCGACCTGCCGCGCAGGTAGCGATCCCCGAAGGTCGTGGTGACCAGCGCGACCGGGGGCGCCCCCGGTCTCTGGTCATCGGAGTCGAAGAGACGCCCGACGACCGGACGGATCGCGAGGGACTCGAGGAAACCAGCCGAGACGTGGTTGGTCGCCGCTGTCAGCGCGATGTCGTCGTCGCCGGTCACGGCGAGATGGAAGCGCTGCTCGGCGATCCTGACCTTAGGCAGTCTCCGCGCCGCGCCGGCAGCCTCGATTCCCGGCCCCTGTCGGAGCCGATCCAGAACCTCGAGCAGATCCCGGCCAGCCCTGTCGCTCTCTCCTCCCGTGTCTTCCGCCGTTGGTCCGGCATGGGGACTCGAGACACGCGCAGTCAGGATCCGCTCCTCCGGCACGGGCAGGGACACCGCGGCCTGGCTCGCCAGACCCCTGGCGACGACCAGTGCCGCCGTGAGCAGCAGTACCGACGCCGCGATCTCGAGGACCATCAGCGTCGAACCGAGACGGCCGAGGCGAGGCGCCGAGCCGTTCCACCACGTCCTCTCGTCGGATTGCGCCGTGGCTCTGAGCGCCGGCACGACGCCACCGAGAGCACAGGCGAGCAGGGTGGCGCCCACCGTGAACAGGACGGTCCGCCAGTCGAGATCGAAATCGACCCAGAAGGGTACCGCCTCGAGGCTGGTGGAGAGGTGGCGCACCGCCACCTGCGACAGACCCACCGCGGTCACTGCGGCAACCAGCCCCGCCAGCAGGGACTCGAGGCTGAGCTGTGCGACCAGGCGGGTACGTGGGGCGCCGAGCGTGGCGCGAACCGAGAGCTCCCGCATCCGGGCGGAGGTGCGGGTCAGGGTGAGATTGGCGAGGCTGGCTGCAACGACGGCGAGCAGGGTCAGCAGGACGATCACGACGACCACCGCAGCACGGCGCTCCTGCGGCGCTCCCTGCGTGTAGGGCGTCACTGTCACTCGTAGGCCGTCCAGCTCTGGGTTCTCCGTTCGAGCCAGCTCGGAGAGGGTCTGCAGCCGCGCAGTGGCCGTCTCTGCTGAGACGCCGGCTCGCAGGATGCCGAAGTGTTCGAGGCCGGGCTTGGGCTCGCCGTTCGAGCCGCCCAGATTGCGGTCGTCGAGTGGGAGCCAGAGCTCGGGGGAGCTCGGAAAGCCGGCTTCGTCCGGCAGCACGCCGACGACGGACCGCGACTCTCCTCCGATGTCGACCCTCCGGCCGACGACCGCGCGGTCGGCTCCGAAGCTTCGGCGCCAAAGGCTCTCCCGGATCACGACGACCGGATCGCTGCCCACAGACCCATCTTCCCGAACCAGGTTGCGGCCGAGTAGAGGGCGGTAGGGGAGGTGCTCGAAGACACCTGCGGTGATCCAGTTGCCGCGCACCGCTTCGAGTGTCCCCGACGGGTGGAGGACGCTGACCACGTCGGTGTCCTCGGCGCCGAAGAAGAGGAAGCTGTCGGCGGCAGAGAAGAGGCCGTGTCTCTCCAGGTCGAGTCGCGCGTACCGCATGCTGGGGATGGCGTGGAGATCGAGACGCACGAAGCGAGCACCGTCGTCGAACGGCAGGCTGGAGAAGAAGGTGCCGGACAGCATGGTGAACCCGGTGACCGCCACCGTCAGGCCGAGGGTCAGGGCGGCTGCTGAGATGCCCGCCATCAGGGCGTTGCGGCGCATCAGGCGGAGACCGTGACGCACGTCGCTCGCCGAGATCGTCGGCCACGCCCAGATGGACCAGTCTCTGTCTCGAAGTCGGTAGACGAGGAAGGCGAGCGCCAGCAGCGTCGCCTCTGCTGACGTCGCCCACCAGGCCGCGGTCGAAGTGAGACGGTTCCGGCGATCCGCGTGCACCTCGACCAGATCTCCCACCACGTCCTCGCGGCGCTCGGACGGCACCGCCAGGCCGAGCAGGACGCGAGCCGGGCCCGGCAGTGGGTGCGGTGCTCCCGGCTGCATCACCGAGCCTCCAACTGACGACGATCGAGCCGGAGCCAGAGCCGACTGAGTGCGGTTCTGGTCCGCTCCAGTGCGGCGATCCCGGCAGGCTGGACCTGCACGAGGCGTCTGGCCTTGCCACCTCGCTGAGGCAGCGGCTCGCCCAGATACGACGCGACGAGTCCCTTCTTCTCGAGACGCTGCAAGGTGACGTAGATCGTCGCCCGATGGATCCGCCGACCGGTCTGCTCGTGGATCTCGCGCGCGATCGAGACGGCATAGGCGTCGTCCCCGAGACTCGCCGCGGCGAGCAGCACGTACAACTCCAACTCTCCCAGCTTGTCCTGCATCCGTTGGCTCCGTTCGTCGACCAGCACACCGCGCGTCTCGGGCGGTTTTGGTGGCTTTGTCACGGAAATACGCTGGGACGCGGCGCCGGATTACGGTTCGTGGCCGGATCTGGGGCCAGGTCGACCCGACGTCCGCTGCCGATCGCCCGGGGGCGACGGAGAGGAAGTCCGTGGCTGAGCGGCCAGAGAGCGGCGAGCCCGGCTCTGGAGGGAGTCGTCAGGTCCGGTCGAGATCCTGGCGTCGCAGGGAACCTGCGCGTTCCGACGACGCGTCGCCCGTGTTCACGGTGCCGGCCGGCTCGAACAGCAGCACGTGGGCTTCCGTCGGCGCGACCGGTTTGTGCTCGACGCCCCGGGGAACCACGAAGGCGTCGCCCGCGGCGAGTGGGACGACGCGATCTCGCAGGTGCATCTCGAGCTCCCCCCGCAGCACCAGGAACAGCTCATCCGCGTCGGCGTGGGAGTGCCATACGAACTCGCCACGCAGCTTCACCAGTCGAACCTCCTGCCCGTTGAGCTCGGCGACGATGCGCGGGTTCCAGGCATCGTCGAACGACGCGAGCTTCTCGGCGAGGTCGATCCGCTCGAGGGCACCATGTAGGCGTGATGGCATCGCTTGGCTGACCCTCTTCTCCGAATCGACTTGCTTCGGGTCTTCGATCAGATCGAGATGCAGATCTTGCCGAAGTGCTTCTGCGACTCCTGGTGGCGGAACGCGTCGGCGAGCTCCGCGAGAGGGAAGGTGCTGTCGATGACCGGTTCGATCCGATTCTGTTCCAGCGCCTCGACCATCTCGAGCTGGTGGGCGCGGCTGCCCACGGTGATGCCGGAGACGACCCCGTTCTTGGTGAACAGCTTGGCGGTGGGGACCTCGCCGGACATGCCGGCGAGCACCCCGATCAGGGAGATGTGGCCGCCGATGCGGATCGCCTCGATCGACTGCGGCAGCGTGCCGGCGCCGCCGATCTCCACCACCACGTCGACGCCGCGTCCGCCGGTGAGCTCCAGCGCGCGCTTTCCCCACTGCGGCACCTCACGGTAGTTGATCAGCTCGTCGGCGCCGAGCTCTTTCAGGCGCTCGAGCTTCTGGTTCGACGACGAGGTCGAGAGCACGCGGCAGCCGGCCGCTTTCGCCAGCTGCAGAGCGAAGATCGAGACACCGCCGGTCCCCTGGGTGAGCACGACGTCTCCCGGCTTGATCCGCGCCTCGACCATCAGCGCCCGCCACGCGGTGAGCGCGGCGCAGGGCAGGGTCGCCGCCTGTTCGAAGCTGTAGCCCTGCGGCGCCCGGGTGAAGGCGGTGGCGGGCGCGGTGACCTGCTCGGTCGCGAAGCCGTCGACATGATCGCCTGGCACGCCGACCAGCTTGCGCAGCTCGGGGCGGCCGTCGAGCCAGTTGGGGAAGAAGCAGCTGATCACCCGGTCGCCGACGGCGAAGCCGTCCACCCCGTCGCCGACCGCCTCGATCTCGCCGGCGCCGTCCGACATCGGGATGCGTCCCTCGCCGCTGGGGATGCGGCCGGTGACCACGGCGTAGTCGTGGAAGTTGAGCGAGCTGGCGCGCACCCGTACCCGGATCTCACCGGGATCGGGCTCGCGGATCGGCGCCTCGGCGGCCGCCAGGAGGTCGAGACCCCCTGGCCGTGCCAGTTTCATCGCGAGCATCGCGCACCTCTGGTGTTCGCCGGGTCCGCAACGACACGGGCAGCCCGGCCGTTGCCGGCTGCGTCCGGCCCGCCGATTGTTCCACAGGGATCGTGGCGGTCCGCAGTCCCGCGGTGCGCGCGCCGCGGTTCTAGAAGGACAGCGAGAAGACCACTCCGCCGTGGAGATCGACCGGCTGGTCGGGCAGGACGTCGTCGTCGAGCGAGTCGGTGTAGGCGACGAAGCCGCCCGCCGACCAGCTCTCCGCCGAGTAGGTCAGGCTGGCGCTGACCTCGCCGTTGAAGAAGCCGGCGTCGATGCCGCCGGCGACGGCGGCGAAGTCCTCACCGGCGTAGCCGACCAGCAGTCCGAGGCCGTAGCTCCAAGGCGTGCCTTCGACCTCGTTCTCCCAGCCGACGTCGAAGGTGGCGTAGAAGTCGTCGATCTCGTCGAAGTCGTAGTACACGGTCACCGACGGCGACAGCGGAACCTCGAAGCCGAGCGAGAAGTAGACCTCGCGGGTGCCGGCACCGACGCCGTTCGGGAAGAGGTACTCGATCAGTCCCACCTCGGCGCTCACCGCCTCACCTCCCCATCCGTAGGACAGTGTCAGGTCGATCTCCTGGAAGTCGCCGCCGAGCCCGTTGACGTCGTCGATGTCGAGGTTGCCCCAGGCGTTGAAGCTGAAACCGCTCTCGTGCGAGGTGGTCACGGAGGGCTGGAAGACCGCTCCGTCGGTGAAGGTGATCCCGCGCCAGACGTACGCCGAGTCGAGCGCCAGGTCGTACGAGACCTCGACGGCGGTGGCGGGCGTGGCGGCGGCGAGGAGCGCCAGGGCGCCGAGCAGGCAGGTCGGGAGGGAAGGGCGGGCGGCGCCGCGCCAGCGGACCTGCTGTGCGCGGCGCCGTGGGTGATGGGAAGGAGAGGTCGGTGGGATGTCGGGGTCGGCCGCAGTGGGAAGGGAGTCGAACATGCGCAGAGGCTCCTTGTGGGGTTTCCTTGGGTCACCCCATGGGTTGCACGGAGTCCGTTGAGGACGCTGAGGGAACCAGCGAACCCGCGGGTGGGGAGTTCGCGCTGCGCGGTCGACCGGGCGAGCAGCGGTTCCTGGCGCAATCGATGTGCCATGCCCTCTGGCGTCACCGCGAGGGTTGGCATCCGGCGTCGCAAGACGCTGAGTCACCGACGTTTGCCGCGGCGCCGGCGGCCCGTGCAGGCGACATCCGCGCTGCGACGAGAATGTCGATCGAGCGCCTCGGCGGGACATTCGCGTCGCGCGGCTAGGCCGCCTGCCCGGCGCGATGACGGTTCGAGATGCCCGGTGGGTGTCGCTACAGTTGTCGCTCACCGAGAGGCGGCGTGGCGGCGGAGGCCGGAGCTCGGAGGAGGTGGGACGATGCAGCGCGCGACGACGACACGGAAACCGGCGACGGTGGTGGAGCAGACCGCGATCCGAAATCGGCGGCGACGCCGAGGCGTGGCCGTCGGCCTGGCGCTCTGCCTGAGCGCCCTCGGCGCCGAGGCCGGAGCCGCCGAGAGGCGCGCCGACCACGTGGTGCTGATCTCGATCGACGGCCTGCGGCCCGAGTTCTACCTCGACGCGACCTGGCCGGCGCCGCGCATCCAGCAGATGGCGCGCGACGGAGCCAGTGCCGAGGGCGTCGTCGGCGTCTTCCCTTCGGTGACCTACCCGTCGCACACCAGCATGGTCACAGGGGCCCTGCCGGTGCGGCACGGCATCTACAACAACCAGCCGTTCGAGCCTGGAGGTCAGACCGGCCGGTGGTACTGGCATGCCGAGGCGATCCGGGCGGAGACCCTTTGGCAGGCGGTGCGCGGCGCGGGTGGCACCACCGCGGCCTTCTCGTGGCCGGTGAGCGAAGGTGCACCGATCGATCGCGTGGTGCCCGAGATCTGGGCTCTGTCGGGTGACGTGCTCGAGCCGATGCGCGCCGGGTCGAAGCCCGAGGGACTGTGGCGCGAGCTGGTGGAGCGCGCCGCGCCGGGTCTCGAGACCGCGCGCTTCTCGATCGACTACACCAGCCGCGACGACGTGACCGGCGCCGCCGCCTCGTACCTGTTCGAGACCTACCGGCCCACCCTGCTCGCGGTGCACCTGATCGCGGTGGATCACTTCGAGCACGCGGACGGGCGCGACTCGGACCGCGTGCGACTGGCGGTTGCCGCCGCCGACCGCGCGATCGCGACGATCGTCGAGGGCGTGCAGCGGGCCGGGGTGCTCGATCGCACAGCCTTCGTGGTCACCGGCGACCACGGTTTCGTCGAGCTGCACACCGAGGTCAGGCCGAACGTCTGGCTCGCCGCCGCGGGTCTGACCGAGGAGGCACCCGACCGCGGTGACTGGACCGCCACCTTCCACACCGCCGGCGGCGCCGCGTTGCTGTACACCCGCCAGGCGGGCGACGCGGCCGCGGAGGCCGTCGCCGCGGCCCGCCGCGCCGTCGACGCGCAGCCCGAGCGGGTGCAGCGGCTGTTCCGTGTCGTCGAGCGCGACGAGCTCCAGCGTCTCGGCGCCGACCCGCAGGTCGCGTTCGCGCTCACCGGCGCACTCGGCGTCTCCTTCTCGGCCACCGCGTCCGGAGCGGCCGTGGGCCCGACCGTTGGCGGGACACACGGCTACGCGCCCGACGACTTCCCCCAGATCCACACCGGCTTCGTCGGCTGGGGCGCCGGCTTCGCGTCCGGTCGCACCGTGCACCGGATGCGCCTGGTCGACATCGCGCCCACCGTGGCGGAGCTGCTCGGCCTGGACTTCGCGGCCCCCGACGGCGTGGCGCCGCTGGGGGTGCTGACCCAGGCTGCCAGCGACTAGCGGCAGGCCGGGCACCCGTCCGGTGAGCCCGGCGGAAGGAGAGGGGCGAGCCACTCGGTCGCCGGCTGGCGGTCCTCGAACGTCTGTCCGCTGACCGGGGAATGGGCTGCCGAGGCGGGGTGAGGGCGACGAGCACGCGCGATAGAGTCAATGGTACTTGACATCGAGTCAAGGTACCGCTACATTCTCTGTGGTCAAGCAAGCTTGACTTCAAGAAAAGGAGACTCGACATGAACGATCCATCACCAAACCTCTCGCCGGCCCGGGGATCGAGCTTCTGGGCCGCCTGCGCCGGCCCCAACGCTCGCGATCGGCGCAATCTGGCCGGCTTCCTGGTGGCGATGTTCGCCTGGGCCGTCTGTTTCGTTGCGGCGTCGCAGCTGCTCGAACGGGAGATGGTCGAGGCCGGCGGCGTCGTCGCCTTCTCCCTGGTGGCGTTGCCAGCCGTTGCCGGGCTGGCGGTGATCGCCGTCTACGCACGTTTCCTCGACCAGGGCGACGAGCTGCAGCGGTTGATCCACTATCGGGCCCTGGCCCTCGCCTTCGGCGTCAGCTTCTTCGCCACGGGGATCCTGCGTCTGCTCGAGCGCGCGGAAGGTCCCGTGCTCGACCTCGCGGACCTGGCGCTGGTCATGGCGGTCGTCTACACCGCGACCCTGTTCCACCAGATCTGGCGCTACCGATGAGGAACCGGCTCAAGGTGCTGCGCGCCGAGCGTGACTGGACCCAGGCCGACCTGGCCCGCCAGCTCGACGTCTCGCGGCAGACGGTCAATGCGATCGAGACCGGCAAGTACGACCCCAGCCTGCCGCTGGCGTTCCGCATCGCCCGCCTGTTCGGGCAGAGCATCGAGGAGATCTTCGAGGAGGAGCAGGCATGAAGCGCACGATCCGAATATCGACATCGCGGCGGCGACCCTCGTGGCGGGCCACGTTCTCGGCTCCGCGGCCGCGAGCCGTGCTCCTGCGCGCGACGCTCGTGGCGAGTCTGGCGTCCGTGCCGTTGCCCTGCCTCTCCGGCGCCGCGCCGGTCACCGCCGCCGAGGAGACTGCAGCCTCCGAGCCTGCCGGGGTGCCGCCGGTCACCGGGGTCTGGCGCGGAGCCCTGGAGGCCGGCCGCGGCGTCAGCCTGCGCCTGGTCCTGCACATCCCGCCGGGTCCGGGCGGCGCGGAAGCGGCCGGCACCGGCTCGCTCGACAGCCTCGACCAGGGAGTCGAGGGCATCCCGGTCACCGGGATCGCGTTCACCCCGTCGAACGAAGGCGACTGTGCGGACTCGAGGAGGGTGCACTTCGAGGTGCCCTCGCTGGCGGCGCGGTACGAAGGCCGCCTGACGACGGGTGGAGGGCGGCTCGTCGGCGCCTGGCGGCAGGGCGGCGCCGCTCTCTTCCTCGAGCTCGAGCACCTGGCGAGCCCGGAGTGAGAGCCGGCCGAGGCGGCGCGTCCGGGCTGCCCGATCGCCGCCGGCCCGGCGTCGGCACCACCGGTCTCCAACTCGAGAGTCTCAGCCTCCCGAAACCGCCTGCAGCACCGTGATGCCCTCACCAGTCGGCACCGCCTCGTGCCAGCGATCGCGCCAGCGCACGTTCCGTTCGCCGACGAACAGGTTGACGTGCTCGCGCAGCTCGCCGCGGTCGTCGAACAGATGGGGGGCCAGCAGCGGGTGGTCGCGCACCAGACGCTCGAGGCACTGTCCGAGGGTGCCGCGCTCCACCGTGACCGAGCTGCGGCCTCCCACCGCAGGACGCAGCAGCGACGGCAGGTGTACCTCGACCCTCTCGACGGCGTCGCCCTCGTCGTCCGGGCGGTCTCCTCGTTCTGGCATTCCCGATCCGGCTCTCAGTCGGCCAACTCGATGGCGGTGACGCTGCTGATGCGCGGCAGGGCGCCGGGCAAGGGCCGCCAGCTCTCGCCGGCGTCGGCGCTGGCGAACACCTGTCCACCGGTGGTGCCGAAGTAGATACCGCACGGATCGAGTGCATCGGTCGCCATCGCTCCGCGCAGCACCCCCTGGAAGGTGTGGTCGGGAAGCCCTGAGCGCAGCGCCGCCCAGGAGTCACCACCGTCGCTGGTGCGGTAGACCGCCAGGCGTCCGTCGATGGCGGTGCGCTGCTCGTCGCTCTTCTGTGGCACCACGAAGAGGGTCTTCGGATCGCGCGGGTGCATCACCATCGGGAAGCCGAAGGTCGACGGCACTCCGCTCTCGATGCGCTGCCAGCTGTCGCCAGCGTCGCGCGAGCGGAAGACGCCCTGGTGGTTCTGCTGGTAAAGGTTGTTCGAGTCTTCGGGATCCAGGACCATGCGGTGCACGCAGCTGCCGACTCCGGGATGATCCTCCCGCGGCTCGATGATCGGCAGTCCGTCGGTCTTGACCTGCCAGGTCTCGCCGCCGTCGTCGCTGCGGAACGTTCCGACCGCCGAGATCCCGACCCACAGGCGGCGGTCGTCGTGAGGGTCGAGCAGGATCGTGTGACAGCAGAGGCCGCCGGCGCCCGGGCCCCAGGCGGCACGCGTCGGGTGCCGGTTGAGCCCGTCGAGGCCCTGCCAGCTGGCGCCGTCGTCGTCGGAACGGAAGATCCCGGCCTCGTCGACGCCGGCGTAGAGCACTCCCGGCTGGCTGTCTCGGCCCGGCACGATGGTCCAGATCCGGTTGAGGCTGAACCCGGAGTCACCCGGGTAGGAGGGCCGCGCCTCGAGCTGTCGCCAGGTGGCGCCGAGGTCGTCGGACCGGTGCACCGTGGGCCCGTAGACGAAGTGTCCGACCCCGGCGTACAGCACCGGCCGCTCGCCGCGCCCGTCGACGCCGATCGTGGTCACCTCCCAGCCCTCGAGGTACGGTCCCTCGATCTCCCAGCGGTCGCGCCGCGGATCCGAGCGGTAGAAGAAGGCGCCCTTCTGGGTGCCGACCATCACCAGTGCCCTGCCTCCCATCGCAGCCTCCTTCCAGCTCTGCTCCGACACGGCCCGCTCGCGGCTTCGTGGCGGTCCTACGGGATGCCTCTACTACGCGCCCCCTCCTCCGGGTGTTCCGGCGGCGGCTGCCGGGTCCTCCTCGGCAGGCGCGGGAGGCATCGGCGTGGCCTGCGGTTGCGGCGGCGGATCGAAGCGCAGCACCGCGACGTCGCGTCGGCTGAGACGCGTCTCGTAGACGGTCGTTGCCTGCCGGAGTACCGGCACGGGGATGTCGCCGATCCGATCCTGCTTGATCACCAGGACGGCCGAGCGCCCTGCGGCAAAGAGAGCTTCGGCCCGATTGGCGAACTCGGCCGGACCGACGAAGTCGAGGTAGAGACCGGGCGGATAGAAGTTGATCGGCCGGTGCAGGTAGCCGATCTCGATGCCGAACAGGGCGTCCGGTGCGGCGTGCTGCCGCACCTGTTCGGCGACCACATCGGCGAGCTCGCGACCCGACTTGGAGGGATTGAGCCGCGGGTAGACGAAGGTCACCGCGATCAGCAGCAGGATCGCCATCGCGCCGGCGAGGCGGGAGATGGCCCGCACTGCCAGGCCTCGGCGCAGCGACCACCAGATCAGCAGGGCGGCGCCGAGGAGTCCTGCCGCCAGCACGAAGGAGTGGGGCGTCACCTCCGGCGCCTCGGCCCGCGCCACCAGAGGCGCCGCCACGGCGGCGACCGCGAGGAGGGTGGCGGAGATCGCGATCGGCACCGTCAACCAGCGCCGCCCGAGCCTGAAGGAGTCGGCGTCGTCGTCCCGCCACCATTCCAGGATCGAGGCTGCGAGCCGTCCGATCATCAGGAAGAAGGCCGGGAAGGCGGGCAGGATGTACAGATCCCGCTTCTCGGTGGAGACCGAGAACATCAGCACGACGAAGACCGCCCAGACGAGCAGCAGACGGTCCTCGGGGTTTCTCCTGCGACGCCAGGCGAACCAGACCGCGCCCGGCAGCAGCGGGCTCCACGGCAGCAGCGCGTAGGGCAGCACCTTGCCGTAGTACCAGAACGGCCGCACGTGGTGCATGCCGCCCGAGGCGCGGTCGACGAAGTGCACCCGCAGCGCGTCGAACGCGCTGTAGCCGTTGTCGGCCAGGGTCGCCGCCACCGCCCACGACAGCGTCAGCACCAGGAAGCCGGCCAGCCCGGCGACGGCGCCCATGCGCGGCAGCAGCCCCGGCCGTCGATCCCAGAGGCTCACCGCGAGCGCGACGCCGACCGGGATGATCACGGCCACCGGGCCCTTGGCCAGGGTGCCGAGGGCGCACGCCGACCAGAACACCAGGCCGGCGCGCAGGCCGCTCCAGCGTCCGTCGCGAAAGCCGGCGAAGGCGTAGAGCGCCAGGGTGACGAAGAAGCAGAGGGTGGCGTCGATCTGGGCCGAACGCGACTTCTCCCAGAACATGTGGCTGGTGACCATCATCAGCCCTGCCAGCCCCGCCGCGGGCGCCGAGCCGGAGCGCTGGGCCAGACGCATCACCAGGAACAGGGTGCCGAGCCCGGCGAGGATCGACGGCAGCCGGGCGGTGGTCGAGGTGACCTCTCCGATCGTCGCGCTCGGCAGGGCGATGAGCCAGAAGAAGAGCGGTGGCTTGTGGTCGTTGACCTGGCCGTTGATGTGCGGCACGAGCCAGTGGCCGTCGTCGATCATCTCGCGTGCGCCCTCGGCGAAGAACGGCTCGTCGGGCGCCCACACGTCGTAGGCCCAGACGTTCCAGGCGAAGAGCACGGCGGCGAGCAGCACCACCCAGCGAGCCTGGATGGGGGAGCGCAGGGATGAGGAGAGATCCATGGTGAATGATCCAGCGGTGGCGACGAGGTGGTCGGGACGACGAGAGCGGACAGGACGTCGGGGCGGTGCTGGCCGGCCGAGCAGACGGTGGGGCGCGGTGCGGAGTGGGTTGGCGGTCCGATCGTATGGCGCCAGCGCCCGCGCGGTCCCGCAGAGATCTTCTGATGCCGCAGCGCAGCGGATCCTCCTTGGTTCAGATCGCGTCGCCGGGGCTCCAGCGCTCGAGCCACTTCTGCAGCACGATCACCGACCAGAGGGTGCGGCTGGCGTCGACCCGGCCGCTGCGGTGGGCGGCGAGCAGGCCGCTCGTCGCGTCGGCATCGAACAGGCCCTGGCGGGACAGCGCCCGGCGGTCGAGCAGGCGGTCGACCTCGCGCCCCAGGCCGCCGTCGATCCAGGTCGCGATCGGCACCGACAGGCCACGCTTGCGGCGGTGCACCAGCTTCTTGGGCAGCCGCCGTTCGGCGACCTGCTTGAGCAGCGATTTGGTGCGCAGGCCGCGGATCAGCTGTCTCGGCGCCAGCGACCAGGCGAAACGTGTGAGCGCCGTGTCGAGGTAGGGCGCCCGCGACTCGACGCTGTGCAGCATGCAGGCGCGGTCGAGCTTGACCAGCAGGTTCTCGCGCAGGTAGCCGAAGTAGTCGAGACGCATGGCGCGCACGAATTCGTCTCTCGGCGCCTCGATCAGCCGGGCGACGTCGTCGGCCGCGGCTTCGTCGCCCCCGGCCGCGGCCGAGGCTGGCGCGCCGGCGGCGAGGAGCACCGCGGCGTCGGGGCCCAGCCAGCGGCGGTGACGTTGCCGCCAGGGCTGGTCGGCGGCGAGCAGGAAGCGCTTGAGCAGGAACTCGAGCGAGACCTTGCTGCGGCTCGCCGGCAGGGCGCCGACGCCGGCCTCGATCGGTCGCCGGAGCAGTCGCGGCAGGCGCGCCCAGCGGCTGGCGAAACGGTGGCCGAGATAGGTCGGGTAGCCGCCGAAGAGCTCGTCGGCGCCCTCGCCGCCCAGCACCACGGGTACCTCCTGGCGGGCACGTTCCGCCAGCAGGTAGGTCGGCAGGATCGCAGGGTCGGCGATCGGCTCGGCGATGCGGTCGCAGATCGCCTCGAGCGAACGCTGCAGACCGTGCTCGTCGACCGGCACCGCGCGATGCTCGAAACCGAAGCGGAGTGCCACCGACTCGGCCCACTCCTCCTCGTCGTACGAGGCCGAGCAGCCGGCGCCGACGAACTTGGCGGCGTAGCTGGTCAGCCGCTCGGACTGGCGCGCCGCGGCCAGCTGGCCGGCGAAGGAGGCGGCGAGCAGCGAGGAGTCGATGCCGCCGCTGAGGAAGAGACCGATCGGCTGGTCGCCCTGCAGCTGGGAGCGCACCGCAAGCTGCAGCAGGCGATCGAGCTCGTCCTCCGCCGCGACGCCGGACGGCGCGGTGGCGGCATCGAGAGCGTCGCCCTCTCCGATCCCTGCCGCAGCGAAGGCCTCGGCGTCGGGCCAGAAGCTCTCCACCGTCTCGCCGGCGGCCGAGAAGGTGGTCAGCGCTCCGGCCGCCACCTTGCGGATGGAGCGGAAGGCGGTGCGTGGCTGGGCGATGAAGCCGCTCGAGAGGAACTCGCGCAGGGCCGACTCGTCGAGTCCGCGGTCCTCGGCGACCTCGAGCAGCGGCTGCACCTCACTGGCGAACCAGAGCAGGCCGCCGCTGCGGGTGACGAAGAGAGGCTTTTCGCCGGCGCGGTCGCGCGCCACGGTGAGCCGCTGCTCGCGGGCGTCCCAGACCGCCACCGCGAACATGCCCTCGAGCTGGCGTAGCGCGGCGACTCCGCCGCGGCTGACCAGCGGCACGATCGTCTCGACGTCGCTGTGCGAGCGGTAGGGGTGATCGGGGTGGCGGCGGCGCAGCTCCAGGTGGTTGTAGATCTCGCCGTTGCAGACCACGTGGTAGCGCCCGTCGGGCGAGGAGAACGGCTGATCGGCCGCTGGGCTGAGGTCGACGATGCGCAGGCGTCGGCAGCCGAGCACCGCGTGCTCCCCCTGCCACGTGGCGTCGGCGTCCGGGCCGCGGTGTCGCAGACCGGCCGAGATCGCCGCGACCCGGTCCGTCGCGCCGAGTGGAGCTCCGCCGAGCGCGACGCAACCGTAGATCCCGCACATCTGGCCGCCGACTCTACGCGACCCTTCCCGACTCGGACCTGCGAGACGCGGCCCTCAGGTCCCGGCCGGGTGACGCCGCTTCTCGGCCAGCCAGCCGATGGCGCCGCGGCTCGCCAGCCACACCAGGGCGAAGACCGCCGGCGCGACGCAGGCCCAGCCGACCAGCGCGTGCACCACCGAGAGACCGAGCTCGAGGGTGAAGCCGAAGCCCGACTCCTCGACCCGTCTGGCGATCTCGGCGGCGCTGAGCGGGAAGCGCCTGTCGACGCCGAGCACCGTCTCCCCGAGGCGCAGGAAGGGCAGGATGAGCAGGATCTGGATCGGAGTGACGGCGTAGTTGCTCAGCTGTGCCGCCACCTGGTTCAGCCGCAGCGGCCCGCCGATGAGCAGACAGGCGGCGGTGGTCGTGCCGACCGTCGGCAGCAGACCGAGGGTGGCCCCGAGCGCCAGGGCGCGCGCCAGCTCTTCGGGGGTGACGCCGACGCGCAGCAGTCCGACCAGCGTCTTCATCACCCGCTGGCGCCAGAAGAAGGCGGGGGAGAACTGCTTCAGGCTGACCACGGAGCTGACGAGGGGAGGCAACGCATCCAGAGCCGGGGGGTCGAACGGTCGGAGAGTCGACCAGCACGCCGGATCCCGGCCCGGATCCGGCGACGCGCCACCTGAGACGACGTGCGAGGAGCCGTGACGTTTCGCTCACGGCACCGCAGCGCCTTCCGGGCTGCGGCCAGAAAGAGGCGCCCGGAGATGGTAGCCGCGGCGTGCGGTGCCCGGATCGTGGCCCTGGAGCCCGAGCTCGCTGCATGACCTCGGACGGCGGTGGCGCCGAGAGGAGTCGGCGAGTGCCGACCCGTGCGCCGGCAGTGCGCCGGCAGTGCGCCGGTTGCGTCGTCGGTGGTCCGAGGCCGGTGGTGACGAGGCTGCCCCCTCGGGCGTAGAATCCGCCGCCGCGCGCTTCGTTCCGGCTGAGCCGGCACGCCGCCGGAGCAGCTCAGGTGCCGGGGCACCTCACAGTCGGGAAGATCGCCCATGTCCTCCACATCGGCGAGCACGGCGCGCGCCGGCGCGGCGCCGCGGCTCGGCACCACACGCCTGGCGATCGTCGCGGCGCTGCTCGCGGTGTACCTGATCTGGGGCTCGACCTATCTGGCGATCAGCGTCGCGCTGCAGGGCTTCCCTCCCTTCCTGCTCGGCGCCCTGCGTTTCGTGCTCGCGGGGGCCCTGCTCGCCGCCTGGCCGCTGCTGCGTGGGCTGGTGCCGACGGCGCGCGAGCTCGGCGCGGCGGCGGTGCTGGGTCTCTTCCTGGTGGTGGGCGGCAACGGCGCGGTGAGCTGGGCCTGCCAGACGATCCCCTCGGGCGTCGCGGCACTGGTCTCCTCGATGACCCCTTGCTTCATCGTGCTGCTCGACTGGTCGCTGCAGCGTAGGAGCCGTTTCCATCCCGCCACCGTGCTCGGTCTGCTCAGCGGCATCGCGGCGACCGTGGTGCTGGCCGAGCCGTTCGCCGACACGGGTCGATACGACCGGCTGGCCCTGGTCGTTGTGCTGTTCGGCTGCTTCTCCTGGGCGGTCGGCTCGGTGTTCGCGCGACGCATGCCGCCGCCCCGCTCGGTGCGGCTCGGAACCGGTCTGCAGATGGTCTTCGGCGGCCTCTGCCTCGGGGTGCTGTCGCTGCTCTCCGGCGAAGGCGATCGCTTCGACCCTGCCGCCGTCGGCGGCTCGACGATCGGCGCCCTCCTCTACCTGTCGCTCTTCGGCTCGGTGATCGGCTACGGCTGCTACTGCTGGCTGCTGCGGGTGGCGCCGATCGGGCTGGTGTCCACCCACTCCTACGTCAACCCGATCGTCGCCGTGCTGCTCGGCTGGGCGTTCGCCGGCGAGGTGGTCGGGCCGCGCACCCTGGTCGCCGGGGCACTGACCCTCGTCGCCGTCGTGCTGATCTCCTACACCTCCTCGGGAAGGCGCATCCCGGGTCCCGGCCCGGCGGCTTCGGCCTTCCCGGCCGAGGTGCTCGCCGAGGATCCTTTTGCGGAGTCGCCGGCGCTGGCCGATCTGCTCGAGCCGGGAGAGGCCGGCGACGCCGTCGAGCCCTCGGCCGATGCGCTGTTCGATAGCCTCGACGGCGCTCTCGGAACCCCGCTGCGCTGAGGGGCCCCGATCCGAGCCGTTGCGACGCAGAACCGCCGCTCGACGAGGGAGACCGTAGTTGGCCAGGCCGATCGCTTTCGACCTCGAGCCCGGCACCGTCCTGGCCGACAAGTACCGGGTGCGCGCCCGGCTCGGCGGCGGCTGGGAGGGCGAGGTGTACCAGGTCGTCGAGCGGGGCACCGGGGTGCACCGGGCGGCGAAGCTCTTCTACCCCGAGCGCAATCCCGCCAACCGCACGGTGCGCCGCTACGCCCGCCAACTCGAGAAGCTGCGCGGCTGCCCGCTGACCATCGACTACCACCACACCGAGGAGGTGGAGATCGACGACCGCCGCGCGACGCTGCTGCTCAGCGAGCTGGCGCGCGGACGGCCGCTGAGCTCGCTGCCGCGCGACCGGCGCGGCGCCCAGATGGAGCGTTTCGAGGCGCTGCACCTGCTGCATCGGCTGGCGCAGGGGCTCGAGGCGATGCACGCCGCCGGCCTCTACCACGGCGACCTGCACGACGGCAACGTGCTGGTCGAGCGGCGCGGCATCCGCTTCGAGCTGCGCCTGTTCGACTTCTTCAACCGCGGCCGCACCACCCGCGACGCCCAGCAGGGCGACGTGATCGACGCGGTGCGGCTGCTCTACGACTGCCTCGGCGGGGTGCGCACCTACCGCAGCCAACCCGAACACATCCGCACCATCTGCTGCGGCCTCAAACACACGCTGATCCGCCGCCGTTTCCCCACCGCGCGCCACCTGGTGCAGCACCTCGAGAACTTCTCGTGGGAGTGACCATCCGGCACCCGCACCACGCCCGGGAGGTCGGACGCGGCGGCGGTCGCGACGCTCGGCGCGTCGGGCGGGAGTGAGCCGGTGCGCGCCCTCACCCTGCACGGCGAGCGCGACCTGCGCTGGGAGTCGTGCTCGGACCCCGCGATCGAGGCGGCGGGCGACGTCCTCGTGCGGGTGCAGCTCAGCGCTGTGTGTGGCTCCGACCTGCACCCCTACCTCGGGCGCGAGCGTGGCTTCGATCCGGGCACGATCCCGGGTCACGAGCTGGTCGGCGAGGTGCTCGAACGCGGCCCCGAAGTGCGCGGCCTGGCACCGGGGACGATGGTGCACGCGCCGTTCAGCACCAGTTGCGGAGAGTGCCGCCCGTGCCTGCGCGGCCTCACCTCGCGCTGCCTGCGCGGCGAGCTGTTCGGCTGGCGTTCCGGCGGCCGCGGCCTGCACGGCGGCCAGGCCGAGATCGTCAGGGTGCCGCTCGCGTCGTCGACCCTGCTCGAGATCCCCGAGGGAGTCGGCGCGGTCGAGGCGCTGCTGCTCGGCGACGTGCTAGCCACCGGCTACCACGGCGCGCGCCAGGCCGAGATCGGCCCGGGCAGCCACGTCGTCGTCGTCGGCTGCGGACCGGTCGGCCTGATGGCCGTCGTCGCAGCCTTCGAGCTCGGCGCCGAGCGGGTGCTGGCGATCGACCCGGTGCAGGAGCGCCGGCGGCGCGCCGAGGCTCTCGGCGCCGAGGCCAGCGGATCGCTCGAGGTCGCGGAGCTGCTCGACGGTCCCCTCGCCGGCGATCCGCCCGGCGTCGATTCGGTGGTCGAGGCGGTGGGCAGTGCCGAGGCGACGCGGCTCGCCTTCGATCTGCTGCGCCCCGGCGGCACGCTCTCCTCGGTCGGGGTGCACACGCGGCCCGAGCTGGGGATCTCGCCGGTGGAGGCCTACGACAAGAACCTCACCCTGCGCGTCGGTCGCTGCCCGGCGCGTGCCCTGATGCCGCGGCTGGTGCCGCTGGTGCTCTCCCGGCGCTGGGACCTCGCAGCCATCGTCAGCCACCGCATGCCGCTCGAGCGAGGGCCCGAGGCCTACCGGATGCTGGCGGCGCGCGCGGAAGGCTGCTGCAAGATCGTGCTCGACGTGGCGAGCTGAGCAGCGCCGCGGCGACCAGCGGCCGGCCGGTCACTTCGAGGCGGGAGCACGGACCTCGAGGTCGCGCCCAGCCACCGCGCTGCCGTTGACCAGCACCTCGATCCGGTGACGTCCCGAGCGGTTGCTGCGGGTGGTGACGCGGCGGAAGACGTGACGGCGTTCGAGGCGCAGCGTGGCGCCGCCGTCGAGAGAGCGTTCGGTCCACTTGAAGACCTTCGGCGCCAGCGAGCCGTCGGCGCGTGGGAAGTGCACCGCGTAGTCGATCAGCAGGTCCTGCGCTTCTCCGCTGAGCGAGACGATCTCGAGCTCGAGACGCACGCTCTCACCGAGCTTCGCCGACGGCGCGGAGAGCGCCAGCTTCGCCTCGACCGAAGCCTCGCCGTAGCCGAAGAGGGCCAGCGCCTCGGCGTTGCCCTGCTTGATCGGGTGGCGCAGCGCGTGACGCACCAGGCGCTCGCGATCCTCACGGCTGGAGCGACGCGGGACGGCGCGACGCCAGCGCCGGCAGAGCGCGATCGCCACCTCGGGGTGGTCCTTGGCGATGTCGCCGACGTGGTTGGCGACCGAGCGCCGCACCCCCTCCACGGGATCGTCGACCAGGGCGTCGAGGATCGGCGTCGTGGCGTGAGGATCGTCGATGAAGGCCGGCAGGCGCTGGCCCCACGGCAGGCGTGGCCGGGTGCCTTCGCTGCACAGGCGCCGCACCTGGGGAGAGGGATCGCCGGTCCACTCGAGCAGCAGCGCCAGGGTGCGCCCAGGCTCCGCTGCGAGCAGCGGCCGGATGGCGAACTCGGCCGAGAAGCGCTGGGTCATCGCGTGCAGCGCCGAGGTCGCGAGCTCGAAGTGCTCGGGTGTCGCGGCGTACTCCTCCACGAACTGCAGATACGGCCAGTAGAGGAAGTGCTCCGACGTCGGCTCGTCGCTGGCGATCGGCTCCGGCAGCGCCTCGACCAGGGTCTGCGTGGCGACCTCGAGGTCCGGGTCCAGCGCGTCGCGCAGCGCCGCCGCGACCTGGCGCACCCGCGCCTTGAGCTCGAGCTCGTCGAGGCCGGCGGTGGCGCGACGCGTGTACAGGGCGCGGCGGAAAGGCCGCCCGGTGGCGGCGACAGCGTCGGCCAGGCGGCGGATCGCGGCGCGGTCGATGAGTTCCTTGAAGGGTCGAGAGGTCGCCTCTTCGCTCTTCGCTTCGTGCACCGGCATCTCGGGATGCTACCTCCGAGCAGGAGCGATGACGCGCTGCTCTGCGAGCTTGCCGTACTAGGAAGCAGCCGGCGGTCCGGACGGGTTCCCGACGCTCCCTGCGGGCTTGTACGGGTCGGGTGCTCCCCGAGCCGTCTTCTGGAGACCCCGGTGTACTAGGAGGAGAAGGATGCGCTATCGAGTCTCTTTGCTGGTCAGTCTGGTGACGCTCCTCGCCGCCATCGATCAGGCGTCGTCGCAGGGTGAGGGTCGGACGGACAGGTTTCTGACCCCGGCCCTGCGAGCGGAGCTGACCAAGATGCCTGGCAAGCGCGCACCGCAGTTCGTTCCAGGCGTCGATCGCCAGGCAAAGCGAGAGCATGTCGCCCGGATCGACCAGGCCCTCGCCGGGGTCCACACGCCCCCCGGCCTGGCCGACTCGGTTCGGCTCTGGCAGTCGCTCAGCGTGGTCGAGAAGGAGCAGCTGCTGACCAACGGGCGAGTCAGAGGGATCGCTCCGGCAGCGGTGGTGGCAGTCGCTGTCGCGTTGGCCGTCGCAGTGGACTACGACGATTCGGTCGGGTCGAAGGACTTCCTGCAGCGCCCACTAGACGCCGAGGAGCTCGACACCATCGATCGACTGGGACGCACCAGCGGCTTCGCCTACGGATCTGGGCGCGCTGTGCTCGAGAGCGTCGACTCGGCCGAGCTCGACTATGCGGCACCCTGAACGAAAGCGAGAACAGGAACGAGGGAGGAAAAGGATGCGAAGCGGACTGGTTTTCTTGATCGCGATCACGGCGTTGCTCGCAACCCTGCAAGAGGCGTCTTCTCAGGGAGAGGGGCGAGCGGCGAGGTTCCTGACTCCTGCCCTGCGCGCCGAGCTGCCGAAGCTGTCCGGGAAGATGGCGCCGCAGCTCAAGGCCGGACTCAGCCGCGCAGCGAAGCAGGAGCAGGTGTCCCGCATCGACCAGGCCTTCGCGCAGGCCCGCCCGACGCCGGGCCTCGCCGACTCGGTGCGCCTCTGGCAGTCGCTGCGGCCGGCGGAGAAGGAGCAGCTGCTGACCACCGGACGGGTCGCCGGCATCGCTCCGGCGGTGGTCTACGTCGCGGTGCTGGCGGGGGCGGTCGTCACCGGCACCCGCGACGCCCTCGGCTCGGAGTTCCGGCAGCGACGGCTGAACGGCGAGGAGCTCGATGCGATCGATCAGCTCAAGTCCGACGACTTCGGTGGTGGCCTGGCCGCGGCGAGGTCGGAGGTCGTCGGGCCCCCGGATCTCGACTACTTCGCCCCCTGAGCCCGCGGGCCGTGACGATGCGTGACCGATTCGGCGCCATCGATGCCGTACTCCTTGGCGATCGGGCTCCGCAGTTCCCCTGAGGGATGGTGGAGAACGGTCCGCGGTCGCCGATGGGCACCGGTGACGCGCGATTCCATCCCAAACCAACTGAAGTGCCCACTGGAGGAGAACAGATGCACTGGAAGAGGCCGTTCGCCGCGTTCGTCGCGGCAGCCCTCCTGTCGACGCTGACGATGCAGTCGGTGTCGGCGCAGCGCGGACGCGGCGTGATGAGCTCCGAGCTCAAGGCCGAGCTCCGCAAGTCGCCGCGTCAGGTCCCGGTCTTCAAGCCCGGACTGACCCAGGAACAGAAGCTGGCGACGATCGCCGAGATCGATCGTGCAGTGAAGAGCAAACGCCCGTCGGGCGCCATGGCGGAGGCGGTGACGATCTGGGAGAGCATGAGCCAGGACGACAAGCTGCGGGCGCTGTCTGGTGAGACCGCGATGGGCACCTTTGCGATCGCGGCCGGTGTAGTGCTCGCCATGGCGGCCGGCATGGCCGTCGGCGCGGCGGTAGGAGTTGCCCAGGCGAAGGCCGGTGGCAAGGAAGAGCTTCAGATGCGGGCGATGAGCGCTGCTGAGCTCGATGCCCTGAGTGGACCCGACATGAGGTCCAGCCTCGATCTCGACGAGGTGGCACTCGACTACGCCGTGGTGTCGCGATGAAGAGCGAGACATCCAGCGTGTCGAGGCGGGTGTCATTCGCCCTCCTCGTCGCTCTGCTCGTCGGCTCGGCCGTACTGCCCGAGGCGATCGCGCAGGGAGGCAAGTACGAACGCTTCGTCACCAGTGATCTCAAGCGCACGCTCAAGGAGATGCCCAAGAATCGCGTTCCGCAGTTCGCGCCCGGGCTGTCGACCGAGCAGAAGCAGGAGGTCGTCGGTGCCTTCGACCAGGCGATGAAGAACGCCCGGGCGAAGGGCGCCGAACCGGGGCTGCTCTCGGCGATCTCGATGTGGGAGGCGATGTCCTACTCCGAGAAGGAGCAGGCGCTGAGCGGAGGAAGGGTGCTCGGCGTCGCTCCGGTGGTGGCGGCCCTGGTCGGCGCAGCGGCCCTCGGCTACGCCATCGCCAAGGATCTCGGCAATCTGGCCGGTGGCAAGGAGGTCGTCATGCGCAGCATGAACAGCAGCGAGCTCGACTTCGTGCAGTCGCTCGATGTCAACGGCTTCGGAGGGTCGGGCTCGCCCGAGCTGCGATCGTCGTCGAGCGATCTCGACTACGACTTCAGCGATCTGCTCGCGGAGCGATGAGCAGTGTGGCTTCCGGGGCCGTCGCGGCCTCGGAAGCCGTGTTTTCGGCCGCCGCCGCTCGACCATGAAGAGTCCCGAGGCGGCACCGGATGGCACAGGAGGAAAGCGATGGAAGAGAGGCGAGATCCGAAACCGACGGCTCCCGCCGACGAGCCCCGCAAGGGCCCATGTTCGCTGGCGCGCGGCATCGGCGCCGGGGTAGCGATCCTGATCGGTGTGCACGTCCTCATGACTGCCATCTACCTCGGGCCGCCGAATCTGGCGAAGCTGAGCCTGCAGGAAGTCGTGGCTGCCTACATGGAGCCCTTCTTCCGCCAGCGCTGGCACCTGTTCAGCCCGATGCCGGCCTTCGATTCGGTGAAGTTGCCGGTGCGCTGCCGCAGCGCCTCCGGCGAATGGACGCCGTGGGCCGATCCGCTCGAAGACCTCTACCGCCAGCACTATCGGTTCCGGGTCCTCGGCCACGGCAAGCTGGTGCAGTTCTACCACTCGATCGGCTCCGACCTGCGCGAGTCCGTCGTCGCTGCGCAGGAATCCTGCAGGCAGTCCAGGGCCGAGGCAGAGGGCGGCGAGATGCCGGTGGAGACAGACGGTGAGAGCGCAGCCCAATGCACGGGCCGTGACGTCGTGCCGCTCCTGGTGAGCGAGCCCTCGGTCGAGCTGGCGCAGCGCTACGCGGTGCGGGCCTGCCGGGCGAACGGCGGCGACAGCGTCGTGGCGGCTCAGGTGAAGCTGCTCGACTTCCTGCCCAAGCCGTTCTCGAAGCGGCACGACGAGAGCGCGGTCTGGGGCTCGGTGATGGAGGTGCCGCTGCCGCCGATCGAGGTCGCGCCGGCGGAGAGCTCCACCGCTTCGCTCGGCGAGAGGGCCGCTGGACTCCTCCTGGCGGAGGCGGCGCCATGAACGCGAACGATCGGCTGCTGGAAGGGAGACCGCCAACGCCCGTGGGTGCGCATCTGGGTCTGGCCACCGAGCGGCTGCGCCGGGGCCTGGACTGGTTCACCGAAGCGGAGCGCTCCCCGTCCACCAAGAGGCTCTTCCGCAACCTCTTCTTCGCCTGGCTGCTGCTGCACACCCTCCTGTTGCTGCCCTTCGCCCGGGAGATCTTCGCGCCCGACTCGCTGGTGATCCGCGAGCCGTTCGACGCCTCGTCGCTGGTGCACTGGGTGTTCAGGCTCTCCCTCGCCCCTGGCTTCGAAGGCTTCTACACGGTCTTCGTCGTCGTCCAGGTCGGGTTGCTGTGCGCCGCGCTGACCGGAGTGACCTCTCGGCTCGTCACTCTCCTGATCTACGTCGCGACGCTCAACGTCAACGCGATGGCGCCGTCGCTGCTCGACGGCGGCAACAACCTCTCGGAGCTGCTGCTCCTCTACCTGGTCCTGGTCGACACCAGCGGGCACCACCGGATCGCTCGCACCGACTGGGACCGTCTGCGCATCGCTGTGTCCAACGCGGGTCTGGTGTTGATGCGGCTGCAGGTGGTCATCGTGTACCTCACCGCCGGCATGCTCAAGCTCAACGGCGAGCTGTGGCAGCGCGGCATGGCGCTCTACTACATCCTGCAGGCCGATGCGTTCAGTCATCCGTGGATGAACGAGATCGTCACGCGTTGGCCGTGGGTGGGGATGATCGGTACGTACACGACCCTGGCATTCCAGTGGCTCTTCCCGACCATGGTCTGGTTCCGCCGTACCCGGCCGTGGATCCTGACCCTCGGTGTGATGCTGCACCTGGGCATCGCTTTCGGCATGGGGCTGCTCACCTTCGGCCTGATCATGTGCCTGGTCTACGTGCTCTTCCTCGAGGAGCGCACGACGGCGCGGGTCCTCGCCTGGCTCGGCGCGGTGCCGCGGCTCGAGGTGACGGTGCGCGGGGACGCGCGGCGACTGCCCGGCCTGGTGGCGGCGCTGGCGCGGCTGGCGCCAGCCGACAGTGTTCGGTTGACGGTCACCGCGGATCCGCAGGCGCCGCGACTGCTGGTGGGCGAATCGCCCGCCCTGCGTAGGCCGTCCGAGGACGAGCCCGTGGCGCAGGGCGACGCGGTGCCGGCCTCGGTGAGCGGGGAGCACCGCTGGTGCGGAGCGGCCGCCCTGCTGCGTCTGACGGCGCGTTGTCGCTGGACCTGGCCGTTCTTCCCGCTGCACCTTTCGTTGGCGCTCGTCTGGTATCTCGGCCTCGGCGGTCGCCTCTTCGACCTGGCGTTCCCGATCGTGGCGGCGGTCGAGGACGCCCGGGAGCACAGCCCCGCCGCCGTGCGCTGAGTCGCTGCGCAGGGCTAGCCGAAGGCCCGGCGCAGCAGCACTCCGGGCAGCGCCTCGGCGGCGCAGCTGGTCGCGGTGCGGCGTCGCGCTACGCTCCGAACGCCTGCCGCGCTGGAGCGGCCCTGGCGCCGGAGACTGGAGAGCGGAGCATGAGCCTGACGGGAAGGGTGGCGCTGGTCACCGGGGGGAGTCGCGGCATCGGTCGCGCCATCGCCCTGGCCCTGGCCGAGGACGGCGCCGACGTGGCGATCAACTACCGCCGCGACGCGGCGGCGGCGGAGGAGACGGCAAGGGCGGCGCGCGAGATGGGCCGGCGGGCGCTGTGCGTGGCGGCGTCGATCGACGACACGGAGGCGGTCGACGCGATGGTCGAGACGGTCGTCGCCGAGCTCGGACCGCCGTCGATCCTGGTCAACAACGCCGGCATCGCGTCGCGCGGCCACACCGTGGAGGAGACCGATCCGGCCGAGCTCGAGCGGGTGCTGCGGGTGCACGCCCTGGGTCCGCACCGGTTGTGTGGTCGGCTGGCGAAGCACCTGCGCCAGCACCGGCGCTCCGACATCGTGATGATCTCCTCGGTGGCCACCCTGCGCCACGCCGCCGGGGGCGCCCCCTACAACATGGCGAAGGCGGCGATGGAGTCGCTGGCCTGGACCCTGGCCAAGGAGCTGCGCCCGGACGGGGTGCGGGTCAACATCGTCGCGCCCGGCCTCGTCGAGACCGAGATGGGCAGGCGCCTGGTGAAGGCGCGCTCCGGGATCGAGGATCTGCGCCAGCTCGACGACGAGATGCCGTTCGGCCGCGTCTGCCAGCCCGAGGACATCGCCGGTGTGGTGCGCGGCCTGGTCTCGGATCGCTTCGGCTACGTCACCGGCGAGAAGATCAACGTGCACGGCGGTGGCTGAGGACGGTCGCGGCGCCGGCGCGATGGCTGCCGGTCCCCGCTCGCGAAGGAGTCGCCGGTGAGCTGGCGGCCGAGCTGCTCCTACTTCGTCGTCGCGGCCGTCGCCTTCTTGCTCGCCGCCTGCTCGGTGGTGCTGCCGTCGTGGGGCGGGCCGATGCTCTTCGCCTTCGTCACGGTGTGTGTGGTCTTCCTCGTGGTCGGTGCGATCGAGGTCAAGAAGGAGGATCTCGCGAGGATCGGCGCCGCCGACCAGGATCGGCGCCCCGGTCGGGGCGGCGGCGGTGGCGCTGGTCGCGGCTGAGCTGCGAGCTGAAGAGGCGTGGCGCGCCGGAGCCAGACGGACGGCGTCTCGCCTCGTCCCACCGTCGCGGATCCCGGCGACGGTCCACCAGGCGGCGAAACCCTGCCTTCCCAGCCTGCGTAGTCGGGAGCGGACGCCGCGGGCCTCCACCCGTCCTCGAGGACGGGCCATCCACGGTGCCCGCGAGCAGAGACCCGATTCGGCAGGAGCGCCCACCATGACCTTCGTGACACGACCCCCGACCACCCCCCGTGATCCAGGCTGCTGGCGCCGTCGCGTGGCGCTCGCGTCGGCACTCTGCGCGCTGCTCGTCGCACCCGCCATGGCGGCGGAGGAGATCGCTGCGAGCAAGACCTTCCGGGTGCAGCCAGGCGACCTCCTGCGTGTCGACGTCAGCGATGCCAACGTCGTCGTGCGCACCGGGGGCGGGTCTTCCCTGCAGGTCGAGATGGTGCTGAGCGGAGATCTCGATCGCGCCCGCCGGGCCTACGACGAGCTCGGGTTCACCTTCGTCGAGGACGGCGAAGGCGTCTCGATCGCCTCGCGTCGACCTCAGCGCAGCAGCCTGCGCTGGGGCTGGGGCAACTACTCGATCACCGCCCGCGTCGAGCTGCCCTCGCGCTTCGATCTCGACGTGCGCACCGGGGACGGCAACGTCTCGGTGCAGGAGATCACCGGCGACGTCTCGATCACCACCGGCGACGGCAACATCGATCTCGCGGCGGTCGAGGGCGGCCGCATCGTGCTGCGCACGGGCGACGGCAACATCGAGCTCGGCGTGCTCGACGCCGCCGAAGTCTCGATCTCCACCGGCGACGGCAACGTGCGACTGGCGGGCCTGGTCGCCGACGAGGCGACGGTGCGCACCGGCGACGGCAACATCGACATCCGCGGCATCCGCGGCGCCGTCGACGCGATGACCGGCGACGGCAACCTGAGTCTCTTCTTCGAGGACTTCGCCGGCGCCAGCCTGCGCACCGGGGACGGCGACGTCGACATCGCCGCGCGCTCGACCCTGGCAGCCGACATCAGCCTGCGCGGCGAGGAGGTGGCTCTTCGCGGCGACCTCGGATCCTTCGCCGGCGAGCGCCGCGAGCGCAGGGTGGAAGGCAAGCTGAACGGCGGCGGGGCCCTGCTGCGCGCCGCCACCGGCGACGGCGACGTGGTGCTGCGGCTCGACGACTGAGTCCGGTCCTCAAACGCTGCAGCCGCAGCCTCCGTGCACGCTGCGGTTGGCGTTGCGGACGTCGCCGGACAACGCGAGCCGCTCGCGTTCGGCGCGAGCGCGATCGGGGTCCGTTCGCGTGGCGGTACGCCGCAGGCGGGCGACGAGCTCTTCGGGCAGGCCGTGCTCGAGCGCTCCGTGCAGGACGAGATCGCGATACCAGTCGTAGGGCAGGAGCGCCGGATCGGTCCACGCTGGTTGGGCGATGTACGTGAAGGCGGTGTGCCGCCCGCCGGCCAGGCAGCTGACGGAGACCTCCTGCACCTCGTAACCCTTGCCGACGCCCTCGACGGCGTCGAGCGCGCGGCGTTCGTGGGCCTGGGCGATCTCGTAGAGCACGCCGTGCACGCTCCGCGCCGGATCGGGAAGCACGGTGCACTTGCTGCTGCCGTCGACGTCGCTGCGCTTGGCGAAGTCGAGCCGGTGGCGGTCGAGACGTGCCACCGTCAGCGGCCGCGCCGAGGGGCAGCGGTCGGCCTGGCGGAGGCGGGCGACGAGCAGGTTGGAACCGTAAGCGAAGTAGAGCATCGGCCAGGCCTAGTGTACGGGCGTCGTCGGCGGCGCCGCGGAGGTCTCTGGAACCCGGGCTCGCGACGACGTTAGTGCTCGCGCCGGCTCTCCAGCAGCGGCCGACGTCCGTGTCGAGTCTCTTGTCGGCTGCTTTGAAAATGGCCCGAGAGACGGATCGTAAGCGCCAGAATCCACGCTTGCCCGCGGCTGCCCGTCCTTACCCCAGCACCCATTTGCATCCATCTCGAGGGTGGCCCGAAGGGCCCTCCGGGACTGCTAGCCTCGTCCTCCACCTCCGGAGCTCGGACGATGAAGATCGAGAGAGTGCGTGCCTTCCAGGTCGACCTGCCGCTGCACGAGGGGAGCTACAACTGGTCCGGCGGCAAGTCCGTCGAGGTGTTCGACAGCACCGTGGTGGCGATCGACACCGACACCGGGGCATCGGGCTACGGTGAGGTCTGTCCTCTCGGGCCGTTCTACCTGCCGGCCTACGGCGCCGGCGCGCGGGCCGGCATCCGCGAGCTGGCGCCGCACCTGCTGGGTGAGGATCCGCGACAGCTCGAGCGCCTGAACCGCACCATGGACGCGGCGCTCAAGGGCCACCCCTACGTCAAGTCGGCGCTCGACATGGCGTGCTGGGACCTGCTCGGCAAGGCGTGCGGACAGCCGGCGACGACCCTGCTGGGAGGGCGTTTCGGCGCCGGAGCGACCCTCTACCGGGCGATCTCGCAGCAGGACCCCGACGCCATGGCGGAGCGCGTCGCCGAGCACCGCCGTGCCGGGTACCGTCGCTTCCAGCTCAAGGTGGGCGGCGATCCCGGCATCGACGTCGAGCGCATCCGGGCCACCCGCGCGGTGCTCGAGGACGGCGACGTCCTGGTCGCGGATGCCAACACCGGTTGGCTGATGCACGAGGCGGCGCGGGTCGTGCGGGCGGTGCGCGAAGTCGACGTCTACGTCGAGCAGCCGTGCAGGACCTACGAGGAGTGCCTGCAGATCCGGCGCCGCACCGACCACCCGTTCGTGCTCGACGAGAGCGTCGACGGGCTCACGCCGCTGCTGCGCGGGCACGCCGACGGAGCGATGGACGTGGTGAACCTCAAGATCAGCAAGCTGGGAGGGCTCACCCGAGCGCGCCAGGCGCGCGACCTCTGCGTCGCTCTCGGGATCGCGATGACGATCGAGGACAGCTGGGGCGGCGACATCGTGACCGCTGCGATCGCCCACCTGGCCCACAGCACGCCGCCCGAGCTGCTGTTCAGCTGCACCGACTTCAACAGCTACGTGACCGTCAGCAACGCCACCGGGGCGCCGCGGCGGTCGCAGCCCGGCAGCGCCGATGCCGGCCTGCTCACCGCCAGCCGACAGCCGGGCCTGGGCGTCGAGCCACGCTGGGAGGTGCTCGGTGAGCCGGTGTTCGAGACCGCGGCCGCGGTCTGAGCGGCGACCCCCGCGCCGGCGCGATCCAGGGCTGGCACGAACCCGGCGACACACTCGCCGGCACGTCGCCGCGATGGCTGCCCGATTGGGAGCCGACCGGCGCCGGCCCGTGAGGCTGCAGCGTCAGCTCCGCCTCTGATCGCGGAGGCGGCGCGCCTGGCTGAGCGAGGTCACGTCGGTGCGCCACTCGGGCAGGGTCAGCAGCACCGCGAGGGCATAGAAGTTTGCCGCAGCGACCGCCAGCAGGGCCAGGCGCAGCGGCCAGACCGCCCATCCGCCGAGGAACGCCACGGCGCCGAACGCCGCAACCCCCCAGGCGAGCTTGGCGGCGCGGGTGTGCAGCGCCGGCCAACGGCCGAAGCGCACGAGACCGGCGATCAGCAGCACGGCCCAGGAACCGAGCATCGACGTCAGCCAGATCCACTCGCCGGCCAGTCGGTCGCCGTCCAGCCAGACGGCCGCCGCGATCAAGCAGCCGTACATCGCCGCGTCTGCCACCGTGTCGAGCTGTGGCCCGATGCGCGAACGCTGGTCCAGGAGCACTGCGAGCTTGCCGTCGATCCAGTCGCTCACGGTCAGCGCGACGAAGAGCACCACCAGGGCGAGACGCGCATCCCGCGCCGCGAACACCACCATCAGCGGTGACAGCAGCAGGCGCGCCACGCAGATCGCGTTGGGCAGGGTCAGCAGTCGCTCGCTGCGCGCCTGCGCTCGCTCCTCGGCGCCTCGGGCGGGTGGGCCCGGCGGCGGTGCGCCGCCCGCAGCGGCCGGATCGCTCACGTCGACCACAGCGCCGGCAGGGCGATCAGGTAGTAGAAGCAGGGCGCCGTCAGAGTGAGACTGTCGAGACGATCCAAGGCTCCGCCCATGCCGGGCAGCAGTGAGCTCGAGTCCTTCACCCCGAGGTTGCGCTTGATCGCCGACAGGTTGAGATCCCCGAGGAAGCCGGTGAGGTTGATCAGCAGGCCGGCGGCCAGCGGCCAGACCCAGGGCTCGACGGCACCGGGCAGCGCCACCGGAAAGGGCACCGGTCGATCGCGCAGAGTGGTCAGCAGGGGAGCGAGCAGCAGTGCTGCCGCCACCGTCGCGGCGGTGCCGCCGAGCAGCCCCTCGAGGCTCTTGTTGGGCGACACCTTCGGCGTGATCTTGCGGCGGCCGAGGCGCCGGCCGACCAGGGCCTGGGCGATGTCGTTGGCCTCGGTGAGCAGCACCAGGTAGAGGAACCAGCCGACGCCGCCGAGAGGCGCGGCATCGGTGCCCGAGTGTGCGGCGAGCAGCGCCGCGTGGGCGAGCGCGAAGATCAGCAGCACCGCTCCGAAGACCAGGGCCGCGGTGTTGCGCAGGTAGTCGGCGGTGTCGCCGGCGACGATCTGGGGCGCCGCCACCAGCAGCAGACAGACCAGCGGCAGCGACGGCAGCACGACGTGGCCGAAGCCGAGATAGACCGCGGCGTAGGCGACCGGGACGGTGGCGAAGAGCACCGCCGAGGCGGCCTTCGCGGCGCCGCGCCGCACCACCAGGCGGCGGTACTCGGCGAAGCCCACGGCGCTGGCCACCGCCATCAGCAGGCAGACTCCGAGCAGGCCGAGCACCACCGCCAGGCCGAGGCCCAGGGCGAGGAGCCACCAGGTGCGCAGGCTGGCGAGCCGCTGTGCCGTGCTCTCGCTGGGGCGCAGGGCCGCGACCGCGAGGCGTACGGCGCTGCCGACCGACAGCGTGCCGAACAGGACGACCAGCGCCACCTGCTGCGCTGAGAGCTGCGCCAGGCCGGCGATCCCGGATCCGGAGGCGACCACAGGGCTCACGCCGTGTGGTTCTCGGCGCCTTCCTCGAGCGGCCCGCGCGGCGAGTGGCCGGTCAGTCGCCGGAAGACGAAGCGCACGCACCAGGGCAGGGCGCCGCTGGCCAGGAGGAGGAGGAAGAGCTCGGGCCGCACGACGCCCCTGGCGCCCTGCTCGAGCAGCTCCTCGAGCGTCGGCAGGCTCGAGCCCAGTCCGACGAAGATGAGGGTGCCGGGAAGCAGGCCGACCCAGGTGGTCCAGGCGAAGGTACGCACCCCGATCGACGACGCCGCGGCCGAGGCGTTGACCAGCGAGTAGGGGGCGTGCAGCATGCGCAGGGTCAGCATGTAGAAGGCGCCGTCACGCTCGATGCGCCGGTCGACGCGTCGCAGGTGCCTGCCGAGCCGGCGCTGGAGCCAATCGCGCAGCAGATACCTGCAGACCAGGAAAGCGATGGTGGCCGCCAGGGTCAGAGCCAGGGTGACCATCGCGGTGCCGGCCCAGAGCCCGAACAGCCAGCCGAAGACGATCGACTTGCCCGACGTGCCGGGCACCAGCGAGACGAGTGTGTAGAGGCTGAACCCGAGCAGCCAGCTGCGCACGGCATGGCGCTCGATCTCCACGCGCAGCGCCTGTTCGCTGGCGACCACCCGCTCCAGCGTCAGGTGCTCGCGCGCCAGCCACCAGATCGCCGCCGCGAGCAGCGCCACGGCCAGGGCGAGGATCAGTCGCCGTCCGTTCTTCATCGAGCGGTGACCTCGCCGCCGTGGCCTCCGTCGGCAGCGGCGCCGCCGCTCTCCGCCTTCTCCTCGGCTTCCTTCTCCTCGGCTTCCTCTCCCTCGCTCTCCTCCTGCTCCGCCTTCTCCCTCTGCTCCTGCCGCTTCCTCTCCCGCGCCTCTCGATCCTCGACCAGGGCGGCCTCGCCCGGGCCGCGGACCACGTGCAGCACTCGTTCGAGCACCTCGAAGTGGGCGTCGAACTCCTGCACCGCCTCGCCGTCGATGCTGAAGGGCAGGTCGGGTACCGAGGTGACGCTGACGCTGCGACCGGTGTAGGTGCGTACCTCGTCGCTGCCGTTGCGGCCGAGCAGGTAGTTCATGCCGGTGGCCAGCAGCTCCAGCCGCGGCAGAGCGCGCACCGCGGTGACGTGCAGCAGGCCGTCGTCGAGCAACGCCTCGCGCGCGATCGGGAAGCCGCCGCCGACGTAGCGCCCGTTGGCGACGGCGAGGCCCGCGACCCTCTCGTCCGTCGTCTCACCGTCGATCTCCAGTCGCACCTCGTAGCCGTCCGCCTCGACCACGGCGCCGAGCCCCGTGGTCCAGTAGGCGAGCTGTCCCCACCGTCCCTTGTCGTCCGAGGTGACGTCGCGCGCCACGCGGCCCCCGAAGCCGCCGTTGGCGACGTTGACGCACCAGCCGTCCTCGTCGCCGCCGTGCCAGCGCACGACGTCGATCCTGACGGTCGCTCCCTCCAGCGTGCAGCGAAGCGCCTCCTCCATCTCGTTCGCCGAGTAGCCGAGCGAGCGGGCGAGGTCGTTGCCGGTGCCGAACGGGAGGACAGAGATGGGGGTCTCGGGGAAGTCGGGCGCCAACGCCTGGACGATGCGGTTGATCGAGCCGTCGCCTCCGCCGACCGCGACCCGGTCGTACTCGCCCTCGCGGATCTCGTCGGCGAGCTCGCGCAGCGCAGCGTCGTCGCTCGGGACGCGGATCTCCCAGCGGTCCTTCCCGGTCAGGTGGACCAGGAAGTCCTTGACCCGTTCGGCGGTCCCGGCAGAGGGATTGAAGACGAGACAGACTCGCATGGCGGCGTCGGTTCCGTGGTTGTCTACGTTGTCTCGGGTGGAAGAGGGCACTGTCTGGCGGGATCCGGCGGAGTGGTCCGAACGGCAGAGGCCTCTGCGCGCGGCCGTAATCCGTACCGGTTCGAGGGCCCGGGCTACGGGACCGGGAACCGGTTGTTATCGTACCCGCGCGTGACCACGCTGCTCCACGTCTCGGACATCCACTGCGGGCCTCCGTTCCTCAACCACGTCGCCGAGGCGTTGGTCCGCCTGTCCGCTTCGCTCGAGCCGGACGTGCTCGTGCTCAGCGGCGATTTCACACAACGTGCCAAGCCGCACCAGTTCCAGCAGGCCAGGGCTCTGATCGGCATGCTGCCGCAGGTACCGCGGGTGGTGGTGCCGGGCAACCACGACGTGCCGCTCTACCGGATCTGGGAGCGCCTCACCGACCCCTACCGCGCCTACCGCGAGCACCTCGGCGCCGAGCGCGAGGCGGTGCTCCAGCTGCCCGGACTGCTGGTCGTCGCCCTCGACTCGACGTCGCCGCGCCGCACCATCACGCGCGGACGCATCACCCGTCGCCAGGTCGAGTGGGCGGTGGCTCAGCTCGAGCGTGCCGGTCCGGAGGACGCCCGCATCGTGGTCGCCCACCACCACTTCGTCGAAGCACCGGATGCGCTGAGCGACCGCACCATGCTCGGCGGCGACATGGCGCTGCGGGCCTTCGTGCAGGCGCGGGTCGACCTGGTGCTCGGCGGCCACCTGCACCGCGCGTTCATCGGTGACTCTCTCGACTTCTTCTTCGAGGGACCGCGCGATCGCGGCGCCATCGTCGTGCAGGCCGGAACCGCGACATCGCGGCGCGGCCGCGGCCGCGAGCGCGAGCGCAACTCGTTCAACCTGATCCGGATCCGTGGCACCTGGATCGGCATCACCCACTACCTCTACTTCGAGGACGAGAACGAGTTCTCGCCGATCTCGCACCACATCTTCCCGCGCGCCGGCCATCGCCTCGGCCGAAAGAGCGGCGACGTGCTGGCGGCACTCGGCGAGCACGTCGCGGGCGTGATCGGCACCAGGCCGGACCCCGACGCCGACTGACGCCGCCGCAGGAGCCGGGACCCCGGGCCCGCGCCACTCAGTCGCCGGTCTGGTAGAGGAACTCCTCCTGCACGATCTTGCCGTCGGCGACGGTGAACAGCGCCACCTCGCGCATCGCGATGCGCTGGCCGCTCTGCTTGTGCGTCACGTCCATACCGAAGAGCACCGCGAACTGGTCGTCGCGGTGACCGCAGAAAGGCCCCTCGGCGGTGGCGTCGTGGACCTCGTGGTGGCTCTCCCACCAGTCGTGCTTGCCCCGCACCGCGTCCTTGCCTTCCATGCGGGCCGGCATCTCGTCGCTGCCCTGGCCCTCGATGGTGACCACTTCGTCGGCGTAGAGCTCCTCCACGGCCTGGCGGTTCTCACCCTTCTGGCACAGCTCCACGAGTCTCTTCCCGATCTCGGCGACCGACATTGGCGTACTCCCTCTCTTCGTGTTGTGAATGCCCACGCCCGTCATCCGGGACGCTCCCGGTCCTGCCGCGCCCGCGGCGCCCCAAGGCATCGCGAGGATCCGTGGGCCGCCGGGCGTCGCCTCATCCTGGCTGGCGACCGTGAACTTCGGATCAAGTACGCAGCAGGCGGTGCAAGAGTTCGCCGCTCGCGTCCGCCGCGCAAGCGCGGGCGGCGATGGCGGTGGGGCCGGGGCGGCCCTACCAGCGGCGGCGCTGCCCCTGTCCCTCGGCCGCCGTGTCGGGGTTGATCTGCGAATGGCCGGTGTGGTGGAAGCCCGATGCCTGCGCCGCCTCTTGGCGGATCCGTCCCAGCGCCTCGGCGATCTGCTCGCGCTCATCCTCGGTGAGAGGCGGCGGCGCTCCGCCAGCTCCACCGCCACCTCCCGGGTCGCCGTCCGGGGGCTCCTGATCCGGGTCTTGGTCTTGGTCGCGGTCCCGGTCACTGTCCGGATCCTCGCTGCCCGCCGGGCCGGGAGGAGGCTCTCCGGGCTCGTCGGACTGGGTCGAGTCGCCTTGATCGCCACCGCCGCCACCACCACCACCACCACCACCACCACCACCACCACCGCCGGCCGGTGGCGGCTGCTCGCAACGCGCATCGATGACGTCGAGCTCGGCCAGGTGGCGGTCGATCTCGTCGAGATTGACGCGCGCTGCCCCGGCCAGCTCGCTGCCGCGGGTGAGCCACAGCGCCGGCCGCGCCGCGGCCGCGAACCGGGACCGCGCCTGGGTCCACAACACCCGGGTGCGCTCCGTCTCGCAGGCCTCGGCGTCGAGCTCCGACTCGCCCCATGCGTACAGGGCCCAACCGTCGCCGAGCTCGGCGGCTCGGTGGCCCGGATGGTCGACCAGCACCTGCTCGAAGGTGGCGTGGGCGTGCTGCGGGCCGTCGGTGACCAGTTCTACGGTGGCGAGGTTGGTGCGACTGACCTCTCGTCGGTAGCCGAGCATCGCGGCCTGGCGGAAGGCCATCTTGGCGCCGAGGTCTTCGCGCACGGCGAAGAGATCACGGCCCAGCTCGTTGAGAGTGGCGGTGCCGAGCACGCGGAAGAACGACCCTCCAGGCTCGGGGCACTCGGCGAGCAGCAGGAACGGAGCGACGGCGAGCAGACCGGCGCGTCGAGGGGCCCTCTGGCCACGGCGGCTGCCCTTCGCAGAGTCTGCCGGATCGTCCCATGCAGTCGGTGGCGAGCGGTCCTCCGCCGACTCGCGACGGCCGTCGATCCATCGTCTGCGATCGGTGTCGCTCAGCCACCACAGCTCGTGCAGCAGCAGGAGGAGGAAGGCGCCGACGAACAGGTGGGCGAGATCCTGCCGCCCGCGCACACCGACCGCTGCGCCGGGTCCGGGCTGCGACAGTTCGTTCGCCAGCTCCGCGACGGCGCCGTCTCCGGTCGCCAAGCGGAAGCTGCCCTCGGTGCGCTCGGCGATCCGCCGCAGATCGTCGTCGACTCGGCGGGTCTCGTACTCGCCGACGGTTGCCGGCTCGGCGGCGCCGTCCCAGACGTCCTGCAGGTCGAGCAGCCGCATGCGCACCGGTGCGGTACCTCCGACGCCCACGGTGTGCACGGGGATGCCGCCGAGCTCGAGCAGGTCGAGGCCCGCCTCGTAGGCGGTCGCGTCCTCGTCGGGGAGCTCGCCGTCGCTGATCAGGACCAGATCGACCGGGTCCTCGCTGTCGTCGACGAGCGCCGCCGCGGCCTCGAACGCCGACCCGTAGCGGGTGCCGGAACGAGGCACGCTGACGTGGGTGTGCAGGTTGGAGAGCACCGAGCGCAGGCCGAGGTGATCGAAGGTCGGTGGGCTGTGCACCACGGGCTCGCCGCTGAACGAGACCAGCGCGAAGCGGGTCTCCGGCAGGGCCGCCACCAGCTCGAGCAGGAACTGCCTGGCGGCCTGCATCCGTGTGGTCGTCCCGCCCGCCGACGTCGGGACGTCGGGCGCTCCCATGCTGAGCGAGGCGTCGACCAGCAGGACGACGGCGCGCCGATCGCTCTCGACCTCGAGATCGCCGACCGTGAACGGTCGCGCCGCTGCGATCGTCAGGGTGGCCGCGCCGCTGGCGAGGAGGAGGAAGTGCAGCGTCAGCGAGCGGCGTGAGTGCCGGGTCCAGCGATGGGTGAAGCGGCGCCCGGTGTGCTCCTCGATCCAGCGCAGCACTCCAGTCTGGCCGCGCCAGGAACGCAGCAAGAGGGCGAGCACCGGCAGCAGCGCCAGGAACGCCAGCGGCTGGCCGAAGCCGTCGAGCAGGCCGAGGGTCATCTCAGGGGGCTCCTGCGTGCGCTCTCGGCGACGGTCCAGCCGGCGAAGAGGAACAACATCGCCATGGCGACGTGCGGCACCAGCGAACGCCTGGCGACGTGGCGGCGCACGTCGAGCGGCGCGGTGGTCAGCTCGGCGAGCTCGGCGAAGACCGCTTCGAGCAGGCCGAGGCTCTCGGCGTGGCGGTAGGTGCCGCCGGCGGCGGCGGCGACCTCCTGCAGCTGCTCCTCCTGCAGCTGCGTGTGCAGGTGCTCGTCCTCGCTGTTGATGAAGGCACGCCCGTAGACCGAGACGGGCACCGGCTCGGTGCGGCCCACTCCGACCACCTGCAGCGCCACTCCCTGATCGCGCAGGGCGCGCGCCGCGAGCAGCGGATCGATGCCGTCGTTCGACTCGCCGTCGGTGAACGCGACGATGGTCTGCGAACGGCCCTCGAGACGTTGTCGCTCGAGCGCATCGAGGGCGATGAGGAGAGCGTCGCCGAGCGCGGTGCCGCCGCTCTCGCCGTGCTGGATGGTCTCGTAGCGCAGCTCGCCGATCAGCTCGTCGAGCAGGTCGGTGTCGGTGGTCAGCGGCGTTTGGGTGAAGACGTGCTTGGCGAAGACGTAGACGCCGATCCGGTTGCCGGAGCTGCGGCGCACCAGGTCGCCGGCCAGGGCCTTGAGTGCCTCGAGACGGTTGGGCCTCAGGTCGTCGGCCTGCATCGAGGCCGAGATGTCGAGCACCAGGGCGAGATCGATGCCCTCCTCCTGCACCGTCTCGAAGTCGTCGACGAGCTGCGGTCGCGCCAGACACAGCACTGACAGCCCGATCAGCAGCACTTCGAGCACGGGCGCCGGCCCGCGGCCGGATCCCGCGTCGGTCGTCGGCGGCGCAAGCTGCAGCGGACCGTGCGGCAGGGATGCTCGACGGGTGCGGCGGCGGGCGAACCAGAGGTGCGCCGGGATCAACACCATCGCCACCAGCGCCCAGGGCTGGCCGAGCTGCACGTCGAGTCCGACAATCGGCAGCGACATCAGGATTCCCTGCCTCCCGCCGCGTCGAGAGTGCGTACGGTGCGCCGGCAGAGGTCCTGGAACTCGTGGCGCCGAGGCGCACGACGACCGAAGCGGCGCTCGCGCAGCGCGAAGAGCAGTTCGTCGACGCCGGCATCGGGCTCGAGCGCGGCCAGCTCCTGCGCCGTGCGCGCCACCGCCTGCGGCAGGCCCAGTCGCTGCCGCAGCTGCTCGCGCACCAGGCGGGCGAGCCGGTGGCAGCCGGTGCGGTAGTCGCCGCTGGCTGCCGCCTGCAGCTCGAGTCTGCGCACCCGCGACGCGAGATCGTCGTCGCCGCCTCGAGGGCCTGGCAAGGGTGCGCCGGCGTCGGCCGGCTGCACCGGCCGCCGCCGGTTGCTCCAGAGGACGGCAGCGAACGCCAGCAGCGCGATCGCCCCCAGCGTCAGCGAGAACCAGAATGCGCGCTCGACGTCGAAGAGGGCGGCCGGATCGGCTGGAGGCTCGGGCAGCCGCCGCTCGACCGCGGGCCACGGAGTGCGCACCCCACTCAGCGCGGCGCGAACCAGTCGTTCGAGCACGGTGATCATCGCGAAGGCCCGAACGACCGCCTCCTCAGCCCGGCCCGCCGGCGCTCCATCGCGCGCCGGAGCACGTCGCCGACTCCGTCGGCGGTCGAGACCTCTACCGCCGCGTCGCTGTGGCGGCGCAGCTGTCCCTCGATGTGATCGCCGAGGGCTCGGCTGGCGGCGTTGGCCGTCGCCGCCGCGAACCGGGTCTGCGTCGGGCCCTCGGCGGGGCGCACCCAGCGCCGCAGTCGCCGCGGCAGCGCCGCCTCGTCGAGCGGCTCGACGATCCGCACGCAGGTGGTGTCGTGCCGTCTGCGCAGGCGCCGCAGGTCGTCCTCGAGGTCGGGGTCGAGGAAGTCGGACACGAGGTAGACGAGCGCGCGCGGGCCGCGCAGGGCGCCGACGGCGTGAAGGGCCGCGCGCAGATCCGAGCCGCGTGCGCAGAGCGACAGGTCGCTGTCCGGTGAGAGCTCGCGCAGCAGGTCGGCGAGCATCGGACGCAACGTGCGGCGAGCCCGGCGCGGCAGTACCCGTCGACGGACGCTGTCGTCGAAGGTGAGCCATCCCAGCTGATCGCCGTGCTCGCTGGCCGCGACTCCCAGCGTGGCGGCGACGAGCACGGCGGTCTCGAGCTTGCTGCGGCGCTGCCAGCCGTAGCGCATCGAATCCGAGATGTCGATGGCGAGAACGATCCGGCGCTGGCGCTCTTCGTGGTGGAGTTGCACGAAGGGCTCCCCCAGGCGCGCCGTGATCCGCCAGTCGATGCGGCGCACCGGTTCGCCCGGGAGATACCGACGCGACTCGTGGAAGTCGAGACCCTCACCGACGAAGGCCGACCGGTGCTCACCGCCGAGCAGCGTGGCCGCTTCGCGACGCGCCGCGAGCTCGAGCGCGGCGACCGCTCGCAGCAGCTCGCGCTCGGAGCCACCGGGTGTCGTCTCCGGTCGGCGACGGATGGGTAGGGAGCGGTGGACGGGCTGCATCGGGAGCGAGTTTCTGCGGCGTTTAGGCGACTCGAGCGCTTCGAGCTTCGTCCGCGCTGGTGAGCGCGGAGGCGCGCTGGGAGCGCGGCGGCCGCTCAGGCGACCGGGACTCCACCGAGCAGCATCTCGACGATCTCGTCGGCACGCACACCCTCCGCCTCGGCGTGGTAGCTCAGCAGCAGCCGATGGCGCAGCACCCGCGGCGCCACCGCCTTGACGTCCTCGGGCACGACGCTCTCGCGTCCGTCGAGCAGGGCGTGCGCGCGCGCCGCGACGACCAGCGCGATCGAGGCGCGTGGCGAGGCGCCGAGCTCGACCAGATCGCCGAGCTCGATCCCGTGCGGCCTCGGATCTCGGGTCGCAGCCACCAGGCCGGCGGCGTAGGCGACGATGCGGTCCTCGACAAAGACGCTCCGGGCCGCCGTCTGCAGCTCGAGGATCGTCGCCGCGTCGAGCACCGCCGCCAGGTGTGGCGGCTCGGTCTCGTCCATCACCAGGCGCACCATCCGTTGCTCCTCGTCGAGCTCCGGGTAGCCGACGACCAGCTTGAACAGGAAGCGGTCGACCTGCGCCTCCGGAAGCGGATAGGTGCCTTCGTGCTCGACCGGGTTCTGGGTGGCGAAGACCAGGAAGGGAGCGGGAAGTCGGTGGGTCTCGCCGGCGATGGTCACCTGGCGCTCCTGCATCGCCTCGAGCAGCGCCGCCTGCACCTTGGGAGCGGCGCGGTTGATCTCGTCGGCGAGCACGAAGTGGGCGAAGATCGGCCCGATGCGGGTCTCGAAGCGCTCCTTGGCGGCGCTGTAGATCTGCGAGCCGACGATGTCGGCCGGCAGCAGGTCGGGAGTGAACTGGAGGCGCTTGAAGTCGACGCCGCAGGCCTGGGCGAGGGCGTTGACAGCGCGGGTCTTGGCCAGGCCTGGCACGCCCTCGATCAGCACGTGACCGCCGACCAGCAGCGCCTCGAGCAGCGCCCGCTTGAGCTCCTGCTGACCGATCACCGCGGTGTCGAGGGCGCCGTGCACGGCGGCGAGTCTTCGGGCGGCGTCGCGTGGCTGCATCGGGGGCTCCTGGAGTCTCTTCTGTCGTAGCAGGACGGCCGCTGCGTGGCTCGGCGCCGAGGTGCGACCCTCTTCGGGTCTTTGGCCGTCGCCGGCCAGGAGACGATGCACGCGGACGGGGCGGGGCCGGGCAGTGTCCGGTCGATTCCCGGGGACGGTCCGGTGCCCTGGCCACCAGGTAGTACGGAAGCGCTGAGATTAGCGCGTCGGCAGGAGTCGCCGTCCCGCCGCCACGTCCCCGCCGTTGCCGTGGCGGCGGCGGTGCCGGACTCGACTGCTCCGGGTGGTGGTCTCCTCGGCGCGGGCTGGTAGGCTGCCGGGGCCGGGCTGGGCCCAGCCGAGCCTCCGAACGGGCGGCACGGAGAGGACCTCCGGACACCGCCGCCGGGGTGCCTCCGCAGACCGCCGGATCGAGACCGCCGGGAGCGCGTGGGCAGATCCGGTCGGCAGGCCGAGTCGAAGCACCGATGGAGGGGCGACGCCAGACCACCGCATCCTCCGCCGCCGACGGCTCGCCGGCGAGGCGGCGATCAGATGCCATGCCCGTGGCGGCACCTCGAAGCGGCGGCTCGCGCCAGCCCGCCCCGGAACGCCCGGTGCGCGAAGCAAAGCGAGGACGGAGTCCCGGCGCCGACGAGCGCGATCCCCCGACCGCCGGGCGTGAGAATCCTGGAAGACAAAGACATGCTCGACTTCAGCCAAGGTGAATACGGAATGCTGCGCGACGCCCTGCGTCGCCTCATCGCCGAGGAGATCAACCCCTACGTCGACGAGTGGGAGGAGGCACGCATCTTCCCGGCGCACGAGGTGATGGCGAAGCTCGGCGAGGCCGGATTCCTCGGCCTCACCAAGCCCGAGGCGTACGGTGGGCTGGGCCTCGACTACAGCTACGGCGTGATGATGGCGGAGACACTCGGAGAGATCCGTTGTGGCGCCGTGCCGATGGCGATCGGGGTGCAGACCGACATGTGCACCCCCGCCCTGGCGCGTTTCGGCAGCGACGAGCTGCGGGCGCAGTTCCTCGCTCCGGCGATCGCGGGCGAGATGGTCGGCTGCATCGGGGTCAGCGAGCCCGAGGCCGGATCCGACGTCGCCGCGATCCGCACCACCGCCCGCAAGGACGGCGACGACTACGTGATCAACGGCGGCAAGATGTGGATCACCAACGGCATGCAGGCCGACTGGATGTGCTGTCTGGCGAACACCGGCGGCGACAGTCGGCACCGCGACAAGTCGTTGATCGTCGTGCCGCTCGACAGCAAGGGGGTCGAGCGCTCGCGCAAGCTGCACAAGCTCGGCATGTGGTCCTCGGACACGGCGCAGATCTTCTTCGACGACGTGCGGGTGCCGCAGAGCTTCCGCGTCGGCGAGGAGGGTGAGGGCTTCCGCTACCAGATGATCCAGTTCCAGGAGGAGCGCCTGTGGGCGGCCGCGGTGGTGATCCGGGCGCTCGAGCGCCTGGTGAAGGAGACCGCGGAGTACACCGGCCAGCGCCAGGCGTTCGGCGCGCCGCTGCTCTCCAAGCAGGTGATCCAGTTCCGTCTCGCCGAGCTGCAGACCGAGATCGAGGCCCTGCGGGCGTTGATCTACCGCGCCACCGAGCACTACGTCGCGGGCGAGGACGTCACCCGTCTCGCCTCGATGGCCAAGCTCAAGGCGGGGCGTCTCGGGCGCGAGGTCACCGACGCCTGCCTGCAGTACTGGGGTGGCCAGGGCTACATGTGGGAGTCGGAGCCGGCGCGCCAGTTCCGCGACGCGCGGCTGTGGTCGATCGGCGGCGGCGCCGACGAGGTGATGCTGCAGATCCTCAGCCGGATGGATGGCTTCGTGCCCGAGGGAGAGTGATCCGGCTGTAGGCGGGACCGGCCTCGGCGCCGGTGCCTTCCGCTGGTTGCCGGGCCGTCACCTGGCCTCGATCGCCTCCTGGCAGGGGAGGCAGAGGGGCGCCTCCGGTAGCGCCTCCAGGCGCTCCGTGTCGATCGGCTGCCGGCAGCGGTTGCAGGCGCCGTAGCGGCCCGCTTCCCACGCGCGCAGCGCGGCCTCGATCTGCTGCATCCGGATCGCCAGCTGGCCCCGGCTGAGCTGCGACATGCCCTGCAGCTGCAGCGCATCCATGCGCGTGAGCCGGCCGATCGTCTGGCCGCTCGCCTCGACCCGTGCGTCGCGTCGGCCGAGCAGGGCCTGGGCGATTTCGCGCGCAGCCAGGAGACGCTCGTGCAGACGCGTCAGCTGCTCCTCGGAGGGCCCGATCATCGGTGCAGTGTAGCGGCGGGACTGGGGGTCGGGGGTCAGGGATCAGGGGTCAGGGGTCAGGGGTCAGGGGTCAGGGATCAGGGATCAGACTAGGGAAGAGGAAGAGGAAGAGTGAGCAGAGAGGGGAGCAGAGAGGAGAGGCGCGTGCCGGCGTTCGGGCGCGGTCTGTCCACAGGTGCCCCGGGGCGCCTCCGGAGCTCGACCGGATTCTCCCGTCTTCTTCGTGATCCCTACGGCCGGCGAGCCGAGACTTCGCCGTGCCGCTGGATCGAAGGATCCGAGGACAGGGAGAACACGAGATGGTTGCGATCGATACGACTGTGGTCGAAGAAAGAGAACGGAACGTGGCCGCGCACTACACTCGCGGCGACCTGCTCACCCAGCTGCTCGAGGCGCTGCGTCGTGCAGGGGCCGACATCGAGGCTTTGCGGCCGGAGGATCTCGAGGCGGTGGAGGAGTTTCACGTCGGCGGACGGCCGGCGACCGAGCGCATCGCGGGACTGCTCGGCCTGAGTGGAGACGGTGGCGAACGGGTTCTCGATGTCGGCAGCGGCATCGGTGGCGCCGCCCGCTACCTGGCGCGTCGCTTCGGCTGCCGGGTCGACGGCGTCGACCTGACCGAGGAGTACTGCCACACCGCGCGCGAGCTGAGCCGCCTGGCCGGCGCAGCGGAGAGCACCCACTTCCACCACGGCAGCGTGCTCGATCTGCCGTTCGGGCCGAGGTCCTTCGACGCCGCGATCCAGCTGCACGTCGGCATGAACATCGAGGACAAGGCGCGTCTGGCGAGCGAGGTGGCGCGGGTGCTGCGGCCAGGTGGGCGCTACGTGATCTACGACCTCTTCGCACGGCAGCCCGGATCCAGCGATCGGATCACCTTCCCGGTGCCCTGGGCGGCGAGCCGGGCGACCAGCTTCCTGGTCACTGCGGAGGCACAGAGCGAGGTCCTCGAGCAGGCCGGCTTCACGGTCTCGCACCGCGAGGACCTGGGAGAGTGGGGAACCGAGCGGCTGCGCGCCGCGCTCCAGGCGCCGCCCGGCCAGGCTCCCAAGGTCGGTCTGCCGGCGCTCATCGGCGCCGCGGCGCGTGAGCGCCTCGGCAACGTGCTGCAGGCTCTCGAGCAGGGGCTGGTGGCGCCGTGGGCGATCGCGGGGCGGATCTCCGCATAGTCGATGACTGACGATGCTCCGAGGCCGTCGGGATCCGCGCACCGCGGATCCCGACCTTGGGGCGATGCCGTCGTGGCGCGGGTGCGTCGCGGGGCGGCGTGTCCTGGCTAACCGGCCTGCACCGTCGGCCTCGCCCGCATCCGTTCCCGCCAGCCCACCAGGTGCTCGAGCTGCTCGTCGAGCGGCTGGCCGACCCGCGCCCCGAACTCGAGGAACGAGAAGAGGAAGATGTCGGCGAGGGTGAAGCGCTCGCCGCAGATCCAGGGTCCGCCGTGCTCGCCGAGCTGGCCGTCGAGCCACTGCTGCTTGTCGCGAGAGCACGCCTTGAGCCCGTCGGCGGCCTCGGGCAGGCAGCGCATGCGGTTCTCGAACAGCTTCAGGCCCTCGGAGAAGCGGAAGCCGTTCGCCATCGGCTCGACGATGCCGAGATCGATGCGTCGGGTCCACATGCGGGTCTCGGCGCGCTCGGTCGGAGTGCTGCCGATGAGCGGCGGCTCGCGATGCTCCTCCTCGAGGTACTCGCAGATCGCGGTCACCTCGGTGATCACCTCGCCGCCATCGAGCACCAGGGCAGGAAGCTGGCCGGCGGGGTTGATCTTCAGGTACTCCGGGCGACGGTTCTCGCCGCCCCTCAGGTCGACCTCCACGCGCTCGATCTCGAGACCCTTCTCGGCGAGGAAGAGATCGACGACGGCGGGATTGGGGCCGATCGAGTGGTAGAGCTTCAAAGGCCTGCCTCCTGGTGCGGTCGGGCTGAAGGGCTTCCGGCTCTCGTCGGGTCGCAGGGAAGACCCCGGAGGAGCCGGGAAGGGAGGGAGCATCGTATCGTCGCACTGCCACAGAACTCGGTGATCGTGGGAGGAACGAGTCATGAGCTGGAACGAGGATCGGATCGCCGAGTACCTGCAGCGCACGGTGATCCCGGTGCGCCTCTCCTTCCTGCGCCCGGACGGCCATCCGGCGGTGGCGTCCTTCTGGTACCTGCACGAAGGCACGTCGCTCTGGTGCGCCACCCAGGACGATGCCTTCGTGGTGCGCTGCCTGAGGGCCGATCCTCGCTGCGCCTTCGAGATCGCCGGCGACGAGCCGCCGTACCGCGGGGTGCGCGCCAAGGGTCTCGCCACGGTGCTCCCGGAGCGTGGCGAAGAGATCCTGCGCCGCCTGATCGAGCGCTATCTCGGAACCGACTCCCCCGAGCTGCAGCGCTTCCTGCTCGGTCGCAGCGACGACGAGGTGGCGATCGAGCTGCGCCCGGAGCGCTGGACGACCTGGGACTTCAGCGACCGCATGGAGTGACCCCGGTCCAGGGGGCGTCACTCCGAGCGCAGAGCCTCGATCGGGTCGACACTCGTGGCGCGCCGCATCGGCGACAGGGTCGCCGCCACGGCGGCGGCCACCAGCACCGCGATGGCGAGCCCGAGGGAGATCGGATCGGTCGACGGCACGTAGAGCACCGAGCGCAGGAGGCGACCGAGCGCCATCGCCCCGAGCACTCCCAACGCTCCGCCGATCGCCACGAAGCCGAGGCCCTGGCTAAGCACCCACAGACGTACCTTGGAGATGTCGGCGCCGAGCGCCATGCGCAGCCCGATCTCGCGGGTTCGTCGGCTGACGCGGTAGGCGACGACCCCAGCGAGCCCGACCGCGGCGAGCACGATGGCGAGCAGTCCGAGGCCGCTGGCGAGCGCACCGCCGAGCCGGATCGGCAGCAGGATGACATCGCGTCGTGCGGCGATGGTGGAGGCGTCGAAGAGCAGCATCTCCGGCTCGCGGGCGATCAGCGCGTCGCGCACCGCCGGGAGGATCTGCTGCGCCCGCTCAGCGGAGCGATACACCAGGGTGCCGTAGGTGCTGGGCGTCGCCGCGCGGTCGAAGTGCACCAGGCCGCGCTGACGCTCACCCGGCGTGCGGACCTTGTAGTCCTCGACCACACCGACGATCGTCCACTGCGGCGCGTCGGGCGCGGAGATACGGAACGTCTGGCCGACCGCCCCCTGCTCGGGCCAGAAGCGCTCGGCGACGGTCTGGTTGACGATCGCGGTCCGCGCCACCGGCTCGCCGGGCAACGGCGCGGGGAAGAGCTCACCTTCGACGAGGCGGACGCCGAGCGTCTCGAAGTAGGCCCGGTCGGTGCTCGTCGTGTCGAGCAGCAGCGCCGGCTGGTCTGCCGTGTCGCGGTGCCTGGGGATGAAGAAGTCGTTGCTGTGGATGTTGAAGTCGAACGGCAGGCGCGAGGCGACCGCCACCTGCTCGACTCCGGGGACCGAAGCGGCCAGGGTGGAGAGCTCCTCCCACTTCGAGTCGAGTCGTTCGCGCTCGATCCCCAGCCCCTCGAGATCGAGGGTCAGGACGCCGAGCCGGTCGGCGTCGAAGCCGACGTCGACGGTGCGGGCTGCGCCGACGCTGCGCTGCAGCAGGCCGGCGACCACCAGCAGGACCAGCGCGAGCCCCACCTGTGCGATCACCAGCAGCCGGCCCGGTCGCAGCCAACGGATCCAGGGGTTGCCGCCGGTGCCGTCGTCGGAGCCGTCGCGGATCGCGCTGACCAGATCGACCCGCAGCGACTGCAGGGCGGGGATGAGACCGAAGGCGATTCCGGTGAGCAGGGAGACCGCGAAGGTGAAACCGACGATGGCGGGGCTGAGGCCGATGTTCCAGACCGGCTCGATCGGCAGATCGAGGCGCAGTCGGCCCAGCAGACGCAGGGCCGCCGCCGCCATCAGCAGTCCGGTGCAGCCGGCGACGAGGGCGAGCAGCACGCTCTCGAAGAGGAGCAGCCGCACCAGCTGGGCCCGTCCGGCCCCGATCGAGAGTCGCACCGCGATCTCGCGGCGGCGCTGGCGCGCCCTCGCCAGCAGCAGGTTGCCGATGTTGGCGCAGGCGACCACCAGCACCATGGCGACGAGCAGCAGGAGCACGAGGGCAGCCGGCACGATGGCGCGGTCGAGATCGGGGTCGACCCGCACCCGCAGCGTCGGCAGCAGCGCCACGTCGTAGCCGGCGTTGGAGTCCGGGTACTGGGACGCCAGATTCGCCATCCGGGTCGACAGCTCGGCGCGAGCCTGGTCGAGGTCGCTGTCAGCCGGCAGGCGGCCGAACAGGGTGAGGAAACGGAAGCCGCGCCACTCGCTCCGCGACAGGCCGCCCGGCGTGCCCTCGGTGTGGATCTCGCCCATCGGCTCGACGTGCTCGAGCTGCTCGAGGGGCACGAAGAGCGACGGTTCCAGTCCCTTGACCAGGCCATGGAAGCCGGGCGGAGTGACCCCGACGATCTCGAAGGGTGTGCCGCCGAGGCGCATCGTGCGGCCGATGACGTCCGGGTCGCCGTCGAGCTCACGCCGCCAGTAGGCGTGGGTCAGCACCACCGTCGGCGGCGCTCCGCCACCGATCGCCTCGGCCTCGGTGAAGGTGCGCCCCAGCAGCGCCGGCACCCCGGTGAGCTCGAAGAAGTTGGCCGACACCAGGCTGCCGATGCGCGCCGACGGGCGGCCGTCCTGCCGTATGTTGACGATGGCCAGCGACTGCGCCGCCAGGTCGGAGAAGGCTGCGGTGTCGCGGCGCAGGTCGAGGAAGTCGGGCACCGAATGCGGCGTCAGCTCACTGGTGTTGGCCTCCTGGGTGTAGACGTTGACCAGCTGGCCCGGCTCCATGACCCGCGGCGGCTTCAGCAGCAGCTCGTGGACCAGCGCGAAGACCGAGGCGACCAGCGCGATGCCGAGACCCAGCGAGACCGCGGCCACCGCCACCAGCCCCGGGCTCTTGCGCAGCCCCCGCGCCGCGTAGTGCAGATCTGCGAGCCATCCCATGGCCTGGAGTACGGATGAAGGAGGCGGGGCGTTACAGGGAGGAGATCCGTCGGCGCCGAGGCGAACGGAGTGAGCCATGCCGCAGGAGCGGCAGTGTGAGCCTGCGCGGAGGAGTATTCGCTTCAGGAGACATCCCCACGCCAAGGCGAAAGGAGTGAGCCGAGCCGCAGGAGCGGCAGTGTAAGCCTGCGCGAAGGAGTGTTCGTTTCATGAGACACCCCCACCTCTTTCCTCCCCCTGCAGGGGGAGGAGGCCAGATGCTCGCGGTCTCGGTGCGTGCTCGAGGGCCGCGCGGTGCAGCGAAGTGGCTGGCTGTGGCTTGGTCCCTCTCCCGACTCACGCCGAGCTCGAGCCGTGAGGTGTTCGCTTGACGAGACACCCCCACCTCTTTCCTCCCCCTGCAGGGGGAGGAGGTGGATGTGCCGCGACTGCGATCCTCCCCTTGGCCCTCTCCAGACTCGACGCCGAACTCGAGCCGAGAGGCGAAGAGTGAGCCGCCGACCGTCTGGAGGCGTCTAAGGAGTGGAGGAACTCCACGACGCGCTGAGTTGTGGTGTCTCCTGAT
>QQVD01000061.1 GCA_003388555.1 Acidobacteriota bacterium | reverse complement strand
CCACCGCGGCCAGGCACCGACCGTCGGGCCGACGCCGCGGCGGCGACCCCATCGGAGGTTGGAAAGAGATCGATGTCGACCGCCTTCGTGATCCCCGTCCTCGACGAGGCCGGCCGCCTGCCGGAGCTGCTCGAGCGGCTGCGCACCCTCGAGCCTCCCGCCGCCGGCACGATGCCGGCGCCGCTGGTGGTGGTCGCCGACGGTGGCAGCGTCGACGGCGGCCCGCAGCTGGCACGCCAGGCCGGCGCCACGGTCGTGCTCGCCCCGCGCGGGCGCGGGTCGCAGATCCGCGCCGGCTGCGAGGCGGCGTGGGCTGCCGGCAGCGAGGTCGCGGTGATCGTGCACGCCGACACCCGGCCGCCGCTCGATCTCCTGGTGCACCTGGAGCAGGCGCTGCGGCAGGGCGCCGTCGGTGGCGGCTGCCTGGTGCGCTTCGACCCGGCTCCCGGGGTGCTGCGCTGGGCGGCACCGCTGGTCAACTGGCGCACCCGCGCCTTCGAAGTGCCTCTGGGCGATCAGCTGCAGTGGATCACGCGCGCCGCATGGGAAGAGATCGGCGGTATGCAGCCGTGGCCGATCCTCGAGGACGTCGACCTGATCCGGCGCGTTCGTCGCGTCGGGCCGCTGGCGATCCTGCCCTGCGAGGCGATCACCGACGCGCGACGGTTCCAGCGCCGGGGGCCGCTGCGCACCGTGGCGAGGAACTGGCTGATCTGGGCGCTCTACGCCGCCGGGGTGTCGCCGCGGCGGCTCGCTTCCCTCTATCGCGACGTGCGCTGAGGGATCAGGGGGCGAGCGCGGCGAGCAGACGCCGCGGAGTCCATCCTGGACTCAGAGAGAGCGCCGCGGTGTCGGCCCAGTCCCTTCGAAGGCAACGAGGCGGCGACACTGCCCGCCAGACGCACGAAGGCTCCGCCGCGATGCGCGACGGAGCCTTCACGGATCCTCGGTCCGGAGCCTGCCGGCTCCGGCGGAACAGGGGCTAGTTCAGGCGCTCCTTGAGCTCCTTGCCCATCTTGAACTTCGCGACCTTGGAGGCCTTGATCTTGATCGACTCACCGGTCTTCGGGTTGCGACCCATGCGGGCGGCCCGCTTGGAGACCGAGAGGCTACCCAGTCCGGGGATCTGCACCCGCTCGCCCTTCTTGAGCATCTTGGCGATGGTCTCGACGGTGGCGTCGAACGCCTCGGCCGCCTGCTTCTTGGTGATGCCCTCTACGCCGTCGGCGATCGCGTCGACGATGTCTGCCTTACCTGCCATGAGTTTCTCCTTCTTCTGGCAATGAAAGTTAGGCCTGCCGACGAAGCTATGGCAACACCGTGTCCCTGTCAACGCAGGAATCCCTTGACTTCATTGACTCCTTCTGCCCCCACCCCCGTCCTCGACGCGTCGGAGCACGGCCACGGTGAAGCCATCGTGGTCGCCGTCGGGAAGCAGCTGCCAGATCCCGGGCCGGTCGGTGAGGCCGGCGCGGACGAAGAGTTCGGGGTACGACTCGAGCTCGTCGGGCCGGAATTGGTCGTTCTCGGCGAGCACCTGTTGCATCGGTCCCACGATCTCCTCCTCTTCGATCGAACAGGCGACGAGGACCAGCACCCCACCCGGAGCCACGCAAGCCGCCGAGGCCCGCGCCATCTCTGCCCCCTGCCGCGCCAGCCGGACGATCTCGGACTCGCGCAGACGCCACTTGAGCTCGGGGTTCTTGCGCAGGGTTCCCGTGCCCGAACAGGGCACGTCGACCACGACGCGATCGAACTCCCCACGGATCACACGCTGCCGCGCGTCGGCGGCGACCAGCCGCAGAGACTCGCGGCGCAGCCTGAGCGCGTTCTGCCGCATGGTCGCGAGCCGGGCCAGCGAGATGTCGACCGCGAACTGGTCGACCAGCGGCTGGTAGGCCGACAGCGCGAAGCTCTTCCCGCCGGGCGCCGCGGCGACGTCCAGCACCCGCTCGCCGGCGCGCGGCGGCGGGATCAGCGCCGCCACCTGACTCGCCTCGTCCTGGACGTAGAAGGCGCCATCGCTGAACGCCTCGGTCTCGAGTGGCCGTCCCGAGCGCACCACCAGGCCGCAGGGCGCCAGCGTCGAGGGCTCGACCGTGATCTCCTCGTCGATCAGTCGCTCGGCGAGCTGCTCGCGGCCGCCGCGATCACGGAAGGCGAGCAGCTGGATCGGCTTGCGTCGGTTGTTGACCTCGAGAATGCACCGCGTGGTCCGCTCACCGTGCCGTCGCCACCACCGTTCGACCAGGAAGGTCGGGTGCGAGGTCTCGATCGCCAGTCGCTCCAGCCCCTGCTCGGTCCGCACCGGCCACGCAGCCAGGGTGCGCCGTTTTGCGACCCGCCGGAGCACCGCGTTGACGAAGCTGGCGCCGCCGCGGTGAGTCGCCCGACGCGCCTGCTCGACCGCCTCGTGCACGATGGGATGCGGCGGCATCCGGTCGAGGAAGAAGAGCTGGTAGAGCGCCACCCGGAAGGGCCAGATCAGACCGCGATCGATGGCGGCGAGCTCGCGGTCCGCCACCTCCTCGAGAACCGCGTCGAGACGGCGGCTCCAGCGCACCGTGCCGAGAACCAGCTCCTGGAGCAGCGCCCTGTCGCGCGGATCGGTCTGTTCGAGGGCCTGGCCCAACGGCCCGTCGAGCGGCGCCAGAGTGTCCTCGGCACGCTGCAGAAGCGCCACCGCGTTGTCGCGGACGCGGCGCTCGGGTGAGTCGTAGCGCGGGCTGCGCGCTCTACCCGGCGTCGACTTCGCGTAGGCGCCGCGCGGCCTGAGCAGATCTCTTGGTTTCGCCTTTCGCACGTTGATCTCGCTGCGCTCCAGGCGCCTTCCGGCGCCGTCTCCGGCCGCCCCGCACCGACCCGCGACGATGGGACCGAGGAGCGAGGCGACGTTCCGCCTCGGCCGACCCCGCACCGCGTGATCTCGCTTCCGCCATCGGGCGGAGCCCCGGCCCCCTGCGAGTCGCCGGCATCCGGACGCCGATCCGGCTCAGGGAGTCGGTCCCGCGAGGCGCTCGCCGCCCCGAAGACGCTCGCCGTTCCAGAGGTCGACGCCGCGCACCGGCGCCCGCCCAGGCCGCTGCACTCGGAGCAGCAGCAACATCGTACCGCCGCCGCAGCGCACCGCCAGAGCTTCGCCCCGCGGACCGACCACGACGCCGAAAGCCGACGACGTGCCGGAGCACTCCGCCTCGCCGTCTCCGCCGGGCCCGGCCTCGCCGGGTGCGGCCCGCCGGATCATCAGCTCGCGCCCCGCGAGCATGACGCGAGAGCCGGGCCAGGGATCGTGGGCGCGGATCTGATCGTGGAGCGCCGCCGCCGGCCGCGAGAGATCGAGCCACGAGTCGTCGCGGCTCAGCTGCGGCGCGAAGGTGGCGCACGCATCGTCCTGGCGCCGCGGAGCCACGGTGCCGGCGGCGACGGCTTCCAGGGTCTCGACCAGCACCTCGGCGCCGAGCCGGGACAGCCGTTCGGTGAGCTCGCCGCACGTCTCGGTGGCACCGATCGACGCCGTCCTCTGCAACAGGATCGGGCCCGAGTCGAGGCCGGCCTCCATCTGCATCGTGGTGACCCCCGTCTCGCTCTCGCCCGCCCGGATCGCTGCCGCGATCGGCGACGCGCCGCGCCAGGCGGGCAGCAGCGACGCGTGCACGTTGACGCAGCCGAGTCGCGGCAGGTCGAGGAGCGACCGGCGGAAGATCTGGCCGAAGGCGACGACGACCGCCAGGTCGGGCTGCAACCGTCGTAGCGCGGTGAGGAAGTCGGGGTCGCGAACCCGGCGTGGCTGCGCCAGCGCGAGGCCGCGCTGCTGCGCCCACTGCGCCACCGGCGGCTGCCTCACCTGGCGTCCGCGACCCGCCTCGCGGGCCGGCTGGCTGACCACCAGCACCGGCTCCCGGCCGCTCGCCGCGAGCGCCTCCAGGGTCGGCACCGCGAACTGCGGTGTGCCGAAGAAGACGATGCGTTCGATCTCCTCGCGGCGTCCGCCGACCACGGCGCTGGTCGCGGTGGGCCCACCGTCGGCGGCGCCGCTCAACGACCGGCCTCTTCGTCGATCTCGGCGAAGAAGTCCGGCTTCACCAGCACCTCGCGCGGCTTGCTGCCCTGCGCCGGCCCGAGGATCCCGTCCTGCTCGAGCATGTCGATCAGCCGCGCCGCGCGCGAGAAGCCGACCCGCATGCGGCGCTGCAGGAAGCTGGCGGAACCCATGCCCTCGGAGACCACCAGGCGTGCGGCCTCGTCGAACAGCTCGTCCTGTTCCTCGCCGCCGCCGGCTGCTCCGCCGCGCTCCTCCTGCGGCGCCGCGAGCACCGAGAGGTCCAGATCGGGCTTGCCCTGCCGCTTGAGCCAGCGGATCAGGGCGGCGGTCTCCTGCTCGCTGACGTAGGCGCCGTGCAGCCGCATGGGGCGCGAGCTGCCGGGAGGCAGGAAGAGCATGTCGCCCTTGCCGAGCAGCTTCTCGGCCCCCACCTGGTCGAGGATGGTGCGCGAGTCGTGGCGGGTGGCGGTGGCGAAGGACATGCGGCAGGGGAAGTTCGCCTTGATCGTGCCGGTGAGCACGTCGACCGAGGGACGCTGCGTCGCCACGATCAGATGGATGCCGACGGCGCGCGCCATCTGCGCCAGGCGGGCGATCGACTGCTCGACCTCGGACGAGGAGACCATCATCAGGTCCGCCAGCTCGTCGATGATCACCACGTAGTAAGGCAGCGGCTTGAGCTCGTCGAGGGCGACCTCGGACTCCTGGTCCTCGTCGCGCAGTGCCAGTCGCTTCTGCACCTCGGGGTCACGGATCGCCTGGTTGTAGAAGTCGATCGAGCGCACGTGTACCTCGGCGAGCAGCTTGTACCGCCTCTCCATCTCGGACACCGCCCAACGCAGCGCGTTCGCTGCCTTCTTCGGCTCGACGACGACCTCTGTCTTCAGGTGGGGGATGTCGGCGTAGACGCCGAGCTCGATGCGCTTGGGGTCGATGAAGATGAACTTCACGTCCTCGCGAGTCGCCTTGTACAGGATCGACGTGATCATCGACTGCAGGCCGACGCTCTTGCCGGCGCCGGTCGCACCGGCGACGAGCAGATGCGGCATCTTGGCCAGGTCGCCGTAGAACGGCTCGCCGTGCATCGTCTTGCCGATCGCCATGGTGAGCGGCGACTTCGCCTTCTGGAAGCGGGGGTCGGCGAGCAGCGGGCCGAGGTGGATGATCGCCCGCTCGTGGTTCGGCACCTCGATGCCGAGGGTCGAGCGCCCCGCCATGCGGTCGATGCGGATCGCCTCCGCCTTGAGCGACAGGGCGAGATCGTCCTGCAGGTTGACGATCTGACTGACCTTCACCCCCGGCGCCGGCTGGAACTCGAAGATGGTGATCACCGGACCCGGCGCGATGCCGTCGACGGTGCCGCGGACGCCGAACTCCTCGCAGCGGCTCTGGATGACCTCGCCGAGCCGCACCAGCTCGTCCTCGGCCACCGGCTGAGGGGCCTGCTCGAGGTTCATCAGATTGAGCGGCGGCAGGCTGGCCGGCGTCACTGGCACCTCGATCTGGGTCTGGCGCGGACCCGGCGGTTCAGCCTTCGTCGCCGCTGGCCTGGCGGGGGCGCTCGGGCGGCGGTTCCGCGACGGCTCGGGTCCGGTCGACTCCGGCGGCGACGGGCTCCCGGCGATGGCCGCCTCGGGCTCGAGCTCGGCCAGCGACCGGCGACGCACCGAGAAGCGGCCGGCACCGCTCTTCTCGACGATGCGGGCCGGCGGACGTGCTCCCCCGACGTCGTCCCGCGCGCCGCCGTCGATCTCGTAGTCGTCGAGGCCACTGACGACGCCTTCACGGCGGCGCGCACGCTACGGGTGCTTCTCGACCACCCGCTGGCGCGAGCGCTCGCGGTCCTTGCGCTCACGGCGGCGCTCGATCGCCAGCCGCCACGCCGCCAGAGTGTCGCGCAGCCGACGCCACAGATCGCCGAGTGCCTGACCGAGGCTGCGCTGCACCAGCAGTGCGAGTCCGAGGAAGAAGGCGCCACTGACCAGGAGCAGAGCGCCCACCAGACCGAGCTTGGCGCCGGCGAAGCGCGCCGCGAACACACCGAGCGCGCCGCCGGCGGAGAGCGGCTCACCCTGCCAGGAGAGATCGCCGAGGATCAGCTGCACCAGCGGCGGCAGGCTGGCCACCAGCACGACGGCGCCCAGCCCGCGGCCGACGATCGCCTCGTGCTGCCGACGCGACAGCAGCCTCCAGGCGCCGAGCAGCAGCAGCGGCGGCAGCAGCAGGATGGTGACGCCGAACAGGCCGAAGCCGAGCGCCGAGACCTCGGAGCCGACCGGCCCGACCCAGTTGGACCGCGACCTCTCCTCGGTGGTCTGGTGCAGCAGGCTCGGGTCGCCCGGGTCGTAGCTCAGCAGCGCCAGCAGGGTGAGCAGGCCGAGCACGACCAGCGCGATGCCGAGCAGTTCCCGACCCTTCTCTCGCGGCAGTCGCCCTGCCGTCCCACGAGGGGTGCTGCGGGAGCTCTCCGACACTGCCATTCGTTCTCCAGATGCGCACCGCCGTACAGCCGGCGATGCCACGATCGAGCCGCTCCGACGACCGGTGCGGCAGCCCGCATCGCGCCTCCATTGTTGCGCAAAACGAGCCTCTATGCGGACCCATCAGATCTTCGCAACCTGCTGCCAGAGCTGGAGATAGTCCTCGACCGACAGCTCTTCGCCCCGGCTCGAGGGCGATCGGCCGATCGCCGCGAGCGCGTCCTCCGCCCAGGCTCGCGACGGTCGCATCGCCCGGCCGCCCGGAGCTTCGATCTCGCTCCTCGTCAGGCTGTTGACCAGGGTCTTGCGGCGCAGGGCGAAGCAGGCGCGCACGAAGCTCTTGAACCGCGGCCACTCCTCGGCCCCCATCGGGTGGTGCGCGACCTCGGCGCCAGCGAAGGCGCTGTGGACCTTGGGCGGCGGCCGGAACGAGCCCGGCCTGACGCGTCCCAGGAGGCGCCAGGTCGCCCTCGCCTGCGCGATCACCGAGTAGGAACCGTACGGCGCCGTGCGCGGCGCTGCACACAGGCGCTCGGCGACCTCCAGCTGGACGAGGAAACCGAGCCGACCGGGCGCCTCGAGCTGGTCGAGCAGCCGCTCGATGATCGCCGTCGAGACGTTGTAGGGCAGGTTGCCGACCACCGGGGTGCCGACGGGCAGTCGCCGCCAGTCGACCTGGACCGCGTCGCCGACCCAGAGCGAGGTCTCGGGCAGGCGGCGGACGCACTCCACGGCCCAGGCGAGGTCGAGCTCGACGGCGAGGACCCGAGCGCCGGACCCCACCAGCTCGGCGGTGAGAGCTCCTCCTCCCGGTCCTATCTCGACCACCCGTTCGCCCCGCGGGCGTAGCCAGTCGATCAGAGGGCGGCTGGCGCCTCCGGACACCAGGTGGTGCTGCCCGAGGGAACGTTCGAGGCGAGGGCTCACCGGCTGCTCCGAGCCGGTTTCCCCGGCTCTGGCACCCGAGCACCACGCCGGCGATCCGCCCAGCCGGCGGCGGCCGCCGCTGTGTCGACCGCCTCGATTGACCCTCCGGGAACGGCGCTGGTACCCTGAACGAGGCGCTGCGTGCCGCAGACGCCCGGCCTCCCCGAACAGCGTTCCGCGCGCCGCCCCGGACGACGGCGGCCAGGGCTCCCCAGGAGCCGCGAAGCCGGAAGCGCCGGTCCACGCTCGACGAAGTGGACCGAAGAGGCCAAACACAGCCGGTTCGCACCCGCGAGGTGACGAAGACGGGTGCCTTGTCGCCCGCGACCGCGCCGCCCCCGTCGCCGCCACTGCCTGGAGATCCGCACCATGACGCTCACCTCACCGCCTCCCTCCACCAAGCCGTCGTCGACGCCAGCCGCCGCCGCGATCCGACCCTCCGAGGTGCACAGTGCGCTGCAGCGCCACATGCTGGTCGACGGCTACGACATCGTGCTCGATCTCGAACGCAGCCACGGACCCTACCTGCACGACGCCAGGGAGGGTCGTGAGCTGCTCGACTTCTTCACCAGCTTCTCGACCGTGCCGCTCGGCTACAACCACCCGGTCTTCTCCGACCCCGATCTGCGCGAGCGCCTGCTGCGGGCAGCGATCAACAAGCCGGCCAACTCGGACCTCTACACGACCGACATGGCGCAGTTCGTAGAGGCCTTCGCCCGCACCCTGCCGGAGCAGCTCAGCGGTCACCTCTTCTTCATCTCCGGCGGCGCCCTGGCGGTGGAGAACGCGATGAAGGCCGCCTTCGACTGGAAGCGGCGCAAGAACGCCGACGCCGGGCGCGGCGACCACCTGGGACGCCAGATCATCCATCTACGCGACGCCTTCCACGGGCGCAGCGGCTACACGATGAGCGTCACCAACACCGACCCCGCGAAGGTGAGGTACTTCCCGAAATTCGAGTGGCCGCGAGTCGAGAACCCGCACCTCAGCTTTCCGGTCACCGACCGGGTGCTCGAAGAGGTCGAAGCAGCCGAGCGACGGTCGATCGCTCAGATCGAACAGGCGCTGGTCGACCACCGGCACGACATCGCCGGCCTGTTGATCGAGCCGATCCAGGGAGAGGGCGGCGACAACCACTTCCGCGCCGAGTACCTGCGCAAGCTGCGCGAGCTCGCCGACGAGGGCGAGTTCCTGCTCCTCTTCGACGAGGTGCAGACCGGCTTCGGCGCCACCGGCCGCTGGTGGTGTCACGAGCACTTCGACGTCGTGCCCGACGTCATGGCGTTCGGCAAGAAGACGCAGATCTGCGGCATCGCCGCGTCGCGCCGACTCGACGAGGTCGATTCGGTGTTCGAGGTCTCGAGCCGCATCAACTCGACCTGGGGCGGCAACCTGGTCGACATGATCCGCTCGCGGGCGATCGTCGAGACGGTGGAGCGCGACGGGCTGCTCGAGCAGGTCAGCACTGTCGGCGAGGTGCTCAAGCAGGGGCTGGAGCGGATCGCGGCGAGCTCGGACGGCCGGGTGACCAATGTGCGGGGCCGTGGCTTCTTCCTCGCCCTCGACCTGCCCTCGCGTGAGACCCGCGACAAGGCCCTCGATGCGATGCTCGAGCAGGACCTGCTCGGCCTCGCCTCCGGACGCCGCTCGGTGCGCTTCCGGCCGCCTCTGATCCTCGACCGCGAGACGGCCGAGATCGGACTCGAGCGGATCGAGCGGGCGCTGCACCGCGTCCTCGACTGACACCGCCCGGGGGCCCTCGGGAGGCCGCCGGCAGCGATGGGGTGAGAGGCACCTCGCGGCGCGCCGGGAGGCAGGCCGATGCCGCTCGGCGCGCACCTCACGGCGGACCAGCGCCCTGCGGGCGCAGACGACAGCCGGGCTGCCACAGCCCGGGGTCCGTCTCGGCGAGTCGCGCCGCCGGCACCAGGTCGAAGTCGGCGGCGACGGCAGCGTCGACCTCGGCGATCGGCAGCTGCAGCGGACGCGGCGCGCGGCGGCTGAAGAAGAGCGACAACGAGGTCTCCCCCTCGCCATCGATCGTCAGCCGCAGCAGCGACCGCGGGCTCGCTGCAGGATCGGCGAAGGCCGAGCGGGAGGCCGCGGCGCGATGGGCCACGACCAGCGCCGCCCGCCAGCCCAGCGGCAGACCGGGCTCGTGCTCGAGGCGGGCGACCGCGGCGTCGAGTCGGCCCGGCGGCAGCGAGGCGCCGGCGATGCGTGGTTCCGCGATCAGCGCGCGGGCGGTCGCCTCCACCGCCGCGCCTTCGTCGTCCAGCGCCGCGAGGCGGAGGGCCGCGAAGGGAGCCAGGGGCGCCAGGTCGCAGGCTTCACGCCAGGCCTGACGCGCCTCGGCGTCGTCGCCGCGCCGTGCCAGCGCATCGCCGGCGAGCAGCCAGACCGGCCACAGGCGCGACTCCTCCGCGGCGGCCTCGAGTGACGCCGACGCCGCAGGCGACGGATCGGCGAGCCCGAAGGCCAGCCGGTCGCCGAAGGCTCCCCAGGACGCGGCGCGCTCGAGTTGGCCGAGGCTCGCCCGACCTGCGAGGTCGAGCCGCTGCACCGCGCGGGCGAGCAGGTCGGGAACCGCCGCGGCGAGCGAGAGGACGAGCAGCGCCGCGACGACGAGCGAATGCAGCCTGCAGCCCGCCGGCTGCTGATCGGCGAACGGCCCCAGCGCCGCGCCGAGCAGCACCACGAGGAGGAGCCAGAGGGCGCCGACGTCGAACCAGCCGGCGGCCAGACCGAGCAGGGCCGAGAGCACCAGCGAAACCGCCGCGGCATCGCGCAGCGACGCCGCGGCGGCTGTGGCGGGCGCCGCCTCACGACGGCGCCACGATGCACGCGCCGCGAGCAGCAGCACCAGACCCACCGCCACGGCCCCCGGCACGCCGAGCTCGAGCGGCGCCTCGAGCCAGAGCGAGTGCGCGTCGCTGACCAGCAGGCCCGGCTCCACGACGCCCGGCGCCACCGCCAGCCGTTCGCTGAGCGCGAAACCGCCGCGGCCCGGACCCCAGCCACGCAGCGGTGCGTCGGCGATCGCGGCGAGAGCCGCCCAGGCGTAGACCTGCCGCACGGCGGACGAGCGGTCCTCGCCGGCGAGGACTGACGCCGCCCGCGTCCGCAGCGCCGGCACCAGGAGCAGTGCGGAGACGGCCACGAGGAGGGCGGTGCCCACCGTCACCGCCCGCCGCGTCGGCGTCGCGCCTCGCAGACCCCAGGCAACGGCGCCGGCGACCACCAGTACCACCCCGACCGCGCCAGTCAGAGAGCGACTCGCCAGCACCGCGGCCAGGGCCAGGAGGAGCGAGGCGGCGGCGCCGAAGCGCCAGGCCGCCGGCTCGGCCTCCGTACGGCTCGCCGCCATGGCCGCGACCGGCGCCAGGGCGAGCAGGAAGAGCACCAGTAGGTTGTGGTGACCGAGCGGCTGTGCGGGCGCGCCGCCCCGAGCCGTCGCCTCGACCAGCGAGAAGGCAGCCACCAGGGCCATGACGGCGACCAGGCCGCGCGCGAGGAGCCGGGGAGAAGGGGCAGCCTCGAAAGCACAGCGTCGGGCTCCGGCGACCGCCAGGGTGGCGACGATCGCCCCTCCCGCGAGGCGCCAGTCGGCCGCCGCCGGCGAGCCCAGAGCCGAGAGCGAGATCAGCGCCGCGGGGAGCCAGCCGAGCGCCGCCGCCGCGACCCGAGCTCCGCCCCGATCGCCCGCGCCCGTGGTCCGGCGCAGGGCGAGGGGATCGAGCACCGATCCGCGTCCCCGCCATGCGAGGGCGATCCACACCACCCAGCCGAGCGCCTGCGCCGTGGCGTCCCTGCCGGCAGCAAAGGAGCCGGGCCCGAAGGCGAAGACCAGCAGAGCAAAGACGGGCAACAGCGACGCCACGGTCACTCGCAGAGGTCTCGGTGAGCGGAGCTCGAGGTCGCCAGAGGGCGGTCCCGCCGTCACTCGCTGCTCGAAGCCGGTGGCCGTCACGCTGTTGCTATCCTCCTGCCACCCGAGCCGCACGTGCCGCGAGCACCGCTGCGCCAGCTCGGCCCCGTCCGCCGCATCGCGACGCGCGATCCGCGCCGTATCGCGGCGCACCCGCCGGGCCGCCGAGCGAACCGACACCAAACACTCATCGGGGCTGGCGCCGAGTCGGCCCCGCGATGGAGAGAGTATGAGCGAAGGAAGAGCACGCAACGACGAGGCGCAGCGCATCCTGCGTCAGCTGGGAGTCGAGGACAGGCACCAGGGCGCCTGGTGCGGTGAGTGGCTGGAGTGCGGCGGCGAGACCCTCGAATCGGTCGATCCTTCGACCGGGAGAGTGCTGGCGAGCGTGCGCATGGCCACCGCGGAACAGGCCGAACGCGTCGTCGAGGCCTCGGTCGAGGCCTTCCGCGAATGGCGCACCTGGCCGGCGCCCCAGCGTGGCGAGGTGGTCCGGCAACTGGGCAACGCGCTGCGCGAGCACAAGGATGCCCTCGGCCGGCTGGTCACCCTCGAGGTCGGCAAGATCACCAGCGAGGGCCTCGGCGAGGTGCAGGAGATGATCGACATGGCCGACCTCGCGGTCGGCATGTCGCGCCAGCTCTACGGCAAGACCATGCACTCGGAGCGGCCGCAGCACCGGATGTACGAGCAGTGGCACCCGCTGGGACCCGTCGGAATCATCACGGCCTTCAACTTCCCCGTCGCCGTCTGGGCCTGGAACTCCACCGTCGCCGCGGTGTGCGGCAACAGCACGGTGTGGAAGCCATCACCCAAGTCGCCGCTGACGGCCGTCGCGGTGACCCGGATCGCCGAGAGGGTACTGCGCGAGTGCGGAGCGCCGCCGGTCTTCTCCCTGCTGATCGGCAGCGATCAGGAGGTGGGAGAGCCGATGGTCCGCGATCGACGCTTCCCACTCATCTCCGCCACCGGCTCGGTGCGCATGGGGCGCCGCGTCGGCACCCTGGTCGCCGAGCGCCTCGGCCGCAGCCTGCTCGAGCTCGGCGGTAACAACGGCATCATCGTGATGGACGACGCCGATCCCGCGCTGGCGCTGCGCGCCATCGCCTTCGCAGCGGCCGGCACCACCGGCCAGCGCTGCACCACCTGTCGTCGCCTCTTCCTGCAGCGCGGCATCGCCGGGTCGCTGACCGAGAGCATCGCTTCCGCCTTCCGCTCGATGAGCATCGGCGACGCGCTCGCCGAGGGCACCCTGATCGGACCGCTGATCGACGAAGATGCCGTCGAGGGCATGGAGCGCGCCCTCGAGCAGGCCCGCGAGCAGGGCGCCGAGATCCTCTGCGGCGGCAACCGGGTGGAGCGCAGCGGCGGCTTCTTCGTCGAGCCGACCCTGGTGCGGGCCAGCGCCGACCTGCCGATCGTCTGTGAGGAGACCTTCGCGCCGATCCTCTACCTGATGGAGTTCGACGATCTCGACGAGGTGATCGCGCAGCACAACGCAGTGCCGCAGGGTCTTTCGTCGGCGATCTTCACCACCAACCTCCAGGCGGCGGAGCGCTTCCTCTCCGCGGTCGGCAGCGACACCGGCATCGCCAACGTCAACATCGGCACCTCGGGAGCCGAGATCGGCGGCGCCTTCGGCGGCGAGAAGGAGACCGGCGGCGGGCGCGAGGCGGGCTCCGATTCGTGGAAGGCCTACATGCGCCGCCAGACCTGCACAATCAACTACGGCGACGATCTGCCACTGGCCCAGGGAGTCGAGTTCGACCTCGGCTAGCCGCCGAGCATCCGCAGCACGGTCGGGTCGCCGCCAGTCGATCGCCGCCGCCCGCAGCGCCGCGGTGCTCCGCCACCGAGTTGCCCGTGGCCGGAAGCCGCAACGTCGGACCGGGGGCCGCCGTCAGGTCGCCGACGCCACGGGCAACGGGGGGATCCGCTGCCCGGGCGGCGAGCGGCCGGGCGATCGCCGACCGTCATGAACGGCTCGGCGACGCCTCGGCCCAGTCCCGCAATGGGCCCTCAGCGCGACATCGCGTCGAGGAAGTCCTGGTTGCTCTTCGTCTTCGACAGCTTGTCGTTGAGCAGTTCCATGCTCTCGACCGTCGACAGCGGGTTGAGCACCTTGCGTAGCACCCAGATGCGACGCAGATCGGCCTCCGGGATCAGCAGCTCCTCCTTGCGGGTGCCGGACTTGTTGATGTCGATCGCCGGGAAGACGCGCTTGTCGACCAGCTTGCGGTCGAGGTGGATCTCGCAGTTGCCGGTGCCCTTGAACTCCTCGAAGATGACGTCGTCCATCCGGCTGCCGGTCTCGACCAGAGCGGTGGCGATGATGGTCAGCGAGCCGCCGCCTTCGATGTTGCGTGCCGCACCGAAGAAACGCTTCGGCCGGTGCAGCGCGTTGGCGTCGATGCCGCCGGAGAGCACCTTGCCCGACGGCGGTTGCACCGTGTTGTAGGCGCGGGCGAGGCGAGTGATCGAGTCGAGCAGGATGACCACGTCCTTCTTGTGCTCGACCAGGCGCTTCGCCTTCTCGATCACCATCTCGGCGACCTGCACGTGCCGGGTGGCGGGCTCGTCGAAGGTCGACGAGATCACCTCGCCGTCGACCGACCGCTCCATGTCGGTGACCTCTTCGGGACGCTCGTCGATGAGCAGCACGATGAGTGTGGTCTCGGGATGGTTGCTGGCGATCGAAGTGGCGATCGACTGCAGCAGCATCGTCTTGCCGGTGCGCGGCGGAGCCACGATGAGCGCCCGCTGGCCCTTCCCCATCGGCGTCACCAGATCCATGATGCGCGACGACATGTCGTCGGCACGCTCGAGGTGGAGCCGCTGCTCCGGGTAGAGCGGCGTCAGGTTGTCGTAGAAGATCTTGTCCCGAGCGACCTCGGGGTGCTCGAAGTTGACCGCCTCGACCTTGATCAGGGCGAAGTAGCGCTCGCCCTCCTTGGGCTGACGCACCTGGCCGGAGACGGTGTCGCCGGTGCGCAGGTCGAAGCGCCGGATCTGGCTCGGCGAGACGTAGATGTCGTCGGGGCCGGGGAGGTAGTTGTACTCCGGAGCGCGCAGGAACCCGAAGCCGTCGGGCAGGCACTCGATGACGCCCTCGGCGAAGATCAGGCCGGACTTCTCGGTCTGCGCCTGCAGGATCGAGAAGATCAGCTCCTGCTTGCGCATCGAGGTGAAGCCCTCGACCTCGAGGTCCTTGGCGATCTCGGTGAGCTCGGCGATCGACTTCTCCTTCAGGGAGCGGATGTCGAGCCCGGTCTCGGTCTGCGGGGACCCGTCTTCCGAGGTCACCTCGGGTTCGGGAGCGGTGGCGGTCTTTGGCATGGCTGGGGGGCCTTTCTCTCGAGCTCGCCTCGGACGCGGAGGAGGATGGGTCTCGCTGTTCCGGACGAGTTGCCGCGGAGCGCGGCGGTGGGGGGTGTGGATCGATCGCGCGGGGAGCACGATCGGGGGGAATCGGTCTTGCAGATTTCGGCACCGGGGTGCCGGTCGGTTTCAGCCGCGGGACGCCGGATGCGGAGGGACAGGAGCAGCAGCGCCCCGGGGCGCCCGAGGCATCGCCGGCGCCTCCCTCGGTCCGGCGGCGTCAGCCGAGAACTGGCTGCAGCGCCCGCCAGAGCTCGTCGACGCCTTCGCCGCTCTGCGCCGACACCGGTACGACCGGTTCGTCGGCCCGACGATGGACCAGGGCGGAGATCTCCTGCACGCTCCGCGCCCGCTTCGATCGCGGCAGACGATCGATCTTCGTCGCAGCGACCACCAGCCGCACGTCGAGCGAGCGGAAGTACTCGGCTGCCTGGGCATCGAGTGGAGTGCCGGAGATCTTCGCATCGACCAGTAGGACGAGGATGAGAGGTCCACGGACGCTGCCCAGGTATGACTCGACCAACCGTCCCCAAGCCTCGCGCTCGGTCTTCGGGGCCTTGGCGTATCCGTATCCGGGGAGGTCCACCAGGTACCAACGCTGATTGACCAGGAAATAATTCACCAGTCGCGTGCGGCCTGGCTTCGAGCTCGTCCTGGCCAGCGCCTTGCGCTGCAGCATCTTGTTGATCAGGCTCGACTTGCCGACGTTCGAGCGACCCGCGAAGGCGACCTGGGGCAGGTCGTCGCGCACGAACTGGCCGGAATCGGTAGCGCTGCCGACGAAATCTGCGCTGTGGATCTTCATCGCCCGAATCCTGCGCCAAGGAGAACGCTGAGCCAACGCCGAGCCGACGCCGGGAAGGGCGCGCGGCGCCGCTCACCTGGATCCCGCTGAGCGACCAGTGAGTCGGCGCGAGCGCCGCGGCCGCGTGCTCGGGTCAGTGGGCCAGGGAGCCCGGGTCGACCGCCGGCGTCTCGGCCGGCTTCTCGAACTCGGCGGGAGCCTCGCCGGCCGCCAGCTCGGCGCCGAGCGCGATCTCGAGCACCTGATCCATCGACTTGACGAGGTGGATCTCCATCAGGTCGCGGATCTCGCTGGGGATCTCCTCGACGTCCTTCTCGTTCTCTTCCGGCAGGATCACCTCGTGGATGCCGGCCCGGAAGGCCGCCAGCGCCTTGTCCTTGATGCCGCCGACCGGCAGGACCTTGCCGCGCAGGGTGATCTCTCCGGTCATCGCGATGTCCTTGCGCACCGGGCGCTCACTCAGCGCCGAGACCAGGGCGGTGGCCATCGTGATGCCCGCCGAAGGGCCGTCCTTGGGGATCGCCCCTTCGGGCACGTGGATGTGGATGTCGCTCTGCTCGGAGAACTCGGGGTCGATCTGCAGCGAATCGGCCCGACTGCGCAGGTACGACAGCGCTGCGCGTGCCGATTCCTGCATCACATCGCCGAGCTTGCCGGTGAGGATCAGCTTGCCCTTGCCCTTCATCAGGCCGACTTCGCTCTCGAGGATCTCGCCGCCGACCTCGGTCCAGGCCAGGCCCGTGGCGACGCCGACCTCCGACTCCTCGAGCTTGCCGCGGCGGCGGAACTTGGGCTTGCCGAGCAGCTCTGGCACCAGGTCGGCCTCGACCGTCAGCCCCTCGGGGTACTTGCCCTCGACGACCCCACGGACCACCTTCCGGCAGATCGAGCCGATCTCGCGCTCGAGGTTCCGCACCCCGGCCTCGCGGGTGTAGGAGTCCATCACCTTGCGCAGCGCATCGTCGGTGAAGGTGACTTCCTTGCCCTTCAGCCCGTGGCTGTCGATCTGCTTCGGCACCAGGAAGCGCTTGGCGATCTCGAGCTTCTCGTTCGGGGTGTAGCCGGAGAGCTGGATCACCTCCATGCGATCGCGCAACGGACCGGGGATCGTGTGCAGCGTGTTCGCGGTGGCGATGAACATGACCTTGGAGAGGTCGTACTCGACGTCGAGGTAGTGGTCGACGAAGGTGTCGTTCTGCTCCGGGTCGAGCACCTCGAGCAGCGCCGCCGACGGGTCGCCACGGAAGTCCATCGCCATCTTCTCGATCTCGTCGAGCAGGAAGACGGGGTTGATGGTGCCGGCCTTCTTCATCATCTGGATGATCTGGCCAGGGAAGGCGCCGATGTAGGTGCGCCGGTGGCCGCGGATCTCTGCCTCGTCGCGCACTCCGCCCAGCGACAGGCGGACGAACTTGCGGCCGGTGGCCTCGGCGATCGACTTGGCGAGCGACGACTTGCCGACGCCTGGCGGGCCGACGAAGCAGAGGATCGAGCTCTGGGTCTTGCCGGTGAGCTGGCGCACGGCGAGGAACTCGAGGATGCGCTCCTTGATCTTCTCCAGGCCGTAGTGGCCGTCGTGCAGGATCTTCTCGGCCTTCTTGAGGTCCTTGAGCTCGCGGCTCTTCTTCTTCCACGGCACCGAGACGAGCCACTCGACGAAGTTGCGTGAGACCGTCGCCTCGGCCGAGACCGGCGGCATCGACTCGAGCCGCTTGAGCTCCTGCTCGGCCTTCTCCTTGGCGTCCTTGGGCAGCCCGATCTTCTCGATCTTCTCGCGCAGCTCAGCGACCTCGTCGGCGCGGTCGTCCTTGCGACCGAGCTCCTGGTGGATCGCCTTGATCTTCTCGTTGAGGTAGTACTCCTTCTGCGCCTTCTCCATCTGCTTCTTGACCTGCACGTTGATGCGCTTGTCGATGTTGATCTTCTCGACCTCGACATCGAGCAGGTCGTGGATCAACTGCAGGCGCTCGTACGGGTTGAAGCAGTCGAGCAGCTTCTGCTTCTCCTGGGTGCTCACCATCAGGTGGGAAGCCAGGGTGTCGGCGAAGCGGTCGGGATCGTCGAGCTTGAGCGTCGACATCAGGCTCTCGAAGGCGAGATGGTGCGACATCTTCGCGTACTGCTCGAAGAGGTTGAGCAGCTTGCTCATGTACATCTGGACCTTCTCGTCGACGGGGAAGTCGATCGTGTAGGCCTCGATGTCGTTCTCGTAGGCGCCGTCGCCCTCGCTGAGCTCGCTGAGACGACCGCGGCGCAGCCCCTCGACCATCACCTTGACGTTGCCGTTGGGCAGCTTGATGTTCTGCACCACCCGGGCGACGACGCCGATGTCGAAGACGTCGCCGCGTCCCGGGTCGTCGACCTTCGGATCCTTCTGGGCGACCAGGAAGATCTTCTTGTCGGCCGAGGTCAGGGTGCGCTCGAGCGCGCGCACGGATCCCTCCCGTCCCACGATGAACGGCGCCATCATGTAGGGGAAGACCACCATGTCGCGCAGGGGCACGACCGGCAGTCTGAGGGTCTCGCTCTTGGTATGGGTCGATGTCATGTTGAACCTGGGGCTGTGCGTGGTCGGGCCGGCGACCGTATGGGGCGGCGACCGGCTCGGCTCATACGGCTTGCTTGAGCTGCTCGGGAGGACGGGTGCCGTTGGCGACGAGCTCCTCGTCGATCACCAGCTCCTTGACGTCGTCGGAGGAGGGCACGTCGTACATCATGTCGAGCATGAGCTCCTCGAGGATGATGCGCAGTCCGCGCGCGCCGACGTTGCGCTTGAGCGCCTCGGCGGCGATGCTGCGCAGAGCCTCGTCTGTGAAGGTCAGCTTGACGTCCTCGAAGTCGAACATCGCCTCGTACTGACGCACCAGGCTGTTCTTCGGCTCCTTGAGGATGCGGATCAGCGCCTCCTGGTCGAGCTGCTCGAGCGTCGCCAGAACCGGCAGTCGACCGACGAACTCGGGGATCAGTCCGTACTTGATCAGGTCCTCCGGCAGCGCCTTCTGCAGCAGGATGCTGCCCGAACGCTCGTTGGCCTTCTTGATCTCGGCCCCGAAGCCCATCGTCTTCTCGTTGAGGCGACGCTCGATCTGGTCCTCGAGACCGACGAAGGCGCCACCGCAGATGAAGAGGATGTTGGTGGTGTCGATCTGCAGGAACTCCTGGTGCGGATGCTTGCGACCGCCCTGCGGCGGCACGTTGCACTGGGTTCCCTCGAGGATCTTGAGCAGCGCCTGCTGCACACCCTCGCCCGAGACGTCGCGGGTGATCGACGGGTTGTCTCCCTTGCGGCAGATCTTGTCGACCTCGTCGATGTAGACGATGCCGCGCTGGGTCTTCTCCTTGTCGTTCCCGGACGCCTGGTAGAGCTTCAGGATGATGTTCTCGACGTCCTCGCCGACGTAGCCGGCCTCGGTCAGGGTCGTCGCGTCGGCGATGGTGAACGGCACCGAGAGCACCCGCGCCAGGGTCTGGGCGAGTAGCGTCTTACCGGTCCCGGTCGGTCCGATCAGCATGATGTTCGACTTCTGCAGCTCGACGTCGTTCCGCGAGCGCTCGGAGAAGTCGATGCGCTTGTAGTGGTTGTAGACCGCTACCGCGAGCTTCTTCTTCGCCTTGTCCTGGCCGATGACGTACTCGTCGAGGAGGCGCTTGATCTCCTTCGGCTTCGGCAGCGAGGTCTCCTGCTGCTGCTCCAGCATCCGGTCCTCCGCGATGATGTCGAGACAGATGTCGACACACTCGTCGCAGATGAAGACCGTCGGACCGGCGATCAGCTTCTTGACCTCGCGCTGGCTCTTGTTGCAGAACGAGCAGCGCAGGGTCTCTTCGCTGGTTTCTTTCTTTGCCATTCGCTACTCCGATCCACCGGGGAGCCGTGTTCCGGGAGGTGACGCCTCGCGCGCCTCCCGACCCCCGATCGTGCCGCCACCGGAACTCGACGGACTTCGCCGCCGAATGGCCGTGGACTCACGATCTGTCGCGGATTTCGCTGCCTTCCGACTCTCCGATCATCGTACGGAGCCGGCCCGAGGGGTGTCAACTTGAGACGCCGCGCCGGGCCTGCAGTCCGGTGTCTGGATCAACCCGTTCCGGAACGTCCGGATTCCAGACTGCCGGCCACTCGCCGACCCCGCCCGGATGCGCTGCGTCGAACCGCCTCCGATCCCGCTCCCTCCAACGCTCCCGGCCTCCGCACCCGGACGCCTCGCGCTCCGATCTGGCCGCGCATCGGGGCGGAACACCGCCCGTCCCGGGCAGCTGCCCCCGTGAAGCGGTGCAAGAGCCCTGCCGACTGTCGCGACCCCTGCACTCACCCGAGCGTCGTCAGCGGTCGCCGCGCTCCATCACCTTGTCGACCAGTCCGTATTCCACCGCCGCGGTCGCCTCGAGGATCTTGTCGCGCTCAGTGTCGGCGTGGATCTCCTCGATCGACTTGCCGGTGTGCTGCGCCAGCACCTCGTCGATCCGCGAGCGCATCCTCAGCAGGTCGCGGGCGTGGATGTCGATGTCCGACTGCTGCCCGCCGAGCCCGGTCACCCACGGCTGGTGGATCAGCACCCGGCTGTTGGGGAGGATGTAGCGCTTGCCCTTGGCGCCGCCGGCCAGGAGGACGGCGCCGAAGGAAGCCGCCTGACCGACGCAGAGTGTCGCCACGTCGGGCTTGACGTGCTGCATCGTGTCGTAGATGGCGAAGCCTGCGGTCACCGAGCCACCGGGCGAGTTCACGTAGAGGAAGATGTCCTTCTCGGGGTTCTCCGACTCGAGGAAGAGCATCTGCGCGATCACCGCGTTGGCCAGATCGTCGTCGATCGCCCGCCCGAGGAAGATGATGTTGTCCTTGAGCAGGCGGGAGTAGATGTCGTAGGACCGCTCGCCGCGGCTGGTCTGCTCGACCACGTAGGGGATGAACATGTCTGTCTGGGCTCCTCCTTGGATGCGGGCCATGTGGGAACAGCGCGCGCCGGGACGAATTCCCCGTCGACCGGCCGGGCGCCGCGATGCCTCTCTGGGCCAGGGCGCCGGCAGCGCCTCCCGGCCTCCACTGCAGGCTGTCGGTGGGCTGTCGCGGGTTGTCGGCGGGGTCCGCGCGATCTGAGGGATCCGGTGTCAGGGCGTCGACGGGTCCTCGTCGGCCCGCGCCGGCTCCTCGACCTGAGCCTCGTCACCGCCCGCCCGGGGGACGGCATCGTGATCGTGCGAGTGGTCGTGGTCGGAGTGATCGTGATGGTGCGAGTGGTCGTGGTGGTGACCGTGGTCGTGATCGTGATCGTGATCGTGGTCGTGGTCGTGCGAATGCTCGTGCGTGTGGTCATCGCGGGTCAGGTCGGCGTCCTCGCCGAGCAGCAGGCGCACCGTCTTCTCGCGACGCATCTGCTGACGCAGCTCCTGCAGCCGTCCGTCGCGATCGAGGGCGGCGCGCACCGCGACCGTGCTCTGCTTCTGGCTCCTGGCGATCTGCGCCAGCGCGTGCTCCAGCTCCTCCTCGCTCACCGCGACTCCGTCGTGAGCGGCAACCGCGTCGACCGCCAGGCGAGCGTGCACCCGACGCTCCGCCTGCGGCTTCATACGTTCGAAGAGGTCCTTCCAGTCGATGCCGGCGTTCTGCAGATCGACGCCACGCTGTTGCAGCGATTCGGCGTAGTCCCGGGCCATCGACTGCACCTCGGCCTCGACCACCCGCTCGGGCAACTCCATCGGATGGCGCTCGACGAGCTGCTCCAACATCTTCTGCTCCCGTTCGCGGCTGCGCTCGCGGCGCTTCTCGGCGAGCAACGAGTCGTGCACGCGCTTCTGCAACTCGGCGACGGTGTCGAAGCCCAGCGCCTTCGCCGCCGCGTCGTCCAGCTCTCCGAGCCGACGCTCGCGCACCTCGAGCACCTCGAGGTCGAACTTGCGAGTGCGCATCTGCGGCTCGGCGCCCTCGGCCTGCGGAGCCTGCGGCTCCTGGCGCTCGAAGCCGGCCGTGCGCCCCTTCTCCAATCCGGTCACCGCCAGGCTCAGCTCTTCCCAGAGGCCTTCCTGACCGACCTCGATGGTGAGGTCCTGCCAGTCGTCGCTGGCCGCCTCGTCGGCGTCGCCACTTTCCTCGGCGCCGGACCCGGCTGCCGACTCCCTGGACGCTTCGGCGGTCTCGGCGGTCTCGGACGGCGCCGACGTCGCCTCGCGGATCTTCAGGTGGACCTGGTCACCCCGCGCCGCCGGGCGCTCGGTCGGGTCCCAGTCGGCCTGCTGCTCGCGCAACCGCTCGATGAAGGACTCGACCTCGGCGTCGCCGACCAGCACCTCGCTGTCCGGCAGGTCGAAGTCCCGATTGCTCGAGACCTCCACCTCCGGCCGGACGTCCACCGTGGCGGTGAACACCAGCGGCTCGCCGTCCTTGAGCTGCACGTCGCCCACCGTGGGCTGCAGCAGCGGCTCGATCGACTGCTCGGCCTGGGCCTGCTTCCAGTAGCGCGGGATCAGTCGCTCCAGCACCTCCTGGTCGATCTCGCTGCGGAAGCGCTTGCGCACGATCGCCGCCGGCGTCTTGCCCTTGCGGAACCCGGGCAGGCGGACCTGCTGGGCGTACATCTTGACCACCCGCTGCAGCTCGGCCTCGACGGCGGGCAACGGGACCTCGATGGTCACCGCCTTGCGGCTGGCGCCCACGTCTTCGGTGGAGAGAACGACACTCATCGGTTTGACTCCGGACAGCCCCAGCCGACGCCGGCGAGGCGCGGCTGGTGCGAAAGGGGGGACTCGAACCCCCACCCCTTGCGGGACCAGATCCTAAGTCTGGCGCGTCTACCAGTTCCGCCACTTTCGCCGGTGCCGATCTCGGGCCGCTGACGCGGCTCCACGGCTCTCCCGGCCAGCGGAGCGCGGCGCCCTCGTGCGACGAGTCCAGTGCGCTCGGCTGGAGGACTCGCTCGAAGCCTGGAGAAGTGGGGCGAGGTGGTGAGCCGCCTAGGAATCGAACCTAGAACCCACAGATTAAGAGTCTGTTGCTCTGCCAATTGAGCTAGCGGCCCACGAAGCCGCGCACTATAGCACGCGACCGTCGCGCCGGTCAGCGTCCCGACACGCCGACGTCCCGCCCGCGACCCAGACCGGCAAACGACCGCGCCGGCCCCCGATCGCGGTGTCCAGCGGATCAGCCGCCCTGCACGAACTGGACGATCTCGATCCGGTCGCCGTGGCGCAGCGCAGTGTGCGCGAAACGATCGCGTGGGACGATCTCGCCGTTGTGCTCGATCGCCACCGTGCGCGGGTGACGGTCGAGGCGCTGCAGCAGCCCGGCGAGGCTCAATCCCGCCGGCAGCGCGCGCTCCTCGCCGTTGACTCGCAGCACCAGCTCCCCCTCGCCGCCGGGAGTGGCGACGCTGTCTCGCGAGTCACTCACCAAGTGCTCCTCGCCGGGGCTGGGCGAGATTCGCGGCCGCGGCTCACAGCAGGTACTTGAGCTCGGCGCGGTCGTCGTTGGCGCCAGCGGTGATGATCAGTGCCGAGTTTCCACGCGCCAGCTCCGGCAATTGAACCGGGATCTGCAGCAGCCCGTCGTCGTCGGTGATGCCCGTGGCCAGCACCCGCGGCTCGGTGAGGGTGGAGATCATCTTGATCATCACCTCGGCGCCCGAGATCGGCAGGCCGCTCTTGCTCAGGCAGGTACGCACCCGCAGAGCGGTCGTGACGCCGAAGACGATCTCGACCTCCTCCTCGAGCTGCAGCACCATGCGCTCGGACTCCGCCTCGGTGGCGAGGTAGTCGAGGATCACCTCGTCCAGCGTGCGCTCCGAGGCGGCGGCGGCGCCGCCCTTCGGCTCCGCCGAACCGGCCGATGGCTTGACCTCACCGAAGAGCTCGACGACCTGCGCGTCGTAGTCGCCGTTCTGGATCGCCGAGATCATCTCGCCGTGCTGGCGATCCATCAGCTCCGTGATCGCCTTCTCCTCGGCGCCGTCCGCCAGCGCCTCGGCGTAGTCGGTGCGCTTCGCTGCCAGGACCTGGCCGCCGACGTAGATCAGGCTCTCGATGTAGGGGTTCGACTCGCCCTTGTCCTCGGTCTGGACATGGAACGACCGACCGGCGTGGCGCACGTCGGTGTTGTAGCCAGTGATCATTCTGTGGTGCCCGTAACAGAAGTGCCCGATCGGAAACGGACTGAGCCCTGGACGGAGAGGCCCGGCAGAGGATGGGAACACAAGGGAGGATCCCCCACGGTCGCGGCGGAACAGGATCGCGCTCGCGACGAGGGCTGACGCACCGGCGAGCGGCACGTCTGCGCAGCCCCATATCCTAGCCCAAGACGAGACCGTCGCCAGCTTCGTTTCGCGTACGCTCGAGCCACTCCGGGTCGCACTCGCGACCTTCGGTGGCAGGGCTCGCAAAGCAGCCGCCTGTGCCACACTCGCAGCCGTCTCCCGACCGAGACAGACACCTGGAGTGACGGGATCCGCTCTCCGATCCGGACCGCTTCCCGCATCGCCCCGAGAACTGGAGACCGTACGATGCCAGCCGACCCGAGCCAGAGCTCCGAGCAGGCGGTCCTCTGTCGCACCGAGGGCCGCGTCGCAATCCTCACCATCAACCGCCCCGACAAGCTCAACGCACTGAATCAGGCGGTCGAGAGCGGCATGCTCGAGCACCTGGAGCGGCTGGCGGACGACGACGGCGTCGGCTGCCTGGTGGTGACCGGCGCCGGAGAGAAGTCGTTCGTGGCCGGTGCCGACATCGGCGAGTTCGAGGGGCGCTCGCCGCTCGAGCAGCGGCAGGCCATGGCGTTCCCGCGCGTCTTCGACGTCATGGCCGACTACCCGAAGCCGGTGGTCGCGATGATCGGCGGCTTCTGTCTCGGCGGCGGCTGCGAGCTGGCCAGCTCGTGCGACCTGCGCATCGCGTCGAGCCGCGCTCGCTTCGGGCAACCCGAGATCAATCTCGGCCTGCTGCCGGGGGGCGGCGGCACGCAACGACTGCCGCGCCTCATCGGCATGGGCCAGGCGATGAAGCTGATCCTCACCGGCGCCATGATCGACGCCGCCGAAGCCCTGCGCATCGGCCTGGTCGACGAGGTGGTCGAGCCCGAGCAGCTCGAGGCGCGCTGCCTCGAGCTCGCCAGCGAGATCGCCTCCAAGTCGCCGGTGGCGCTGCGGCTGGCCAAGGAGGCGACAAGGGCGGCCGAACGTCTGCCGCTGGGCGACGGCCTGGTCTACGAACGCGATCTCTTCGCTCTCGCCTTCTCCACCGAGGACAAGGTCGAGGGAGTGCAGGCCTTCCTCGCCAAGCGCAAGCCGTCCTGGAAGGGCCGCTGAACCGACGCCCCTGCGCGGCGCCGAGAGGCGAACAGGGCGTCAGGGCGTCGCGGCGGAGCGCAAGGCAGCGCGCTGGAGCGCAAGGAGCGCGGTGGGAGGTCAGGGGATGCCGAGTCGCTTGCGGCGCTCCCACAGCGACTTGCGCGAGATCCCGAGGATCTCCGCCGCCTGCGTCTGGTTGCCGCGCGCATAGGCCAGCGCACGCAGGATCGCCTCGTGCTCGGCCTGCCGCAGCGAGCGGGGCCGGGGCTCCTCGTGCCGTTCGCCGAGCGGCAGCCGCAGCGGGCCCGGGCCCTCGTGCTGCAGCAGAGCGCGGTCCAGCACGCTGCGCAGCTGGGTCAGGTTGCCGGGCCAGGCGCGGGCGCCGAGAGAGCGCAGGGTGTCGCTGCGCGTCTCGGGCACCTCGAGGCCGAGGCGCTCGCCGGCCTCGGCGAGCAGCGCCCGCGCCAGCCGCTCCCAGTCGAGCGCTCTCGCGCCGAGCTCGGGCAGCTCGAAGACCAGCACCTCCAGACGGTAGAGGAGGTCGCGACGGAACAGGCCACGGCGCACCCGATCGTGCAGCTGCGGCGACGCCGCCGCGAGGAAGCGCACGTCGGCCCTGCGCTGGCGGCCGCCGAGCGGCGTGTACTCGCCCTCGGCGATCAGTCGCAGCAGTTTGACCTGGACCTCGCTCGGCAGCTCCTCCAGCCGGTCGACCAGCAGGCTGCCGCCCTCCGCCAGGGCCACCCGCCCCTTGCGGTCTTCGACCGCTCCGGTGAAGGCGCCGCGCCGGTGGCCGAAGAGTTCGGAGTCGAAGAGGGCGCTCGGGACCAGCAGCGGGTCGACTTCGACCAGCGGCCCGCCGGCGCGTGGCGACTGTTCGTGCAGCCGACGAGCCAGCCAGGTCCTGCCGCTCCCGGCCGATCCGATCAGCAGCAGCGGCGCCGGGCTGCGCGCCGCCCGCGCCAGATCGTCGGCGAGGTGGGAGAGACCGACCAGCTCGAGAGACTCACCGAAGTCCACCCGGATCCCCCATCCGGCCCCGGTGTCTCAGCCGGCGCCGTCCTCTGCAGCCTCGGCCGCGCCGCCGACGCCGGCCTGGGCGGGCGAGGAGCCGTCGCCCTCGATCTCGCGCAGCACCGGAGCGTCGCTCCACAACCGCTCGAGACGGTAGAAGTCGCGCGTCGGCGGATCGAACACGTGCACCACCAGGTCGGCGTAGTCGAGGAGGACCCAGCGCCCCTGGCCCATGCCCTCGATGTGCAGCGGCTTCTGGCCCTCTCCGCGCAGACGCTCGTCGATCGACTCGGCGATCGCCGCCACCTGGCGATCGGAGCGGCCGGAACAGATCAGGAAGAAGTCGGTGTAGTCACACTTGCCGCGCAGATCGAGGAGCTTGAGGTCGATGGCCTTGCGGTCGGCCGCTGCATCCACCGCGACGTCGAGCCAGGCCGGCGCCGGCGGCAGGGGTGCGGTGGAGTCATCGTCCCGCGGCCGCGGTCGCCGCGCCCGGCTGGTTGCGGCTCCGGCCGCTTCATGAACACTCACGCTGCGTCTCGCTCTCCTCTCCCGATCCGGGCCTCGTCCGGTCGGGCTGCGCCGATTGCGCACAGCTCACCGGTAGAGCCCGTACTTGCGGATGTACTGTAGCACCCGCGGGTGCAGCTTCTCCTCCGGGGGCGGGCGCGACGGCGCCCCCTCGGCGCCGACCGGAACCCCCGCCGATGCGGCCAGATCGCGTCGCAGCCCGGTCGAGGAGACGGCCCACCCGCCGTGCTCGGCCCAGTGCAGGCGACCCTGCCCCGCGGCGAGGCGCAGCGGCCCTGCGAGCTCCTCGATCCGCACCTCGTAGCCGGGCCTCGGCAGCACGACGAGCGAGCATCTGTCGACGATCTCCCGCCACCGCCTCCACCGATCGAGCTCGAGCAATGAATCGCTGCCGAGGAACAGGAAGAGGTCGCGATCGTCCGCGAACGCAAGCACGGTGTCGATGGTGTAGCTCGCCGCCCCCCGCATCTCGAAGTCGTCGACCTGCAGCAGCGGCTCGTCGAGCAGCGCCAGCTCGACCATGGCGAAGCGGCGGGCCGGCGCGACCCGGCGCGACGGCTTGTGTGGCGGCACCGCGGTGGGCAGGAAGAGCACGCGATCGAGCGCCAGCTGCTCGGCGGCGGCGCGCACCGGCTCGACGTGGCCGCGGTGGATCGGGTCGAAGGAGCCGCCGAACAGACCGAGCCTCTCTGGCCTCTCTGGCCTCTCTGGCCTCTCTGGCCTCTCGCGCCTCTCGCGCCTCGGGTGTGCCTCGCCCCCGTCGACCGGGCTCAAACCGCCGTCTCCCGGCGCGCGCGCTGCACCAGCTCTCCGAGCGTGCGAACCAGCTCGCGGGTGCCGTCGCCGCTCACCGCGCTGAGAGTCAGCAGCTCCAGCCCCCGCTGCCGCGCCGCACTCCGCAGCTCGTCGAGCCGGCGCTCGTCGAGGGAGTCGAGCTTGGTGCCCACGATCACCCGCGGCCGGCGCATCAGGCTCGGGTCGAAGGCCTCGAGCTCCTGTTCGACCACCCGCAGCTCCTCGTCCGCCGGGCGATCGCCGTAGGACAGGTCGACCAGATGGGCCAGCACCGAGCAGCGCTCGACGTGGCGCAGGAAGCGGATGCCGAGGCCGGCGCCCAGCGCCGCGCCCTCGATCAGCCCCGGCAGATCGGCGATCACGAACGGCTGCTCGAAGGGGCCCTGGGCGACGACCCCGAGCTGCGGCACCAGGGTGGTGAACGGGTAGTCGGCGATCTTCGGCTTGGCCTGGGTCAGCACGCTGATCAGGGTCGACTTGCCGGCGTTGGGCAGGCCGACCACGCCGACGTCGGCGAGCAGCTTGAGCTCGCAGCGCAGGGTGAACTCGGTTCCCTCTTCGCCGGGCTGCGCGAAGCGCGGCGCCTGCCGCGTGGCGTGGGCGAAGTGCGCGTTCCCCTTGCCGCCGCGGCCGCCCCGGGCCACGAGCAGTCGCTGGCCGTGCTCGAGGAGCTCGCCGATCAGCGGCTCGTCGTGCTCGTTGTGCCGTCGGGGACCGCCCTCCGAAACCGCCTCGAGCGCTTCGACACGCGCGTCGCCAGCAGCCTCTTCAGCCGCGGCAGCGCCGCCGTCGCGGTCGTCGCCATCGACCTCGGCGTCCGGATCCTGCGGCTCGGACGGGCGCGCCCGCGCCGAAGCCCTGACGCACCAGACCGCGGTGCCGGGCGGCACCGTGATCTCGAGGTCCTCTCCGGCACGCCCCGAGCGCAGCGACCCCTCGCCGTGCTGCCCGCGTTCAGCGGCCAGCATCGAGACGTGACGCAGGTGGTAGAGGGTGTTGATGCCCTCGTCGGCGACGAACCAGACCGAGCCGCCGCGGCCTCCGTCGCCACCCGACGGACCGCCCCGGGGCACGTACTTCTCGCGCCGGAAGGCGACGCACCCTCGGCCCCCGTCGCCGGAGCGGACCTTCAGGGTGACTTCGTCGATGAAGTTCACGCGTCCGGTCTCCACCCCCTCCCGACCGAGGGCGAGGTCGGCAGAGAGCTACTCCGCCGAGTTCACGTTGACGTAGGTGCCCATGCGGCCGCGATTGCGAAACTCGACCACTCCGTCGCTGAGCGCGAAGAGCGTGTCGTCGCTGCCACGGCCGACGTTCTCGCCGGGGAAGAACTTGGTGCCGCGCTGGCGCACGATGATCGTGCCGCCGGTCACCTTCTGACCGCCGTAGCGCTTGACGCCGAGGTTGCTGGGGTTGGAGTCCCGGCCGTTGCGGCTCGAGCCCTGGCCTTTCTTGTGAGCCATCGTGCTGCTTCCTATTGCGTCGCGCCGGCCTCGACGCGACGTCCGAGAATCCGTGTCGCGGCTCGCGGGCGGGGGCGTCGAGCGCCCGAGCCGCGGCCGCAGGAGTTCCGATCGGCGCCGGTCAGGCGCTGATCGAGTCGATCCGCACCCGGTGCAGATCCTGTCGATGGCCCCGCGTGCGGCGGTAGCCCTTGCGTCGCTTCTTCTTGAAGACGATGATCTTCTTGCCGCGCACGGCATCGACGAGCGAGGCCTCGACCTTCGCACCGTCGACCAGCGGAGTGCCGAGCTTCGGCTCGCCGCTGCCGCCGACCATGAGCACGCGATCGAACTCGAAGTTCGAGCCCGCCTCGAGGTCGCCGGGAAGCCGCTCGACGTCGAGCAGATCACCCTCTTCGACCCGGTACTGCTTGCCACCGGTTTCGATTACCGCAAACATTGAACACACTCCTGTCGAGCGCCCGAGGAACGGGCGTGAGCCGGAGAACCTAGCACAGCCGCGAGCCCCGGGCAACGGGTCCGGACCGCGCGCGGGAGAACCCGATGTCAGCCCCCGACTACTTCGTCTGCCTCGATTGCGAGACGCCCTGCTACGACTTCGAGTGGGAGAAGGACAAGCTGAGCGCGATCATCTGCCCGATCTGCGGCAACGAGGAGATCGACCGCTTCCTGACCCCCGACGAGGTCGACGCGCTGGAGGGCGACGACCGCTGAGGGACGACCGCCGGCCCATGCCGCCGTGGCTTCACCACCGCGACTGGAGCTCGACCCAGACGGTCGTCCCCTCGCCCAGGGTGCTCTCGAACTGCAGCGTGCCGCCGTGCGCCTTGGCGATCCTCTCGACGATCGCCAGGCCGAGGCCCGTGCCGCCGCGGCGCTGCGAGAAGAACAGCTCCGTCGCGCGGCGGATCTCCTCCTCGCTCATGCCGACACCGTCGTCGCGCACCCCCAACGCCACGCGGTCCTCGCCGCGTCGCTCGGCGAGCAGCTGCAGGTGGGGCGCCTCGCCCTCGCGAGCCGCCTGCAACCCGTTCTCGCACAGATTGAGCAGCAGCTGCTGGAACTGCTCGCGGTCGACCCTGACGCTGGCGCCGGCCGTGGCGTCGAGCACGTCGATCTGCGCTCCGGTGCGGATCGCCTGGCCCCTCAGCACCGATCGCACGTGCTGCAGCAGCTCGCTGCAGCTGACCTTCTGCAGGTCGAGCTGGCGAGGCCTGGCATAGCGCAGGAAGTCGGAGACCAGGTGCTCGAGGCGGGTGATCTCCGAACGGGTGATCTCGAGCAACCGTCCCGAGCCTGCGACGCCGGCCGCAGCCCCCACCGCGGGAGCGCCGCGGCCGAGGTCCTCCTCGAGCAGCTGCATGTTCAGGTTCAGCGAGTTCAGCGGCGAACGGATCTCGTGCGCCAGCCCCGACGCGAGGGTGCCGACGTACGCCATGCGTTCGGCCTCGCGGGCCGTCTCCTCGAGCACCCGAGAGCGCCGGAAGAGCACCCAGAGCAGCAGCGCCGCGCCGGCGAAGACCAGCACCGTGAGCGCGCCGATCGATCCCGCCTGCGCCACCAGCTCGGTGCGCAGCTCCTCGAGGCGCTCTTCGATCTCCTCGCGGCGCAGGCCGACGATCACCGATCCGACGTCACCGACCGGCACCCGCACCATCTCGTAGGGCACGTTCTCCTCGATGTGCTGGGTGACGACGCGAGGGAACTCGGACACCGATGCCAGGTCCTCGCGCTCGAGGTCGCCGGGCAGGCTGAGCCTGCCGTCACCCAGGCCCTCCGTGCCCGGAGAGCTGGTACCGGCCTCGTCCCCGTCGGGACGGCCGAAGCGCTCCACCCGGGCATCCATGTAGACGGTGCGGCCCTCGCGATCGAGGACCCGGACCATCTGCACCTCCTCGCGCTTCTCCAGCATCGAGTCGATGTAGGTACGGGTCTCGGAGCTGGTCGCCATCGCCATCACCAGGTCCTGGTTGCCCTGGGCGACGTCGCGGGCGATCTGGTCGGCCACCACCTCCGCCTCGGCACGTGTCTCCAGCACGATGCGGTCGATCTCCCGTTGCGACAGGGTGCGGAAGATGAGCCAGCCGAAGAGCGCCAGGTCGACCAGCACGAAGACGCCGAGCGCGATGACGGCGAGCACGATGCGTCGCGAGGACAAGGGCTGGTCTCGATTCGAGGGTTGCTGAGGTGGCGAGGGCCTTGGGAAAGACCGCGGCTGTCGGACGCAGCCGGCGATCGCCGCGTCGTCGCAGTTGCCGTTGCGCTCCCGTCGCGCCCGTCGCGCGCGAGCCCCGAAGCGCAACCGGGCACCGGGCGCCTTTCTTCCGTTGCGCGGGACCGTTGGCCGACGGCCCTCGGCGGACCGCGGCCGCGGCGCGCTGGGGGGCGGACGGCTGGGATACGCTCGTCGGCAGCGGTGTCGGCGGCCGACGCCGGTCTCGAACCGGCGCGTCGCGAACACCGGTTTTCCTGCCGGTCGCCTTCTCCTCCCTTCTCCTGGATCTCCCTGCGCCGCTGCCGCGATCCGGCCGCCGACCCCCGAGGCCTCGTGCGGAGGCCCACCGCCATGCCCCCGACGAACCGCTCACCGCGCCGCGTCAGCCTGCTCTTCGCCCTCGTCCTGGTCGCGGCGATCACGGGGTGCGTGTCGCGCCGCGACACGACCGACCCGGCGACCATCCGGGTCGGCACCATCGCCAGCTTCGAGACCCCGAACGACCTGATCGCCCGCGGAAGTCAGTTCAACCACACCATCGTCCGTCAGCTGTTCGGGCAGCTGCTGCGCGAGGTGCCCGAGTACAGCGCCGAGCGCCCGATCCCGATGGAGCCCGAGCTGGCGAGCTCGTGGAGCTTCTCGGAGGACGGGCTGCAACTCGTCTTCGAGCTGCGAGACGACGTCGTCTGGAGCGACGGCACGCCGCTCACCGCCGACGACGTCGTCTTCTCGCACCAGGCCCAGACGTCGCCGCAGATCGGCTGGATGTTCGCCGCGGTCAAAGAGGACATCACCTCGGTGGAGGCGCTGGGGCCCCACTCGGTCCGCTACACCTTCGCCCGCCGCAGTGCCTCACAGCTTCTCGACGCCAACGAGGGCGTGGTGCTGCCGCGCCACGCCTGGTCGGTGCTGCCGTTCGAGCAGTGGCGCGCCAGGCCCGACTGGTTCCTCGACAATCTGGTGACCAGCGGCCCCTTCCTGCTCGACGGTTGGGAGAGACAGCAGCGGCTGGTGCTGCGCCGCAATCCCGGCTACTTCGAGCCCGGGCTGCCGCGCAGCGAGCGGGTGCTGTTCCGTTTCGTGCCGGACGAGAGCAGTCTGTTCACCCAGTTCGTCGCCGGCGAGGTCGACATGATCTACGGCATCCGTCCCGGCGACGTGCCACGCCTGCGTCAGGAACCGGGAGTCGAGCTCGTCGACTACCCGAACCGGCAGTACACTTTCATCTCGTGGAACCTGGAGCGCCCCTGGTTCGACGATCCACGCGCCCGTCGCGCCCTGGTGCACGCGGTCGACCGCCAGGCGATCGTCGACACGCTCTGGTTCGGCTACGCGACGGTCTCCGATTCGCCGGTGGTCTCGTGGTTCTGGGCCCACAACGACGCTCTCGAGGTGCCACGGCACGATCCCGCCGCCGCCCGGCGCCTGCTCGACGAGGCCGGCTGGAGGGACTCCGACGGCGACGGCGTGCGCGAGCGCGATGGCGTCGACTTCCGCTTCGAGCTGACCACCAATCCGGGCAACGAGACCCGCTGGGACGCGATGCAGCTGATCCAGGCCCAGCTCGCCGAGGTCGGGGTGCGCGCCGAGCTGCGGCAGATCGAGTTCAACACCCTCAACGCGCAGAACCTGGCCCACGACTACGATGCGACGGTGGTCGCCTTCGCCATGGACACCTCGCTCGATCTCTCCTACGCCTTCAGCAGCGACGCGATCGACAACGGCTACAACTTCGGCAGCTACCGCAACGCCGAGGTCGACCGGCTGCTGGAGGAGAACGCCAGCTACACCGACCTGGCGCAGATGCTGCCCAACCTGCTGCGCATCCAGGAGATCCTCAACCAGGACCAGCCGGTCCTCTTCCTCTGGGAGCCGCGCAGCTTCGTCGCCACCCGCAACGGCCTGACCGACGTCGAGCCGAACCTGCTCAACGAGTTCTTCAACCTGGCGGAGTGGAGCAAACAGGAGTAGGGGCGTGGTCGCGTCGGTGAGAGGGGGTCGCCCGCCGACGCGAACATCCGCCCTCCCCCCCTCCAGGGGGAGCACCGAGGAACGAGCTTCCGGGGTTCGCCGGCTCACCCCGCTGCTCGTGCGGCTCAGCTCGCTGCCGCTCGCTTCGGCACCGGGGGTGTCTCGTGAAGCGAACACGCCCTTCATGGCGAGGACCGAGGAACGAGCGTCCGTGTTCGCTGGCTCCGGCTTCCGCTCCTGCGGCTCTGCAGCCAAGCCTCTCGCGGCGCGACGGCTCGCTGGCGCGAGATCGCCGGCCCCGCCGGACGACTTCCCGCCGAGTCACCGTGACTCCTGCCCCGGCCCCGGCTCACGCACGGCCTCCGAGCTCTCGTCCGAGGCCGCGTTGCCGAACATCGCCTGCCGCAGGCCCGTCTTGTCGGCGTAGAACTCCCGGATGCGCGGCAGGTCGGCGTCGAGGTCGCCGCTCGGCAGGAACAGCGGCCCGACGCCGCCGGTCTTGCTCGCGTAGTCGAGGAAACCGAGCGCGACCGGCACCTCCGCCGTGGTGGCGATGTAGTAGAAGCCCGTCTTCCAGCGGTCGTTGCGGGCGCGGGTGCCTTCCGGCGGCACCACGATCACCAGGTGGTCGAAGCGCTCGAACAGCCTGGCGGCACGCGCCACCTGGCCGCCGCGACGGCGCCGGTCGACGGCGATGCCGCCGAACCAGCGCATGAGGCCGCCGAAGGGGAACCGGAACAGCGTGTGCTTGCCGAGCCAGCGGATCGGGATGCGCAGCACACTGGCCATCATCACCAGGTAGAAGGCGTCCCAGTTCGAGGTGTGCGGCGCGGCCACCAGCACGTAGCGCGGCGTCGTCGGCGCGCTGCCGACGACACGCCAGCCGAGCAGCCGCAGCAGCAGCCGCGAGATCCAGCGCACCAGGAGGCCCACCCCCGGGGTGGTGAGCAGCGTCGGCCGGAGCTCGTGGCCGCGCCCCGAAGCCTGCGTCCAGGCTTTCGTGCTCCCGGCTTCCGTGCTCTGGCTCATTCCGGGCCCTCACAGACCGGTGCGCCGGGCAGCGCCCGGCCGTCGATCCTCAGCCGCAGCTCAGGAACAGTTGACGATGCCGCCGTCGACCTTGATCGTCTCGCCGACGATGTAGTCGCTCGCCGGCGAGGCGAGGAAGATCGCCGTCGCCGCCATGTCCTCGTCGCGGCCGATGCGCCGGCGCGGATTCGCGTTACGGATCTCGTCGCCGCGGGTCTCCAGGGTGTGCGCCATCATCTTGCTCTCGAACGGACCCGGCGCGATCGCGTTGACCAGGATGTTCTCGCGCACCAGGTTGCGCGCCATGTGCCGGGTCAGGTGCACCATGCCGGCCTTGCTCGCGGCGTAGGAGTAGGTCTCGATCGGGTTGTTCTTGTAGCCGTCGATCGAGGCGATGTTGATCACCCGCGCCGGCGCGTCGTAGCTCGCCGAGGCGCGCAGCAGCGGCAGCAACTTCTGGGTGAGGAAGAAGGGCCCCTTGAGGTTGATGTCCATCACCTTGTCCCAGCCCTTCTCGGGGAACTCCTCCAGCGAGGCGCCCCAGGTGGCGCCGGCGTTGTTGACCAGGATGTCGAGCTGCGACTCGAGCCCGGCGAGCTGCTCGGCGAGCGCGCTGCAGCCCTCGACGGTCGACAGGTCCGCCGGCAGCGCGATGCAGGAGCCGGCGCCCTCGATCGCAGAGAGCTCCTCCGCCGCCTCGGCGCAGGCCTCGGCGCTGCGCGAAGAGATGTAGACCTTGACCCCGTTGCTGACGAAGCCGCGGGCGATCATCAGACCGATCCCACGTGAGCCACCGGTGACCAGCGCCACTTTGCCGGAGACATCGAACAGGTTGTGCATCGGTTCCCTCCCTAAGGCCCGACGCAGCGGCGGGCACAATCGATCTTCTCGCCCGGTCGGGCGGCGTGATCGTAGCGCGCCGGCGAGCCGCGATCCGGGTCCAGCGACCCGCGGCGGATCTGCCGCGGTCTCTCCGGCGCATCCGCGCCTCTGTCAAACTGCTTCGGTGAGCGATTCCGACCGGGCCAAGGACCTTTCACCCGGGCTGCAGCACGGCGCCGACGGCGCGGTGCGCTGCTGGTGGTGCCGCGACGACCCTCTCTACGTCGCCTACCACGACGACGAGTGGGGAGTGCCGGTGGCCGACGACAGACGTCTGTTCGAGAAGATCTGTCTCGAGGGCTTCCAGGCCGGGCTGAGCTGGCTGACGATCCTGCGCAAGCGCGAGAACTTCCGCCGCGCCTTCGCCGGCTTCGACTTCGAGCGCGTCGCCCGTTTCGGCGACCGCGACCGCCAGCGCCTGCTCGCCGACGCCGGGATCGTGCGCCATCGCGGCAAGATCGACGCGGCGATCCACAACGCCGCGCGGTGCTGCGAGCTGGTGGAGAGCGAAGGGTCGCTGGCGCGCTTCGTCTGGAGCTTCGAGCCGCGACCTGACGAACGGCCGGCGACGATCTCCCATGCGGCGGCCCGACAGCTCACCGAGACGCCGGCCTCGCGCGCCCTGAGCAGGGAGCTCAAGCGGCGCGGCTGGAAGTTCGTCGGCCCCACCACCATGTACGCCTTCCTGCAGTCGATGGGAGTGGTCAACGACCACCTCGAGGGCTGCACCGCGAGGTCGCGGGTCGAACGGGCGAGGGCGTCGTTCGAGCGGCCGGGCGGGCGGCGGGCAGCCTCGTCACGAGCCGACTGACCGGCCCCTACCCCAAGCGAGTGGAAGGCGAGTCCGGTCGCTGCGACCGCACCCCTTCGCTCAACGCAGCAGACCTCGACGAGCGGCGTAGCGCACCAGAGCGGCCACGCTGTGCAGGTCGAGCTTCTCCATCATGTTGGCGCGGTGGTTCTCGGCCGTCTTGACCCGGATGCCGAGCTGACCGGCGACCTCCTTGGTGGTGTGACCCTCGACGACGAGCTGGAAGACCTCGCGTTCGCGAGGAGTGAGCCCCTCGTAGGGGTCCTCGAGCGGGCGACCGGGGTTCTGGATCTGCTTCGCCATCGCGTCGCTGGCCGCCGGTCCGAAGTACGACCGTCCCTGGTGCACGGTGCGGATCGCCTGCACCAGCTCGGCGACAGCGGCGTCCTTGACCACGTATCCCGAGACGCCGGCCTGCACCATGTGCAACACGTACTCCTGCTCGTCGTGCACGGTGACCACCAGCACCCGGGTGCGCGGCAGCTCGGCGCGGATGCGACGCGCCGCCTCGACGCCGCCCATTCGCGGCATGTCGACGTCGACCACCGCCACGTCGGGACGGTGCGTCGCCGCCTGCTCGACGGCGTCGAGGCCGTCGACCGCCTGCGCCACCACGACGCACTCGCCACTCTCGGAGAGGATGCGGGCCAGCCCCTCGCGCACCAGGGTGTGGTCGTCGGCGAGCAGGACCCGGATCACGGAACAGGACCTCTGGAGGAGGCCGTGAGGCTCCAGCTTAGGGACACGGAGGGAACCTAGCAGCCTCAGAGAGGACGGGAAAAAGCGCGGTCCCGGAGCTGTGCCGGGACCGCTTTCCCTGGGTTCACCACTCCGCCGCGGCGACGGGAGCTTCCGCCGCTGCGACTGGCCGGCCCGCGACTGGAGCCTCCGTGTGACTTCCCCGCAGAACGAGAGCCGGCACGCGTCGGGTCCTCGGCGACGTGTGCCCCCGGCCTGCCCGAGCAGTCTCGGGCGGAGCGTGCTGCCGGCGCCATGGGGAGATTCACCCAGGGGGTGACGGTGAGCCCCCCCAGTGGACCGCGGCGATCTGGGACCTGGGCCGCTCGCGGCGGCCGGCCTCCGGCTTCGCCGTCGGGGACGCGCGGTGCGCGCCTGCTGCTCGCCGCGCACCACCTCAGGCGAGGTGGTGCGCACACAAAACCAGCTCCACCTGCGCCGCCAGACCGGCGGCTGCCCTGCGTGAAAACGCCTGGGTGATCGCGCCGCCGCAATCTGGGGTCCTTCCCCCATGGCCAGGCTCTGGCGCGGCTGGCAGTGTGGGAACAGCCTTCGCGGAAAGCCCCGTCCCCCGGACTCCCAAGAGCCGATGCGGAGACCACGCGGAGATCGCACCGTTGAGATCACGATGCCCCATCTTCTACACTACAGGTCCTTGATTCTCTCGCCCGCGGCGCCGCTCCCGCGTGCCGGCGACGACGAAACCACGTCGGCCCGAGCACCAGCGAAGCGCGCCACGCATCAGGGCGCAAGGCGATCGGCCCTCGCCGTCGTCGACGCCCGCCTCGCTTCCGGACCGTACCTCCAGGGGAGCTTCCAATGAAACATGCCCTCGCCTCGATGCCCGTGCTCCTCGCCGGTGCGCTGCTCCTCGCCGCCTCGCAGCAACCGGCAGCCGCCCAGAGGATCGTCGATCTCGAGATCGACGACAATGTCGTGACCGCCCGGCTGGTGCTGCCGCTCGGTCTCGCCGCAGCCGACCTCACGATCCGCTTCGAAGAGGTCGTCGGACTGTCGGAGAGCTCGCTCGGGCTCTCGCTCAGCCGCATCGGTGTCCTCAACCCCCGTCTGCTGGCGCGCCTGCCGGAGCTCGGCGGCCTCGCCGGCGGTCTGCCGATGCTCCTGACCATCTCGCCGCCGGCGAGCGGAGGTCTTTCCTTCAGCGGTGTCGTCGAGGTCGAGCTCTACACCCGCAACCTCCACTACACCCAGGGATCTCCCCTGCGCCTGCTGAAAGCCACCGGACTCGGCGACTTCTACGACATCACCGACTTCATGGGCTCCGGGAGCTACCGGGTGCGCGGGACGTCGGGCGGCTTCTCCGTCTTCCTGATCGGCGTCGAGGGCCGCAGCCCGAGCGCGGTGATCGAGGACAAGTACGGCGCCCTCCACGACCTCCTCGACGACCACGCCGACTCGATCCCCGCCGCCGTCGCGACGACGCTGCAGAACCACCTCGACGCGTCCGAGCTGGGCGGCTACGGCACCGGAGATCTCGATCTGGCGATCGACGAGCTCGACGACTTCATCGACGTGGTCGAAGACAACGCCGGGGGAACCGGCATCCCGAACGTCTGGCGCTCGAGCCAGGACCTGGTCAACGTCGCCGGCGAGCTTGTGGCGGCGGCACGCACCCTGCGCTTCAGCCTCGGCCTCGCACCCTGACGCCAGCCGCGTTCTCCGGCCCGCTGGCGCCGTCTGCCCGATTCCGGTCGGCGCCGGAGCGACGGCCATGCCACGCCTGATCGCAGCCGCCGGAGCAGCGCCCGGCGCGGGCGAGGGGCCGCCGATCGCTTGCTAGAGTGCAGTCGTTCACTCCCCGCGTCGTCACCACGCGGGCAGCCGGGTTCCAGGTGCCCCTACGACTCACGATCCTCCACAGCGTCGGCGCCCCCCGATGCGAGGCCGTCTGGGAGACCGATCCGGTCGTCACCGTGGGCCGTGGCCGGCTGTGTGACCTCGTCATCGACGACCCGCAGCTGTCACGTGAGCACGCCCGCCTGCTCCACGACTCCTCGGGCTGGTCGATCGTCGACGCCGGCAGCACCAACGGCATCGTGGTCGACGGGCTGCGGGTCGAGCAGGCAGCGATCCACCGGTCCACCGAGATCCGGCTCGGCCACACCGTCACCATCGTCGCCGAGCCGGTCGACGCCGCGACCCTGCGGGCCGAGGAGCTGGAGAGAGTCTCCGGCCTGCGTACCGGCCTCGGCCGCCTGCGCTTCGACGACGCCGGCTCGGTGAAGGAGTTGCTGGGGCGTCTGCTGGAGAGCTGCCGTCGGGTCTGCGGCGCCAGTCGAGGCTTCGTCATGCTCGGCTCCGATCCACAGGCGCTCGAGCTCGTCGCCACCTCGGGCATCGAACCCGACGAGATCGGCGAGCCCAACTTCACCGGTAGCACCAGCGCCGTTCGGCGTGCGGTGAGCGAGCGCCGCGCCGTGGTCACCGCCGACGCCAGCTGCGTCTCTTCTCTGGCCCACCACCATAGCGTCGCGCGAGGCGGCATCCGGTGTCTCGTCTGCCTACCGCTGCGCCTCGACGACACGGTCGAAGGTGTGGTCTACCTCGACAGTCGACAGACCGGTCGGGTATTCGACGCGCTCGACGTCGAGATGCTCGAGTCGATCGCGAGCCACGCCGCCCTGGCCCTCGAGGTGCATCGGCTGCGCGCCGAGCTCGCCTCGCTCGAGGTCCGCGCGAGGCAAGACGATCCGCACCTACCGCCCGGAGCGTCGTCGCGGCGGAGCCTGACGCCGCCGCCGGTGGACGCCGAACGAGCGCCGTCCCGGTGAGCGAGGATCGCGGCAGGCCGGAGCCGCCCGGCGACGACGGCGACGAGAGGACCCAGGCGGTCGAACCGCCCGGCCTGGCCCCGGGGCAGTTCCTCGCCGGCCGTTACCGCATCGTCAGCTCGCTCGGCCTCGGCGGCATGGGCATCGTCTACGCGGCACACGACGAGGAGCTCGACATCGACGTCGCCGTCAAGCTGCTGCACATCGAACGCGGCGCCGATCCCGCGACGCTGGAACGATTCCGTCGCGAGCTGCTGCTGGCCAGGCAGGTCAGCCACCGCAACGTGGTGCGCATCCACGATCTCGGCTTCAGCGACCGCCGCATGTTCATCACCATGGACCTGGTACGCGGCGGTTCGCTGCGCGAGCGGTTGCGCCGGGGGGCGCTCCCCGTCGAGGAGGCGCTGCACATCTTCCGTCAGCTCCTCGAAGGCATCGCCGCGGCGCACGCCGAGAACGTCGTGCACCGCGACCTCAAGCCGGCGAACATCCTGGTCGACGACGACGGCCGGGCCTGGATCGCCGACTTCGGCATCGCCCGCTCGGTCGACGACGCCGGCCTCACCGCGCCCGGCGTCGTCGTCGGCACGCTCGACTACCTGTCGCCGGAGCAGGCGATGGGCGACCCCGTCGACGCGCGCAGCGACCTCTTCTCGCTCGGGCTCATCTTCTACGAGATGCTCACCCGCGACTCTCCGTACACCGGCAAGACGGCGACCGAGCGGATGGCGCAGCGGGTCGGCGGCAGGACCCGCCCGATCCACGTCGCGGCACCCGATCTGCCCGCCTGGTTGACCCAGATCCTCGACAAGCTGCTCGCCACCGATCCCGACGAGCGTTTCCAGACCGCCGAGGACGTGCTCGACGCGCTCGACGCACGAGCCGTGCCGGACGCCGACCGCCGCATCGTGGCGGACACCGGGGTGATCGTCGCCGACCGGGCTCGACGGCTGCAGCGGAGACGCCGCTTCGGCGTCGCGGCCGCGGCTCTCGCCGTCGCCGCGATCTCCAGCCTCTACCTGCTCAGCCGGTCGAACTCTCCCGACGCAACCGCCGATGTGGCACCGACGACACCCGACTTCCGCCAGGCGGCCAGTGCGACCCTCGCGGTGCTGCCCTTCTCCCATCCCGGCAGCTCGCCCGATCTCGACTGGACCGGCGAAGCGCTCGCCGAGTCGCTTTCCGTCCTTCTCGCCGAACAGCCCAGCGTGCGTGTCGTCGACGAGGAGCGCACCAACCAGCTCCTGCGCGATCTGCGCATCGACCGCCGCAACTGGCCGCGCGCAGAGCTGGCACAGGCCAGCGACCTGCTCGACGTCGGCTCGCTGCTCTACGGCTCGGTGACCTCGGGAGACGGCGACGGGCGTCTGATCGTCGAGCTGCGGCGCTACGACGCCTCCAGTGAGCAGTCCAGCCGGCTGGCGACGCTCGAGGGCGAGATCGGCGAGCTGGCGGAGCTCGCCTCACGTCTCTCCGATGCGGCCCTCGATGGCGCCCAGGTGGCGCGACGCCGCGACGTGCGGCCCAGCTCACGCCGCAGCCGGGATCCCGAGGCGCTGCGCCAGCTCTCCGAGTCTCAGCGGCTGCTCGCGAGCGGCGACCTGACGGCGGCGGTCGCGGCGGCAGGCCGCGCCACCGAGATCGATCCCGACTGGGTGGCGGCCTGGACCCACCTCTCGGAGGTGCGGCTCGAGGACGGCGACTCGAGCGGCGCCCTCGCAGCCGCGGAACGCGCGGTCGCCACCGCCGGCGAGCGCTCCGACCGCACCGCCCGTCTCGCCAGGGCGCAACGGGCGCGGGTGGTGGGAGATCTGCAGTCTTCGATCCGAATCCTCGAGGAGCTGGTGGCGATCTATCCCAGCGACCTCGAGAGCGGCGTACTCCTGGCCACCGCGCTGGGCGACCAGGGCGAGCTGTCGCGGGCCATCGAGCTGCTGCGCTCGATCGTCGAAGCGGCCCCTGACCATCCGCGCGCCTGGTACCTGCTGGGCAAGTTCACCATCCTCGCAGGCGATCCCAGGCGCGCCGTCGACGAGTACCTGGTGCGCGCCCTGGTGACGCAGAACAAGCTGCGCAGCGAGCGCGGCAAGGCCGAAGTGCTCAATGCCTTCGGGGTGGCGCTGCGTCAGCTCGGAGATCTCGAAGGCGCCGAGCAGCGCTACGTCGAGGCGCTCGAGATCCGGCGCCGGCAGGGCGACCGGTCCGGATCGGCGTCGACGCTGCGCAATCTGGCGCTGATCTCCACTCTACGCGGCGACTTCGAGCGCGCCGGCGCGCGTCTCGAGGAAGGGCTGCAGCTGCTCGAGACTCTCGACAGCAACAGCGCCAGCTCGCTGCGTTCGGACTTCCTCAACGACCTCGGCGTGCTCGCCGAGGAGCAGGGCAACTACGAGGCGGCGCTGGAGAACTACCGCCAGGCGCTGCGCCTGCAGCGCGACCTCGGCGACGAGCGGCTGATCGCCCAGAGCCTCAACAACATCGGCTTCACCTACTACCTGCTCGGCGACTTCGACAACGGTCTCGCCTACAGCCGCCAGGCGCTGGACCTCTACCGCAAGAACGACGACTCGTGGGGCGAGGCGCTGGCGCTGCAGTCGACCGGTCAGCTGCAGCTCGCCAGGGGCGACTGGGACGAGGCGACGAACTCGTACCTCGGCGCCCTCGAGCTCGGCAGGGAGCTCGGCGACGCGACGGTGGTCGCAGTGTCCCACGGACAGCTCGGACGGCTCGCCTTCGAGCAGGGCCGCTTCGCGGCGGCGCTCGAGGCTTTCGGCGAGGCGATCGAGGTGCTCCACGAGAGCGGCGACGCGAGAGGTGTCGCGGAGTACCAGCTGGCGGCGCTCGAGACCCGCGCCGAGATCGGTGACCTCGACGGCCTGCTCGCCGGTCTCCAGCAGACCGCAGCGAGCGTCGAGGAGGTCGGCAACCTCGAGCAGATCAGCTTCCTGCGTCGGCTGCGCGGACGCAGCGAGGTCCTCGCCGGAGCCGACGCCGCTGCACTCGCCGCCTTCGAACAGGCGATCCGGGCCGCACGCGAGAGCGGCAGCGATCGGCCGGCGCTGGAGGCCGAGCTCGACCGCGCCATCTCGCTCGACCGGCGCATCGACCCCGAGGCGGCGCGGCAGCTCGTCGAGCGGGCCCGCATCCTGGGGCACGCGCGTATGCGCCTGCTCGCCGGCGAGGTGTTGACCCGGGCACTGCTCGAGGCCGGCGGCTCCGGCGAACGCACTCAGGCGGCGGATCTGGCGCGCCAGACGCTCGTGCTGGCCGACCGTGTCGGCCCCTGGCGGCGCTCCTTCGTGCTCGCCCACATGCTCCATCGCGCCAGCGACGACGAGGGCGAGCGGCGGCGCGCGGCACAGACGGTCGAGGAGTCCTTGCGACGCCTCGAGGCCAACCTGCCGGACGCCGCGGCGAGCTCCTTCGCACAACTCACGGTGGTGCAGGAGGCACGGCGGGTCGACGCCGCGCTCGGCAACGCGCCGTGAGCGAACGCAGGCGGCCGGATGAAGCCACCGCCGACAACGTCGACGGCACGACCGACGGGCGTGGTGAGGCCGCCGGGGCACCGCGGCGACTGGCCGACGAGCTCGCCCGGCTCGAGCGTCAGGGAGAGGCGCTGCTCGAGAGGCTGAGTGACGGAGAGCGCCGGTTCCGCTCCGTCGCACGCTCGGTCTGGCACGTGCAGGAGCAGGAGCGGCGAAGGGTCGCGCGTGAGCTGCACGACGGCCTCGGGCAGAGCCTGACCGCGCTCAAGACCCGGCTCGACTGGCTGCTGCAGAGCGACCCGCCGCTGCCGGACGAGATCCGCGACGAAGTCGAGGCGCTGGCCGCGCTGGCGGCCCGGACCCTTGCCGAGACGCGCGATCTGTCGCGCCTGCTGCGACCCTCGATCCTCGACGACCTCGGTCTCGGCCCGGCGCTGCGCTGGCTGGCGCGATCGATGTCGCATGGCGCCGGCGCGGCGCCGTCCCGCGACGTCGGGGCGGTCGAGATCGAGACCCGGATCGACGACTTCGAGCCGCGCCTCGAGGAGCAGCACGAGACGCTGCTCTTCCGCGTCGCCCAGGAGGCGCTGGCCAACGCCGTCAGGCACTCGCGGGCGCAGCGGATCGAGATCGGCCTGCGCCGGCTGCCGGAGGCGGTCGAGCTGTGGGTCGAGGACGACGGTCGCGGCTTCGACGCCGCAGGCCAGCTCGACACCGCCAGCGGGTCCGGCAGCGGACTGAGGGGCATGCGCGACCGCGCCGAGCTCTTCGACGCCCGTTTCGCGGTGCGTTCGGCGGCCGGCGCCGGCGCCCGGGTGCGCCTGGTGCTGCCGCTGGGACCCGGCTCTGCCGCCTGAGGAAAGGCGCGGCTCAGCCGTCGGAGGGCTCGGCTCCGCCGCGCGAGAGCTCGGCCGCCGCGGCTCCGGCCAGGCTCTCGAAGCCGCCGCGCGGCCAGTCGCGCTCGAAGCCGAGCGCACGGGCGATCCACCACCCCATGCCGTCGATCGAGAGATCCTCCTCGACCCTGCCGCCGCCCGCGAGACCCGGTCCGACGGCGACGAAAAGCGACTCCTCGTCGTGCTCGAACGAGGTGCGGGCGCCGTGGTCGGACGCTACGACCAGCAGGTCGTCGGCGTCGATCGCCCGCAGCACCTCGCCGAGGCGCAGATCGAGGTAGCGGTAGAAGCGCAGCAGCGCCAGGTCGCCATCGTGCTGTCCCTCCTCGGCCAGCGGTCCGAAGGTGGCGTGCGTCACCAGGTCGAGGCTGGCGACCCGGGCGGCGATCAGGTCGACCTCACCGCCGCGCAGCACCGCGAGCACGTTGTCGAGCTCGCCCGCCGCCTCGCCGAGATGGCGACCGCTGTCGCTCTCCAGATCGCGCTCGAGGCCGGGGATCGCCGCGATCTCCTCGGCGGTGAGCTGCCTCGTCCCCTGCAGACCGCCCTGCACGCGGCGCTCACCGCCCGGCCCGATCAGGGTCGCGTTGCGCTCTTCGGAGACCGCCCCGACCGCCTGCAGCAGGTTGAGCGCCTGACGCTCGCCGGCGCCGACCACCTCGAACAGATTCTGGTTGCCCGGCAGCAGGGCCTCGAGGAACGAGACCGGGTTGCGGCCGACGAAGTCGAGCGCCTCGACCTCCTGGCCGAGCTGGTGGAAGAGCTCCACCAGGCCGAAGGTGTCGGCGCCGGGCGAGATCAGCTTGGCCAGCGCCGCGGCAGTGTACGGCGGATCGCTGAGCATCACCGCCCGGGTGCCGAGCTCGAGCAGGCGCGCCAGCACCGGCACCTCGTCGGCGGCGAGCAGGTAACGCACGATCCGCCAGTCGGCGGAGTCGAGCAGCACCAGCACCACCCGGCGCCGCCCGTCGCCGGCCGTCGGCCGTGCCGGCACGGCGGGTTCGGTGTGAGGCGCGGAAGCCGCCTGGTCCCGGCGCTCGAGCACCACGGTGCTCCGTGCCCCTGGCGTCAGCCAGACGGTGCCGCGCCCGACGATGCGGTTTTCGGCATCGCGCACCAGCCACCACAGCGGGCGCTCCCCGGCCGGGCGCTCGACCACGAGCGAGGAACCGCGCGCCACCAGCTCGGAGAGCTCCGCGTCCGCCGCAGCGCCGGGCGGCGGACTGAGCCTCAGGCGATCGCCGCCGCGCAGGCCGTCGACCACCAGAGTCGCGCTCGACGTCGCCCGCTCGCCCGCTCGCTCGTCGCGACTCTCGAGGCGCAGCCGCACCAGCTCCTCGCGATCGAGGCCGACGAGCCGGCCGTGGCGCTCGATCGAGTCGTCGTAGAGGCGCAATGCACGCTCGAGTTGCCCCTGCGAGGCGAGGATGCGCACCAGGCGCGAGCGCACCAGCACAGCCAGATCCGGATCCTCGAGCCGCTCCTCGCCCGGCAGCGCCGCGGTGAGGAGCTCGATCTGGCGCTCGCTCGAGGTGAGCCACCAGTTCCCGGCCAGCAGGCCGAGGCGGGCCCGATACTCCTCCTCGCCCAGGCCCCGCCGACGCCACGCGTCGAGCGCGCCGACCACCCCCTGCAGCGAGCCGCGCTGCGCCTCGGCGCCGCTGCGCAGCGCGTACCAGCGGTCGACCACCTCGGCGCTCGCCTCGGCGCCCGGCGCCGGACCCAGCAGCTCGATCGCCTCCTCGGGGCGCGAGCCGCTCAGCGACTCGGCGACCACCGTGTACACGATCTCGGGCGGCAGGGCCTCGCCACGCTGGCGCGCCGCGGTCACCTGGCGCGCCACCTCCTCCGGCTCGAAGCGCAGGCGCGCCACCAGCTCCAGCTCGCGCAGCAGATCCGGGCTGCCGCTCGCCTGCCGCGCCCGCTGGATCGCGCGCCAGGCCTCCCGCGGCCGCTCGTCGGCGAGCAGCTGGTCGACTCCGGTGACCAGCAGCGGCCGCTGCGGCGCCCAGCCGACGCCGTGCTCGTCCAGCAGCAGCTCCGCCACCTCCCGCCGGCACTGCAGCTCCTCACCGCGCGCCGACAGCGCCGCGCAACGGCACTCGACCAGCCGCGAGGCCGCGTCCGACGAGCGCTTCAGGCTGGCGGCGAACAGACGCTCCATCTCTCCGCTCGCTTCGACCGCGGCGTCGTAGTCGGCGGCACCCACCGCCTCGCAGACTTCGTCGACCGCCGCCAGCGTGCGCACCTGGCGCACTGCGCGCACGGCGAGGACCGCGGCGACCGCCAGCAGGAGAACGAGCAGGACGACCCGCAGCACCAGGCGTCCGCGCGATGGATCGTTCGTGGCCGCCTCGCTCATCGACCGCCTCCGGCGGCCGCCGCCGCGGTCTCCGCGGGCGCCGACCCGGCAGGAGGGGAGGCGTCGGAGAGCCCGCCCAGGCGCAGCCGCAGCCGCACCTCGCCGCGGGAACCGGTCGTGGCGCCATCGAGGGAGACACGCAGATCGCGCAGCGGATAGCTCAGCCCGGGGCGGCGCTGGCGCGCCGCGGCCAGACGGCGGTCGGCGAGCTCCCACAGGGCGAAGTCGAGCCGCGCCAGCTCACCGGAGGCAAGCAGCGGTGAGGCCTGCTCCGTGGCCGAGGCTGCCACCGTCGCCGTCGCGGTGACGTCCGCCACCGCCAGCGCCCGCTCGAGCACGTCGCGGTTCCAACCCAGCACCAGGGCGTCGTCGTCGAGCACGTAACACGGCGCCAGCTCGGGCAGCACCCGCAGCCCCACCAGACAGGTGCCGCGGCGCGCCGGCTCCGCGTCGTTCGCGGAGGGAGCCGTGGAAGCGGTGTACGGCTGCCGGGTGAACGGCCACTGCCGCTGCACGTCGTCGAGATAGCGCTCCATCGCCGCCACCGCGGCGCTCGGAACGCGCACTCCCAAGGCCGCCGCGAGCCCCGGGAACTCGCCTCCCTGCCGCGGCGGATAGAGCACCGCCTCGAGCGAGCCGTCGAGCACCGCCTGGCTGAACAGCTCGTTGCGCAGCCCGTAGAGACGGTCCGCCATCGACGGTTCGCCCGAGCGAGCCGTCAGGTCGATGCCGCCGCGCGGCCGCCAGCGCAGGTGCGCCGCGGCGCCGGCGCCAGCGAGGCGAGGCTCCCCGGGCAGTGGCGTCTGCGGCAGCCAGTCGAAGGCGCGGCGCAGGCCGCTGCCAGCAGGAGGAGTCAGCTCGAGCAGCACGTCGGCCTGGCCCTCGAGGCTGCCGCCGCGCAGCGACCAGGAACCGCCCTCCGTGGTGAGCGGGCCGGACATCCGCCAACTGTCCTCATCCGGTCCTGGCTCCTCCGCTTGCGGACCGTCGACCGCGCAGCGCAGCGCCGCCGCCAGGTCGCAGTGCATGCGGCCCGGCGCACAGCGGGCCTCGATCCGCGGGCAGGCGAGCCCCTCGCTGGCGGCCAGCAGCTCGCCACACGCTCGCGGCAGCGGACCCTTCGAGACCGCGGCGCAGAGCCGCAGCAACCGCTCCAGGTCCGGCTTCGATCCCACCAGCTCGAGCGATGCGACCTCCTCGCCGAGGCGGGAGCACGAGGCCACACCCAGGCTCGACGACACGGTCAGGACGCCCGCGAGCCAGGCGCCTTTTGCGCGGCGGCAGCGCCACGCGCGCCGCACCGGGGCGGGCCGTGGCCTGCTGAGCTGCGTTGGAGCGGGCGACACGCGGTGAGCATACGCGCCGCACCGGCACCCTCGGTTCGCGAGCCTGACCCGGGGCCACTGCCGGCGGCCGCCGCGATCGGTGCACGCCCGCCGCCGCGTCCCACCGGGGCGATCTTCCCTGCTGCAGGGAATCCTGCCCGGGCGTCGCTCCCTGCCGGCCCCTGCCGGTCCGCGCCGCCACTCGCACGCGCCCTGGGCCTGACGGACCTCCGCGACGCCGAGAGCATCAGGCGGCAGACCCGAGACCCGGGATTCGGGTCGAATTCGCCAGCCGCAACCGAGGGGCCGTAAATCCCTGCCATACGAGGGGTTTCCGACCGGACGGGGCGACGCCTCCGTCGCCGCGGCGAAGACTCTCGGCCGCTCGCGCTGCGGCGCCTCGACCGCCCGGTGCCTCCTCTCGATGCACTGCCTGTGCACTGCGCGGCGGACCGGGCACGCGGGTTGAAGAGGTGGTCGGCACGGCCCCGGTCGTGCAGCGCCGCCTCTGCGGTCGGCGTCCGCGGCGGAGGCCGATCTGATCCCCGACGCGCTCACGCAGAGCACCCCCGACCAAGACCACGCCGGCAGCCCCGCAGCCCCCACGGGCAGGAGGACCGGCACCCGAGGAGGAGTCCGATGACCACCCAACCGACCCCGACCGCCAGTCGCTCCGCACGACTGTCCCATGCTCTCCAGTCGATCGGCATCGCCGCGGCCGTCGCCATCGTCGCCACCGGCTGCGCCAGCCGCGGCTTCGTGCGCTCCAGCGCCGCCGACGAGCGCCTGGAGACGACCCGCCAGATCGAGGCCTCGCAGCAGGAGGTGATGGGCGAGGTCGAGGAGGTGCAGTCGCAGGTCGACCGCCAGGGCCAGCGGATCGACGGCCTCGATCGCCGCACCGAGGAGCTGTCGAAGACTGCACAGGAGGCGCTGCAGCGCGCCCAGGAGGCCGGGAAGCTGGCCCAGGGGCAGTTCGTCTCCGAGACCCTGCTGACCCAGGACGCCCTGACCTTCGGGCTCGAGGACGCGACGATCGACGAAAAGGGCAAGCAGGCGCTGGCCGAGTTCGCCGAGCAGCTCTACGCCGAGAACGAGAACGTCTTCATCGAGATCCAGGGCCACACCGACTCCTCCGGCGATCCCGCCTACAACCGCAAGCTCGGGCTCGAGCGCGCCGAGGCGGTGCGTCTGCACCTGCGCGCCGAGCACCAGGTGCCGCTGCACCGCATGCAGGTGATCTCCTACGGCGAGACCTCGCCGATCGCGCCGAACGACACCCGCGAGGGTCGCCGCCAGAACCGCCGCGTGTCGCTGGTGGTGCTGAAGTAACGACCGTCCACCCGCTGCGGAGAGCGTCCAGCTCCACCGACGCCGCGGCCTTCCTCCCGCGATCGCCCGAGGGAGAGGCCGCGGCCAGCGCGGAGCCGGGCGCCGCGCCGATCCCTTCCCGCCGTTCACCCGCCAGGCTGATCCGACGGCGGGCGATTGCGGCGGGAAGGGCTCGTCCCGCCCGCCGAGAGATCGCGTTCCCCACCCGGGCCACCAGTGGAGGGCGCGAGTGGCGGGTGCGGCGCGGCGCCCGGCCTGCGGGAAGCTCCGTGGGCTCCCGCGGCTCCGCCGGCCGGGCCGCCGCGACCGGGCGAGCAGAGCCGACGGCGGCCCTCTCGGCGGCAGTGTCGGAGGCGCGGCATCTGCCAGACTTCCCTCGTCGCCTGGGGCCCGCGCGACGCGTCGCGTAGCAGCCGATCGTCGCGCCCTCGCAGATCCCGCCAGTTCCCACAGGAGCCCGCACCGTGCCAGACCAGAAGGCCACGACCGACGCCGGCGAGGAGCGCCGGGAGCAGGGCGGGTCAGCTCGCATCCTGGTGGTCGACGACGACGAGGCGATGCGCGAGGTGCTGCGCGAACGGCTCAGCCAGTGGGGCTTCACGGTCGAAGTCGCCGAGGGCGTCGCCGACGCGCGGCGGCGCTTCGCCAGCGAGCCTCCGGACCTGGTGCTCAGCGACGTGGTGATGGGCGACGGCACCGGCGTCGACCTGCTCGACCAGCTCGCCGCGGCGAGCGAGACGGAAGCCGGGGATGCCGGCAGCGGCGGTGACGTGCCGGTGGTGTTGATCACCGCCCACGCCACCGTCGACCTGTCGGTGGAGGCGATGAAGAAGGGCGCCAGCGACTTCCTCACCAAGCCGCTCGACTACGACAAGCTGCGCGCCACCCTCGACGCCAACCTGCACGAGCTGCGCTCGCGCCGGCGCCAGCGACGCAGCGACGAGACCCTCGCCAAGGGGGCCGGCGGCCTCGGCGACCTGGTCGGCGACAGCGCCGCGATGCGGCGCGTCTACGAGCAGATCGAGCAGGTCGCCGGCACCGACGCCTCGGTGCTGATCACCGGCGAGAGCGGCACCGGCAAGGAGGTGACGGCGCGCACCGTGCACCGGCTCAGCCGACGCGCCGAGCAGCCCTTCGTGGCGATCAACGCCGCGGCGATCCCCGCCGAGCTGATGGAGAGCGAGATCTTCGGCCACGAGAAGGGCGCCTTCACCGGGGCGACCTCGAGCCGCGCCGGCTGCTTCGAGCTCGCCCACGGCGGCACCCTCTTCCTCGACGAGATCGCCGAGATGTCGCCCAACCTGCAGCCCAAGCTGCTGCGCATCCTCGAGGAGGGCACCCTGCGCCGCCTCGGCAGCAAGGAGGAGCGCCGGGTCGACGTCCGGGTGCTGGCGGCGACCAACCAGGATCCGGAGAAGGCGATCGCCGAGGGCAAGCTGCGCGCCGACCTCTTCTACCGCCTCAACGTCTTCGGCATCGTGCTGCCGCCGCTGCGCGAGCGGCGCGAGGACGTCGACCTGCTGACCCGCCACTTCCTGCGCAGCTTCCGCGACAAGCACGGCGCCGAGACGCCGGGCTTCCGCGACTCGGCGGCGGAGCTTCTGCAGGGCTACCACTGGCCCGGCAACGTGCGCGAGCTGCGCAACGTGGTGGAGCGCGCGGTGATCGTGGCGCGCGACTCGTGGATCGAGCCCGGCCACCTGCCGCCCTATCTCGAGCAGGCGGCGCCGGCTCCGGCCGACGCCGTCTCGCTGAGCCCGGGCACCACCGTCGCCGAGGCGGAGCGGGCACTGATCCTGCGCACCCTCGAGGAGACCGGCAACAACAAGGCCGCCGCGGCGCGCCAGCTCGGCATCGACGTCAAGACGGTGCGCAACAAGCTCAAGTCCTACGGCCTGACCGACTGAGCGGCGCCGCCCGCGGAACCCGTTGGAGACCTGGGAGCCCGTGAATCGCTTCCCGCAGCCGGGTGACCCGCAACAGGGTGATCCAAGTTGACCAGGTTCAGTCTGCGCAGCCGCGTCCTGCTCGGCTTCCTCGGCCTGGTGACGCTGTTCGGCGTCGCGGTCGCCTACAACCTGCAGGTCATCGAGCGCCTCGCCGCCTCGCAGACCGAGCTCGCCCAGGTGCGCCTCGAGGCCACCGCCTCGGCGCTCGACGGCGAGCGCCTGCTGCTCTCGCACGCCGACCTGCTGCGCCGTTTCGCCGTCCAGCGCGATCCGGCGTACGCCACCCGCGCCGCGCAGCAGCGCGAAGAGGTGCACGCCCTGCTCGGACGTCTCACCGAGCTCACCGCTTCGACCGAGCTCGGCGAGCGGGCGCAGCTCATCGCCACGCGTTGGAGCGAGCTCGCGGTGCGCTCCGCGACGCTCGACCAGCGGGTCCTCGACGGCGAGAACGTCGGCGCCGAGGTCCGCGCCCTCGATGGCGAGATCGAGCAGCTCACCCAGGAGCTCGACACCTGGGCCAGCGACGTGGTGCAGTCGATCCGCGAGCGGGCCGTGCTCAACGAGGAGCGGGCGCGCGAGGCCGCGCTGGGAAGCTGGGCGGGCACCACCCTGGCGCTCGCCCTCGCCCTGGTGCTGACCATCGTGGTGGCGCGTTCGATCACCGGTCCGCTCGACGCCCTCGCCGACGCCACCCGTGAGCTGGCACAGGGTAACTTCCGGCACCGGGTCAGCGATCCGGGCCCCGAGGAGATCGCCCGCCTCGCCAGCGACTTCAACCAGATGGCCGAGCGCCTCGGCCAGCTCGACCAGCTCAAGCGCGACTTCGTCACCGCCATCTCGCACGACCTCAAGTCGCCCCTGGCGTCGATGCGCGACACGCTCGAGCTGGTGCTCGACGGCTCGCTCGGCGAGCTGAGCGCGAAGCAGCGCCGCATGCTCGAGCTCAACCTGCGCTCGAACGAGGCGTTGAGCCGGATGATCGCCGACCTGCTCGACCTGGCGCGGCTGGAGTCGGGCACCGTGGTGTTCGAGTCGCAGCCCGTACTCGCGCCCGACCTGGTCTCGGACGCGCTCGAGCGTCACCAGACCGAGATCGAGCGCAAGCAGCTGCGTCTCGTCTGGGAGGCGCGCGATCCGGTGATGCTGTGTGGCGACGGTCCGCTGCTCGTCGGCGCACTGGCCAACCTGATCGGCAACGCGGTGGCGCATTCGCCCGACGCCGGCACGGTCTTCCTGGCGGTGAAGGCCCAGGGCGTCGCCACCCCGGCGGCGGGCGCCGGCGCCTCCCTTGCGGTGCCGCCGAGCTCGCCGGACCGCGTCTGCTTCGTCGTCGAGGACCAGGGACCCGGCGTGCCCGCCGCGGAGAGGAGCAAGATCTTCGATCGTTTCTACCGCGCGCCGAGCCAGCGCAGCGGCCCGCGCGGCACCGGCCTGGGGCTCACCCTGGCGCTCTCGATCGTGCGCGCCCACGACGGCGACATCGAGGTCGGCGAAGGCAGGAGCGGAGGCAGCCGCTTCGTCGTACAGTTGCCGACTCGAGCTGCCGCCGACCCCGGCGGCGGTGAGACAGCGGGCGAGCTAGGAGCCGGTGCCTGAGCGCCGGCCGCAGTTCCCAGGGGTGAGAGCGCCGGGAGGCGCGAAGCCGCCTCGGCACGCCGGGCTGCACGAGTCCCCGGGGCACTTCCCCGCCCGCAGCTCAGCTCCCTGCACGGCCTCGGCCGGCGCGGAGCCCCGTGACACCGGACGCCTCCGAAGCGACCTTTGCCCCCGGGGCTTACAGACCTCTCCAGCACCAGCCAACCGAGAGCCGCCTCCCTTGCCGACCCAGCAACAGACGCCCGTCCGCCCGAGGCGACCCGGGCCGAGACCACGGCCCGCATGCCGTGCGGCCGCACTGCTCGTCGCCGTGTGCCCGGCGATCCTGATCGGCTGCTCAGCATCGCGCGCCCCCGAGCCCGCCGAGGTGGTCGACGAGCCGCGGCCCCTGCCGCGAGCGGGCTCGGCGAGCAGTGCGGAACCGTCCGCTTCCGAGGCGCCAGACCTCCGCCCCTCGCTCGCCGAACGCGCCGAGGCCGCCTTCGCAGCGGCGCGGTGGGACGAGGCCACGCGCCTGCACCGCACCCTGGTGACTTCCGACTCGCCCGAGAGCCGCGCTGCGCAGACGCCCCGGGTCCTCCTGCGCGCCGCACAGCTCCTGCTGCGCCCTGGCGGCGACCTCGAAGACTGGCGCCTCGCCGAGCGCCTGCTCGAGCGCCTTCGCAAGGCCGACCCCACCCCCGACCAGCGCCTCGCCGCCGACGTCCTGCTACACCTGCAGCGCGACCTCGTGCGCCAGTACCAGCGCCTCGAAGAGCTCAAGCAGATCGATCTCGAGGAGCCGCCGATCCGGTAGCGACGGGGCAGAATCCGAGCTCTTCCGCAACCCCCTCACCTGCTCGCTCGAGGTGGCGCAGCAAGAGCGATCGCGCTGAAAGTCCAACTACGCAAATCGCCAGCTCGAGACCGATCTCGACCTCGTCGAACTCGCTAAGCTGGCGAAGGATCTCGGGTTCCCCCATTTCGGGCAGACGGGAGAACATGCACTCGACCGCCTGGTGAGGTCAGGGCGGGTTCGATGGCAACGCCGGCTTTCAGGATCCTCTCGCGCCCGGAGAAGGGATCGGCGACGCGCAGCATCAGTCCTTCTCGTTCTGTCGCTCCATTCCTTGCTCTTCTACTTCGATCGCCACCGGATCTCCGTAGATGAGCAGCTCCTCGCTCATCCACCGCTCCACGGCAGCCCAGAGGTCAACTCCGCGCCCGCCGTCGTCAACGAACTCTCTGTAGCCGGACCATGCGAAGCCGACGAAGTTCCCCTCGGCCCCGGCCACGATCCGGCTCGGGTGCCTATCAGAGAGATCTAGAAACTCGCCACCGTCGTAGCGGGGCACAGAAACGATGACCTCCGCCCCATCAGGCAACGACTCCGGAACTTCTTCAGATGGCACTACACAGATGCGCTGATTTCCGAGCCGCACTTCGCCGGCGTGGACAAAGAAGTAGAACTGGCGAAACGGAGCAAGTCCTTTCAGAAACTCTGAAGCATCGATCCGGTAGAGCGTCCCCGGCTGGCCGAAACGGAACCCCCCGGCCCGGCCAGAGACTCGTCCTCGGACAACAAGCTCTGATGCCAAGACGATCTGGTCGTAACCGATCGTCTTTCCGCTGTCGTCCAGCAAGGCGGGGCGCGTGATCTTCTCGCTCGTGTACAACCGGCAAGAGCCATCGGCGCGACTTCCGAGGAACCTCCGCAACCCATCGAGCACCGTCGGGCTGAAGACCTCAGTATTCAAGTCGCCATCCCCGTCAACAGCTACGCGCTCGTGAACCCAGGCGGGCCAGCTCTCATGGCTCGAGTTCCCGAGCGTCGTGAACGTCATCAGAGTGTCCGGGAGTGGCGCTTCGTCAGACCCACGGACTGGTTGACCGGCGCCTGTCAATGCAGCGGCCAGCGCCAGCGTGAACGCTGGGACCATCCCTTTGGTCAAATGCCTCCCTTCGCCGTCCAGAGATCGTCGAACTCCGAGGAGATGAGCCACTGAGCCCGCACTCCCGGAATCCGGTCTCGGTCTCCGAGTGATCGCATCGGCGCTTCCTGCAGCTCAGGGAAGTGCCCGTCCTCGTCTCGGCCGGCGGACCAGAGTTCTGTCCAGTGCCTCGAGCTCGAGCGCTGACGGCATCGGCTGGTCCTCGGTGTAGAGGTGGCCGTCCGGCCCTCTTGTGTCCCTACTGTGCCCCGGGAAGCCTCGGCCATCAGTGGCGCTCAGCGAACGCTGGGCGGAAACCGCTGAGGCGAGAGCGGACGGAGTGGTGCCCAGAGGCGGATTTGAACCACCGACACCCTGATTTTCAGTCAGGTGCTCTACCAACTGAGCTATCTGGGCAGAAGCTCGTCCGATCGAAGGGGTGATTGTGCCTGCGCGGCAAGCGCCGGGTCAAGTCAGGACGGGCGCGCTGCGGGCCCGCGGCCGACCGGCTGAACCCGCGGAGTCGGGAACCTGCGAAGGCTCATCGCGGATAGCATGGTGTGGCGACGAGGGACCGGCGCACGAGACGAGTCCGGGGCGGCAAGACACGCTGCAAGGTACTGAGCAGTAGGCACTTGTCGCCATCGGAGACTCTTCCCCGAGCCTGAAGTCCCTCGAGCAGGCAGCGTGGGTCGGCTGGTCAGCCGTCGACCTGCGCTCTTCCGGAGAGAAGGCACGAGGTCCGCCCTTCCGTCGACCGAACTCCCAACATGTCCGCCGCCACCGCCACCACCACCGCCGATCCGACGCGCCGCGCCCCGCGTCGGCGCGCCGTGGTGCTGGGCGCCGCGCTGCTCGTGGTCCCCACCGCGACGCCGCTGCTCGGCTGGACGAAGGCATCGCAGGAGCTGCTCGCCGAGGCGACTCTGCAGGTGACGCCGCGCGACTTCGCGCGTCAGCTCGAGAAGCACGAGGCGCGCTTCCTCGACGGCGTGCGCGCCCCGTTCCGCGACGTCGACCCGAGCGCCCACGAGCGCAACCAGGACGGCAGCGGCCAGCTGCACCGCGCCATCGTGCTCGAGATCGAGCGCACCATCGCGGCGATCCGCTCGCACCGGCCGTTCGCCGAGATCGCCTACCAGGCGGGAGTGCTGGTGCACTACGTCAACGACGCCAGCTACCCCTTGGGCTGCTCGACGCTGGATCGCTGGGAGGACCAGTACGCCGCCGACTTCCCGCGCTACCTGGAGAGCGCCGCGCCGCGCCTCGAGTTCCTCTTCTACGGCCTGTCGCCGGAGCTCGAGCGCGGCGACGTGGAAGGCTTCGTCGAGCGACTGCTCGAGCGCTGCCGCTCGACCTATCCGCTGGTCGGCCAGGAGTACCGCCGCATCGGCAAGTTGCCCGGCTCCCGCTACTTCGACGACCGCTCGAGCGCCTTCGGGGTGGCCGGCATCGCGCACTCGCGGGCGATCACCGCCGCGGCGCTGGCGCTGCGCTACGTCTGGGTGCAGGCGGGCGGAGCCGACTGGCGCTCGCCGCCGCCCGAGGGCGAGGGACGGCTCTTCCTGCTGCGCCGCGAGAGACCGGAGACGGCGAGCCGCCGCTGAGTGGCTGAGTCCCGGGTTGCGAACCGGCGCGCCGCCATCCTGTCGTCAGCACCGGCAGCACCCGCGGCTCCGCCGATCTCCTGGATCGCCGCCCGCGAGGTGGCCGGCCGGCGGCTGGACAGCTAGGCTGGCGCTCCCGAATCCGTGCCGCGCCGAAGCCACGCGAACACTTCCGATCGCGCCCCTGAGCCCCGGAGCCCTCCACGCATGATGCCCGCCCAACGCGCCCTCCTCTCGGTCAGCGACAAGACCGGGATCGCCGACTTCGCCCGCGAGCTGCACCGCCTGGGGATCGAGATCCTCTCCACCGGCGGCACCCAGAAGCACCTGCAGGAAGCCGAGGTGGCGGTGACCCCGGTGGCCGAGGTCACCGGCTCGCCCGAGATCCTCGGCGGCCGGGTGAAGACGCTGCACCCCGCGATCCACGGCGGCATCCTCGCCGACCGCAGCCGCGCCTCCCACCTCGCCGAGCTGCACGAGCACTCGATCCAGCCGATCGATCTGGTGGTGGTCAACCTCTATCCCTTCGAGCAGACCATCGCCGAGCCCACGGTGACCCCCGAGAAGGCGATCGAGATGATCGACATCGGCGGGCCCTGCATGCTGCGCGCGGCGGCCAAGAACCACGCCGGCGTGGTGGTGGTGGTCGATCCCGAGGACTACGCCCAGGTGCTGGCGGCGCTGGAGACCAACGATGGCGTGGTGCCCGAGTCCTTCCGCCGCCGGCTGGCGCTGAAGGCGTTCCGCCACACCCAGGCCTACGACACCGCGATCGCCACCTGGTTCGAGGAGCAGACCGGGTCGGTGGAGGAGTTCCCGGCGGCGCTGCACGTCGATCTCGAGCGGGTGCACGAGCCGCGCTACGGCGAGAACCCGCACCAGGGCGCCGCCGTGTACGCCCAGTCGGGGAAGGGCGGCATCTTCGGCGGCTTCGAGCAGCTGCAGGGCAAGGAGCTGTCGTGGAACAACCTGCTCGACACCGACGCGGCGCGGCGCCTGGTGGCGCTGTTCGAGCGCCCGGCGGTGGTGATCGTCAAGCACAACAACCCGTGCGGCGTCGGCGTCGGCGACACCCTGGTGCAGGCCTACCAGCGCGCCCTGTCGTGCGATCCGGTCTCCGCCTTCGGCTCGATCGTGGCGATCAACCGCGAGGCGAGCGGCGAGCTCGCCGAGGCGATGCGCGAGCTGTTCGTCGAGGTGGTCACCGCGCCGGAGTTCGAGTCGGCGGCGCGCAAGCGCTACGGCGGCAAGAAGAACCTCCGCCTGGTCAAGGCACCGATCTTCCGCGCCGAGCCGGACGCCATCGAGCTGCGCGCGATCGACGGCGGCTTCCTGGCCCAGAACCCCGACAGCGAGCGCGACGACCCCGGGAGCTGGCAGTGCGCCACCCAGACCCGGCCCAGCGACGAGCAGCTGCAGGCGCTCACCCTGCAGTGGCGGGTGGCGCGGCACGTCAAGTCGAACGCCATCGTCATCGGCAACGCGGAGCAGACGGTGGGCATCGGCGCCGGTCAGATGAGCCGGGTCGACTCGTGCCGCCTGGCGATCGACAAGGCGCGTCTGCCGACCAACGGATGCGTCGCGGCCTCGGACGCGTTCTTCCCCTTCGCCGACGGGATCGAGACCCTGGTCGCCGCGGGGATCAGCGCCATCGTGCAGCCCGGCGGCAGCAAGCGCGACGACGAGGTGGTCGCCGCCGCCGACGCCGCGGGCGTCGCCATGCTGATGACCGGCCGCCGTCACTTCAAGCACTGACCGCGGGCGGCGGCACCGGAACTCACCGCGCGATGACCGCGACCGACGCAGAGCGCCGCGGCGCCACAGAGCCGGCTCCCCGGGCCGGGTCTCGATCCTGGCCGGTGCTGCTGGCCGTGGCGGTGGTGGCGGCCGCGGTCGCCGGCGCCGCCACCCTGGTCGACCGCCGCTCCGGTGCCGCCGAACGAGCGCCTGCCTGGCTGTGGGCGCAGGGCGCCGAGCCCGGCGAGCCGATCGCCTTCGCCCTGGTGCGTGACTTCGAGCTGCCGCCGCGAGACGACGGGGCGGCGCGCACCGGGACACTGGCGACGCCCTACCAGCAGGCGAGCCTGCTGGTGGCGGCCGACGCCGAGGTCACCGTGCTGCTCAACGACCTCTGGCTCGGTGGCGTCGACCGCGCCGCCCCCGCCGACCTCGATCTCGCCGCCCTGAGCGACCCCGCCCCCCTGCCGACGGCGCACTTCGACGTCGCCGTGGCGCTACGCCCGGGGCGCAACCGGATCTACCTCGAGGTGTCGAGCGAGAACGGCTCCGGCGCGGTGCTCGCCGAGCTGCGTCTCGCCGCCGCAGTGGCCGGCGCGGAGGAGGCAGCAGCGCCCGTCGTCGAGCGACTGTGGAGCGACGGCGCCTGGCGGGTGGCCCGCCGCACCGTGCCGGGGCTGCGCGCCGGCTGGCTGGAGCTCGAGCGCGCCGAGGCGGTGCTCGAGCCGCCCCACGTGTGGGGAACGATCGGCGCCGGCCGCTACCGCGATCCGCGCACCGGCGTCGAGCCGGCGGGCGTCGGCATCGCCCTGCGCCAGGCGAGCAGCCGCTGGGCGCTGGGCGCGATCCGGCTCGACGATGCACGAGCGGACGGCGTCGGGGGCGATCGCGCGTCGAGGGGCGGTGGCGACCCGGCGGCGGCGACGGGTGGAGCGAACCGCGGCGCGGGGCTGAAGGCCGGCACGCTTCCCGGCGGCGGCGCCGCGGCAGGATCCGATCCCGCCGAGCGCCATCGTCTGCGCTTCGAGCCTCCCGGCGACGGCGCCAGCGCCGCCGCGGCGGCGTCGCTCGAGCTGTTCTTCGCCCCCGGCTCCGGACCCACCTGGCTGGCACGTGGCGCCGAAACGCTCGAGGCCACCGCGCCGATGCCCCTGGACCGTGGCTGGAAACGGCTGCTGCGGGTGCCGGGAGAGCTCAGCTGGCGCTCGCCGCGACCGCTGCGCGCCGACGAGGTGGTGCTGCGCGGCGCCCTGCCGACCAGCGCCCGCCTGGTCGTCACCGGACCGCCGCTCGCCGGGGTGGGGAACGGCCATCCGAAGCAGGCTGCTGGCAGGCGGTAGGAAACTGACGCACCTTCCGGCTCGCCGCTCCGGGCCGTGGCCGGATCAGAGCGCGGCGCGCTGGCTTCTCGAGACACCCCCACCTCTTTCCTCCCCCTGGCAGGGGGAGGAGGTCGGACTGGCCCGCGAAGCGACGGGGCGCTCCCACTTCTGGCAACTCTCAGAGTCGGGCGGCCCTGACGCTCAGTCCTCCGGCTCGACCACCGGATCGAAGCGGTCGAGCTCGACGTAGCGCCCCCCCTCGAAGCGGTAGGCGGCGCCGCGATCGAAGTACCACCAGGTCTGCTCCCGCGTCGGGCCGTCGACCCGATCGACCCGGTCGGGCTTGCCCTGCTCGCGGTAGACCCGGCGCTCGTCGTCGCTGCTCAGCGCCGCCTCGAAACGCCGCAGATCCTGCAGCACCGCGGTGTCCTGGACGGTGAGCTGCACCAGGACCTCGTTATTCACCGCCTGCTTCATGCGTCGGTCGAGGTCGGCCTCGGCGAGCAGGTGGTGGTCGACGCTGCCGCCGCCCCGCGGCACCGGCACCACCGCCGAGAGGCGGAAGTGGTTGTAGTAGGGGTGCCAGGGCCAGTCGATCGAGAAGGCGCCGCGAGCATCGGTGGTGGCGCGTCGGTGGGCCGGGTTGAAGTCGGCGCGGCGGAACTCGCGGTAGCTGAAGGCGCGGCGCGCCCCTTCGAGCACCACCTCGACCCCCTCGAGCGCGGCGCCGGCCGAATCGGTGACGGTGCCGGAGACCTCGACCACGGTGCCCTCGGCGCGCTGCGGATCGCGCTTCCAGAACTGGGAGTGGGCGGGGACGGAGGCGACCAGCAGGGCCAGGCACGCCGCGAAGCCGACGGCCGTCGCGCCGCGTCGTGCGCGAGGGCGCCGCCGGCTCTCGCCCGCCGGCCCGGTGGTGGCGTCGATCGATGGTGTCGGCTGGAGCTCTGGTGCCATCTCAGGAGTCCTCCCACTCGATGCCGGCAGGCGGCGCGAAGGTTCCGGGCTCGACGCCCGGGGTGTAGCCGTCGAGCTCGAAGGTGGTGCGGCTGCCCTCTTCGTCGAGGTACTCGAGAACCAGCACCCGCCGGCCCTGCGGATCGAGCACCACCCGCAGCGAGGCGACCTCCGGTGTCGGCTGACGCGGCACCAGCTCGATCGTCAGCCCCGGTGCGGCGACGTCGAGCGAGCGCACCTGGTAGCGACGCCGCAGCTGCTCGAGACCGAGCAGGAAGAAGTCGAGGCCGGGGGCTTCGAGCGCCAGCTCGTCGTCGACCCGGGCACGACGTCCCTTCGGCTCGCCCGGGTTCCAGGTGTGCGCCCAGTCGTCGCACAGCAGGTAGCTCTTGGCGAAGTCGCCGGTGTAGTCCCAGCGCATGCAGCGCGGCAGGGCGATCGCCAGGGTGCCCTCCTCGCTCTCACCCTCGTCGAAGTCGGCCGGCACGAACGTCTGCCGGAAGCTGGCGCGCTGCGGCGAGTCGACCTCGAGGGCGGTGCGCAGGGACGCGAGCACGTCCCAGGCACGCTCGCCATCGGACGACGACGAGGCGCCCGAGGCCGCGGAGGCCACCGCTACGGCGGTGCCCGCGAGGACGAGCGCCGGCAGCCACCCGGAGAGGCGGAGCGCGGCGGCTCTGCCGAGTCCGCGCCGCAGGAGCACGCCCGCGGACGGCGTACGGGAGATCTGCCGGACCGTACGTTGCGGCACCTGCCGAGCCATCTGCTGGGGCATCTCCGGCGTCATCTCCTGGACCCTCTCTTCGACCGATCCTCTCGGCGCGCGGCCTCTGCGGCCGCTTCCGGAGCGGCGCTGGCCGCGTCGCGCCTCAGCGCCTTCTCTTCGGGAACACGACAGGCGACGTGCGGTCCTGCGGCGACCCTATCGGACCGCGGCAGCCCCGGCGGCGAAGCCCTCGGGACCGGGAAGTGCGGCGTCCTGCCGCCCCCTACCCCGCGACCGACCCCGCGACCGCCGGAAAGACCCCGCGACCGCCGGAAGACCCGGCCGACCTCGAGGCCTCGCAACAGCGGCGCCGGGCGGCGATCTTCCCGTCGGCCTCCGATCGCCTGCTCCGACGAGAGGTCGCCATCCCGGGGGTCGCCGCGAGGGAGACTCCGGCGTCGCTCACAGGTCCGGGAGGCCGCCGCTGCCCGCTGCCACCGCAGGCACGCCGACCGGAGATGCCGCCGCCCCCCACCCGGGATCGGCCGACCGCGGCCCGAGACCGCGCCGCTGCGGAGGCGGCGCCCGACCGGTTTGACGGTCCGCATCCCTGGCGGTAGGTTGGGCCGTGCACCCCTCGAGAACCGACCCCGAGTCCCCGGATCGCCGCTCCGAGAGCCCGGCGGACCCCGCGCGGACGGCGCTCGAGCCACAGCGCCGCGAGCCGGCGCGGGTGGTCTGCGCCATTCCGGCGCGCTGGGGATCGACCCGGCTTCCCGGCAAGCCGCTGCTCGAGCTGGCCGGCAAGCCGATGATCCAGCACGTCTACGAGCGCGCCGGCGAGGCGACGGGCGTCGATCGGGTGGTGGTGCTGACCGACGACGAGCGCATCCTCGATGCGGTGCGTGGCTTCGGCGGCGAAGCCGAGATGACCCCGGTCGAGTGCCCCAGCGGCACCGACCGCATCGCCCACGCGGCTCGCTCCTGGAGCGAGGAAGCGATCGTCAACCTGCAGGGCGACGAACCGTTGATCGATCCCCGCGCGGTGAGCGCCGTCGCCGAGCACCTGCGCGAGCTCCCGGGCGACGCCATGGTGACCCTCGCGGCGCCGCTCGCCGAAGAGCTGCGCAGCGATCCGGCGCGGGTCAAGGTGGTGCTCGACCGCCGCGGCTATGCTCTCTACTTCTCGCGCGCGCCGATCCCCCACCGTCGCGACGCGGCGCCGGCGAACGCTTCGGACCCGACCGGACGAGAGGAGGTCGCACCGACGCTGCTGCACATCGGCATCTACGGCTACCGGCGCGACACCCTGCTCGAGCTGGCGGCGCTGGCGCCGACGCCGCTCGAGCGCAGCGAGGCTCTCGAGCAGCTGCGTGCGCTCGAGAGCGGGGTGCGCATCAGGGTGCTGCGCAGCGACCACTCCGCCGTCGGTGTCGACACCGCCGCCGACGTGCGCGAGGCCGAGCGGCTGCTGCGTCAGCGCTCCCGACCGGCGGGAGCGGTGCCGGCGAGCGTCGAGAGCTGAGGCAACGAACACCGACCAGGACGTTCACGTCGCGAAGCCCCCCAAAGACCTCCTGCCGAGAGACGAGACCCGCCACCGACCCACCCGATCCCCTTCCAGCCCCCTCAGACCCCTCAGACCCGGAACCCCCTCAGACCCAGGAACAGCAGACGACCCGACGACAGGACCACG
>QQVD01000014.1 GCA_003388555.1 Acidobacteriota bacterium | reverse complement strand
CGGCCGCGTTCCGTCCTGGCCGCGTGCAGCTGGACGAGCCACCGGCGTCCTCCGTGCTTCGCTCAACGCGCCGCGACCGCGGCACCGTCCTCGAGGTCGCGCAGCACCTGGTACGGGCCGATCACGATCTCGGTGCCGACCTCGATGCCGCGCACCTCGATGTCGAGGCCGCCGATGATGCCCGTCTCCACCGGGGTGAACTGGGCGATCCCGTCTTCCACCACGAACACGCCGCGCTCCTCGTTCCCTCCGCTGCCGCCGGTTCCACCCGGGCCGCCTTCGGACCCGCCGCGCAGCACCACCGCCTGCAGCGGCACGACGACCACGTCACGCTCCTCGCCGACCAGGATCTCGGCGTCGCAGGTCAGACCGGGACGCAGGCCCGGCTCGGGCTCTTCGAGCCGGATCTCGACCCGGAACTCGCGCGCCGCGACGCCGCCCCCGGTCTGCGGCAGGGCGCTCGCGCCGACCTCGGTGACGCGTCCGCGGAAGCGCCGCTCGGGCAGCGCCTCGAGGGTCACCGTCGCCTCCTGGCCGACCTCGACCCGCAGGACGTCGGCTTCGGCGACCAGCACCTCGGCGTTGAGCTCGGCGAGGTCGGAAACGGTCATCAGCACTGTGCCGGGCTGGTTCTGGATGCCGATGACCACCATCTCGCCCTCGCGCACCTGCAGGCGCGAGACCACGCCCGAGATCGGCGCGACGATCGCCGTCTTCTCGACCAGATCGCGCGCCCGATCGGCCTGGGCGCGCGCCTGGGCCACCCGGCGCTGTGCCGCCTCGGCGCCGCTCTCAGCGCGGTTCACCGCGGCGCGCGAAGCAGCCACCTGGGCGGTGCGCGACTCGGCGCTGGCGCGCGCCGCGTCGAGCTCGGAGGCCGCGATCAGCTCCTGGTCGAAGAGCGCCTGCAGGCGTTGACGGTTGGCCACCGCCTCGCGCGCCAGCGCCTCGGCGAGCTCGAGGTCGGCGCGCGCCGAATCGACCAGCTCGCGGGCCGAGCGGGCGTCCGCTTCGAGGGCCCGGATGGCCGCCTCGGCCGCCTCGAGCTCGCTGCGCGCCTGCACCGGGTCGACGCGAGCGAGCAGGTCGCCGCTGCTGACGCTCTGACCCTCGGCGACCGGCAGCTCGACGATCCGCCCCATGACGCTCGAGCCGACGTCGGCGTAGCGCTCGGCGAGCAGCTCGCCGGAGGCGCTGACGTAGGACCGGAAGACGTCGCGCGACTCGGCACGGCCCAGCTCGACGGCGACAGCGTCCGCGCCACGGCGACCGAACAGGAGCGCCATCAGGAGAATGGCTCCGGTGACTGCGGCGATCACGGCGACGCGCCTGCGGGACACGTGCCACCTCCTCATCTGCGAATCCGATGGACCGGGCGGGACCCTCGGCTCTTTCGAAGCGGCAAGGGAGGCGGATGCTAACAACGCCGATCCCCGGAGCAGGCGCCGCCACCGCCGGACGATGTCGACTCCGAGCCCGACCCCGACCCCGCCCTCGACAGGGTGGTCGAGGTCGAGCGTTTCCGGGGCGGGCGGGCGTGGGAGAAGAGCGCCGCCGGTGAGGGAGGCGACTGGATGCGACGCTCTCTCGCCCCTCAGGTGGTCCCAGGTGAAGCCGGTGCCGGGCGGTGTGGGGCGTCGAGGAGGGCCGCCCTCGCCTTTCCGGCGACGGGTGGACGGAGTGAAACTGCCGTTCGCTGCTGGCGTAGGGTCCCAGGGACCGAACCGAGGGCCGATCCGAGATCTGAAGGGACCGCGGAGGAGGACGATGGAAGCACTGCTCCGAGATCTGGTGCTGGCCGTCAGGCAGGTCCGGCGACGGCCGATCTGGTCGCTGACCATCGTGCTCGTGCTGGCGATCGGGATCGGCGGCAACTCGGCGATGTACGCCGGGTTCGAGACCTGGGTGCTGCGGCCCCTGGACCTTCGCGATCCGGAGTCGCTGGTCGACCTGTCGCTACGCCATCCCTCGACCGGGCGCTCCGGGGTCGCTGTCTCGGCGCGCGAGCTCGGCGAGTGGCGGTCCCAGCAGGACGTGTTCGAGGAGCTGGCTGCCTACCAACGGGTCGATCTGAACCTCAGCGACACCGAGGAACCGGCGCGGGTGTTGGCGACCCGGGTCAGCGCCGAGCTCCTGCCGCTGCTCGGAAAGCAGCCGCGGCTCGGGCGCGGCATCGAGGCCCGCGACGACCTCCCGGGCGCCCCGGCCGCAGTGGCCCTGATCTCGGACGATCTGTGGCGCGAGCGCTTCGGCGGCGATCCCGAAGTCCTTGGGCGCATCGTGCGCCTCGATGGCGTGGGGCACGAGGTCGTCGGGGTCATGGAGCCCGGCTTCGCCTTCCCGGAGTGGGCCGATGTCTGGACACCCCTGGGGGCGGACCCGGATGGCGGCAGCCGGGCGGAGCGGACGCTCTCCGTGATCGGCAGGCTGCGGGGCGGCGTGCCGCGAGATGGCGCCGAGGACGCCATGCGGCAGCTGCACCAGCGCCCGCAGCAGGAGCTGGCGGAGAGCGAGCGCGGCTGGACGATCGACGTGCTGCCGCTGCGCCAGGTCTGGGCTCCGAGAGTGATCGAGGTGGCGCTTCTGGCGTCGATGGGGGCGGCGCTCTTCGTGCTGCTGGTGATCTGCGCCAACGTCGGCGGACTGGTGCTGGCGAATGCGACCTCGCGACAGCGCGAGTTCGCCGTGCGCAGCGCACTGGGTGCGGGGCGGGGCCAGTTGGCGCGGCAGACCGTGGCGGAGACCACCGTGCTGGCCGTCTGCGGAGGGCTCGTCGGTCTGCCGATCGCCCGGATCGCCGTCAGCACCATGCTGACCGCGGCGCCGGTCGATCCGCCCTACCTCTTCGCGATGTCGTTCTCGCCCTGGGCCGCCTTCTACACCTTTCTCGTCGCCCTGTTCGCGGGCGCCGTCTGTGGCTGGATGCCCTTCACCCGATGGGCCGACCTGGGGAGCCTGGAAGGCCTCGCGGGCGGGGCTCGCGCCGGTCAGTCGCGCCGCCTCTCGCGGGCGCGCTCGTGGCTGGTGGTCACCGAGCTGGCGCTGTCGACCGCGTTGGTGATCGGTGCCCTGCTGATGGCGAAGAGCTTCCTGCGTCAGCAGGACGAGGTGCGGGGCTTCGCGTCGGATGGCGTGCTGTCGACCGATCTGGCGCTGCGCGGCGCCGAGCTCGAGAGCGAAGACCAGCGCCTGGCTGCAGTCGAGCGCCTGCTGTCCGAGCTCGAATCGGTGCGAGAGCTCGATGCCTTCGGCGTGACCAGCCGGATGATGACCACGCCGGGCGACGACCAGTGGGAGCTGCTGCCGCGAGGCCGTGCCCTCGCAGCGGAGGAAGCCGTCGTCGCTTCGGTGGCGGCTGCCACGAGCGGCTACTTCGAGGCGTTGTCGATACCCCTCGAGCGCGGTCGCGGATTCACTGCCGCCGAGGACGTCGAAGGCGGCGCGTCGGCGCTGGTCAGCGCGTCGCTGGCGGAGCGGCTGTGGCCCGGAGAAGAGGCGTTGGGGCGCGAGTTGCGGCGAACCGGTGACGACCAGCGCTGGTGGAGGGTGGTCGGCGTGGTCGAGGACGTGAGACTGGGTCGCGACATGGTGAGCAACCAGTCCGAGCCGGCCGGACAGCTCTACCTGCCGTGGGCCTCGGTGGCCGGTCCCCGGGTGGTCGTGGCGGTGCGCAGCCCACGCCCCGCTCGCCAGGCGGCGGGCGCCCTGCGCTCGGCGATCGAGCGGGCGTTGCCCACCGTGCCGCCCGGCGAGATGCTCACCCTCGACGAGTCGATCCTGCGAGCCGGCTGGACGACGCGCTTCTTCGGGCTGCAGCTCGCCCAGTACGCAGCTGTCGCCGTGCTCATCGCCGCGGTCGGCCTCTACGGTCTGGTCGCCGACTCCGTGCAGCGACGGAAGCGGGAGCTGGCGACCCGGGCAGCCTTCGGCGCCCGGCGGCAGGATCTGGTCCGCCTGATCCTGCGCGAGGCCGGCCGTCTCGGGGCGATCGGCGTGGCGCTGGGAGTGGTGCTGGCCGCCGCCACCACCCGCTTCGGCGCCTCCATGCTGGTGGGTGTCGGCGCGCGCGACCCGGTGGTCTACGCCGCGGTCGGTCTGGCGCTGCTCGCAGTGACGCTGCTGGCGGCGGGGATCCCAGCCCTGCGGGCGTCGCGCTCCGATCCGGCCGAGGTGCTGCGGGGGGAGTAGCGAGTCGGCGCTTCGGCCCGCGATCCGACCTACGGCACCGACTGGTTCCAGGCCGAGACGTCGCCGCTCTCGAATCCGTCGGCGAACACCTCGTTGCGCACGACGATCGTCACCTCCGCCTCGTTGTTCCACGGCAGCGGATCGGGATCGGCTGTACTCACCGCCACGCTGTGGATGCGCTCGCTCACCGGGCCCGGCTCGGCGATCGTGGTCACGGTGACCGTCTCGCTCTCCCCCTGCATCAGTGCGCCGAGTGGGCAGGTGACGAGACCGGCCTCGTGGGAGCAGCCGCCGACCGACGAGCTGGCTGAGACGTAGGAGAAGTCTTCCGGCAGCCGATGGGTGACGTCGACCAGGGTGGCGGTGGGGCCCCCCAGGTGCTCCACCTCCAGCGCGAAGCGGACCTCCTGGCCTTCCCCGACGAGCTCTCGCGACGGCGTGACGGTGAGCGCGAGATCCGGACCGGGGTCGGCGGCGACGACGTGCGCGGTGACGGTTCGCGCGCTGTCGTCGTAGCTGAGGACGAACGCGATCGGGTAGGGCGTCGCGTTGACCGCTGCATCGAACTCGGTACCGAACCTGCTGCTGCCGAAGCCGAGGAAGGTGAAGCTGTCGCCCGGCTGCGGCTGGAAACCCGGGACCGATCGGATCCACACGGCGCCGCCGAAACTAGCCGAGCCGAACGCTGTGGCGACGTTGAGGTAGTCGGTCTCGCTCTCCGCGAGGTCGATGAACAACCTGCCGCCGCTCTGCTGGTAGCCGCCGTCGACGAGCAGGACGCCGACACCGTCACCGTGCGGATCGAGGCGCCCGTCCGACATGTCGAGGTCGGCCTGGATGCGCGAGTAGCCGAAGTCGTTCGCCCAGGTCGTGTACCGGCCCGTCAGCACCAGGTCCCAACCCGCATTCGTGGTCACCTCGGCGGCGCGGAGGATCCCCGAGCTCACCACGCCCTGTCTGCCGGTGACGACGGAGTCGCCCGAACCGCTGGTCTCCGATTCGATGAGGCCCGAGTTCGACACCGTGTCGGCGATGACGCGGCCGTGGATCTCGCCGACGTTGTCGAGCGCTCCCACGACCGCGATGCCACCGAGCCGGCCGTCGTTGCGCACGTCGACCGGCGCTCCGAACTCGCCGGCGAGCAGGTCGCCGAAGACCTGGTTGTCGAGGTTGGTGAGCAGCGGGGTGGTGCGCACGGCCTCCGCGGCGAGGACGCGCGGGGTGACGAACGGATTGTCTGTCGTGATGATGGTGCCGCCGCCCTCGATCACCGTCGACTCGCTGATCACGACCCGCTCGGAGCCGTTGACCGATCCCCACGAGCTGGGCAGCAGGATGGTGCCCTCGTTGCGCAGCGTGCCACCGTCGATCCTCATCGCGTCGGGTAGAGACGAGACCGGAAAGCGCACCCCGAGTGTGCCGCGGTTGGTGACTCCGGCGAGGGTGCACTCCTCGCACTCGACCGAGCCTTCGAACGCGATTCCCTCGGCGACGGCGTTCTGCAGCAGCAGGGTCGCACCGCCGCTGATCCGCACCGTCGGCGGTGACGCCAGAGGTCCTCGGCGCTCGTCGCAGGCGCGCAGGCTGAAGCCGCCGATCGGATTGGTGTTGATCACAGCTTCACCGTCGGAGGAGAAGAGGTCGATCGCGCCGCAGAGGACCACGCTCGTCGATAGGCGGAGCTGATCCTCGACGGAGCCCTCGAGCACGCCCTCGATGAGGATCTCCGAGATCGAGTCGGCGGTCCAGAACGAGGTGCCGAGGGCGATGCGCAGTCGTTCTCCTTCTGGGACCAGGAGGGAATTGCCGCCCAGGACGGAGATGTCGCCGTCGCCTTCGAGGACGCCATCGCCCAGGAAGCCGGTCCTCTCACATCTCGGTTTCACCTCGGCTTGTTCCATGACCAGCCGGGCACCGGCCTCGATGATGATCGAGCCGCAGAAGTTGAGGGTTCCCGTCAGCTGGAGCACACCCCTCAGTGCCACGTCGGTCAGCTCCGGCGACGAGACACTCGTGCCGGTCATGAACCAGGCGTTGTCGACGACCAGAGAACCTCCGAGGCTGTTGTCGAGGATCGTCGACTCGACGAATGCGGCACCACCGGGTAGTCCCAGAGTCACGGACGAGTTGGCGTCTCCGAGCTCGGCGACGACGTTGCGCAGCTGTCCGCCGCGTACTCCGAGAGCGCCCCCGTCGACGATCAACAGGTCGGCGATCGAGATCACTCCACTGAGCGTTGCCTCCAGACCGTCAGCGATCACCAGCTCGCCGTTGCCGAAGATCTCGCCGGACAACTCCAGCTGCTGCACTCTCTGCCCCGTCGCCACGGCCTCGAGGCGCGCCGCTCCCTCGACGAAGATGGAGATCGGCAGGTCTACCGAGCCGTCGATCTCGAGTGCGGCGTTGCCGGTGACCACCCATTGCCCGGAGCCAGGAGGTCCGGCGGAGTCGATCGTGCCCTGGTCCCTGACGATGACCTGGGCAGCCTGGAACTCGGTGCCCGTGGTGAGCGACAGGTTCGCCTGCAGGTCCCAGGTGCCCGTAGGTCCGGAGAACGACGGCCCGTCGAGCAGAGTGTTGCTGAGCACGAAGACCGTCCCTCCATCGACGATGTCGAGCGCGCCGCCCTCGATCTCCGGCGAACCGGCGGTTCCCGCCTCGAACACCATTTCGCCGCCGGCTGCGAGGTTCAGCTGGGCATTTCGATTGTCGAAGCGAGCTCCGATCTCGAGCCTGGAATTGCCCGAAACGTTCCAGTTCCCTGAGCTCACTACTGGCTGACGCAGCTCGATATCGATGTTCTGCTGCTCGATGAGGCCGGCGTTGGTCAGGAAGCTGTCCACCTGGAGGAAGCCCCGACCGCCGTCCGCCGAGGTCAGGTTCAACGTCTCACCGGGCAGCACGACCAGACGGGTGCCGCTCGCTCCCCCGAGGCGGACGATGCGACTGGCGCCAGTGGAGCTCGCGCGCACCGCACCGCTGCCGGTGTACTCGATCCGGCCGTGGATCTCGAGGTCGCCGCCGCGGATCTCGAGGGCTCCGCCGTTGCACAGTCCGGGGCAGTCCGCGCCGACGCGTCCCTTCAGGCCCAGCGTCTCGCCGCCGTCGATCACCACCGAGCTGGCGAAGCCGATCTGAAGCGTGTCGATCACGATGTCGGTGGAGTCCATCTGCACGGTGCGGTTCGGCGGAATCGAGACGTCGTAGGAGTCGACGGAGGTGTTGTCGGGCACCTCGTTGAGGGTGCCGTCGACCAGCCAGTTCGCTGGATTCGTCCACGGGCCGCTGCCGCCGATCCAGACCGCCTCCTTGATCGCCGCCGCGGCCGGCCCAGCAGCCGGCAGTACGAGGAGGAGGATCAGTGCGAGGAGTCGTGCGCTGGGTCTGGGCATGGTGGACCTCTCGATCGCGGCGGTCGTTCGGGGAGTCGGCTCCGATGGCGGAGGGGCCTTTCCCCGCCAGACGACGAAACCGGCGCGAGTGGCTCACGGCCAGGCGTGGCGAGGCTCAGGCTGATGGCGGACTGCTACGCTGGCGGCATCCCCTGGCTTCGCCTTCTCTTCGGGGTCAATGTCGATGAGCGATCTCGACACCATCGCCCGTCTGGTCCGCGAGCTCGGTGCCACCAGCGGTCCCGGGCGCCGCGAGGTGCTCGACGAGCTGGTGCCGCACGTCTACGAGGAGCTCAAGAGCCTGTCGCGCGTCCGCCGCAAGGGCTGGCGCGGCTTCGACGACCCCGGCACCACCAGCCTGGTGCACGAGGTCTACACCCGCCTCGCGTCGCAGAAGGACCCGCGTTACACCGACAAGGGCCAGCTCTTCGCGGTGGCGTCGAAGGCGATGCGCAGCATCCTGGTCGACAACGCCCGCTGGCACCGGCGCGGCAAGCGCGGCGGCGACGCCGCCCAGGTGCCACTGTCGGACGGCATGCTGGTCTCCGAATCCCGTCCGGAGGAGCTGCTCGGCCTCGATCGTGCGCTCGACGAGCTGGAGGCCAGCAATCCCGAGCTGGTGCGCCTGGTCGAGCTGCGCTGCTTCGGGGGGCTGACCAACGACGAGCTGGCCGAGGCGCTCGGCGTCTCGCTGGCGACGGTGAAGCGGCGCTGGAGCCTGGCGCGGGCGCGGTTGCGCCTGTCTCTCGGGGCGGGAGGCGCCGAGACCGTGCAGGGCTGGGAGACCGAAACGGAGACGGAGACAGCGGAGCCGTCGTGAGTGATCGGGAGAGCGGCGAGCGCCAGGAAGGGCTCGCGGCCTCGCAGCGCGAGGCGCGACTCGAGGAGGAGTTCGGCCGACTCCTGGAGGCGGACGCCGCTGAGCGAGAGCGACGTCTCGTGGAGATCGCGGAGCGCGACCGCGACCTCGCCGACGAGCTGCGGCGCCTGCTGGGCGTCCACGAGGCTCCCGATCCGCTGCTAGACGGTCTCGCCGGACAGGTCGAGCGCTCGGCCGCGCTAGAGCTCGAGCGGGCCGCGGGCCTGCGGCTGCAGATCGGCCCCTATCGGCTGCAGGAGGTGATCGGTCGCGGCGGTATGGGCGTCGTCTACCGCGCCAGCCGGGTCGAGGGCGGCTTCGAGCAGCAGGTGGCGCTGAAGCTGCTGCACCTCGACATGGACTCCCCCGAGCTGCGCTCCCGCTTCGCCCGTGAGCAGCAGCTTCTGGCGAGGCTCGACCATCGCGGCATCGCCCGGCTGCTCGATGCCGGCGTCACCGCCGAGGACCGGCCCTACATCGTCATGCAGCTGGTCGAGGACGGGCTCCCGATCGACCGGTACTGCATCGAGAACGAGCTCACGGTGCGCCAGATCGTCGAGCTGATGGTCGAGGTGAGCGCTGCGGTCGCCTACCTGCACCGTCATCTCGTGGTGCACCGTGACCTCAAGCCGAGCAACGTCCTGGTCGACGCCGAGGGACGGGTGTGGCTGCTCGACTTCGGTATCGCCAAGCTGCTCGGCGACGAGGGCGACGCGAATCCGCGAACGCTTACCGTGCAGCGCGTGATGACGCCCGAGTACGCGGCGCCGGAACAGCGGCGCGGTGAGGGGGTGAGCACCGCGACCGACGTCTACGCGCTCGGCGTCGTCCTCCACCAGCTGCTCACGGGCATCCGGCCCGAAGGCGGTACGGACTGGGGCGATCGAGCTTCGGACACTCCGAGCCGCAAGCCGCCGAGCGTGGTGCGCGAAGCGCGGCTCGCGGGGACAGGAGCGGCCGGCCTTCCCGTCGGGAGCCTGCCGCGAGATCTCGACCTGATCGTGCTCGAGGCGCTGCGGCCTGAGCCCGAGCTGCGCTATGCGTCTGCGCAGGACCTGCGACGCGATCTCGAGGCCTTTCTGGCGGGACGGGCGATCCAGGCGGCGCCCGACTCGTGGCGCTACCGCACCTCGACATGGTTCAGGCGGCACTGGCGTAGTGCCGCGGCGGCCGCGCTGGTGGCGCTGCTGCTGGGGCTGGCCGGGTTGCGCGAGGTAGTGCTGCGACGCACCGCCGAGGCGGAGCGCGAGCGCGCCAGCGCGGAAGCCGCCAAGGCGACCGCCGTGTCGACCTTCCTGGCCGACCTCCTCGAGTCCGCCGACCCGGCGCGCGCGCTCGGCCGGGATCTGAAGGTCTTGGACGTCCTGGCCGAGGCCTCGAGGCGCCTGAACGAGGATCGCCGGCTGCGGCAGCAACCGCTGGTCGAAGCCACGCTTCGTCAGACCGTCGGCGTCACCCTCACCGCCCTGGACCAGGCCGACGCCGGCCTGCCCCATCTCGAGCGGGCGATCGAGCTACGCCGCAATCACGGTGCTTCCGAGCTCGAGGTCCTCGAGGCGCTGCGAGCGCTGGGCGAGGGTCACTATGCGCTCGCCGCACCGGAGCGCGCCGAGCAGCTGTTCCGCGAGGTGGCCGAAGGCCGGGCGCGTCTGCTCGGCGAGGACCACCCCGAGACCCTGGAGGCGCGCTCCGACCTCGCCGCGGCGCTGTGGCAGCAGGAGCGATACGAAGAGGTCGAAGCGATCGATCGGCGACTTCTCGACCGACACCGCCGGGTGCTCGGAGCCGACCATCCGGGCACCGTCGACGCCATGAACGGCCTTGCCGCGACCCTGTTCACCACCGGATTCATCGCCGAGGCGGCGGAGCTGTTCGCCGACGCCTATCGGGCGCAGCGCCGCAACCGAGGAGCCGAGCACCCCTCGACCCTGATGCTGGGCAACAACCTCGGCTCGGCGTGGCTCGAGATCGGTCGCTACCGGGATGCCGACGAAGTGCTCACCGAGGTACTCGAGCTGCGTCGTCGAGTGCACGGCGGGGAGAACGTGCACGTCGCGATGACACTGCACAACCTGGGGCTCGTGCGCGCCCAGCTCGGCGAGGAGGACGACGCGCTCGCGCTGCTCGAGGAGTCGGCTCGGATGCGTCGTGACCAGGGCGACACGGTGAGGCGCCGCGTCGAGACTCTGCTCGAGCTGGTCGATCTCCGGTGCCGCAGGGGCGAGCTCGATGCGTCCGAGAGGCTCCTCGTCGAGATCGACCGCGAGCTCGCGGGGCTCGAAGAAGTTCCGCAGGACCTGACCTTCGCCCACGAAGCAGCCGGGGCTGAGCTCGCGCTGCGGCGCGGACGGCTCGCCGAGGCGCAGCGCCGTCTCGACCTGCTGGCCGCTTCGGGCGCCGAGACCCGCCCGGTGGACCGGCGGCTGCGGCTGGTGGTGCTCGAGAGCCGGCTGCACGCCGCTCGAGGTGGCCACCACCAGGCAGTGGAATCTGCGGCCGCCGCGTCGTCACTAGCGACGCAGGAGTTCGGTGCCGAGCATCCGGTGACCGTCGAGTGCCGGCTCGAAGAGGCGCGCCGGCTGCTCGACGCCGGGCGGCGCGGCGAGGCCGCCGAGCTGGCCCGGCGGCTGCTGCCGATCGCCCTGCCTCGTCACGGCGAGGCACACCCCCGCACCGTCGAGCTGCGGCGACTGGCCGGCGAGGGGGACGATGCGGACGACATCGGCGGCCGCAACTGCGGGTGATGCCGCTGACGGCGCCCTCGCCGCGCCGCGCTTCTCACGGTGCCGAAAGGTCTACGGCATCGGCAGCGTGACGCCGGCGAACAGCGGGTGGGCGAAGTAGAGCGCCAGGTAGGCGCCCACCGCGACCAGGGCGACGCGCACGTCCGCCGACCGGGGACGCGGATCCGGCTTCCGCCAGTCGCCGTCGCGGCGGTTGATCAGGAAGATCGAGAGCAGGGCCCAGAGCCCGAGGCCGCCGAACAGGATCAGCGAGCGCTGGTCGCCGTTGGCCAGCAGGTGGCCGCCGCTCCACACCGCGAGTCCAGAGAGCTGGGGGTGGCGGAGGACGCGCTTGGCGTTGGTCGGCAGTGCCGAGACGACGAAGAGCCCCACGGCGACGAACAGCGCCAACTGCGTCGCGTGAACGCCCCAGGACGGCGGCGCGTAGACCGGCACCGGAGTCGTCGCCCGCCAGCCGAGCACCATCATCACCAGCGACGCCACCACCACCAGCGAGAAGCTGCCCTTGTAGGCCGGCTCGCCGACCCGGGTGAGCAGCCGGCGCCGGGTGCCCGCGGTGGCGACGGGGAAGAGGTGCGCGAGGCTCCAGAGCGCGACGCCTAGGATCAGCAGGATCACGGTCCTTCTCCGGTCGTTTGGGTGGTTGCAGGAGCAGCTCGGATCGTAGCTGCAAACGGCTGGCTCGGCTGGCTCCGAACCTCGGCTTCGCGGCCGGCGCGCTCGGCGCACCGACCTCCGGGCCGGCCTCGGCGCTGCCGCCCGCCGGGTGCTCTCCAGGGCGGCGCGTCACGCGGCGCTCTCGGCCGGACGACTCGCTCAGGGAGCCTCGACCTCGACGCCGGCTCGCCCGGCGCACCGCCCTCCGGGCCGGCCTCGGCGCTGCCGCCCGCCGGGTGCTCTCCAGGGCGGCGCGTCACGCGGCGCTCTCGGCCGGACGACTCGCTCAGGGAGCCTCGACCTCGACGCCGCCTCGCCCCGCGCTACGCTCTCGTATCACCCAGAGCTCGCATCGAATCGGGAGAGGAAGACGCACGATGCAGACGAACAGGACCGAGAGCCCGGAACTTCGCAGGTCGGCGCTTGGCGCCTCTGCCCTCGCTGCGACGCTCGCTCTCGCGATGCACCCCAGCGGCGCTCAGGAGCTCGACCGCGGCGCCATGATCGAGAGCGCCCGAGAGCGCATCGCCGAGGCCGGCCTCGTGGTGCACGAAGACCTCCGCTACGCCGAGATCGAGGGCGTCGAGCCGGAGCGCCTGTCGCTCGACGTCTACACGCTCGAGGGTCGCGAAGAAGCCCCGGTGGTGCTCTTCGTGCACGGCGGCGGCTGGCAGCGCGGCGACAAGAAAGCGGTGCTGAACAAGCCGCTGGCGCTGGTGCCGGCCGGATACGTCGTGGTGTCGACCAACACCCGCATGCGCCCCGAGGTGACGGTGCGCGAGATGGCCAGCGACGTGGCGCGCGCCGTCGCCTGGGTGCACCGGGAGATCGCGCGCTTCGGCGGCGACGGCGAGCGCATCGTGCTGATGGGTCACTCGGCGGGAGCCCACCTGGTCTCGGTGGTGGGCACCAACCGTCGCCTGCTCGAGGAGCAGGGTGTCTCGACCGAGCTGCTGCGCGGCGTGGTGCCGCTCGACACCGGTCCCTACGACGTGGCGCTGCAGGTCGAGCGCTCGCGCGGACAGTACGGCGAGTTGATGGCCGCCGTCTTCGGCGACGACCCGGCGAGCTGGCCCGAGGTCTCGCCGCGCCTACTCATCGGCGACGGCTCGGGCCTGCCGCCCTTCCTGGTCTTCCACCACGAGGGACGCTGGGACGTCGGCGAGCAGGCGGGGCCGTTCGTCGAGGCGCTGCGCGCCGCCGGTGTCGAGGCCGATCTGGTCGAGGCGAAGGGACGCAGCCACGTCTCGCTGAGCACCGAGATGGGGCTGCCCGACGACGAGCCGACGCGCGTGCTGCTCGACTTCCTCGCCCGCCACGCGCCGGCGGAGGCAAGGCGCTGAGCCCCGGCGGTCGCGGAGGGCGCCCTCCCCTGCCACAGCGCCTGTCCCGCGGCGGAGGCGCCCGGAGCCGGCCGGGTCGGTCCTCGAGGTCTCCGCGCCGAGTACGGTCGGGGGCCGCGCGGTGCTGAGGGTCCGCTACCGCAAGGTGGTGCCGTATCCGGTCGCGGTGGTGCTGTCGCAGTACTACGACTACGAGCACATCGAGCACGTGCACCCGGAGAGTCTCGGGCGCTACGTGCTGCTCGAGCAGGGTGAGCGGCGCAACGTCTACGAGCAGCTGTGGCCGCCGGGCCTGCTGCAGAGCCTCGGCATGCCGACGGCGCGCAGCGTCGTCCAGCACACCTACGAGCCGCCACGCACCATGCGCTTCCGCTTCCTGTGCGGCCGGCACCGCGGGACCGAGGTCGTCACGGTGCTCGAGGAGCACCCCGAGGGCTGCCTGGTGGACGAGACCTATGGTGTGCCCGGCCTGCCCGACTGGAGCCTGCTGCGCCGGCTCGCCCTGCCGCCCATCCGTCGCCGCGTCAACGCGATCTGGGCCGAAGACATCGGCGTCGACGTCTGTCACGGCGGCTGGCCCGGCGTGCCGGAGCGCAGCGCCGAGGCCGAGGCCCCCTGCGCCGGCTCGTCTCGGTCGGGCGAAGGAGCGGAGGTGTGGATCGACGTGGCAGCGGCGAACGATCTAGTCGAGGAGCGGCCGCTGCTGGCACGACTGGTCGTTCCGGGCGCCGGGCCGGACGCCGAGGCGGTACCGGGGGATGTCGTGCTGGTGCGGGCCTCAGGCCGGCTGTTCGCCGTCGAAGCCAGGTGCCCGCACAGCGGCGGCCCGCTCGAGCTGGGTCGGTGCCGTGACGGTCGCGAGATCGTCTGCCCCTGGCACGGCGCCCGTTTCGCTCTCGCGACCGGGGAGCCGATCAGCGGGCCGGCGCTACGAGCTCTCTCTCGCTTCAGGGTTCGGGAGAGGGCCGGGAGGATCGAGGTCGCGGTGAATGAGCCGAGCGCGACGTAAGGGCCCTTTGATCGTTCGAACTGATTCTTCGTCGCGATTCTGCTGCAGACTTCAGTTGGTGAATGGGGCGGCTGTGCGCCTGGTCAGCTCGGCGCCGAGGGCGTCGAGCTCGAGCTGGCCACTCGGCACTTCCCGCTCGATCAGGTGGAGGAAGGCCAGGAAGCGGCTCGCAAGCTCTGGATCGAACTGGGTTCCGGCACCCTCGCGGATGAGGTCGGCGGCGGCGAAGAAGTTGTAGGCACCGCGGTAGGGCCGCGACGAAGTCAACGCGTCGAAGACGTCCACCAGCGAAATGATCCGCGCCAGGAGGTCGATCTCGTCGCCCCGTCGTCCGTGCGGGTAGCCGTTGCCGTTCCACCACTCGTGGTGCTCCAGCGTGATCAGCAGCACCGGCTCGAAGCCGGGGATCGGCTGCAGGATCTGGTGGCCGATCTCGGGGTGCTTCTCGACCTGTCTCCGTTCCCCGGGCGTCAGGGCCCCCTTCTTGTCGAGGATGCTGCGGTCGAGGGCGATCTTGCCGATGTCGGGCACCAGGCCGCCCTCACGCAGGGTGTCGATCTGCGACGGGCGCAGCTCGAGGAAGGTGCCGAACTGCTGGGCCATCTCCGAGACGCGGTCCGAGTGGCCCCGCGTCCACGGCGAGGCGGCGTCGATGGCGCGCGCCAGCGCACCGATTGCCCCCGAGTAGAAGCGCGCCAGCTCGCTGGCGCGCGTCAGGTTGGCGAGCGCGAGCTCGAGCTGCCGCGCCAGGCTGCGACCCAGCTTGCCACGATCCGTCAGCGCGGGCTCGTGCTTCGGCCAGTCGGCGAAGAGCATCGCCCGCACCTGGCCCTCGATGCGCACCAGGAATCTCTGCCGCTCCATCCCCGCCTCGAGCAGCGGGTCGAGGGCGGTGGTCGTCGTCGATGGCTCGCCTGCGGAGAGCGCGTCGAGGATCTCAGTCAGTTGCGACGAAGCCATCTCGTGCTGTTTCGCGCGCCCCAGGTCGTCGATCGACACGATCTTCGCCTGTTCTCCCGCGGTGCGCTCGGGGAAGAGCAGACAGACCACCGAGGCGCAGCGGAGCACTCTCGGGGCTCCCTTGAGCACCGTCTCGACGATGTCTTCCTCGCGGGTCTTGTGCTGCATCTGCTCGCCGACGTCGTCGAGCAGCTGCAGCGAGTGGTCGCGCTGGCTCAGCGAGCGCGAGAGTCGCTCGAGCGTCTGGTAGAGCTGCCGGTACTCGGCATAGAGCTGCGGTCGCTGCACCTCGTCGACGCTCTCGCCGCGCACCAGTCTCTCCGACTGGCTCTCGATTTCGGCCAGGGGCCGCAGGGACCTCCGGATCAGCGGGATGACGTAGAGCAGGGTGGCGAGCAGGGCGGCGACGAGAAGCAGGAAGGAGCGACGGATGAAGGTGCGGGCGGAGCCTTCGCTCGGAGTCTCGGTGAGGACCAGCGTCAGGCTCTGATTGCCGAGGCCGCGCAAGGGGCGCTGGACCACCGCGGTGGCGTGACTGGTCTGGCGCAGCCGGTCGAGGAAGGGCTGCAGAGAGTTGGTCGCGCCACCCTCGTCATCCGCTCCCGCCTCTCCCGTCGCCCGGCTCACCGCTCCAGGGGAGCGGTAGCGCAGGACACCGTTGGCGTCGAAGACGTGGAGCGACATCTCGGGTCTCAGCGTCGAGGTTCTGAGGGAGCCCCAGAGGATCCCGTCCCAGTCGATGTTCCGCAGGTCCGAGGTCGCCGGCTCGATCTGCTCCAGGCGCTCGCTGGCCTGGTACGCGTAGAGCTTGGCGAGCTCGTTGAGCAGCAGCTGCCTCGAGTCACGCTCCACCTGACGCGCCCGCAGCAGCAGCAGGCCGCCGACGACGAGGAGGGGGATCGCCGCGGCGACCGCGAAGAGGCGCACGAGATCCCAGTTGAGGGACCGCGGTCCCGTACTCCTCTTCCGCTTCCTCTTCCGCACAGCGGCTTCAGAAGTCACGCGCGCGACCAAAGAAGAGACCGTCGGCGGCGCGCACGATGTCGTCGCGGCTGGGCCGGGCATTCAGCGGCGGACGGTATTCGCCGTTGGGGCCCGGGCTGAACAGGTCGTACTCGCTGTTCAGCGGCACCAGGAAGCGGTCCTTGCGCGCCCGGCCGCGCCACCCGGCTCCGCGGTGCACCTGGTAGACGTAGTCGTGGCCCCAGGGGTCGCGCATGCCGCCGAGATCGACATCGTCGAGGGAGTCGGGCCAGGTCTCGTTGCGGTCGTGGTAGCGGCGCAGCTCGAAGTCGATGCGTCTCAGGTCGGCGATCGAACGCGTCACCTTCATGTCCTGGATCGAGCGCAGCATCTCGGGCACGACGAGGGTCAGCAGGATGCCGAGGAGGGCGACCGCGATCAACAGCTCGATCACGGTGTAGGCCGCGTCGCGGCGGGTGGGGCAGGCGCTCATCTCGCCGCCTCGACTTCCCAGACCGAGGCTGGGTGGTTGGCGAGCCGCAACCTGCCCTCGGCATCGAGGGTCACCAGCAACGCGCCGGGTTCCTCTTCGTAGCCGTACACGATCCTGAAGGTGGGGTAGGCACCGTCTCCCTCCACGCGGTGGATCGCCAGCAGCGGTCCGCTGTCGAGCGCCTCCTCGGCCGAAGAGATCTCCACCCGTTCGCGCCCGAGCACCAGTCGGCTGCCGGCATGGGGCCCGTCGGCAGCGACCCATTCACCGTACAGCCTCGCCGGGACCTCCTCGCGCACGTCGACAGGCTCCCGGTGGCGCAGCCAGACGGCGGCGCCCGCGAGGACACAGAGCGCGGTGAGCAGGGCGAGGACACGCACGGCGAAGTCCCCAGGGAAGAGAAGCGAGCCCGGTGGGCGGGATCGCGAGAGGGGAGGGCCCGGGCGCGGATGCGCCCCGACCGACCGGTCTTTCCGGCCCATCGGACAGCGTAGCGGATAATTCGCGATGCTGCATCCACCTGCTGCGTATCCCCCCTGCGAACCCCGGCGCTGACTTCGGCCGGGACGCTCGGAGCTGGAGGTCCGCCGCCGCGGCGAGTCGAGCCTGGAGAATCCCCTCCGGACGACGAGTTGACCCGCTGGGCGATGCCGCGGCCGATCTGCGCCGACGCTCGGCGGATCCGGCCCCGTCGGGTCGCGATCTTGGATAGCGTCGGCCCATGGCGGTGGCGGATCCTCATCGGTGTGTCGTCCGGTACGTGCGCACCGCGGCTGCGTCCGCCGGCGGCCTGCTGCTCGCGTGCGCTGCCGTCGCCGCGCCGGTTCCCAGCGGCGCTCCCTCGACGACGCCTGCAACGGCTCCTGGCGACGACCACGGACCGAGCCTCGGCACGCTGATCGAGCGGCTCTCCGAGAGCGGTGCCTACTTCGACACCGACAACCTGATCTCGAACGAGCGCTCCTTCGTGCGGGTGGTGGACGATCTGCGTCCGGCTGGCGGCGTCTACCTCGGTGTCGGGCCGGAGCAGAACTTCAACTACATCGCCCGCCGCCGTCCCGAATGGGCGTTCATCGTCGACATACGCCGCGACAACATGGTGCAGCTGCTGCTGCTCGTGGCGATCCTGGTCGAGGCCGAGACACCGGAGCAGTACCTGCGGCTGCTGCTGTCGCTGCCACCGGGAGAAGGGCACGCCGATGTCGCCGGCGGCGGCCCGGTGGACCCGATCGGCCGCATCGACGCGGTGGCGCCGCGACGCGACCTGCTGGAGCGGCACCTCGCCGGCTTCGAGGCGCGCATCGCTGGCTGGGGCGTGCGGCTCGGGGAGGACGACCGGCGGCACCTCCGGCTGGTGCTCGAGCAGTTCCAGGAACAGCGGCTCGACCTGCGTTTCCGCAGTCACGGTCGCGGCTTCGCCGGCCGCTACCCGACCTATCGTGAGCTCCTCACCGCGAAGACGCCGAGCGGCGAGCCGGCATCCTTCCTGATGCGCCCCGAGGACTACCGCTTCGTGCGGGAGCTGGCGCTCACCGGCCGGCTGGTGCCGATCGTCGGGGACTTCTCCGGACCGCGCGCACTGCGGAGCCTCGGCGACTTCGTGCGCTCACGAGAGCTCGAGGTGACCACCTTCTACACCTCCAACGTCGAGTACTACCTGATCCCCACCGGCCGTTTCGCCGCCTTCGCCGCCAACGTCGCCAGCCTGCCGCTCGATCCCGACGGCCTCTTCGTGCGCGCCTGCTTCGACTACGGCCGCTCGCATCCTCTGCTGCTTCCCGGCCATCGCAGCGTCACGGTGCTGCAGCGATTCGCCGACTTCCGTGAACTGGTGCTGCGCAAGCCGACGCTCAGCGACTGGGAGCTGTGCACGGAGCGGCTGTGGACCGCAGAGCACTGATCCCGGAGACGTTGCAGCGGCCGGGGCGGAGCGGGCCCTGCGGTATCGCTCCTCAGGGCGAAGTCTCGGCTGGCCGGGGCAGTCGCGCGGCGATCAGCCGCGTCGCGTCGCGCAGGTAGAGCGTCTCCCGCCACAGCGCCGGCACGGTCCACGCCCCCTCGCCGAGCAGTCGTCTCCTCGCCAGCACCTCCGCGGCGTCCGGGCCGGGATCGAGCAGGTGCAGGGTGCCGAGCTCGTCGAGCGCCAGGGCCAGCGGCCCGGTGCGCAGCAGGGTGGCCTTCGGCATCCGGCGGCGCCAGCGGATCGCGCCGGAGTCGAGCTCCACCGCGACCAGGAAGCCCGGGCTGCCGAGGTGCGAGGCGATCAGCAGCTCGTCGGTCACCACGCCGTTGCCGTGCTCGACCTTGAGCCGGCGCTGCGTCCACGCCGGCTCGGGCTCCGGCGTGCCGGAGCCAGGCGGGAAGACGAATGCCTGTGTGCCGGTCGAGTCGAAACGGTGTGAGAGCACCAGCATGCGGCGGCCGCGGTGCCAGAGCGGGGTGAACGAGACGTTGTCGGCCGCGTCGGTGCGCAGCTCTCGCCTCCACAGCGTGCCACCGTCCTCCGGCCGGAGGCCGACGAGCTCGTTCATGCCGTGGAAGACCGCCTGTTCCTGTCCGTCGACCGTGATCAGGATCGGCGAGGCGTGGCTGGAGGGGAAGGGTTCGGACTGCCAGACGGTGCGACCGCTCGCCTGCTCGAGGGCGATGGCGCCTGGCGCGCCGCGGCCGAGAGCGGGAAGCAGGATGCGGTCGCGCCACACCGCCGGGCTGGCGGCGTAGCCCGACTGCGGTAGCGCGAGGTCGTGCTCGGCGATCAGATCGCGAGTCCAGAGGAGCGCTCCCGACCCGGCGGAGAAGGCTCGTGCCACCGCGTCGATGCCGACCACGAAGAGGCGATCTCCGACCAGGGCCGGCGTCGAGTGGGGCCCGTCGTACCGGGAGAGGTGGGCGGTGTAGCGGGAGACACGCTGCTGCCGCCAGAGGGTGGCGCCGGTGATCCGATCGAACGCCTCGACGACGTCGCTGCCCTGACTGCCGTGGTGCAGGTAGACGAGATCGGCGCCGATCACCGGGCTGGAGTGACCGCCGCCGACGACTCGCTCCCACAGCACCGCTGGCTCGCGCTCGCTCCACGATCGTGAAGGCTCGAAGGGACTCGAGAAATCCGCGTCAGGGCCACCCCAGCGCCACCAGCCGGACGGCTCGGTGGAGGCTCCGGAGCTGGACGACAACGCCGCCGGGCAGAGCAGGATGAGCGTCGCGAGCGCAGGCGGATGGGCGATGCCGACGGCTCTCCGCGGCGACTTCGGCGGTGCCTTCGAGATCTCCGTTGGGTCGTTCTTCACGCTGGGTTGTTCGTCGATCACCGTCATCCGATGCGGTGGAGGCGATCCCGATCTTCCACCGAGACGCGGATTCTGCCGATTCCTCCGACACGTGAAGATCGAGTCAAGCTACGATGGGTGCTTCCGTGTGCCATCCCGGGGTCCAGAGGGGGCGAGTCATTGGATCGCGCGATCTCTCCACAAGGCTCTGCAGAGCAGCAGGTCCTCCGTTTCCGGATCGACCTGCAGGACGTGACGCCCGAAGTGTGGCGTGAGATCGAGGTCCCGGCGGAGTGGTCGTTCTGGCTCCTCCACGTGGCGATCCAGGATGCCATGGGATGGCTCGACTGCCACCTGCACGCCTTCGTGCCGGCCGCCGGCGGTGAGCGCTTCGTCATCGGCATCCCCGAAGGATGCCGTGGCGAGTCGATCGAGGCGGGCTGGGACGTCCCGGTCGCGCGGCACTTCGAGCAGGTGGGCGACCGGCTGTTCTACAAGTACGACTTCGGGGACGGTTGGAGGCACGAGCTGCGCCTGGTGTCACGGCAGGCAGCCGACCCTGCGCTCGGCTACCCGCGTTGCGTCGACGGTCGTGGCGCCTGTCCACCCGAGCACTGTGGCGGACCGCCAGGCTACGCCGACCTGCTGGACAAGCTGAGCGGTCCCAGGACCGACGCGTACTACCAGATGGTCGAGTGGCTGCGCGGCCACGACGGCAAGCACTGGCCGTTCGACCCGGAGGCCTTCTCCGTCGCGGCGGTGCGCTTCTCGGACGGCGACGAGCGCCGGCGGAGACTGAGACCCTCGATCGACGACTGAGGCTTGTACCCGGCACGGGCCCTGCTCACGCCTTGGGGCCAGAGGGTCAACGTTCTCAATTCCTCCACGGTGTCGCGGAGCCGGACCGTTCGTCGAACCGGGACGCCACCACCGAGGAGTCGGCCTCGGGTTGGACAAGCCGTCCGGGCGATCGGAGCGAGCGCACTGCGCAGGCGGATGGCGTATGGGCGGCGCGACCGGGACTGCCGCTCCCCGATCGGATGGTGGAGTCACCCGCCGGTGAACGACTCGACGGCGATGCGCTGCTCGGCCACTCCGCGCCGGCGCAGGGACGAGCCGACCTCGGAGAGGAACCCGGCGGGTCCGCAGAGGTAGAAGCGTGCCGACCCGACGATCTCGGCCGGGGGCTGTTCGAGCGGACTCGCATCGATGCGACCGGTGGAGTCGTGCCCCGTGTCCGTGGGCGCGGTGCGGGGGCGCCTGGCCACCGACCACACCAAGGCCGCCGTCGAGGCGTGCGTCGCCGGACTCGGTTTCGGCTCGTTCCTGATCTACCAGGTGGCCGAGGAGGTGGAGCGCAGCGAGCTGCGACTGGTGCTCGAGGAGTTCGAGAGGGAACCGGTGCCGGTGCACGTCGTCTATGCGGCGACCCGTCACGTGACCCGTCGGCAGCGAGCCTTGCTCGAGATCCTCCAGAACGGCCTCAGGGAGCTCCTGAGACCTGGCGATGACTCGCGGGCCGCGGTCGTCGGGCTTCGAGGTTGCCGGTCCTTGGAGCCCCTGGATTCTCGGCCAGAGGTCGAGCGGACGAGCAGCGTTCGATCTTCGCGCTCTCGGATTCACTGGTCGACGGGCCGCTGCGCCTGGACGAAGAGGCCGCTGGTCTCCAGGTCCTCGTCGGAGATCCCCCTGTAGGGTGCCGCGAGCTGCCGGCGCCGGACAGCGGAGACACGGTGCTGACGCACGCCGCTCCGTGGAATCAGTCCGCTGCCGCGGATGTGGTCGAGGTGCACGGAGCACGGCGCCCGGTTGAGCAGGTATCTGCGACGACCGACGATCAACCGCCAGACGGGCCGCGAGATGGCCCAGTGGCCGTTCCAGTCCGCCGACAGGCCGTGAGACCGCAGATCGATCTGGTGGGAGGCGAAACCTCCTGGCCGCAGCCATCGCGCGATCGCCCGGTAGACACCCGAGAGGTCCTGCACGTGTTCCAGGACGGCTTGCGAGCAGAGCATGTCGACGCTGGCCTCTTCGAGGATCGCGCGGTCGCTCCAGCCGGCGACGTAGCGGATCATCGACTCACCGCGCTGCGGTCTCGCCGTGCTGTCGCGGATCTGGGCGACCCGCCGCTCCTCCAGGCTCTGCGCCAGTCGCTCGTCGGAGAGGAGGTGGTGTGGGAACTCGTAGCTGTCGAGGTCCGGCCCGATCTCGGGGAACTCACGGTCGTCCGGGATCGGCGAGCGCTGCGCGAAGAGCCGCTCGAGCTCCGCGAGCACTCTCAGGTTCGTTTCTGTCGCTGCGTGCTCGATCACGTCGAGGGCGACGAAGCGGCGCGCGCCCGACAGCAGCGCGGCGAGCCCCAGGCCCAGAGAGTCTCCAGGCCCGAGCTCGGCCACCGTTCTGGGACTCGTGTCCAGCCCGCTCTCGGCCGCCTTCACGAGGTGACGCATCCAGACCGCATAGCAGTAGCGCGCGGAGTCGCTGCCGCCCGTGCCACGACTCCGCCAGCGCTCGAAGCCGGGCACGTAGCTCAGCAGCCCGCGGACGATCGGAAGTGCTTTCAAGTCGGTTCTACCGCCTCCTGCCGACCACCCACGCCGTCGTCGCCCAGCTCGCGACCGCCCAGATCGACAGCACGACGAACGAACGCGTCGGGTCGGTGGCGAGGTCCTCGGTGAGGCTCCAACGCACGACGTTGGCGGAGTGGAAGAAGGGCAGCCAGTCGTGGATCGCCGCCAGCCAGCCTGGCAGGCGTTCGGGCGGGAAGCTGATCGGTGAGAAGAGGATCAGCCCGAAGATGAGCACCTGGGTGATCAGACCGATGAGCTGGGCGTTCTGGATCGCGTGGGCGAAGGCGAAGCCGATCGACGCCGCGGTCACCACGGTGAGCAGCACCGCCGGCAGCAACGCCCAGCGTAGCGAGAACTCGAGGTCGAAGTGCCAGGCGGCGACGAGCAGCGCGATGACCAGGCCGGGCAGCGCGATCAGGCTGTTGACGACGAGGCCGGCGGCGATGGTCGTGCTGCGCGGCACCGGCAGGGAGAACATGTAGTCGTAGACGCCGGCCAGCTTCTGCTGCGCGATCAGCTGCGGCGCCAGCACCAGGCCGATGGTGACCATCGAGATGACCGCCAGGCCGGTCGACAGGTAGAGGGCGACCGGCTCGGGCACGTCGCCGATGATGTAGCCGTAGCCGACCACCATGCCGGCGCCGAGCAGGATCTGCACGATGATCGCGAGCGGCAGGTAGAGGCGCAGCGAGCGCAGCTCCCAGAGCATCATCAGGCCGAAGCTGCGCAGCCAGTGACGCGGCCCGCGGCGCAGAGCGTGTGGGGTGGCGCTCACGCTTCGTCCTCCAGGGCGTCGGCGCGGCCGATGAGCTGCAGGTAGACGTCCTCGAGACTGGCTCCGGTCAGCGAGTACTCCTCGACTCGCTCGTCACGGAGTTGCGCCTGAGCCCACTCGATGGCGCGGCTGCCGTCGTCCTGGTCGACCCAGAGGTGCTGGCGGTGCCCGAAGCGGGCCTCGCGCAGGACGAAGTCGGGTAGGTCGAGAGACGCCGGAGCCTCGACGTCGGAGCTCGCGTGACCGGTCGCCCCCACCGCTGCCGGCAGGTGCAGCTCGAGCCGCAGCCGACCCCGGGTCGGGGCCTTGAGAGCGCCCGGCGTGCCGGTGGCGAGCACCCTGCCGCGGTCGATCACCGCCAGCCGGTCGACCGACTGCTCCGCCTCGAGCACGTTGTGAGTGACCAGCAGCACGCTGGTGCCGCGGTCGCCGAGGCGGCGGATCTGGCGCCAGAGCAGCCGCCGGCGCAGCGGGTCGACGTCGTTGGTGGGCTCGTCGAGGATCAGCAGGCGGCCTGGCCATACCGCCGCCATGACGAATCCGCAGAGGCGACGCACGCCGCCGGAGAGCTCCATGCCCTTGCTGTCGCGCCACTCCTCGAGCTCGAGCGCGGCGAGCAGCTCGTCGGCACGCTCGAGCACCCGGCGGCGGTCACCGCCACGGATACGGCCCACCAGCTCGATCGCTTCGCGCAGGGTCAGCGCGTCGATCGGCAGCGTGCCCTGAGGCAGGAAGGAGCACATCTGGCGCGCCAGGTCGGGCTCCGCGACGAGATCGACTCCGTCGAGGTGGATGGTGCCGGCGCTCGGCGCCAGCAGGCCGACGATCTGGCGCACCAGGGTCGTCTTGCCGGCACCGTTGGGGCCGAGGAAGCCGCAGACCTCGCCCGGCGCGACGTCGAGGTCGACCGCGTCGTTGGCCGGCGGCGTGCTCGGCCGGTACTGCTTGGTCAGACCCCGTATGCGCAGGCCGCCGTCGGCGCGCGCAGGCAGGGGCTCGGGCAGATCGGGGATCATGGTGGATCATGGTACGTCGGGAGGGTGCGGTTTCTTCCAGGAGGTGCCGCGCGCCGCCACGGCTGGAGCGCTCCGGCGGCGAGGTCGCGCTCGGTGGGCTGCTATCTTCGGACGCTCCATCACCGCAGCGCCGTCGCCGGGTACTCAGTGGCGGTCCCTTCACCTGTCGTCTTTCCCGGGGAGAGAGATCATGCGCGCGAGTCCTTCGGCGACCAGCCACAGGTCGAGGCGATCCTGGCGCTCGACGCGGAGGGCGTGATCCCGGTCGAGCTGCAGAGCTTCTCGGTGGAGTAGGCGGGAGCCCTCGCGGAGCAACGCAGGGAGTGGCGCGCGGTCGGGAAGTCGCCTCGAGTCGCCTGCCCTCTCTCGCGACGGGCTCGATGGAGGTCGGCGGGAGCGATCGCGCGGAGCGCTGGGGAAGCCTCTGACCGAGCCGATTCGCGAAAGGCACCGGGCCGTTGCGGCGGTCGCAGCGCGCTGGACTCCGGCCCACTTCCGGAACGACTCCTTGGACGCGCACTGACGAGATCGTCGGATCCTCGCTCGGAGCGATGAACATCGCGGGTGCTTTAACCTCCTCGCACGATGGAAGCTCTCCAGATCCCCGACTTCGCGGAAAACCTCGGCGTGGCCCTGGGGCTCGGCCTGCTGGTCGGCCTGCAGCGAGAGCGTAGCGGCCACCTGATCGCGGGTCTTCGCACCTTCGCCATCACGGCGCTGTTCGGGGCGACCGCGGCTCTGTTGGCCGATCCGCTCGGACCGTGGGTGGTCGCGGTGGGGATGCTGGGCGTCGTCGCGGTGATCGTGATGGGCAACCGCGCCCTCGATCCTCCCAATCCCGGCATGACCACCGAGGTGGCGCTGCTGGCCGTGTATCTGGTCGGCGCTCTGGCCGGCATCGGCGAGAAGGTGATGGCGGCCGTGGTCGGTGCGTCGTGCGGTGTGCTGCTGCACCTCAAGCCGACACTGCACCGCTTCAGCGATCGCCTCACCGAGAAGGATGCGCGTGCCATCTGGCAGTTCGCCCTGCTGTCGCTGGTGATCCTGCCGTTGCTTCCCGATCGTCAGTTCGGACCGTACGACGTCCTCAACCCGCGCAACATCTGGCTGATGGTGGTGCTCATCGTCGCGGTGAGCCTGATCGGCTACCTGATCTTCCGCATCGGCGGCGCCCGCACCGGGGCGGTCGGCGGCGGCATCATCGGTGGCCTGATCTCGAGCACCGCGACGACGTTCAGCTTCGGCCGTCGCGTCGGCAGCGATGCCGGCATGGCCGGTCTCGCCGCCCTCGCTCTGACCCTGGCCAACTCGACGAGCCTGGTGCGGGTTCTGGTCGAGGTGGCGGTGGTGACGCCGAGTCGGGCCGTGCAGCTCGGTATCCCGGTGGCCATCCTCCTCGCGTCGTCGATCCTCGGCAGCGGCTGGCTGATCGCCCGCCATTTCCGCAGCGAGGTCGAGATCGAGGAGCCGAGCAACCCGACCGAGCTCGCTTCGGCGCTCACCTTCGGTGCCCTCTACGCCCTGGTGCTGGTCGGCGTCGCGGCGGCCAAGAAGCACTTCGGCGAGGGCGGCATCTACGTCGTCGCGACCTTGGCGGGGTTCACCGACATGGATGCCATCACCCTGTCGACGGCCCGCCTCCTGGGCAAGGAGGAGCTGGCCATGGCGGCGGCACAGAAGACCCTGATCACGGCGGCACTGGCCAACCTGGTGTTCAAGTTCGTCGTCGCCGTCGCGCTGTCGCGCTGGGCCCTGCTGCGCCCCCTCGGGCTGGCGATCGTGCCGGTGTTCGTGACCGGCGGCGTGCTGCTCTTCGTGCTCTGAGCCGAAGCCCTCGTCCCGGTGCTCGAGGAAGGGCACCGCCGCGTCGCGTGAGCCGATGCGACTCGCGGTGCGACGAGCCGGATGACTGGGACACCTCCACAGGCCGAAGCGAGCGGCCGCGAGCTGAGCCGCAAGGCCGGCAGTGCGAGCCAGTGAGCGCTGCCGCCCTTTCCTCTGTCCTCTCCCTGAAGGGGGTCAAGACGTCGGAAGCACCTCAGCGAGCAGTTTCGTCGTCTGCGCCTGTTCCGCCTTCCGCTGAGCGTGGATCCCGGATCAAGTCCGGGATGACGACGCAACTGAGCAGGACAGCGAGAGCGCATCGAGACCGCGGGCCACCTCTCTCTGCAGCGCTTCAGTGAATCGAGCCTGCGCGATGCGGCTGAGGGTCGGCGGCCGCCTTCCACCGTTCGTCATTCCCGCGAAGGCGGGAATCCACGCCTTGCGTGAAGCGGAAGTGCTGCGGCTTGCGCCGAGCCGTATGACTGGGACACCCCCACAGGCCGAAGCGAGCGGCCGCGAGCTGAGCCGAGAGTGTCGCGCGTTTCACACCCTCCTGCTGCCGTGCTCCTCTTCCGTCATTCCCGCGGAGGCGGGAATCCACGCGTCACCTGAAGCCGACGCGTCTCGCGGTGCGACGAGCCGGATGCCTGGGACACCCCCACCTCGATCCTCCCCCTGAAGGGGGTGAGAGGCGACAGTGTCGCCGGTGTTGCAGCTCCCGTCCGTGCCCCTCTTCGGTCCTTCCCGCGCAGGCGGGAATCCACGCGTTGCGTCAAGCCGCTGACGTCTGCAGGCAGCTACGGCGTGGTCAGCGACCAGGCCGAGCTGTCTCCAGACTCGAAGCCGTCGGAGAAGACCTCGACGCAGGTCACCGGGCTCGGCCCGTTGTGCAGCATCACGCCGTCGACCGCCGCCTCGACGATGTTGCCGGTCACCAGGTCGGAGACGGTGAAGCGGATGCGGAACTGGTCGGTGGTGTCGACGAAGTCGGCGACCCGGAACGTCTGCCGGGTCCACTCGCCGATCACGTTGGGGCCGATCGTCTCGAGCAGGGTCCAGCTGGCGCCGTCGTCGTCGGAGACCTCGACGACCATCGAGTCGTCGCTGGCGCCGGCGTCGTCGAACCAGCGCCAGTAGGAGACGTGGGCCTCGGGGTCGGAGGCGTCGAGCGCCGGCGAGGTGAGGATGGTGGGGCCGCCGTCGACGTCGTTGTTGCCGCCGGGGAGACCGGTCGCGTAGAGGCTGCCGGTGCCGTCGCCGTCCCACGGCGGGTCGCCGCGCATGCCGTAGCCGGAGGGCAGGCCGCGCTCCCAGCTGCCGTCGGTCAGGGACGGATCGTCGAAGACGGTCCAGCCCTGGTCGGTCTCGAAGTCGTCGCGGAAGGTGGTGTCGAAGCCCTCGCCGACGAAGGTGTGGTAGCGGCGGTCGGCCGAGTTCTGTGCCGAGAAGGGGTGATGCACCGTGAGCGGCCCGTCGGTCGCCGTCACCTTCCAGGAGACCGCGTCGCCGCAGCTCAGCTCGGGGAACTGGGCGATCCAGGCGGAGGTGCGGATCGGCGGCACCAGCGGCACCGACTGATCGCCGTCGCCGACGTCGTAGACGAGGTTCGCCTGGTCAGGAGTGGCCACCGCCCCGGTGCGGTCCGAGATGCCGAAGAAGACGTCGGTGCCGGTGGGCAGGATCAGCTCCGGCAGCGGCGAGACCCGCTCGACGAGCAGGGGCGGCGGCCCGGCGCTGCAGATGCCGATCGGCGCCGCCAGCGCCGACTGCACCCCGGCGTTGTTCAGCCCCATGCCGTTGTTGGCGCCGCCGCCGGGGCCGCAGCCGGCGTTGGTGTGGATGCCGATCGCCTGGCCGAGGGTCTCGTCGAAGATCGCCGATCCCGAGTTGCCGCCGGTGGTGTCGACGGCGTACTGCAGCACCGAGCCCGAGATCGCCGTCAGCGGGCCGGTGTGGGTCTTCTGCACCTGGTTCAGGTTGCCCGGAAGCAGCACCCCGTCGGTGGAGCCGTAGCCGGTGATGCGGATGGTGTCGCCGAGGGTGGCGCTGGCGGGGAGCCCGAGGGTGTAGAAGGCGCCCTGCACCTCGCTGGGAGTCTGCTCGGTCTCGCTGTTGGGGAAGGCGCCGAAGTAGGCCCAGTCGTTGCCGATCACCGTCTGGTCCCACTGCAGGGACGACAGGTCGATGGCGTACTGGTCGCTCGGCGGCGGGTGGTTGTTGGTGCCGTCCGGGTCCGAGTGCGGCACATTGAACTCGACGACGTCGAACGAGTCGCCGGTGCAGTGGCCGGCGGTGAGGAAGCAGCCGTTGGCGTCGTCGATCAGCCAGGCGGAGCAGCCGACCGGGGAGATGCGCGCGTCGCGCGGATCGAAGCTCTCCGTGCGGTCGTCGGTGGGGCCGCAGATCGAGCGGTCGCCGACGAACCGCTCACCGACCATCACCTCGCTGACGCGGACCCGGCTCGCCGGCGCGCCCGGCGGCGCGACGAGCTCGAGCCGCACCGCGTCGCCGTTGAAGAAGGCGCTGCTGCCGCGCCACTGCACCAGCTCCTCGCCGTCGAGGGTCTGCACCGCACCGTCGTGCAGCGAGGTGATGCGCAGGAAGGCCGACGAGCGGTGGTCGGGCGCCTGGGCGAGCGAGGTGTCGTCGAAGAAGAGGCGCAGGGAGGTGGCGTCGTCGACCGCGATCTCGGTGGCGAAGACCACCGCCTGCTCGGCGCTGCGGTTGGCGACCGGCCCGGAGTCGACGAACACCGTCTCGGTGCGGTGGGGCAGGGGCGAGCTCTGTGCCGGCAGGAGCGCGGCGGTGAATAGCGTGATCGCGGTGCTGGCCAGGGCCGCGGCTGCGAGGCGACGGGCCCGATCGGTGACCCGGAACGGGAAGCGACGTCGAGGAGGAACTGGATGGTGCATGATCCGCGTACCCTTCCCCACTTTGACCAGACTGGCAACCCGGGCAGATCCTCCGGACGGCGATCGGCCTGTCGCCTCACGCCCGGCCTTGCACGGAGGTGACGGGTGGCCACGAAAGGCCCACCAGGCTCCTCACGAGTCCTCCACAGTGTCGCTGCCGCGTGAGGCATGGCGCGGCGCCGTCGGTGCCGCCTCCCTAAAGCTCGGACCGACGAGTCCTCGCGCCGCCGAGACGACCTCGGCAGCACCTCCCCCCTCTCCTGCTGTTTAGGTGCGACCACCGTGTGGTGGAGTGCACCGGGCGAGGAGTCGCGGCGCTCGACGGGACCGGCCGCCTCCGACCGCGAGAGCCGCGAGCGGCGGCGCAGGAGCTCCGCCTCGACAGGGCGCCCTGTGTCAGTCCGGAATGCGGGTCGCCGGGTTGCCGTGCACCACGAGGCGGGCGGCGGCGTCGGGCGCCGCGGCATCGAACTCGAACACCCACGGCTCACGCTCCTCGCCGTCCGAGGTCAGGCGGACGAAGACGTCTCCTTCGACGTGACGCAGCTTGGTCGGCTTCTCCAGCACGCGCGACGGCAGGTCGATGGCGACCAGCTGATCGCCCCAGATGCGCACCGCGCTCTCGCCGCCCCACGGCTGCGTCGCGTAGTTGCCGACGTAGCGGCTGAGGTCGGGAGCCGCCTCCTCGGTCTCGGCGCCCTCGTCGCCCTGCCCGTCCTCGGCGGTCTCGGCGTCGTCCTCCTCGTCCTTCCCGCCAGGCTTCGCCGCCTGCGCCACGGCCGGCCCCAGCACCTTCAGCATCGCGTCGGCGATGCGCCAGGCCGGCCCGTCGCCGGCGTTGGTCAGCGCGATCGCGGCGATCTTCTTCTTTGGCGCCAGCACGAACTGGGTGATGTAGCCGGGGCAGCCACCCGAGTGGCCGACCAGCGTCGTGTCGCCGTCGCGGCGCACGTTGAAGCCGAGTCCCCAGGTGGTCTCCCAGTCGGGGTCGACCCAGTGCACCCGCTGCATCTCGCGCAGCGTGTTGGCGTCGAGCACCTCGTCGCCACCCTGCTCGAGCAGACGGAACTGCCAGGAGGCGAAGCGGGCAAGGTCCTCCACCGTCGAGGTGAAGCCGGCGGCCGGCGTGATGCCGCGGGTGTAGAAGGGCGACACCGGCACCCGTTCGCGGCTGCGGTCGATGCCGGTGTAGCCGATCGCCAGCTGCTCGCCGCGCAACTCGTCGGGGTAGCGCGGGCGGGTGTGCTCGAGGCCGAGCGGATCGAGGATCTGCTGCTGCACGTACTCCTCGTAGGGCACGCCCGAGGTCGCCTGCACCACCTCACCGGCGAGCGACAGCGCCAGGTTGGAGTACTGGAAGAGGCGCTGGGCGGGGTAGAGCGTCTCCTGGCTGGCGAGGCGCTCGATCATCTGCTCGCGGGTGGGGAAGGGGAAGTCCGGCCCCGCCCAGTAGCCGAAGTCCGACTCGCGCGGCAGCCCCGAGGAGTGGGTGAGCAGGCTCTCGACGGTGATCGTCGGCGAGTCCTCGTGCGCCTGGCGCAGCGAGAACCACTCCAGGTGCTCGGCCACCGGATCGCTCAGCCGCAGCTTGCCGGCGTCGCGCTGCTGCAGCACCGCGATGGCGGTGAACAGCTTGCTGATGCTGCAGATGCTGTAGATCGTCTCGGCGTCGGCGGCGCGCCCGGTCTCGAGGTTCGAGGCGCCGTAGCCGCCGCTCCAGATCAGGTCCTGGTCGTGCACGAAGCCGACCGAGAAGCCCGGCACGTCGTCGTAGATGCGCACCGCCTCGAGCCAGGCGTCGAGCGCCGCGATCGCGCCCTGCACCTCGGGGTGGGCCGCGATCTGCTCGGCGGTGGGCGGAGGGGTCTCGTCGGTGGTGGCGGTTGCGACGGTGCCGAGGGCGGGCGCGGAGAGGGCGAGCGCAGCGCACAGGAGCGAGCAGAGGACGGCACGGCGGAGTGCGCGGAGGGGGACGGCCGCCACCGGCAGTCCTGCCAGCCGAGACGTGGCGGTCGGAGCGTCGAGGGTCGAGTTCATCTTGCGTCCTCCGGTGGGTCCTCGCCGGTCCGCCGCGAGGTGGCGATGCAACACGGGTGTAGAGCGTCGATGTCGAGCGACGGTGGTGCGATCATCCTCGCACAGGGTTGGCTTCTTCCTTCCCGCGCAGGCGGGAATCCACGCGTCGCGTGAAGCCGATGCTGCTCGCGGTGCGACGAACCGGATGGTAGTGGCACCCCCACCCAGCCTCCCCCTGCAGGGGGAGGTGCCGGAAAGGTCACGTGGCCCATCGCGAGCTCCCGGTCGCCGCTTTTCTGTCATCCCGGACTCGATCCGGGATCCACGCGTTGCGTGGGAGCCGATTCGTTTCGCGGTGCGTCGAGCCGGATGGCTGGGGAAACCCACACCTGGCCTCCCCCTGCAGGGGGAGGTGCCGGAAGGTCGCGCCGTGCCACAGCTCCCGCTCCCGTCGCCCCTCTTCTGTCATTCCCGCGCAGGCGGTAATCCACGCGTCGCGTTAAGCCGATGCTGCTCGCGGTGCGACGAACCGGATGGTAGTGGCACCCCCACCCGACCTCCCCCTGCAGGGGGAGGTGCCGGAAGGTCGCGCCGTGCCACAGCTCCCGCTCCGTCGCCCCTCTTCTGTCATTCCCGCGCAGGCGGGAATCCACGCGTCGCGTGAAGCCGATGCTGCTCGCGGTGCGTCGAGCCGGATGGTAGTGGCACCCCCACCCAGCCTCCCCCTGCAGGGGGAGGTGCCGGAGAGGGTCGCGTGGCGTTCTGATCGCGAGCTCCCGGCGCCGCCTTTCTGTCATCCCGGACTTGATCCGGGATCCACGCGTTGCGTGAGATCCGATGAGGTCAGCAGGCAGTCAAGGCGTGGTCACGGACCAGGCCGAGCTGTCTCCGGATTCGACGCCGAGCGCGAGCCGCAGGCGAAGTGCGAGCCGCTGACCGTCCGGAGGCAGCTAAGGCATGGTCGAGGACCAGGCCGAGCTGTCTCCGGACTCGACGCCGAGCGCGAGCCGCAGGCGAAGTGCGAGCCGCTGACCGTCCGGAGGCAGTCAAGGCGTGGTCGAGGACCAGGCCGAGCTGTCTCCGGACTCAAACCCGTCCTCGAAGACCAGTCCCCCGGTGTCCTCGATGGCGCCGATGTCGGTCGCCAGGCCCTGCGGGCGGACGGTGCCGAAGAGGTCCTCGCTCAGGTCGCCGAGGTCGACGCCGGCGTCGATCGCGTCGCTGCCGGGCGCCAACGAGTAGTCGCCGGTGCCGGGGTCGACGAACAGCGTCGCCGGGTCGGCGATGAACGAGCTTCCGTCCTGGCCGCTCGTCGCCTGCCACTGGGCGAACGTGATCGCGCTGTTGCCGCCGTCGACGCTGACCCGGTCCTCCATGGCGTTGTGGTCGCTGTCGAGCGGCAGCGAGTCGGCCGAGATGCTGAGGGCGCCGCGGAACGAGTGGGCGCTGTGGAGGATGTTGTCGCGCACGAAGTTGCCGGTGGCGCCGTCCTGGATGTTGAGCGCCCAGCGGCCGTCGGAGGCGACCAGCACGGTGTTGCCGATCACCCGGTTGCCGGTCGACGGTCCGCCGCCGTCGATCTGGTAGAGCGAGATGCCGCTGGCGTGCGTGTCGTAGATCAGGTTGTTGCGGATCACCGAGTCCTGCACCCCGTCCATGTTGATGCCCGAGCCGCCGGCGTCGCCGTTGTCCCAGATCACGTTCTGCTCGACCACCGCGTCGCTGATGATGCCGTCGCCGCCGAGCGAGGCGTCGCCGTTCATGTGGATGCCGTTGGCGTTGTTCGACCAGATCAGGTTGCCGCGGATCACCGGCCGGTCGCCGCTGTTGCTGACATAGATGCCGTGCTCGACGATTGCTCCCGAGCTCAGGTTGTCCTCGATCAGCAGGTCGTCGCAGAAACCGGTGAGGATGCCCCAGACGCCGTTGTCGGTCAGCGTGTTGCCGCGGATCACCACGTCGTTGCACAGCACCGCGCGGATCCCCGCCCTCGTCACGCCGGTCACCTCGAACCCCTCGACGACGATCCAGCTGGCGCCCTCGAGGTTGATCCCGTCCGGCGTCGTCGGGTTGTCGGTGTCGACCACCACCCCCGGTGCCGCGGCGCGGAAGGTGATCGGCAGCGCGGCGGTGCCGTCGGTGGTCAGGTGCATGCCCTGGTAGGTGCCGGGCTGCACCACCACCTCGTCACCCGGCGCGACGACGTCCGCTGCATGCTGCAGCGTCGCCCACGGCTGACCCGCGGTGCCCGGGTTGGCGTCGTTGCCGAGCGGCGGAGGAGCCACGTGGTAGGTGGCTGCGGACGCGGGGAGGGAGGATGCGAACAGCACGACGGTGAGCGCCGACTGCCTCCAGGCGAGGCTCCACAGCCGACGTGAATGTTCGGACATCCGCATTCATGCATTGTAGAGCCTCCGGGGCCGAAGCAGGAGTGTGGCGACACGGGGCGGAGAGCAAGGTAAGGGCCGCTACACTCGGGCTGGAGTCATCGATCCGCCCGCTGGCCTCCTCCACGGGAGCGGTGACTCCCTCGCCGACCTGGATCAGGAGTACACGCTTTGAGAATTCGTCAACTTGCAGCGAGAGTCTCACTGTTCGTCTTGTTCGTCCTTGGCGGCACTCCTGTCGCCTTCGCACAGGTCGTCGTCCAGAGCCAGGGCGCGGACTCGCGCGTCGACTATTCGTCGCTCACCCGTATCGGTCCCTGGGACGACCGCAACTACCAGCTGACGCTCGAGGACCTCGCGCTGCTGGCGCCGAACGAGGAGGAGCTCACCGAGGGCATCCCGGCGTTTTATCGCGTGCGCCTTCGCCGCGAGGATCCGTCGATGCTGCGCGAGGGGAAGGTGCAGTATCCGCGCAGCGCCTTGCCGCGCTACCTGGTCGAGTACGGCGGTGTGCTGATTAGCGGGCGGATCTACACGGAGTGGGAGCGAATCGGTGAACACTTCGTCGTCGATCTCGATCCCGACGCGCCAACCCGCGAGATGTTCGAATACGTGCGCGCCCTCGAAGGAGAGGTGCGCGTCACCAGTCCGAACGGCGCCGCCGAGTCGGCTGTCGCGATCAACCCTGTGAACCCGGACCAGGTCGTCGCGGGCTCGAACGGTCCTGGTGGCGGACAGAAGATGCACTACTCCACCGATGGCGGCGAGACGTGGAACGCGGCGGGGCTGCTGCCACTGGGCGGTACCTGCTGCGACCCGACGATCGACTGGTCGTCGGACGGCACGAAGGTGTACACGGCGACGCTGGGTTTCGCGAACTTCTTCTACCGCTCGGCAGACGGTGGCCAGACGTGGACCGATCTGGCGAACGAGCCGGGGAACGATCCGCGGCGAGAGATCAGCGCCGGTGGCTCGGTGGACAAGGAGTACATCCACGTCGATCGGTTCCCCACCTCGCCACATCTCGACAACATCTACCTCACCTGGCACGAAGGCGGGAACATCATGCGCTTCGCACGATCCACCGACTTCGGTCACACCTGGAGCACGCCGATCGGCTTCGCGGCCGACCCGCGGGGTATCGGCTCGGACATCACCACCGACAAGGCGGGGGACATCTACTACTTCTGGCCAGACTTCAACGGACAGACGATCCGGCTGAAACGCTCGACAGACGGTGGCGCCTCCTTCGAGGTGGGCACCGTGCAGGTCGCGTCGACCGAAGGCTCGTTCATCTTCCCGATCCCTTCGATGGAGACGCGTGAGGTCTTCATCTACGTGAGCGCAGGGGTCGATCTCTCGAACGGGCCCTTCGCCGACTCGATCTACGCCGCATGGACCGACAGCACCGCAGCGACCGGCGGCATTCCCGCGAACAACCACGCTCGCATCCAGGTGGCCTTCTCACGTGACGGTGGCGATACCTGGACGGTGACGACGCCGCACGAGACGGCTGATGCCAACTCGGTGGATCGCTGGCATCAGTGGCTGTCGGTAGGTCCCGACGGCAAGGTCTACGTGATGTTCTACGACACCCGCAACGACCCCACGCGTACGTCGGTCGACGTGTTCTACTCGATCTCGGACGACGGTGCGCAGACCTGGTCGACGCCAGCACAGCTGACGACGGTGAGCTCACCGAACATAGGCGGTGGCTTCGAGTTCGGCGACTACAACGGCATGGACGTGGTGATGAACCAGCTGATCACGGTGTTTACCGACAATCGGCCCGAGGGTGGCGGCAACACGGTGGACATCTATGCCGCGGGTTTCGGGCTCGAAGCGATCTTCGCGGACGGATTCGAGTCCGGGGACGTCACGGCGTGGTCTACGTCCATCCCCTGAATCTCCTGAACTGAGGCGGTCGCCCGTTCTCGGTCGGCCCGGCGAGGCGGCCGGCCGGCGGTCGGCGGGTGCGCGCGGCCGAGCCGACTTCGCGGTCAGCTCTTCGAGCCAGAGGAGTGCGGCACCACTGCGCCGCCGCGGCGCCGCTCGTGGATCGGTCGCTACGCCGGCAGCCGCACCGGCAGCTCCGTGTACCCCTGCACGAAGGTGGAGCGCACGCGCACGGGGTCGCCCATGATCTCGATCTTCGGGAAGCGGGGCAGGATCTCCTCCCACAGGATGCGCAGCTGCATCTCGGCGAGGCGGTTGCCCATGCAGCGGTGCACGCCGAAGCCGAACGACATGTGGCGGCGGGCGTTGTCGCGGTCGATGAGGAGGCGGTCGGCGTCGGCGAAGATCTCGGGGTCGCGGTTGCCGCTGGCGTACCACATGGCGACCTTGTCGCCCTCGCGGATGGTGTGGCCGCCGAGGGTGGTGTCCTGGTTGGCGCGGCGGCGCATGTAGGCGAGCGGCGTCTGCCAGCGGATGATCTCGGAGACCATGTTGGGGATCAGCTCGGGGTTGGCGCGCAGCTTGGCCATCTCGTCAGGGAACTCGTCGAGCGCCACCAGGCCGCCGCTGATCGAGTTGCGGGTGGTGTCGTTGCCGCCGACGATGAGCAGGATCAGGTTGCCGAGGAACTCCATCGGCGGCATGTCCCTGGTCGACTCGCCGCGCGCCAGCATCGAGATCAGATCGTTGCCGTCCTCGTTGTCCTTGCGCTGCTCCCACAACCCCATGAAGTAGGTGAGGCACTCGCGCAGGATCTCGCGCCGCTCCTCGTCGGTCTCGCACAGGCCGCCGGGCTCGACGCGGGCGGTGGCGACGTCGGACCACCAGGTGAGCTTGCGCCGGTCCTCGAACGGGAAGTCGAAGAGGGTCGCCAGCATCTGGGTGGTGAGCTCGATCGACACCAGGTCGACCCAGTTGAAGGTCTCGTTGCGCGGCAGCGAGTCGAGGATGTTGCACACCCGCTCGCGGATGGTGTGCTGCAGCACCGCCAGGTTGCGCGGGCCGACCACCGGGCTGACCTCCTTGCGCTGGCGGTCGTGCTTCGGCGGATCCATGGCGATGAACATCTCCATCGGCAGCTCCTCCTGGGGATCCTGCAGCACGATCGCCGGCTCGGAGGAGAAGACGTGATGGTGGGTGTCGACGTACTGGATGTCCTCGTAGCGGGTGATCGACCAGTAGGGGCCGAACTCACCGCTCGGGCTGTAGTGCACCGGCGCCTCCTTGCGCAGGCGCTCGAAGTAGGCGTACTGCTGGCGCGCCTGGAAGAGGTGTGGCTGGGCGACGTCGATCGCCTCGAGCTCGACCTGGTACGGGTCGAGCGGCATCACGCGTTCGGCGAAGCCGGGAGGGGCATCGGGAGCGCCCTGCGCCTGGGTGTCGCCTACGTCTGCGGTGGTCATCGAAGGGCTCCTTTCGCGTCGGGAACGCTCACATCTGGAATTCGGGCACCCGGACGACCAGCCCGTCGAGCTCGTCGCGCACCGGGATCTGGCAGCTGAGGCGCGAGCCGGGCCGGCGGTCGTCGTGCACCTCGAGCATGTCGGCTTCCATGTCGACCGGCTCGCCGACCTCGGCGCGCCACTTCTCGTCGACGAAGACGTGACAGGTGGCGCACGAGCAGCAGCCGCCGCAGTCGGCGTCGATGCCGGGCACGCCGTGGTCGATGGCGGCTTCCATCACGGACTGACCCACCTGCGCCTCGACCTCGTGCTCGGCGCCGTCGCTGGTGATGAAGGTGATCTTGGGCATGCGGAGGAAGTCCTCGAAGGTCAGTGGCAGAGGGGGGCCTGGAGAATTGGTGGAGACGGTGGAGATCGGTGGAGATCGCGCCATCACGATCGGATCGGAAGCCGCGAGCGGCCGGGGCGCGCCGAATCGACCGAACGGCCGATCGGATGGTACAACGGCGGGGCCGCGGCCGAACCGCCCGTCGAGGCGGGTGGGCATCGAGGCGTCGGAGCGGCCAGCTGCTCGGACCGGGGTCGAGGATCTACGGATCTGTTCTGCCATCGCCCGGATGGGCTCCCGCATCTGGCAGGATGCGGCGATCATCCGATCGCCATGGATCCCGAAGGCTCTCCCCGCGCCAGCGGCGCAGGGGAACGCCGGACCTCCCCAGAGAACCGACGCCCGACAGAGGAGACCGCCAATGACCGATCGACACCCGCGCCACCCGAACCGGCGCCCCGGCGCCGCGCGCACGGCGCCTCTCGCCACGGTGGCGATCGCGACGACGTGGCTGCTCGCCTCGCTGGCCGCCGCCCAGCCCTCACCGACGGGGGTCTACCTGGTGTGGTTCGGGGAGCCCGGTCTGGTGCACTACGAGGGCGGGGTCGACGGACTCGAGGCGACGTCGCCGCGGGCGCGCGGCGAGCGCCGCTTCGACGCTCGGGCGGCGGCATCGGTCGCCTACCGCCAGCACCTGCAGCGGCGCCAGGACCTGCGTCTCGACGCCATCGAGGCGGAGCTCGGACGCAGCGTCGACGTACCGCTGCGCTACTACGCGGCGCGCAGCGGCGTCGCGGTGCGCATGAGTGAGAGCGAGGCGGCCCGCGTCGCCGGCCTGGCCGGCGGGCTGGCGGTGGTCCCCGACCGGCTCGATCCGCTCGACACCGACCGCGGCCCGATCTGGATCGGCGCCGACACCATCCACGACGGCTCGTCGACCGGCGGCCTCGGCGCCACCGAGGGGGAGGGCGTCATCGTCGGGGTGATCGACTCCGGGGTCAACATGGACCATCCGTCGTTCGCCAACCCGGGCGACGACGGCCACGTCTTCACCAACCCCTTCGGCAGCGGCACCTACGTCGGGTGGTGCGACCCGCTGAACCCGAACTACAGCCCGTCGTACCTCTGCAACGACAAGCTGATCGGCGCCTGGGACTTCGTCGACGCCCTGGTGGCGACCGAGAGCGACGGTCCGGAGGACAGCGACGGGCACGGCAGCCACACCGCCAGCACCTCGGCCGGCAACGATCTGAGCAGCCCCGACATCCAGGGCGTGGCGCCGCACGCCAACCTGATCACCTACGACACCTGCTACGTCAGCGGTACCCAGGGGCTGTGTCCGTTCGCCGCCACCTCGGCGGCGGTGGACCAGGCGATCCTCGACGGTGTCGACGTCATCAACTACTCGATCTCGGGCGGCACCTCGCCTTGGAGCCTCGGCGACATCGATTCGTTCTTCCGTTCTGCGGTCGCCGCCGGGGTGTTCGTCTCGGCCTCGGCAGGGAACTCCGGTCCCGGCGCCTCCACCGTCGCCCACTGGGGTCCCTGGGTCACCACCGTCGGCGCCTCGACCCACGACCTGGTGACGGTGGAGAACGGCGTCGTCAGCATGTCGGGCGGCGCCACTCTGCCGCCCGCCGACCTCAGCGGCGCCAGCCGCACCGGCGGCTACGGCCCGGCGACGATCGTCTACGCCGGCGACTTCTCCAACGGCGACCCCGATCCCGAGCAGTGCCTGAACCCCTTCCCCGCGGGGACCTGGAACGCGGGTGAGATCGTGTTGTGCGATCGCGGCACCATCGCCCGGGTGCTCAAGTGCAAGCACGTCGCCGACGGCGGCGCCGGCGGCTGCGTGCTGGGCAACACCACTCCCGCCACCAACACCACGGTGCCGGATCCGCACGTGATCCCGGCCAGCCACGTCGACCTCGCCTGGGCCGACCAGCTGCGTACCTGGCTGGCCAGCGGCAGCGGGCACACGGCGACGATCACCGCCGGCGCGCCGGTCGTCGACGCCGCGATCGGCGACGTCATGGCGTCGTTCAGCAGTCGCGGCCCGGCCGGCATCGAGGTGATCAAGCCCGACGTGACCAACCCCGGGGTCAGCATCTTCGCCGCGGTGGCCGACGACGCCATCCCTGGCGCTCCGGGACCCGAGTTCGGGATCCTCTCCGGCACCTCGATGTCGAGCCCCCACACGGCCGGCTCCGGCGCCCTGATCCGCGCCCTGCACCCGACCTGGACGCCGCCCGAGGTGAAGTCGGCGCTCATGCTCACCGCCAAGACGGCCGACGTGCGCAAGGAGAACGGGGTGACGCCGGCCGATCCGTACGACCGCGGCAACGGCCGCGTCGATCTCACGGTGGCGGCGCGCGCCGGCTTCGTGCTCGACGAGACCGACGGCAACTTCCTCGCCGCCAACCCCGGCGCCGGAGGCGATCCGAGCACCCTGAACCTCGCCAGCCTGCGCGATAACACCTGCGCCGGGTCGTGCTCGTGGACCCGCACGGTGCGCAACCGGCAGGCGGCGTCGGTGGAGTTCGCGGCGCCGGCGCCGTCGAGCCTCGGGCCCGGCTTCTGGCTGCAGGTGAGCCCGACCAGCTTCACCCTCGCTCCCGGCGCCACCCAGGTGCTCGAATTCACGATCTCCGTGACCGAGGCCACGGCGGCGACGACGCGCTTCTTCGACCTGCCGTTCACCTCGCTGACCGGCGGTACTCCCGACGCGCACTTCAGCGCCGCGATCGTGCCCACCGGGGTCGACACGTCCTTCGTGTTCGCCGACGGCTTCGAAAGCGGAGACACGTCGGCGTGGTCTTCGACCATTCCTTAGGTGCCTCCTCCTCGCGACTCACTCTTTCGCCTGCCGACTCGAGCTCGGCGTGAGATCGCGGTTCGTGAGCCTCGACGGGATTGCCCTTTTGCACGCTCCCGCCTCCGGCTCCTCCCCCTGCAGGGGGAGACTGGGTGGGGGTGTGCCGGTCGACAGGCTCGCTCGCCGCTGAGGACCGTGGGGCCGCACAGGACCCACATGGCCCACATGGCCCACAGGACCCCAGAGGGCGCCGAGGCCGCAACGGGCTCCGGGGAGTCGGCGCTCGACTAGGATCGCTCGCGATGTCCGCACCGAGCACCAGGCCGCGCCGCAAGTTCTGGGGTTGGGGGCGCGAGGGCGAAGGCCTGTCACCGGCCGAGCGTGAGGGGCTGCTCGAGCGCGCCGGGAAGCGCTGGGGCAGCGCCCTCGCCGAACGCCGCCCGGTGCCGCCGCCCGAGGAAGGTGAGATCGAGCTGCGTGCGCCGCGCGTCGAGCTGCCGTCGGCGCTGGCCGCCGACCTCGGCGACGCGGTGAGCACCATCGCCCACGAGCGCCTGGTGCACAGCTACGGCAAGTCGTTCCCCGACGCCCTGCGCGCCTTCCAGCGCCACTACCCCGAGCCGCCGGACCTGGTGGTGACGCCTCGCGACGAGGCACAGATCGAGCGGCTGCTCGAGTGGTGCGGCGAGCAGGGCGTCGCGGTGGTGCCGTTCGGCGGCGGCTCGAGCGTCGTCGGCGGCGTCGAGAGCGCGGTGCGCGGCGACTACCGCGGCGTCGTCTCGCTCGACCTGGGGCGTCTGGACCGGGTGCTCGAGGTCGACCGCACCTCGCGCGCGGCGCGCATCCAGGCCGGGGTGCTGGGGCCGGCGCTCGAGGCGCAGCTGCAGCCCCACGAGTTGACCCTGCGCCACTTCCCGCAGAGCTTCGAGCACTCGACGCTCGGCGGCTGGATCGCCACCCGCTCCGGCGGCCACTTCGCGTCGCTCTACACCCACATCGACGACCTCGTCGAATCGGTGCGGGCGGTGACTCCGGCCGGCGTCTGGGAGAGCCGCCGGTTGCCGGGCTCGGGCGCCGGCCCGTCACCGGATCGCCTGCTGATCGGTTCCGAGGGCATCCTGGGGGTGATCACCGAGGCCTGGATGCGGCTGCAGGACCGGCCACGACACCGCGCCTCCTCGTCGGCCTGGTTCGAGTCCTTCGAGGCCGGCGCCGAGGCGGTGCGGGCGCTGTCGCAGTCGGGCCTGTTCCCCAGCAACTGCCGCCTGATCGACGCCGCCGAAGCCGCCGCGACCGGAGTCGGCGACGGCGAGAGGCACCTGCTGGTGCTCGGCTTCGAGTCGGGAGACCACCCGGTGGAGGCGTGGATGCGGCGGGCGCTCGAGCTGGTCGCCGGCCACGGCGGTGCGGTGCCGCAGCGCCCCGACGCCGACCAGGGACCGGACGCGCCCCGCGACGCCGCCGCCGGCGCCTGGCGCCACGCCTTCCTGCGTGCGCCGTACGCGCGCGAGGTGCTGGTGCCCTACGGCGTCATCGTCGACACCTTCGAGACCGCCGTCACCTGGGATCGGTTTCCCGAGGTGCACGCGGCGCTGATGGCGCGCACCGCCGAGGCGCTGCGCGAGGCCACGGGCCGGGACGGCAGCGTCACCTGCCGCTTCACCCACGTCTACCCCGACGGGCCGGCGCCGTACTACACCTTCCAGGTCCTCGGCGACGCCGACCTCGCCGTCGTGCTGCGCCAGTGGTGCGAGATCAAGCGCGCCTGCAACGCAGCGGTGGCCGAGCTCGGCGCCACCGCGACGCACCACCACGCGGTGGGGCGCGACCACCGCTCGGCCTACGACCGCCAGCGGCCCGAGCCGTTCGCCCTGGCGCTCGGCGCGGCGAAGGCCGCGGTCGATCCCCACGGCGTGCTCAACCCGGGGGTGCTGATCGACGTGCCGGACCGCGGCGCCGGCGGCGGCGGGATCCTCGGCTGAGGGGTCGCTGGCCGGCGCAGGGCCGAACCGAACCGGGGTCGAATCAGACCTGAGGCAGTCGAGGTTGGGGCTGACGCCGGGAGGTCGACGTCGGCACGGCGCAGTGGCGTCGCCGCGACGGCGTGGCGTCTCGCCCTCTGGCGCGAGTCAGCGCGAGCGCACGAAGTCGTAGTCGACGGTGCCGCGCAGGTTCGAGACCTCGAACTCGAGCAGGGCCCGGGTGTCCTCGACGCGGGTGGCGCGGCCGTGGCGCGCGATCGCGTCGACCAGGATCGACTGCAGCGTCTCGGCGTCGCTCCAGCCGTGCGCCGCGGCCTCCTCCAGGGCGGTCTCGATGGCTCTCTTGGCGATGGCGTAGTGGTGCATGGGCCTCGGTAGCTTCCGTCGTGGGCGGGTGGATCGCAACCAGTCTCCTCCGGCGCCGCCACGACGGCCATCCGTAGTTGCCGCAGCCTGTGGTTTCCCGGCATGGAGCTGGCAGGCCTCTGCGTCTAGTCTCCAAGACGGGCCGCGGGTGACCCTGCGGCCTCCAGACCGCCTGAGGAGGAGACAGCGAGTGAGCTCGACGAGGCAGGAGAACGCCGCGACGCACCCCAGCGGCGACGGAGCGGCCGGCCGACGCTGCGTCAGCCTCGACGAGCTGGCGCGACTGGAGCTGGTCGAGACCCACATCTCGCGCGTCTTCCTGGCAGAGCGGGAGGTGTTCAAGCTCAAGAAGCACGTCGACCTGGGCTTCCTCGACTTCACCACGCCGCGGCGAAGGCTCGAGGCGTGCCGCGCCGAGGTGGAGCTGAACCGCCGCCTCGCCGAGGACGTCTATCTCGGCGTGCTGCCGGTGGTCGACGCCGACGCGCGCGATTCGCACGAGCCGGTCGACTGGGCGGTGCACATGCGCCGCCTCGACGACGCCTGTCGCGGCGACCGCCTGCTGGCCGACGGCGCTCTCGGCTGGCGGCAGATCGACGCCGTCGCCGAGGCCCTCGCCGAGTTCCATCGGCACGCGGCGCGTCCCGAGCCCGGCCACGGCCTCGGTGGCGTCGCCACCATCGAGCGCAACGTGGTGGAGAACTTCGATCAGGCCGAGGGCTGGCTCGACGAGTCGCTCGACGCCGCCGAGGCACGGGAGATCGAGCAGTGGCAGCTGCGCTTCCTCGCCGACAACGTCGGGCTGATCCAGCGCCGGCTCGAGCAGGGAAGGGTCTGCGAAGGGCACGGCGACCTGCGGCTCGAGCACCTCTACTTCCTGGCCGACCGCCCGGCGCGCCAGGGCCTGCGCATCGTCGACTGCGTCGAGTTCAACCGCCGCTTCCGCGTCGCCGACGTCTGTGCCGACATCGCCTTCCTGGCCATGGACCTGACCTGGAACGGCGCGCCGCTGCTCGCCGAGCGCTTCCTGTCGTCCTACGCGATGGAGAGCAACGACTACGACCTCTACGCCCTGGTCGACTTCTACGAGAGCTACCGCGCCTTCGTGCGCGGCAAGATCGCCGCTCTGGTCGCCCACGATGCGCAGGCTCCCGAGGCGGTGCGCGAGCGCTCGGCGCGGGATGCACGCCGGTACTTCCGCCTCGCGGTGGCCTCCGAGCGGCGTCGGCTCGAGGCGCCGATCGTGGTCGCGGTGGGGGGCCTGATCGCCTCCGGCAAGAGCACGGTGGCGCGCCGGCTCGCCGAGCACCTGGGAGGAGCGGTGGTCTGCGCCGACCGCACCCGCAAGCACCTTGCCGGGGTGGCGGCCCGCGACTCCCTGGCCGACGCGCCGTTCTCCGGCGCCTACAGCGAGGAGCACACCCGCAGGACCTACGACGAGCTCATCCGTCGCGGCCGGGCGGCGCTGCGCTCGGGGCGACCGGTGGTGCTCGACGCCTCGTTCCGCAGCGCCGAGCTGCGACGCGCCGCGCGACAGCTCGCCCAGAGCGAGGGCGTGCCGTTCCGGCTGGTGCTCTGCGAGGCGCCGCGAGAGACGCTGCTCCAGCGCCTCGCCGCCCGCGCCGATCGCGCCACCGTCAGCGATGCCGGCGAGGAGCTGCTCGACGATTTCGTCAGCAGCTGGCAGCCGCCCGAGGAGCTGCCAGGGGAAGAGGTTCTGAGGGTCGACACGACCGGCCCGATCGGCGAGGTGGAGCGGCGCCTCGCCGAGCAGCTGGCCCTGGTGCCGCGCGCCGTCGGTACGGAGTGAGACCGCGGTCCGTGCGGCGGTCGGGGTCGGCAGCGACGGTCGCCGCGTTCAGCCCGCCGTCGCGCCGCGCCCGAAAGGTCTGACGAACGCCAGCAGGATCGGCAGCAGGGCGAGGTCGGCGAGCAGCGCCACACCCATCGCCAGGCCGGTGAGCAGGCCGAACTGCACGGTGGGGACGAAGTTGGAGAGGGTGAGGATGGCGAAGCCGGCGGTGATCGCCACCGTGGTGGTGACGATGGCGCGGCCGACGCTGTTGTGGCAGCGCACCGCGAGCGCACGCTCGTCGACCTCGCGGCCGGCCTCGATCTCGCCGCGCAGCTCGTGACGGAAGCGGTGCAGGTAGTGGGTGGTGTCGTCGACCGCGATGCCCAGCGTCACCGCCGCGATCATGATCGTCATCATGTTCAGCGGCACCCCCGCCCAGCCCAGGAAGCCGAGCACCACCACCGTCGGCAGCAGGTTGGGGACCAGTGCCACTAGGGCGACGCGTAGCGAGCGGAAGAGGATCCAGAAGGTGACGCCGATCGCGGCGAAGACCGCCGCGATGGTCTGGATCTGCGACGCGTAGAGGCTCTGCAGCATGTTGTTGTAGAGCACGAACATGCCGGTCGGACGCGCCACCTCGGCGAAGGCGGTGTCCTCGAGGTAGGTGTCGATGCGCTGCAGCAGCTGGCTGCGGTCGAGCTCGCGATCCGATTCGACGACGCGCGCCAGCACCCGGGTGTGCGAATAGTCGTCGTCGACGTAGGGGCCGAGCGCCAGGCGCGCTGTCTCCTCGGGGACCTGGGCGCGCAGGGTGCGCAGCAGCATCGCGTTCACCTCGGCCTGTCGCAGCAGCGGTGAGGGGTCGTTGGCGAGGATCTTCTCGACGATGCGCACCATGCTGTCGAGCGAGGTGACGGTGCCGATCTCGGGCTGCTCGGCGAGCCAGGGGGGCAGCGCCCGCAGGGCGGCGAGGTTGTCGCGCTGCAGCCAGGCGTCGGCGTCGTCGAGCTCGATCGAGATCTCCAGCGGCGTCGTGCCGCCGAGGTGACGGTCGAGGAAGACCATTCCGCGGTGGATCGGCGTCTCGTCGGCGAAGTAGTCCATGAAGCGGTTCTCGACCTCGAGGCGGGCGGCGCCGGCCAGGCCCGCGAGCAGCAGCAGCGCCGCGGCGGCAGTGACCGCGACGGGATGGCGCAGGGTGAGCGCGGCGAGCGCGCCGCGCCAGGAGCTGCGCTCGAGCCGCGCCACCTCGGCCGGCGGCGCGGCGCCGTCGGGCCAGAGCAGGCCGGCCGCCGGCAGCAGGCCGAAGACGAAGACCACCGCGCAGGCGATGCCGAGACTCATCATCAGCGCGAAGTCCATCACCGGGCGGATGCCGCTGACGTAGAGGCTGCCGAAGCCGACGACGGTGGTGATCGCAGTGAACAGGGTCGGCCACCAGACCGCCCGCACCGCCGCGCGCGTCAGCGCCGCCTGGTCGGCGCCTGGCGTGCGCGCGTGCAGCTCGCGGTAGCGCATCACCAGGTGCACCGACATCGCCATGGTGATGATGAAGAGCAGCGAGCTGAGGTTGGAGGTGACGATGGTGGTGCGCCAGTCGAGCCAGCCGAGCAGGCCGCAGACGCTGAGCACGGTGACGGCGCAGGTCGCGGTCACCAGCAGGGTCCACTTGAGATCGCGCAGCAGGATGGCGAGGGCGATCAGCACGAAGACGACGACCGCGACTCCGAAGAGGGCGATGTCGCGCTCGACGTAGCGCACGATGTCGACCGCGATCATCGGCACGCCGCCGAGCTCGATGCGCTGCAGCTCACCGCCCTCGTGCCGCGAGATCGCCTCGCGCACCGCCGCGATCTGCTCGCGGCGGGCGTCGCCGAGGCGGGTGTTGCGTTCGCGGTACTCGCGCTCGACCCGCTCGAGCTCCTCCTCGCCGGAGGCGTCGAGCGCCCCGTCGCGCTGCTGCTGGCGCAGGTCGTAGCGCCGGAACTCGAGCCGCGACAGCTCCTCGTCGTCGTCGAGCCGCAGCTGCACGATGGTGACCTCGCCGTCCTCGCCGATGAGGGAGCCCGAGTAGAGCGGGTTGCCGAGCACCTCGCGCCGCGCCAGCTCGAGATCGATGTCGGGCTCGGAGAGGGTGCGGTAGCCGCGCGCGAGCTGCAGCAGGCCGACCGAGGGAGAGTGGAAGAGCGGCACCGAGAGCAGACTGGTGATCGCGTCGACGCCGTCGACCTCGGCCAGGTCGGCGGTGAGGCCGGCGAGCGCGTCGAGTGTCTCGCGGCTGAACAGGTCGCCCTGCTGCTGCACCGCGACGTAGAGCTCGGCGTCGCTGCCGAAGACGCGCCGCGTCTCGTCGTAGAAGCGCAGGTCGCGATCGTTCTCGAGCACGATCGAGTCGCTCGTCGCCTCCATGCGGAAGCGGGTCAGGCCGGCGACGAGGAAGGCGACGAGGAGCGCGAAGGCGAGCGCGACCCAGGCCGCCCGCCGCCGGTCTCGACGCATCCTCTCCGAGGCTTCTCGGGCCTGCTCGCTCATTGCCCGACACTATCGCTGCGCCGGTTACACTGGCTGCGTCTCCAGCCTGCACAGCCCGAGTCGAGGAGCACGCCGATGACCTCAGGACCGCCGCGCCCGCCCGTGTCGCAGGAGCTGCTCGACCTCTACGACCGCTACGCCCACGGCTTCATCTCACGTCGTGAGTTCGCCCGCAGCGCCGCCCGTTTCGCGGTCGGTGGGCTGACCGTGGCGGCGGTCATGGAATCGGTGCTGCCGCGCTACGCCGAGGCGCAGCAGGTGCAGGAGGACGACGAGCGACTGGAGGCGACGCGCGTCGAGTATCCGTCGCCCGAGGGCGCCGGCACGATGGGCGCCTACCTGGTGCGTCCGAGGGCCGCGGCCGGGCCGCTTCCTGGCGTCGTGGTGATCCACGAGAACCGCGGTCTCAATCCCCACATCGCCGACGTCACGCGGCGCGCCGCTCTCGCCGGCTACGTGGCGTTGGCGCCCGATGCCCTCTTCCCCCTCGGCGGCTACCCCGGCAACGACGACGACGGCCGCGCGCTGCAGCGTCAGCGCGACCGGGACGAGATGGCGAACGACTTCGAGGCGGCGATCCGCTGGCTGCAAGGGCACGCGTGGTGCAACGGCCGGGTGGCCTGCATGGGCTTCTGCTTCGGCGGGTCGATGGCCAACCTGATGGCGGTGCGGATCCCGGACCTCGCCGCGGCGGTGCCGTTCTACGGCGGTCAGCCCGAGGTCGACCGGGCCGGCGAGATCCGCGCCCCGCTGCTGCTGCACTTCGGCGAGCTCGACGAGCGCGTCAACGCCGGCTGGCCCGAGTACCGCGAGGCCCTGGATGCGGCCGGCAAGGACTTCGTGGCGCACTTCTACGAGGGCGCCAACCACGGCTTCCACAACGACACCACGCCGCGCTACGACGAAGCGGCGGCGAAGCTGGCCTGGCAGCGCACCCTGGACTTCCTGGCCGAGCACCTGCGCGGCGAGGAGTGATCACCGGATCGCCGGCCAGGTCGGGCACTGCCGCCGGCACCCTCCGGGACGTCGGCCTCAGGCGGTTTCGGCCAGCTCGGGACGCTCGCCCGCGGCGTCGCTCGGCGCTGCTTCATGGACGACGATCTGGCCGGCGCGCGAGAACTCCATGACCCCGTCGCGCAGACGGCCGAAGCGCAGCGCCAGCGAGTCGAGCAGGTAGTTCTGGTAGAGCCGCCAGGGCTTCCTGGTGCTCTGCTTCGGGAAGCGCTCCATCGCCCGGGTCACGTAGCCCGAGGTGAGATCGAGGAAGGGCCGCTGCTCGAGGCCCTGCTCGCGTAGCCGCGGACGGCAGGTGTCGTAGCCGCGCCGGCGCATGTGGTTGAGCAGCCGGCAGACGTAGCCGCTCACCAGGTCGGCTTTGAGCGTCCAGGAGGCGTTGGTGTAGCCCATGACCAGGGCCAGATTGGGCAGCTCGCTGAACATCATGCCCTTGTAGGTCATCGCCTGCGACAGGTCGCAGGGCTCCCCGTCGACGCTGAGCTCGATGCCGCTCATCAGCTGCAGGCGCAGGCCGGTGGCGGTGACGACGACGTCGGCTGGCAGCTCGTCGCCGGACTCGAGCCGGATGCCGCTCTCGGTGAAGCGCTCGATGCGGTCGGTCACCACCGAAGCCTTGCCGCTGCGCAGCGCCTGGAAGAGATCGCCGTCGGGCACCAGGCACATACGCTGGTCCCACGGGTCGTAGGGCGGGCGGAAGTGCTTCTCGACGTCGAAGTCCTCGCCGAGCTCCTTGCGCACCTCGTCGAGGATCATCTGGCGCGCCTTCTCCGGCCTGCGGCGGCAGAGACGGTAGAAGTACATGCCGAGCAGCACGTTCTTCCAGCGGTTGAGAGCGTAGGCGAGCTTGGTGGGCAGGAAACGACGCAGCACGTTGGCGACGCGGTCCTCCCCCGGTCGCGAGACGACGTAGGTCGGCGTGCGCTGCAGCATGGTGACGTGCGCGGCATCTTCGGCCATCGCCGGCACCAGGGTGACCGCGGTGGCGCCGCTGCCGATCACGACGACCCGCTGGCCGGTGTAGTCGAGGTCCTCGGGCCAGAACTGCGGGTGCACCATCTGGCCCGAGAACTCGTCCTCGCCGGTGAAGCGCGGCGCGTGTCCCTGCGAGTAGTCGTAGTAGCCGCTGCACAGGAAGAGGAAGTTGCAGCGCAGGGTCACCAGAGAACTGGCGCCCTGCTCGTCGGTCCGGGTGGCGTGCACCGTCCACGTCGCGTCCCGGGAGGACCAGGAGGCGCTCTCGACGTGGTGCCGGAAACGGATGCGCCGCTCGAGGTCGTTCTCGCGCGCGGTCTCGTCGAGGTAGTCGAGGATCGACGGCCCGTCGGCGATCGCCTTCGCCGCGGTCCACGGCTTGAAGCGGTAGCCGAGGGTGTACATGTCGCTGTCCGAGCGGATGCCGGGGTAGCGGAAGAGGTCCCAGGTGCCGCCGAGCCGCTCACGGCCTTCCAGGATCACGAAGCTGCGCTCGGGGCAGCGGCGCTGCAGGTGGTGGGCGGCGCCGAGACCCGAGATGCCGGCGCCGACGATCAGCACGTCGAAGCGCTCGGGAGCGGGAGTGGCGGTGGTGCTCGTCATCGTGGTCCTGGAGTCTGGAGTCTGGAGTCTGGGGTCTGGAGGAGGGAGGAGAGAGAGAAGGGAGATCGTCGCAGGCCGAGCTCGCGCCGCGGAACGCAGGGCCTCTGGGAGGAGGCGGCGCCGGGGGCCGACCCCCTCTCTCCTCGGGCGGGTCGGGTCGGGGCGGGTTAGGCTCGCCGCGCGCTGCGCAGTCTAACTGGCCGAGCGGCCAGTTGGATTCCGGTCTCTCCGCTGCGGCCGTGCGTCTCCGGGCGCAGGCCCGACGGGGGGATGAGACTCGGCGACCGCCCGGTGGCGGGTCCCGCCGAGCGACTCTGGATGTCTCGAGGGAGGGAGCGATGCTCAACGAGTTCAAGAAGTTCGTCATGCGCGGCAACGTGGTCGATCTGGCGATCGGCTTCACCGTCGGCGCGGCGTTCACCACGGTGGCGAAGTCGGTGGTCAGCGACCTGATCATGCCGCCGGTCGGACTGCTCATCGGCTCGGTGGAGTTCGAGGACATGTTCTGGGTGCTGCGCACCGGCGAGCCGTCCGGGCCCTACGCGACCCTGGCGGCGGCGCAGGAGGCCGGCGCGGTGACGGTGAACTACGGGGTGTTCGTCAACAACGTGCTGGCGCTGCTGCTGGTCGGCGTGGTGATGTTCCTGGTCGTGCGCATCGTCAACCGGATGGACGCGGCGATGGACCGCGACCTCGACGACTCCCCGCCCGAGCCGGAGGAGCCGGCGCACAAGAAGTGTCCCTACTGCCGCGAGCAGATCGCCTTCCGCGCCGTGCGCTGCCCGCAGTGCACCTCGCGGCTGGAGGGCTTCGAGAGGACCGCGGCGGCGACCGGTGGGCCGACGACGGTGGAGGGCTGAGGCGATGCTGGCGGCGGAAGAACGGAAGGGCTCCAGGCTGCGCTCGCTGCGCCTCGGCGAGCGCTGCGGACTGCGCGTCTCGCGGCTGACCCTCGGCACGATGAACTTCGGCGTGCCCGGTCGCGGCCACCAGGGCGACTGGACGCTCGACGAGGACGCGGCGCGACCGATCTTCGAGAAGGCGGTCGAGCACGGTCTGTTCACCTTCGACTGCGCCGACATCTATGGGCTCGGCGCCTCGGAGGAGGTGGTCGGCAAGATCCTGCGCGGGATGCTGGGGCGCGACGAGTACGTGCTCACCACCAAGGTGTCGATGCCGATGGGGCGCGGCGCCAACCAGGGCGGGCTGTCGCGCAAGCACGTGCTGGAGGGGATCGACCGTTCGCTGCAGCGGCTCGGCCTCGACTACGTCGACCAGCTGATCATCCACCGTCATCCGCACGCCATCCCGGGGCAGGCGGCGGCGCCAATCGAGGAGACGATGGGGGCGCTGCACGACGTGGTGAAGGCGGGCAAGGCGCTCTACCTCGGGGCCTCGTCGATGTTCGCGTGGCAGTTCGTCCAGCTGCAGCACGTCGCCCGGGCCAACGGCTGGACCGAGTTCGTCTCGATGCAGAACCACTACAACCTGGTCTACCGCGAGGAGGAGCGCGAGATGCTGCCCTACTGCGCCGAGGCCGGCATCGCGGTGATGCCGTGGTCGCCGCTGGCGCGCGGCATCCTCACCGGCTCGTACCGTGGCGGCTTCGACGGCGGCTCCACCGATCGCTCGCAGGGCCAGGATCGCGAACGCACCGAGAGCCTCTACCGCGGCCGCAACACCTTCGCCATCGCCGAGCGGGTGGTCGAGGTCGCCGGGCGCCACGGCTGCACGCCGGCGCAGATCGCCCTCGCCTGGCTGCTCGCCAAGCCGGTGGTCACCTCACCAGTGGTCGGCGTCTCCAAGGTGAGCCAGCTGGAGGACCTGATCGCGGCGACCCGCATCGAGCTGTCCGAAGACGACGTCGCGTATCTCGAGGAGCTCTACGAGCCGGTGGAGAACCTGCTGTCGTCGGGGCATTCGTAGGGGCTCAGGGCTCAGGGTACCGCCACCACCTTGCCGATCACCTGGCGGTCCATCATCTCGCGCAGGCCGCGCGGCACCTCGTCGAGCGGGTAGCGGCGGGTCACCTGCGGCTTGATCTTCCCCTCGCTGGCGAAGGCGTCGATCTCGCGGGCGACCGCGGCGAAGATCTCGGGCTCCTGCATGCGCGAGGCGCCCCAGAAGACGCCACGGATGTCGCAGCCCTTGAGCAGCGTCAGGTTGAGCGGGATGCTGGGGATGCCGGCGGTGAAGCCGATGACCAGGAAGCGCCCGCGCCAGGCGAGGGCGCGCAGCGCCTGCTCGGCGCGCTCGCCGCCGACGGCGTCGTAGACCACGTCGACGCCGCCGTCGCTCAGCTCCTTGGCGCGCTGCTTGAGGTCCTCGCGGGAGTAGTCGATCAGGGCGTCGGCTCCGGCCTGTTCGCACAGCGCGAGCTTCTCGGCCGAGGAGGCCGCGGCGATGACCCTGGCGCCGTGGAGCTTGCCGAGCTCGATGGCGGCCAGGCCGACGCTGCCCGAGGCGCCTGTGACCAGCAGGCTCTCGCCGGCCCGCAGGTCGCCGCGGTGCTTCAGCCCGTACTGACCGGTGCCGTAGGCGTAGCCGAGTCCGGTCGACTCGGCGAAGCCGCCCGGGATCGGCAGCTTGCGCAGCTGGTCGGCCGGGATCGCGACCTTCTCGGCGAAGCCTCCGGTCTGCCCGCCGCCGACCACCTCGTCGCCGACCGCGAAGCCCTCGACCCCGTCGCCGACCTCGAGCACCACTCCGGCGACCTCGCCACCGACGACGAAGGGCGGCTTGGCCTTGAACTGGTAGCGGTCCTCGATCACCAGGGTGTCGGGGAAGACGATCGCCGCGGCGCGCATCTCGACCAGTACCTGTCCGGCGGCCGGCGCCGGGTCCGGCACCTCCTCCACCGAGAGCTTCTCCGGTGGACCGAACTCGTTGCAGACCACTGCTTTCATCGCTGGGGACCTCCTCGATTCCGAGTGCCTGGGCTCTTCGACTGCCGCTCCGCTCGATCGCTCTCGCCAGCTCGGATCCCTGCGGCTCAGGGGGATGCGACGGCGTGCGCACGAAGCGCGAGGATACCCGCAGCCGGCGCGAACGCAGGCGCAGCTGCGACGCCGACGGGAGCTTCGAGCGGCTCGCGAGCACCGTGGGAGCCGCCGCGGACGCTGGCGCGGGCCGGCGGACCGACCGTCCCGCCTCCCGCGTCCCCTCGAAGGCGCGACCGGGCGACCGCGGCGCTCGGGCGGGAGCGGCGGAAGGCCCGACGTGGCAGGATCGGGAGATGAACACTGCCATCAGCTGCTCCTCGCCCTCCTCGCGTCGGCTCGCCGCCTTCGCCCTCGCCATCTGCCTCGCGATCGCCGCCGGCCCGGCCGGCGCCCAGGAGACACGCCTGCTGCTGGACGCCCGGCGGGCGCCCGCGGTGGCCACCGAGGCGCCTTACGCGCTGCAGGCCTTCCAGGTCGACGTCGACACCGCAGCCCTCGACGCCGCGCCGGAGCTGCTGCGGATCGAGCTGCCGCAGGCGCCGGGCATCACCATCGCCCGCACCGACACCGAGCGCCGCGGAGCCGGCGACCTCGTCTGGCGCGGCTTCGTCGAAGGCAGCGAGCACCGGGTCACCCTGACGCTGAAGAACGGCTTCGCCGTGGGCCGCATCGAATCGCCGCATGGGCTCTACGAGCTGAGTCCGCGCGCCGGTCTCGGCACGGTGCTGCTGCGCCTCGATCCGGACGGCTTCCCGGAGTGCTCGGGTGAGGTCGAGCCGCTGGCGCCAGCCGACGCTGCGGGACCGGAGCCGGAGAGCGTCGCCCTCGGCCGGGATGCAGCACCGCCTCGCGGCAGCCGTGGCACCGTGAACATCGACCTGCTCTCGGTCTACAGCCCGACGGTGCTCGGTGTGGTGGGCACGGTGCCGGCGATGGAGGCGACCGCCCAGGCGGCCGTCGACGTTGCGAACACCGCCCACATCGACAGCGACATGGTGGCGCGTTTCACCCTGGTACACACCGCGCTGACCGACTTCGACGAGTCGGGCAGCTCGCTGAGCCTCGACCTCTCGGCCGTGGCGAGCAATGCGGCGGTGGCCTCTCTGCGCGACCAGTACGGCGCCGACATGGTGGGCATGATCGTCAGCGCCGGCGGCTGCGGCATCGGCTTCGTGATGCGCAACCCGGGTCCGGGCTTCGCCTCCAGCGCCTTCCAGGTCTCGGGCCTCAGCTGCGCCGTCGGCAACCTGACCTACGCCCACGAGCACGGCCACAACATGGGCTACGAGCACGATCCGGCGAACAGCACGACCACGCCTGCTGGTGCGTCCTTCAGCTGGTCGTTCGGCCACTTCCACAACGGCAGCTACCGCACCGTGATGTCGTACTCGAACCAGTGCGTGGGTGGGTGCAACCGGGTGGCGCACTTCTCGAACCCGGACGTCCTGCACAACGGGCTGGCGACCGGGATCGCGGGGCAGCGTGACAACGCCCGCACCGGCGACGACACGGCCGCGATCGTCGCCGCCTTCCGTGCCCCGGCGACCGACATCTTCGAGGACGGGTTTGAAACCGGAGACACCTCGTCGTGGTCTTCGACGACTCCTTAGGTGCCGCCGGACGTCAGCGGCTCGCACTTCGCCTTCGGCTCGGGCTCGGCGTCGAGTCTAGAGCGGTGGCAGCAGCGTGGACGTCGTCCACGCCTTAGGTGTCTCCAGACGATCGGCGGTAGCGAGCCCGGTCCCCTGGAGGTGACCGTGCTCGTGCGTCTCGGCTCGCGCGCGGCGCTCGCCTCGGCGTCACTCTGACGGAGCAGGCCTCGAGTTCGGCCTGGTCTTCGTGCGTGTCGGCTTACGTCGTTCGCCTCGGCGTCGCCTGCCGGCGGAGAGCTCGGCGTGAGTCCGGAGACTTCGTGGTGGAGTTCCTCCACTCCTCGGGTGCCTTCGACCGCGCTGCAGCGCTACTGCGCGCAAGCGATCCACTGCCCGGCGCACTGTGGCGCACACATCGCGTGGGTCATGACGCGCGGGTGGTTGCGCACCTCGTCCTTGGAGAGCTTCCCCATGGCCTCCATCTCCCTCCACGCCGCGCAGCTGCAGTCGCAGCTCTGCTCGCCGCGCTCGAATCCCGCGAACAGCGAATCGTCGAGTGGCTTGCGTTCGATGCCGGTCACCCTCCACGAGGCGCTGGAGAGGGCTTTGCCTCCCTTGAAGGCGCCATCGACGGCGGACCCCATGAAGATCTCCGTCCGCTGGTCGCTGCCGAGCACAAGCCCCCTGGAGGAGAGATCTGCGACGGCGTTGCCGGCCTCGCCGGCGCCGAACCCGCTGCCGAGGAGTCGTAGGATCGCGCCGAGCTCGTCGTCGCCGGCGTACCGCCCCTCGGTGGCGACCCAGACGTCGGTGGTGATCCTGGTGACGACGCCGGGCACCGGCGCATCCCCGGACGGTCTTCCGAGTGGGGTCATGGTGAGCTCGTCCGTGGAGGTGTAGCCGTGGGCCTCGTGTCCGAGGATGGTCTCGGTCCTGCCGGTGGGATCGGGTCCCGCGATGCGACGGAGCGAGCCGGGTGGGGTCGCGGTAGTGGTCACTGGCTGCTCGCCGGCGTAGGCGCGGTTGAAGGCGTCGGTTTGGATGACCCGACCCGACGCCGGGTCGATCACCGCCCACTCGGCGATCCGGCTGCGGTCCTCGGTGAGGGCACCCAGCAGGCTGTTGCGCCCCATGTCGAGCCGCACCCGGTTGCCCTTGTGGAGGATCTCGTAGGTTTCGACCGTGGTCTTCGGCTCGATCGCGAACTCGCGCGTCAGAAGCAGCTCTCTGAGGTCCGCGTTGTCCATCAGGTCCAGCTCGGCGATCAGGGTGAGGGCCTGTTGGGCGAGCTGGCCCGGGAGAGCGCTACTCGTCTCCAGTTTCGGCGCCACGCTCTCGCTGCGGATCTCGACCACCACGCCGAGCTCATCCTGAGACGACGCGGGGGCGCTGACGGCGACGATCGACAGGCCCAGCGCCAGGGGGACGAAGCCCTGCGTCACGCTCAGCCGCTGCGTTCGGCCCGTCGAAGGTGCTGATGGGGAAGGGGTGTCGCTCACGTTGCTCCTCCTCTGGCTCACGGAGTCGTGGCTGGTCGTCGGTCGCGGCCCGTGGAGCCGAGCCCGGATCGAGTCGCGGGAGGCCCAGCCATGCCGCCCTGCACTCCTTCCTCGGAAAGAAGGCTCCGAACCTGCCAGCGCCCGATGTGCTCAGGAGGGCTGAGCCGACTGGGCAGGGTTGCAGGGCCTCGGCCAGCGGGCCTCCACATGGGCGACCGCGGATCGAAGTGCGCCGCCTGCGAGCCGACCGAAGGAGCGGCCCGACCGACGACCGCCGGCTCAGCCCGCCATCGACCCCTCGCCGGTGATCTCCCCGACGTAGGTGTTGATGTGCGAGATGATCTCGAGGCGGTCCTCCTCGCTGAGGCGCCGCGCCGGGTCGGACTCGCCGAGGCTCTCGAGCGCCGCGAAGAGGTGGTCGAGGAAGCGCTGCACGTGCTGTCGCCGGATGCCGCGTCCGGCGTGGGCCTCGGAGAGCGGTCTCCCGGTGTAGCGCGCCGGACCTCCCAACGCGGCGGCGAAGAACTCGCGCTGCATGGCCTCGAGGCGCGCCATCGGCGTGTGCGCGAAGAAGGGCGACAGGATCTCGTCGGCGAGGACCCGACGGTAGAACTCGCCGATCAGGCGCTCGATCACCGGCTCGCCGCCGAGCCGTTGGTAGAGCGTCGGTGCAGGGCTCGCCGAGTCCGCTGAACGGTCCGTCATCTCCGTCTCCTCTGGTTGCGTGCCCCGGTCGCGGCGCTCCGTCGAAGTCCGGACGCCGGCCGGAGGCGACTCTTCGGCTGGACCTGGGGCGCCCCTGCCGCCGTCGATCGCTCCAGGCCCTGCGAACGGACGTCGCCCTCCCACACTGCCTTCGGGCGCCCAGCCGGGCAATACGGAGTTGCCGAGATCACATCCGCAACCCTGGCGGATGACGAACGTAATCTATACGTCGCAGAGATTGGCCAGCCGGAGGAAGGGGCGCGATGGGCTACGCGAGCGATCAGAAGGAGAGGAGCCGCCGGGCGATCCTCGACGCCGCCGGGCGCCGGTTCAGGCGCCATGGCTACCTCGGAGCCGGCATCGACGGCGTGATGGCCGAGGCAGGCCTCACCGCCGGCGCGTTCTACCGCCACTTCGCGAGCAAGGAGGAGCTGCTGCGCGAGGTGCTGCGCGACGCCCTGCACGAGCCGCCGCCGCAGCGCGAACAGGGCCTCGAGGCCCTGGCCGGCGCGCAGTGGGTCGCCGGCCTGATCGGCAACTACCTGTCGCAGGGCCACCTCGAGGCGGTGGAGATGGGCTGTCCCCTGCCGGCGCTGACGCCCGAGCTGGCGCGCTCGAACGATGCGGCCCGGGCGGCGTTCGCCGAGGGGTTGGAGGTTTGGAAGCGGCAGCTCGCCGCCAGGCTGCGCGAGGACGACGAGGAGCCGACGGAGGCCCCTCGCCCTCGAGCCGACGGTGGGCCGGAGATGGCACGGACGGCGCAGCTCGCGGCTGACGCGGCGACAGGCGACGTGGCCGCGGAGCGCGACGAGCTCGCGCTGGGGCTGATCGCGGCGATGGTGGGAGGCATGACGCTGGCGCGCGCGCTCGGTCCCGGCGAGGCCGAGGCGATGCTGCGCGGCGCGCAACGGGTGGCGCTCGCCGGCCTGGGCAACGCCGATCAGCGGTCGGCACAGGGACCGGCCGCTGGCGCGCAGGCACCAGATCCGTGTCCTGAGGCCTCTCCGGGCACCGCGGAAGAGCGAAGCGGGAAGGGCTCCGAAGACGATCGCAGCAGCACGAGGTCCACGACATGAGCGGGAGAATTCGAATGAGGTTCAGAACCAATGCGGCGGTCGCCGCGACGGTCGTCGCCGCGGCGGCGGCGGCGACCTGGAGCTGCAGCAGCGGTGCCGGAGCCGATGTCGGCGCCGACACCGGCGCGGGCGCGGTCGAGGAGGGTACGATCCTGACGGTGCGGACGGCGCCGGCGGTGCGCAGTGAGAGCTTCGGCCGCCGCAGCCTCTACCGCGGCCAGATCGAGGCCCGGCGTCGTTCCGAGGTGGGCTTCGATCTCGCCGGCACGCTCGAACGCGTCGTCGTCGACGAGGGAGACCGGGTCGCGGACGGGGCGGTGCTCGCCGAGCTCGACACCCGCCGGCTCGAGGCGAGGTCGCGTCAGCTCGAGGCGGCGGTCGCCGAGGCACGCACAGCCTACGACCTGGCCACCAGCACGCTCGACAGGTTCGAGCGCGCGGCGCAGCGCAGCGCGGTCTCGCCGCAGGACGTCGACGAGGCGAGGCGAGCTCGCGACTCCGCCGCCGCCGCGCTCGACCGCACGCGGGCCGAGAGGGACCTGGTCGAGGTGGACCTGGAGAAGTCCCGCCTGCGGGCACCGTTCCGCAGCCTGGTGGTCGAGCGGCGCCTCGACGAGGGCCAGGTGGTGATGGCCGGGACACCGGTGCTGGTGCTGCTCGAGGTCGACCGGCCGCGGGCGAGGGTGGGCCTGCCGATCGAAGCCGCCCGCGCTCTGGAGAGAGAGGAGTCCGTGGACGTGCGCGTCGGGCAGGAGGTCTATCCGGCACGCCGTCTGGCGCTGCTGCCGGAACAGGCCACCGCCACCCGCACCGTCGACGTGCTGCTCGAGCTCGACGCCTCGCTCGGCGAGCTGCGGGTGGGGGAGACCGCAGTGCTGAGCCTCGAGGACCGCTCGCAGGCGAGTGGGTTCGAGTTGCCGCTCGCTGCGCTCACCGAGTCCTCGCGCGGTCTCTGGTCGGTCCTGGTGACGGTGCCGGTCAGCGCCGACGAGGCAGCCCCTGCCAGGGCGACGCATCGCATCGAGCAGCGGCCGGTCGAGGTGGTCGAGCTCGACACCAGCGGCGACGCCGGAGCCAGGGCCCTGGTGCGCGGTGCCCTCCAGGAGGGTGACCTCATCGTGCTCGACGGCCTGCAGCGACTCGTCGTCGGCCAGTGGGTCATCGCCGAGACGGTCGACGCGGGTCGACCGGCGCTGGCGACCTCGGCTGGAGTCGAGGCCGGGGAGGCGGTGCGGTGAGCGGTCCCTTCCTGCGCAACCCCTACCTGCTGGTGATGAGCGTCGTCGTCATCGCCGTGGCGGGTCTGTCGGCCTTCGGCAGCCTGCCGCGGTTGGAGGATCCCCGCATCCTCAACCGCTTCCCGCTGGTCATCGCACCGTTTCCGGGCGCCTCGGCCGAGCGCGTCGAGGCGCTGGTCGCCGAACCGCTGGAGAACGCTCTCGACGAGATCGAGGAGATCAAGCGCGTCGAGTCCACGTCGCGCGCCGGTCAGGCGACGATTTCCATCGAGATGCTCGACTCGGTTGGCCCCGACGAGAACGAGGAGGTCTTCGCCCGCGTCCGCACCAAGATCGAGGAGGCGGCGACCCAGCTGCCGCCGAGCGTGCCGCAGCCGCGGGTCGACGACAACATCGAGGTGATCGCCTTCACCCGCACCGAGGCGGTGGTCTGGCGCGGCGACGGTGAACCGCCGATGGGCGTCATGCAGCGCCTCGCCGAGGACCTCGCCGATGCGCTGCGGTCGGTTCCGGGCACCGAGCTGGTGCGCCTCTACGGTGGGGCCGAGGAGGAGATCACCGTGCTGGTCGACCTCGAACGGATCGAGGCCCTGGGCCTGACCGTCGACGAGGTGGCTCAGCGCGTTCGCGCTGCCGACTCCCGCCGCCCGGCGGGAGCGATGCGTTCGTCCGACACCACGGTCCTGGTCGAAGTCGACGGCGCCCTCGACACCCTCGAACGGGTGCGCTCGGTGCCTCTACGCACCGGCGCCGACGGCAGCGCGGTGGTGCGTCTGGGCGACGTCGCCGAGGTGCAGCGCGGGGTGATCGATCCGCCCGGCTCGATCGGTCTGGTCGACGGCGAGCGCGCCGTACTGGTCGGCGCGCGGGCCGCGGCTGGGGTGCGCATCGGCGACTGGGCCGAGGCGGCGCAGGTGGTGGTCGACGAGTTCGAGGCGCGCCTCGGCGGGCCGATCGAGCTGGTCGAGGTGTTCGACCAGAACGTCTACACCGGCGCCCGCCTCGGCGAGCTGGTGTCGAACATGGCGGCCGGCGCCGTGGTCATCATGATCGTGATCCTGTTCACCATGGGCTGGCGGCTGGCGCTGCTCGTAGGCACCGCCCTGCCGCTCACCGTCTGCGTCACCCTGTTCGGCATCTCGGTGCTCGGCGGTCAGATCCATCAGATGTCGATCTTCGGGATGATCATCGCCCTCGGTCTGCTGATCGACAACGCGATCGTCGTCGTCGACGAGATCCGCAAGCGCCGCGAGGAGGGCATGGGGGTCACTCAGGCGGTCGAGGAGACCACCCAGCACCTGCGGGCGCCGCTCTTCGCCTCGACCCTGACGACGGTCCTGGCGTTCGCGCCGATCGTGCTGCTGCCCGGAGCCGCGGGGGACTTCGTCGGCTACATCGGCATCAGCGTCATCCTGGCGGTGAGCGCCAGCTTCCTGCTCTCGCTCACAGTGGTCGCGGCACTCACCGGTCGATTCGGCCGCTTCCACGAGGGTGGCGTCGGCGAGGAGGCGGGGCGCCGCGTCTGGTGGCGACACGGCCTCCCCGGTGGCTGGCTCGCCGATCGCTTCCAACGCGCCATGCGCGCGGGACTGAAGCGCCCGATCCTGCCGCTGCTGGTCGGCGCCTCGCTGCCGATCCTCGGCTTCGTGCTCGGCAGCCAGTTGGGGCGGTCGTTCTTCCCGCCCACCGACCGCGACATGTTCGACGTCCAGGTCTGGATGGCGAGCGACTCTTCGATCGAGAAGACCCAAGCCGCGGTCGAGGAGATCGAGCGCCAGATCCGTTCCCATCCGGAGGTCGAGCGGGTGCACTGGCTGGTGGGCGGCTCCTTCCCGGCGGTCTACTACAACCTGCTGATGAACCGCGTCGACCAGCGGGACTACGCCCGCGGCGTGGTCAAGGTGGACGGCCCCGAGACCACCGAGCGTCTGGTTCCCATCCTGCAGCGCGAGATCGATCGCCTGGTACCGGACGCGCAGGTGGTGGTGCGCAAGTTCCAGCAGGGCCCTCCGATCGAGGCCGACGTCCAGTATCGGATCTTCGGCCCCAGCATCGAGGTGCTGCAGCAGCTCGGCTCACAGGTCCGCGCCGAGCTCCAGAACCACTCCGACATCCTCCACACCCAGGTGTCGATGCCGCGTGGCGAGCCCAAGATGTGGCTGCAGGCCGACGAGAGCGAGGCGCAGCTGGCCGGCCTGACCCTGACCGACCTCGCGGCGCAGCTCGACAGCTCGCTCGAGGGCGTCAGCGGCGGCTTCGTGCTCGAGGATCTCGAGCAGCTGCCGCTGCGCTTCCGCCTCGAGGGAGCGCGCTCCGACCTCGGAGCGGTCGAGTCGCTGCGCTTCGCGGGCCGCGACTCGCAGCTGCCGCTCGAGGCCATCGGTACGCTCGATCTGCGGCCCGAGCTCGGTGGTGTGACGCGCTACGACGGCGAACGTTGCAACACGATCTACGGCTACACCCGTACCGGCGCCCTGCCGATCGAGGTCGACGCCGAGGTGCGCGAGCGTCTCGAGGCGTCCGGCTTCGTGCTGCCGCGCGGCTACCGTTTCGAGTCCGGCGGCTCCGCCGAGGAGGACCAGGAAGCGGTCGGCAACCTGCTCACCTTCGTGCCGGTGCTGGTGACCATCATGATGGCGACGATCATCCTCGTCTTCCGCAGCGTGCGGGTGGCGGGGATCCTGCTCATGGTCGGCGGCCTCTCGGTCGGGCTGGCACTGCTCGCGACCTGGACCCGCGGCTTCCCGGTGAGCTTCAACACCATCCTCGGCACCCTCGGTCTGATCGGCGTGGCGCTGAACGACTCGATCGTCGTGCTGGCGGCGATCCGCGAGAACCCGAGAGCCCGCCTGGGCAACCGGGAGGCGGTGCTGAAGGAGGTGCTCGGCTGCGGGCGCCACGTGATCTCGACCACCTTGACCACGATCGGCGGATTCCTGCCGCTTCTGCTTTTCATCGGCGGAGTGTTCTGGCCGTCGCTGGCCATCGTGCTCGCCGGCGGCGTCGGCGGCGCGACCATCCTGGCGATGGTCTTCGTGCCGGCCGCCTACGTGATGCTGTTCCGGCGCGCCCCGGCGGAAGCGACCGACGACGAGGCGGAGCCCGCGGCCGCAGCCTCGCTCGATCTCGAGGAAGGAGCCCCGGCGTGATGCGCAACGCGTGCAAGTCGTCGTCCCTCGCTCTCCGTCGCAGCCTGCCGCGATGGTCGGCGGTCTTCGTCATGGTGCTGCTGGCTGCAGCGTGCACCGTCGGTCCCGACTATCGGGCCCCCGAGCCGCCGCTGCCCGATCGCCTGGGCCCGGCTCCCCAGCAGGCCGCCGCGGCGGAAGCGGTCTCGACCGACGAGGCCCTGGTGCTCGAGCAGCTCGCCTGGTGGGACGAGTTCGACGATCCGGTGCTCAGCGACCTGATCGCGCGCGGCGTGCGCGGCAACCTCGATCTCGAGATCGCGGCGGCGCGCGTCGCCGAGGCGCGGGCGGTACGGCGCGCCCAGGGTGGCCGGCTGCTGCCGACGGTGTCGGCAGCGGCCAGCGGTGGCCGGCAGAAGGCCAGCGCCAACGGGCCGGGACCCCTCGCCGAGCTGGCCGAGGCCGGCCTGGCGTCGCTCGAGAACGACCTCTTCACCGTCGGCTTCGACGCCGCCTGGGAGCTCGACCTGTTCGGCCGGGTGGGCCGGGCCCGCGAGGCGGCGCAGGCACGGCTCGAAGGCGTCGAGGAGCTGCAGCGCGGCGTGCTGCTGCTGGTCGCCTCCGAGATCGCCGGCGCCTACGTCGAGCTGCGCGGCGCCGAGCTGCGCCTCGAGCTGGCGGAGCGCAATCTCGGTAT